>NZ_JAWRXJ010000004.1:0-560901 GCF_046535095.1 Pseudomonas sp. SIMBA_041
AGCTCGAAAGAGGCCAGATTGCGGTGTGTGAAGACGATACAAAGTCGAAAATTCGAAACGAAACACACAAATCTATTACATACCCATTCGCTGGAGCGTGAACCGAAAGGTAAACGACCTGGCTACCGAATTTCTTGACGACCATAGAGCATTGGAACCACCTGATCCCATCCCGAACTCAGCAGTGAAACGATGCATCGCCGATGGTAGTGTGGGGTTTCCCCATGTGAGAGTAGGTCATCGTCAAGATTAAATTCCGAAACCCCTATCTGCGTATGCAGGTAGGGGTTTTGTTTTGCCCGCTGGAAAGTTCATACCGTAGTGCTCTATTTCAATTGGGGTGTGAGCCTCATGCTTTAAAGGGAGGTTCTGATGGCGAGCCGCCTGTTCAAGGCTCTGACCATGGCTTCCAAGCCGCGTGGCAGCCCCTGAGACTCGATTCAGGGCTCGCGTGGCGACACACTGCCCCTGACGCTCTCGCAAGCCTCAGATAGCGAGCGGATGCACAGCCCCTCAGTTCCCGCCAAAAACAACGTCATTGTCCGAAGTTGAAAAATCGTCACCCACAAAAAAGCCCCAGACCCTAAGGTCTGAGGCTTTTTCATTTGCAGCGTATGGTGCACCAGGCGGGATTCGAACCCACGACCCCTGCCTTCGGAGGGCAGTACTCTATCCAGCTGAGCTACTGGTGCAAGCGGGCGCCATGATACTCATATGTGCTGCGTGCGTCCATGCTGCTGAATCGCCTGTGTTTTTTGAAAGCGTAACCTGCGTTTGCTACGTTGATCAGAAAAATTAGGCAAATGCGGCGTTTTCGTTCTTTTTTTCGAACAGGCTATTGTCCTTTACCCCCTTTGATCCTAGGATTCGTTTGAGATTTCAAACGCTCTTGTCTGGGTGCTGAACCGCACGGTATCAATCAGTGCGCTATTTATGTGCTTCAGCCCAGTGAATGATTTCCCTGACGGCAGCCTATAGGGCGCCTTTCTACAATCATAATTTGCTCCGCGCCTGCCGCGGTGCTGTTAAGGAAAGCCGACATGCAGCTTAAAGACACCCAGTTGTTCCGCCAGCAAGCCTTTATCGATGGCGCTTGGGTCGACGCGGACAATGGTCAGACGATCAAAGTGAACAACCCGGCCACCGGCGAAATTCTGGGCACCGTGCCGAAAATGGGCGCTGCCGAAACCCGCCGTGCGATCGAAGCCGCTGACAAAGCGCTGCCGGCCTGGCGTGCACTGACCGCCAAGGACCGCGCGAACAAGCTGCGTCGTTGGTTCGAACTGATTATCGAGAACCAGGATGACCTGGCTCGCCTGATGACCCTCGAGCAGGGCAAGCCATTGGCCGAAGCCAAGGGCGAAATCGTTTACGCCGCTTCCTTCATTGAATGGTTCGCCGAAGAAGCCAAGCGCGTCTACGGTGACGTGATACCGGGCCACCAGCCAGACAAGCGTCTGATCGTGATCAAGCAGCCAATCGGCGTGACCGCTGCAATCACCCCGTGGAACTTCCCGGCCGCAATGATCACCCGTAAAGCCGGCCCAGCCCTGGCTGCCGGTTGCACCATGGTGCTCAAGCCTGCTTCGCAAACTCCGTTCTCCGCGTTCGCCCTGGCTGAACTGGCTCAGCGCGCTGGCATTCCAGCTGGTGTGTTCAGCGTTGTTTCCGGCAGCGCCGGCGACATCGGTAGCGAGCTGACCAGCAACCCGATCGTTCGCAAACTGTCCTTCACCGGCTCGACCGAAATCGGTCGCCAGCTCATGGCTGAATGCGCCAAGGACATCAAGAAAGTATCCCTGGAACTGGGCGGCAACGCACCGTTCATCGTGTTCGACGACGCAGACCTGGATAAGGCCGTCGAAGGCGCGATCATTTCCAAGTACCGCAACAACGGCCAGACCTGCGTCTGTGCCAACCGCCTGTACATTCAGGATTCGGTCTACGACGCGTTTGCCGAGAAGCTGAAAGTGGCCGTGGCCAAACTCAAGATCGGCAACGGTCTGGAAGAAGGCACCACCACTGGCCCGCTGATCGACGAAAAAGCCGTGGCCAAGGTTCAAGAGCACATTGCTGACGCGATCAGCAAAGGCGCAACCGTTCTGGCCGGTGGCAAGGTCATGGAAGGCAACTTCTTCGAGCCGACCATCCTGACCAACGTGCCGAAAAACGCTGCTGTGGCCAAGGAAGAAACCTTCGGTCCATTGGCGCCGCTGTTCCGTTTCAAAGACGAAGCCGAAGTGATCGCGATGTCCAACGACACCGAGTTCGGTCTGGCTTCCTACTTCTATGCGCGCGACCTGGGTCGTGTGTTCCGTGTGGCTGAAGCCCTGGAATACGGCATGGTCGGCGTCAACACCGGGTTGATCTCCAACGAAGTCGCGCCGTTCGGCGGCATCAAGGCGTCGGGCCTGGGCCGTGAAGGCTCCAAGTACGGCATCGAAGATTACCTGGAAATCAAATACCTCTGCCTGGGCATCTAAGCCCGGCAAGGCATTGCTTCAAGCGGAAAGGGCACGAGAGCGCTGTCCCTTTCTGCGCTTCACACGGAATTTTCTCTGTGGCCGGGAAAGCTGTGGCAGTCGATCATCGCATGCTGCCGTAGTTGCCTCCCCGCCGCATTTTCCTTGAACCACGCCGCCCGATGAGCGGTGAATGAGGACTTTATGAGCAAGACAAACGCATCCCTGATGAAACGCCGCGAAGCCGCTGTACCGCGCGGTGTTGGCCAGATTCACCCGATCTTCGCCGACCACGCGAAGAACGCCACCGTGACCGACGTTGAAGGTCGCGAGTTCATCGACTTCGCCGGCGGTATCGCCGTGCTGAACACCGGTCACGTACACCCGAAAATCATCGCCGCCGTCACCGAGCAGTTGAACAAGCTGACCCACACGTGCTTCCAGGTACTGGCCTACGAACCGTACGTAGAGCTGTGCGAAAAAATCAACGCCAAGGTACCTGGTGATTTCGCCAAGAAAACCTTGCTGGTCACTACCGGTTCCGAAGCGGTAGAAAACGCCGTGAAAATCGCTCGTGCCGCCACTGGCCGCGCTGGCGTGATCGCCTTCACCGGCGCTTACCACGGTCGCACCATGATGACCCTGGGCCTGACCGGTAAAGTCGTGCCTTACTCGGCCGGCATGGGCTTGATGCCAGGCGGCATCTTCCGCGCGCTGTACCCGAATGAACTGCACGGTGTGAGCGTCGACGACTCGATCGCCAGCATCGAACGCATCTTCAAGAACGACGCTGAGCCGCGTGACATCGCTGCCATCATCATCGAACCAGTTCAGGGCGAAGGCGGTTTCTACGTCGCGCCTAAAGAGTTCATGAAGCGTCTGCGCGCCCTGTGCGACCAGCACGGCATCCTGTTGATCGCTGACGAAGTGCAAACCGGCGCTGGCCGTACCGGCACCTTCTTCGCCATGGAACAGATGGGCGTGTCCGCCGACCTGACCACCTTCGCCAAATCCATCGCTGGCGGCTTCCCGTTGGCCGGTGTGTGCGGCAAGGCCGAATACATGGACGCCATCGCTCCAGGCGGCCTGGGCGGCACCTACGCCGGTAGCCCGATCGCTTGCGCTGCGGCCCTGGCCGTGATGGAAGTGTTCGAAGAAGAACACCTGCTGGACCGTTGTAAAGCTGTTGGCGAGCGTCTGGTGACTGGCCTCAAGGCTATCCAGGCCAAGTACCCGGTGATCGGCGAAGTCCGTGCCCTGGGCGCGATGATCGCTGTCGAGCTGTTCGAAAACGGCGACAGCCACAAGCCAAACGCTGCTGCGGTAGCCTCGGTTGTGGCCAAGGCTCGCGACAAAGGCCTGATCCTGCTGTCCTGCGGCACCTACGGCAACGTTCTGCGCGTCCTGGTACCGCTGACTGCGCCGGACGAGCAACTGGACAAAGGTCTGGCGATCATCGAAGAGTGCTTCTCCGAGCTGTGACCACCTAGTGTGTGACCTGATCGACAAAAAACCCGCTTCGGCGGGTTTTTTTACGCCTCTTGAAACACATTCAGGTCATTTGATTTGTCTCGAATCGCCAGTGTTGACTATGGTTCATAGCATTGCGAGGGAGCGTGCTGCATGACTGTCGTTGATTTACCCGCTGCACCGAGGGTGTTGATTGCCGAGGCCGACCCGTGGTCTCGAGACTTGCTCAAGCAGGTGTTATTGAAAGTGCGCTGCGATGCGCGAGTAGACCTGTGCGCCGATGGCCAACAGGCAATCGACCGGCTGGCGGAAATTCCCTACGACCTGGCGATCGTTGACTGGGAGTTGCCCGGTGTCGATGGCTTGAATGTCTTGCGTAACGTGCGTCAGCGCCGACGCAATCCACCGCTGCCGTTCATTCTGATGAGCAGCCGCAACGACAGTGGCAGCGTGCACGAGGCTTTGCCTTTGGCGCCCACGGCGTACCTGACCAAACCCCTGAACATGGAAAACCTGACCCAGCGTCTGCAGGAGTTGCTGCTGAACGCCGGTGAAGAGGTTTCCTGCGAGGTGCCAAGGTTGGCGCCGGGCATGACGTTATCGGTGTACCTGGAGCGACGGCGAGACCTGACGGACGGTGCGCCGTTGATGACTGATGTACAGATAGCAGTCCAGCGCAGCCTCAATCCGAGCGGTCTCGATCTGAAACGACTGGAGGACGAGATTCGCACCGATCCGCAGATTACCGCTGTGCTGATTGCCGCCGCGAACAGCGCGGCGCATCACCTTGGCGATCCCGTGCAAACCCTGTCCCAGGCCTTGCACCGTTTAGGCTCCGGACAAAGCATGAATCTCATTCTGGGGTTGGCCCTTAAGCGCAGTGCGCGGCTCGACGATCCGCTACTGGCGGACTATGCCGAACGTAACTGGGAGTTGTCCCTGCACACCGCCGAGTACGCCCGCACGCTGGCACGCTTGCTGGATCTGGAACAAGAGCGCTGTTACTGCGCAGGCATGCTGCATCGTCTTGGTGACCTGGCTCTGCTGCGATGTTTACAAGAGTGGAAGCAGGGCGGAGGTGATCTGGACGAGTGGGAGGAAGTCGGCGATGCGCTGGCCGAGTTCGGCGCAGCCTACGGTTCGGCACTGCGCACCCGCTGGCGTCTGCCGCTGGAGCTGAGAGAGTTGATTGCGTCGGTCTATCAGCTCGGTGGCGGGGTTTACTCACGCGAGGCGCTGGTGATGAACATGGCGGCGCAATTGGCGCGCCTGACCGAGCATGAGGGCGTGGAAGCATTGGCGAAAAGCCGAACAGCGCGGTTGCTCAAAATCGGTTTGCCGGAACTGATGCGATTACGCAAAAAGTAATCCATACACAATCCCTGGAGGAGTTCGGCGGATTAACCGGAAATGATCCGGTTCTTGCCCTGCCGCTTGGCTTCATACATCGCCGCATCTGCCCTGGCAAACAGGCTGTCGAGGCTTTCGTCCTCGTTGGTGAGACTGGTCAGCCCCTGGCTGACAGTAATGCCAAACGTCTGGTCGTCATGGCTAAAGCTCAATTGCTGAATCTGCCGTTGCAATCTTTCCGCCACTTGCAGGGCCATGTCCGGCGCACAGCCAGGAAACACCGCCGCAAACTCTTCACCACCGATCCGTCCGAACACATCGCCTCGGCGAAGCGCCGCGCGACCGCTCTCTGCGATCTGTTGCAGCACTACGTCACCTTGTGGATGACCGTACGTGTCGTTGACCCCTTTGAAATCATCGATGTCCAGCAGCAGAAACGCCAGCGGTGTGCCTTGCTTGCGTGCCTGTGCAAACTCCTTTTGCGCGCATTCGAAGAAGTGCCGGCGATTGCTGCTTTGAGTCAGCACGTCAGTGGTGGCCAGGCGTTGCAGTTCGGCTTCCATCCGCTTCTTTTCGGTGATGTCTTCGGCAATGCCGACAATGATCACGGGTTGGCCGGGTTCCGCCTGACGATTGATGAAGCATTTGTCGCTGAGCCAACGCACCTGCCCATCGGCATCGATGATGCGGTATTCGCGGTCTTCAACCGCACCTTTGACCAGCACGTCGGCCAGGCTGCGCTCGGCATAGTCCAGGTCGTCGGGGTAAATGCTGTCGCGCCATTCGTTGTAGTCGGACAGCAAACTGCCGGCGGAGCGGCCGAAAATTCGCTCATAAGCCGGGCTGACGTAAAGCACCTGCCGGGTTTCCCAGTTGAATGCCCACAACACCGCGTTGACACTCACCAGCAGCGAACTGAACAGCTGTTCGCGTTCGCTCAGGCGCGCCACTTCACTTTGGGCATGCATCAGCGCCATCAGGGTTTGAGCTGTGTCGGGCGATTGCGCAAAGGATGAGTCGTGCAGGTTTTTTGGGACCATAGGGACAAATCTCAAAGGGCGTGCGCTGTTCTGGACTCGAAAGCGGCGACAACGAAACCCGCCAGGGGTGGCGAAGTGTCTTTGAGATAGGGGATTTGGAGCTTAGTTCCGAAGGGTGCGCCCGCTGGCGGGGCGCACCGATCAACGGCATCAGACAGCGGCAGGGCGCAGGGAGTAGGTCTTCAACTGGTCGGCGAAGTCACGCAGGGATTGAATCCCGCTGGCCTCAGCTTCATGCACCCAATCCTTGATGGCGGCGAGCATGTCGTGACCATTTGAGCTGGTCTTGACCCAGATCTGCTGCAAGGCCAGGCGTTTTTCGTAAATTACCTTCAGCGCCTGGCTGTGTTCGAGCATGGTCTGGATGCGAACGTGGTGTTTTTCGTCCAGCAGGCTGGTTTCCCGCGAAAGCAGGCGCTTGGCGCGATGGAATTGATGGCGGACCGAGTGATCGACCTTTTCCAGTTCTTGCTTGACCAGAGGCGCGATCACCAATTTGCGGTACTGGGCCATGATCTGGAAGCGGTTGTTGAGGATGGCCATGGCAGTGTCCATGTCCAGGCTGCCTTTGCCTTCAACCCGGTGCGCGATCGGGGCGACCCGCTGGACCTTGGCCAGACGGAAGAAACTGAAGACCTGGATCCAGGCCCAACCGAGGTCGAACTCCCACTTCTTCACCGACAATTTTGCCGAGTTAGGGTAGGTGTGATGGTTGTTATGCAGCTCTTCACCGCCGATCAGGATGCCCCAAGGCACCAGATTGGTGGCGGCATCGCGGCATTCGAAGTTGCGGTAGCCGATGGCATGGCCAAGGCCATTGACCACGCCGGCGGCCCACACAGGGATCCACATCATCTGGATGGCCCAGATGGTGATGCCGATGGTGCCGAACAGCAGCAGGTCGATGACACCCATGATCGCCACACCCAACAGCGGGAATCGGCTGTAGAGATTACGTTCGATCCAGTCTTCGGGGCAGTTCTTGCCGTAGATGCGCAGGGTCTCCGGGTTTTCCGCTTCGGCGCGGTACAACTCGGCACCTTTGCGCAAAACGGTGGAAAGACCTTTGACGACCGGGCTGTGCGGATCATCGACGGTTTCGCATTTGGCGTGATGCTTGCGGTGGATAGCGGTCCACTCGCGGGTGTTCTGCGCCGTGGTCAACCACAGCCAGAAGCGGAAGAAATGTTTCAGGCCGGCATTGAGCTCAAGCGAGCGATGGGCTGAATAACGATGGAGATAGACCGTGACGCCAACGATCGTGACGTGGGTCATCAGCAGGGTGACTGCCACCAGTGACCAGGGCGACAAGCCGAGTAAACCTTCGTACCACATAGGCTGTAGGGCCCTCGATAAAGAAAAAAACAGCCGTTGCATTATCACTAAGCCCACGGATAAAACCAGTCGCCCTTTCAGATAAGAGTGGCTGGATGTGTCCTTGGCCTATAATTCCAACCTTTCTGTAGGGACATGGACGTTCTAATGTCTGCCACCTATCGCGACGCCTTGCGTGCAGCGCTGCTTTACCTGTTGCTTTCAGTCGCCTGGATGGCCGTCAGCGGCTATGTATTGAACAGTTTCTTCGATAGCTCTGCCGAGCTATTGCGATGGCAACTGATCAACGGTTATTTCTGGGTGGTGCTCAGTGCCGGTTTGATCTTCCTTGCCCGGGCCCGACTGTTCAAATGCCTGGGGATCGGCGCCAGGCTGCGCGAGCGCCATGCCGACCGTGAGCGTTTGCGCCAGGCCGCCGCCGTGTTCGATTGCACCCGTGAGGGCGTGTTGGTCACCGATAGCAACGGGCTGATTGTCCATGTGAACCGGGCCTTCATGGCGATCACCGGTTATCAGTGTGATGAGGTGCTGGGCCGGCAACCCAGCCTGTTCAAATCCGGCCATCATCCGCCAGCGTTTTACCAGTCGATGTTCGCGACACTCAACAGCACCGGTGAGTGGAGCGGGGAGATCTGGAATCGCCGTAAAAGCGGTGAAATCTACCCACAATGGCAAACCATCCGCATCATCCATGACGATCAGGGCCTGCGTAGCCACTACGTGGCGGTGTTTTCCGATATCAGTGCGATCAAAAATTCCGAGCACGAACTCAAGCATCTGGCTCACCACGATCCGCTGACCGATCTGCCCAATCGACTGCTGTTCACCGACCGTGTCGAACAGGCACTGGCATCGGCGCAAATCCATAAACGGGGCTGCGCGTTGCTGATGATCGACCTGGATCACTTCAAGATGATTAACGACAGCCTCGGGCATACCGTCGGTGATCAACTGCTGAAGGCGGTGGCCGAGCATTTGAATGCCATGTTCGGCCCAGGCATGACCCTGGCGCGTCTGGGCGGTGACGAATTTGCGGTGCTCGCCGAAAGCTGTCCGCAAGTGGCACAAGCCGCGGCGCTGGCTCAGCGAATCATCGATGGCCTGCGGGAGCCGTTCCACATTGATGGGCATCGACTGTTTATCAACGCCAGTGTCGGCATCAGTCAGTTTCCGAGTGATGCCTTGAGTGCCGAGCAAATGTTGCGCAACGCCGATTCGGCCTTGTTCAAGGCCAAGAGTGCGGGCCGGGATGGCTACGCGCTCTATACCGAAGAATTGACCGCCCATGCCCAGCAGCGGGTCGAAATGGCCTTTGAGCTGCGCCGCGCGCTCCAGCAGCAAGAGCTGCGCGTCTATTACCAACCCGTGCATGACCTCAAAACCAGTCGCCTGATCGGCGTCGAAGCACTGGTGCGTTGGGCGCATCCGCAGCGCGGGCTGGTGTCGCCGGCAGAGTTCATCCCCATCGCCGAGCGTACCGGGCTGATTGCCGAGATTGATGCCTGGGTTATGCAGCAGGCCTGTCAGCAAATGTGTCAGTGGCGAGCGGCGGGTGTGGGGTTGGCGTTTGTGGCGGTAAATGTCTCATCGCGACTGTTTGCCCGACGCGAGCTGTATCAGCAGGTGGCTCAGGTGCTTGATTCGACGGGGCTTGATCCGGCGTATCTGGAGCTGGAAGTGACCGAAAGTGCAGTGATGGAGGATCCGGAGGTGGCGCTGGAGCAGATGCATCGCCTGCGCGAGCTGGGTGTGCGGCTGGCCATCGACGATTTCGGCACGGGATATTCGTCCCTGCTGCGGCTCAAGCGATTGCCGGTGCAGAAACTCAAGATCGACCAAGGCTTCGTCGCCGGGTTGCCGTGTGATGAAGATGACGCGGCGATTGTGCGAGTGATCATTGCCCTGGCGCAGAGCATGGGGATGCAAGTGCATGCCGAGGGGATCGAGCAGGTCGAGCAGGCCGGATTCCTGCTCGAGCATGAATGCGATCTGGGGCAAGGCTACTGGTTTGGGCGACCGGTGCCGGCAGAGCAGCTGGATTGGATGTGCGCGCCCATTATTCGCTAAGCCCGTGTTCGATCATTCCCACGTGCTGTGTGGGAACGATCAGTCTTTAAGTTATATAAACATTCTTAAATAGTCTTTTTAAGAATATCTACTCCTCACTACTATTGGTCTCACGCCGCAAGCAGTGCCGCCACTGCCAGGCAACCTCTCAGTTGAAGGAGCAGCACCATGAGCGCATCCCTACGTAGTGTTGATGGCCAAGACGAAGCAGCCATTTTGCGTGAGATCCAGAGCGCATTGCGCGATCTGCGCTTTGGGGCTGTGGAGATCACTGTGCATAACGCCCAGGTCGTCCAGATCGAACGCAAAGAGAAATTCCGTCTGCAGAACCCGAGCAACAAGCCGAGCTAAGCAACCGGCAATCCGCTTCCCGCCTCCATAAAAAAAAGCCAACACAAACAGAATTCCAGGAGCTTTCACCATGTCGTCGATTCGTCATTTCGCTTTGGCCGCCCTGGCCAGCGCCCTTTTTGCGGGATCCGCGGTTGCCAAGGATTACGAGCTGCTCAATGTGTCGTACGACCCGACGCGTGAGCTGTACCAGGACTACAACGCCGAGTTCATCAAGTACTGGCAGGCGGATCACGCCGGCGACACTGTAAAAATCCAGCAATCCCATGGTGGTTCGGGCAAGCAGGGCCGCGCGGTGATCGACGGTCTGCGTGCCGACGTCGTGACCCTGGCCCTGGCGGGTGACATCGACGAAATCGCCAAACTCGGCAAGACCCTTCCGGCTGACTGGCAGAAGCGTCTGCCAGAAGCGAGCACGCCGTACACCTCGACCATCGTGTTCCTGGTGCGCAAAGGCAACCCGAAAGGCATCAAGGACTGGGGCGACCTGGTCAAGAACGATGTCTCGGTCATCACCCCGAACCCGAAAACCTCCGGCGGCGCCCGCTGGAACTTCCTCGCGGCCTGGGCCTATGGCCTGAAAGTCAACGGCGGTGACGAAGCCAAGGCCAAGGACTACATCCAGACCCTGTTCAAACACGTGCCTGTGCTGGACACCGGCGCTCGCGGTTCGACCATCACCTTCGTCAACAACGGTCAGGGCGACGTGTTGCTGGCCTGGGAAAACGAAGCGTTTCTGGCGCTGAAAGAAGACGGCGGCGCCGACAAGTTTGAAATCGTCGTGCCTTCGCTGTCGATTCTTGCCGAGCCGCCAGTGGCCGTGGTCGACAAGAACGCCGAGAAAAAGGGCAACGAGCAGATCGCCGAAGCGTACCTCAAGCACCTGTACAGCCCGGCCGGTCAGGAAATTGCCGCGAAAAACTTCTATCGTCCACGTGATAAGGACGTGGCTGCCAAGTACGCCAAGCAGTTCCCGACCCTGGACCTGGTGACCATCGACAAAGACTTCGGCGGCTGGAAAACCGCGCAACCGAAGTTCTTCAATGACGGTGGCGTGTTCGACCAGATTTATCAGGCGCAGTAGTCTTAAATAGCCATCAACGAGCCCCGATTTAGCCGTCGGGGCTTTGCGCGTTCTCAACCAAGGACTTTTATGTCGCGTCGTATCTCCCCCGTCATACCCGGCTTCGGGCTGACGCTGGGCTACACCTTGGTGTACCTCAGCCTGATTGTGCTCATTCCACTGGCGGCGATGTTCGTGCATGCCGCCCAACTTACCTGGGATCAGTTCTGGGCAATTATCTCGGCGCCTCGGGTGCTGGCGGCGTTGAAGCTGAGCTTCGGCACCGCGCTCTATGCCGCGATCATCAACGGCGTGATCGGCACGCTGCTCGCCTGGGTGCTGGTGCGCTATACCTTCCCCGGTCGCAAAGTCATCGACGCAATGATCGACTTGCCCTTCGCGTTGCCGACGGCGGTGGCCGGTATCGCGCTGACGGCGTTGTACACCCCCACCGGTTTGGTCGGTCAGTTTGCAGCGGACCTGGGTTTCAAGATTGCGTATACCCCCCTCGGCATCACCCTTGCCCTCACTTTTGTGACACTTCCATTCGTAGTACGTACCGTACAGCCAGTATTGGCTGATATCCCGCGTGAAGTGGAAGAAGCGGCGGCGTGTCTCGGGGCAAAACCGTTACAGGTGTTCCGTTACATTCTGGTGCCCGCATTGCTCCCGGCATGGCTGACGGGGTTCGCGTTGGCCTTTGCCCGCGGGGTCGGCGAGTACGGGTCGGTGATTTTCATCGCCGGCAATATGCCAATGAAAACCGAGATCCTGCCGCTGCTGATCATGGTCAAGCTCGACCAGTACGATTACACCGGCGCCACGTCCATTGGTGTACTGATGCTGGTGGTTTCCTTCGTCCTGTTGCTGCTGATCAACTTGCTGCAACGTCGCATCGAAACCCCATAAGGAGGCGCGAACCATGTCCCAATCGTCTATTGCGGCCGCCTCTTCGGCCAACGCTGCGCGCCGTGGCAGTGCCACTTCGCGAAGAATCCTGATCGGCCTTGGCTGGCTGATTTTTGCGCTGTTTCTGCTGTTGCCACTGTTCATCGTGGTGTCCCAGGGGCTGAAGCTCGGCCTGGGTGCGTTCTTCACTGCGATCTTCGAACCGGATGCGCTGTCGGCGCTGAAACTCACGGTGATCGCCGTGCTGATTTCGGTGCCGTTGAACCTGGTGTTCGGCGTCAGCGCCGCGTGGTGCGTGAGCAAGTACTCGTTCCGCGGCAAGAGCATGCTGGTCACGTTGATCGACTTGCCGTTCTCGGTGTCGCCGGTGATCGCCGGCTTGGTCTACGTGCTGATGTTCGGTGCCCAGGGCCTGTTCGGGCCGTGGCTGCAGGATCACGACATCCAGATCGTCTTCGCCTTGCCGGGTATCGTGCTGGCGACGATTTTCGTCACCGTGCCGTTCGTGGCGCGTGAGCTGATCCCGCTGATGCAGGAACAGGGCACGCAAGAGGAAGAGGCCGCGCGCCTGTTGGGCGCCAATGGCTGGCAGATGTTCTGGCACGTCACCGTTCCCAATATCAAATGGGGCCTGATCTACGGTGTGGTGCTGTGTACCGCGCGGGCGATGGGTGAGTTCGGTGCGGTGTCGGTGGTTTCCGGGCACATTCGCGGGGTGACCAACACCCTGCCGCTGCACGTCGAGATCCTCTACAACGAATACAACCACGTGGCCGCGTTCGCGGTAGCGAGCCTGTTGCTGATCATGGCGCTCTTCATCCTGCTGCTGAAGCAGTGGAGCGAAAACCGTATTAACCGCCTGCGCGCCAGCGCCGCGGAGGAATAATTCATGTCGATCGAAGTGCGTAACGTCAGCAAGAATTTCAATGCGTTCAAGGCGCTGGACAACATTAGCCTGGACATCCAGAGCGGTGAACTCGTGGCGCTGCTCGGCCCGTCGGGGTGCGGTAAAACCACGCTGCTGCGAATCATCGCCGGCCTGGAAACCCCGGATCAGGGCAACATCGTGTTCCACGGTGAAGACGTCTCCGGCCACGACGTGCGTGATCGCAACGTTGGCTTCGTGTTCCAGCACTACGCCTTGTTCCGCCACATGACCGTGTTCGACAACGTCGCGTTCGGCCTGCGCATGAAGCCGAAAAAACAGCGCCCGAGCGAAAGCCAGATCGCGGTAAAAGTCCACGAACTGCTGAACATGGTGCAACTGGACTGGCTGGCGGATCGCTACCCGGAGCAACTCTCCGGTGGTCAGCGTCAGCGTATCGCCCTGGCTCGCGCCTTGGCGGTCGAGCCGAAAGTGCTGCTGCTCGATGAACCCTTCGGCGCCCTCGACGCCAAGGTCCGCAAAGAACTGCGCCGCTGGTTGGCGCGGCTGCATGAAGACATCAACCTGACCTCGGTATTCGTGACCCACGACCAGGAAGAAGCCATGGAAGTCGCCGACCGTATCGTGGTGATGAACAAAGGCGTGATCGAGCAGATCGGCTCACCGGGCGATGTCTACGAAAACCCGGCCAGCGATTTCGTTTATCACTTCCTCGGCGATTCGAACCGTCTGCATCTGGGCGAAGACAATCACGTGCTGTTCCGTCCGCATGAAGTGTCGCTGTCACGGCATGAACTGGAAGATCACCATGCGGCTGAAGTGCGCGATATCCGTCCGTTGGGCGCGACGACCCGGGTGACGCTGAAAGTTGAAGGTCAGAGCGAATTGATAGAGGCGGAAGTGGTGAAGGACCATGACAGCCTGATCGGGCTGGCGAAGGGCGAAACACTGTTCTTCAAGCCCAAGGTCTGGCAGAAACTCGCCAACCTCTAAAGCAAAAGCATCGTCGGAACGCCGCCCGGAGCAAGCCCGCTCCCACATTGGATCTATGGTGTACATAGAAACTCTGTGGGAGCCTGCTCGCGAAGGCGTCTTATGCCGCAGCGCGATTCGGATTGATTCTTACACCCCCGGCCCGCGCCTCGATCTGCTCTTTCAGGTCATGCCGCAACCCCAACAAAAACGCCAACTCCGCCACCACAAACAACGGCCCGACAATCAACCCGGTCACGTCATCGACAAAGGCCGGCTTACGCCCTTCATAGTGATGCCCGACAAACTGAATCGCCCAGCCCACCACAAACATCCCGATTCCGCTCGATAGCCAGACCAGCATGCTTTGCTGCGCCAACACCTGGCCCGCCCAAACCGACAGCCCCAGCAACACGGTCATCAGCACCCCAAGGCGCAACTCCAGGCGCAGGTAAAACCACGCCGACGCCAACGACACCAGCACCGCCGGCGAAAGCCAGCCTCCGGCCCATTGCGGCCGCGACAGCAGTACAGCAACGGCCACCACAATCAACGGAATACCGATAAAGTGGCTGGCGATGTTGCGCGGATCACGGTGGTAGGCGGCGTATTGACTGAGATGGTCAACGAGGCTTTTCATTGTTATTCCTCCTGTAGGGTGATTGATCATGCCCCGGGTTCACTTTCCGCTCTGTCAGGCAGGCGACAATTTCCAGGAGTTTCCATGGACATGCAGGTTTGGCGCTCGCGCTTGATGAGCGGCCAGTGGTTCAGTCATCTACCTGTTCCCTTTCAGGATAGTCTGCTGGCCGCGGCCCGGCTGCGGCGCCTGTCGTCCGGGCAATTGCTGTTCAAACGCGGCGATCCGCCGTGCGGGTTGTATGCGGTGCTTGAAGGCTCGGTGCGCATCGGCGCGGTCAGTGAGCAAGGCAAGGAAGCGCTGCTGAGCCTGGTGGAACCGCCGCACTGGTTTGGTGAAATCTGCCTGTTCGACGGTCAGGCGCGGACCCACGACGCCTTCGCTGTGGGGACGTGTACCCTGTTGCACATCCCGCAAGCGGCACTGCTGAAGTTGCTCGACGAACAACCGGTGTACTGGCGGCAACTGGCGTTGCTGATGAGCCACAAGTTGCGCCTGACCTTCATCAACCTCGAACAACTGAGCCTGATGCCCGCCCCGGCGCGTCTCGCCCATCGCTTGCTGATGATCGCTGCAGGCTACGGCGAAATCGATCCACCCCGCCGGGTGCTGCAATTGCCACAGGAGCAGTTGGCGTCGCTGCTGTCGTTGTCGCGCCAGACCACCAATCAGTTGCTCAAGGATTTGCAGGGCCAGGGAATCCTGAATCTCAAGTACGGCGAGATCGAAATTGTCGATGCCGAGCGGTTGCGGGCACTGGCGATTTTTTAACGCGCGACGTTATTGGTGGGCTTTGCCCGCGAAGGCGCCTAGCCTGTGACGACGATAATCGAGGTGTGCCATGCGTGTACTGCTAGTAGAAGACGAATCGGAGACCGCCAAACTCCTGGCCAACGGCCTGAACGAGGCGAGCTATTCGGTGGATGTCGCGCTCAACGGCATGGACGGCCGGCGTTTCATCGAGACCGGCGAATACTCGCTGATCATCCTCGACGTAATGCTGCCGGGGCTCAACGGCTGGCAGTTGCAGCAACAGATCCGCAAGCTCGGAGAGACGCCGGTACTGTTCCTGACCACCAAGGACGGCATCGAGGATCGCCTGCGCGGATTGGAGTTGCATGAGGACGATTATTTGCTCAAGCCGTTTGCGGTGAGCGAGTTGGTGGCGCGGGTGCGCAAGTTGTTGCGGCGGGATCGCGGGCGCTGAAGCTTTTTTGTGGTGTCTGATCCGGACTCATCGCGAGCAGGCTCGTTCCCACAATTGATCTTCAGAGAACTCAAAATCTCATAAAAACGCAGAACCACTGTGGGAGCGAGCCTGCTCGCGATGAGGCCGGGCGAGGCGACCCAATGTCTGGGCCGGTCAGCGCAACCCATCCCGAAACTGCCCCGGCGTCATCCCCGTCCAGCGCTTGAACGCGCGGCTGAAGCTGCTGGTATCGGCAAACCCCAGCAAGTAACTGACCTCACTCAACGAGCATTGCGGGTCGCGCAGGTGCAGCAGCGCCAGGTTTTCGCGACTTTCATTGAGCAGCGTATCGAACCGACACCCCTCATCCGCCAAATGCCGTTGCAGGCTGCGCAAGCTCAGGTGCAGGGCCTTGGCGATGTGTTCGGCGCTGGGTTCGCCTTCGGGCAATTGCTCTTCGATGGCGTCACGGACCTTGCGCTCCCAGGTCAGCGGTTTGAGCTGTGCCAAGGCGCGGTCGAGCACGGTTTCGTTGTGTTCAGCCAGTTCCGGGTTGGCGTCATCGAGGTGGCTGTCGAAATCCACCAGGGAAAACTCCACGCGGTCTTCTTCTGCCGAAAAATACACCGGTGAACGGAAGACTTTGTGCCATTGGTGGGCATCGGCGGGTTCCGGGCGGCGCAGGTACACCGCCAGCGGTGCATAGTCCCGACCGAGGCGATTGCGGCAGGTGCGTACGTAAATCGCCGTGAAGGCGTCGATGGCTTCGAACGCAGGTGCCGGGTTGCCCACAGGAATTTTCAGGCGAAAGCGGTAGCGGTCCTCGGTGCGGGTCAGCTCCAGTTCCAGGGCATCGCTGACCACCTGGTGATAACGCACGATGCGTTCGAACACCTCGCGCAAACTGCCGCTGGCCACCAGCGCATAACCGAGCGCATGAAACGTGGTGGGGCTGACGAAACGCGATACGCGCAGGCCGATTGCCGGATCGCCACTGACCTGCACGGCGATTTCCCACAGGCGCGTGGTGCCGGACAACGGGTAACGGGCGTTCGGGTCGTCCATCAATCGCGGGTCGAGCCCCGCCTGCTGGCACAGGGCGGTGCTGTCGAGGCCCAGCGCATCGAGCTGCTTGCGCAGGGCGCGGGTCCAGCTGGCGAGGGAGGTCGGTTCAGTCATGCTGATTGGCGCTTCCGGTCAACAGGTTGGCGTTCATGGCTACCACCTTGTAAACATTCGCAAGGCAGGATGCGAACATCAATAACCAGAGGATGGAAGCATGCACGGTACTTCTGCAAGTCCCCAGCGATTGAATGCAGCGCAGCGATCAGCACATATTCGTGAAGTGGTGCTGGCCAAGGGCGTCGAGCTGCGTCAGCGCTACCCGATTCTCAATCATCAGGACGCCCTCGGCGCCGGCATTCTGGCCTTTGCCCTGGCCGGGATGATCGGTTCGGCGGCGCTGTACATGACTGGCCACATGGCCTGGTGGGCGTGCTTGTTGCTCAACGCGTTTTTCGCCTCGTTGACCCACGAACTGGAACACGACCTGATTCACAGCATGTACTTTCGCAAACAGCGCGTGCCGCACAACCTGATGATGGGGCTGGTGTGGCTGGCGCGGCCGAGCACGATCAATCCGTGGATCCGTCGGCATCTGCACCTCAATCACCACAAGGTATCGGGCACTGAAACCGATATGGAAGAACGCGCCATCACCAACGGCGAACCCTGGGGATTTGCGCGGTTGCTGATGGTTGGTGACAACATGATGTCGTCCTTCATCCGCATGCTGCGAGCCAAGACCTGGGCGCATAAATTCAGCATCGTCCAGCGCACGCTCAAGGTCTACGCACCGCTGGCGTTGGTGCATTGGGGCGCGTGGTACGTGTTCCTCGGCTTCCATGCGATCAACGGCATCGCGTTCTTGATGGGCGCGCCAATCGAGTGGTCGGCGACGACGTTGTCGGTGATGCAGGTGATTGATATCGCGGCGGTGGTGATCATCGGCCCGAACGTGTTGCGTACGTTCTGCCTGCACTTCATCAGCTCGAACATGCACTACTACGGTGACATCGAGCCGGGCAATGTGATGCAGCAATGTCAGGTGCTGAACGCCGGGTGGCTGTGGCCGTTGCAGGCGTTCTGCTTCAACTTCGGCAGCAGCCATGGCATCCATCACTTTGTGGTGAAGGAACCGTTTTACATCCGCCAGATGACCGTGCCGGTGGCGCATAAAGTGATGCGTGAGATGGGCGTGCGGTTCAATGATTTCGGGACGTTTGGACGGGCGAACCGGTTTGAACGTAAAGGCGCTGCACAACCTCGGGAGGTTCGTGCTGCTCAGGTATGAAGGATGAAATCGAAAACTCAAACACGATGTAAGCGATGGCAAAGGCGCCCGTCATCAATTTGACCCAAAGAGGCGATACGTTAAGGCACAAGCAGGAGGTGGGGCCGTCAACGTTTCGCTGATGGCTATATGCGTTTTAGATCTTATAAAGCAATTAAATATTCCTTTATAAGATAATCGTTTTAACCAATCATCGCTTCAGAGATTTTGAGTTTCCGGGGCCGTCTCCTTGGCAGGGTGCGGTCCTTTTTTTTGCTCTGAAAAATGCCTTGGCGATGAAACAGTGGGATTTGCTTATTCTATGCGGATCTTAATACATAGCTTCTTATTCCTTAACGAATATAAATCCCCTCCCTATACTCGATCAGGAACAGACACGCAGCAGGAGAGCTCCCCCCATGCGCAACGAATCAATTCGCTACCTGATTGTGCCGGGCTGGCAAGGGTCGTCGGAAGATCATTGGCAAAGCCACTGGCAGAACAGTCTGCCGAACAGCGCGCGGGTGGAGCAGGCAGATTGGCTGACGCCGCGTCGTGAAGACTGGGTTGCGGCGCTGGCCGAGGCGATTGCCGCCGACAGCACGCCGGTGATCCTGATCGCTCACAGCCTGGGTTGCATCACCGTCGCCCATTGGGCCGCCGCTGCGCCCGTACAGTTTCTGCGTCAGGTGCGCGGTGCCTTGCTGGTCGCGCCTGCGGATGTCGAGCGCCCGGCATGCGCGCCGGCGTTGCGCAACTTTGCGCCGATTCCCACCGACTTGTTGCCGTTCCCATGCCAGGTCGTCAGTTCCGATAACGACAGCGCCGTGAGTGCGCCGCGAGCCCTTGAACTGGCGCGCAACTGGGGTGCCGAGGCGGGGATTTTATCGGGGGCCGGGCACATCAATGTGAAGTCCGGTCACCAGCGCTGGGAGCAGGGTTTTGCCTACCTCTATCGCCTGCAGAACCGCATGGAACTTCACGCCCTGCGCCGCGCTTGAACCTTTTTTCCTTTTAGAATCGCCCCCGTCTCCCGGCGGTTTTGGGCGGGAGTCAGCCATGAGTCTTGAACACTTCGGTCAGCCGCTGCTGACCTTTCCCGATGCAGAAAAAAGTCCCCTGAGCATCCGCGCCAAAGCGCTGGTGTTTGTCGATCCACGTTCGCGGCAATTGCGCCAGGAACTGGAACAACTGGCCCCGCGTTCAATCTCGGTGTTGATTCGCGGTGAAACCGGCAGCGGCAAGGAATTGCTCGCGCGACATATCCACCGCGCCAGTGATCGCGGCGGGTTGTTCGTTTCGGTCAATTGCGGCGCGATCAGCCCAACCTACGCCGATGCTGAATTGTTCGGTTATGCGGCGGGCAGCTTCAGCGGCTCGGCGAGCAGTCGTGCCGGGTGGTTTGGTTCGGCCAACGGCGGCACGCTCTATCTGGATGAGATCGGTGATTTGCCGCTGCCAATCCAGATCAAATTGCTGTCCGCACTTGAGAATCACGAAGTCACCCGGGTGGGTGCACATCAACCGAGCCCGGTGGACGTGCGTCTGGTGGCGGCCACCAGCATTGATCTGGCCCAGGCAGTGGCCGCCGGGAAATTTCATGAGCGGCTTTATCACTACCTCAGCGAAGGACACCTTGAGCTGCCGGCATTGCGTGACCGTGTGGGCGATATCCTCTCACTGGCGGAGTACTTTCTTGGCATCTACAGCCAGCGTCTCGACCTGCCCGTCCCGCTGATCAGTGAGGCCGCGCAGTTGGTGCTGGAGCGGCACAGTTGGCCGGGCAATACCCGGGAGCTGGAAAACGTCATTCATTTCGCATTGCTGGTGAGCACCGGCGACGAGATTTTGCCCGAGCATCTGAATTTGCTGGAGACGCCCGTATCGCTGGCGCAGATCGAGCAGCAGGCGATTCATCTGATCAAAAACGGCACCGCCACGGAGCGTTCCGCGCTCAAGCGTTTACTGGAAAGCCTGACGCAGACGCTACAATGATCTTTATGAACAAAATGGAATATGAAAGTGAATAAAAGATATTATTCGGGAATAAAAAATCCGGGTATTGTCCGCTTCACGCCAGCGATAGCACTTCAATGGCACTTGTATTTAGCCGTCGTCGACGACGACCGAGATTTTCGATAAGGACACTGCATGAAAAAGGTTCTGTTGTTCACCGCACTGGCGGCTGCCCTGACTGCTGGCCTGGCCCAGGCTGGCGAGAAACTTGTGGTTGCGGCGACCCCGGTTCCACACGCCGAGATTCTTGAGCTGATCAAGCCAACCCTCGCCAAAGAAGGCGTGGACCTGGAAATCAAAGTCTTCACCGACTACGTTCAGCCAAACGTACAGGTTGACCAGAAGCGTCTGGACGCCAACTATTTCCAGACCCTGCCGTACCTGAAAAGCTTCAACGAAGGCAAAGGCACCAACCTGGTGACTGTGATCGGCGTACACGTCGAACCGTTTGGCGGCTACTCGAAGAAAGTCAAAACCCTGGCTGAGCTCAAAGATGGCGCGACCATTGCCATCCCTAACGAAGGCAGCAACAGCGGCCGTGCCCTGATCCTGCTGCAGAAGGCTGGCCTGATCGAACTGAAAGACCCGAAAAACGCGCTGGCTACGCCGAAAGACATCGCCAAGAACCCGCACAACTTCAAGTTCAAGGAACTGGAATCGGCCATGCTGCCGCGTGTGCTGGATCAGGTTGACCTGGACATGATCAACACCAACTACGCGCTGGAAGCAGGCCTGAACCCGGCTAAAGACGCGCTGGTGATCGAAGGTGCAGATTCGCCTTATGTGAACTTCCTGGTGGCTCGTCCGGACAACAAGGACAGCGTTGCCATTCAGAAACTGGCCAAGGCTTTGACCAGTCCTGAAGTGAAAGCCTTCATCGAGAAGAAGTACAGCGGCGCGGTTCTGCCGGCGTTCTGATTCGACGCAGCAACAAAACTCTTCAAGGTTTCAATCGCCGACGGCTGATAAAGCGTCGGCGTGGTCGTTCCCACGCTCCGCGTGGGAACGATCAACCCTCTCAGGCCACCCCGGCCTTCAACGCCCTGCGCAACGCCACCAATAACTTAACGAAGTCTTGCGGATCCAGTCGCTCTGGCACTTTTACGTCTGCCATTTTCTCTTCCTTGTGAGGGTTCGGCCGAGGGAGTCTGGCCAAAAACTGTCCGTCCTTGGAGGGGCATTTCGAAAAAAAGATCCCTCCTACAGCGCAAAGGAAAGTAGTCGTCATCCATTGCGACAGCAAATCTGCGACTGGTTTTTTGCGTGATATCTATATGCTTTAACGGTATTTAGATTCTTGCGTTTAAAGTCGGTGGGTGCTGTTCAGTTGGGCCAAATAAAACCCGGGCTACCGCGTGTTGACTCTGGGTGCCGAAGCACCGATTTCGCCAGCGGCGAAGAAGTACCTGCTCAAGCTGTACGACTAATATGTTCGCAAGGAACCGAGCGATGACACCAAGCCTGAGAGCGTGATTGTCGAGGCGGTTTAGAAGTCTCCGATAAGTTCGGCCAATGCCCTCATCAGGCACTCGCAGCCTCTACGACAGGCGTTTTCAGCGCCATCCATCACGGTTTTTTTCTTCATAAGCCGGGTGTGCAAGCTTTGAACGCTGTTCTAAGCTCTCTGTCGTATTGCCCATAAAAAAGGCCTAGGAGTTTGCATGGCGGTCACCGGATTGAAAGTCATCATGGCCTTGAGCGTCGTCACTCTGCTGACGGCGTGCGATAAAAAAGAACCCATCAAGGAATACCTGCCGAGGGTGTTCATACAAGTCGTCAAACCGGCGGATTACGCCGCCGCGGTCACCCTCACCGGCGATATCCAGGCCCGGGTCCAGACCGAGCTGTCGTTTCGCGTGGGCGGCAAGATCATCCAGCGATCGGTAGACGTCGGTGACCGGGTGACGGCCAAACAAGTGCTGGCCCGCCTCGATCCCAAGGATTTGCAGACCAGTGTCGATTCGGCGCAGGCCCAAGTGGTCGCCCAACAGGCGCTGGTCAAACAGAATGCCGCGGCGTTCGTGCGCCAGGAAAAACTCCTGCCCAAGGGCTATACCAGCCAGAGCGAGTACGACTCGGCGCAGGCGGCGTTGCGCAGCAGTCAGAGCGCCCTGAGCGCGGCCCAGGCGCAGTTGGCCAATGCCCGCGATCAACTGAGCTACACCGCACTGATTGCCGATGCGCCGGGCATCATTACCGCGCGTCAGGCCGAAGTCGGCCAGGTGGTGCAGGCGACAATGCCGGTGTTCAGCCTGGCCCGCGATGGCGATCGGGATGCGGTATTCAACGTCTATGAAGCGCTGCTGGCCGAGAAGCCAACGGATGACGCCATTGTCCTCAGCCTGCTCGACAACCCCGAGATCAAAACCACCGGCAAGGTACGCGAAGTGACCCCGGCGGTGTCCGCCCAGTCCGGCACAATACAGGTCAAGGTGGGCCTGGACAGTCTGCCGCCAGGCATGCAGCTCGGGTCGGTGGTGAGCGCCACGGCCAAGGGCGCGGGCAAATCCTCGGTGGAGTTGCCGTGGTCTGCCCTGACCAAGAACATCAGTCAACCCGCCGTCTGGTTGATCGACGAAAAGGGCCAGGCCCAGTTGCATTCGGTCACGGTAGGCCGCTACCTGACGGGCAAAGTCATCATCAGCAAAGGGCTCACCGGTGGGGAGAAAGTCGTGATCGCCGGTGGGCAATTGCTGCACCCGGGCATGGAAGTCGAGATTGCCGAAAATACTTACAAGGATCTGGGTGGGGGAGCCAAGCCATGAAGCCTTTATGGGCGTTGTCCATCGGGCTGGTGCTGAGCGCCTGCTCCAAAAACGAACCACCGCCGGAGCCGATACGTCCGGTGTTGTCGATCAAGGTCCAGGCCTTGAAAGAAGAGGATCTGGGCCGGTTTGCCGGCAGCATTCAGGCGCGCTATGAAAGCAATACCGGCTTTCGCGTGGCCGGGCGCATCGCCAGTCGTAACGTCAATGTCGGGGCCGAGGTGACCAAGGATACGCTGCTGGCCACCCTTGATCCTTCCGACCAGCAAAACCAGTTGCGCTCAGCCCAGGGCGATCTGGCGAAAGTCCAGGCGCAACTGATCAACGCGCAAGCCAACGCGCAGCGTCAGCAGTCGTTGTTTGATCGCGGGGTTGGCGCGCAGGCGCAACTGGACGATGCCCTGACTCAGTTGAAAACCACCCAGGCGTCCCTCGATCAGGCCCAGGCGGCGGTCAGCCAGAGCAAGGATCAACTCGGCTACACCGAATTGCGCTCCGACCATAAAGCCGTGGTTACCGCGTGGAATGCCGAGGCCGGCCAAGTGGTGACCGCCGGCCAGCAAGTGGTGACCCTGGCGCAACCGGACATCAAGGAAGCGGTGATCGACCTGCCCGATACCCTGGTCGATCAACTGCCTGATGACGTGGTGTTCCAGGTCGCTGCTCAACTCGACCCGAACACCAACACCACCGCGACCATCCGTGAAATCGAGCCCCAGGCGCAGAGTGCCACCCGTACCCGTCGTGCGCGCCTCACTCTGACTGAAACGCCGCCGGGCTTTCGTTTGGGGACTGCGATCAGTGTCACTCTGAGTTCGGCGATCAAGCCGCGCATCGAACTGCCGCTCACCGCGTTGCAGGAGGTCGACGGCAAACCCCGTATCTGGGTCCTTGATACACAGAACAAGACCGTGGCACCCAGGGACGTCAAGGTCATCAGCCGCACCGACAGCACCGTGGTGCTGGCCGGTGGCGTCAAAAACGGTGAGCGCGTCATCACGGCCGGCGTAAACAGCCTCAAACCGGGGCAACCAGTGAAATTTGACGAGGACAGTCAATGAAAGGGCCTTTCAACCTCTCCGAATGGGCCCTCAAGCACCAGTCGTTCGTCTGGTACCTGATGTTCGTCGCGTTGCTGATGGGGGTGTTCTCGTACTTCAACCTGGGGCGCGAAGAAGACCCTTCGTTCACCATCAAGACCATGGTGATCCAGAGCAAATGGCCGGGCGCGACCCAGGAGGAAACCCTCAAGCAAATCACCGACCGCATCGAGAAAAAACTCGAAGAACTTGATTCTCTCGACTACGTAAAAAGCTACACGCGGCCCGGCGAATCCACGGTCTACGTGTACCTGCGCGACACCACCAGTGCCAAGGACATTCCGGAAATCTGGTACCAGGTGCGCAAGAAGATCAACGATATTCGCGGCCAGTTCCCCCAAGGCATGCAGGGCCCCGGGTTCAACGACGAATTTGGTGATGTGTTCGGTTCGATCTACGCCTTCACCGCCGATGGCCTGACCATGCGCCAGTTGCGTGACTACGTGGAGCAGGCCCGCGCCGAGATTCGCGACGTGCCGGGGCTGGGCAAGATCGAGATGGTCGGCCAGCAGGACGAAGTGCTGTACCTGAACTTTTCCACGCGCAAACTCGCGGCGCTGGGCATCGATCAGCGTCAGGTGGTGCAGAGCCTGCAATCGCAGAACGCCGTGACCCCGGCGGGGGTGATCGAGGCCGGGCCGGAGCGGATTTCGGTACGGACCTCGGGGCAGTTTGCCTCGGAGAAAGACCTCGCCGAGGTCAACCTCAAGCTCAACGACCGTTTCTATCGGTTGGCCGACATTGCCGAAATCAGTCGCGGCTACGTCGATCCGGCGTCCCCGGAATTCCGCTTCAACGGGCAACCGGCCATCGGCCTGGCGATTGCCATGCAGAAGGGCGGCAACGTCCAGGCATTCGGTAAGGCTTTGCATGAACGGATTAACCAACTGACTGCCGACTTGCCGGTGGGTGTCGGTGTGCACAACGTGTCCGATCAGGCGGTGGTGGTGGAAGAAGCTGTAGGCGGTTTCACCAGTGCGCTGTTCGAGGCGGTGATCATCGTGCTGGTGGTCAGCTTCATCAGTCTTGGCGTGCGTGCCGGGCTGGTGGTGGCGTGCTCGATCCCGCTGGTGCTGGCGATGGTGTTTGTGTACATGGAGTACAGCGGCATCACCATGCAGCGGATCTCCCTGGGTGCGCTGATCATTGCCCTCGGCCTGTTGGTGGACGACGCGATGATCACCGTGGAGATGATGGTCACGCGCCTGGAAATGGGCGAGACCAAGGAGCAGGCGGCCACGTTCGCCTACACCTCTACCGCGTTCCCGATGCTCACCGGTACGCTGGTGACAGTGGCGGGTTTTGTGCCTATCGGCCTGAACGCCAGTTCTGCCGGCGAATACACCTACACGCTGTTTGCGGTGATTGCCTGCGCCATGTTGGTGTCGTGGGTGGTGGCGGTGCTGTTTGCGCCAGTGATCGGCGTGCACATCCTCAGCACCAACGTGAAACCGCACGAAGGCGAACCCGGTCGCGTCGGCAAAGCCTTTAATGGCGGCTTGTTGTGGTGCCTGCGCAATCGCTGGTGGGCCATTGGCATCACCGTGCTGTGCTTTGCGTTGGCGGTGTTCAGCATGCGTTTCGTGCAGAACCAGTTCTTTCCGTCTTCGGATCGACCGGAAATCCTGGTGGACCTGAACCTGCCGCAAAACGCCTCGATCGACGAAACCCGCAAAGCGGTCGATCGCCTTGAGGCCGAGCTCAAGGACGACCCGGACATCGTGCGCTGGAGCACCTACATCGGTCAGGGTGCGATCCGTTTCTACCTGCCACTCGATCAACAACTGCAAAACCCCTACTACGCGCAGCTGGTGATCGTCAGCAAGGGCAAAACCCGTGAAGCCTTGAGCCAGCGGATTCGCGACATCTTGCGCAAGGACTTCGTCGGCATTGGCGGTTACGTCCAGGCCCTGGAAATGGGCCCGCCGGTAGGCCGTCCGATCCAGTACCGGGTCAGCGGCAAAGACATCGACCAGGTTCGTCGTCATGCCATCGACCTGGCCACCGAGCTGGATAAAAACCCGCACATCGGCGAGATCATTTACGACTGGAACGAGCCGGGCAAAGTGCTGCGCATCGACATCGCCCAGGACAAGGCGCGGCAACTGGGGCTGTCTTCCGAAGACGTGGCGGAGTTGATGAACGGCATCGTCAGTGGCGCGCCCGTGACCCAGGTCGATGACGATATTTACCTGATCAACGTGGTTGGCCGTGCGGTGGATTCCGAACGGGGCACGCCGGAAACGCTGCAGAACCTGCAGATCGTTTCGCCCAATGGCACGTCGATTCCGTTGCTGGCATTTGCGACCGTGCGTTACGAACTGGAGCAGCCGCTGGTGTGGCGTCGCGACCGTCTACCGACGATCACCATCAAGGCTGCGGTGCGTGACGAGATTCAGCCGACGGACCTGGTGCGGCTGCTGAAACCGTCCATCGACGCCTTTGCCGCCACGTTGCCGGCAGGTTACAAGGTCGCCACCGGCGGTACGGTGGAAGAGAGCGGCAAGGCCCAGGGGCCGATTGCCAAGGTCGTGCCGTTGATGCTGTTCTTGATGGCGACCTTCCTGATGATCCAGTTGCACAGCGTGCAGAAGCTGTTCCTCGTGGCCAGCGTCGCACCGTTGGGCCTGATCGGCGTGGTGATCGCGCTGGTGCCGACGGGCACGCCGATGGGCTTCGTCGCTATCCTCGGGATTCTGGCGCTGATCGGCATCATCATTCGTAACTCGGTGATTCTGGTGACCCAGATCGATGAATACGAGAAGAAAGGCTATGCGCCGTGGGACGCGGTGGTCCAGGCCACCGAGCATCGACGCCGGCCGATCTTGCTGACGGCTGCGGCGGCGAGCCTGGGGATGATCCCGATTGCCCGGGAAGTGTTCTGGGGGCCGATGGCGTACGCGATGATTGGCGGGATCATCATCGCGACGTTGCTGACGCTGCTGTTTTTGCCGGCGCTTTATGTGGCCTGGTACAAGATTCGCGAACCGAAGAAAGAGGCGACTTAAAAAATCGAGCGCTTCGCGCTCCGCTCCCACATTGGATCTGTGGCGTTCACAAATTCCCTGTGGGAGCGAGCTTGCTCGCGATGGCGACCGACCAGCCTAAATAGCCTTAAGCCAAACACTCGCCAACCAAGGCTGCTGCTCCCGCGGCAGCCCCGCTGGCCGGTAGTAATGCTCCAGCTCCACAAACCCCGCCTCGGTCAGCAGTTGCTGCCATGTCGCAAGATCGTGATAAGCCCCATAACGCGGACCGTTCCAGCCTTCCTGATTCTCCCCACGTGGATTGGAGCTGAACAACACCCCACCCGGTTTCAACGCCCCCCGCAATTCCTTCAACACTCGAGGCAGTTCCTGTCGCGGGATGTGAAACAGCACCGCATTGGCAAAAATCCCGTCGAAGCGCTCGGCTGGTAAATCCAGCTTCAAAAAATCCTGCTGCCAGACTTCACAACCGCTGTCCTCACGCGCCATCTGCGCAAACTTTTCCGACCCGTCGAGGCCGACGGCGGTATGCCCCATGCGCGTGAACGTTTGCAGATCGCGGCCAGGACCGCAGCCGAAATCGAGAATGTCGAACGGCGCCTCGCCCTGAATGTGCCGCAACAGGGCATCGATGTTCTGGCTGACGTCGTGATCACGCGTGCCTTCACGGAAACCTTCGGCCACCGAGTTGTAATGGCCCAGGGTGGTAGCTGTGATCTGCTGGAGGTCGTCGGGAGTCTGTTTCATGAGGAGGCTGCGCAGGCAATTGGGGTTTGCCGAATATACGCCATGCTACAAGGTGTATGCCCCTCTCGATTAGCGCTTGTTGAGCCCCCGAGCCAACCGATCCCCACCGAGCTGAATGATTGCCACCAACACCACCAGCAACACAATCACCGTCAACATGATCTGGCTGTCAAAACGCTGATACCCATACCGGTACGCAATGTCGCCCAACCCGCCGGCGCCAATCGCCCCGGCCATGGCCGACGAGTTGATCATCGTCACCAGCGTAATTGTGAACCCCCCGACGATCCCCGGCAGCGCTTCCGGCAGCAGCACATGCCAGACAATGTGCCAACGCCGGCAGCCCATCGCTTGCGCGGCTTCGATCAAGCCGAAATCGACCTCGCGCAAGCTGACCTCGGCAATCCGTGCAAAGAACGGCGTTGCAGCGATGGTCAGCGGCACCACGGCCGCCCAGACGCCATACGTGGTGCCGACAATCAGCCGGGTAAACGGAATCAGCGCCACCATCAAAATCAAGAATGGAATCGAGCGGAACAGGTTCACGAACGCCCCCAAGGCGCGGTTCAGTGTCGGTGCTTCGTAGATGCCGCCCTTGGAACTGGTGACCAGAAACACCGCCAGCGGAATACCCACCAACAGCGCGATCAATGACGACACGCCGACCATCAGGAAGGTGTCGATAAAGCCTTGCAGCAAGCGATCAAACCACATAACCCAGCACCTCCACCTGTTGCGCCCATTGGCTGGCGCGTTGGCACACGTCTTCGGCATCAAACGGCGAGCCGGTGACCGCCAATAACAACTGCCCCAGCGCATGGCCCTGAATCCGTTCCACGCCACCCTGCAGCAAGCGCACGCGCCCCCCGAGGGCGCTGAACAAGGCGGCCAGGTCCGGCTCGTCGGTGGCACTGCCGGTGAACTGCAAGCGCAGCACCACCGCCGTTTCCGAAGAGAGCGGCAGTGGGCGCAAACGGCTTTGCAGTTCTTCCGGCAGGGCGTGTTGCAATGGGGCGAGCAAGGTCTTGCTGACCTCATGCTGCGGGTTGCCGAAAACTTCCCAGACCGGTCCTTGCTCGACGATTTTGCCGTGTTCGAGCACCACGACGCGGTCGCAAATATCGCGGATCACCACCATCTCGTGGGTGATCAGGACGATGGTCAAACCCAGGCGCTGGTTGATCTCGCGTAGCAGGCCGAGGATCGATTGGGTGGTCTCCGGGTCCAGCGCTGAAGTGGCTTCGTCACACAGCAGAATTGCCGGGTCATGCACCAACGCGCGGGCGATGCCGACGCGCTGTTTCTGCCCGCCAGACAGCTGCGCCGGATACGCGTTGTGCTTGCCTTGCAGGCCCACCAGTTCAAGCAGTTCGCGAACCTTTCGCTCGCGTTTGTCCTTGGACACCCCGGCGACTTTCAGCGGCAGCTCGACGTTCTGCCACACCGTTTTGGCCGACATCAGGTTGAAGTGCTGGAAGATCATGCCGATCCGTCGACGCATCGCCACCAGGCGGTCTTCATCGAACTCGCCGATGTCCACCTGATCGATCAGCACGCGGCCGGTGCTCGGTTGCTCCAGCCGGTTGATGGTGCGGATCAGCGATGATTTGCCGGCACCGCTGCGGCCGATGATGCCGAACACTTCGCCGTGCTGGATCGCCAGGTCGATGCCCTGCAACGCCACCACCGGACCCTGCTGGCCGTTGTAGGTTTTGCCCAGGCCGACGAAGCGCACATGAGCCCGATTGAGCTCCGGGTGCAGTTCGGTGCGTTGAGCGTTTTTGAGCGCTGGACTCTCCAGTCGCAGTGGGGTGGCGGCCGTCATTCTCAGCTTTCCCAACCGGCTTGGTAGAGCTTGCCGTGGGCCTTGTCCAGGGCTGCACGAACGGCCGGCGAATGCTGGTAGATGTCGACGAATTTGATCAGGCGCGGGTCGGTTTTGCTCTTCGGCTGGATCACGAACTGGATCACGTATTCCTTGTGGTCGAGGCCGTCGAACAGCAGCGCGGAACCGGCATCGAAGGTCTTCGAAAGACGGATGTAGGCCGGGTAGCCCTGGACCAGATCAGCATCGTCGTAGGCGCGCACCAGTTGCACGGCTTCGACCTGGAGGATTTTGATCTGCTTCGGGTTGGCGATGATGTCGTCTTCGGTGGCTTTGTAGCCGACGCCGGGTTTGAGCGTGATCAGGCCAGCCTTGGCCAGCAATTGCAGGCCGCGTCCGCTGTTGATCGGGTCGTTGGCGATGGCCACGCTGGCGCCTTGCGGGAGTTCGTCGAAGCTTTTGTATTTCTTCGAGTAGAGACCGACGTTGTTGATGATCCCCGGCGCGAACGGCACCAGGTCAAAACCGGAAGCGGCCTTGGCGTTTTCCAGGAACGGGATGTGCTGGAAATAGTTCACGTCGATGTCGCCGGCGGCGAGGCTGACGTTCGGGGCGATCCAGTCGCTGAACTCCACCAGTTCGACTTTCAGGCCTTGTTTGGAGGCCTCTTCGACGGCGGCTTCGAGGGGGATGGCGAAGGCGGCGGTGGTGCCGATTTTCAACGGTGCGTCGGCGGCGAACACCGCCGAGCTGAACAGGCCGAGGGCCAGGGCCAGTGCTTTGACTGGGTGGATCAGAAATGTTTTTTTCATGTGGAATTTCCAGTCATAAGTTATTTTGGGAACAGCACAGATCAACTGTGGGAGCTGGCTTGCCTGCGATAGCGGTGGGTCAGTTGAAGTAGTGGCTGCTGACACTCCGCTATCGCAGGCAAGCCCGCTCCCACAGAGTTCAATGGCGGTAGGTAGAGCCGGTGTGTTGCTCAGGCAAATGCGCCTCACCCTGAAACAGCTTCTCCCGCAAGCTGCCCTGGTCATAAGCCGTCTTGTACGACCCTCGACGCTGCAACTCCGGAATCACCAGTTCAATGAAATCCACATAGCTTTCCGGGGTGACAATCCGTGTCAGGTTGAAGCCGTCCAGGCCGGTTTCGGCGATCCACGATTCCAGTTCATCCGCCACGTGCTCCGGTGAACCGACCACCGTGATATAGCGGCCGCCGAGGGCGTGTTGCTCGAGCAATTTGCGCCGGGTCCAGTCGTTGTTTTGCAGGTTTTTGGTCGCCGACTGGATCGCGTTGCTCTTCACGTACTGGATCGGTTCGTCGATGGCGTATTCGGAAAAATCGATCCCGGTCGACGCCGAAAAATGCGCGACGCCGGCCTCGGCACTGGCATAGCTCAGGTACTCAGCGTGCTTGGCCCAGGCCAGCTCTTCAGTGGTGCCGACAATCACGTTCAGCCCCATGAACACCTTGATGTCCTCGGGGTTACGTCCGGCCTCGACGGCGCTGGCGCGAACCTTGTCCACCTGGATTTTGGTCGACGGTTTGTTCTGGCCGCTGATGAACACACACTCGGCATGGCGCCCGGCGAACAGCAAGCCGCGATCCGAACTGCCGGCCTGGAACAGCACCGGCGTGCGTTGCGGTGACGGCTCACACAGGTGATAACCCTCGACCTGATAGAACTCGCCGTTGTGCTCGACCTTGTGCACTTTCTCCGGCTGCGCGTAGATCCGTTGCTCGCGGTCGTTGAGCACCGCGCCGTTTTCCCAGCTGCCTTCCCAGAGTTTGTAGAGCACTTCCAGGTACTCATCGGCCTGGTCGTAACGACGGTCATGCTCGACCTGTTCGCTCAGGCCCATGGCCTTGGCGGCGCTGTCGAGGTAGCCGGTGACGATGTTCCAGCCGACCCGGCCACGGCTCAGGTGATCGAGCGTCGACATGCGCCGGGCGAACAGGTATGGCGGTTCGTAAGTGAGGTTGGCGGTCAGGCCGAAGCCGAGATTTTTGGTCACGGCGGCCATGGCCGACACCAGCAGCAGCGGGTCGTTGACCGGCAGCTGGATCGACTCTTTCAGCGGCACGTCCACCGAGTTCTGGTAGACGTCGTACACGCCGACGATGTCGGCGATGAACAGTCCGTCGAACAGCCCGCGCTCCAGCAGTTGCGCCAGTTCGGTCCAGTATTCGAGGGTCTTGTACTGCGTGGAGTTGTCCCGTGGATGGGTCCACAAGCCGTGGTTAATGTGCCCGATGCAGTTCATGTTGAACGCATTGAGCAGGATCTTCTTTTTGGCGTCGGCCATCAGATGGTCCCTCGTAGCGGAGGGTTTTCATCGTTGAGGTAGTAGTTGCCCACTGCGTGATACTTCCAGCGCACCGGGTCGTGCAACGTGTGCACGCGGGCGTTGCGCCAGTGCCGGTCCAGGCCATGTTCGATCAGGGTCGCCTGGCTGCCAGCCAGTTCGAACAGCGTGCTGCCGGCGGCGAGGGAAATTTCAGTGCTGATGGCCCGGGCTTCGGCGACGGCAATCGAGGCGGCGGCGACGGTCTCGGCGTTGGTGTCGGCTTGAGCCTTGTCGAGGAATTCGCCGGAGCGTTCCAGCAGGGCTTCGGTGGCGTGCAGGCGAATGCTCAAGTGCCCGAAACTCTTGATCGTCAGCGGATCATCGGTGGCTTTTTCATGGGTGGCGTCGATCCATGGCCGGGTTTTGGTGCGCACAAAATGCAGCGCATCTTCATAGGCGGCGCGAGCGATGCCGGTGTCGATGGCGGCGTGAAGGATTTGCGCGAGCGGGCCGACGGTGGTCGGGCGTTCGAACGCGCTTTGAAACGGGACCACGTCCTCGGCCGCCACGTACACGTCTTCGAACACTACCGAACCGCTGCCGGTGGTGCGCTGGCCAAAGCCGCTCCAGTCGTCGATGACGGTCAGGCCTTGGCTGTCGCGAGGGACGAACGCCAGTTGCTGTACGCCGTGTTCATCGACCACCGAGGTCGGGATGCGTTGCGCGTAAATCGCGCCGGTTGCGTAGAACTTGCGACCGTTGATGCGATAGCCGTTACCGTCGCGCTTAAGGCTGGTGACGCGGTCGTGAGCGGTTTTGGTGCCAAGTTCGGCGAGCGCATTACCGAAGCGCTGGCCGGCCAGGACTTCGGCGTACAGGCGTTGTTTCTGCGCTTCGCTGCCATTCACACGCAGCACTTCGAGGGCGTAAAAATGGTTCTGCGGGATTTGCCCGAGCGAGCCGTCAGCCTGGGCAATCAAGGCGATCACTTTGGCCAGCGTCACGTTGGACACCCCGGCGCCGCCGTACTCCTTGGGTACACTGATGCCCCACAGGCCCGAGCGGGAAAACACTTCGAGTTCCGGGGTCGGCAAACGACGCTCGCGGTCGCGCAGTGCGCTGTCGCGTTTGAAGTCGTCGGCCAGATCACTGGCGACGACCAGGGCTTGCTCGTCGCTGGTTATGACCGCGACGTGGTGGGAATAAGTCATGTGTTTCTCCAGAGATCTGGTCAAAAAGGGTACGGGTCGTCAGATCCAGGAATGCCGCGCCGGCAGCGTGCCGTTGAGGTGATAAGTGCCGACGGCGTAATACTTCCAGCGCACCGGGTCGTGCAGCGTGTGCACGCGGGCGTTGCGCCAATGGCGGTCGAGGTTGAATTCGGCGAGGGTGGCGCGGCTGCCGGCCAGTTCGAAAAGCTTCTCGCTGGCCTGCAGCGAGATCTCGGTGGTCAGCACTTTGGCTTCGGCCACGGCAATCGAGGCGCGGGCGGCCGACTCGGCTGTGACGGGGGCGGCGTTGACCTGATCGAGTACTTGCCCGGCCTTGCGCAGCAGCGCTTCGGCGGCATGCAATTCGATTTTCAACTTGCCGATATCCGCAATCACGTACAGGTCATCGCTGGCCCGTTCGACCTTGGCGTCGATCCATGGACGCGCGCGGGTTTTCACGAACTCGATGGCGTCGTCGATGGCACCTCGGGCAATCCCCGCGTCGATGGCGGCTTGAATCAGTTGCGACACGGCGCCCTGGAGGTTCGGCTGCTCGTTTATCTTCCAGTTGTCCACCACCAGCTCGGCGTCGACACGCACGTTGTTGAGCAAGAGGGTGCCGCTGGCGGTGGTGCGCTGACCGAAGCCCGACCAGTCATCCACGATGCGCAGCCCCGGCGTGCCGCGACGGACGAAGGCCAGCACTTGTTTGCCATCGTCGTTCAACGCTTTGACCGCGACCCAGTGGGCGAACAGTGCGCCGGTGGAGTAAAACTTCTGCCCGTTGAGGACAAAACCGTCGCCGTCGGCGGTGATGCGCGCCTTGAGTTCCAAGGTGTTTTTTGTACCGCGTTCAGGCCCGGCATTGCCGATGCGCCAACCGTCGAGCACGCTTTTGAACAGCTGTTTTTTCTGCGCTTCAGTGGCGCTGCCGAGTACCAGGTTGAGAATGCCAAACTGGTTCTGCGGGATCTGTCCCAATGCCGGGTCTGCCGCGGAAATGATCGCGAAAACCTCGGCGACGGTGACGAACGAAACCTGTGGACCACCGTACTCACGGGGGATGGCAATGCTGCCTAAACCGCTGCGGGTGAACTGTTCGATTTCCGACCAGGGCAACTTGCGCTGGCGGTCGCGTTTGGCCGCGTGCAGACGAGCGACTTGCGCCAGCTCATGGGCGGCTTTGATGGCTTGTGCGTCGTTGCGCAAGACTTGCGCGGGCAACAACAGGGGGGCGATGTCCAGATCACTCTGAACGATTGCATCTGCCAGACTGGACATCAGTGCCGCTCCTTGGCTGCACGCAATGCCCTGGCGATCTGCACTGGGGTGATTGTGTTCCGGACCATACCTACCTCACATCTCATGGGATCGTCGCGTAGTGGCGACGAATAAAATCAAGAATGTCCGGTGGTCCGGTGCATATACCCTAAACGTGTAGAAAAAATTAATAAACTAACTTTTAGGAATATACATAGAAGGGGTGGCCTACACCCATTTGATGAGTGTGCGCATACCCCTGTAGCAGCAGGCTTCGCCAGCTGCTACACGATTGAGTTCGCCCAGTGTCAACGGGGGCTCAGCGTTTACGCGGTTCGGCCGCCATCAACATCTCCTTCTGCCGTACCTTCAGATAGGGATTGGCGCAACCGATGTTCAGCCAGCGCGGTGGCGCCCAACGCGAGTTGTTACCCACGCGGTCGAGGATGCAATAGGTCACTTCCAACCGCAGGTCTTCGCCGGCTTCGAGAATGATTGCCGGCGGCACCCAGACCTGAATCGGCTGGCCCACCTCGTCGGCCTTGAGCTTGGGCAGGTCCATGCGCACATCGCCCCAGCGCACTGTTATTTCGTCGTCGGCGGCCATGTTCAGGTAGGGCTCGATGGTCAGTGGTACGCCACGCTTGATCTGGTTCGGATTGACCCCTTGGCGGCGAATGGTCTCGGGCAGGCCCACGGGTGCCAGGCTTTGGTTTTCGTCGCCGCACTGGGCCGATAACGAGCCACCAGGGCAGTCCAGCTTGATCTGGACCCGTGTCGCCGGTGATAACGCCGGCCCTTGCCCAACCTGCATGACCTTGTAATGAATGCGTGCGCAGCCGTTGGCAATGAAGCTTTCCGGCACCCGCAGGCCAACGACTGCACCGACGTCGTCGGCGCCCAGCACGCGTGATGCGACGTAGCAGTCGTCCCAGAACAGTTCGATCAGGTCGCCTGCGTCCATGCCGGGGTAGGGCGCCACGTCGATCATGAGATGAGCCGCCGAGATCATGTTGACCCCGGCCTTGTGCGATTGCGCCAGGGTCGGGGCCGCAAGTTCGGGTGTGTTCAAAGTGCTTGTCATGGTTTTTCTCCTTGAAACCTTGCAGCGAAGTTCCGTTTCTGAAAGTTCAAAGGCGTGCATTACCCGGCAACAAATCGCCTTATTACTTGGAAGTTGAATAAGGCTGAAGTGCAAAGGTTGGCGCCTGTTGGCGACTAGATAAGAGTGCGCTTGAATAGGTGTCAATAGAGTTGGCTAGTTAAGTGCTGGATCACCTGTTATTCAGAATAATCCTACGTGCTGAAGTTAATAAGCTGCGGCGAGCTGTCGAACATGGCTACGTTTTTAGGCGTGACATCACGCCGGCGGTGGCCAAGGGTCGCATGTTGTCGAACGCTGGGTTAGGCAAACTTTAGGCGAGAAAGATCTGTTGCAGGACATATATATGTACCGCACCAGGAGTGGGCTGAATTATTTAAAGTAGGGGGGAAGTAGGTGGGAAGGAGTTTTGTTGAAGAATTAGTTGTCACTTCCATCCATGGAAGTTAACAAGTGGCGAGGCGATACTTCAGTGGGTGTTGTTCAAGAACTTACTGAGAAACTGTTTTGTCCGTTCTTCTTTCGGGTTGGCAAACAACGCTTTTGCTTCGCCTTGTTCAACGATCACGCCCTTGTCGAAAAACACCACGCGATTGGCCACGTCTCGGGCAAAACCCATTTCATGAGTAACGATGACCATGGTGCGCTTCTCCTCGGCGAGGCTGCGGATGGCCGCCAGCACCTCACCGACCAGTTCCGGATCGAGCGCCGAGGTCGGCTCATCGAACAGGATCACTTCCGGCTCCATCGCCAGCGCCCGGGCAATCGCTACGCGCTGTTGCTGACCACCGGAAAGGCGCCGCGGGTAAGCATCTTCCTTGCCCGCCAGGCCAACCCTGGCCAAGAGCTTTTTGCCCAGGGCAACGGCTTCGGCGTGCGGGATCTTCTTCACGATGATCGGGCCTTCGATGACGTTTTCCAGAGCAGTACGGTGCGGGAACAGGTTGAAGTTCTGAAACACGAAGCCGACGTGTTGGCGCAGGCGTCGTACCAGACCTTGCTGCTGGTTCAGCGGGCGGCTGCCATCGATCTCGATGTCACCGACCTTGATCCGGCCGCTGGTGGGTTCTTCCAGAAAATTCAGGCACCGCAGGAACGTGGTCTTGCCCGAGCCGCTAGGCCCGATGATCGCCACGACCTCGCCTTCCTTCACTTCAAGATCGATGCCGTTGAGCACGACTTGACCCTTGAACTGCTTTGTCAGTTTTTCCACGACAATCATGGGTCAGGACTCCTGGTCGTGCCGATTGACCCGCGCTTCCAACGTGTTCTGCAGGTGCGACAGCACCGTGGCCAGAATCCAGTAGATCAGCGCGGCGGCAAGATACATGGTGAAGACTTCGAAAGTCCGGGCGGTAATCAGTTGTGCCTGACGGAACAGCTCCGGCACCTGAATGGTGGCGGCCAGTGCCGTGTCCTTGACCAGCGAAATGAAGCTGTTGCCCAGCGGCGGCAAGGCCGTGCGCATCGCTTGTGGCAGGATGGCCCGGCGCAGGGTTTGCGCGCGGGTCATGCCGATACTTGCGGCAGCTTCCCACTGGCCGCGCTCGATGGAGCTGATCGCGGAACGGAGGATTTCGCAGGCGTAGGCCGCCATGTTCAGCGAGAAGCCGATCAGGGCCGCCGGCAGCGGATCAAGTTCGATACCCAGTTGCGGCAAGCCGTAATAGATCACGAACAGTTGCACCAGCAACGGCGTGCCGCGAAAGAACGACACGTAGATGCGGGCGATCCAGCTCACCAGTTTGAAACGCGACAGGCGCATGAGTGCCAGGCCGAAACCCATCACCAGGCCGAAGAACATCCCGCCGAGGCTAAGGATTACTGTGAAGTACGCGCCCTTGAGCAGAAAGGGCGCGGAGTCCAGTGCGAGTTGGAAAGCTTCTTCCATTATTTGGTGACGTCAGCTTGGAAGTATTTTTCCGAGATCTTGGCCAGGGTGCCATCGGCACGCAGCTCGTCGAGGGCCTTGTTCACGGCTGCCAGCAGTTCTGGCTCGCCTTTGCGCAGGGCAATACCGGACTCCTGACGGGAGAACGCTTGACCGGCAGCGACTGTTTTCGGTGCTTTCTTGGCGTATTCAAGTGCGGCCAGGCGGTCGATCAGGATGGCATCGGTCCGGCCATTGTTCAGGTCGGCAAACTTGGTCGGATCATCGTCGTAGGTGCGCACGTCAGCGCCCGGCACGTTGGCGCGGACCCATTGTTCGTAGTTGGTGCCCAGGCCTACACCGACTTTCTTGCCGGACAGGTCAGCGGCGGTCTTGATGTTCAGCGCGGCTTCCTTGTCCTTCAGTACCAGCGCCTGAATACCGGAGATGGTGTACGGTTCGGAGAAGTCATACTTCTTCTTGCGCTCGTCGGAGATGGTGACCTGATTGACCACTACGTCCAGGCGCTTGGATTCCAGAGCAGCAAGAATACCGTCCCACTTGGTTGGCTGAATCTTGGCTTTGACGCCCAGCTTTTTAGCCAGTGCTTCGGAAAGCTCGACTTCGAAGCCGGCCAGTTTGCCGTCGGCGTCAACGAAACTGAACGGAGGATAAGTGCCTTCCAGACCGACGTTGATCACGCCCGCGTCCTTGATTTTTTGCAGTTGCTCACCGGCAACGGCCTGGCCGAGCAAACCGGCGCTCAGCGCCAGGCCCAGCGAACCAACCAGCAGGTTTCGACGTAGTGCGGAAAAATTCATGACAAGCCCCTGTGTTTTCTTATGGAAGACGCTTTAGGAATGTTGGCAAATCCGGGATTTGGACGACTGCGATATCCTGCCCTAAAGCAGCATATGCGTCTCGCTGCAAATTCGCCTGCGGCGCGACTATATGATGACGCCTATAGATTGGAAAATATTAAATATTGATCTGGTTATTCAATAATTGCATATGAAGAGGGTTCCCATGCAGAGCATGGGAACCATCGATCACAAAAAGTCTTTGTAGGCGAACAACGCCGGTGCCCCCCCGGTGTGCAGGAAGATAATCGGCCCCTCATCGAAGCGTCCGCGTCCGATCCCGTCCAGCAACCCGGCCATGGCCTTGCCCGTATACACCGGGTCCAGCAGCAAGCCTTCCTGACTCGCCAGCAGCTTCACTGCTGACAGTGTTCCGGCGTTCGGCTCGCCATAGCGCGGCCCGAAATATTCGTCCCACAGTTCAATTTTGAAACTCGCTGGCAACTGCACGCCGAGCAGTTCGGCCGTACGTTCGGCGAGGCCCTGGACTTTCGGTCGCTGGTCTTCATCACTACGGGAAACCGTGACGCCAATAACTGGCAAATCCGGCAGCGCTTCACTCAGCGCCAACGCCAGCCCGCTGTGGGTGCCGGCACTGCCCGAGGCCAGGACCACGGCGGCGAAATTCAAACCGGTGTCCTTGATTTGCTCGGCCAACTCCAACCCGGCGCGCACATAACCCAACGCGCCCAGCGCATTCGAACCCCCAATCGGCACCAGGTACGGCTTCTTGCCGTTATTGCGCAGGCGATCGGCCAGGGCCTGCAATTGCTCGTCGGCGTTGTCGAGGTTTTCCACCCGCTCGACCTTGGTATCGAACAGGTCCAGCAACAGGCGATTGCCGTTGCCGAGATAGTTGGCGTCGTCAGTGCCCAAAGGGTTTTCCAGCAGCGCGACGCAACTCAGGCCCAGTTTGGCGGCAATGGCTGCGGTCTGGCGCACGTGGTTGGACTGCAGCGCACCGGCGGTGATGAGCGTGTCGGCGCCTTGTGCCAGAGCATCGGCGGCGAGGTATTCGAGCTTGCGCAGTTTGTTGCCGCCCATGGCCAGTGGCGTCAGGTCATCGCGTTTGACGTACACATCGCGGCCCAGCCAGGTCGACAAGCGTTCAAGTTTTTCCAGGGCAGTGGGGTGGCCGAGTAAATCGAGACGGTTAAAACGAGCGAGCTGTTGTTTGATCATGGGTCCGTACTGGCGGAGAAAGATGACAGGACTATAGGCACGCCCATTTGCCTGGGCAACCGCCAATCGCTTATAGCCAAAGATTCTGAGCTCTGCACAATTGGTTCTTAATTCGGCCTCAAGACCATGCCGTAAAGTAAACGCCGTCAGCGCGGCCAGACAGTCCGGCCACCCGTGAGGAGTTTTTACCGTGAGCGAGCGTTCCAGTCATTGGCAACTGCAGACCATCGTCAGCCAACTGCGCACGGCGCGTTCGCAGTGGCGTGCACAAAATGGGCGTGCCAGCACCGAGCAGGGCGGGCGCGAATTGCCGTCGCGAGCGGCCATGGCGGAGATCCTTGAAGCACTCTGCGGGGCGTTGTTCCCGATGCGCCTGGGGCCGGTGGATTTGCGCGAGGAGAGTGAAGACTTCTACGTCGGCCATACCCTCGATGTGGCGCTCAATGCGTTGCTGGCCCAGGCACGACTCGAATTGCACTATGCCGCTCGCCACAGCCAGCAGGCGGAGGCCGACATCGAGGCGAAAACCATTCAGATCATTCAGGACTTCGCGCTCGCCTTGCCGGGACTGCGCAGTTTGCTGGACAGCGATGTGCTGGCTGCCTACCACGGCGACCCGGCGGCGCGTAGCGTCGACGAAGTGTTGCTTTGCTATCCGGGCATTCTGGCGGTGATTCACCATCGCCTGGCGCACCATTTGTACCGCGCCGGGTTGCCGTTGCTGGCGCGGATCAGTTCGGAGATCGCCCACTCGGCCACCGGAATCGACATTCACCCTGGCGCGCAGATCGGCCGCAGCTTTTTCATTGATCACGGGACGGGCGTGGTGATCGGCGAGACCGCGATTATCGGTGAGCGCGTGCGGATTTATCAGGCGGTCACGCTGGGCGCCAAGCGCTTCCCGTCCGATGAAGACGGTCAGTTGCAGAAGGGCCATCCGCGGCATCCGATTGTTGAAGACGACGTGGTGATTTATGCCGGGGCGACGATTTTGGGGCGGATCACGATTGGCAAGGGCTCGACCATTGGCGGCAATGTGTGGCTGACCCGCAGCGTGCCGGCGGGGTGCAACCTGACGCAGGCGAATTTGCAGCATGATGATGGGACGCAGAAGTAGGTCCGGAATCTCGATTGACTGATCCGGCCTCATCGCGAGCAAGCTCGCTCCCACAGGGTTTTGTGGTGTTCACAATAGCGTGGACTGACCCAAATCCACTGTGGGAGCGAGCTTGCTCGCGATTGGATTTCAAGCCGTGCCGAGACAACGGCATTCAGCTAAATCTCAACTGAACGAATCCTCAAAATCCCTCCTCTTACCCATCCTTGAGCTAGCGTACGAACAGTACCGCCGAGCCCAGGGATTAGTCCTTAGCCCCCTATCCATGTTTAACTTGAACGCTCATTCAAGTTAAACCGGCAGTTTGCTGCCCGCTCACAACAGGAGGCTTGCCTTTGCTGAGTCTGATTTCTACAGCCACGTTTTACCCCTTAGAGGTGCACGTTTCATGAGTGCATCGTCTATCCCACCCAGCGGCCTGGTCCGCATGAACCCGCCGGTGTTCTACTTCTCGGCGAGCTTCATTCTGCTCTTCGGCATTGTCGTCATCGCCATGCCCGAGCAAGCCGGTGCCTGGTTGCTGGCGGCGCAAAACTGGGCGGCCAATACGGTCGGCTGGTACTACATGCTCGCGATGACCCTGTATCTGGTCTTCGTGGTGGTCACCGCCTTGTCCGGCTACGGCAAGATCAAGCTCGGTGCCGACCACGACGAACCCGAGTTCAGTTACCTGTCCTGGGCCGGCATGCTGTTCGCCGCCGGGATCAGCATCACGCTGTTTTTCTTTTGTGTGTCCGAACCGCTGACCCACTTGGCGCAACCGCCCCAAGGCACGGCCGGTACACCGGAGGCTGCGCGTCAGGCGATGCAAATTCTGTTTCTGCACTGGGGCCTGCACGGCTGGGGCGTGTTCGCTTTTGTCGGCATGGCGCTGGCCTACTTCGCCTACCGTCACAACCTGCCGCTGGCCCTGCGCTCGGCGCTGTACCCGCTGATCGGCAAGCGTATCAACGGCCCCATCGGTTACGCGGTGGACGGCTTCGGCATCATCGCCACGGTGTTCGGCCTCGGTGCCGACATGGGTTTTGGTGTGCTGCACCTTAACTCCGGTCTGGATTACTTGTTCGGCATCGCCCACACCCAGTGGATTCAGGTCGGCCTGATTACGCTGATGATGGGCGCGGCGATCATCGTCGCAGTGTCTGGCGTCGATAAAGGCGTGCGGGTGATGTCCGACATCAACATGCTGCTGGCCTGCGCACTGCTGCTGTTCGTGCTGTTCGCCGGCCCCACGCAGCACCTGTTGAACACCCTGATCCAAAACATCGGCGACTACCTCGGCGCCTTGCCGATGAAGAGTTTCGACCTGTACGCCTATGACAAACCCAGCGACTGGCTCGGCGGCTGGACGGTGTTTTACTGGGCCTGGTGGATCGCATGGTCACCGTTTGTGGGCCTGTTCATCGCGCGGATTTCCCGTGGCCGCACCATCCGCGAATTCGTCTTCGGCGTGCTGCTGATCCCGCTCGGTTTCACCCTGGCGTGGATGTCGATCTTCGGCAACAGCGCCATCGATCAAGTGCTCAACCACGGCATGAGTGCGCTCGGCATGTCGGCCATCGACAACCCGTCGATGACCCTCTACTTGCTGCTGGAAACCTACCCGTGGAGCAAAACGGTGATCGCCGTGACGGTGTTCATCAGCTTCGTGTTCTTCGTCACCTCGGCTGACTCCGGCACGGTGGTGTTGTCGACGTTGTCCGCCAAGGGCGGCAACCCGGATGAAGACGGGCCGAAATGGCTGCGGGTGTTCTGGGGCGCGATGACCGCACTGGTGACCAGTGCGCTGCTGTTCTCCGGCAGCATCGATGCGTTGAAGTCGGCGGTGGTGCTGACGTCGCTGCCGTTCTCGCTGATCCTGCTGTTGATGATGTGGGGGCTGCACAAGGCGTTCTACCTGGAGTCGCAGAAGCAGATTGCGCAACTGCATTCCCTGGCACCGGTGGCCGGCTCACGGCGCGGTGGCTGGCGTCAGCGCTTGAGTCAGGCGGTGCACTTCCCGTCCCGGGATGAGGTGTATCGTTTTCTCGATACCACGGTGCGCCCGGCGATCGAGGAAGTGTCGGCGGTGTTCGTCGAGAAGGGTTTGAATGTGATCACGCAACCGGACCCGGTCAACGACAGTGTCAGCCTGGAAATCGGTCACGGTGAAGAGCATCCGTTTATTTATCAGGTGCAGATGCGCGGTTACTTCACGCCATCCTTTGCCCGTGGCGGCATGGGCTCCAAGCAGCTCAATAACCGTCGTTATTACCGGGCCGAAGTGCATTTGAGCGAGGGCAGTCAGGACTACGATCTGGTGGGTTACACCAAGGACCAGATCATCAACGACATCCTTGACCAGTACGAACGGCATCTGCAGTTTTTGCATTTGGTGCGTTAGTAACGCGGGGCCTGTTTCAGGCCTCGGCGCTCAACACCATGAACAACACCAGCGCCGCCACCGGCACACTGAACACCACCGTGCCGATCCCCAGCTCCGAGCTCAAGGACTGGCCGGCAGTGACCACGCCGATGGCGCCGTTGATCACTGTCAGCGCCAGCCACAGGACTACAAAGCTGTAGGTCAGTGTCTGGCGGCTGAAGCCGATTTTCTCGCCGATGAACAGCATCAGGGCGAGGAGGGCCAGGCCGAAGGTGATGATGATGGCGGTGTGCATGGTGGGTTTTGCCCTTTAGAGATTTGTTTCCTGGTAAGCCTGCTCGCGAAAGGGTCACTAGGGTCTTGGATTGAGCATAGTTAAACCAACCCACCATTAGCGCGCAAAATCTGCCCGTTGACCCAGGCCGAGTCCGGCCCCACCAGAAACGACACCACCCGAGCAATATCCTCCGGCTGACCCAGCCGTTCCAGCGGAGGCATCTTCGCGAAATTCTGAATCTGCTCTTCACTCTTGCCGTGCAAAAACAACTCAGTGGCCACCGGCCCCGGCGCCACGGCATTCACGGTGATATTGCGCCCGCGCATTTCCTTGGCAAACACCTGGGTCAGCGATTCCACCGCCGCTTTGCTGGCAATGTACACCGCGTAACCTGGCAGGTTAAGGCCGACGGTGCTGCTGGAAAAGTTGACGATCCGCCCGCCGCTGTTCAAGCGCGTCGCCGCTTCACGCAAGGTGTTGAACGTGCCGCGTGCGTGAATGTTGAACGTCTGCTCGAACAATTCATCGGTGTGTTGCGCCAGCGGCAGCACTTTGAGGATGCCGGCGTTATTGATCAGTACATCGACTTTCCCCAGTTGCGTTTCGGTCTCGTCGAACATCCGACGCACGTCGTCGGCGTTGGCCACGTCAGCCTTGATCGCTATGGCTTGATGGCGGGCCTGACGCAACTCCACCACCAGGGCCGACGCTTCAGTGGCGCTGCTGGCGTAATTGATGGCGACGGCGAAACCGTCGCGGGCCAATTGTCTGGCGATCACAGCGCCGATGCCGCGCGAGGCGCCGGTGACGATGGCAACTTTCTGAATACTCATGGTGTTGATTCCTGATCAGGGGTGGGCTCGGTGTGAAGCCAGACTCACATGTTTACTCAGGTCGATAAATGCACGAGAGTTGCCTTGACTGTTCAAGAATCGCCAACAATCGGAGGTCGGCATGGATCAAGTCAAAGCGATGAAGGTGTTCGTGCGGATTTACGAGCGCAGCAGCTTCACCCTGGCGGCCGACGACCTGAACCTGCCGCGCGCCACGTTGACGCACACCCTGAACCAGTTCGAAGCCTGGCTCGGCACGCGATTGCTGGAGCGTAGTACGCGCAAGGTGCGCCCGACGCTGGATGGCGAGGCGTATTACCTGCGCTGCGTGCAACTGCTGGCGGAACTGGAAGAGGCCGAACTGGCGTTTCGCGGCTGCGCACCGAAAGGCCGGCTGCGCGTCGACCTGCACGGCACGTTGGCGAAAAGCTTTGTGATCCCCGCCTTGCCGCAGTTCATGGAACGCTACCCGCAGATCGAACTGTCCATCAGCGAGTCCGACCGCTTTGTCGACTTGATCGCCGAAGGCGTCGACTGCGTACTGCGCGCGGGCACGTTGAGTGATTCGGCCCTGATCGGAAAACGCATCGCCCACCTGCGCCAGATCACCTGCGCCAGCCCCGCGTACTTGCGCAAATACGGCGAACCGAAAACCCTCGACGACCTCAAGCATCACCGCGCGGTGAACTACGTCTCGCGCACCACCGCCAAGTTGTTTCCGTTCGAATTCATGGTGAATGGTGAACTGAAGGAAGTCGCCATCGACGGCGCGCTTTCAGTGTTCGGCGCGCAAATCTACGCCGCCTCGGCGATTGCCGGACTCGGGCTGATCCAGTGCCCGCATTACCGGATGGAGACCCTGATTGCCCAAGGGCTGGTGCAGGAAGTTCTCACCGACACGCCACCACCGCCGATGCCGGTATCGGTGCTGTATCCGCATAACCGCCACATGTCGCCACGGGTTCGAGTGTTTGTGGATTGGTTGGAGGAGGTGTTTGCGGGGGCCATTTGAGAGCAGATCTTTCCCATGCTCCGCGTGGGAATGCATCCCGTGACGCTCTGCGTCACTTCAAAAAACGGAACGCAGAGCGTTCCCGGCAGCATCCCCACGCAGAGCGTAGGAACGATCATTTGTGAAACGTTTCAGCATTTTCTCGAGTCCGAGGTTTATCGGCGTTTGTCTGGGCGTATGCTGGGCAACTTGCGAAGCAGTCGATACCACATTCAAGACCGACAAGAGAGGATTCGATGACCTACACCGCTGCCGAAAACCGCTACGATTCCATTCCTTACCGCCGCGTGGGTCGCAGCGGTCTGGTGCTGCCGGCACTGTCCCTGGGACTGTGGCACAACTTCGGTGACAGCACGCCGATCGATACCCAGCGCGCGTTGTTGCGCACGGCGTTCGACCTGGGCATCAACCACTTTGACCTGGCCAACAACTATGGCCCGCCGTATGGCAGTGCCGAGATCAACTTTGGCCGTCTGCTGCGCGAAGATTTCAAGCAGTACCGCGATGAGCTGATCATCTCCAGCAAGGCTGGCTGGGACATGTGGCCCGGTCCTTACGGGCAGGGCGGTGGTTCGCGCAAATACGTGCTGGCCAGCCTGGATCAGAGCCTGCAGCGTCTGGGCCTGGATTATGTGGATATTTTCTATTCGCACCGCTTCGACCCGGACACCCCACTGGAAGAAACTGCCAGCGCGCTGGCCACCGCCGTACAGCAAGGCAAGGCCTTGTACATCGGGATCTCGTCGTATTCCGGGGTGAAAACCCGTGAGATGGCGGCGCTGTTGAAAGAGTGGAAAGTGCCACTGCTGATTCATCAGCCGGCCTACAACCTGCTCAATCGATGGGTGGAAAAAGACCTGCTGGACGTCACCGACGAACTCGGCACTGGCGTGATTGCGTTCACGCCGTTGGCGCAGGGGTTGCTGACCGATAAGTACCTCAACGGCATTCCGAAGGATGCGCGGGTCAATCGTCCGGGCGGTGGTTCGTTGCAGTCCTCGCACCTGTCCGAGGCCAACATTGCGCATGTGCGTGGGCTCAATGAGATTGCCAAGCGCCGTGGGCAGAGTCTGGCGCAACTGGCGCTGGCCTGGACGCTGCGCGATCCGCGAGTGACCTCAGCGCTGATCGGTGCGAGTCGGCCGGAGCAGATTATCGAGAACGTCGGGGCGTTGAAGAATTTGAGCTTCAGTGCTGAAGAATTGGCGGAGATTGACCGGTTTGCCCAGGAAGGCGGAATTAATCTTTGGGAGAAACCTTCGACGGCTGAGTAACCGTTTGGCGCCGGATTTTTCCGGCGTCTGTTACACCGCCATCGCGAGCAAGCTCGCTCCCACAGTGGATGGGTGGTGGCCACAATTTTTGTGGTCAACCATTAACCCTGTGGGAGCGAGCTTGCTCGCGATGGGGCCAGACCAGACGCTGAAGAGTCCGGGGTTACCGGAAAAACGGCACATCCCCCAACACCGTCGCCCGTTGCATCACCCGCCGCGCCGGCCGGTAGTCATCCACCGCGTAGTGCTGGGTCACGCGGTTATGTGTGGAAAACGCTATGCCTCCCCCTGATCGTTCCCACGCAGAGCGTGGGAGCGATCAATGAACAAGGGATCTGCCTTGGCTGGTCAGTTACTGATCGCCAGAATACTCGCCTGATACGACCCGACAAACACATCGAAATCGCCGACTTCGTTCTGCTCCAGCTCAACCTGAGCCGCCAGCGACGAACGCGCCAGTGATTCAAATTTCGCCTGGTCTTCCTCACTCAAAGGCTCGCTGCGGAAAAACTCCGCATGTGTCCGGCTCTGACGCAAAGAGAACTGAGCAAAACTTTCCTCGTGTTCCGCCATCGCCGCCAGCACTTGGGCAGAAGGCGTCAACGACGGATCCTTGACCTTGGCCAACTGCGTATCCAGCGCCTTGCTATGAGCATCGCCACCATGGCTTTGATCGAGCATCGCGGCCAACGGAGCAATCTGCTCCAGCAACTCGCTGGCCCACTCCTTGAGGTCCACCGGCTGCCCGTCGCGGTGCAATTGCAGGCCCGGGCGGCGACCTTCCTTGACCACGCTGAGGAAGTTCGAGGTGGCGTTGCTGCAGGACGTATTGGTCAACAGCGGACTGTCGTTCAGGGCGCAATACAGCAGGAACGCGTCGAGGAAGCGCGACTCGGTGAGGTCGATGCCCATCGGCAGGAACGGGTTGATGTCCAGGCAACGCACTTCAACGTACTGAATGCCACGGGCCACCAGCGCCTGAATCGGCCGTTCACCGGTATAGGTCACACGTTTCGGACGGATGTTGGAGTAGTACTCGTTTTCGATCTGCAAAATATTGGTGTTGAGCTGAACCCACTCACCGTCCTGATGCGTGCCGATTTCGACATACGGCGCATACGGCGTGGCGACCGCTTTACGCAGGCTATCGGTGTAGCTCGACAGGTCGTTGTAGCACGGCGTCAGACCGGCCTGGGCATTGCTCTGGTAACCCAGGTCGCTCATGCGCAGGCTGGTGGCGTACGGCAAGTACAAGGTGTCCGGGTCCAGTTGTTCCAACTGGTGCGAACGCCCCCGCAGGAAGCCGGCGTCCAGCGCCGGCGAGGCGCCAAACAGGTACATCAGCAGCCAGCTATAGCGGCGGAAGTTTCGGATCAGTGCGATGTAGGCCGAGGACTGATAGTCGCGGTCGGTGCCGACAAAGCCTTCCGACTCCTTGAGTAACGGCCAGAGCTTTTCCGGCAGGGAAAAGTTGTAGTGAATCCCGGCGATGCACTGCATGGTCTTGCCGTAGCGCAGGGCCAGGCCCTTGCGATACACATACTTGAGCTGACCGATGTTGGACGTGCCGTAGTAGGCAATCGGGATGTCTTCCTCGGCCGGCAACGGGCACGGCATCGAGGGGCTCCACAGAAACTCGTTGCCGAGCTTGCTGTAGGCAAAGCGATGGATCTTGTCCAGGCTCGCCAGCGTATCCGCCGGATCGGGCAGGGCGGGCGTGATGAACTCCAGCAGCGACTCGGAATAGTCGGTGGTGATTTGTTCGTTGGTCAGCGCGGAACCCAATTCTTCCGGGTGCGGCGTTTGCGCCAGGCGACCTTCGCCGGTCACGCGCAGGCATTCACGTTCGATGCCGTGAAGGCACTGTTCGAGCAGAGAGAGGTTAGCGCGCTCGCCGAGCAGAGCCAGGCGGCGGTTGAGAAGTTCGCTCAAGTTGGATTCCTTCACGCGTCAGTCGCCCCAATATGGGGGTGGGCAAGACGGTCTACAAGGGTGAAGTTAAAACTGGCGTTTTCGCCTGGTTTTTTCGAGCCGCACAGGCCTAATGCCGGTCAGTCAGGAATTGCACAAACCCCGTGGGAGCGAGCTTGCTCGCGATGAGGGATTGTCAGTCAACATTGATGTCGTCTGACACACCGCCATCGCGAGCAAGCTCGCGCCCACAGGTTGCATTGCGCCGAAATTAACTCAAATCGATGACATCTAGCTACAGGACAGCGAACGTGCCTTGTGCTTTTGCGACCAGTTTGTCGCCTTGCATCACATCGGCCTCGACCACCAGCGTGCGGCGGCCCGGGTGGATCACCCGCGCCGTGCACATCACTTCACCGTCTGAAACAGCACGGATGTAGTTGATCTTGCATTCGATGGTCGCGCTCTGCTGGTCAAAGCCGTGGGTGCTGGAGCAGGCCAGCCCCATGGCAATGTCCACCAGACTGAACAAAGCCCCGCCGTGCAGCTTTTCGCCGCGATTGCGCAGCTCTGGCTCCAGTGCCAGGGCGACGTGCGCCACCCCGGTTTCCAGGCTGTGCAAGCGACACCCCAGCAGCTTGAAAAAGGCGCTTTCGGTGTACCCGGCAGGGATGTCCATCAGCGTTTCTTCAACTGCTTGGCGTTGGCGAACAGCGACGCCATCGCGTTGTTGCTCGGGGCTGGCGCTGTGGTTTCCTTGCGCGGTGCGGTGTTCTGGGACTGGCGTGGTGCCGACCCCGGACGTGCGCCGCGCGCACCGTCGATCTTCTCGCCCGGGGTGTCGCTCATGCGCATCGACAGACCCACGCGTTTGCGCGGGATGTCGACTTCCATGACCTTCACCTTCACCACATCACCGGCCTTCACCGCTTCACGTGGATCCTTGATGAACTTCTCCGAAAGCGCAGAGATGTGCACCAAACCGTCCTGATGCACGCCGATGTCGACGAACGCGCCAAAGTTGGTCACGTTGGTCACCACGCCTTCGAGGATCATGCCCAGTTCGAGGTCCTTGAGGTCTTCGACGCCTTCCTGGAACTCGGCGGTCTTGAACTCTGGACGCGGGTCACGCCCCGGTTTTTCCAGCTCTTGCAGGATGTCGGTGACCGTTGGCAGACCGAAGGTTTCGTCGGTGTACTTCTTCGGGTCAAGACGCTTGAGGAAGCTGGCGTCGCCGATCAGCGAGCGGATGTCGCGGTCGGTTTCAGCGGCAATGCGCTGTACAAGCGGATAGGCTTCCGGGTGAACGGCCGACGAATCCAGCGGGTTATCGCCGTTCATCACCCGCAGGAAGCCTGCGGCTTGTTCGAAGGTTTTTTCGCCCAGACGCGCGACTTTCTTCAACGCGGCGCGGGTTTTGAACGCGCCGTGCTCGTCACGGTGGCTGACGATGTTCTGCGCCAGGGTCGCGTTGAGGCCGGAAATGCGGGCCAGCAGCGCCACGGAGGCGGTGTTGACGTCGACGCCCACGGCGTTCACGCAGTCCTCGACTACCGCGTCCAGGCCGCGGGCCAGTTTCAGCTGCGACACGTCGTGCTGGTACTGGCCGACGCCGATGGATTTCGGATCAATCTTCACCAGCTCGGCCAGTGGATCCTGCAAGCGACGGGCAATCGACACCGCGCCACGGATCGACACGTCCAGATCCGGGAATTCTTTCGACGCCAGTTCCGATGCCGAGTAAACCGATGCACCGGCCTCGGAGACCATGACCTTGGTCATTTTCATCGCCGGGTATTTTTTGATCAGCTCAGCAGCCAGCTTGTCGGTTTCGCGGCTGGCGGTGCCGTTGCCGATGGCGATCAGGTCGACCGAGTGCTTGGCGCACAGGGCGGCCAGAACGGCGAGGGTCTGGTCCCACTTGTTGTGCGGCACGTGCGGGTAAACCGTGGCGTGATCCAGCAGCTTGCCGGTGGCGTCGACCACGGCGACCTTGCAACCGGTGCGCAGGCCCGGGTCGAGACCCAGGGTGGCGCGTGGGCCGGCCGGTGCCGACAGCAGCAAATCGTGCAGGTTGTGCGCGAACACGTTGATCGCTTCGGTTTCCGCGCCATCGCGCAGTTCACCCAGCAAATCGGTTTCGAGGTGGGTGTAAAGCTTGACCTTCCAGGTCCAGCGCACCACTTCGCCCAACCATTTGTCGGCGGCGCGATTCTGGTTCTGGATGCCGAATTGCTGGCCGATCATGCCTTCGCACGGGTGCATGGTGCCCGGCAGCTCGTCGCCGACTTTCAGCGCCGAACTCAGAATGCCTTCGTTACGGCCACGGAAAATGGCGAGCGCGCGGTGCGATGGCATGCTTTTCAGCGGTTCGTCGTGTTCGAAATAGTCGCGGAACTTGGCGCCTTCCTCTTCCTTGCCGGCAATGACGCGGGCACTGAGGGTGGCTTCCTGCTTCAGGTAGCTGCGCAGTTTGTCCAGCAAACCGGCATCTTCGGCGAAGCGTTCCATGAGGATGTACTTGGCGCCTTCGAGGGCTGCCTTGACATCGGCCACGCCTTTTTCGGCGTTGATGAAGCGTGCGGCTTCGGTGTCCGGGGTCAGGGTCGGGTCGTTGAACAGGCCGTCGGCCAGTTCGCCGAGGCCGGCTTCCAGGGCGATCTGGCCCTTGGTGCGGCGCTTCTGCTTGTACGGCAGGTACAAGTCTTCGAGGCGGGTCTTGGTGTCGGCGAGTTTGATGTCGCGCTCAAGTTGCGGGGTCAGCTTGCCTTGCTCTTCGATGCTGGCGAGGATGCTGATGCGCCGTTCGTCGAGTTCTCGCAGGTAGCGCAGACGCTCTTCCAGATGCCGCAACTGGATGTCATCGAGGCTGCCGGTCACTTCTTTCCGGTAACGGGCGATGAAGGGAACGGTAGAGCCTTCATCGAGTAGCGCGACGGCCGCTTCGACCTGTTGTGGGCGTACACCGAGTTCCTCGGCGATGCGGCTGTTGATGCTGTCCATAAAACCACCTGACAAATTGTGAAAGCAGGCTCGCAGGCGCAGAATTAAAGGCTCTGCGAGTCTGGTTGAGCGGCCTGGCCTGCGCCGCTGCCTGGATCAAAGGGCACCCCATTGACCCGTGAAATCGAACAATTACTGCGCACGCCCGGGAAATAAATGGCGCCGCTCTGTCGTACCTGTCTGATGTTGCCTGACACAAAAGGCCGCGCATTATAACCAGCGTTCGGCCGTTCGGGGGCATCGCAGACTGGAGGGGCAATGGCCGGTTTGCTGGCGGTGGAGGAAAAATCTGCTAACAATGCACACGGTGCGTATAACGGCAGCTACGCCATAATGCGCGCCGAGCTAAAAGGAGCATCTAATGAGCAGCACTGCAAACATTGCTGAAGGCGAAAAAATTCTTATTGTTGACGACGATCCAGGGCTGAGCAGCCTGCTGGAACGCTTTTTCGTCAGCAAGGGCTACCGCGCCCGCGCCGTACCGAACACCGAGCAAATGGACCGCCTGCTGGCGCGTGAAGTGTTCAACCTGGTCGTCCTCGACCTGATGCTGCCTGGCGAAGACGGCCTGACCGCGTGCCGCCGCCTGCGCACGGCGAACAATCAGATTCCGATCATCATGCTGACCGCCAAGGGCGACGAGCTGAGCCGTATCAAGGGCCTTGAACTGGGCGCCGACGATTACCTGGCCAAGCCGTTCAACCCGGACGAGTTGATGGCCCGCGTCAAAGCGGTCCTGCGTCGTCAGTCGACGCCTGTGCCAGGTGCACCGGGCAGCGAAGACGAAAGCGTGACGTTCGGTGATTACGAACTGTCGCTGGCGACCCGCGAGCTCAAGCGCGGTGACGAAGTGCACATGCTCACCACCGGTGAGTTTGCGGTCCTCAAGGCATTGGTCATGAACGCGCGTCAGCCATTGACCCGCGACAAACTGATGAACCTGGCCCGTGGCCGCGAGTGGGATGCCCTGGAGCGTTCCATCGACGTGCAGATTTCCCGTCTGCGCCGGATGATCGAACCCGATCCGTCCAAGCCGCGTTACATCCAGACTGTCTGGGGCGTGGGCTACGTGTTCGTTCCGGATGGCGCCGCCACCAAGTGATCGGCGATTTGTAGGAGCGGGTCTTGCGGGCAACGGTCAGACGACTTTGTCCGCAGACTCGCGATCCGCAATATGCGAGCATCGCTCGCTCCTGCAAGTGTGTAGCGGTTATCCATGAAAACCCCCGTTTGGTTCCCCCAGAGTTTCTTCTCCCGCACCCTTTGGCTGGTGCTGATCGTCGTCCTGTTTTCCAAGGCGCTGACCCTGGTTTATCTGTTGATGAACGAAGACGTGCTGGTGGACCGCCAATACAGCCACGGCGTCGCCCTGACGCTGCGCGCCTATTGGGCTGCTGATGAAGAAAACCGCGCGAAAATTGCCGATGCCGCCACCCTGATCCGGGTCGTGGGTGCGGGTGTACCGGAGGGTGAACAGCATTGGCCGTACAGCGAGATTTACCAGCGGCAGATGCAGGCCGAACTGGGCGCCGACACTGAAGTTCGATTGCGCATGCACTCACCACCGGCGCTGTGGGTCCGGGCGCCGAGCCTGGGCGATGGCTGGCTGAAAGTGCCGCTGTATCCCCATCCGTTGCGTGGCCAGAAAATCTGGAACGTGCTCGGCTGGTTCCTCGCCATTGGCTTGCTGTCGACTGCGTCGGCGTGGATTTTCGTCAGTCAGCTCAATCAACCGTTGAAACGTCTGGTGTATGCCGCCAGGCAACTTGGCCAGGGACGCAGCGTGCGACTGCCGATCAGTGATACGCCCAGCGAAATGACTGAGGTTTACCGCGCCTTCAACCAGATGGCCGAAGACGTCGAGCAGGCCGGGCGTGAGCGCGAATTGATGCTGGCGGGAGTGTCCCACGACCTGCGTACGCCCTTGACCCGCTTGCGGCTGTCTCTGGAGCTGATGGGGGATCGCACCGACCTCACCGACGACATGGTGCGCGACATTGAGGACATGGACGCGATTCTCGACCAGTTTCTGGCGTTTATTCGCGATGGCCGTGACGAGTCGGTGGAAGAGGTGGACCTCAGCGACCTGGTTCGTGAAGTCGCTGCGCCGTACAACCAGAGTGAAGAAAAGGTCCGTCTGCGCCTGGAGCCGATTCAGCCGTTTCCATTGCGTCGGGTGTCGATGAAACGCCTGTTGAACAACCTGATCGGCAATGCCTTGCATCACGCGGGCAGTGGCGTTGAGGTGGCAGCCTATGTCTCCGGCGATACCAGCGCACCGTATGTGGTACTGAGTGTCATGGACCGTGGGGCGGGGATTGATCCTTCCGAGCTGGAAGCGATCTTCAATCCGTTCACCCGGGGGGATCGTGCCCGGGGTGGCAAGGGGACTGGATTGGGTTTGGCGATCGTGAAGCGGATCGCTTCGATGCATGGCGGGAATGTAGAGCTGCGCAACCGTTCCGGTGGCGGGCTGGAAGCGCGGGTGCGGTTGCCGCTGGGGTTGATGTTGCCTCGAGATGCGGTATAGCAGCAGCTTCAAGCTTCAAGCTTCAAGCTTCAAGCTTCAAGCTTCAAGCTTCAAGCTTCAAGCTTCAAGCGAAAAGCAAATCCGCTTTTTACTTGCAGCTTGAAACTTGCCGCTTAAAGCTGCTTTTTTATCCCTTGCCTTTGGTGCGCGTCATATTCGGCCCACCATTCTTCTCCAGATGCTCAATGATGATCCCCGCCACATTCTTCCCGGTGGTGGTCTCGATCCCTTCCAGACCCGGTGACGAATTCACTTCCATCACCAGCGGCCCGTGATTCGAACGCAAGATATCCACACCCGCCACCGCCAGGCCCATCACCTTCGCCGCACGCAATGCAGTCATACGTTCTTCCGGGGTGATCTTGATCAGGCTGGCGCTGCCACCCCGATGCAGGTTGGAGCGAAACTCCCCAGGCTTGGCCTGGCGCTTCATCGCCGCAATCACCTTGTCACCGACCACGAAACAACGGATGTCCGCGCCGCCGGCTTCCTTGATGTATTCCTGGACCATGATGTTCTGCTTCAGGCCCATGAACGCTTCGATCACCGACTCCGCCGCCGTCGCGGTTTCACACAACACCACGCCAATGCCTTGGGTGCCTTCCAGCACCTTGATCACCAGCGGAGCGCCGTTGACCATGTCGATCAGGTCGGGAATGTCATCCGGGGAGTGCGCGAACCCGGTTACCGGCAAACCGATCCCGCGACGTGACAGCAATTGCAGCGAGCGCAGTTTGTCCCGCGAGCGGGCAATGGCCACCGATTCATTGAGCGGAAACACGCCCATCATTTCAAACTGACGCAACACCGCGCAGCCATAGAACGTTACCGACGCACCGATCCGGGGGATCACCGCATCGAACCCTTCCAGCGGCTTGCCGCGGTAGTGGATCTGCGGCTTGTGGCTGGCAATGTTCATGTAGGCGCGCAGGGTGTCGATCACCACCATTTCGTGGCCACGCTCGGTACCGGCTTCAACCAGACGACGAGTGGAATACAGACGCGGATTCCGCGACAGCACAGCGATCTTCATGCAACACCTGTGGAAGAGGTAGATACCGGGAACACCGGCTTGTCTTGTACGTACTTGATGCCCGGATTGACCACCAGTTGGCCGTGAATCAGGGCTTTGGAACCGAGTAACAGGCGATAACGCATGGATTTGCGGCAGGCGAGCGTGAACTCAACCTTCCAGACCCGATCACCGAGGGCCAGGGTGGTACTGACCACGTAGCGCTTCTGCGCGTGGCCGTTGGAGCTTTTAATGGTTTTCATCGTCACCAGCGGTGCTTCACAGCGTCGATGACGCAATTGCACCACCGTGCCCAAGTGCGCGGTGAAGCGAACCCACTGCTCGCCATCGCGCTCGAACGGCTCGATGTCGGTGGCATGCAGGCTGGAGGTACTGGCACCGGTGTCGATTTTTGCCCGCAGGCCCGCGACTCCCAAATCAGGGAGCGCCACCCACTCGCGCAGACCGACAACGGTCAAATGATCAAATGTCTTCAAAGTTGCTCAACCGGTAGAAACCGCACGGCCCGCAAGCGGCCGAATTCGCGGTATTCACGCAGAATAATGGTTAAAAGGCGACAGATATCTACGGCCCGGATTTCCAGCCCTCCGAGGAGGTTCTGGAATGCATGCATTGTAATCCGCGCCGGTGCAATTCTTGGTGCGACTGAAACAGTAGTACAGTTCACCAATATTTCAGAATGAGGAAATCCCATGGCACAAAAAAACGAAGAGGACGACAAAGTCCGTCTCGATAAATGGTTGTGGGCCGCGCGTTTTTACAAAACCCGAGCCTTGGCCAAGGCTGCGATTGAAAGCGGCAAGGTGCATTGCCGCGGCGAGCGCTGCAAGCCGGGCAAGGAGCCAAGAGTAGGCGACGAATTTGTGATTCGCGCAGGTTTCGAAGAGCGCACGGTAGTGGTTCAGGCCTTGTCGATCGTTCGCCGTGGCGCGCCGGAGGCCCAGACACTGTATGCCGAAACCGAGGCCAGCATCGCCAAGCGCGAAAACGCCGCGGCCCAGCGCAAGGCGGGTGCGTTGGGGATGACCACCGATGGCAAGCCGAGCAAGAAACAGCGCCGGGATCTGTTCAAGTTTCGGGGCAGCAGCAACGACGAGTGAGTTATACAGCCATCGCGGGCAAACCCGCTCCCACAGGGATATGCAGTCTACTGTGGGAGCGTGCGGTGCGACGATTCGACTTGCCCGCGATCGAGTGCGCAGCACTCGCCTGAGGCCAGCTTATCCACAGGCAAGACTTGCAATTACCTGATCGAGTAACCATATCGGGTGATTCGCCAGCGGCGCATCGAGCGGACAAACAGCCGCTCGTCGAAAATCACACACGGCCTCTGACCTGTAGGCCATAACCAGAAGGTCAGCAGTGCCAGAGACGCTAAATCGCGAGAGCCCATACCGGCGGACGTTCCACCTTGCTTGGAACTACCCCCGGATTGTTCATAAAATACCGGCCATGCCGAGCACACGCGATTTTTGACCGTTGAACCCCATCTTCACCCATTCAGATACCCAGACCTATGACCGACCTACCGGATAACGACTTCACCCAACGCTTCATCTTCGATGACAGCGACACCCGTGGCGAGCTGGTCTCGTTGGAGCTCAGCTACGCCGAAGTCCTGGCCAAGCACGCCTATCCGGAACCGGTCCAGCAACTGCTCGGCGAACTGATGGCGGCCGCCTCGCTGCTGGTCGGCGCGCTGAAGTTCGATGGCTTGCTGATCCTTCAGGCCCGTTCCGACGGCCCGATCCCGCTGCTGATGATCGAGTGCTCCAGTGAGCGCGATATTCGCGGCCTGGCCCGTTACGAAGCTGACCAGATCGCCCCTGACGCGACGCTCGCCGACCTGATGCCGAACGGCGTCCTGGCGCTGACGGTCGACCCGACCCACGGTCAGCGCTACCAAGGCATCGTCGACCTCGACGGCGAAACCCTGTCCGAGTGCTTCACCAATTATTTCGTCATGTCCCAACAGGTCGGTACGCGCTTCTGGCTGTACGCCGATGGCCGCCGTGCCCGTGGCCTGCTGTTGCAGCAATTGCCCGCAGACCGTTTGAAAGATGAAGAAGAACGCGCCGCCAGCTGGCAGCACATCACCGCGCTGGGTAGCACCCTGACCGCGGATGAGCTGCTGAGTCTGGACAACGAAACCGTGCTCCATCGCCTCTACCACGAAGAGCAGGTGCGCCTGTTCGACGTGCAGAAACTGCGCTTCCGTTGCAGCTGCTCCCGCGAACGTTCCGCCAATGCCCTGGTCAGTCTGGGGGTGGAGGATGCGCAAAACCTGGTCGTCGAACACGGTGGCAACATCGAGATCGATTGTCAGTTTTGCAATCAGCGCTACCTGTTCGATGCCGCCGATATCGCTCAATTATTCGCCGGAGCGGGCGTCGACACGCCGTCAGATACCCGTCACTAAAACGGTTCAGCGCAGGTAAATTCACTGGTTAGCGCCGGTATTACGCCGTTACGACGGGAGGGCCCTACTCTTTTTGGGCTTTTCTGGCATAATCCGGCCCACTTTTTCTCGCGGTAGTAGTGCACGACTTTCTACTACAAAACGTTTGGAGCACTCGGCCACTGGCCGATGGGGAACCTCATGACGCAAGCCAATAACGCCGTGTACACCGATCTGAGTGTTGATGATCTGGTTAAAGAAGCCCTGAATCGCGGTGAAGGCGAGCTTGCCGATACCGGCGCGCTGGTTGTTCGCACCGGTCACCGTACCGGCCGTTCGCCAGTCGACCGTTTCATCGTTGACGAGCCGACCACTCAGGCCGCTATCGCCTGGGGCCCGATCAACCGCAAGTTCCCGGCCGACAAGTTCGATGCCCTGTGGGACCGCGTCGAGGCGTTCAACAACGCGCAAGAGCATTTCGTTTCCCACGTGCATGTAGGCGCATCGGCCGATCACTACCTGGCCGTGAAAATGACCACCCAGACTGCCTGGCAGAACCTGTTCGGTCGTTGCCTGTTCATCAACCCGGCCCAGTACAACCCGGCTGGCCGTGATGAGTGGCAGGTGCTCAACGTCGCCAACTTCGAATGCGTGCCTGAGCGTGACGGCACCAACTCCGATGGTTGCGTGATCATCAACTTCGCACAGAAGAAAGTGCTGATCGCCGGCATGCGTTACGCCGGTGAAATGAAGAAAGCCATGTTCTCCGTGCAGAACTTCCTGCTGCCGGCTTCCGACGTGCTGCCAATGCACTGCGCTGCCAACATCGGCGAAGCAGGCGACGTGACCCTGTTCTTCGGTCTGTCCGGGACCGGTAAAACCACCCTGTCGGCCGACGAAAGCCGTTACCTGATCGGTGACGACGAGCACGGCTGGGGCGAGGGCGTGGTGTTCAACATCGAAGGCGGTTGCTATGCCAAGTGCATCGACTTGTCCGAGAAGAACGAGCCGGTCATCTGGAAAGCCATCAAGCACGGCGCAGTCCTGGAAAACGTCGTTATCGATGACGCCAAGCACGCCGACTACGCTGACGTCAGCCTGACCCAGAACAGCCGCGCAGCCTATCCGCTGGAGCACGTTGCCAAGCGTTCCGAGAAGAACCTCGGTGGCGAGCCAAACGCTGTGATCTTCCTGACCTGCGACCTGACCGGCGTGCTGCCGCCAGTGTCGATCCTCAGCGAAGAACAAGCGGCCTACCACTTCCTGTCCGGCTACACCGCACTGGTGGGCTCGACCGAAATGGGTTCCGGCAGCGGCATCAAGTCGACCTTCTCCACCTGCTTCGGCGCACCGTTCTTCCCGCGTCCGGCTGGCGAATACGCTGAGCTGCTGATCAAGCGCATCCGCGGCTTCGGCTCCAAGGTTTACCTGGTCAACACTGGCTGGACCGGTGGCGGCTACGGCGTTGGCAAGCGCTTCAACATCCCGACCACCCGTGGCGTGATTGCAGCGATCCAGAGCGGCGCGTTGATCGGTGCTGAAACCGAACACCTCGACACCATCAACCTCGACGTGCCGTTGGTTGTACCGGGCGTTGAGACTGGCCTGTTGAACCCACGTAACACCTGGGCTGACAAGGCTGCTTACGATGAAGCCGCTAAAGCACTGGCTGGATTGTTTGTCGAGAACTTCAAGAAGTTTGAAGTGAGCGACGCGATCAAGGCTGCCGGGCCTAAGTTGTAAGTGTTGGTTTGATAATAAGAAAGCCGCCCTCTGGGGCGGCTTTTTTGTGGGCGCTGTTTCAGGTTTTCAGATGCAGCACGAACGCGCCAACCAGGACCAACACGACACCCAGCACCTGCACCTTCGCCAGTCTTTCCTTGAAGAACACATAGCCCAGAATGGCGGCAATTCCACCGGACAGTGTGCTGATCACCGTCACCACCGAAACCGACCCCGCCACTGCGCCCCAGGCGAAAGAGAAGAATCCGCCGAGGTTCATCAGGCTGGCACCGGTCAAGGTCATGCAGTTTTTCAACGGCGGAATTTTCAAGCCGTCCTTGATCTTCAACACCATCAATACCAGCACGACCAGCCCCACCAGATAGGCAAGCCAAAGCATCGTCACCGGTCCAAGCACCGGAAGAACGAAGTGGCCTTGCAGCCAAAAACTGGTGCCATAAAAAACCGCCGCCAGAAGTGCATAGGCAATCGAGCTGCTGGCCTGAGGGTTGTGTGGAAGCTTTGAATCGGCGTGGATGCTGGAAAGGATGACCCCGATCACGCAGAGCGCGATGCACAATGACTGGATCAGATTGATCTGTTCACCCGCGGCCCAGGACAGCAGCGTAGTGACTACGCCGTAGGAGGTCACCAGCGGCGCGACGATAGATGCTTTGCCGAGGGCGAATGCCTTGGACAACGCCAAGGCGCCGGACACGGTGAGCACAGCGGCGACAATGCCGAACAACCAGACGTCGAGCGATGCCGACAACGATTTGAGAATAAAGGCAGGAAAGGCAATCAACAGCACGCTCATGATGCTGAAACCCAACGCCTGACCGAAGTACACCGCGCGTTTAACGCCGACCGCACGGGCGTTCAAACCCACCAGAAAATCCGTACCGCCCCACAGCAAGGCAGCCAGTAAACCCATCAATACGTCCACGCTATGTCCTTATAGGTGTGCGCTGCGGACGTTAGAGGTCTTCTAGCGTCTGAGTGTCCCAGCGTTGGGCCTTGATGGCCTGATAGAGCATTGCGATGGTCAGCGGCAGTTTGACGCCACGTCCCTTGGCTTTGCGTTTGAGGGACACATCGTAGCCTTCGGGCTGGAAGTAGCGATAGCCGAATTGCTCGAAGACCAGGGCGACTGGATGTGCACGCCTCTCCTCAGCGATTGCCTGAGAGGCGAAACGCTGGCGCCATGTTGTCTTGTTCGCGCCTCGACAGTCCCAATGCGCTGGCCAGTGTTGGCCATTGGCTGACGGCCTCTTGGAAACTCTCAATGATTTCTTCCGCATCCGCACGGTTGACTCGAAAGTATTCGGCCACTTCTCGAGCGAGTTCAAGGTCCAGTGCGTTGTCGGCGTCTGTGATGTTGAGCTTCAATCCATCGGAGTGTGCGACAGGGTTCATGTCATAGGCATCAGACAAACGCCAGCCCCGCCCGGGGTCAAGGAGAAAGCCATGGTTGCGCATGTGGTCGTCCGTATTGGAGACCAGGATGTTGAACACGATACGTGACCACAGCTCGCGCAAATCTGTGTTGGGTTCTGAACCGTGTTCCATGAGCACTTCTGCCAACTCAAGGTAGCTGGCGCCTACCGATGCATCGTCACCGTCCACACGGTCTGTCATGGTCATGGCTGAGGCGAAATGTAGTCGGCCACCCGTTTCGGTACGGTCGAAGCGCTTGACCATGAAACAGTGATGATCGCTTGCGAAGCGACGAGCTCTGCCGGTTACGACACGCAACCCGCAATGATTCGCCAAGGCATTCACCACCATTTCCCAGCCTCCGACATCGTAGTCATCACGAGTGCTGGGGAACTTCGCAATCCATAAATGACCATGCTCGTCGGCAACGCTGGCCTTGGGTCTGGCGCCCCCCAGTGAACCACCGGGTGCTATCAGCATCCTTAACCACTCGCGCCCATCGGGAGAGGTGTTATCTGGATCGTTCTCCAACGCACGACTTGCCTCCTCCAATGCGCGCAATTCCACAAAAGGTGGGGCCGCCAAGCCATCAGAATCATCCAGAAAATTGCCTTCGTCGTTGAGCTTGTATCGAATTGCCCCGACTCGATAGAGGTCATGAACGCCCAGGAGGAAATCCGATTCGTATAGCTTGGTGCCTACCGGAGCCGCCCCGTCACGGATATCTCGCTCCAGTCGCCGCTTCATCAACAATTGACCCCATCGATCCGGGCTTGAGTCGGCAAAAACGCCGAACCGTGACTGATGTTGACCCGGAAACTGTCGCCCTTGAAAGAGGCCGATGCGGGGATCCAGCGACGTGAAGTTCAACTCGGGATCGGCTAAGGCGGCGGCATCGTACTCAAACTCGAACACATTGCTGGTGCGAGCCTTTCTGGCATGTAGAAATCCCAGGCGTCGGGGTCCGTTCAAGGATTCCCAGTCGGCATACACCGCGATCAGTGTCATTTTTAATCCGTCGTAGGTTTAGGTTTTTTCTTCGTCAGCAATCTGGATAAAGAGTGGGTGTTCAAAGGGAAGTCAACGGCAAGATCTGATTTGGATATCGGTGTTTCCAAGGCTTCCGTCTCTGTTTCACGAATAGGCGGCGACGCCTTCGCGAGGGGCAAGCTGCGTGCTCGTTGGCGTTTTACGGGGCCTAATTGCGCGTCTTGCAGTTGGCGCCCCAACTCATCCGCTGCGGCGACCTTGCTCAAGTCTTTTTCCAGCCCCAGCACCTGCATCACTGACAAATAAGCGCCCATCGTCACGCCTGATCCGCCGGACTCAAGAGAGCGCAACGTCGTTAGCGACATGCCTGCTCTCTCGGCGACTTGCTTGGCTGTCAGCCTGCGACGCAGCCGAGCGAGTTTCAGTCGTTCGCCAAACTCGGCAAGCAGCTTGGACGCAGCCGGCAATAGGGGCGCTGTCTTCTTTGCCATGTACCATTATTCCTACATTATTTGGCCTTAACTGCCAGAATAATAGCACTTATTCAATTCTTTGCTGGGCTGTATGATGAGGCGCAAGATCCAGTTTTGTCCTATTCAGCGGCTTACTTGGACGAGGTATGAACGGGAGAGTAATTATTAAAACTGCGATTATTCCATCTATAAATGCCATAAACAGGCAGAATAATGGCACTTATGAGTTCGGTTGAATGCCTTCTATTTCTTTTGTCTCCCATCGTTGCGATTTGATTGCTTGGTAAAGCATGTCGATGGTCAGGGGGACTTTATCGCCGCGACCCTTTGCGCGGCGCTTGAGGAATACGTCAAACCCTTCGGGTTGAAAGTAGCGATAGGCGTCGTAGTCGATGAAATCGATGGCGAACTGTTCTTCAAGCGTTTCCATCAAATGCTGCGCATCGGCACCGTCACAGCCTAGGTCGAAATTGATCGAGGTGGTGAGGCTGATAGATTTGCGTTCGGGCAGACCGAGCTCTTCGTGCAGCAGCTGCATGAGCAGGTGCATGGTGTGGTCATCAGGGAAGTTAGGGGCGAGGTTCATGGTGAGGGTGTCCGGTCGGGCTTGCGCGGGTCTTATTGGGCGTCTGGTTTTGGGGGAAGCATGGATCTGTTGTTCTGTCGCAGAGGGCGGATCGATTGGGGATCTCTTTAACGTGGAACGCATCGACATGAAATTCGCGGGAAGGCTGACGCTCCGCTCGCATGATTTTGTTCATCTGTTGCACGCTTTCTATCAGTTCATCAAAAAATTGGCTCAAGGTTATTTCCAGTTTCAATGATCGTTCCCACATCGAGCGTGAGAACGATCTATTTACACAGCGTCAGGCAGGCGCTTTCCAGCCCATCATGCGTTGTTGGGCAACTTGCATCAGGTCGAGGCCGTCCTGCGTCAGCAGGTAAAGCGCGTGGGTAATGTGGGGGATGTCTTCGACGTCGCCGTGTTTGAAGCAGATGCAGTGCAGGGTTTTCAGGAGGTCGCTGGAGGCTCGGATGCGCTGCATGGCAGCTTCGAAGATGTCCTGGGGGTTGGCCTCTGTGTCGATGATAAGGGCCGGGGAATCGGTGAGGTTGGATTGCAGCGGGCGGTAGCGATCAAAAAGAGGATTTAACGTTGTCACTGAAGAACACCTATATGTAATGGGTAATGTGAGCTCTCTTTGTCGGGTGACCAAGCCCGAGCCGCTGATTTGCCAGCGACAGTCAGACTATAGATGTGAGCCACCGGGCAGCGATAGACGACAAGGGATCTGAAGCTGTAGGACCGGGATGAAGCTTTGATAGGGCATTGCCTACGGACTTATCCCCAGCCGAAATATCTATCGTTTGGTGGCATTCAGGTGCACCGCGTTATCGTTCCTCGCGGGCAAGCCCGGCTCCCACAGGGATTTTTATCCGGGCATTAACCAGCGGTAATTTTCGGCAGGCGTTGCCGGGCAATTTCCAGCAGTTCGTTGCCGTCTTGGGTCAGCAGGTACAACGCATTGACGATGTTGGGAATGTCGCCTGTATCAGCCTGTTTAAAGCACAGGCAATAAAGGGTTTCGAGCAGGCCGCTGGCGGCGCGGATGCGTTGGCGGGCAGCGTCGAGTATTTCGTGGGGATCTGCGTCAGTGTCGATGACCAACACGGGCGTTTCGCTGTAACTGGTTTTGAGTGGGCGATAGCGGTCTTGCATGAGGTCCGTCCTGTTTTCAGCGGCGCGGCAAACTATAGGGGCGTGCATCCAGGCCTCGCAATACCGCGCAAATGGACAGGGTTTGTAGGGGATTTACTGTGGGTGTCGCCTTTTGCCTACGTGCGGGCCGAGGTTTTTTTCAGCAATACCCTTGGACGCGAATTTCCTACGGGTTTGTCAGGCGAAGCGCTTCGAGCCTCGGTAGGGACTTCGTCAGAATCTGTAGGACGTTTCGAAAACGACTGTGCAACGCTTAAGGGGAATCAGCCCGGCTCATGCTGCGTGGGCGAGCAAAAGCCGGGGCACTTGACCGGCAGTGGTCAGGAAGTTCGCCAGGCCTGTTGGGCCGAACATTCCAGGGTGTCGCACGTAGCGAGCAACGGTGGCTCCACAGGTGGTCCATCGCAGGCACTCAGCAGCAGGGAAGTCAGGATCAGTGCAACGGCAAAAATCGATTTTTGGAGCATGGTCATTCCTTGTTCAAGTGCCGCGCCCATCAGGCGTCCTGCCGTGATGTGAAGTGCGCGGACAGTTATTTTGCGAGAAAGACCTTACCGTCAGAGTGAACGGCACGGCGAGGAGCAAAGTGTTTCGTTTGTTTCATTCTGTGGCCAAGCCCCATAGGGTGACGCTGTATCATCCCGTATCGTTTTGGTCCCGACCTTTTCTCGACTCGCTGCGTTTGCCGGCTAGGCTTTGGGCTTCGCAGCGGTCAACGGAGTGACAGCTTATGCACAACACCCTGGAAGAGGTTTTCGGTTATCCACAGTTTCGTCCCGGTCAGGAGGCGGCAGTCAGCGCGGTGTTGGCCGGGCGCTCGGCGGCGGCGATTTTTCCCACCGGCTCGGGCAAATCTCTTTGCTATCAGCTGCCAGCCTTGTTGCTGCCGCACCTCACGCTGGTGGTGTCTCCGTTGCTGGCGTTGATGCAGGATCAACTGGCGTTCCTGCAACGCCACGGTATTGCGGCGGGCAGTATCGATTCGGCGCAGAGTCGCGATGACGCCAGCGATGTGATGGCTCGGGCCAAGTCCGGCGAGTTGAAGATCTTGATGATTTCCGTGGAGCGCCTGAAGAACGAGCGCTTCCGCAACTTCCTGCAGCAAGTCCCCATCTCGCTGCTGGTGGTGGACGAGGCGCACTGCATTTCGGAGTGGGGCCACAACTTCCGCCCCGACTACCTCAAGCTGCCCGACTACCAGCGTCAGTTCAATATCCCGCAGGCACTGCTGCTGACCGCGACTGCGACGCCCAAGGTAATCGCCGACATGCAGGCCAAATTCGCCATTGCCCCGGACGATGTCGTGACCACGGGTTTCTACCGGCCAAACCTCAATTTGTTAGTCGAGCCCGTACGCGGTCAGGACAAACGCCGACGCCTGGTTGAATGGATGAGCGAACGCCCCCATCAGCCGAGCATCGTCTATGTCACCTTGCAAAAAACCGCTGAGCACATCGCCGAACACTTGGGGCGCAACGGCATTCAGGCTGAGGCCTATCACGCCGGTTTGCCTCACGATCAGCGGGAAGGCATACAAAAGCGCTTCATGGCCGGGCAGTCCAATTGCATCGTTGCCACCATTGCGTTTGGCATGGGGATCGATAAAAGCGACATCCGCAACGTGGTGCATTTCGACCTGCCCAAATCCATCGAAAACTACAGTCAGGAGATCGGCCGCGCCGGGCGCGACGGGCAGCCCTCCGATTGCCTGGTGCTGGCTAACCGCGACAGCCTCAACGTGCTGGAAAACTTCGTCTACGGTGACACGCCCGAGCTGGACGGGATCCACTGTGTGCTCGATGAAATGCTCGCCGCCGCGCCTGAGGGGCAGTGGGAGTTTTTATTGGGGCCGTTAGCCGATCAAAGCAACATTCGCCAATTGCCGCTCAAGACCTTGCTGGTCCAACTGGAACTGCGCGGTTTGATTGCCCCGCGCTACGCCTACTACGCCGAATACCGGTTCAAGTATTTGCAAGAACCGGAAGCCTTGCTCGCGCGCTTCGAAGGTGAGCGCAAGGACTTCGTCGCCGCGATTATCCAGACCTCCAGCCGCGCGCGAACCTGGGCCACGGTGAACTTCGATGCGCTGTACGAGCAGCATCAGGCGGAGCGCGATCGGGTGGTCAAGGCACTGGATTATTTCCAGGAGAAGGGTTGGGTCGAGCTTGAAAGCAAGCAGATGACCGAGGTCTACAGCCTGCTGCAAACGAGCTTCGACAGTCAGGCCCTCAGTGCCGAACTGCATGCTTATTTCACCCAACATGAACGTACCGAGATCGCCCGGATTCACGCCATGCTGGATCTGTTCGCCACAGATCACTGCCTGGGTTATCGCCTGGCCGAGTATTTCGGCGACGAAAACGCGCCTCGGCAATGCGGGCATTGCTCGGTGTGTCACGGTGATGTGGCGCGGTTGCCTGCGCCGCCGGAATTGCCGGCGCTTGTGGATAAAAATTTCGAAGTGCTGTGCGGTGATTTTATCCACAGGCACGAACAACACACCGGCAACGTTCCTTCGGCGGAACGGGTGACGCGTTTCCTGTGCGGGATCAGCGTGCCGCTGTTTACCAAGATGAAGGCTCGGGCGATTTCCGGGTTTGCGGCGCTGGAAGATTATCCGTATGCCGAGGTGCGCAGTTGGGTCGAGGTGCATTTGCCGGCGTAGATCCATCCGCTGAATGTTGCTCATCACAGGAATAAATTTCAAAAAAACGCGATGGCTGACTATGGTGGGGGCTGTCTTTGGGTCGCCAACAAGAGAGCACATCATGAGCCAGACGCCATTCAATATTCAGCGCGCCGCCGTCATCGGAGCGGGCACCATGGGCCGTGGCATTGTCATGTGCCTGGCCAACGCCGGGGTGCCGGTGCAGTGGGTGGATAACAATCCGCAGATGCTTGAACAGGCGCTGGCCACCGTGGCCGAAACCAACGCTCACAATGTGCGACAAGGGCGTATCGATCAGGCCGAGGCCGATGCACGCACTGCGCGTGTGACCGCAGCGGCGGATTACGCAGCGATCCGCGGGGTCGATCTGGTGATCGAGGCGGTGTACGAAAACCTAGAGCTGAAACAGAAAATTTTCCGCGAGCTGGACGGTCTGCTCAAACCCGAAGCGATTCTGGCGAGTAATACATCGGCGCTGGATATCGACGCCATTGCCGCCGCCACTCGCCGTCCGCAGCAAGTGCTGGGCCTGCATTTCTTCAGCCCGGCCCACATCATGAAACTGCTGGAAGTCGTCCGTGGCGCCCAGACTGCACCGGTGGTGCTTGATGCGGCATTGGCGCTAGGCAAGCGCATGGGCAAGGTCAGCGTGGTGGCGGGCAACTGCGACGGTTTCATCGGCAACCGCATGCTCAATACCTATGTGCTCGAAGCACGCAAAATGCTGCTGGAGGGCGCTTATCCGTATCAAGTGGATGCGGCGCTGCAAGGGTTCGGTTTCGCCATGGGGCCGTTTCGCATGTACGACGTGGTGGGCGTCGACCTCGGGTGGCGCGCTCGCGAACTGGCCGGTACAGGCCAGGATGCACCGGAGGTTCAAGTGGACAACCGGTTGTGCGAACTCGGGCGTTTCGGTCAGAAGAGTGGCAACGGTTATTACCACTACGAGCCCGGCAGCCGTCAGGCCGAGCACGATGTGGAAGTCGATGCGCTGGTGCTGCAGGTCAGCGAAGGATTGGGCTTCCAGCGTCGTGAGATCAGCGCTGAGGAGATTTTGGAGCGTTGCTTGCTGGCACTGGTCAACGAAGGGGCGAAGATCCTTCAGGAAGGCATTGCGCAGTCAGCGCACGATATCGATCTGGTGTACCTCAACGTCTACGGCTTCCCGGCGGCGAAGGGCGGGTCAATGGCCTGGGCGGATCAGCAAGGCCTGGCAGACATCCACCAGCGCTTGATGGCCCTGGAAACCCGGCAGGGCGACCACTGGAAGCCGGCACGCTTGATCGGTGAGCTGGCAGCGGTGGGTAAAGGCTTTGCGGATCGGTAGACTTCAGCCACTTCCAGACGAGAGCTGCGCATGAACCAACGCACCGACTATCCGCACTTCCAGCCGATCACCACGCGCTGGCACGACAACGACGCTTACGGTCACGTCAACAACGTCACCTACTACAGCTTCTTCGACACGGCGGTGAACACCTACCTGATCGACGTCGGTGGTCTGGATATCCATGACGGCGAGGTGGTGGGTTTTGTCGTGAGTTCAGCGTGCGATTACTTTGCATCCATCGCCTTTCCGGACCGGATCGAGATCGGCCTGCGGGTCGGCAAGCTCGGCAACAGTTCAGTGCAATACGAATTGGCGGTGTTCAAGCAAGGGGAAGACGAAGCCTGCGCGGCCGGGCGCTTCGTGCACGTGTTTGTCGATCGTGCTTCGACTCAGCCTGTATCGATTCCGTCAGGATTGCGTGAGGCGCTGGAGCGCCTGGTGGTGTAAACCAGGCAAAAAAAATCGCAGCCCTAGGGCTGCGATTTTTATGTACCGGCCAACGAGGCGATGGAAGCCTCAGTCGCGATAGCGATGGTGATGCTTACGGTGGCCATAGGCATGACCGCGGCCTGGGTGGCCGTCACGGTAGTAGCCACGATCACCATGACCACGATAGGAGCGACTATCGTTGTCGCCCTCATCATCGTATTTGTTGCCCATGTAGTTACCCAGCGCGCCACCGGCGCCGCCACCTGCTGCGGAGCCGATCAGGCTGCCGGTGGTGCCGCCCATGCTGCGGCCGACCACGTTACCGCCTGCTGCGCCCAGCGCACCACCGATGGCGGCTTCGCCACGGCTGTGTTTGTTTGCGCCGACGGCGCTACCACCCGCGCCGCCCAGCGCCGCGCCGATGGTGGAACCAGTATTACCGCCCAGCGATTGACCGACGACCGAGCCAAGAACCCCGCCCAATGCGCCGCCCACACCTGCTTCGGTGGTGCCGCCAGCAGAAGCAAGGCCACTGAACAAGCCAAGGGACAACAAGAGAATCGAGGAGAACTTCATGGAGGAACCTCAAGGGGATGACGGCGCGATCCTGAGGCTGTGTCGGGGCGGTGACAATCGAAATCCGACGAGTAACACGACTTCAGCACATTTCTATAAGTTACTGTTTTTTAGACGGAACTTAACTGTTTTTCGCCGGTCTTTAGTTACTTCGGGCAGGCCGTTTCTTTATAGAAACGGCCTTTTTTGTGGGCGATTGGAAAGTGGTTGGTCCGGAATATGTATTTAGTTTGAGATCGCCACCGCGAGCAGGCTCACATCCTGCGATGGATCTGTGTTGAACACAAATTCCCCTGTAGAAGTGAGCCTGCTCGCGATAGCGGTAGAACAGACGAAACGTTAAGCCGACTTGGCCAAGATCAATCCAGTCTCACTCGCCATTTCCAACCGGATCGCCACAAACTTCGACGTTGGCGTATGGCTGCCATCCCCGATGCTTTCCAGCGGCACTAGCGGGTTCACTTCCGGGTAGTAAGCGGCCGCTTGCCCCGCCGGAATATCAAACGCCAACAACGTGAAACCCTTCACGCGCCGCTCACGCCCGTCATCCCAGATCGAAACGATGTCAGCCTTCTGCCCCGGCTTGAAACCCAGGCGAATGATGTCGGCTTCGTTCACAAACAACACATCGCGCTGACCCTTTACGCCACGGTAACGGTCATCAAGACCATAAATCGTGGTGTTGTACTGATCGTGGGAACGCATCGACTGCATGATCAGATCCGGCAACACGCCCGTCGCGCGGGTGCGTTCGTGCACCAGGTCTTTGGGCAAGACGTTGGGACGGAAATTCGCGCGCCCCGACGGGGTATTCCACTTGCGTGCACCGGCACTGTTGCCGAGGTAGAAACCGCCCGGATTCTTGATCTTCTCGTTGAAGTCCCGGAAGCCCGGGATCGTGTCGGCGATCAGGTCGCGGATACGGTCGTAATCGGCCACCAGCCAGTTCCAGTCCACCGGTTTGCTGCCCAGCGTGGCGGCGGCGATGCCGGCAATGATCGACGGCTCCGAGCGCATCTGGTTCGACAGCGCCTGCAACTGGCCGTTGGAGGCGTGGACCATGCTGAACGAGTCTTCCACGGTCACCGCTTGCGGGCCTTCGGTCTGGATGTCGATGTCGGTACGGCCCAGGCACGGCAGGATCAGCGCCTCTTTGCCGTGGGCCAAATGGCTGCGGTTAAGCTTGGTGCTGATTTGCACGGTCAGGTCGCAATTGCTCAACGCCTGGAAAGTGCGCGAGCTGTCCGGCGTGGCCTGGGCGAAGTTGCCACCCAGGCCGATGAACACTTTGGAGCGACCGTCGGCCATGGCGTGAATCGCTTCGACGACGTTGTGGCCATTGTCACGCGGCACCTTGAACCGGAAGCGACGCTCCAGCGAATCGAGGAACGCCACCGGCGGACGCTCGTTGATGCCCATGGTCCGGTCGCCCTGCACGTTACTGTGGCCACGCACCGGGCACAGACCGGCGCCCGGTCGGCCGATGTTGCCGCGCAGCAGCATCAGGTTGGCGATTTCCTGGATGGTCGCCACCGAATGGCGGTGCTGGGTGATGCCCATCGCCCAGCACATGATCACGTTCTTGGCCTTGACGTACATACGCGCCGCTTGCTCGATCTCCACCAGAGGCAGGCCGGACTGTTCGACGATCTGCTCCCACGGCGTATCGTCGACGGCGGCCAGGTATTCCAGGACATTGGCGCTGTGTTCGTTGAGGAAGTCGTGGTCGAACACTGCAGGCTCACCGGCCTTCTGCGCATCGCGTTCCCACTGCAGCAGAAACTTCGCCATGCCGCGCATGATTGCCATGTCGCCGCCCAATGCCGGACGGAAGTACGCGGTATTGGTTGGTTTGTCGCCGTTGGTGAGCATTTCGATCGGGTGTTGCGGATGCTGGAAGCGCTCCAGGCCGCGCTCTTTGAGCGGGTTGATACACACCACCTGCGCACCGCGTTTCACCGCTTCGCGCAGTGGTTCGAGCATTCGCGGATGGTTGGTGCCGGGGTTCTGGCCCCAGACGAAAATTGCATCGGCATGTTCGAAGTCGTCGAAGGTCACGGTGCCTTTGCCGACGCCAACGCTCTGCGCCAATGCCACACCGCTGGCCTCGTGGCACATGTTCGAGCAGTCGGGGAAGTTGTTGGTGCCGTAAGTGCGCACGAACAATTGATAGAGGTACGCCGCTTCGTTGCTGGCGCGGCCCGAGGTGTAGAACTCGGCCTGGTTCGGGCTCGACAGGCCCTGCAAATGCTTGGCGATCAAGGCGAACGCGGCTTCCCAACTGATCGGCTTGTAGCGATCGGTGTCGGCGTCGTAGCACATCGGCTCGGTCAAACGGCCCTGGTACTCGAGCCAGTAATCACTTTGTTCCAGCAACGAACTGACGCTGTGCTTGGCGAAAAACGCACCATCGACACGGCGTTTGGTCGCTTCCCAGTTCACCGCTTTGGCGCCGTTCTCGCAGAACGCCACCATGCCGGCTTCCTTGGAATCGCCCCAGGCGCAACCCGGGCAGTCGAACCCACCGTTCTTGTTGGTCTTGAGCATCATGCGCAGGTTTTTCAACGCGTTGTCGCTGGTTAACCAGGCCCGGGCAACGCTGGCCAGCGCGCCCCAACCACCGGCCGGACCTTTGTAAGGCTTGTAACGAGGAACAGGTGTCTGGTCGGCTTGACGGTGTTGACTCACGCTTGATTCTCCAAAGCCGGGCTGTAGACCCGTGGCGCATTCTTCTGGGGCAGATGGATGAGGTTGAGGTTGTGACGACGGGCCCATTGCACGGCAAGGCCCGTGGGCGACGACAGGCTGACCAGTGTCTGGATGCCGGCGCGTAATACTTTCTGGATCAATTCGAGGCTGCAGCGGCTGGTGACAATCGCCAGGCCGCCAGTGGTCGGGATTTTCTGGCGGATCAGTCCGCCAATCAGCTTGTCGAGGGCGTTATGGCGGCCGATGTCTTCACGGCCCAGTAGCAATTCGCCCTGACCGTTCATGAACACCGCCGCGTGCACCGCACCGCAGTGCTGACCGAGCGGCTGGAAGGCGCCGATGCGCTGGCGCAGGCCGTCGAGCCATTCGGCGGGCGGCAGTGGCGCGCCCGGCAATACCTTGAGGTCGGGCAATGCCTGCTCGACCGCTTCCACACCACACAGCCCGCAACCGCTGGTGCCGGCCAGTTGTCGACGCTGCTGCTTGAGGTTCCAGAAGGCGCGATTGGCGATGGTCACTTGCGCGTACTGCGCCGACCCCGAGCCGCTGAGTTGCAGGTCATAGATGTCGGTGGCGTCTTCGATGATGCCGCTGCCCAGGCTGAATCCGACGATGAAGTCTTCAAGGTCAGTCGGCGTGACCAGCATCACCGCCTGACTGATGCCGTTGTAGGCGATCGCCAACGCCACTTCCTCAGCGAGCGCGGTGCTGGCTGATTCGGTGTATTGGAGGTCGCTATAGCTGTAGGTCTGGCTTGCGTCTGGCGCGGGCGTTTCTAGGGCTGGCGCCGCGCAGGAAGGGCGCTTGGCGTTCATGGCATCACCGACGGTTGGGTCAGGCTTAAGCCTAGGCGCGTCAATAGGTCGCGTCTAATCGCTATTACTGATCTACCGATAGATGACGTCGATCAAGAGTCCGTCGGTGATTTCTGATAGATCGCGAAACAGGCTTCCGCCAAGGCCGAACGCGGCGCGCTTCGACGCATGATCAGCCCCAGCCGGGCGAGGGTTTGCGCTTTTTCGATGGGTTGCAGGCGCAAGTGATCGGTGAGGTTTTCCAGGCCACCGTCCAACGGCATCACCGCGCAGCAAAGGCCACCGTGCACCGCTTGTAACAATTGGTGGACGGCATCGGTTTGCAGCAGGGGTTGGGGTGTGAGGCCGCGGCTGTGGAAGTTGTGGTCGATGGACTGACGAAAGTGCATGCCGCTGGTGAGCATGCCCAGGGGCAACTCGATCAGCGATTCCCATGTGAGCGGCGCTTCGCCGAAACTGAAGAAACGACGATCGTAGAGCAGGCCCATGCGGGTTTCGCTGAAGGCCAGCGAATCGAAACGCTCGCCGTCCAGGCGTTCCAGATAGGACACGCCAAGGTCGAGACGGTTGTTCGCCAGTTGTTCGAGGATTTGCTCGGAGCTGAGCGCCGAGAGTTCGAAACGCAGGTTCGGGTGTTCGGCATGCAGGCGTTGCATCAAGGGCAGCGGATCGAAACTCGACAACGGCACCACACCCAACCGCAACGTACCGACCAGATTGCCGCGACACGCCGCGGCTTCGGCCTGCAAACCGTCGTAAGCGGCCAAAACCGTGCGCGCCCACGCCAGCACCCGTTCACCTGGTGCCGTGAAACCTTCAAAGCGCTGACCGCGATTGACCAGCGGCAAATCAAGTTCTTCTTCGAGACTGCGCAAGCGCATGGACAGGGTCGGCTGGGTGATGTGGCAGCGCGCAGCGGCCTGGCCGAAGTGCCGGGTTTCGTCGAGGGCGATGAGGAATTTGAGCTGCTTGATGTCCATCTTCGCTCCAGGGCGCGGTGAAGGAGGGGGATTCTAGCGCTTGCGCCGGATCAACGTCATTGGTCGGGTTGGAACCGGGGATGACAAGCTTGGTCTAGTCTTTTGCGTCTGGAACCTGAAACCTAAGGAGAGTGCACCATGAGTCTATTGAGCTTTGTGAAAGAAGCAGGCGAAAAACTGCTCGATTTGCTGACCCCCGGCAACGCCAATGCCAGCGAACAGTTGAAGGAGCACATCAGCAAGGTCGGCTTGGGTAACCCGAATGTGGAGGCCACGGTGGATGGCGACAAAGTGACCGTGACCGGGGAAGTCGGCAGTCAGGAAGAGAAGGAAAAAATTCTGCTGGCGGTGGGCAATATTGCCGGCGTGGGCAGCGTGGATGACCAGATCACAGTGACCGGCCCGGTGGCTGTGGCCGCGCGATTCGTCGTGGTTGAGAAGGGCGATACCTTAAGTGCGATTTCGTTACGCGTTTACCATGACGCCAACAAGTATCAGAAAATCTTTGAGGCCAACAAGCCGATGCTCAAGGATGTGAACAAGATCTATCCGGGGCAAACATTGCGGATTCCTGAGTAATCCTCAAGACCGTGTGATGGCCATTGCGGGCAAGTCACGCTCCCACAGGTTTTGTATCTTCTGTGGGCGCGTGGCTTGCCCGCGATGCAGTCGATAAGGTCTAAAGCCCTGCAATAAGCTCCCGATAATCCCCCACCGCCGCAAACTCCGCCGTGTCCTTGGCCCCTTTTCGACTGTCCGGCTCACTCACCGCCAACAGGTGCACTACGCCAAAACGGCGGGCACTGCGCAGGATCGGCAGCGTATCGTCGATAAACAGACTGCGCGTGGGGTCGAAGCCGATGTCGGCCTGCAACGCCTCCCAGAACTGCGGATTCTCCTTGGGAAACCCGTAATCATGCGAGCTGATCAATCGCTCGAAATACGGCGCCAGTTCAATCCTTTCCAGCTTCAATGACAGCGAATCGCGGTGCGCATTGGTGATCATCACCACCCGCTTGCCTGCTTGTTTGATCGCCGCCAGAAACGTATCCGCATCCGGGCGCAAGGCGATCAGGTGCGCGGTTTCCAGTTTCAGTTCGCGCACCGGCAGTTTCAATTCGGCGCTCCAGAAATCCAGGCAGTACCACTGCAACTGGCCGGCATTGCGTTCGAACAGCGGCTGCAATTCCATCTCGGCCATGGCCCGGCTCACCCCGTGCAACTCGGCGTAACGCTGTGGCAAGTGCTCCATCCAGAAATGGTTGTCGTAATGCAGGTCCAGCAGCGTGCCGTCCATGTCCAGCAGAACGGTGTCGATGTCGCGCCAGGGCAGCAGGGACATAAAAAACTTCTCCAGCGTTAAAAGAGATATCCGAAGTCAACAATCAGGATAGGCCGGGTATAGTAACGCGTTCACGCCCAGGAGCTTTTCATGCGCCAGAAACCCACCGTACTCGCCCGCGAGATCGTCGCCACCAGCCGTTTGTTTTGTGTCGAAGAGCTCAAACTGCGCTTTTCCAATGGCGTGGAGCGCACCTACGAGCGTTTGGTCGGCAAGGGCGCGGGTTATGGCGCGGTGATGATCGTGGCGATGCTCGATGCCGATCACGCGGTATTGGTCGAGGAATATTGCGGCGGCACCGATGAATACGAGCTGTCATTGCCCAAAGGCTTGGTCGAGCCGGGTGAAGACGTGCTGGCGGCGGCCGAGCGAGAGCTCAAGGAAGAAGCCGGGTATGGCGCGCGGCAGCTGGAGCATCTGACCGAGTTGTCGCTGTCGCCCGGTTACATGAGCCAGAAGATCCAGGTGGTGCTGGCCACCGATCTGTATGAAGAAAGCCTTGAAGGTGACGAGCCCGAGCCAATGGGCGTGGAAAGGATCAACTTGCGCGAGTTGTCCGCGCTGGCTCAGAACCCGCGTTTCACTGAGGGTCGTGCCTTGGCGGCGCTGTATCTGGCCCGTGACTTACTGACCCAGCGTGGGGTGTTTTTGCCATGAATTTGAGTTTCCCCCATCCGTTGATGGCGCCTGTGGTTAAGCTGGCGTTGAAGGCGGGCGACGCGATTTTGCCGTTCTGGCGCACCGGTACCGCCGTGACGGCCAAGGCTGACGATTCTCCGGTGACCGCTGCCGATCTGGCAGCTCACCACTTGATTCTGGCCGGGTTGTCCGCGTTGGACCCCAGCATTCCGGTGCTGTCCGAAGAGGACGCCAACATCCCGCAAAGCGTGCGCGCTAGTTGGCATCGCTGGTGGCTGGTCGACCCGTTGGACGGCACCAAGGAATTCATTTCCGGCAGTGAGGAGTTCACCGTCAACATTGCGTTGATCGAGCGGGGGCAGGTGGTGTTTGGCGTGGTGTCGATGCCGACCAACGGCCGCTTTTACGTCGGTGGTGCCGGTTTGGGCGCCTGGCGTGGCGACAAGGGCAGCTCGCCATTGCCGATCCAGGTTCGCGAAGTGCCTGCGGCGGGGGAAGCGTTTACCGTGGTCGCCAGCCGCCGGCATTCGAGCCCGGAGCAGGAGCGCTTGCTGGCTGGGTTGAGCGATAGCCTGGGTGAATTGCAATTGGCCAACATTGGCAGTTCGCTGAAGTTTTGCCTGTTGGCGGAAGGGGCGGCGGATTGTTATCCGCGCCTGGCACCGACGTCGCAGTGGGACACGGCCGCGGCGCAAGGCGTGCTGGAAGGCGCCGGCGGTGAGGTGCTGGATTTGAGCGGTGCGCCGTTTTGCTATCCGGCGCGGGAATCGTTGTTGAATGCATTCTTTTTGGCGCTGCCGGCGAAGGCTGCGTGGCGCGAAAAGCTGCTGGAGCTCGCCCGTTCCTGACCGCGGGTAAGGGCTCGTTCCTACAGGGTTTTGTGCTGGCCTCTACTCAGCGGTGGAGGACGTACTGCCCGGTAAACCTCACCGCATCCTCATCGCTGTCGACATTCACGATCCTTGAATGAAGCGTCAACCGCGCCCGCCCATAGCGCTGATACATCGCCAGAAACTTCTTCCACACCGCCGCACTCGGCGCCTGGCAAATTGCCGTCGCGTCCATGGTCACCGGCAGTGGATAGTTGATCTGCCCTTCCTGAATCACGATGTGCCCGTCTTCAATCCCTTCCTCGCGCAAGCGCAAATGCAGCCAGCCCCAACCCGCCAACACCGCGCCGCAATACAGGCTGCCGCCGAACATGGTGCTTTTGTGGTTGACGTTGGCTTCCAGCGGCAAGTACAGGCGCAGTTGCTGGTCGTGCCAGTCGAGCACTTTGACGCCCATCGCCTGCGTCAGGGGGATGTCGTGATGGAGAATCGATTCCAGGTGACGACTGTCGCGGTTCATGCACAGGCCTCTTGTTTGAAAGTGATGATTTAACGGTCGCTCAATCGAGATCGTCGCTCGTACCGCTGGCGCCACCCGCGAAGTTCAGCCCGTGTTTGCGCAGCTTGTCGTGCAAGGTTTTGCGCGGGATGCCTAGCGCTTCGGCGAGGCTGCGCACGGAGCTGTGAGAGCGCGCCAGTTCGGCGGCGATCAGGCTCTTTTCGAAATTTTCCACTTGCTCGCTCAAACCGCCGCTGACCCCTTCGACCGGTGTACTGCTTGCGCCATCCGGCGTGTTGTTGTCCAGCGCCAGTTCCAGGCCCAGTGCAAAGCGTTCGGCGGCGTTTTGCAGTTCCCGTACATTGCCGGGCCAGGTGTGGCGCAGCAACAGGGCGCGTTGCCCCGGTTGCAATTCATGGGGCGGTAAACCGTGGCGGGCGCTGGCTTCGTCGGCGAAATGCTGGAACAACATCAACGCATCCTCGCCACGCTCGCGCAGGGGGGGAATGCGTAGCGGTGCGACGTTCAGGCGGTAATACAAGTCAGCGCGGAAACGTCCTTGATCGGCGGACTGGCGCAGGTCTTCCTTGGTCGCGGCGATGATGCGGATGTCCAGCGGGATCAACTGATTGCCGCCCAAACGCTCGACGACGCGCTCTTGCAGCAAGCGCAGCAATTTCACCTGCACGTCCAGGCTCATGCTTTCGATTTCATCGAGAAACAGCGTGCCGCCGTTGGCGAATTCGAACTTGCCGATGCGACGTTTTTGCGCGCCGGTGAACGCCCCCGGCTCATGGCCGAACAACTCGCTTTCCACCACCGACTCGGCCAGTGCGCCAGCGTTGATCGCCACGAACGGACCGTTACGACGGTTCGACAAATCGTGCAGCGCACGGGCCACGACTTCTTTACCCGCGCCGGTTTCACCGAGGATCAACACGTCAGCCTTGGTCGCGGCCAGTGCGCCAATCTGCTCACGCAGGCGCAGCATCGGCGCCGATTGCCCGACCAGTCGAGTGCTCAGTTCATTGCGATCACTCAGGGCCAGACGCAGGCTGCGGTTATCCAGCACCAACCGGCGCAAGGCCAGGGCGCGGCGCACGCTGTCGAGCAGGGCGTCGCTGGCGAACGGTTTTTCGAGGAAGTCATAAGCCCCGGCGCGCATGGCTTGCACCGCCAGCGGCACATCGCCGTGGCCGGTGATCAGCAGCACCGGCAGCTCCGGGTCCTGGGCATGCAGTTCGGTCAGCAATTCGAGACCGTCCATGCCCGGCATGCGAATGTCGCTGACTACCACGCCCGGCCAGTCGCGCTCCAGTTGTGCGGCCAGGCCTTTGGCTTCGGCCAGCGGCAGGATTTTCAGGCCGGCCAGGTCCAGCGTCTGACTCAAGGCCTGACGCAGGTGGGGATCGTCGTCGATCAACACGACCTGAATGCGATTCTCGATGGTCATGCACTTCGGTCCTCGGACGGTTGCAGGCTCACGCCCGGTGCGCCAGCGCGCAGTTTCAGGGTAATCAGGGCGCCACCTTCCTTGTGGTTGGCGAACGACAGTTCACCACCGAAGGCACGCATCAGGGTTTCGCAAATCGCCAGCCCCAGCCCAAGCCCTTGTGTGCGGGTCTTGGTGGTGTAGAAGGGCTCGCTCGCACGTCCCAGGGCTTCCATGCAAAAGCCGGGACCGTTATCGCGAATGTACAAAGTGACGCCGTCCGCGGTGGATTGGGCACTCAACCAGAGTTTACGCGGCGGCCCTTTTTCGGTCAGCGCATCGAGGGCGTTGGCCAACAGGTTGCCGAGCACCTGACGCAGACGGGTTTCCCCGGCCTCGACCCACAGCGTGGCGGCAGGCAAGTCGCGGATCAATTCGACTTCCATGCTGCGGCGGCGCTTGGCCAGCAACGCCAGCGCGTCATCCAGCGCCGGTTGCAGGGCCACGCTTTCCGGCGCGTGCCGATCACGGCGGGCGAAGGCGCGCAGGTGAGCGATGATCGAGGCCATGCGCCCGGTCAATTCGCTGATCAATTTGAGGTTGCCACGCGCATCGTCAGTGCGTTGATGATCGAGCAGCACTTCGGCGTTTTCCGCATAGCTGCGAATCGCCGCCAGCGGTTGATTGAGTTCGTGGCTGATGCTCGCCGACATCGTGCCGAGTGCCGACAATTTGCCGGCCTGGACCAGATCATCCTGGGCGCGAACCAGTTCCTGCTGGGCATGCTCGCGCTCCAGTACTTCCTGTTTCAATCGGCGGTTGAGGCCTTCGAGATCGCTGGTGCGCTCGGCGACCCGGCCTTCGAGTTCGCGCCGGGCCTTGGCTTCGAAGGCGATCCTTTCAAGGTAATGGCGCCGGCGCTGCATCATCAGCCCGAGCAGCAGCATCACCACCAACAATGTTGCGCCGCCGACGGCGACCACCGTGCGCACGGGGCGATCGATGAGGGTGCGCGGGGCAAGGATGCTGACGTTCCAGCCGGTTTCTGCGATCTGCTGGGTCTGCGTCACCCAGGCATTGGGATTGAGATTCAGCGGCTTCGGATCGCGGGTCGGATACGGTTGGATCGCGGTAATGGCCTGGTTTTCTTCATCGCTCAACGGGCGAGTCGAGCGAAAGCGCCACTCCGGCCGCGACGTGAGAATGACCACGCCGTTGTGGTCGGTCAGCAGCAGTTGTTCCGGGGTTTTGCCCCAGAGGCTTTCGGTGTGGTCCAGGTCGACTTTGACCACCAGCACGCCGATGACTTTTTCGCCCTCGCGTACCGCCGCGGCGAAGAAGTAGCCGCGTTTGGCCGAGGTCGTGCCCAGGCCGAAAAACCGTCCCAGCCGCCCGGCCATGGCTTCGCTGAAATAAGGCCGGAAGGAAAAATTACGCCCGACGAAGCTGTCGTGTTTGTCCCAATTGGACGCCGCCAGTGTCTTGCCACGGGTGTCCATCAGGTACATGACTTCGGCACCCGTTTGGGTGCTGATGTTTTTCAACAAGCGGTTGGCGTTGCCCTGGGTGACGCTATCGTCTGGCGCACCAAGTACGGCGCGCAGCGCCGGCAGGTCGCCGAGGATCTGCGGCAAGACTTCATAACGGTGCAACGTGCCCAGCAGGTTGGCGACGTACAAGTCGAGAGTCTGACGGTTCTGCCCGGCCAATTCGCTGCGGTAATAGCGCTCGGCCAAATGCTCCAGCGGCCACAGCAGCGGCGCCAGGCACAGCGCCAGCAGGGCGAGGCTGCGCCAGCGGGGTCTGCGAGGTAGGGTCGGAGTCATGAGCATCGGGCGCCTGTGGGTACAGGCGCATTATGCCTAGGCTTGATGGCGCAGTCTGCGCGCCTTGGTCAAGTCGTGGTTGCAACGAAGATGCAGACAGGTTTCAGGAAAAGACTTCAGCGTCCTTGAAGAACGCGGCTGCCTGGTCTTTGCCGGACAGTTGTGGTGCTGCCTCCAGTTGCCAATCGATCGCCAGGTCCGGGTCGTCCCAGCGAATGCTGCGCTCGGCGGAGGGGGTGTAGTAGTCAGTGGTTTTGTAGAGGAATTCGGCGAACTCGCTCAGCACCACGAATCCGTGGGCGAAACCTTCCGGGACCCAAAGTTGGCGATGGTTGTCGGCGGACAGACGCACCGCTACCCATTTGCCGAAATGGGGTGAGCTACGACGAATATCCACCGCCACATCCAGCACTTCACCGGCCGTCACGCGGACCAGTTTGCCTTGGGTATTTTGCAGTTGGTAATGCAGGCCGCGCAGTACCCCTTTTTGCGAACGGGAATGGTTGTCCTGGACAAACTGTGTGTCCAGCCCCGTCGCTTCTTCGAAGGCCTTGGCATTGAAGCTCTCATAGAAGAAGCCGCGTTCGTCACCAAAAACCTTGGGTTCGATGATCAGAACACCGGGCAGGTCGGTGGTGACTACATTCATGGTGCTTCTCCAGTAATGGGCGTTGATGGGGGACATTCTTGCGCAAAGTGCCGAGTGAGGCGAGTACGACTTGATTTTTCCTGACCCGTTCACTGGTCATGTCGAGTGTCAGGGCCGGTCAGGCGATCAAAAGGGGGTTGCGTATCGCGTCTGGCAGTGGCGATATAAGCGCCTAATAAAATTTCAGGGGTCGTTGTATGCCGCTCGCCACGTTGATTCACCGCGCCAGTTTGCCCAGCCCGCAAGTGTCTGCGCAGCAAGCGTTAGAGCTGCTGGAAGGGCATTACGGACTGAGCGGAACGTTGCAGACCCTGGGCAGCCAGCAGGATCTCAACTTTCGCGTCGACAGCGACCGGGGGCGTTTCGTCCTGAAAATCTGCCGTGGTGAGTATTCGGCGCTGGAACTGCAAGCCCAGCACGCGGGGCTCAAGCATTTACGGGAGCAGTCCGGCGTGAAGGTGCCGCGAGTGATCCCGGCCAAAAATGGTGCTGATCTGCTCACGCTGGATGTCGCGGGTCAATCGGTGCACGTGCGCCTGCTCGACTACATCGAAGGTCAGTCGCTTACCCATCTGGATCACCTGCCGGGTGCCGTGGTGGCGGGTTTCGGTCAACTGTGCGGCGAAATGGACCTGGCCTTGGCGGCGTTCGACCATCCGGGCCTTGAGCGCACGTTGCAGTGGGACGCCCGTCACGCCAACGCATTGATTGGTCATCTGCTGCCGGTGATCAAGGATGACGCGCAACGCCGGTTGATCGCCGAGGCCGCCGAACGCGCCGAGCGTCATCTGAAACCGCTGGTGGACAAGTTGCCGGTGCAGGCCATTCATATGGACATCACGGACGACAACGTGGTCTGGCAGCGCGATGCGCAACGCCAGTGGCAATTGCAGGGCGTGATCGATTTCGGCGACCTGGTCCGCACCTGGCGCATCACCGATCTTTCGGTGACGTGCGCCGCGCTGCTGCACCACGCCAACGGCGATCCGTTCTACATTTTGCCGGCCATCGAGGCCTATCACGCGGTCAATCCTTTGCAGCGTGAAGAGCTACTGGCGCTCTGGCCACTGATCGTCGCGCGTGCGGCGGTGCTGGTGCTCAGTGGCGAGCAGCAAGTGAGCATTGATCCGGGCAACCAATACAGCCGTGACAACCTGACCCATGAGTGGGAAATTTTCCGCGTGGCCACCTCGGTGCCGCTGGAACTGATGGAAGCGGCGATCCTGGCGTGTGTTGGCCAGAGTCTGCCGAGCATCGGCAGCGAAGGGTTTGCACCGTTGTTGCCAAGCCTGGTGGGGCGCGAGTTTGAGCTGATCGATCTGGGCGTCCTCAGCCCGCATTTCGAGGCGGGCAACTGGGAGCAAGAAGGCATCGATCAGCGACTCCTGACGGAAGCTGCTGCGACCCACGGCCTGGCGGCCAGTCGCTATGGACAATACCGGTTGTCGCGAACCCGGCCAGACACGGCGGACGAGCCGGACACCTGCCCGTTGCACGTCGAATTGCGAGTGCCCCACGGCACGGCAGTCGAATCGCCGTTTGCCGGTGTGGTTCATCAGCCCTCGGCGGGTGTACTGCAACTCGACGGTCCGCAACTGAGCGTACGACTGTGGGGCGTGACCCCGTCGCTGCACGTCGGCGCGGCGCTGGTCAAAGGCCAGGTGCTGGGCTCGGTCAGCGGGCCGTTGATCGTGCAGTTGTGCCGAGGCACGGCGTTCAATGCGCCGCTGTTTTGCACGCCATCGCGTGCCCTGGCCTGGCAAGCCTTGTGCCCGTCGCCAGCTGCATTGCTGGGGCTGGCCTGTGACGCTGAAGAAGAACTGGATTCGCAGACACTGCTGGCACGCCGCAGCGCCAGTTTCGCCCGGACCCAAAAGCACTATTACGTCGATCCGCCGCGCATTGAGCGCGGCTGGCGCAACCACCTCATCGACATGCAGGGCCGCTCTTACCTCGACATGCTCAACAACGTCGCGGTGCTCGGCCATGGTCATCCGCGCATGGCGGCGGTCGCCGGTCGTCAGTGGTCGCTGCTCAACACCAACTCGCGTTTCAATTATGCGGCGGTCGCCGAGTTTTCCGAGCGTTTGCTGAAGTTGGCGCCGGACTCCATGGACCGGGTATTCCTGGTCAACAGCGGCAGCGAGGCCAACGACCTGGCCATTCGCCTGGCGTGGGCCTACAGCGGCGGGCGCGACATGCTCAGCGTGCTGGAGGCCTATCACGGCTGGACGGTAGGCGCCGATGCGGTGTCGACGTCGATTGCCGACAACCCCAAGGCCTTGAGCAGCCGCCCGGACTGGGTGCATCCCGTCGTTGCGCCGAACACGTATCGCGGGGAATTTCGTGGCCCGGACAGCGCGCCGGACTACGTGCGCAGCGTCGAACACAACCTGGCAAAAGTCGCTGCACAAGGACGCAAACTGGCCGGTTTCATTTGTGAACCGGTGTACGGCAATGCCGGCGGAATCTCGTTGCCACCGGGCTATTTGCAGCAGGTCTACGCCAGGGTCCGCGCCCAGGGCGGTGTATGCATCGCCGATGAAGTGCAGGTCGGTTACGGGCGCATGGGCCATTTCTTCTGGGGTTTTGAAGAGCAGGGTGTGGTCCCGGACATCATCACCATGGCCAAAGGCATGGGTAACGGTCAGCCGTTGGGCGCGGTGATCACCCGTCGGGAAATTGCCGAAGCGCTGGAGGCCGAAGGTTATTTCTTCTCGTCGGCGGGCGGCAGTCCGGTCAGTTGCCAGATCGGCATGGCGGTGCTGGATGTGATGGAAGAAGAAAAGCTCTGGGACAACGCTCAGGTGGTGGGTGGGTACTTCAAGGAGCGCCTGGAAGCGCTGATCGATATTCATCCGCTGGTAGGCGCGGTACACGGTTCCGGGTTTTATCTGGGCGTCGAGCTGATCCGCAATCGCGACACGCTGGAACCGGCAACCGAAGAAACCACGGCGCTGTGTGATCGCCTGCGCGAGCTGGGGATTTTCATGCAGCCGACCGGTGATTTCCTTAACGTCCTGAAGATCAAACCGCCGATGGTGACGTCGCGCCAGAGCGTGGATTTCTTCGTCGACATGCTCTCGAAGGTGCTCGCGGAAGGCCTGTAAACCCATAACCCTGTAGGCGTGTTAATTCGATAGATATCGGCTTTTTAGCAAAAAAATATGACAGAAGGTTTGTGGGTGGCTTCTAAAGCCGATATTTATCGGCTATAAAGTCACCGCTGCCTCGCTGTGGACGATCCATGCCCAGCGCTTCCCATTTCTGTCACGGGTCGATGCCACAGTCGACCCCAAGCCTTTGCTCAGGAGCCGATTCATGAGCCGTATCGTTACCGTCGCCGCTACCCAGATGGCCTGTTCCTGGGACCTTGAAGCCAATATCGAAACCGCCGAGAAGCTGGTTCGTGAGGCGGCAGCCAAAGGCGCGCAGATCATCCTGATCCAGGAACTGTTCGAAGCCCCATACTTCTGCCAGAAGCCGAACGCGGATTACCTGCAACTGGCCACAGCCGTTGAAGACAACGTCGCGATCAAGCACTTCCAGAAAGTCGCCAAAGAGCTGCAAGTGGTGCTGCCGATCAGCTTCTACGAATTGGCCGGTCGTGCGCGCTTCAACAGCATCGCGATCATCGATGCCGACGGCTCCAACCTCGGGATTTATCGTAAAAGCCACATCCCGGACGGCCCCGGTTACCATGAGAAGTACTACTTCAACCCGGGCGATACCGGTTTCAAAGTGTGGAACACCCGTTACGCGAAAATCGGCGTGGGCATCTGCTGGGACCAGTGGTTCCCGGAGTGCGCCCGCAGCATGGCGTTGCAAGGCGCGGAAATCCTGTTCTACCCGACCGCCATCGGCAGCGAACCGCACGACAAGACCATCTCGTCCCGTGATCACTGGCAGCGCGTGCAACAGGGCCATGCCGGCGCCAACCTGATGCCGCTGATCGCCAGCAACCGCATCGGCAACGAAGAGCAGGACGGCTACGACATTACCTTCTACGGCTCTTCCTTCATCGCCAACCAGTTCGGCGAAAAAGTTCAGGAGCTCAACAAAACCGAAGAAGGTATTCTTGTGCACACTTTCGACCTCGACGAGCTGGAGCACATTCGCAGCGCGTGGGGTTCGTTCCGTGATCGTCGCCCGAACCTGTACGGCGCACTGAAATCTCTCGACGGTTCCCTGGAGTCCTGATTCTCATGACCACTTTGCACACCACGCCTCGCGCCGACGGCTTTTACATGCCGGCCGAATGGGCGCCACAAACCCAGACCTGGATGATTTGGCCCGAGCGCCCGGACAACTGGCGCCTGGGTGGCAAACCGGCGCAAGCCGCACACGTGGCGGTGGCCAAAGCCATCGCACGTTTCGAACCGGTGACCGTCGCGGTTTCCGCAGGCCAGTACGAAAACGCCCGCGCCCGCCTCGATGTGCCGAATATTCGTGTGGTGGAAATGTCCAGCGATGACGCGTGGGTGCGCGACACCGGTCCGACATTCGTCATCAACAACCGTGGCGAAGTCCGTGGCGTGAACTGGGACTTCAACTCGTGGGGCGGTTTCGACGGTGGCCTGTATTCGCCATGGAACCGTGACTCGCAGGTCGGCGGCAAGATCCTCGAGATCGAGCGCAGCCAGCGTTACCGCACCGAGGGCTTCGTGCTCGAAGGCGGTTCGATTCACGTCGATGGCGAAGGCACCCTGATCACCACCGAAGAATGCCTGCTCAACCGCAATCGCAATCCGCACCTTGATCGTGCAGAGATCGAAGCAGTGCTCAGCGCGAATCTGGCTGTGGATAAAATCATCTGGTTGCCGGACGGTTTGTTCAACGACGAAACCGACGGCCATGTGGATAACTTCTGCTGCTACGTGCGCCCGGGTGAAGTGTTGCTGGCCTGGACCGATGACCCGCAAGACCCGAACTACCCGCGCTGCCAGGCGGCCATGAAGGTCCTGCAAAGTAGCACCGACGCGAAAGGTCGCCCTTTCACGGTGCACAAGATGCCGATTCCGGGTCCGCTGTATGCGACCGAAGAAGAGTGCGCGGGCGTCGACCCGGTGGACGGCACTCAGGAACGAAATCCGACCGTTCGTCTGGCGGGTTCCTACGTGAACTTCCTGATCGTCAACGGCGGCATCATCGCGCCAAGCTTCGATGACCCGCTGGACGAGCCGGCAAAGGAAATTTTGCAGACCCTGTTCCCGCAACACGAAGTGGTGATGGTGCCAGGCCGGGAACTGTTACTGGGAGGCGGTAACATTCACTGCCTTACTCAACAGCAACCCGCGCCGCACAAGGAGTGAGTGGGGTTGTAACAGCCTGAGTCGATTGCACAATCAGCTGAGCTACGGTTAACCCTCTCCACACCCTGAAAAGCCCGCAGCCCTTATGGACTGCGGGCTTTTTTGTATCCGCTTGTCGACAGCACAGACACATTGGCACAGCTCTTGTATCTGTCACCGCGTGAAACAGGGAGGGGGAGAACTGCGATGTTCTGTCATAAACCTTGGATAAGTTAGCCGCTCACGAACCAGGAGAGAGCGCTGAAATGAACGCCGAAGTGAACGTAGTGAGCGAGCGGGCGTTGCATCCCCTGGCAATTAATAGCGAATCGCTCCAGGTCCTTGCGCAGTGGTTCAAGTCCAATGGAACGCGTCAGATCAGTGAACCTGATCCGCGCCGGATGATGATCGAGCGCTACCCCGCTGGCTTGTTCAGCGAAGCGGAACTGGAAGCGTTGTGGGATGTGATGGAAGGATAAGAAGAATAAACAAAGGATTGATAAAGCGCTGCCGGGATGGCGGCGCTTTTTTATGGGCGATGGTTTTTTCAGGCTTACTCCAGGTCAGAGGGCGGGGCATTATTCGACCGATCCACGAAACAGACTGAAAGCCATTCCAGCGTTTTTCCGCAACCACCTGAGGATTAGTCTGCCGGCAGTGAATTTTCCTACTTTATTGCCTGAGCCTTTCGATGATCCTTCATTACATTTATGACCCGTTGTGCGGCTGGTGCTATGGCGCCAAACCATTGGTGCAAGCAGCCCAAGGCGTGTTGCCGGTAATCGCCCACGGTGGCGGCATGATGACGGGCGCCAACCGCAAAGCCGTTTCACCTCAACTGCGCAATTACGTGATGCCCCACGATCGACGCATTGCCGAATACAGCGGGCAGCCTTTTGGCGAAGCATATTTTGAAGGTCTGCTGCGCGATGAAACGGCGGTGTTCGATTCCGCTCCGCCAATTGCGGCCGTGCTGGCAGCCGAGCAAATTGCCGGGCGTGGGATTGAGTTGTTGGGGCGTTTGCAGACCGCGCATTACGTTGAAGGTCGGCGCATCGCCGATCAATCGGTGCTGCTTGAATTGGCAGCAGAGATCGGCCTGGAACCCCTGGCCTTCGAAACGGCCTTTCACAGTGCCAATACCGAACAGCACATCAAAGACAGTCGCGCCCTGTTGGCCAAGGTCGGCGGACAAGGTTTTCCGACACTGGCGCTTGAGCGAAATGGCCAGTTCACGCTGGTCGATGTCAGCCCTTGGCTCGGTAAGCCCGAGGCGTTTGCAGCCTGGCTGGCTCAGCTCGCTTAGACGTTTTTCGTCTATCTATAGTCAATTCATCAAATTGACACAGCATTATGGGCGCGACTAGGATCCCGCCCAACGCCTGTGGCTAACCGCCACGCCCACAAAATAATAAAAGGTCCGCCACGATTTTTTCGTGCGCGGACCTTTTTGTTTTGGGGTGAAAAAAGAGTGCGATAGCGCCGTTTCAGCCGTTCGACACAGCGCGTTTCAACCCGAAATAAGGAAAACAAAATGTTGAACAAGCGAATCAGCCTGATCGCTCTGGGGATGTTGAGTGCTACACAGGCCATGGCTAACGACCAGGCCGAGTCCAAGGGTTTTGTTGAAGACAGCAGCCTCAAAGTGCTGTTGCGCAACGCCTACATCAATCGTGATTACAAAGACGGCAACCCGGATAAATCCGAGTGGGGCCAAGCGGCCATCGGCACGTTCTCGTCCGGCTTCACCCAAGGCACCGTGGGTGTCGGAGTCGACGCTTTCGGTCTGTACGCCCTCAATCTGGAGCGCAGCGAAGACCGTAGCGGCGCGCAAGGCATCGATTTCTTCAAAAAGGGCGACAGTGGCCAGCCGGCTGACGACCTGTCCAAGGGTGGCGCCGCGATCAAGTTCCGCCTGTCCAGCACCACGCTGACCTACGGCGACCAGATGCCGGCCCTGCCGGTGTTGAATTACGACAACTCGCGCCTGCTGCCAGAAAGCTACACCGGCACCTTGATCACGTCCAAAGAGATCAACGGCCTGCAGCTGGACGCCGGTCGTTTCACCGCCGAATCGCGTAAAAGCGCTGAAGGTCGTGACAGCGGTGGCCTGAAGTCGATCAACGTCTTGGGCGGTAGCTACCAGTTCACCGAACAATTCAAAGGCGCGCTGTACGCTTCCGACGTCGAAGACGTGTTGAAGAAGCAATACGTGAATGCCAACTACATTTTCCCGATCGACAAGGATCAGTCCCTGACCCTGGACTTCAACGGCTACCGCACCAAGCTGGACGATGCCTACGTCCGCGAAAACGGTATCACCGGCGACGACAACAAGATCTGGAGCCTGGCCGCGACCTTCGTCACCGGCCCGCACTCGTTCACCCTCGCGCACCAGCGCAGCACGGGCGACAGCAACCTCGGCTACGCCTACGGCGGCTACCAGAAAGACCAAGGGCGTGTGGGCGACGGTGGCAACACCATCTACCTGGCGAACTCCTACTGGTCCGACTTCAACGCCGAAGACGAACGCAGCTGGCAGTTGGGCTACGGCCTGGACTTCAGCGCGTTCGGCGTTCCGGGTCTGACGTACAACGTTGCGTATGTGCGCGGTGACAACATCACCACGTCCACCAGCGAAGGCGGCACCGAGCGCGAAATCTTCAACCAGTTCAAATACGTCGTGCAAAGCGGCCCGGCCAAAGACCTGAGCGTGAAGCTGCGCAGTTCGGTGCTGCGTGTGTCGCAGAAGTCCAGCGAGTACAACGTCAGCGGTAACGAACTGCGTGTGTTCGTGGATTACCCGATCAACGTCTTCTGATGATCGATTAAGCGTAAAAAAATCGTAAATCCCTCGACTGGCTCGAGGGATTTTTTTGCCTGGTGACGGTTAAAAAGCGCTAAAAACCGCTGTTTTCAGTCGCAAAACGTCAAATTGAAGCAACTTCAAACTCCGTTTCAAGCAACGCTTGATATGCCTGAAATTCTTTCTCATGGACGCAAATCCTGTGCTCTCTAGATTAGGTTGCTAAATGCACGGAGATTTTGAAAATGCTCGTTTTGAACAAAGAAGTGGGCGAATCGCTACGGCGCGACAAATACGTCAACGTCAAAAGTAGTGACTTCAATCTGTTCGGTCACTTCTCCGACTTCATCAGATTGACCAGAAGTTGGGAAAACATGGAGCCCGACAGTTACTACGGTCAGGCCGAGGCGGGCAATCGGTACCGACGCTACAGCGATTTCGAATACAACCCGGTGACGCGCGAACTGACGCAGCTGGAGCACCGCGCCTACGTCCAGTCCAAGGCCAACAACGCCTACGTGGGCGGAATGGTCCGGCACTTCCAGGATTTCTCCGATGAAATCATTCATTCGCCGGTGATGCGCAGCCTGATCGACACGGATTTCGAAGTGTACAAAAACGTTCTGCCGCCGGAACTGCACGACGAAATCTGGCAATGCCAGATTCACCAGATCCGGATCGAGATCAAACCAGGCAAGCAACTGGAGATCACCCCGGAAGGTATTCACTGCGACGGTTACCCGTTCAGCGGCGTGCATTTCTGGGGACGCAATAACGTGGAGGGCGCGGAAAGCCGCTTGTACAGTGCCCATGAACAAGAGCATCTGGCGTCGACGACTTACACGGACATTCTCGACACCACTTACTTCCTGGATCGGGACATGCGCCACTACGTCACGCCGGCGCGCAACACCCATTCCCATGCCATGGCCTATCGGCAAATTCTGGCGATTTCCTTCTCGCGGCCCGGGACCGCTTTCGACATTGTTCGCTGAACAGTACAACGCCGCGATCAGCCTCGCCGAGTGCCCTGCACCGGTGATGTTGAGGCGTACGACAGCCAAGGATGCCCAGCGCCTGGAGCGCTTCTTCCGGCAATTCGAAGAGGTGTCTTTCTGCGAATGGCAGGACGCCAAGTGCCTGCGTGGTGTATTGGTGCAGAAGACCACCACCGCGTTCATCGCGCTGGACACCCGCGGCGAAATCGTCGGCGCGGTGCTCGGCGGCATGCTGGGCAGTCGTGGCACGATCAACCATTTGGCGGTGAGCCCGTTGTATCGCAGCCAAGGCGTGGGTCAACGGCTGGTTGAAGCGGCTTCGGCGGACATGAAACGCGTGGGCGTGCTGCGCATGTTCCTGTTTGTCGACGATGCCAACCTCGCCGGGAAACGTTTTTGGAGTGCCCAGGGTTTTTGCGAACCGCGTGGCGAAAGAACATTTGAGAGGGATCTATGAATGAGACGTCCAGCAGCCGGCCGCTGATGGTCGGGCCACAACAACGTTCGCGCACCTTTGCAGAAGCCAGCCCGGTGGTGGCCGGTTATTTCACGGTGTCGTTCGTGTTCGGCCTGATGGCGGTCAATGCCGGGATGCCCGTGTGGTTGCCAGTCGCGATGTGCCTGTTTGTCTACGCCGGTGCTTCGCAGTTCGCCGCGCTGGCACTGATTACCAGTGGCGCGTCGCTGACCACCATTGTCCTCACCACATTTTTGATCAACGCGCGGCACATGCTGATGTCGGTCTACATGGCCAAGGCGTTGCAGGCCATGGGGCTCAGTCGTCTTGAGCGTTGGTGTTATGCGGGTGGTTTGACCGATGAGTCGTTCGCCTTCCACAGCGTCAAACTGGGCAAGGGCGCGCCAGTCAATGTGCGTTACCTGATCGGCTTCAATCTGTATTGCCACACGTCGTGGGTGCTCGGCGGTTTACTCGGGGCGATTTGCGCGCAGTACGCGGCGCACTTGATCAAGTACCAGCTCGACTACGCACTGACGGCGATGATGCTCTACGTGCTGGTGTCGCTGTGCAATACGCGTAACAAACTCATCGCCGCACTGGCCGCTGTCGCCTGCATGGGCGCATTGAGCCTGGCCGGCAGTTCTCCGTTCAACGTATTCATCGCCACCTTTGTGGGCTGCGGGGTGGGTGTATGCCTGACCAAACGTTCCTGATTCTGGTCGTCGTCCTGATGATGGCCGTGACCTTCCTGCCGCGTGCGTTGCCGCTGCAAGTGAACACCGACCATTGGCCGCCCTTCGTCGCCCGTGCGCTGGAATACTTGCCGGTGGCGATCGTCGCTGCCATCAGCGTCACGCCGTTGTTGATCAAGGATCAGCACGTGCAGCTCGATCGCCCGGAATTTTATGCCGCGATTCCGACGTTGTTATGTGCGTACTTCAGCAAAAACCTCTTTCTCTCCGTTGCGGTGGGAACGGCTGCGTACATTGCGCTCGGTTCTTTCATGTAGCGGCAAGTCGACCACATCGTGCAATGCCTGGCCCGACAACTCAGGGTTATTGACCGCCAACCGCACTTCGAGGGCATCCTCGAAGCCAGGAAAAATGGTCAAGCCGTTACGTTGGGCCGCATCGCGGGACACCATGCCGAGGCCATCCATTTGCGTGATCAGCGACAGCGTCAGCGTTTCACTGCAGGAGTAGACCATCCGCTTGTTCGACTCGTAATTGCCAAGACCGGCGTCGAGAAAGCGCAGGAAGCTGTGGGAATACGGACAATCGTCAGCCGGACGCACCTGAAACTTGTTGCCGAGCATGACCAGCGGATCATGTTCCTGGCCGCAATGGGCACCGACCACCTGCACCTGAACCTCGGGCAGGATAATGCTCGGTAATCCCGGCTGCTGCGGGCCGATCAACACCGCCAGGTCGAAGTCTTCGTTCTTCAGCTTGCTGAGGTTTTCCATCGACTCGGCGTAGCTGAATTCCAGCTGATAGTCGGGAAACACCTCAATCAGGCGTCCGATCATTCGCCGATTGAAGTCAGACGAAAGCGTCGTGTTCAGCGCCACCCTGAGCGTGCGCTGCCCAGGCTCTTTCAACGCCGCGACTTTTTCTTCGAGTTGTCGCGTGGCCACTAACACCTTGTCCATGAAAGGCGTGAGTTCCGTGCCCTGCGTGGTCAGGGTCAACCCCTTGTTGGAGCGACGAAACAACCGAAAACCAAACTGCTCTTCGACCTTGTTCAACTGCGCAGCCAATGCCTGCACCGTTAAACAGGAATGCTCTGCCGCCGCCGACAATGAGCCGGTCTGCACAATGCGCATCAAGTTGCGTAGGGTTCTGCTATCCATTGGGTAATGCCCTCTAAAGTGGGCTGGCTATTGTTGAGTACCTGGCCGTCGGTTGGGCGATACGTGCTGGCTATAATCCTGCACCTGAACCCGCTTGTCCCGAGTTTAGTAGCGAATTGATGCTGGCGTCCGATGGTTGGAGGGTTGCGCAGGATCGCGGGTTTCTGGGGGAGGGTGGGTGATCGGGGTCAAAGAATGCTCGGACCGGGAGGTTTGGGCATTTTTTTTGGGGTGGGAACGGGGTTGTCAGTGCGGGTTTCGTGCTGCTGGGACTTCGAAAGGCGGCCGGTCTCGAAACGTTTTTATGCAAAAGTACGGATTTATGATCGTTTTTGAGCACCGAAACTCGTTTTTATGCGTTTAGGGTCAGGGCCGGATCAATCTGACGCGTCTGAAATGTTCGTTTTTATGCAAACCCATCAAAAAATAATCGTTTTTATGCAGCAAAACCTGATTTTGATCGTTACTCTCCATTTGTAGGCATTTTTGATTTCAGCCGAGCTGTTCAAAGGAGTGTGACCGTGAGCGAGTTTCCCGTAGACCCCATCGGTGCTGCCTGGCTAGCGACGACATTCGGCGTGCTGCCGATGGCGCGGCTACCCGTGTTGAGTCAGGTGGGTAGCCGGCGGTTAACTCAAGTCGAAGACGGGTTTCGTCTTGAGACGTATACGGAGAATATGCGCCCCGATCCGGACCTCTCATCCCATCTGCAATTTCATCTGCGGCATGAAGTCCCGAACCTTGAATTCTTGAGTCGGCTGTTTACCAAGGTGGGTCCGGCACCGGTGCAAGACTGGTTAAATGTTGAGCCCACTGGCCAATATGCACGCCGGGCAGCGTTCCTGTTTGAGTGGCTCACCGGCGAGCAATTGCAAGCGCCCGAGCCCATAGGCGGTAAGTATGTCGACGCCATCAACGCCGATCTGATGGTGGCGGCGTCACCCGAAGAGGCGGTGAAAGTGCCGCGTTGGCGCGTGACTGACAACCTGCCAGGCACGCGCTACTTCTGCCCAGTCGTCGTCAAGACAGCAGCAGTCCAGTCAGCAGCGGACCTCGATGTGCCTCACCTCTTTGGTCAACTGACCGCAGAATTTGGCGAGGCGCTTCTGCTGCGCGCCGCGGCATGGATGACGCTGCGGGAAAGCAAAGCCAGTTTCGCGATTGAAGGGGAGGCGGATCGCTCTACGCGTATCCAGCGATTTGCAGATGTGTTGGCGCGACGAACCGGTCAGGGCGAATTGCCGCTCACCGATGCGGCACTGGCTGAGATGCAGGAAGAGATCCTTGGCGCAGTGACCACCCTGACCCGCCTGGGAATTCGGCAATCGCCGGTGTTTGTTGGAGAGACGGTTCGCTATCAGGAGATCGTCCATTATGTCGCGCCACCGGAAAGTGATCTGGAGCGGATGTTAGAAGGGATTCGCGTCTTTCTGAATCGCACTCAAGGGCAATCCCCGGTCATGCGCAGCGCTGTGGCGGCGTTTGCTTTTGTCTATATCCATCCGCTGGCTGATGGCAACGGCCGGGTCCATCGCTTCCTGATCAACGACATTTTGCGTCGTGATGGAGCCATTCCAGATCCGGTGATTCTCCCGATTTCAGCGGTTATCACCGACGACTCGGCCGAGCGGCGCCTGTATGACAGCGTGCTGGATCAGGTTTCAAAACCGCTCATGCAGGGCATACGAGACCAGGTAACGTTCGCCAGTACTCGCACGCAATACCCTGACGGCGTGGTCTCGAACATTGAATTCACGGGGCAGGAACAGGCACGCCCGGTGTGGCGATATCCAAACCTGGGGCCACACGTCGTGTTCATCTCGAACGTCATCCGCCGCACGATCACCGAACAGATGCGTGAAGAGTCGCGGTATTTACGCAGCCACATAAGGGCCAGGCAGGCGATCAAGGAAATCGTTGAAATGCCGGATCAACAGGCTGACCGACTCCTGCGATCCATTGAGCAGAACGAAGGGAAGCTGAGCAACGTACTGGCAAAGGAAATGCCGGTGCTGACAAGGCCGGACATTTGGGACGCCATTACCGAAGCGGTGGCTCAGTCGATGCGGGGGGAAGAACCGATCGACAGTGGCGTGAGTGATCGATATCACCCGAATCAGCCAGTGGGTAGATGACCGACTTACGCAAACGCCCCGATTGATTCGGGGCTTTTTCATGCGTGCGATTTGTTTATGGCGCGACGTTACTGGCTCGGTTGTTACACGGCGCGGCTAGCACCTTCACTACGTCATCGATGATCGCCTTACTCATATCCTGCAAGTAATGCGATGCCCAGGCATGCCGGTCGGTATCGCGAACCATCGCGGCATCGGATGCGAGAAGCTTGGCGATGTGGAGCAGATCGGAAGCGTGGGAGAGGGCCTGGATCACCGGGACGCCGGCGTTGATGCGGAACAGTGCATCGTTGGCGTGGTAGGAGAAAGGGGTGAGGCCGATGGTTTTGAGGTCTTGAGGGTTGGTCATTGGGCACCTCCGGTGTTTGGGCGGGGGTGGGTGATGACCGGTGGAGCGGTAGCGCAAATTTTGGACGGACCGGTAGCGGGCATTAGCAAAAACTCCTGAATCAAAGTTTGAGCTACCACGTTCGTTATCAGGCGAATGGGTGGCAGCTGTGCGCGGGCTGATAAACCGGAGATACAGGAACCCGGCAGACCCGAAGGTCTCCCACGCACAGCCGCCATTACACGGAAATGCAGGCACAAAAAAACGCCAACAATCGTGATTATGGGCGCTTGTGCGCCTGTATCTTACTCGGGTTATCAGGCCCGGTCGCTGAATTGGCAGCGACGACCTGAAGGTAGCTTGAGAGGGACGACTGCGCAATCGTGGCTAGGTGGTGGCGTGGAGGGCGGTTTAGTGATTTTTATGGCTGAGCAACAGTTAAACGAAAGAACACATCGACGCGCACATGTCGTCTCCAGCGACACGTTCTAATAACGTGTCGCAGAAAGTGAAAAAAAGCGACACGTCAAAAGGCGGACTACATCAGAAGCGGCTGAGTCCTACTGCAAAATCGGACACCTGCGATATCTTACTAATTACACCAAGTAACTAATGATGTTCCCGCCCCCACCTTTTTCCCCTCCAGCTAACGCCCTACATTGAGCTCCAACGCCTACCCATTCATTCCGAAGGGCAGGTCACTTGGAGATTCCCTCATGCCTTTTGTCAGCGTTCGCATTACCCGCGATGGCGTTACCTCAGAGCAGAAAGCTCAGGTGATCGCCGAAATCACAGAAACCCTGGAACGCGTCCTCAAAAAGGATCCGCACCTGACCCACATCGTGATCGAAGAAGTCGACACGGATAACTGGGGCTACGCCGGCATCACCACCACAAAGTATCGAAAGCAACTGGCTGAGGCGGAGGGCAAGTCATGACCGCGTCCGTCTCCATCGACTTCATCTCCGACGTGGTGTGCCCGTGGTGTGCATTGGGTGCGACGGCGCTGGAGCAAGCGATCGAGAACGTGGCCGGTGAGATTTCGGTGGAGCTGACCTACAAGCCTTTCGAACTGAACCCGGACATGCCGGCAGTCGGCGAAAAAGCGGTCGAGCATTTGATGCGCAAATATGGACGCACCGCCGCAGACGTCGCCGCTGGCAAAGCCATGCAAATCGCTCGTGGCGAGGCCATCGGTTTCACCTTCGATCTGGAGAAGCGCACGCACTTCTACAACACGTTTGATGCGCACCGATTGCTGTTGTGGGCGTTGCAGGAAGGGCGGCAGATCGAGCTGAAGAAGATCCTGTTGCGCGCTTACTTCACTGACGGCCAGAACCCTAGCAACCGCGAAACCCTCGCTCGTCTGGCCGGGGAAGCGGGACTGGATGTGGCCACTGCGCAAGAAGTGTTGGCCTCCGGAGCGTTCGCAAAAGAAGTGCGCGAGCTTGAGGCGTTCTACCGCCAGCACGGGATCAACTCGGTCCCGGCCATGATCCTCAACGGTCGTCACCTGGTGTCCGGATCGCAGTCGGTCGAGTACTACGAACAAATGCTGAGACAAATGGCCAAGGCCCCGGCCGAAGCCTGATTACTTACTTTTTTAAATCATCTTTTAATTAGCAGAGGTTCATCATGAGCAATTCGAAAAAAGTCATCGTCATTACCGGCGCGTCCCAAGGCCTCGGCGCAGGCATGGTCAAAGCGTTCCGTGACCTGGATTACAAGGTTGTCGCCACTTCGCGTTCGATCAAACCGTCCACCGACCCGGACATCCTCACCGTGGCGGGCGACATCGGCGACCCGGCGGTTGCGCAGCAAGTGATCCGTGAAGCGATCGCACGTTTTGGCCGCATCGATACGTTGGTCAACAACGCCGGGATCTTTATCGCCAAGCCGTTCACCGCATACACCGCTGAAGACTACGCCAATGTGTTGTCGGTGAACTTGAACGGCTTCTTCTACATCACCCAGCTCGCGATCAACGAGATGGAAAAACAAGGCAAAGGCCATGTGGTCAACATCACCACCAGTCTGACGGACCACGCGGTTGATGGTGTGCCATCGGTGTTGGCTTCGCTGACCAAAGGTGGCTTGAACGCGGCGACCAAGTCCCTGGCAATTGAGTACGCCAAGCGCGGGATTCGGGTGAATGCGGTTTCGCCAGGCATCATCAAGACGCCGATGCATGGTGAAGAAACGCATGAAGCGCTGGGGAATCTGCACCCGGTTGGGCATATGGGTGAGATCGGTGACATTGCTCAGGCGGTTGTTTATCTGGATAGCGCCAACTTTGTTACCGGGGAGATTCTGCACGTGGATGGTGGGCAGAGCGCTGGTCACTAAGACCTCGTTGACTTGTCCACAGCGCCGTCGATCACTATCGACGGCGTTTTTATTGGAGAACGCAGCATGAACACCCACGCTCACAAGGTTTTCCTGATCACCGGCGTCAGTTCAGGTTTCGGCCTGGCCTTTTCGCAAGCAGCGCTGGCGGCGGGACACACGGTGGTTGGCACGGTGCGGCGCGAATCCGAGTGCGCCGCGTTCGAAGCGCTGGACGCCTATCGCGCTAAAGCGTTCGTGCTCGACGTCACCGATTTCCCAGCCGTCGAACCGCTGGTGGCTGACATCCTGCGTGAAGTGGGGCAGATCGACGTGCTGGTGAACAACGCCGGCTATGGGCACGAAGGCATTCTCGAGGAATCGCCACTGACTGAAATGCAGCGCCAGTTCGACGTCAACGTGTTTGGCGCGGTGGCAATGATCAAAGCAGTCCTGCCCGGCATGCGTGAACGGCGCAGCGGGCATATCGTCAACATCACCTCCATGGCCGGCTTCATCACCTTGCCGGGCATCGCTTACTACAGCGGCAGCAAATTCGCCCTTGAAGGCGTCAGCGAAGCGCTGGCCAAAGAAGTCGAAAGCCTGGGCATCCACGTGACCGCCGTGGCACCTGGCTCATTTCGCACCGAATGGGCGGGGCGCTCGATGATCCGATCCGGTCGCACCGTGAGTGACTACGAAGCGGTGTTTGATCCAGTGCGCAAGGCGCGGGAAGAGAAGAGTGGCAAGCAGGCTGGCGATCCGCAAAAGGCTGCGCAGGCGTTGCTGACCTTGGTCGCTGCTGAAAAGCCGCCGGTTCATCTGTTGCTGGGTAAGGATGCGGTGAGGTTGGTGCGTGAAAAGATTGCGCGGTTGCAGGGGGAGATTGATGCTTGGGAGCATCTTTCGGTTTCTACGGAGTTTGATTGATTGATGGCCGGTGTATAAAAACCCAGAACCCAGAACCCAGAACCCAGAACCCAGAACCCAGAACCCAGAATCCAGAAACAACAAAGCCCCCGTATTTCTACGAGGGCTTTGTTTTGTGGTGTCGGCAATAGATCTGAAAATCATTTGGGCGCCCCCCTCCTCTCGTAGGAGGCGAGTGATTCCATTCGCTACAGTCAGAAAAGCGCCACATCTTCGTCGTCGGGGACTTCGTCCGTAACAATCACTCGTGCGTGTGCGCTGTGCTCGTCCTCCATGCGCAACCCGAAGTAGCGGGTATCGTTGGCGTCCCAAAATGCCTCTATCTGTGACATGGGTGCATGTTCAAGCAGCACCTCGGCGCTGCGCTCCAAGATGATCGAGTAACGTCGTTCGGTGTTCATTACAAAGCGGCTCGCAACGGCGGAGAGGGTTGTGCATAAGCACTGCTGTCATTATGCCGTCTCACAGCTTTTCGACCGTAACCGCTCATCGTTTCGGGGAGGGATGTAGATGCGCGGTACCAGAATTGGATGCGTCGGTTCGCCATCCTTCAGCGAAAGGGGCGAGCGTAAGACCCACAAACGAAAAAGGCCCACCTTTCGGTGAGCCTTTTTCGATATTGCGTATGGTGCGGCACCAGGAGTCGAAAAAAGAAATATTTTTCATATTTATCAATAGGATAAATGGTTGATGTTTTAACTGTTACCCCCATTGCTACCCTTTTGCTTTCTCACACAGCTCGACGCCGTTACCTCTCAGTCCCGGACTCTCGCAGGTCAAATCGATAAATGGCAAAAGGCTATGCTTAGGCTATATTGAAGCCATTCGATCTTTCGAACCAGGCTCAAGGCACATTTAAAATAATATGTGAATAAAACTTTTGCGGGAAGGTATTCTTGAAATTTATGTATCAAAGTTATATTAACCTCCAAAGTGTTTGAAAGTGCTTATCCTTTGCTCTAAATGGATATAAGAGACCTACATGAAGATCACTAAAATCTCAGCTGTAAATTTTCGGGCTTTGCAGGATGTGACGTTAGATTTGCGGGATAGTTTATCTTTGCTTATTGGTAGAAATAATAGTGGAAAAACATCCTTGCTTGTGCTTTTTGAGAAGTTCTACGAGTCAGGTGTTGCCTTTAATTACCATGATTTTCCTTTGGCGATTCGTAAGGATCTAGTTGCGATAGATCACGGAACTGACGTTGTTCCTCTATCGATAAGTATGAGGATTGAAATTGAGTACGGTGACGAAGACAATTTGCGACACCTATCAGAATTTATGTTGGATCTTGATAGTAAAGTAAACAAAGTAAATATTTTATTCGAGTGCGTTATAAACAAAGACTTATTGCTGAGAGATATAGAGCAATTCGATGGTGAGAGGGAGAGGTTTCTTCGAAAAAACCTTGATAGGTACTTACAGGTACATGTCTATGCATATGCGAATGATGAAGATCTACTTCTGGAAAATCGAACTAGGCTTGTAAAGAAAGACATCACTTCGGTCAGGGATCTGATTAATTTCCAAATAATTCATGCTAAGCGAGATGTTGCTAGCAGCGAAGGCGGCAAGAAAATGCTTTCGAAGCTGACAACGCAATATTTCAATAAGGCCAATAAGGATGTCACGGACTTCGATCCGATTAATAACTTGCTCCTGCAAATTGATGAGAGTCTTGAAAACAGCTATAAGGATTTTTTTGAGCCATTCTTAAAGACGTCTAAAGCCTTTTTGGGGATTGAAGATATCAAGGTTGTATCCAATCTTGAATCAAATGAGGTTTTGGAGAATAGCTCGCAGGTGGTGTATGGAGAGCGCGCCGAATTTCTCCCCGAGACGTTCAATGGTCTCGGTCATATGAATATACTTTATTTGCTTTTGAGTGTTGAGATCAAGAAAGAGTCGTTTGCCAAAACCGGAAAAAATATAAATCTCCTTTTTATCGAGGAGCCAGAGGCGCATACGCATCCACAGATGCAATATATTTTTGCCAATCAAATAAAAAGTATCTTGAATGAGATTGACAATATTCAGGCCGTAATTACTACGCATTCATCTCATATTGTTTCGCAGTGTGATTTTAAAGACATAAGGTATTTGCAAAACTCAGAAGGTAAGACAAAAATAAAAAATTTCCATGCTGAGCTGAAAGCTAAGTATGGCGACGATGAAGATTCGTTTAAGTTTCTAGAGCAGTACCTAACTCTCAATTCGTGCGAGCTGTTTTTTGCAAGCAAGGTGATATTTATTGAGGGTGTTACTGAACGAATGCTCTGGCCTTACTTTGTAGAACTATTTGATAAGTCAAAGCTCCACAGTAAAGACCATATTTCATTGTTCTCCCAAAATGTTACAATTTTAGAAGTCGGTGCTAATGCCAAGGCGTTTAGGCATTTTCTAGAGTTTTTGGAGATCAAAACTCTTGTCATCACGGATATAGATACAACCAAAAAGACCCTTGATTTAAGCAAAGATAAGCCCAAAACAACTTATCTCTCCTCCAAGGTTGTTGACGCAGATCACATTAGCAATGCCACGTTAAAACATTACTATGATGCTCCCGACTTCTCTGATGAAGCTAAGTTCGCCAGTTGGTTCTCTAGATTAGTTTCGCATGATCTAAAGCATGCTTACTCTAATATATATATTGCTTATCAGAAGGAGGAAGAGAAATATCATGCGAGGAGTTTTGAGGATGCTTTTGTGCATGTCAATAAGGAGTTGATTAAAAAGAAAATTGATAGCATAAATGGATTGAAGAACGTGCATGAGTTTGATGCAGGGCTAGATGCCTACGATTTGATTGATAAAGTATTGGATAAAAAATCTGCGTTCGCGTCCTCTCTGTTGTACTTGGCACTAACTGATGACCAAGTTACTTGGCGTATTCCCACCTATATTGAGGAGGCGTTGGAATGGATATCCGAATGACTCCGTTTGATCAGGTTTTGTCCTGCCTAGCGCGGGGGAAGAGTTTCCTACTCCAGGGGGGAGCAGGAAGTGGGAAGACCGAAACCTTGAAGAAGTTGTTAGACCACATTTCTAAAAATATGCCAGATAAGAGGGTGGCATGTATTACCCATACAAATTTGGCTGCTGATGAGATCAAGATGCGAGCAGGTGATCTGCATACCATCAGCACAATTCATTCGTTTATGAATGGAATCGTAAAAACCTTCCGGCTCGATCTGCATAAGGTCATACACGAAATTTTCCTTCTGCCTGAATTCACGCGAGGGGAGGCCTTGGATGATGAGAAGGAATATAAGAAGCGTGAGCATGCTCGCTATAAAAGGGCATACGAGAAATATGCCGAAAAGGCATATTTTATACTAAGAACAAAAGAGGAAAAAGTACTAGGTAAGCCTGTTTATGATAGAGACCCTGCCGCGGCAAACAAAGTTTTAAACGATAAGATAAAATATTTAAATTCCCATATATTGAAGCATATTGAAGGGGTTCCCGCTCATAAAGTTGCTTATAATGAAACCGTGTTTAATAGTCTTCGCGATTTAAGTTTCGGCCATGATGGGCTCATTAAGCTAGCGGTTTCTCTATTGGTGAAGCGCGCGAAATTGCGGAAAATTTTGTCTGACAAGTATGATTATATATTTGTTGACGAGTATCAAGATACTTCTCCTGATGTGGTTAGAGCGTTTCTTAACTATGTTGCAATTGATCAAAATATAATATTCGGTTTTTTCGGCGATTCGATGCAAGGTATATATGAGGAGGGGGTTGGGGATGTAGAGTCATATGTACAAGCTGGTGCGCTAGAGAAAATTGAAAAGGAGGATAACTATAGATGCTCGGAGCAGGTTGTAAGGCTTATAAATAACTTGAGGAACGACGGATTAAAACAAAATGTTGCCTTGAGGGTTTTTGATAGCGGTCTTTTAGAAACTTTGGCCGAGCGCCAAGGTAAAGTGAAGCTGGTTTATGCGATTTGCGAAGAGAAGCCTAATCAGCAAAGCTCTCGTGAGGCAAAGGATTTATATGTCGAAAAACTTTATAAGTTGATTGAGATAGCTCAGGGTTTTGATAACTACAAAATGCTAATGCTGACAAACAAAGCTGTAGCGTTAGAAGCAGGGTTTGGTCGTTTGTACGAGATTTTCAACTCTCGATTTGGTCAGTCAACGAATGAAAACCTAGAGAAAGTACTAACTACGTGCCATTTCTATGATTTGTATGAACTATATCAAGATGTTTCGTCTCGTAGACATTCTAACGTTATCCGCTCTGTAAAAAAATCTGGGTTTGTATTAGATTCAGTTCGTCAAAAGGATGAGTTGCTAGCCGCATTCAAGCAGGTTTTCGAATTGAACTGCTCTGGGCACAAGGCGATACTCGAATCTTTTCAGCTGAAGTTGATAAAAAGGTCGGAGTCCTACGAACGCTTCATAAAAAGAAGAGATCACTTCATTGAGCAGATGAATGGGGACGCCAGGTACACTGATTTTAAGAATCTTTACATCGCAGGTATTGACAGTTGTAGTAAATTAAATAAATCAGGATTCGATATTGATGATTATGAATTTGGAGATTTGGAGCGAGATGTAAAACGGGATTTATTTTATGCTGATTTTTTTGGCGAAAAAATAACCTTAGGCGAGGTTTTTAATTACTACGATTATTTGTCGGAGAAAACAAATTTTATAACCATGCACAAGACGAAAGGCTCAGGGATAAGAAACGTATTAGTTGTAGTGGATGAGTTCTTTTGGCGAGACTATAAGTTTACTAATATATTCTCAGCAGGCCCTGTGTCGGCTGAAAATCAGAAGATTATGTATGTTGCGTGCTCACGAGCTATTGAAAATTTGACCTGTGTACGGCTTATGGGTGAAGAGGAAGCTTCATCTATTGGGGACTATTTTGATGAGGTTGAAGTTGTAAAATTAGATTGATAGGTAGCAGGGGAGGCCTTTAGGCGGAAAAGGGGACGGATCTATTTTCCTGGCTAAAAACGGGGTGTCTGCGCGCAGTGGTGCTAGCGTTGAACACAACATCTATCCGCTGATGCTTCGGTATCGAACCAGTACCCACCTCAAAGGAAAACCCGTAATGGATCTACATAACGAGTTCGAGAGCAGCAAATTTTTCCATCGCGCCCGTATCGATCGACGTGCCGCCGATGCCTTGGTCGGGTTGGCCGCTGGGATTACGGCCGACGGTGTTGTGAATATCACGGAAGCGGTTTTTCTAAAGCAATGGTTGGAAAACAATCTCGCGCATCTGAATGATCCTGTGATCAATCTGCTGTATTCGCGTTTGGCGTGCATGCTTCAGGACGATGCTCTAGACAAGGATGAGTCCCTGGAGCTGCTTAACATCCTGCATGGTTTTTCTGGAGTGGGTATTGAGGGAGCGAAAGTCGGCGGTGCTGTTGCCGTTGCTCCTACGGACCTTCCCTTCAATTTACCGGCCCCTGATTTGGTGTGGGATGGCCGGATGTTCGTATTTACGGGTGTCATGGCCTTTGGGCCGCGTAAGGATTGTCAGGCGCTGGTCGAAGAACGAGGTGGTTTGATTGGGGGCGGTGTGAGTAAGAAGGTGCATTACCTGGTGGTCGGTAGCGTGGGTAATGAGCAGTGGCGCCACAGCACTTATGGAACGAAGATCATGAAGGCAGTGGAGTTGCGGGAGGCAGGAGCTTCGATTGCCATTGTGGGTGAGGATCATTGGCAAAGGATGCTGTTTGGTTGAGGTTGCTTCGTTTTTGGTGCCTTGGAAAGGCAGCCCTTTGTCTTGGTCAGTAGATCGTCGTTGGGTTTGACGGACTCATTGCGAGCAGGCTCGCGCGGGTTCCAGAGTGTGGATAAAAAGTGGACGTTCCAGAAACAACAAAGCCCCTGCATTTCTGCAGGGGCTTTGTTTTGTATGGTGCCGGCACCAGGAGTCGAACCCGGGACCTACTGATTACAAGTCAGTTGCTCTACCAACTGAGCTATACCGGCGTGTTGGGCGACGATTATAGCGATTGGGTTGGTTCTGTAAACCCCTGAATTCAGACTATTTTTGCGCAGGCGTCAGGTCAAGCGCGTAGCAGGGTTTTCTTGAGTTTCTGGATGGCTTGCCAGGTGCGGCTGTTTTGCATTGCGCGCAGCTGTGCTTCGGCCTGTTCGGCGCGTTGCAGGGCAGTGGCGAGTTGCTGTTCGGCATCGCCGATGGGGTGGCTGAAGTTGTGGCCTTTGCAGAACTGGAATTCATCCAGGTTGCACGGCGGGATGTCGAAGGCGGGTTTGAGGTTCAGGTGTTCTTCGGCGAGGTAGTAGGTGTTGATGCCGTCGAACAGGATGGAGTGGTAGCCGGCGCCGGTGACGAGGGTTTCCCAGGTCTGGTCGCGGTCCCACGGGGTTTCGATGAGGATGACCCATGGCCGCCACCGGGTGAAGTCCATGCCGCGCAGGACGGTTTCTTCGTGGCCTTCGACGTCGATTTTCAGGAAGTGGATCGGGCGGCCCTGGGCGTGTTCTTCGCAGATGGACGTCAGGGTGCGGGACTGGACGGTTTGGCTGCGCACGTCCATGCCGGCGTCTTTGTGCATTTGCGCCATGGCCGGGTCGACGGTCGAGAGGCCGGTGCCGGCGATGCCATAGAAGGTCAGGCTGTCGGCGCTTTCGCCGGCCACGCATTGCAGGTTGGTGTCTTTGGGACGCTGCTGGCACAGGGCTTCGTAGTAGTTGGGCATCGGTTCGACGTTGATGCCGCTCCAGCCGTGGTCGTAGAACGCTTTGGTGACCGAGTCATGGGTCGGATCGTTGGCGCCGACGTCGATATAGAAGCCGTTCTCGACGGTTTTGAGGGCGCGCCACAGGCGTATGTCTTCGAAGTTCTGTGCGTAGGAAATGAACGTCACGGTCGCATCCTGTCGGTCGAATTTTCTTGTTCGTGGTCGCGCTGACGGCGTCCTTGCGTGTTTGTATAACAAGAGTCGGGAGGCGGTGCAATTTTCCCCGCGTGAGGTCCGGGTTTAGGCGCTTATGTCCTTTGCATTGAATGCTTATGCACAACGGCGGCGGTGGCATTCTGCGCTCACCGGTGTTTTTGTGGACCTGTTCTCATTGGTGCGCAAATCCCTGTTTTTCTGGATTTTTTCGTGAGTGTACGAAAAATGAACAGTTGCGTTTCACCTCTGAAACAGCCGTAGATATTGGATCCACGATAATTTCATCAACAGAGTTATCCACAGGCTGTGGCTTTTATGGGCGTTCCGCCAAGAGCAGGATATTACGCGGCGTCAGCGGGGTTTCGCAGAAGGTCCCGAGGCGAACGGTATAACCCTGATCGGCAAGGAAAAGGGCGCGATCGAGGACCAGCCAAAGCTCCAACGGACGTCGGAAAAGTCCGCGCAGCAGCTCCAGATTGCGCACGTGCGCCAAGCGTTGCCATCCAGCAGCTTCGACAGCGGACCAATCTTGCGAACCGACTGTGGATAAGTCTTTCAGTGCGGCCAGATGATGGCAGTACTCGGCGAAGGACTTATCCAGCCAGGCACTCGGCAGGGAAGGGGTGGGCAGGTATTCATCGACGCCGCGCAATTGCCGTTGCAGCACGTCGAAACCCAGGCGCCGGGCCATGGAGGTGTCGCGTTGACGTCGTACGCGAGCGCCAGCGGTGACGGTTTCGCTCATGGGCAGGGCGAGATCGTCGAGGGACAGCTGTAGGTCGGATCGCAAACCGACCGAGGAAAGCGGCTGATAGGCCGGAAGATTGATCCGGTTATAACAGCACGGCGCGATGGCCAATTGTTTGCACCCCGCCGCGCTGGCGAGCTGGATCAACCGCACATGCAAATCACCGCAGGCGTGCAGCGCCACCGGTGTGTGATCAACAGTCAATAAATTCGCGGTGTCAGGCGCGAGCACATCCTGTTCGACGTGCAGCGCCCGCAATTGATGACGCTGGCTGAGTGCCTGTCCGCTGGCCACCAGGGCCGGGTCGTATTCCAGGCAGGTCAGTTGTTGCCCGGTGTGCAGCAAACGCCGACCCAAGTGGCCCTTGCCCGAACACCAATCCAGCCAATGCTTCGGCGCTGCCGCAAACGACAGGCGACTGGCGAACGCCTCGATTTGTTGCCACTTGCGTCCCGGTACATCGACGTTCAGCCGATGCCCGGCCGCTTGCAGCGAATGCGCCGGTAATTCACCCACAGAACTCAATTCATGGGACAGCGCAGCCAATGAAGCAAACGGCTCCGGCGCATGCAGCAAACAAGGTTGGTTATGCGCAAGTTCTGCGTCGTCCAGCGACCGTTCCCGTAGCCAAAGTGCCAATTCCGGGTAGGACGTTTCCCAAGGCAGATGCAGATGAGTAAACGGACGCGGTTTCCACAGCGCTTGATGCTCGATCAGGAAAGCATCCAGCGCGGTGAAGCGGGCGAGCAGGGCCTCGCCCGTCAGCACGCGGGAGGAATCAACGCCCTTGGCAGGCATCGACGCGCAACCAGCGCTCCAGCAGCTTGAAGCCACGAACCAGTACGTAAGCCATCAACAGATAGAACATGCCCGCGGCGAAGAAGATCTCCACCGGCAGGTAGGTCCGGGCAATGATGGTGCGGGCCATGCCGGTCAACTCCAGCAGGGTCACGGTACTGGCCAGGGCGCTGGCCTTGAGCATCAGGATCACTTCGTTGCTGTAGGCCGGCAGGCCGATGCGCGCGGCTCGCGGCAGGATGATGTAGAACAGCGCTTTGGCGCGGGACATGCCCAACGCGCGCGCCGCTTCGATTTCACCCGGCGGAATCGCCTGGATCGCGCCGCGCAGGATCTCGGCGATGTAGGCCGCCGTGTGCAGGGTCATGGTCGCGGTGGCGCACCAGAACGGATCGCGCAGGTACGGCCACATCGGGCTGTTACGAATTGCATCGAACTGAGCCAGGCCGTAATAGACAAGGAACAGCTGAACCAGCAACGGCGTGCCACGGAAAAAGAAGATGTAGCCGTAGGGAAATGCCCGCACGTACCAGAGCCGCGACGAACGCGCGATGCCCAACGGAATCGCCAGCAGCAAACCGGCGATCACGGCGATGGCCACCAGTTCCAGGGTCAGCGTTGCGCCTTGGGCCAGTTTCGGCAGCCACTTGATGATGACTTCCCAGTTCATTGGGTGCTCCTCGCGAAGCCGCGCGCGGCACGTCGTTCCATCAAGTGCATGCCGCTCATGGCGAGCACGGTCAGGCCCAGGTACATGAACGCGGCCACCATATAGAAGGTGAACGGTTGCTTGGACACGGTCACGCCGATTTGCGCGTGGCGCATGATTTCTTCCAGGCCGATGACCGATACCAGCGCGGTGTCTTTCATCAGAATCATGAACAGGTTGCCAAGGCCCGGCAGGGCGATGCGCCACATCTGCGGCATGATCAGTTTGGTAAAGATGCGGAATTTCGACAGGCCCAACGCCACGCCGGCTTCACGGTGACCTTTGGGAATCGCCAGGATCGCGCCGCGAAACACTTCGGTGGCGTAGGCGCCAAAGCACAGGCCCAGCGCGATCACGCCGGCGGCGAAGGCATTGAGTTCGAGATCGGGATTGCCGAAAGACTCGCCCAGGGCACGCATCAGGTTGACCGTGCCGAAGTAGATCAACAGCACCCAGAGCAATTCCGGGATGCCGCGAACCAGTGTCGAATAAGTGCCGCCAAGCCATTGCAACGGCTTGTACGGGGATGTCTTGGCCAAGGCGCCGAGCAAACCGAGCACCAGCCCCAGACACAAGGCCGAGAGTGCCAGTTTCACAGTCATCAGCGCGCCAGCGGCGAGCGCCGGGCCGAATCCGTAGAGATCGATAGTCATGGGTTTCTTTTCAAATCGCGGCAGGCAATGCCATGGACTGGCGCCGTTAGCGAACGGCGCCGGTCCGGCAGGTCAGAATCAATAGATGCTGAACGGGAAGTACTTGTCGTTGATTTTCTTGTAGGTGCCGTCTTCGACGATTTCCTTCAGGGCGAGGTTCAGCTTCGCGAGGATCGGGTCGCCTTTACGTACCGCGATACCGATCTTGTCGCTTTCTTCTACTGGATCACCCTTGAATTCGTAGGACCGGCCGGCGTCGCTTTTCAGCCATTCGTAGTTGACGTACTTGTCCGCCAGGATGCCGTCCAGACGACCGGAGGTCAGGTCCAGGTAAGCGTTTTCCTGGGTGTCGTAGAGTTTGACTTCGACGCCGTCCATGTTGTCTTCCATCCAGGTGCCGGCGAGGGTCGCACGTTGTGCGCCGATCACTTTGCCTTTCAGGGAAGCCTTGTCGGTTTTGAACTCTTTGTCTTTAGGTGCGATGAACTGCAGCTTGTTCGAGTAGTACGGGTCGGTGAAGTCGACCGCTTGCTTGCGCTCGTCGGTGATCGACATCGAGGAGATCAGGAAGTCGAACTTCTTGGCGTTCAGGGCCGGGATGATGCCGTCCCAGTCGGAGGTCACCACGGTGCACTCGACTTTCATCTTGGCGCACAGAGCGTCGCCGATTTCCTTGTCGAAGCCGACGACATTGCCACTGGCATCTTTATTGTTGAACGGCGGGTAGGCCGCTTCGATGCCCATCTTCAGGGTTTCGGCCATGGCACCGGCGCTGAACGCCAGGGTGACGGCGGCCGCCAGGAAGACTTTTTTGAAGTTCTGCATGCGGGTAGCTCCGTTAGCGGTTGCTGGACATGAATTGTTTGCAGCGTGCCGAAAGCGGGTTGTCGAACACCTGCTGTGGCGATCCTTGTTCTTCTACCAGGCCCTGGTGGAGGAACACCACTTCGCTGGAGACCTGACGGGCAAAGCCCATTTCATGGGTCACGAGCAGCATGGTACGGCCTTCTTCGGCCAGGGCGCGGATGACATTAAGTACTTCCTGGACCATTTCCGGGTCAAGGGCGGAAGTCGGCTCGTCAAACAGGATCACCTTGGGTTGCATCGCCAACGTGCGGGCGATGGCCGCGCGTTGTTGCTGGCCGCCGGACAATTGCGCCGGGTAGGCATGGCGCTTGTCGGCGATACCGACCTTGGCCAGCAGGGCTTCGGCGACTTCGATGGCTTCGGCTTTGCTTTGACCGAGGACGCGACGCGGCGCTTCGATGATGTTGTCGAGCACGCTCATGTGCGGCCAGAGATTAAAGTTTTGAAACACAAAACCAATCTCGCTGCGCAGGCGGTTGATCTGCTTGCCATCGGCAGCGACCAGTTCGCCATTCTTCGCGGCTTTGAGTTTGAGTTCTTCGCCGGCCACCAGGATCTGGCCCTGGTGCGGGTTTTCCAGCAGGTTGATGCAACGCAGGAACGTGGACTTGCCGGAACCGGAAGAACCCAGGATCGAGATCACGTCGCCGTCGCGGGCGGTCAGCGAGATGCCTTTGAGCACCTCAAGCTGTCCGTAGCGTTTGTGCAAGTTGCGGATTTCAAGCGCGGGCGTGGCCTCAGCCATGTGCGTTCCTCATAGTGTTTCGCTCCTGCTGTTGGCGGCCTTCCTGGCGAGGCGGCCAAGCTAGCATAGCGTTCGAATGGCAGCCAACAGCGCTACGGGCGGTAAACGGACGTGACGTGGCAGGTTGTCGCATCGCTACAGCAGACTGTCGCGCTGCTATCAACCGAACAGCCGTTTGAACCAGATACCCGGCGGGTGTCGCGTAAAAAAGGGCGCGATGTTGCCAGCTTTGGCGGGGGGTTGGAAGCGCTAACCGGCCAAACGTTCCTGATCTGCACTTTTATTGTGCGTCGAGCATTTTCCTGGGGTGTTTCCGGTGCGCGGATTCGTCCTTGAAAGTGAGTCGCAGGGTAACGCCTTGGCAAAGTGCCATTATTTTCAATGGGTTGCGATGACTGTCCGGTCTGGACGAGATCACCGTGATAGACGGTGTTGAAACATTTTGGCGCAATTATTGCGTACAGAATACAGAACGCCCCGTTGGTTTCTTTTTACGAGAGAGAAATCGAGGCGGGATGCACGCATTCGCTTTTCCTTACAAAGGTAGTTTCAATGAGCAGTACCCCAAGCTCCAATGGCCTCGAACAGGGGCTCAAACCGCGTCATGTGACCATGCTGTCGATTGCCGGGGTAATCGGCGCCGGCTTGTTCGTAGGCTCGGGTCACGCCATCGCCGCCGCTGGCCCGGCCGTGCTGTTGGCTTACGCCGCCGCCGGTATGCTGGTCGTGCTGGTGATGCGCATGCTCGGCGAAATGGCTGTTGCCTCGCCGGACACCGGTTCCTTCTCGACATATGCCGATCGCGCGATCGGTCACTGGGCCGGTTTCACCATCGGCTGGTTGTACTGGTGGTTCTGGGTCTTGGTGATTCCGCTGGAAGCCAACGCCGCCGCGACCATCCTGCACGCCTGGTTCCCGAACGTGGCGATCTGGGCGTTCACGCTGATCATCACCTTGCTGCTGACGGTGACTAACCTGTTCAGCGTAAAAAACTACGGTGAGTTCGAATTCTGGTTCGCCCTGATCAAGGTCGTGGCGATCATCGGTTTCATCGCCCTCGGCGTAATGGCGATCTTCGGCTTCTTGCCGAGCAGCCAGGTCAGCGGCGTTTCGCACCTGTTCGACACCCAGGGCTTCCTGCCAAACGGCATGGGCGCGGTACTGGGCGCGATCCTGACCACCATGTTCTCCTTCATGGGCACCGAGATCGTGACCATCGCGGCCGCGGAATCGAAGAACCCGGGCCAGCAAATCTCCAAGGCCACCAATTCGGTGATCTGGCGGATCGGCTTGTTCTACCTCGTATCGATTTTCATCGTGGTGGCCCTGGTGCCATGGAACGACCCGATCCTGGCCAGCGTTGGTTCGTACCAGACTGTGCTGGAGCGCATGGGCATCCCGAATGCCAAGCTGATCGTCGACATCGTGGTGCTGGTTGCTGTGACCAGCTGCCTTAACTCGGCGCTGTACACCGCTTCGCGGATGATGTTCTCCCTGGGCAAGCGCGGTGATGCACCGGCCGTTTCCCAGCGCACCAACAAGAGCGGCACCCCGTACTGGGCCGTCATGCTGTCCACCGGCGCTGCGTTCCTTGCGGTATTCGCCAACTACGTGGCCCCGGCCGCGGTGTTCGAATTCCTGCTGGCCAGCTCCGGCGCCATCGCGTTGCTGGTGTACCTGGTGATCGCCATTTCGCAACTGCGCATGCGCAAACAGCGCATGGCTCGCGGTGAAAAAATCGCCTTCAGCATGTGGCTGTTCCCGGGCCTGACCTACGCGGTGATCATTTTCATCGTGGCGGCCCTGACCATCATGTTGTTCCAGGAAGCGCATCGCGTGGAGATTCTCGCGACCGGCCTGTTGGCGCTATTGGTAGTCGCGGCAGGCGTGCTGGTTGCACGCCGTCGTCACAATGAGAAGCTGAGCGCAGCCTTGGCGCGCTGAGATCTGACTCACGCCAATTGTTGTTGAAGCACCGAAACGACCGCCATCAGAGATGATCGCGGTCGTTTTTTTGCCTTTCATTCAGATGCTTTATTGGGTAGCAAGCGGATAGACACGATGATGGCTAGATAGTAGCCTTTGCACCGAATGTGTATCCCGCTGTTACGGGATGCGATGGAGTTTCAGGACACGGATTGTTCGACGCCCTCAGCCTTCCCGGCTAAAAGCCCCCCGACCTTTTCTTGCCTGCTCCTTCATCTGCGGTGTGTTCACAGATGCATTTGCGTGTGCCTGCCGTTCAAGCGGTAGATCGGAATCAGCGCTGCATGGAGCTAGCCCGGCCATTCAGCCAACCCATTGGGGCATCAAGGAGACAGGCATGGCGTTTACATCGGTTGTGTTTAAAAACCCGAATACCGGTGCCATGAAAGAAGCGCCAATCGGCTTCTCGTGGACCGTATTTTTCTTTGGCTTTTTCCCGGCCTTGTTCCGTGGTGACTTCAAGTGGGCAGCGATCATGTTCGTCGTGGCCTGCTTCACCTTCAGCCTCAGCAACCTCGTGTTCATGTTCATCTACAACAAGCTGTACGTGAAGGACCTGATCAATGACGGTTACAAGGCTCAGTCCATCGCCAAAGGCGAACTGGGCTATGCCAGTGCCAAGCTTGGCTTTGATATCCCGCGTCTGGAAGGTGTTGCTGCCTGATTGTTGATTTGAAGGCGTGAAAAAAAACGGCCGCTGTCAGTGATGACGAGCGGCCGTTTTTTGTTTGAGTGACTGTGTCCGGCTCAAGCGGGGTGAACCCAGTCTTCTACACGCAGTCCTGGGACCCGTTCGAACTCGCGCAGGTTGTTTGTTACAACAATGAGCCCGCGTGAACGGGCATGTCCCGAAATCATAGAGTCGTACGGGACAATGGGTGTGCCCGCCCTTGCCAGCTCTGACCGAATCATTCCTGTGTGCGCGGCCGCGTCATTGTCGAAAGGCAAGACCTCAAGGCGTGCAGCGAAGCTCTCGACCACCGCCAGATTCTTTTCGGGAGCCGCAGATTTTTCGGCACCGTAGATCAACTCCATCAACGTGACTGCACTGATGCACAACTGCCCGTCGTGAAGGTTGAAAGCTTCTCTTACGATTTGCGGTTTGTTTTTGATGGTGAAGATGCAGATGTTGGTATCGAGCATGAACTTGATCATCAGAACGACTCACGCTCCTGTTCGAAGGGTTGGTCGCGGTCAGTCATAAAGTCTGCGCTTACGCTATCTCCATCGAACCAGCTATCCCAAGTTTCGTCCGCTGGGGTGATGATGCGGGCCCTGCCGATGGCAACTACGTTGACTCGTTTTACATCGCTTGGCATGGCTACAGCTTTCGGAAGACGGACAGCCTGGCTTCGATTACTCATGAAAAGGGTGGTCTGTTCCATTTTTGGCCTCCGGCTTTTTTGGGTGTGTTGTGAGTTCAAAGAATAGATTTAATAAGGGATATGTCAATGGGATATACCGATCCGCTGATGAGAGGTAGCGGGCGGGTCCTTTTGGAATGGTTTCCATAAAAAACGGCCGCTGTCAGTGATGACGAGCGGCCGTTTTTTGTTTCTGCCAAGCGTTTATTCGCTCTTTTCTTCCTGCGCATCCAGCGCCTGACGATAGCTGTCCAGCGCATGACCGAAGTCGGTGATGAACTGCGGCTCGGTCAGCCAGGCCTGAGCGGTTTCCCGGTCCATGCCATCAGCCCACATGCGGTAGTCGAGCAGCATGTCGGCGGCCAGGTGGGTGGCGGCCATGGCTTCGTTGTCGGCGTTTTCCATGTCCAGCAAGTCTGGATGGTCGCTGATGATGCCGGCGAGGTCCGACAGCAGGACCTGAAGCATGTCGCTGCGGCTGGTGGCTTCGGCGTCGTGCATCTTGCTGAACATCGCCAGGGTGTATTCCGGGATCGGCTCGCCGATTTCGTCCAGGTCATCGTCCAGCGCGGCAGGTTTGCGGCCGTGGATGTTGATTTGCTTGGCTTTGGCCTTTGCGCGCTTGGCACGTTTTTGTTGCTTGTTCAGGGATGCCATGGGAGCTCAGTTTGCTTTCTGTTGGGTTTGCGCGGCGATGCTATCGGACGCCGCGACATAGTCAGCCTGGAAGGCTGGTGATTCGATCCACGCCAGGGCACCGGCCTCGTCGACTTCGGTCGACCATTGGCGGTACTCGATCAGCGCGGCGAGAATGAAGTCCATCGCACCTTCTTCGCCTTCCTGTTCATAGACCAATTCCAGCAGCGGGTCTTCCAGGAACGCCAGGCACATTGCTTGCTGGCTGGTCTTTTCGGCGTCGATCATTTTCTTGAACAGCTCGGTCAGGTCCACCGATTCGAAGTCGATGCGATCGTCGTTCGGGTCCAGCTCGACCGGCGCGGCGGCACGCTGGGTGCGGTTCTGCTTGGCCTTGGCTTTGGCGCGGGAGGCGCGTTTGTTTTGCTTGTTGGCGGAGGCCATGGACGTCGTTCCGTAATTTTTTGAGAGGGCTCAGCTGCGCGGGACTCGCCGCCCGGGTGTGTCGGGGGCCAGTTCGGCGTTTTGCAGCCAGTACAATGCAATGGGCCATAGTGTGGCTTGGTATGCGCTGCGAAAAAAGGCGAAATGTCCGACTTCTTCTTCGCCGATGTCTTGCGGGGTGATTCGCAGATGGGTGCGGGTGCTTTGAGTGAAGTAGCCGAGCAGGCGTTCGATGGCCGAAATCGTACCGTAAGGATCGTCGCTGACGCTGATCGCGAGGATATTTGCGCCGACGCGTTCGAAGGGTAACCGACCGGTTCCGCCCTGCAGGCGCCGACCGCTGGGGCGTGTTTCAAAGCGGTCGGTCGGTGTGCTCCAGTCACGAACCACGCCGGCCGGCGTGTCTTCCAGCCAGCCGAGGCGTTTGCCGGGGAAGTAGCCGTGAAACATCGTCATCAACGGCATCACCACGTGCCATTTGCCGAACATCCGCCAGCGATGGGCGGGCGCATAGTCGCGCCAGTAAGCGAATTGCGCGCCGACCGTCACCATCCGTCGAATGACATGCCCGGACGCTCCCAGGCCCGCTGCACAGCCGCCAAAGCTGTGGCCGATGACATCGATGGGCTGGCCGGGGAATTCACGCTCAGCGCGCTTGAGCATCGCCTCAAAGTCCAGCGCACCCCAGTCGGTCCATGAGGCGTCGAGGTTTTTCAGCGAGGCGGGACGAGATTCGCCGATGCCCCGGTAATCGTAGGTAATGACATCGAACCCGTTGGCGAACAGGTAATCGGCAAAACGCGAGTAATGGCGGCAGCGCACCGAGGTGGCGGCGTTGATGATCACGACGGGGCGGGCCGGGTCTTGCGCGGTGTGCCGCCAGGTGAAGCCGCCGAGGATGAAGCCGTCTGCGGCGGTCTCCTTGAAGGGGGCGCCGGGTGGGGTGGCAGGCAATGGCCGCTCGATCTGAGCAGGCGCCAGTGCAGGCGTGTCCTTGAAATTCATCGATGACGTACCTTTGCGCGTAGCTGCCAACGATAGACTTCATGACGGTTTCGGACAATCCACCCATTTTTATCGGCGTTTCTTGACCAGCCGATCCTCAAGCAGGACCCGTTCCCGATCCAGCTCCACTCGAAGTTCCTCTTCACTCGGCAGCACTCGTTTGTACTTGCTGGCGAACAGTTGCTCATGGCCCTCCAGTACCGAAAAGCGCTCCCTGACAGTGGACCGATCACGACTCGCCAGCAGACGTTCGTAATACAGCGTGTTGATCTGACGCTCAAGGGCGCGGCTTGACCAGTTCTGGTGGGCTGATTCGTTCATGTACCACTGACGGGCATGGTCGTTGTCGACGCGCAGAAGCCTTCGGTAATGGGTCCAGCTCAATTCGTGACGCAGTGCGTCACAAATCGGGAAGGCTTGATAGAACTGGCGCATGTAGCGGAGGTTGGATGCGTCAAAACCTTCCCAAACTCGGCGGTTAGGGCTTTGGCCAACGTCGCCAACAACTGCTTCCCATAGCCCGCCCTATGAGCCCCCTCCTGCTCGAACTCAACGATATGCCGCCCGATCTGCCAACAGGTTTGCACTTGCGCCGTATCGACCGCTCGCAACGCTTTCAGGCGTGCCTGGCGGATCAGTTCGCCAAGGTTGTCCACCAATGAGGTGAGTGGCGAATCTTGAGTGTTATCGGGTTTGACGAGGGGCATGAAGTCTTCCGCGGCTGGAGAAGCAGGCGAAAGAGGATGCCAAGCGTGCATGGGGTAGCGATGCAGTACGCCGCTGCCAATCCGGAAGGAAATACCGGATACGTTTTGCAGGACCAAGCCGATGACGGGACGTGTTTGTGGAATACAGGGTGTAGTCCGTTTCGCAGTGAACCCAAGATCGAATCAATCTAAAACCGGAACCGCGTCCAGGAAATCAAAACTCAAGGGAATGAGAGGGTTCTGAGGAGCCCGGGAGTCGTCATCATGAAATACGTCCATGCCTTCATGTTGTCCTTTGTTGCTGTCGGTGTCCTGGCGTTTCCGGCGATGTTGAATGCCGCCAGCCTTGACCCTGTTGATGCTACTGGCGTGCAAGTTCAACGGCAGGAACAAAACGGGATTTCTTACCTCTCCGGCGGTATCGGCGAGGATGAGGCGAAAGCCATCCAGCAAACGACGGGCTACAACCTGCACATGACCTTCTCGGTCGGTCCGCAAGACGAATACATTCCGGACGTGCAGTTGCTGGTTCAGAACGCTAAAGGGCCGGTGCTGACGCTGAGTCAGGCGGGTCCTCTGGTTTATGTCCAATTACCTGCCGGCAAGTACACGGTCGTGGCAACGCGCAACGGTGAAGCGAAACGTGACACGACGGATATCGGCAGTGCTGGCGCGAGGAATCTGGTGTTCCACTGGAACAGTAGCGAATGAGGGAGGCTGCAGATTAGACGGGCAGCCACTGGGGGCTGCCCGCCCATTACCCTGAATCAGGCTTGTGTCGTCGAGCCACGCAGGATCAGTTGCTTGCGTTGCTCTTCAGGCAGGTCGTTGATGCAGTAGTTGATGTAGAAAACATTCAGGAAGAACGTATAGAACGCGTTCATCCGCAGATCGATTTTGTGTTCGCTGAGGGCGTATTCCGACAGTGCATTCTTGGCTTTGAACGCCCAGACGATGTACAGCGCGTTGGTTGCAATGATCAGAATGCCGGACAGCGCATCGAACAGTACTTCACCCGAATTGGACAAAGCACCGCTCCAGCCAAGGCAGACGGCCAGCCAGATGATGTAGGTGTTATCGACCAGTTTGATTTTGGTGGTTTCGCTGATTTTCTGATTGGTTCTGACCAGCCACAGCAACAGGTACAGCCCAACGGTTGCGGCCGACAGCAAAACCATATTCAAGGTTTTAGTGTTGATCTTGTCTTTGAGTTCATTGATGTCAGACATAACTGTTCCATGTTCAGGATTTCGAGAGGAGAGCGTGCTTGCAAGACTGGCTACACAGGTCCAACAGGGGAGGTCAGTGTTTTGCGGGGAGGGGGTAAAAAGCACGCACTCCATGCGCTGTCTCGATCCTGTATCGACTGATTCGGATGCGGGGGGCATCGGCACCAATGTAGGTCGTCTTCCATGTAACGGAAAAATAATAGCACGGAGCCATCATTGGGCTAGAGCAATAAGGAAGGATTTGTTTTTCAGGGGGTATGCGCTGCAGGTTTCAGGCGGTTATCAAATCGCAGGCATAAAAAAACCCTGAATCTTGCGATTCAGGGTTTTCGGTATTTGGTGCCCAGAGACGGAATCGAACCGCCGACACGGGGATTTTCAATCCCCTGCTCTACCGACTGAGCTATCTGGGCAACGGGGCGCATTAAACTGGTTTTTCAGGGGGTCGTCAACAAACTTTTCAAAAAAAATTTAATTATTACCGTCGCTTACGATCCGCCCCCCGAGAAATCGGGATTATTCAGCCGGCGGCACGTAGCCGTCAGCCTTGGCGTATTCCTCGCCGGAGAAGTACTTGTCCATCTCGCCCTGAAGATATTTGCGGTCTTCGGCGTTCATCATGTTCAGGCGTTTTTCGTTGATCAGCAGGGTCTGGTGCTTTTGCCAGTCGGCCCAGGCCTTGGCCGAGACATGGTCAAAAATGTCCTGGCCTTTTGCGCCCGGGAAGGGAGCGCGTTCCAGGGCGGGCAATTCTTCTTTGTACTTGCGGCACATGATGGTGCGGGTCATGACAATTCTCCTGCGTTCAATACGGCGGCCGCGCGTTCGAGCAAGGTTTTGACCGGGGCGGCAAGGCCCAGGCGCGGCGGGGTGGCGAGGTTATACCAGAGCCAGTCGGCCTCGGCCACGTGATGGCCGGCCTCCTGGACATGGACCAGCCAGGGTTCGATGGACAATTGAAAATGGCTGAACGTGTGCACCAGGCTCGGTAGCGCCTGTTGGCTGCCCAGTTCCAGCGAGTGTTGCGCCGCCAGATGGTGCAGGTCGTCGAGGTCATCGAGCTCCGGCAAACTCCAGAGACCGCCCCACAGGCCCGTGGAAGGCCGCCGGTAAAGCAGAACCGCGCCTTCGCCGTTGGCGAGCATCGGCATCAGCGTGCGCTTCTGTGGCACGGTTTTACGCGGTTTGGGGATGGGGTAGCGGGTTTCCAGGCCGAGCATGTGCGCTTCGCAGCCCTTTTCCAGCGGGCAGAGCAGGCAACTCGGTTTGCTGCGCGTACACAGCGTGGCGCCCAGGTCCATCATCGCCTGGGTGTAGGCGTTGACCCGATCATGCGGCGTAAAGCGCTCAGCGTTCGCCCATAGCTGTTTGGCGACCTTCGGCTCCCCCGGGTAACCCTCTTGCGCAGTAAAGCGCGCCAGGACGCGTTTGACGTTGCCATCGAGGATCGGCGCCCGCAGGCCCATGCTCAGGCTGGCGATGGCGCCCGCCGTCGACAGGCCGATGCCGGGCAATTCAACCAGTTTTTCAACGTCGCGGGGAAACTCGCCAGCGTAGTCAGCGACAACAATCTTCGCGGTCTTCTGCAGATTGCGTGCGCGAGTGTAGTAACCCAGGCCGGTCCACAGGTGCAGCACTTCGTCTTCCGGCGCTGCGGCCAGGGCTTCGACCGTCGGCAACGAAGCCATGAAGCGGTCGAAGTAATTCAACACGGTGCTGACCTGGGTTTGCTGCAACATGATTTCCGAGACCCACACCCGATACGGGGTGATGCCCTGTTGCCAGGGCAAATCGTGGCGGCCGTGGCGGTCGTACCAATCCAGCACCGCCGTTGAAAACTGCTCGGCTTTCATCGCTTGAACAGCCCCTTCAATGCGTTTTTCAGTTCAGGACTGACCTTGTCGCCCAGCTTCTCGTCGATTTTTTCGCTGATCTTGTCGCCGGCCATTTTGCTCGCGACCTGACCCATGCGTTCGTTATCCAGACGGCAGGCCTTGGCACCAAGTTCCAGCGGACCCCGGCAACGCAGTGGCCACTCGACACCGACAAACTTGTCGCCGACCTGGCAAGCCGGGTCCGGCATGGCGCTGGTGTCGCCTTCGACGATGATGCCCACGCGGTAATCCATGCCCAGCACGCGCAGGTCGACGTCACCGTCGCCATTCACGGTCATGCCCGGGATGCGTACTTTCAGGTCCGGGTTGCTGGCCACACCGTTACGGAAGGTCAGGTTGCCCTTGAGTTCCTGGAACGGCGTGTCCTTGCCCCGTGGCTCGCCGCTGAGGGTTTTGCGATTCAGGGTGGCGATGCCTTTGCACAGCTGTTGCTCAAGGTTTGCATTGAGCAGCACGCCGTTGTTGATGACGAAACTGGCGGTGCCGTTGAGGCTGTCGATCAGCGCTTTCTGGCTGTTACCGCTGCCGGTCAGCGCACTGTTGAGCGTCACCAGGCCTTTGACCGGTGGATTCTTGCCCTGGCTTTCGAGGATTTTTTCCACTGGTACTTTGCTGATGCGCGTCTGCATGTTCAGCGCAGGAACCTGCTGGCGCACATCGAGGGTGCCCTTGGCTTCGAAGTTGCCCTCGTACAGATCGCCGCGCAGGTTCTCCAGGGTCAGCAGGCCTCCCTGGCCGGTGGCCTTGAGCGCCGCGTTGTTGATCGGCAGCTTGTCGAGGGTCAACTGGCCAAAGGTCAGGTCGGCGTCCACGTCGAGCTTGCTCAAGCGCTCGACCGGCAGCAGGCGTTCGGTGCTCCAGGCTGTCTTGGTCGGCGACTCCGGCAGCGGTGTGCTGCCCGCGCCGGCCATGGCGTCGGCCTCGGTGCTGGCGACTTCGGCCTGACGCACTTGTGTCGCGCTGTTGGCTTCGGCGGATTTGGGTGGCAGATAGCGGTCGACGTTGAACGTGTCCGCCTTGAGGGCCGCGCGCAGCGATTGCTTGGCGAAGTCTTCGACAGCGATTCGGCCGCTGAAGGTGCTGTCATCGATTTTCAGGTTGATGTTGTCGAACGACACGCTGGTCGGCGTGCCGGCCACACGGCTGACCAGTTCGACTTTGCTCAGGCTGCCTTCGGCCATCGCTGGCAGTTTCTGGCCGATGCTGTCGACAAATTTCGCCAGGTCGAACTGGGCAATCGAAATGCCGCCACTGATCTGTGGGGTCTTGTCGAGGTCGTTGACCTTGAGCTCACCCAGTGCGCGCAGTTGGTTGGCGGAAATCTTGATGCCGGTCCATTCGGCGACGTTCGCCGCTTTATCCAGCAGCAATTGCCCTTGCGCCGCGAAGGTCATGGTCTTGCCCTGCAGCGGATCCCCTGCGACTTCGCCGGACAGTTTCATGTCTTCAAACTTGTAGCGCTGCAAGGCGCGTTCGAAACGCAGCTCGCCATTGAGCTCGGTGCGCACTCGCAGAACCGGTTGGTTGGTGCCCAGGAACGCGGTGAGTTTGACGGGAATATTGGTCGAGTCGTGGACCGGACCGGTGCTGAGCTGAATGCTCTCGGCGCTGAACTGCTTGCCCGTCTGCTCGTCGTTGTACTCAACGCGGGCGTTGTTGACGGTCAGGCTGTCGATGTCCAGACGAACGGGCTGGGCCGGTTTTTCCACTTGAACGGTGGTTTCCGGTGCCGGTTCGCCAGGTGTGGCCGGTGTCGTGGCCGCAGTGGCTGGCGCCGGAACCTTGCCGACGTCCTGCCAGTTGCCATGGCCGTCCTTGTCGCGGGTCAGGCGCAGGTTCAGGCCTTCGACGCGGACATCGCTCATTTGCACTTCGCGGCGCAGCAGCGGCAACACGCGCACCGACAGGCCGAGCATCTGCAAGTCGGCAAACGGCTCTGTCGGTTTGACCAGGGTCGCAACACTGGCGTCGTGCAACTCCAGGCCCAGCCACGGGAACAGGCTCCAGCCGATGTCGCCATTGAGCGTCAGCTCGATGTGGGCCTTGTCGCGGGCAATCTGGCGAATCTCGTCTTTATAGTCGTTGGGATCGAAGAGGTGGGTCAGGGCAAAGCCCAGCGCCACAATGATCAGCAACAGCCCGAGAAGTACCAGACCCAGGATTTTGCCGAACGCTTTCATGGGCGAGTCCTTGTAGTTAGTCAAATTCGAAATTTAGCCGGGGAGTATAGCGCTCCAATGCGGACGACCGGTCAGGCGATCACGCTGGTAACACATCCAGCGGCAGTTTCAGCTTGGCCGCCAGCGCCTGGGCTTCGAGATGCCCGGCGGGAGCCAGCAGGCGCAGGGTGGCGCCCGAATCAGAGGCCAATTTCTGCGCTTCGCTCACCAGCCGCTCGGCGACACCACGGCGTCGGGTAATTTTTCGTACGCAAAGTTGGGACAAGTGCCAAACGTCCTGGTGCCGTTGCAAACGCGCTGCGCCCAGCAGTCGATCATTGAAGCGTCCGGCGATCAGCGAACCGTCCCGCAAACAGCTTTCGATCAGCTGTACATCCCCGGAAAACGGGGCGTACAGCCAGTCCGGAGCGTCGCGGTAAATCTTCTGCAGATCTTGCTGATCCTGATAAGTGACCTCGTTCAGCGGTTCGACAATGATCGGCATGGCGTCTCCTTAAAGAGGTACGAGAACAGATGACTTACAAAAGGTGATATCAGTTTGGTTTTTCTGTCACGTGCAAATGGTAACCTTTGCCCGTTCGTCCGTCCCGCTGCGACCCGATGTCGCACAAAAAGGCACTTCACTCAACAAAACGGTCATGCGTGCGCATAAAGGCCGGGGGTGAGGAGTGGCTGGCGAACCCTACTAATAATTGGGGGATACACAATGACTACAAGCCTCGCGGCGGACGGCCTCTACGCCGGCCAGCCTGCGTTCCTGTCCAAGGAACGCATCATCGCCAAGCCCGGTTTCAACCGCTGGCTGGTACCACCGGCCGCGTTGGCCATCCACCTTTGCATCGGCATGGCCTACGGCTTTTCGGTGTTCTGGTTGCCACTGTCCAAAGCCTTGGGTGTGACCAAACCGGTGGCTTGTGCGCCGGACATGAGCTTTATCTCGCAAGTATTCTCGTCGCAATGCGACTGGCCGATCTCGATGCTCGGCTGGATCTACACCCTGTTCTTCATCTTCCTCGGCTGCTCGGCAGCGATCTGGGGCGGCTGGCTGGAACACGCCGGGCCGCGCAAGGCGGGCGTTGTATCGGCGCTGTGCTGGTGCGGTGGTCTGCTGATTTCTGCGCTGGGGATCTATACCCACCAGATCTGGCTGATGTGGGTCGGCTCCGGGGTCATTGGCGGTATCGGCCTGGGGTTGGGCTATATCTCACCAGTGTCGACGTTGATCAAGTGGTTCCCGGACAAGCGTGGCATGGCGACCGGCATGGCGATCATGGGGTTCGGTGGTGGCGCGATGGTCGGTGCTCCGCTGGCCGCAGCCCTGATGGGCCATTTCGCTTCGGCAGAAAGCGTGGGCGTGTGGCAAAGCTTCCTGGTGATGGCCGCGATCTACTTCGTGTTCATGATCGGTGGCGCACTGTCCTACCGCGTTCCGCCAACCGGCTGGAAGCCTGAGGGCTGGACCGCTCCGGCGAAAAAAGCCTCGAATGCGATGATCACTCACCGTCACGTTCACGTGAATGTGGCGTGGAAAACTCCGCAGTTCCGTCTGGTGTGGCTGGTGCTGTGCCTGAACGTATCCGCCGGCATCGGCATTCTTGGCATGGCGTCGCCGCTGTTGCAGGAAGTGTTCGGCGGTAAATTGATCGGTGTGGACCTGCCATTCGGTCAACTGGACGCCGGGCAATTGGCTTCGATTGCGGCGATTGCTGCCGGTTTCACCGGTTTGCTGAGCCTGTTCAATATCGGTGGCCGGTTCTTCTGGGCCTCGTTCTCGGACTACCTGGGTCGCAAAAACACCTATTTCGTGTTCTTCGCCCTCGGTTTCGCGCTGTACGCGTTGATCCCGAACCTCGGTCATCTGGGCAACGTTGCGCTGTTCGTGGCCGCGTTCTGCATCATCCTGTCGATGTACGGCGGTGGTTTTGCGACGGTCCCGGCGTATCTGGCGGATCTGTTCGGTACGCAAATGGTCGGTGCAATCCACGGTCGTCTGCTGACGGCATGGGCCGCGGCGGGCGTGTTGGGTCCGGTGTTGGTGAACTACCTGCGTGAGTATCAGCTGAGCATCGGCGTTGAACGTGCCGCCGCTTACGACATCACCTTGTACATCCTCGCGGGCCTGCTGGTGCTGGGTTTCCTGTGCAACCTGCTGGTGCGTCCAGTGGCCGACAAGTACTTCATGACCGACGCTGAACTGGCTGCCGAACAGGCGCTGGGCCACGACAAGGGCGCTGACAGCAGCACCGTGCTGGAGTGGAAAGCTGCGCCGGGCTCCAAGCCTTTGGCGATTGCTGCATGGCTGGTGGTGGGTATTCCGTTGGCGTGGGGTGTTTGGGTGACCTTGCAGAAAACTGCAGTCCTCTTCCACTAAGTAAACGCAGTACCCCTGTAGGAGTGAGGCCGGCTTGCCGGCGATAGCGGTCTGACAGTCGACAGAAATGTTGAATGTGAGGGCCCTATCGCCGGCAAGCCGGTCTCACTCCTACAGTTGTTTTGGGGTGTCCAAAATGGCTTGTATGGACATGTCTATCCCCGACAGCACGGGATTCTATCCGTCAGCCATATCACGTCTCGTGTTTCTGTTTCGGCCCCGCGCCCCTATAATGGCTGCCTTTTTCGCCCAATGATTTTGCGGAGCTGGTGATGGCCGAACGTAAGGCGTCAGTCGAGCGCGACACTCTGGAAACCCAGATCAAAGCCTCGATCAACCTGGATGGCACCGGAAAGGCCCGATTTGATATCGGTGTTCCTTTTCTTGAGCACATGCTGGACCAGATCGCCCGTCACGGGCTGATCGACCTGGATATTGTCAGCAAGGGCGACCTGCATATCGACGACCACCACACGGTGGAAGACGTCGGTATCACCCTGGGTCAGGCCTTCGCCAAAGCCATCGGCGACAAGAAAGGCATCCGTCGCTACGGCCACGCCTATGTGCCGCTGGATGAAGCGCTGTCGCGCGTGGTGATCGACTTCTCCGGCCGCCCCGGCCTGCAGATGCACGTGCCGTATACCCGCGCTACCGTCGGTGGTTTCGACGTTGACCTGTTCCAGGAATTCTTCCAGGGCTTCGTCAACCACGCCCTCGTCAGCCTGCACATCGACAACCTGCGTGGCACCAACACCCACCACCAGATCGAAACCGTGTTCAAGGCTTTCGGCCGCGCCCTGCGCATGGCCGTCGAGCTCGATGACCGCATGGCCGGTCAGATGCCATCGACCAAAGGCGTTCTGTAATGCAGACGGTCGCGGTTATCGATTACGGCATGGGCAACCTGCACTCGGTGGCCAAGGCCCTCGAGCACGTCGGTGCCGGCAAGGTCTTGATCACCAGCGATGCCGACGTGATTCGCGAAGCTGACCGGGTGGTGTTTCCCGGCGTCGGCGCGATTCGCGATTGCATGGCGGAAATTCGTCGCTTGGGGTTCGATTCGCTGGTGCGTGAAGTCAGCCAGGACCGCCCGTTCCTCGGCATCTGCGTGGGCATGCAAGCCTTGCTCGACAGCAGTGAAGAGAACGACGGCGTCGACTGCATCGGCCTGTTCCCGGGCGCGGTGAAGTTCTTCGGCAAGGACCTGCATGAAGACGGCGAACACCTGAAAGTCCCGCACATGGGCTGGAACGAAGTGAAACAGAAGGTGAGTCACCCGCTGTGGCACGACATTCCGGACCTGGCGCGTTTCTACTTCGTGCACAGCTACTACATCGCCGCCGGCAATGCACGGCAGGTGGTCGGTGGCGGTCACTACGGTGTCGATTTCGCCGCGGCGCTGGCCGATGGTTCGCGTTTCGCCGTGCAGTTCCACCCGGAGAAGAGCCATACCCATGGCCTGCAATTGCTGCAGAACTTCGCCGCGTGGGATGGTCGCTGGTAAATGGCCGTCAAGAAAACGAAGCCACCGATCCTGACCCTCACTCCTGAACAGGAGAACGAGGCCAACCAGAAGATCAAACGCTTCATGGAGGATCGCTTCGAACTGGACCTGGGTTCGTTCGAAGCGGCCGAAATCCTTGAACTGTTTACCCGTGAAATTGCTCCGCATTATTACAACAGGGCGATTTTCGATGTGCAGACGCACCTCAAAGAGAGGTTCGAAAGCATCGAAAGCGACTTGTGGGCGCTCGAGAAAAACTGATTTCCGAGCGAAGCTGAACACTCGAATTTGAAGGTTTGCCAGATGCTGATTATTCCCGCTATCGATCTCAAAGACGGTGCCTGTGTTCGTCTGCGCCAGGGCCGCATGGAAGATTCCACGGTGTTCTCCGATGACCCGGTGAGCATGGCTGCCAAGTGGGTGGAGGGCGGTTGCCGTCGTCTGCATCTGGTCGACCTGAACGGCGCCTTCGAAGGCCAGCCGGTCAACGGCGAAGTGGTCACCGCGATTGCCAAGCGCTACCCGAACCTGCCGATCCAGATCGGTGGCGGTATCCGTTCCCTGGAAACCATCGAGCACTACGTGAAAGCGGGCGTGAGCTACGTGATCATCGGCACCAAAGCTGTGAAAGATCCGGCTTTCGTGGCTGAAGCCTGCCGTGCGTTCCCAGGCAAAGTGATCGTCGGTCTGGACGCCAAAGACGGTTTCGTCGCCACTGACGGTTGGGCGGAAATCAGCACCATTCAAGTGATCGACCTGGCCAAGCAATTCGAAGCCGATGGCGTGTCCGCGATCGTTTATACCGACATCGCCAAAGACGGCATGATGCAGGGCTGCAACGTACCGTTCACCGCCGCGCTGGCCGCTGCCACGCGCATTCCGGTGATCGCGTCCGGTGGTATTCACAACCTCGGCGATATCAAGTCGCTGCTCGACGCCAAGGCGCCCGGCATCATCGGCGCGATCACCGGCCGGGCGATCTACGAAGGCACCCTCGACGTCGCTGAAGCGCAAGCTTTCTGCGATTCGTACAAAGGCTGAGGACTGACCATGGCGCTGGCCAAACGCATCATCCCTTGCCTGGACGTGGACAACGGCCGGGTCGTCAAAGGTGTGAAGTTCGAGAATATTCGCGACGCCGGTGACCCGGTGGAAATCGCTCGTCGCTATGACGAGCAGGGTGCTGACGAGATTACCTTCCTCGACATCACCGCCAGCGTCGACGGTCGCGATACCACGCTGCATACCGTGGAGCGCATGGCTAGCCAGGTGTTCATCCCGCTGACCGTGGGCGGTGGCGTACGTACCGTGCAAGACATCCGCAACCTGCTGAATGCCGGTGCGGACAAGGTCTCGATCAACACCGCTGCAGTGTTCAATCCGGAATTTGTGGGCGAGGCGGCGCAACATTTCGGTTCGCAGTGCATCGTGGTTGCCATCGATGCGAAGAAGGTCTCCGGCCCGGGCGAAACCCCGCGCTGGGAAATCTTCACCCACGGGGGCCGCAAGCCTACCGGCCTCGATGCCGTCGAGTGGGCGAAGAAGATGGAAGGCCTGGGTGCCGGTGAAATCCTGCTGACCAGCATGGATCAGGACGGCATGAAAAACGGCTTCGACCTTGGCGTGACTCGCGCTATCAGCGATGCGTTGGGTATTCCGGTGATCGCCTCCGGCGGCGTCGGCAACCTGCAGCATTTGGCCGACGGCATTATCGAAGGTCACGCCAGTGCAGTTCTGGCCGCGAGTATTTTCCACTTCGGCGAATACACCGTGCAGGAAGCCAAGGCCTACATGGCCCATCGCGGCATCGTGATGCGGTGAAGGTCCGTGGCCCGGAGAAGATGTTCCGGGCCTATGTTATGGATCAATCTGGGCGTTGGATGACGCAGCCTTATGAATCCCTGTCACGGGGCTCAGTAAGTCGGTCCTCGGTTCGGAAGCCTGTCCCGATTTGTCATAAGCAATGGAGCAGAGCTTCCCTGGAAGCTCCTCGCTATCAATCCAGAAATCCATGTCCATGTCATCGACGTATTTCTCAGGTTGATGACAGTCTGTTGTTGCTGCTGGACCAAATTTGATGGAATAGGTCCTATAGGGTTCTGCTGTTTTCGCCAGTGTCACATTGACGTCGCCCTTGATCGATAAATCGGGTGGGGAGGTTGGCTTGTTCTCCAGGACCTCGACCGGCAGGGACAGCGCATTTTTCAGAAGCCCTGATTCAGGTTCTTGCGCCAAGGAATCAACACCGAGAATGCAAAGAAAATAGAATCCGGGCTCCGTGCCTATCTCGGAATTGATGAAGGTATCAATTGAGCTTACGGCATCGCTGTAGTGATGGGGGCTCTCACAGTCCATTGCCGTGCGGACGCTTTTATGACGGTAAAAAGCAGTACTTATTGAAAATCGATAGTTCCACGTAGGGATGGCAATCGAACCGTTATCCTGCTGTTTGACCCTTTTGTATCTTTCCAGCTTATTCGCGTCCGTGTCGACGGTGAACGCCGGGTAGAGCTGGCAAGACGACGGTGGGTTTTTAGCAATGCGGCCCTGCAAGAAGCACCCGTTGAGAAATGCCGTCGGGTTGCCGTACACATTCCCCGGCACAGCCAGATAGACATTTCCAACAGGTGTGCAGGGGGCATGATCGCGGCATGGAATGATGCTGTCATCAAAGTTCCCTGTTCCTATGACGCCTACGATCTCATTGGTGTATCGATCCAGTAAGGGGCTTCCAGAGCTACCTCCCCGGATATCCTGACAGCGAGTCATAAACGTGTTTCGCCATACCCATGCACCTTCAACAATCTCCAGGGCCGGTTGTAAGGTGCAGGCGGCCATGCGCAATGTGACGTCCTCAAAGCCTGTTGGGGCGCCCACGATCAACACATCGGTGTCGTTCGCCGGTGTATCCCGGGCCAGTTTCAACGGTTGTATGCCCTCATCGATGAGCTTTTGAAGGCTGACTTCCAGTTCAACGATAGCCAGATCAACGCCTTGCATGCTCCGCCATACCACCGCTTTCAACGGATAAGATTTGAATCCGGGAATGTCGGCGAAGAAATTGAACTGCATGGTTCCGCTTACCGGCTTGTCCGTTACGATGTTTCCGTTGGTCAATTCGATGCAGTGCCCAGCGGTGAGCACGTAAGCGGGAGTCGGTGGGGATGCCAGTTCATCGCGCGTGTCCAGAAGCGTTGCGGTGCATCTGGCACCATTGATTTCCAGGCGTCCGATACCTTGCCAGTGGTCCTGCGAACCATCGATGTTTTTAAGAACCCTGGAAGCAGCGAGATTTTGCAGGTTTTCTCCATAATCTCTGGTATCAGCGAAGCACGGTAGACATAGCGAACACAATGCGCTGATAAAAAGTACGGGGATCGAATTCATTGAATGGTGCCTCTGATTAATTATGTAAAACCGGCCTGTCGCCGGGTATTAGCAATTAATCAGGTGAGGCTGGGTGAAGGGCGGTAACTATCTACCACAGTGACTGTGACACTCATTTTGTTTGCGATGTCGATAAGGCTGTTATTAAAAGGCCAGTAGACAGTGTGGCGAGCTCAAGGCACTCTTGGGTACGCCATGGATTTCGGTAGCCAGACATGCTTAAACGCCTTCTTCTTATCCTCGCCAGCGCTTCTCTATTGCTCATCAATGGGGTGCGCGCCGAAGAAAGTCCCGACACCGACCTGGTGTTGCTGACGGAAAACTTCCCGCCGTACAACATGGCGAAGAACGGCAAAAACTTCGCTCAGGACGAGAACATTAATGGCATCGCCGTGGACATCGTCCGCGAGATGTTCAAACGTGCCGACATCACCTACAGCCTGACCCTGCGTTTCCCCTGGGAGCGCATCTACAAACTCGCGCTGGAAAAACCCGGTTATGGCGTGTTCGTGATGGCGCGTTTGCCCGACCGCGAGAAGCTCTTCAAATGGGTTGGCCCGATTGGTCCGGATGACTGGATCATGCTGGCCAAGGCTGACAGCAAGATCAGCCTTGAAACGCTGGATGACGCGCGCAAATACAAGATTGGCGCGTACAAGGGTGATGCGATTGCCGAGACGCTGGGCAAGCAGGGGTTGAATCCGATCGTTGTGCTGCGCGACCAGGACAACGCGAAGAAGCTGGTCAATGGCCAGATTGATCTGTGGGCCACGGGCGACCCGGCCGGGCGTTATCTGGCGCGGCAGGAAGGCGTGAATGGTCTGAAAACGATACTGCGTTTCAACAGCGCCGAACTGTATCTGGCATTGAACAAAGACGTGCCGGACGAAATGGTCGCCAAGCTTCAGGCCGCGCTGGATCAGCTGCGCAAGGAAGGCAAGGTGGACGAGATCATGGCGCGGTATCTCTAAGACCCAGTGATCAAAATGGGGGAGCGGCGGTGTGACGGATTACCGGTAAACGCCATCCTTGCCATGGGCGGCCGTCGCGCGGTTACCCCGCACGCTGATCATCTGCTTGATATCAATCCACTCAATCCCCTGCGCCTTCAGCTTCGGCAGCTCGCGTTCCAGTACCGCCAGTGTCTGCGGATACGGATGCCCGATCATCACCGCCGAACCCTGCTTGCGCGCCAGGCTGATCGCTGTCTGTAGCTGCGTGAAGATTGCCGCCTCGGTGCGCTCATCATCCAGAAATACATCCCGCGAAACACTCGCCAACCCGATCTTCTGCGCCTCGGCGGCAGCAACGGTTTGCGCGCTGGTACGGCTGTCGACGAAGAACTTGTGCCGTTGCTGCAAGTCCGCCATCAACCAGACCATGGCCGGTTGCTGTGCGGTCATGCGGCTGCCCATGTGATTGTTGATGCCCGCGGTGTAGGGCACGACCTTGAATGCCGCGTCGAGGCGCCTCTCAAGTTCTTCGATGGGCAGATCGGGATGCCAGGCGAACGGCCCCGTGGCCGGGTCCATCGGCATGTGCAGGATGACGATCTTGCCGGCGCGATGGGCTTCGCGGGCGAACTCGGTGGCGTGGGGCGTGTCGGGCATGATCGCCGTGGTGACCGGGCCGGGCAGGGCCAGCACGCGGCGATCCCGGGGCAGGTTCTGCCCCAGGTCATCGATGATCAGGCTGAGATACGCTTTTTGAGGGGCCGTCTCGACGGGGGCTGCGTGAGCAACACCCGTCAGGCAGAGCAATAAACCCAGGATAAACCGCTGGAACATCTCAGCGGCCGGACGTGATGCTCAACCCTTTGAGCAGGCTCAAGGCCTGGGCCAACTGGTAATCATCATCCTGCGGCATGGCCTTGGCTTTGCTGGAACTGGTCGGCTTGTCGGCGCCGCCGTTGCCATTGCCCAAGTGGCCTTGCAGGTCGGCTTCCTTGAAGTACTCGCCGTCCTGCTCGTTGGTGATCTTTGCCTTGCGCACTTCGATGTCCGGAACAATGCCCTGGGCCTGAATCGAGCGGCCGTTCGGCGTGAAATACAACGCCGTCGTGATCTTCAGCGCGCGATCGTTGTTCAGTGGCAGTACGGTTTGCACCGAGCCCTTGCCGAAACTGGTGGTGCCCATCAGCACAGCGCGTTTCTGATCCTGCAAGGCACCGGCGACAATCTCGGACGCCGAGGCACTGCCGCCGTTGATCAGCACGACCATTGGCACGGCTTCGCTTTCGTCCTTGCCGGTCGCGGAGAAGCGCAGCTCGGAGTTGGCGATACGGCCCTTGGTGTAGACGATCAGGCCCTTCTTGATGAAGTGGTCGACCACTTCCACCGCGGCCTGCAGCACGCCGCCAGGGTTGTTACGCAGGTCGAGGATGATGCCGTTGAGCTTCTTGCCATTTTCCTTGCGCAGCTTGGCGAGGGCCTGGGAGACCTCTTCGCCGGTCTTGACCTGGAATTGCGTGATGCGGATGTAGCCGTACCCGGATTCCAGCAATTGCGACTTCACGCTCTTCACTTGAATGATGGCGCGGGCCAGGGTGACGTCGAACGGCGTGCCGCCATCGCGCACCAGGGTCAGGGTGATTTTCTGGCCGATCTTGCCGCGCATCTTGTCCACGGCTTCGGTCATGCTCTGGCCGCGAGTCGGCTGGCCGTTGATCTTGACGATGAAGTCGCCGGCTTGAATACCTGCCTTGGAGGCGGGGGTGTCATCGATCGGCGAAACCACCTTGATGAAACCGTCTTCGGCGCCGACTTCGATGCCCAGGCCGCCGAATTCACCGCTGGTGCTTTCCTGCAGTTCGGCGAAATCTTCCGGGCCCAGGTAGGCGGAGTGCGGATCGAGGTTGCTGAGCATGCCTTTGATGGCGTTTTCCAGCAGGGTCTTGTCGTCCACCGGCTCGACATAAGCGGCTTTGATCCGGTCCATGACCTCGGCAAAGGTGCGCAATTCTTCCAGCGGCAACGGCGCCTTGGTCGTCGCGGCAGTGCCCGCAGGCGCGACTGCCGGGGCCGGTTGAGCGGCGAACGCCAGAGGCGCGCCGATCACCAGGGCGATCGTCAGGGCCAGCGAGGTAAGGCGGGACAAATGCAGCATGTCTAACGAACTCCTGAAATTAGGTAGCGTGCTTATCCTTGCGCGCGACACCATTGCGCCGGATCACTCGGGTGACCCTGCTGACGAATTGCGAAATACAGCGCTGGTGTGTCCTGCCCGCCGCTGTTACCGACAGTGGAGATGGACTCACCGGCTTTTACCACGTCACCCGCAGACTTGAGCAGCGTCTGGTTGTGACCATAAAGACTCAAAAAACCGTTGCCGTGGTCGAGAATCACCAGCAGCCCGGCGCCACGCAACCAGTCTGCAAACACCACGCGACCACCATGCACGGCATGCACCTGGCTGCCGGCGGAGGCGCTGATCATCACGCCGTCCCACTTGGTGCGGGCATCGTCGCCACGGGATTCGCCGAAGCGTGCCAGCAGTCGACCATCAACCGGCCAGGGAAGTTTTCCCCGGGTTGACGCGAAAGGGCCGCCAAAGGTCTCGCCGGAACTTGAAACCAGGGCGCCGGGTGTCGATTTAACCGGTTTGCGTGGGGCGTCGGTGTTCTCTGCGTCTGCAGCCGCCTGGGCCTCACGTAAACGCTTTTTTTCGGCTTCCTGCTGGGCGATCAGCGCTTTTTTCCGCGCTTCTTCTGCCTCACGGGCCTGGCGAGCCAAGGTTTCTTCAATGGTTTTAAGGACTTTAGACAGGTCTGCCTGATCCTGCTCGCGGGATGCCAGTTTCTGGTCGCGCGCCTTTACGTCGTCGTTGAGCTTGGCCAGGACTTGCTGGCGTTCCTTGCGGACTTTATCGAGCTCATCGCGCTGGGTGTCGAGGCTGCTCTTCTGCACCAGCAACTGCGCCTGTTGGGCGTCGATGTCTTTTTCGACATTGGTCAGTTGGCGCAGGGTTTCGTTGAAATTCTTTAGCTGCTCCAGGCGGGCCTGGCTCAGGTAGTCGTAATAGGTGAGGGTGCGGGCGAATTTTTCCGGGTTCTGCTGATTGAGCAGCAGCTTCAGGTATTCCTCACGGCCGTTCTGATAGGCCGCCCGGGCCTGAATGGCGATCAGTCGTTGCTGTTCAGTGCGCGCGCTCTGGAGTTTTTTTTTCTCTGCATCGAGTCGCTGCAGCTCGGATTCGCTTTTCTTCAGTTCTTTTTGCAGGGCATCGACCTGCTTCTCGAGCTTGCCCATTTCGGTCTCGGTGCCTTTGAGCTCTTTCTGCACACCGGATTTTTCTTCCTGGAGCTTGCCCAGCAGTTTTTTCAGCTCGGCAATGTCCTGACGCGTGGCGTCCAACTGTTGTTGGGTTTGCTCGCGCTCGTCAGCAAAAGCCGGTTGGAGCAGGCAAGTCAGTGCAAGGGCTATCAGGACGCGGAGCATAGAGGCGGGCGACACCAGGGAAAGGGACGGCCTAGTATGCCCGCCAAGCGTGGCAAAAAAAATGCCCAATTGGGACTGTGTGATAACTGGACAAAAAAACACCCCAAAACCAATGTGGGAGCGGCGATGCGACGATTCGACTTGCTCGCTCCCACAGGGTTTCGGTTGTGTTCGAGCGAGCGGGTTACACCAGAATCGATGTCCCGGTCATTTCCGCCGGTTTTTCCAGGCCCATCAGCATCAGCATGGTCGGCGCCACATCCGCCAGTACGCCGCCTTCACGGACCTTGAGGTCACGCTTGCCGACATAGATGAACGGCACCGGCTCGGTAGTGTGCGCGGTGTGCGCCTGACCGGTGGCTTCATCAGCCATCTGCTCGACGTTGCCATGGTCGGCAGTGATCAGCGCTTCGCCACCGACCTTTTCCAGGGCTTCGACGATACGCCCGACGCACCGGTCCAGGCATTCAACCGCTTTCACCGCGGCATCAAACACGCCGCTGTGGCCGACCATGTCGCCGTTGGCGTAGTTGACCACGATCACGTCGTAACGCTGGTGCTCAATGGCATCAACGATGCGATCGGTCACTTCCGGCGCGCTCATCTCGGGCTGCAAATCATAGGTAGCGACTTTCGGCGACGGGATCAGGATGCGTTCTTCGCCCGGGAACGGTTCTTCACGACCGCCGGAGAAGAAGAAGGTCACGTGGGCGTATTTTTCGGTTTCGGCGATGCGCAGTTGCGTCTTGCCGTTTTTCGCCAGGTAATCGCCGAGCACGTTTTCCAGGCTGCCGGCGGCGAAGGCCGATGGCGCGGGAATGCTCGCGGCGTATTGGGTCAGCATGACGAAACCGGCCAGTTTCGGCTGACGGCTGCGTTCGAATTCCTTGAAACCGTCTTCGACGAACACGCGAGTCAGCTCTCGGGCGCGGTCGGCGCGGAAGTTCATGAACACCACGGCATCGCCGTCTTCGACCTTGACCGGCTCGCCGATGGAGGTGGCTTTGACAAACTCGTCGCTCTCGCCACGGGCGTAGGCGGCTTCCAGACCTTCCTGGGCGGTGGCAGCGTTGAACTCGCCTTTGCCGTCGACAATCAGGTTATAGGCCTGGGACACGCGGTCCCAACGGTTGTCGCGGTCCATGGCGAAGTAACGGCCGATGATGCTGGCGATCCGGCCTTTGCCCAGCGCCTGGAAGGTCGCGTCGAGCAGTTCGATGGACGACTGAGCGCTTTTTGGCGGCGTGTCGCGGCCATCAAGGAAGGCGTGCAGGTAGATTTTTTCAGCGCCGCGCTTGAACGCCAGTTCCGCCATGGCGATCAGGTGGTCCTGGTGGCTGTGAACGCCGCCATCGGACAGCAGGCCCATGAAATGCACGGCTTTGCCGGCGGCAACGGCTTTATCCACGGCGGCGCAAATGGTCGGGTTCTCGAAAAACTCGCCATCGCGGATCGATTTGGTCACGCGGGTGAAGTCCTGATACACCACACGGCCGGCGCCGAGGTTCATGTGGCCGACTTCAGAGTTGCCCATCTGGCCGTCCGGCAGGCCGACATCCATGCCGCTGCCGGAGATCAGGCCATTCGGTACGGTAGCCCACAAACGGTCCAGTACGGGCTTCTTCGCGGCAAAGATGGCGTTGGATTCAGGGCTCTCACTGTGACCGAAGCCATCGAGAATAATCAGGACCAAAGGTTTAGGCGTGGTAGTCATGGATTCCACTCGTGGCTGAGGTTAAAAGAGGGCGATTAAAAAGGGAGTGGCAAGTTTAGGACGTGTTGACCCTCAATTGCGAGTCGCGTTTGCCCTGTGAGCGTGCCAGGCAAGGCGCGGGACGTGGGTAAGGGTTGTTTCGTTGCCGAGTCCCGCAACGCAGCATGGCGCGCTCACAGGGCAAACCCGGAGGGTCACGCCCCGTAAAGCGCAATCCGTCGTTATTCGTCGTTCATTTGAAACGCCAAACCTCACTCCTCATGCCTAGTCTTGCGATTTACGGGGCGCGGCGCGACTCGCAATTGAGGGTCAACACGCCCTACAGCCAAGTTCCGGCCACGTCACCGCCGGACGGGGTTTGGCCCACCATAGTGGCTGTGTATACTGGCCGACATTTTAACGCCCTGGAACCTCCTTCGATGGTTGCTCACCTGATTGAATTTGCCACTAACCACTACATTCTTGTCGGTATCTTCGTCGTACTGCTGGCGGCGCTGATTGCCTATCAAATGCAAGGCGGCGGCCGTAGCCTGAGTACCGGTGAATTGACCGGGCTGGTCAACAAGGACGCAGGCGTCGTGATCGACATCCGTTCGAACAAGGACTTCGCCGCCGGTCACATCGTTGGCGCGTTGAACATTCCTCACGACAAACTGACCGCGCGCATCGGCGAACTGGAAAAGCACAAGGCCAAGACCATCATTCTGGTCGACGCCCTGGGCCAGACCGCCGGTACCCATGCCCGCGAACTGATGAAATCCGGCTTCACCGCCGCCAAGCTCTCCGGTGGTATTTCCAGCTGGAAGGGCGACAACCTGCCGTTGGTGAAGTGATATGAGCAACGTCGTCGTCTATTCCAGCGATTACTGCCCCTACTGCTCGCGAGCCAAGTGTCTGCTCGAGAACAAAGGCGTGGCCTTCGAAGAGATCAAGGTCGATGGCAAGCCGCAGGTGCGCGCCGCCATGGCTCAGAAAGCCGGACGTACGTCCGTGCCGCAGATCTGGATCGGCAGCACCCACGTGGGTGGTTGTGATGATTTGTTTGCCCTTGAGCGCGCCGGTAAGCTCGACGCCATGCTCAAGGCCTGAATACCTTCCCTATAAGACCCCAAGATCAGAAAGGATCTGAGATGACTGACCAACAGAACACTGCAGCTAGCGAAGAAGAAACCGCACCGCAATTCTCCTTGCAGCGCATCTACGTACGTGACTTGTCCTTTGAAGCCCCGAAAAGCCCGGCGATTTTCCGCCAGCAGTGGGAGCCGAGCGTCGGTCTGGATCTGAACACCCGTCAAAAGGCTCTGGAAGGCGATTTCCACGAAGTCGTGCTGACCTTGTCCGTGACCGTGAAAAACGGTGAAAACGGCGAAGTGGCGTTCATCGCTGAAGTGCAACAGGCCGGGATCTTCCTGATCAAGAACCTGGACGACGCTTCGATGAGCCACACCCTTGGCGCGTTCTGCCCGAACATCCTGTTCCCGTACGCTCGCGAAACCCTGGACAGCCTGGTCACCCGTGGTTCGTTCCCGGCCCTGATGCTGGCACCGGTGAACTTCGACGCGCTGTACGCACAAGAACTGCAACGCATGCAGGCGGCCGGCGAGACTCCGACCGTTCAATAAGCTGCGCTGCTGAAAATTGCGGGCGAGCCCGCTCCCACAGGATTGTGCAAAACCTGTGGGAGCGGGCTTGCCCGCGATTGTTTCTGTCAGGCAAAAATGATGGTCGGATTATTACTTGAACCCGAGTTGACGCCAGCCTTCATAAACGGCGACGGCCACGGTGTTCGACAGGTTCAGGCTGCGACAGCCTTCACGCATCGGCAAACGCAGGCGCTGGTCGCCGGGCAGGGCGTCGAGCACGTCAGCCGGCAGGCCTCGGCTTTCCGGACCGAACAGGAAGGCATCGCCCTCGGCGAAGCTGGCATCGTGGAACGGTCGCGAACCCTTGGTGGTGAAGGCGAACAACCGGGGGTGGCCAAGGCTTTCCAGGCAGCTGGCGAGGTCGGCGTGGCGCTGCAGGGTGGCGTACTCGTGGTAGTCGAGGCCGGCCCGGCGCAGGCGCTTGTCATCCATCTCGAAGCCCAGCGGCTCGATCAAATGCAGGTGGCAGCCACTGTTGGCGCACAGCCTGATAACGTTGCCGGTATTCGGCGGAATTTCTGGTTGAAAAAGGATGACGTGAAACATGCACGGCTCCGAAGATAAAGATGACGGGCATTCTACGCCGCCAAAGGACCCCCGTTCGAAACTATTCCCGCGTGTGCTCGGTTCGTTGGCGATTGTCGGGATGATGGTGGGGCTGATGATTGGTCGCCTGACCGCGCCAGACCCGACGGTCTTGCAGCAAGTGGAGGTCACCAGCGACGGCCTGGTGGTGTGGTTCAACAACGAACCCAAAAGCCACGGCGAGTTTGTCGACGGTAGCCTCGCGCTGCTGTTCGAGGCTGAAGGCAAGGCGCAGAAAGGTCAGCTCAGACTCGACGATAAAAACGTCAACTGGCGAGTTCGTTTGAGTGATGGGGGGTTGTTGCTGTCGGTGGTGGCGGCCCGGCCACTGCAAGGCGAGTGGGCCGGAAGCGAGGTCAATGACCGCTGGCGACTGGAGATCCATCTCCGGGAGCAATAAAAGAGGGAATCCCCGGCCTGCCTGTACCAAGGTTCCCAAAACGGCGGGGCTCACGCATTGCGTCGTGAGCCCGGTGTAAAGAAGGAACCCCTGACCTGCCTGTATCAAGGGCCCCAAAACGGGTGGGCTCGTCGCTTGTGCGGTGTGAGCCCGATGTAAAGAGGGGAATCCCCGGCCTGCCTGTACCAAGGTCCCCGAAACCGGGTAGTGAACTGAATCACTGAATGGACTATTGCAGGGGGCGTGCCAGTTTTTAACAAGTTGAAACAGAAAGCCGCGCTGAAACGTCGAAAGCCCCGTATTCCGGGGCTTTCGTGTTTTTTCGATAGGGGTTCGATTGCGAAAAGTGATGGGGTGATGGATCAGTGTTTGTGCGCGATTGCGGTTCACGGTGCATTCAGTCGGTGCACAGAGCTCTAAATGTAGGAGTCAGCCTGCTCGCGATTGGATTTGGCAGTTGATCGTTCCCACGCTCTGCGTGGGAATGCAGCCCGGGGATGCTCCGCGTCCCCAGTTGAAGTGGACGCAGAGCGTCCATTGAGGCGTTCCCACGCGGGAGCGTGGGAACGATCAGGTGAAGGGTTTAGCCCTCATCCCCCTCATCATCATCCCCACCATCCACCTTCATCCCCAGTTCCTTGATCTTGCGCGTCAGGGTATTACGCCCCCAACCCAACAAGACCGCAGCATCGCGGCGGCGGCCGGCGGTGTGTTTGAGGGCGGTCTCGATCATGATCCGTTCGAAAGCCGGCACGGCGGTGTCCAGCAGGCTCGACTGACCACGCGCCAACGCCTGATCGGCCCACTGGCGCAGTGCTTGTTCCCAGTTGGTCACCGGCGCCGAATCCTGTGGCAGGCTCAGCAGTTCAGGCGGCAGGTCGCTGATGTGTACTTCGCGACCCGATGCCATCACCGTGATCCAGCGGCACGTGTTCTCCAGCTGACGGACGTTGCCGCCCCACGGCAAGTTCTTCAGGTATTCCTCGGTTTCGCTTTTCAGCAGCTTCGGCTCGACCGCCAGTTCTTGCGCGGCGCGGCTGAGGAAGTGCTTGGCGAGTGTCGGGATGTCTTCGCGACGGTCCGACAGGCGCGGAATGTGGATGCGGATCACATTGAGGCGGTGGAACAAGTCCTCACGGAACTTCCCGGCGTGCACCAGGGTTTCCAGGTTCTGGTGAGTGGCGGCGATGATTCGCACATCGACCTTCACCGGCACATGACCGCCAACGCGGTAGAACTCGCCGTCGGCCAGTACCCGCAGCAAACGGGTCTGGGTGTCGGCCGGCATGTCGCCGATTTCATCAAGGAACAGCGTGCCGCCATCCGCTTGCTCAAAGCGACCGCGACGCAGGTTGGCCGCGCCGGTGAACGCGCCTTTTTCGTGGCCGAACAGCTCGGATTCCATCAAATCTTTCGGAATTGCCGCCATGTTCAGCGCGATGAACGGCGAGGCCGCCCGTGGGCTGTGGCGGTGCAGGGCGTGAGCCACCAGTTCTTTACCGGTGCCGGATTCGCCGTTGATCAGCACCGTGATGTTGGAGTGGCTCAAGCGCCCGATGGCGCGAAACACTTCCTGCATCGCCGGTGCTTCGCCGATGATTTCCGGAGTACGGGTCAGGGCGACCGGGACTTCCAGGCCTTGCTGTTCCTGAGCGTGCTGATTGGCGCGCTTGACCAGGGAGACGGCTTCATCGACATCGAACGGCTTGGGAAGGTACTCAAACGCGCCGCCCTGATAGGACGCGACAGCGCTGTCCAGATCGGAGTGAGCGGTCATGATGATGACCGGCAACCGTGGATGCTGTTCGCGAATCCGTGCCAGGAGGTCCAGGCCGCTGGCGCCCGGCATGCGGATGTCGGAGATGATCACGTCCGGTTGCTGGCGCGCCAGGCGGCTCATCACGCCATCGGCGCTGTCGAAGCTTTGCGTGGTCATGCCTTCCTGCTGCAAGGCTTTTTCCAGGACCCAACGGATAGAACGGTCGTCATCGACGATCCACACGGTTTCACTACGGCTCATGTCGATGTGGCTCCTTGTTCCAGTGGCAGAAAGATCGAGAAAGTGGTGTGGCCTGGGTGGCTGTCACATTCGATCAAGCCCTGGTGCTGGCTGATGATGTTCTGGGTAATGGCCAGGCCCAGCCCGGTACCGTCCGGGCGACCGCTGACCATGGGAAAGAAGATGGTTTCCTGAAGTTCCGCAGGAATGCCCGGACCGTTGTCGATGATTTCGATCTTGGTCACCAGGCGATGGCGCACGTGGCCGATGGTGAACTGGCGCATGGCGCGGGTGCGCAGGCTGATGCGGCCCAGGCGCAATTCGTTCTGGCTGCTGATGGCCTGCATCGCGTTGCGCACGATGTTCAGCACCGCCTGAATCATTTGTTCGCGGTCGATCAGCACGTCTGGAATGCTCGGGTCGTAATCGCGCACCAAGGTGATGCAGCCCTGGCTTTCCGCTTCCACCAGATGGCAGACGCGCTCCAGCACTTCGTGGACGTTGCACATGGCCAGCGACGGCAATTTGTTGGAGCCGAGCATGCGGTCGACGAGGTTTCGCAGGCGATCGGCTTCTTCAATGATGACGTTGGTGTAATCGCGCAGGCTTTCTTCTGGCAGTTCGCGGGCGAGCAGTTGCGCCGCGCCGCGAATCCCGCCCAGCGGATTCTTGATCTCGTGGGCGAGCCCGCGGACCAGCATCTTGCTGGTTTCCTGCTTCGACAACTGCGCCTCTTCCTTGGTGATCCGCAGCAGGCGGTCACGGGGATGGACTTCCAGCAACAGCATGGTGGCGCCGTTGGCCAGGATCGGCGTGACCGCGTAATCGACAGTCAGGGTCTGGCCGGTGAGGGCCGTGAGCATCGCTTCGCGTTTGGTGAACGGGTGCGCCTGCTCGACCGCCTGGCGCAGGGAATTCAGCGCCTCGGTGGATTCGGTGAACAACTCACTGATGAACTGCCCATGGCTGCGCTGGCCGCTGATGGCCAGCAGCATTTCCGCCGCCGGGTTCATGTACTCGAGGCGCAATTCGGCGTCGAGCAGGATGGTGGCGGTGGTCAGGTTGTCGAGTAGCAAGCGGTGTAGTGCGTCGCTAATGGTCATCAGGACCTCTTTTGGAGCGGAGCATGCGCGAGAAACAAGCGCTGATGCGGGGAAAATGCAAAAACCAAACCAAGGCTCCGAAAAGAAGCAATTAAGGCCTGAAACGGGCGTTTGACGCTCGTTTGCGTGGCGTTCTGCCAGCTTTCCCGGGTACTTTCGAACCAAAATGGGTTGCGATGTGGGTACGGTGCACCCTATTGCACCAATATAGTGCGCAAACCTGAACGGCGTTAGAACAAACGCAGGAACGGATTTTTTTCTTCTTCCGGTTTGTCTTCGAGGGGGCATTCCGGCCGTTGGCCGTAGTCGGCGAGGGTGCAGGGTTTGACCCGGCGTTGTTGCGCGAGTGAGGTGCGCAGCATGTGGAAGGGCTGGTTGGCAGTGCGTTCGACGGTGCGGCCTTGTTCGTCGAGGATTTCCACTGACAGGTTGTGGCTGCCGCGATCGATATTGGTCAGGGGAAATACAGGACTCAGGCCAGGTTCGGCGGTGGGTTGGCCGTCGAGTAGCAGGCGGTAGCGATGACCCGGTTGCAGGCGGGGTTCGTTGGTGACGCTGACGATAATTTCGCCGGCATTGCTGCGGATTGTCGCGTCTGGTTCTGGCACCAGTATGCGCAACAAGTCGTAGTGAAACAGCGGTTGCTCTTCGGGCGGATTCGCGGCAATCAGCGGCTTCGCAGCCGTGGGCTGGGCAGCCATGCGATTGCTGGTCGGCAGCGGTATGCGTTTGGCGTTGCCGTGCTGCGGCTGGTCGGTGAATGCGCGATTGCCTTGTGCGTCGAGATAAGTGAATACCTCTGCTGTCGCAGGGAAGGCGATCAAGCTGGCGATCAGCAGCCACAGCCTCACGGCTTGTGCACCCGTTGCACAGTGAATGTCACGGTCGGACTTTGCTGAAGGGCATCCTCGCCATCAACCACTTGTACCGCCAGGCTGTGCTCGCCGCGGTCGATGTTCACCAGTTGCAGGATCGGCACATTGCTTGATTGTCCATACGGTTGTCCATCCAGCAGCAATCTCAGCAGGTGCGGCGCTTTCAGGCGCGGTTTGATCAGGACGCTGACGGTGAAAGTGCCATTGTTGGCACGCAGGGCCTCTTCGGTGGGCAGGCCGGTCAGTTGCAGTACCTCATAGGTGCTGTGTGACTGCTGATGGTTAACGGTATCGGTAGGCGGTGCGGGAAGCGGCGGGTGCTCAATATTATTGAGCGGCGGCAGTTCTACCGGTTGGGCCGTGACGCCATCGGGCGGTTGATTGCTGTAGGCAGTGTTGCCGTCGGCGTCGGTGTATTTGTAGATTTGGGCCATCACGGGAAAAACGAAGGACAGCAGCAAAAGCATTAAAAGTGGCTGCATTCAGACTCCCTGTGAGCAGCAAGGATTTACTCCGACAGTGGAATACCTTCGCTGCCAGCATAGAACACAATCAGCTCTACCGGTTCATCACCGGTGACCCCGCGATGGGCGATATCGACCATTTCCGCCACGGCTTCACCTTGTTTGACGCGTCTGGTCTGGCCGTTGTCCTTGTTCTCGATCATCAGCTCGCCGGAGAGGACATAGCCCGTATTGGGCATGGCGTGGGTGTGCCAAGGCAGTTGGGTGTTGGCGGGTATCTTGAGTCTGAGCACTGTCAGCTCGGGTGTCGCATCCGGGTAGCGAACGTAAGGTGTGTCATCCCACGATCGGCTGCTTTTGAGCAGGACTTCTCGTTCGATTTCCATGGTGGTTGTGGTGCAGCTTTGAAGGGCGAGGGCGCAGAGAGCGACCAGTGATGTCTTTAGCGTAAGGGTTTTCATCGATCCATCCTTTGAGTTCGGGCAGAGGACAGGCTACGAGTCATTAAAAGTGGTTGATGCCGGACGATGCTGCGTGCGCCCGAGGAGATGGCGAATTTCATTGTGGGAAATTGCCCCAACAAAAAAGGCCTCCCGAAGGAGGCCTCTTTTTGTCACGCTGCGTGTCGCAGCGCTACCGGATCAGCAGCTGTAGTACAGCTCATATTCCAGTGGGTGTACGAAGGTGCGGACCTTGATTTCTTCTTCGCTTTTCAGAGCGATGTAAGCGTCGATGAAGTCATCGGAGAACACGCCGCCTTTGGTCAGGAACGCACGACCTTTGTCCAGCTCTTCCAGGGCTTCTTTCAGGCTGCCGCAAACTTGTGGGATCTCTTTCGCCTCTTCAGGCGGCAGGTCGTACAGGTTTTTGTCAGCAGCATCGCCAGGGTGGATCTTGTTCTGGATGCCGTCCAGGCCAGCCATCAACAGTGCAGCGAAGCCCAGGTACGGGTTGGCTGCTGGATCCGGGAAGCGGGCTTCGATACGGCGAGCGCGAGGGCTGGACACGTAAGGAATACGGATCGAAGCGGAACGGTTGCGAGCCGAGTAGGCCAGCATTACCGGTGCTTCGAAACCTGGGACCAGACGCTTGTAGGAGTTGGTCGACGGGTTGGTAAAGCCGTTCAGTGCCTTACCGTGCTTGATGATACCGCCGATGAAGTACAGGGCGGTGTCGGACAGGCCGGCATAGCCTTCGCCAGCGAAGGTGTTCTTGCCATCTTTGGCGATGGACAGGTGGACGTGCATACCCGAACCGTTGTCGCCGTACAGAGGCTTAGGCATGAAGGTCGCGGTGCGGCCGTATGCATCAGCAACGTTGTGTACGCAGTACTTCAGGGTTTGAACTTCGTCAGCCTTGGCAACCAGGGTGTTGAACTTCACGCCGATTTCGTTCTGGCCAGCAGTCGCCACTTCGTGGTGGTGAACTTCGATGACCAGGCCCATTTCTTCCATGGCGTTGCACATGGAGGTACGGATTTCGTGGTCGTGGTCGAATGGCGGAACAGGGAAGTAGCCGCCTTTGACGCCTGGACGGTGGCCACGGTTGCCGCCTTCCACGTCCTGGTCGGACATCCACGAACCTTGTTCGGAGAAGATTTTGAACATCGAGCCAGAGATGTCGGACTTGAACTTCACTTCGTCGAAGATGAAGAACTCAGGCTCTGGACCCACAAATACGGTGTCACCGATACCGGTCGACTTCAGGTATTCCTCGGCACGCTTGGCGATCGCACGTGGGTCGCGGTCGTAGCCTTGCATGGTCGAAGGCTCGATCACGTCGCAAACCAGGATCAGGGTCGGCTCTTCGGTGAACGGGTCAAGTACGGCAGTGCTGTCGTCCGGCATCAGGATCATGTCGGAGGCTTCGATGCCTTTCCAGCCAGCAATGGAGGAGCCGTCGAACATTTTGCCTTCTTCGAAGAAAGCGTCATCCAGCGCGTCGCGAGCCGGCATGGTCACGTGGTGCTGAGTGCCTTTGGTGTCCGTGAAGCGCAGATCAATCCACTTGACGTCATGATCTTTGATGAGTTGAACCGACTTCGACATAGTGTCCTCCGGGTGGCTTCGGGCTTAGTAGTGGATGCCCTTGGAATGTGGGTGATGCCGGCGCGAATACTCTGCCAAGGCAACCTGCCTCACAAGGGAGCAAATTGCATGCCAGTGCCCCACCATGGGTTTTTTGCCCCAATTTCACGCTTATAAAGGCACAAAGCGTCTTCAGGTGAAAAATCTCGCCCTACAATGTAGCGTTAAAATCCATAAATGACCTGTTTTGGTGCGCGCAAAACCTTCTGCACATTAACTGGTTAAACCTTGAGCAATTTCCGCTATAATCCGCGCCCCCCTTTTTCGGCTGGCCCAGCGCGCGCTGTTTTCATGAAACTAATCGTAAAAGTCTTCCCCGAGATCACCATCAAGAGCCGCCCGGTACGGATGCGTTTCATCCGCCAATTGGCTAAAAACATCCGCACCGTGCTCCGCGACCTGGACCCGGCCGTGGTGGTGAACGGTGTGTGGGACAATCTCGAGCTGGAAACCCGCGTCAGCGAGCCCAAAGCCCTGAAGGAGATGACCGAGCGCCTGAGCTGCATGCCGGGCATCGCGCATTTCCTGCAGGTCGATGAATACCCGTTGGGCGATTTCGACGACATCGTCGCCAAGTGCAAGCAGCACTTCGGTGAGTCCCTGGCCGGCAAGATCTTCTCGGTGCGCTGCAAGCGTGCCGGCAAGCACGAATTCAGCTCGATGGACGTCGAAAAATACGTCGGCAGCCAACTGCGTCGTCAGTGCGGCGCCGCCGGAATCTCGCTGAAAGAGCCGGAAATCGAAGTTCGCATCGAAATTCGCGACAAACGGTTGTTTGTGATCCACAGCCAGCACAACAGCATCGGCGGTTATCCGCTGGGTGCACTGGAACAGACGCTTGTGCTGATGTCCGGTGGCTTCGACTCCACCGTGGCGGCTTACCAGATCATGCGTCGTGGCCTGATGAGCCATTTCTGCTTCTTCAATCTGGGCGGAAGGGCCCATGAACTGGGCGTCATGGAAGTCGCGCACTTCATCTGGAAGAAGTACGGAAGCTCCCAACGCGTGTTATTTGTCAGTGTGCCGTTCGAGGAAGTTCTGGGAGAAATTCTCGGGAAAGTCGATAACAGTCATATGGGTGTAGTTTTGAAGCGTATGATGTTGCGCGCTGCTTCCCGTATTGCTGATCGGCTGGACATTGAAGCGCTGGTCACCGGTGAAGCGATTTCCCAGGTGTCGAGCCAGACGTTGCCGAACCTGTCCGTGATCGACTGCGTGACCGACAAGCTGGTCTTGCGTCCGCTGATCGCCAGTCACAAGCAGGACATCATCGACCTGGCCAACGAAATCGGGACTGCCGACTTCGCCAAGCACATGCCGGAATACTGCGGGGTCATCTCGGTGAACCCAAAGACCCACGCCAAGCGTCCGCGCGTGGAGCATGAAGAGAAAGAATTCGACATGGCGGTCCTTGAGCGTGCGCTCGAGAACGCCAAACTGGTCCCGATCGATCGCGTAATCGACGAATTGGGCCAGGACTTGCAGATTGAAGAAGTCAGCGAAGCGCTGGCGGGGCAAATCATCATCGACATCCGTCACCCGGATGCCGCTGAAGATGATCCGCTGGCCCTGGCTGGTATCGAGGTACAAGCGATGCCTTTCTATGCATTGAACGCTCGTTTCAAGGAACTGGACCCTACTCGCCAGTACCTGCTGTATTGCGACAAAGGCGTGATGAGTCGCCTGCATGCCCACCATTTGCTCAGTGAGGGGCATGCCAATGTGCGCGTTTATCGACCGAGCTAAGAGCCCGGGGCTGTATGCCTGTGGCCTGCGTCACCGGCCCCCCGACTCTGCCGTCAAGCTGTAACGGCAAGGCCTGACTCTACTGTTAATCGCTGCCAAGACTTGTCAGCACACCGAATCCTCTGATCGAGATACACAAGTGATCGAAAATCTACGCAACATCGCCATCATTGCTCACGTTGACCATGGTAAAACCACCCTGGTAGACAAACTCTTGCGTCAATCCGGCACCCTGGAGCGCAACGAGCTCAACGACGAGCGCGTGATGGACTCCAACGACCAGGAGAAAGAGCGCGGTATTACCATTCTGGCGAAAAACACCGCCATCAACTGGAACGGCTACCACATCAACATCGTGGACACCCCGGGCCACGCCGACTTCGGCGGCGAAGTTGAACGCGTAATGTCGATGGTTGACTCCGTTCTGCTGCTGGTTGACGCTCAAGACGGCCCTATGCCGCAAACCCGTTTCGTGACCAAGAAGGCTTTCGAAGCCGGCCTGCGTCCAATCGTGGTCATCAACAAGGTTGACCGTCCAGGCGCGCGTCCGGACTGGGTTCTGGACCAGATCTTCGACCTGTTCGACAACCTCGGTGCTACCGAAGAACAGCTGGACTTCAAAGTCGTCTACGCCTCGGCCCTGAACGGCATTGCCGGTCTGGAACACACCGACATGGCTGAAGACATGACCCCGCTGTACCAGTCGATCGTCGACAACGTACCTGCGCCGAAAGTCGACCGCGATGGTCCATTCCAGATGCAAATCTCCGCTCTGGACTACAACAGCTTCCTGGGTGTTATCGGCGTTGGCCGTATCGCTCGTGGCCGCATCAAGCCGAACACTCCGGTTGTCGCTATCGACGCCGACGGCAAGAAGCGTAACGGTCGTATCCTGAAGCTGATGGGTCACCACGGTCTGCACCGTATCGACGTTGACGAAGCAGCTGCCGGCGACATCGTCTGCATCAGCGGCTTCGACCAGCTGTTCATCTCCGACACTCTGTGCGACCCACTGAACGTCGAAGCGATGAAGCCGCTGACCGTTGACGAACCAACCGTTTCCATGACCTTCCAGGTAAACGACTCGCCTTTCTGCGGTAAAGAAGGCAAGTTCGTGACTTCCCGTAACATCAAGGAACGTCTGGACAAAGAACTGCTCTACAACGTTGCCCTGCGCGTTGAAGAAGGCGACACCGCCGACAAGTTCAAAGTCTCCGGCCGTGGTGAGCTGCACCTCTCGGTACTGATCGAAACCATGCGTCGCGAAGGCTTCGAAATGGGTGTTGGTCGTCCGGAAGTGATCATCCGCATGGTTGATGGCGTCAAGCACGAACCGTACGAAAACGTGACCATCGACCTGCCGGAAGAATCGCAAGGTTCGATCATGGAACAGATCGGTATCCGTAAGGGCGACCTGACCAACATGGTTCCGGATGGCAAGGGCCGTGTGCGCCTTGAGTACAACATCCCGGCCCGTGGCCTGATCGGTTTCCGTAACGAGTTCCTGACCCTGACCTCCGGTGCAGGCATCCTGACCTCGATCTTCGACCGTTACGACGTGATGAAGTCCGGCGACATGTCCGGCCGTCAGAACGGCGTGCTGGTGTCGGTTGCTACCGGTAAGGCACTGACTTACTCGCTGGAAACCCTGCAAGCTCGCGGCAAACTGTTCCTGGGTCACGGTGAAGACGTGTACGAAGGTCAAATCGTCGGCATCAACAGCCGCGACAACGACCTGGGCGTCAACCCAACCAAAGGCAAGAAGCTCGACAACATGCGTGCTTCGGGTAAAGACGAAACCATCGCTCTGGTTCCGCCTATCCGCTTCACTCTGGAGCAGGCTCTGGAATTCGTTCAAGAAGACGAATTGTGCGAAGTCACTCCTAAGTCCATCCGTCTTCGTAAGAAGATCCTGGGCGAAAGCGAGCGTACCCGCGCTGCCAAGAAAAGCGGTAACTGAGTTTCGACTTAGTTAACGCTTAAAAAAAACGCCCCCGACCGCAAGGTCGGGGGCGTTTTTGTTTGTCTGGGGTTTGTGCGGTAACTGTGGCGAGCGAGCTTGCTCGCGCTGGGCTGCGTAGCGGCCCCAGATTTTTGCAGCTAGCTGATTTTCTGAGTGCTATGCACTCAGGCGGGAGCAAGCTCCCTCGCCACAGTTCACAGGCTGAGGATCAGAATTTTTCGAGGGTACGACGGCTACTGCTGGTCTCGCGCGCCACTTCCTTTGGCTTGTACGCGCAATACCCAGGCCGTGGCCCGATTTTCGGGTGATTGCGGCAGGTATCCGGGCGCTTTTCATAAATAGTGCACAGACGGCTCTTACGATCCAGGTACAGGCAATCGTTGTTGCTCATGCGCTGGAGGGTGAAGATCTCGGTCTTCTGGCTGTAGCGTTCGACGATTCCTTCCTTCTGCAGGCGCTTGGCGATGTTCTTCGCCGGCTCGCCGCGTTCGAACTCGTCGACGATGCCGATACGGATCAGATCCTTGATCTTGACCTCGACCGGCAGCGTGCAGCAGCTGGACACGCAGGAACCGCACATCGGCGCAGAGTACTTGGCCCAGGTATCGAGGCGATCGATCTCAGCGGCGGCGATCAGGTTGGGCTTCATCATCGGTTGTTACCAGCTACATGCATCAGGGCGCGCGATCATACCGGGACTGGTGGATTTTTGAACAACCTTTCGCCAGATTTTTTCTGTATCACCCAAAAAGCACCGTTAATCCGGCACGGCCCCTGCATTGATTCAGGCACACGACAAGGTAATGCCGACCTATCTCGCACTATCAGGAAAAACTGCCGAACCAGAGCCCTCACCGTCTGTCAGACCGTCTAGGCTCAACAACTCCACGCTCGCTCGAGGTCCTATCGATGACTCAAGAACCACTTGTTCGCGAAGCAGAGGTGGCCGCATTCCGCGACGCCGTCTTGACCAAACTCACCTATGCGGTGGGTAAAGACCCGGATCACGCCTTCGACCACGACTGGTTCGAAGCCATCGCCCTGGCGGCGCGGGATCACATGGTCGAGCACTGGATGGACCACACCCGGCAGATCTACCGCAAAGGACAGAAACGGGTTTATTACCTCTCCCTCGAATTTCTTATCGGCCGGCTGCTCTACGACAGCCTGAGCAACCTGGGCTTGCTCGACGTCGCCCGCGAAGCGCTGACCGAACTCGGTGTCGACCTCGAACGCATTCGCCTGCTGGAGCCCGACGCGGCGCTGGGCAACGGTGGCCTCGGTCGTCTGGCCGCCTGCTTCATGGAAAGCATGTCGACCCTGGGCATCGCCGGCCACGGCTACGGCATTCGTTATGAACACGGTTTGTTCCGCCAGGCCATCGTCGACGGCTGGCAGCAGGAACAGACCGAACACTGGCTGGACTTCGGCAACCCGTGGGAATTCGAGCGCCCAGAAGTCGTTTACCCGATCGGCTTCGGCGGCGGCGTCGAAACCGTCACCGATGAAAACGGCAAGACCAAGCAAGTCTGGACCCCGGTGGAAACCGTCCGCGCGATTGCTTACGACACGCCGGTGGTCGGCTGGCGTGGGGCGAGCGTCAATACCTTGCGTCTGTGGCGCGCCCGCGCGATGGAAGATTTGCACCTGGAACGCTTCAACGCCGGTGACCACTTGGGTGCCGTGGCCGAAGTCGCCCGGGCCGAAAGTATTTCCCGCGTGCTTTATCCCGCGGACAGCACCGAAGCCGGGCAGGAACTGCGCCTGCGCCAGGAATATTTCTTCGTCGCTGCCTCATTGCAGGATTTGCTGCGCCGTCACCGCAACATGCACACCTCGGTCCTGACCCTGGGCGACCACGCGGCGATCCAGCTCAACGACACGCACCCCTCGATTGCCGTGGCCGAATTGATGCGCCAACTGGTCGATGTCTACGACGTCGCCTGGGATGCAGCATGGCAAGTCACCGTGGACACGCTGTCGTACACCAACCACACGCTGCTGCCGGAAGCGCTGGAAACCTGGCCGGTCGGCTTGATGGAGCGGATGTTGCCGCGGCACATGCAGATCATTTACCTGATCAACGCCCAACACATCGATTCGCTGCGGGCCAAAGGGATTCACGACTTCGACGTGTTGCGCGCGGTGTCGCTGATCGAAGAAGACAATGGCCGCCGTGTGCGCATGGGCAACCTCGCGTTCCTTGGTTCGCACAGCGTCAACGGTGTCTCCGGGCTGCACACGCAGTTAATGCGTAAAACCGTATTCTCCGAACTGCACAAACTCTACCCCGACCGGATCAACAACAAGACCAACGGCATCACCTTCCGCCGCTGGCTGTACCAGGCCAACCCTGAACTGACGTCGATGATGGTCGATGCCCTCGGGCCTGATTTGCTCGATAACCCCGAAGAGCGCTTGCTCGATCTGGAACCGTTCGCCGAGAAATCCGCGTTCCGAAAAGCCTTCGCCGATCAGCGTCTGCACAGTAAAAAAGCCCTGGCGTACCTGATTCACGAGCGGCTGGGCGTGGCAGTCAACCCGGCGGCGATGTTCGACGTGCAGGTCAAACGGATCCACGAGTACAAACGCCAGTTGCTCAACCTGATGCACACCGTAGCGTTGTATCAGGCGATTCGGGCCGAACCGGAAGTCGACTGGGTGCCGCGCGTGAAGATCTTCGCCGGCAAGGCCGCCGCCAGTTATCACCAGGCCAAGCTGATCATCAAATTGACCAACGACATTGCCCGGGTGGTGAATAACGACCCGACCGTGCGCGGTCTGCTCAAAGTGGTGTTCCTGCCCAACTACAACGTCAGCCTGGCGGAGAGCATTATTCCGGCGGCGGATTTGTCGGAGCAGATTTCCACCGCAGGCTTCGAAGCCTCCGGCACCAGCAACATGAAGTTCGGCCTCAACGGTGCATTGACTATTGGCACCCTGGACGGGGCCAACGTCGAAATGTGCGAGCGCATCGGCGCCGAGCACATGTTCATCTTCGGCCTCAGTGCGCAGCAGGTTGAAGCACGCAAACAGAACCATGAGTTCAACGCGACGCCGGATATCGCAGCGTCCCATCGGCTGAGCGACGTGCTGCAAGCGATTCGTGGCGGGGTGTTCTCGCCGGATGATCCGTCCCGTTATACCGGGTTGATCGATTCGCTGGTGGACTACGACCGCTTCCTGGTCTGTGCCGACTTCGACTCTTATTGGGACGCGCAGATGCGCGTTGAAGCCCATTGGCACGACTCCAAGGAATGGTGGCGTTCGGCGGTGTTGAACACCTCGCGGATGGGCTGGTTCTCCTCGGACCGGACTATTCGTGAGTACGCGACGGACATCTGGAAGGCACTGGAGTAACTTTTCGCAATAATTGCGTGCAAGGCCCGACGGTTGTTGGGCCTGGCCGATATACTAAGCACCAGTTTCAGTGAGCGCTGCGCGCTCAATCGCGGGCAAGTCACGCTCCCACAGGTCATCGTCGTTCTTTCGGCTCATGAAAATCCTGTGGGAGCGTGACTTGCCCGCGATGACGTCAGTGCAGACGCCACAAGGCAATGAGCCGCTTAGGGATATCGACCATGCAATGGATTTTCATGCTGATTGGGCTGGTGCTCGGCTGGATACTCGATGAGTCGTTCAGTGATGCGCTGTTGGGCGCATTGCTCGGCTTGGGTATTGGCCAAGCCATTCACATCGCCCGTTTAGGTTCAAAAGCGGCCGAGCAGCACCTTTTGCTGGAGCAGACGCAAGTTGCGCTGAATGCCGTGCAGCAACGACTGACCTTGCTCGAAGTGTCCGGCGTCAAGGCGTCTGAAACCGGCGAACCGATCGCCAGCGAGTCCGTTGCGCCTCCTGAATTTACGCTCGACGAAATCCCTGCCGACAGCCCGGAACTGATCTGGGACCTCCCTGCCGAACTCGAACCGATCACCACTGCGGCGACTGAGTCCAGTCAGCCACTGCCGGCCGATGTCTGGAAACCCGAGCCGGTTGCCCGCGAACCTGCCATCCCGCGCGGCCCTAACTTTATCGATCGCGCCATCAGTGGCGCCCGCGCCTGGCTGTTCGGTGGCAACACTGTGCTGCGGGTCGGTGTGGTGCTGTTGTTCCTCGGTCTGGCCTTTCTGCTGCGCTACGCAACCGAAGGCATGGTGGTGCCGATTGAACTGCGTTACGCCGGGGTTGCGGCGGCAGCATTGGGCCTGCTCGGACTGGGCTGGTGGCTGCGTCATCGCAACACCCATTACGCATTGATGCTGCAAGGCACCGGCATTGCCGTGCTGTACCTGACGGTGTTCGCCGCCATGCGTTTGCATCCGTTGCTTGATCCCACCGCAGCGCTTGGCTTGCTGGTGGCGGTGACGGTGTTCTCGGCCATTCTGGCGATCACCCAGGACTCCCTGGCGTTGGCCTGCGTCGCCGCGCTGGGCGGTTTTGCCGCGCCGATTCTCACGTCCACTGGCGCCGGCAATCACGTCGCGCTGTTCAGCTACTTTGCGTTGCTCAACGCCGGCATCCTCGCCATCGCCTGGTTCAAGGCCTGGCGATTGCTCAACTTGATTGGCTTCGTCGGCACCTTCGGTATCGGTTTCGCCTGGGGCCTGCGTTCCTACACGCCAGAGTTGCTGTGGAGCACCGAGCCGTTCCTGATCCTGTTTTTCCTGATGTACCTGGCCATCGGCCTGCTGTTCGCCCGGCGCAAGTTACTGGAAATGAGCGATGCGCCCGAGGACGACAGTCGCGAGGCGTTGCTGCGCTGGTCGGCGCGTAAAGGTGATTACGTCGACGGCACGATGCTGTTTGGCCCGCCGTTGGTGGGCTTCGGCTTGCAGTTCGCGCTGGTCCAGCACCTTGAGTTTGCCGCCGCGTTCAGCGCATTGGCGCTGGGCATGATTTACATGGGGCTGGCCCGATTGCTGATGGGCGGCCGCGCGTTGTTGGTGGCAGAAACCTGTCTGGCACTGGGTGTGATTTTCGCCAGTCTGGCGATTCCATTGGGGCTGGATGCGCGCTGGACGTCGGCGGCCTGGGCCGTCGAAGGTGCCGGGATTTTCTGGCTCGGCTTGCGTCAGCAACGCCCGTTGGCCAGGGCCTTTGCCTTGTTGCTGCAACTGGGTTCGGCGCTGGCGTTTCTCAGCGAGCTGCGGATCGGCGAAAGCAGCCTGCTCGACGGCGCACCGTTGGGTGCGTTGATGCTCGGCGTGGCGTTGTTGTTCAGCTTCTACCAATTGCGCCAAGCCTCGCCGGAGCACACGGCGCAATGGGAACGCAAAGGGCTGCCGGTACTGGCTTGCCTCGGCCTGATGTTCCTTTACCTATTGGCGCCGTTGTTTTTCTTCACCCACGGTACGGCGATCAGTTGGGCGCTGGCCGGGCTGGCGACGTTGTTTGTCGGTCTGCGCCTGCAATCGCGCACGTTCCTGTTCACCGCGTTTGCTGTGCAATTGCTCGGTGGCGCGTTGTTCCTGCTGCGTCTGCAAGGTGCTGGCGGTGAATCGGCGGCGGTGTTCAGTGCCGGCTGGAGCGGTTTGCTCAGTGCCTCGCTGATCGGCCTGGCGTTGATCGCCGGCATGCTGCTGGCGGCCCGTGATGACATGGTGCGCAGCGACGTGCGACTGCTGCGCGGTTTGTCGGTGGTGTTGCTGGCCGGCCTGGTGCTGATCAATCTGGCGGTGCTGTTCGTGCTGCCATGGCAGACCGCGAGTGCGGTGTGGGCGGCCAGTGGTTTGTTCATCATCTGGTTGAGCCTGTATCTCAAGCAGCGCGTGAGTTTTGTCTTCGGTTTGCTGTTGCAGGTGATTGGCGGCGCGGCGTTCCTGTTTGCCGGGCCGGACCTGCTCGGACCGTTGGCCAGCGAAGGACTGAAGCCACTGGCGCACAGCGGTTTCTGGACGCCGTTGGTACTGGGCTTGGCGGCGCTGGTCGGGGCCTGGCGATTGCAGCTGGGCAACCATGCTTCGGCGTTCGATGTGTTGAGCTTGCAGCGTTTGTCCGAAGTGCTGCTGGTGTGGGGTGCAGGTTGGTGGGCGCTGGCGTGGGTCAGTGAAGTGCTGCGCTTTGCGCCGGTGAATCTGCAAGCGCCGCTGCTGCTGGCGGTGGCGGCCATTAGCGTGGCGCTGTGGACACTGTTGGCACTGCGCTTGAAATGGTCTTCGCTGGGTTTGCTCTGCACCTTGCTGATACCAGCGGCCGGCGTGGTGTTGCTCGCGGCGTGGCATTCGCGTTATCACCCGGCGGCCAGTTTTGGCTGGTTGGCCTGGGCGGCGGTGTTTGTCGTGCATTTCGTTTCGCTGAAACGACTGGCGCCGATGTTGCGGGTGCGCGCGCTCAGCACCGCGCATGTGCTTGGCTGCTGGTTGTTGATCGGTGTGCTGGCGCTGGAACTGCGTTACGGCTTGCTGTTGTTGTCCGAGCAGTACAACGCCTGGCGCTGGTTGGGCTGGGCGATTCTGCCGAGTCTGTACCTGGTGCTGATGGCGGCGCCGCGCACTTGGCCGTGGCCGGTGTCGGCGTATCCCCGCGAGTACCGACTGTATGCGGCGGCACCGCTGGCGCTGCTGATGCTCGGCTGGTTCTGGCTGGCGAACGTGGTCAGCGACGGCACCGCCGAACCGCTGCCTTATGTGCCGCTGATCAACCCGCTGGAATTGGGCCTGCTATGTGCGCTGTTCGGCGTCTACGTCTGGTCGCGCAGCGCGGTGACGCAGCTGGCGATCCGCAAGGATTACGCCGAACACGCCACGCAATTGATCGCCGGGGTTTCGCTGTTCGTGTTCTTCACTGCGTTGGTGATGCGCACCGCGCACCAATGGGGCGGTGTGCCGTTCGAATTCGATGCCTTGCTGGAATCGATGCTGGTGCAGGCCGGCCTGTCCATCGTCTGGACCCTGATGGCGCTGAGCCTGATGATCGGTGGCCATTTGCGCCATCGTCGCGAGGTCTGGCTGATCGGTGCGGCGTTGATTGGCGTGGTGGTGGCCAAGCTGTTCTTTGTGGAATTGAGTAACCGCGGCGGGCTCGCGCGGATCGTGTCGTTTATCGGCGTGGGTGTGCTGCTACTGGTGGTGGGCTATTTCGCGCCGCTGCCGCCCAAGCGTGCCGAGGCTGTGCCGGAATCTGAAAAACCGGCCCCGGAAACCGAAGGAGTGTCGTCTTGAGTCAGAAGCTGAACCTGGGATGGTTGGGTGCCGTTGCGCTGGGTGTGACGTTGTCAGTCAGCGCCCAGGAGCAACCGGCGGATTTCACCACTCAAGTGCCGTTGTCCGTGAGCGGCGAAGGCCCGTGGTATCGCCTCGAATTGCCGTTGAGCGTGCAGTTGAATGCGCGGCAAACCGACCTGAGTGATGTGCGTGTGTTCAACGCCGCCGGTCAGGTTCAGGCGTATGCCCTGGCGCGGGAATCGGCCCAGACCCGCAAAGATCGCACGCTGACCGACGTGAAGTGGTTCCCGCTGTACAACTCGGCGGATTCCACCGAGCGCGCGCCCAGCGTGCGGGTGCAATCGAGTGCCAACGGCACCCTGGTCGAAGTGCAGCCGTCCAGTCAGTTGGAGGCGGGCGAAGAAGTCCTGCGCGGCTGGTTGCTCGATGCCAGTGGCATCAAGGCGCCGTTGCAGCAATTGGTCCTCGACTGGACCAGCGAGCGTGACGGCTTCCAGCGATTCAGCATAGAAGCCAGCGACGACTTGCAGCATTGGCAATCGTGGGGCGAAGGGCAGGTCGCACGGCTGACGTTTGCCGACGAACAGGTCGAGCAGCATGAAGTCGGGTTGCCGGGGCAATCGGCGCGCTATCTGCGCTTGCTGTGGAATTCGCCCGGCGCCAGCGCTGACCTCGGCGCAGCTGGAAAGCGCCAGCACCCGCAGCCTGCCGCTGCCGTTGGTCTGGTCTCAAGCGTTGGCCGGCAGCAGCGCGAAGGTCGGTGAATACACTTGGCAGTTGCCGATGGGGCTGAATGTCGAACGGGTGCAGGTCGATCTGAGTCAGCCCAACAGTCTGGCGCCGGTGACGTTGTCGGGTCGCCGCGAGAGCAGTTTGCCGTGGCAGCCGCTGGGCAGCGGTTTGCTGTATCGCCTGACCCAGAGTGGTCAGGACGTGGTGCAAAACGAATTGCAGTTGTCGGGGCAAACCGTGCAGCAGTTGAAACTGGTGGTGGACGAGCGTGGCGGCGGCCTGGGTGCCGAAGCGCCGACGCTGAAGTTCGCTGTGCGTTCGACGCAACTGGTGTTCCTGGCACGCGGCCCCGGGCCTTACATGCTGGCGCTGGGGAGTGCGACGGTGAAAGCGGCGAGCTTGCCGTTGTCGACGCTGATTCCGGATTACAGCGCGCAGAAACTGGCGACATTGGGCAAGGCAACGGTGGACGGCGGGGCGGTGGTGACGCCGACATCGACGGTGATCACGACGGCAACGGCGGGCACGAGCTGGAAAAAAATCGGGTTGTGGGCGGTGTTGTTGCTGAGTGTGCTGTTCCTGGCAGCGATGGCGTTCAGCTTGCTGCGCAAGCCCCCTGTCAAACCCTGAAAGTGGGTGTTGCGCCCCCATCGCGAGCAGGCGCGCTCCCGCAGTGGATCTCCCGTGTTCATGGGATCCAAGTGGGCGTGAGCCTGCTCGCGATAGCGGTTTATCGGCCGGTAAAAATGCCCGTTTCGAACTACGCTCATCCCGGTGCATGAACTCTCTTGGGCGTATCACGTCTGATAGGAGGAAATGCGCCTCGACTCGCGTTAAACTGCGCGGGTTTTTAGCCCCCCATTCCACCGGAGCCTTCCATGTCCCGCGTTACCCTGAGTCGCTATTTGATTGAGCAGACCCGTAGCAACAACACCCCTGCCGATCTGCGTTTCCTGATCGAAGTGGTGGCGCGTGCTTGCAAAGAGATCAACCACGCCGTGTCCAAAGGCGCATTGGGTGGTGTTCTGGGCAGCATGGGCACTGAAAACGTCCAAGGTGAAGTGCAGAAAAAACTCGACGTGATCTCCAACGAGATCCTGCTCGAAGCCAACGAATGGGGCGGTCACCTGGCCGGCATGGCGTCCGAAGAAATGGACAATGCCTACCAGATCCCGGGCAAATACCCGAAAGGCGCGTACCTGCTGGTATTCGACCCGCTGGACGGTTCGTCGAACATCGACATTAACGCACCGGTCGGTACGATCTTCTCGGTGCTGCGTTGCCCGAACGAATACCTGAGCCAGAACGAGCCTTTGAACGAGAAGGCCTTCCTGCAGCCAGGCACCGAGCAAGTGGCTGCCGGTTACGCGATCTACGGTCCACAGACCATGTTGATCCTGACCCTGGGTGATGGCGTTAAAGGCTTCACCCTGGACCGTGAAATGGGCAGCTTCGTGCTGACCCACGAAGACATCAAGATCCCGACTTCCACTCAGGAATTCGCGATCAACGCCTCCAACCAGCGTCACTGGGAAGCCCCGGTACAACGTTACGTCGGCGAATTGCTGGCTGGCGAAGAAGGCCCGCTGAAAAAGAACTACAACATGCGTTGGGTCGCCGCGATGGTCGCGGACGTGCACCGCATCCTGACCCGTGGCGGTCTGTTCATGTACCCGCGCGACAGCCGCGAGCCGTCCAAGCCGGGCAAGCTGCGTCTGATGTACGAAGCCAACCCGATGTCGTTCCTGGTTGAACAGGCCGGCGGCGCTTCCACCGATGGCCATCAGCGCATCCTCGACATCAAGCCGGACGGCCTGCACCAGCGTGTCGCGGTGTTCCTCGGTTCGAAAGAAGAAGTCGAACGCGTCACGGCTTACCACAAGGCCTAAACCATGACCGCGCCCTGGCAGCCGTTGCTCGATTGGTGGTTCGGTTCTTCCGGATCAGCGAACGAAACAGCGGCCGCCAAGGGCAAGTTATGGTTCGGCAAGCGCAACAGCCAGGACCTCGAAGCGCAAACGCGTTTCGGGGACTGGGTCGAGCAGGCACTGGTCGGCGGATTGACTGACTGGGCGCAACGCCCCGAAGGTTGGCTGGCTCTGGTGCTGCTGCTCGATCAACTCCCGCGAATGATCTACCGCGACACTCCCAAATCCTTTTCCGGCGATCTCAGGGCTCAGGCTCTGGTGGCGCAAGGCATTGCTGCGGATTTTGATCGGCAGCTGCAGCCGATTCAGCGGGTGTTTATTTACCTGGTGCTGGAGCATTGCGAGCATCTGGCGGTGCAGAACGAAGCTGTTTCGCGGTTCATCGAATTGGTGGCGCAGCAGCCGGAGGCTGATCGGGCGGTGTTTGCCGATAACCTGGATTATGCCGAGCGGCATCGGGACGTGATTGCGCGGTTTGGACGGTTTCCGCATCGCAATGCGGTGTTGGGGCGGGCGTCTACGGCTGAGGAAATAGAGTTTCTTTCGGGGCCTGGATCTCGGTTCTGATGCTTCTTTTTTGCTAATGCCGCCATCGCGGGCAAGCCCGCTCCCACAATGATCTCTGTCCACCGAAGATCCCTGTGGGAGCGGGCTTGCCCGCGAAGAGGCCAGTAAGAGCGCCTTAGATTCTGAAGCTACCCACCAACTGCTTCAATCGCGCCGCCTGCTGCTCAAGATCCGCACACGCACGCAAGGTCGACTGCAAGTTCTCCACCCCTTCCTGGTTCAAGGTGTTGATCTCGGTAATGTCGACGTTGATCGACTCCACCACCGCGGTCTGTTCTTCCGTCGCCGTCGCCACTGACTGGTTCATCCCGTCGATTTCACCAATGCGCTGCGTCACGCTGCCCAGGCGTTCACCGGCCTGGTTGGCGATGCCGACGCTGCTTTCGCTCTGGCGCTGGCTGTCGGTCATGGTGCTGACCGCTTCACGGGCGCCGACTTGCAGCTCCTCGATCATCTTCTGCACTTGCTGCGCCGAATCCTGAGTGCGGTGGGCGAGGTTGCGCACCTCGTCCGCCACCACGGCAAAGCCACGACCGGCTTCACCGGCACGGGCTGCTTCGATGGCCGCGTTCAGGGCCAGCAAGTTGGTCTGCTGGGAGATGCTGGTGATCACTTCCAGAATCTGCCCGATGTTCACGGTGTTGCTGTTGAGTGTTTCGATGTTGCCGCACGAATCGCTGATCTTCGCCGACAGCTGCTGCATCGCAGCGATGGTTTTATCCACCACTTGCTGACCGTCTTCGGCGAGGGCGCGGGCGTCGCTCGAATGCTGCGAGGCGAGGGCGGCGTTCTGGGCGATTTCCTGGGCGGCGGCCCCCAGTTCGTTGATCGCGGCGGCCACGCTGCTGGTGCGCGAGGCTTGCTGGTCGGAGTTGAACATCGACGAGTTGGACGCGGCCACCACACGCAGGGCGACTTCGTTGACCTGGCCGGTGGCCGAGGACACTTCGCGAATCGAGGTGTGAATACGTTCTACAAAACGGTTGAACGAGGTGCCCAGTGCGCCGAATTCGTCCTGGCCGTGGATGGTCAGGCGTTTGGTCAGGTCACCTTCGCCTTCGGCGATGTCATGCATCGCGCGGCCCATGGTCAGCAGCGGCTGCATCAGGAAGCTGATCAACATGCCCAGCAACGCGATGATGATCACCACGGCGATGACCATGGCGATGATCGCCGAGGTGCGGAATTCGCTGAGCATCGAGAACGCGGTGTCCTGATCCAGCACCAGCGCCACATACCAGTCCGCCGACGGCACGCCGTTGACGTGGGTGAAGGAGATGAACTGGGTCTTGCCGTCGAACTCGACTTCTTTCATGCCCGGGCTGACTTTCGGCGCGCCGTTCGGGTAGGCATCGGCCAGTCCTTTGAGCACCAGTTTGCTGTCCGGGTGGATCAGGATCTTGCCGTCGGCGCTGACGATGAATGCATGGCCGTGGCCGCCGAAATTCAGCGAGTTGATGATTGCGCTGACGCTGGACAGGTCGATGTCCGCACCGGCGACACCGATCATCTGGCCCTGATTCTTCACGGGCGTGGCGACGGTGATTACCAATTTGCCCGAGGACGCAGCGATGTACGGTTCGGTGACGATGGTCTGTTGCGCGCTGTTGGCCGCCTTGTACCAGCCGCGAGCGCGAGGGTCGTAGTCGGCGGCGCGATTGCCGGCCGGGACCGAGAACATCACCCCGTCAGTGCCGCCGAAATAGCTCAGCTGGAAGTTGCTGGTGTAAGCCGGCAGGTCGATGGCGCGTTTCAGGCTGGCGGGTGCGCTGCCATCCATGGCGATCTGCTGGGACAACGATTGCAGCAACTGAATGCGGCTTTCCAGCCAGGTCTGGATGTTGCTGGTGGTCAGGCTGCCGAGTTCCTGCATCGAGGATTCGGTACTGCTGCGCAGGGTCTGGCGCTGGCGATAGTCGTTGAACAGGATGAAACAAGCGAATGCAACGGCCACCACGAGGGCGGCAGCCAGCAAGATCTTGTGGCTGAACTTCATGTTTCTGGTCATTAAATGAGCTACCGCGGAGGGGCTGATCAACTGGGGGCGTCAATTTGCCACAGTCAGGGCTGTGGGATCCCTCTGTGTCGACTGGCCAGCGCCAAAGATTAGGCGTCTTTTTGCAAAAACTGACGAAATACCCATTTGCGTAAGAAAGTGGCTGATTTTTCGAAAAAAGGCAGACGAGTGGCCTGATAAATAGCGTGACGGTCGGGGAACCAGAAGAGGGTTTTCTCTTCTAAGCTTCTGCTTGGCAGCCATGCCATTCCCCTTCGCTCCAGGAGTTTCACCATGTCGCTGCGATCTATCGCCTTGCTCTCGTTCTGCGTGTTGTTGGCCGCATGCAGCAAGGTCAATCAGGAAAACTACTCGAAACTGTCGACCGGCATGCCTAAGGCCGAGGTCGAAACGTTGTTGGGTCAACCTGCTGATTGCTCGGGCGCGCTCGGTATGTCCAGTTGCACCTGGGGCGACAAAAACAGCTTTATCAGCGTGCAGTACGCCGGTGACAAAGTATTGATGTTTTCCGGCCAAGGCCTGAAGTAAACCGGGGCGTTGCGCCCACGGGAGAAAAACAATGAAGCGGTTCCTGTTCGTACTTTTTGCCGGCCTGGTATTGGCTGGCTGCGCCACTTCTGGCCATGATTCGTTGGCGCCAAAAACGGTCAACAGCGTCAACCTCAAGCGTTACCAGGGAACCTGGTACGAGTTGGCTCGCCTGCCGATGTATTTCCAGCGCGACTGCGCGCAGTCCGAAGCCCATTACAGCCTCAAGCCTGACGGCAACATGGCGGTGTTGAACCGCTGCCTGACACCGCAGTGGCAGTGGGAAGAGGTCAAGGGCACGGCTTATCCACAGGTGTCAGGTAAATTCGACAAACTGTGGGTCGAGTTCGATACCTGGTTTTCTCGTCTGCTGCCCGGTACGGCGAAGGGCGAATACTGGGTGTTGTACGTCAGCGATGACTACAAGACAGCCATTGTGGGCGACCCGAGTCGCAAGTACCTGTGGCTGCTGTCGCGGACCCCGACGGTCAATGGCGTGGTTCGAGAGGAATTGCTGAGCAAGGCGCGTCAGCAAGGTTACGACACCACGCGGCTGATCTGGCGTGCGACGGATACGCAGATGGCCAAGACCTCGAACTAACTGTTTGCAGAAACCCAATGTGGGAGCGAGCCTGCTCGCGAAGGCGGACTGTCAGTCAACATCTCTGTTGAATCTGATGGCCCCTTCGCGAGCAGGCTCGCTCCCACATTTTGTTTGGGGTTAGCCCAGAAGATCGCGCAGGACCTGGGTGAAGGCGCGATTGCTTTCTTCTTCTCCCGCATGACGCCCGTCACGCACGACCCACTGGCCATTGACCAGCACATCACGCACCTGACGATCACCACCGGCAAACAACCAGCGATTCAAAATCCCGTCGCCACTGGCCGTCGCCAGGTACGGATCGTTGCCGTCCAGTACCAGCCAATCCGCACGCTTACCGACTTCCAATGCGCCAATCGGCTGACCCAACGCCTGAGCGCCGCCATCCAGTGCTGCGTCGTACAGCGTGCGACCCACCATCGGCTGCTCCGCGCCATACAAACGATTACGCCGCTGATCGCGCAGACGCTGGCCGTATTCCAGCCAGCGCAATTCTTCCACCACGCTCAACGACACATGACTGTCGGAACCAATACCCATGCGTCCGCCCTGAGCGAGGAAATCCACCGCCGGGAAAATTCCGTCGCCAAGGTTGGCTTCGGTGGTCAGGCATAAACCGGCAATGGCGCGACTCTTGGCCATCAGCGTGACTTCTTCCGCGTTGGCGTGGGTGGCGTGAACCAGGCACCAGCGCTGATCGACCTCATTGTTTTCGTACAGCCATTGCAGCGGACGACGACCGCTCCAGGTCAAACAGTCGTCGACTTCCTTCTGTTGTTCGGCAATGTGAATGTGCACCGGGCATTGTTTGTCGCTGGCGGCCAGCACTTCGCTGATCTGCTGCGGGGTTACTGCGCGTAGCGAATGGAAGCACAAGCCCAGCGACTGCGCCGGTTGCTGCGCCAGGATCGGCTGCAAGCGCGACTGAAGTTTCAGGTAGTTCTCGGTGCTGTTGATAAAGCGGCGCTGGCCTTCGTTGGGCGTCTGGCCACCGAAACCGGAATGGCTGTAGAGCACCGGCAGCAGGGTCAGGCCGATACCGGCGGAACTCGCCGCCTGGCTGATACGCAGCGCCAGTTCGGCCGGGTCGGCGTAAGGCTGGCCATTGGTGTCGTGGTGCACGTAATGAAATTCCGCGACCGAGGTGTAACCAGCCTTGAGCATTTCGATGTAGAGCTGACGGGCGATGACGCCGAGTTGATCCGGGCTGATTTTTCCGACGAGGCGATACATCAAATCGCGCCAGGTCCAGAAACTGTCGTTCGGATTACCCGCCACTTCCGCCAAACCGGCCATCGCTCGCTGGAAGGCATGGGAGTGCAGATTCGGCATCCCCGGCAGCAGCGGACCGCTTAGCCGTTCGGCGCCATCTGCATGGGAATCGGCCTGGATATGGGTCAATACGCCCTCGGCGTTGACCTCAAGACGTACATTGTTGGCCCATCCACTAGGCAGCAGCGCGCGTTCGGCAAAGAAGGCGGACATGGTTCAGCACCCCATCGTGTGTTATTTGTATATACATATACAGACGTTTGCCTGCTCGGTAAACTCCGGCAAGCTAGCAACTCTTCTCAAACGAACAAGGATTAACCGTGCCGACTCCGCCCCCAGTGTCACCGTTGGCCGCGAACATCGGCGACAGTCCGGCGCCCTTGTACGCCCGCGTCAAACAGATGATTACCCAGCAAATCGACAGTGGAAACTGGCCGCCGCACTACCGCGTTCCGTCGGAAAGCGAGCTGGTCAGCCAGCTCGGCTTCAGCCGCATGACCATCAACCGTGCCCTGCGCGAGATGACCGCCGACGGTCTGTTGGTGCGCATGCAAGGCGTGGGTACGTTCGTCGCCGAGCCGAAAAGCCAGTCCGCGCTGTTTGAAGTGCACAACATCGCCGACGAGATCGCCTCCCGTGGCCATCGCCATACCTGCAAGGTGATCACCCTTGAAGAAGAGGCCGCCGGCTCCGAGCGCGCTTTGGCGCTGGATATGCGCGAAGGGCAGAAGGTTTTCCATTCGCTGATCGTGCATTTCGAAAACGATATCCCGGTGCAAATCGAAGACCGTTTCGTCAACGCGCTGGTCGCCCCGGAGTACCTCAAGCAGGATTTCACCCTCCAAACGCCTTATGCCTACTTGAACCAGGTCGCGCCGCTGACCGAAGGTGAGCACGTGGTCGAGGCGATTCTGGCCGAGGCGTCGGAGTGCAAATTGCTGCAGATTGAAAAGGGCGAGCCGTGCCTGCTGATTCGTCGCCGCACCTGGTCCGGCCGTCAGCCCGTGACCGCCGCCCGTTTGATCCACCCCGGTTCCCGTCATCGTCTGGAAGGTCGGTTTCATAAATGAGAACAATGGTTTTACGCGCCAAAGATTACCCGCGCATGCCGTGGAAAAACGGCGGCGGCAGCACTGAAGAAATCACCCGCGATGCGGGCGTTGGCCTTGAGGGTTTCGGCTGGCGCCTGTCGATTGCCGACATCGGCGAGTCGGGTGGTTTCTCGACATTCACCGGTTACGAGCGGGTCATCACTGTGCTGCAGGGTGACGGCATGACCTTGCGGGTGGATGGCCAGGACACGCATCCGTTGTTACCGCTGCACCCGTTTGCCTTCAGTGGTGAGAGCGAAGTGTCCTGCACACTGCTCGGCGGGCCGATCCGCGATTTCAACCTGATTTATGCGCCGCAACGTTACAGCGCGCGGTTGCAGTGGCTGGCGGGTGAACAGCGGTTTTTCAGTTCGGCGGGGACCGTGTTGGTGTTCAGCATCGCCGACGCATTGGAGGTGAAAGCCGGTAACAGCGTTTCGCAACTGGGTCGCCATGATTGCCTGCAACTGGACGGTAACACTGGGTTGTTGGAAGTCTCCAGCAATGGCCCATGCTGTGTGATCGAACTGACTGCGCACTGATTCAATATCAAGTCGCCTCTATCGCGGGCAAGCCCGCTCCCACAGGTACGATGATTTCCCTGTGGGAGCGGGCTTGCCCGCGATGCTTTTTGCCTCGCAAAAACTGTTCCCCTGCGCGCACCATCTTGTTACCGAACGCCCCAGCGTGGCGCAAAACCTCGCTCAAGTAACAGCCGTCACCCTTCTGCAACAATCCCCCCGAAAAATTTCATCTCTACCTGAACCCTTGATCTACAAGCGTTCCAGCCCATCCAAAAACTTTCTTGAACACCCATCAAACAAGTTGGCCGCTTGATTGCATATGCTTGTATGTACAAGTAAAGACGTATGCGTATGAGTCGACCGAGACTCTCCGCAGCGTCCACTGATTCGCTTGTGGCGCAACGATGCGCACAGGCTGGCTTGCCCACTGCCAGGGTTGGTTTGAATTGATCGCTGAGGAGTCTTTTTCGTGACTGACAATACCCAGAAACCTACCAAGTTTCGTAACGTTGAAATCCGTGCCGCACGCGGTAACAAGCTGACCGCCAAGAGCTGGCTGACCGAAGCGCCGCTGCGGATGCTGATGAACAACCTCGACCCGGAAGTCGCCGAGAACCCTAAAGAACTGGTGGTTTACGGTGGTATCGGACGTGCGGCACGTAACTGGGAGTGCTACGACAAGATCGTCGAAAGCCTGACCAACCTGAACGACGACGAGACGCTGCTGGTGCAATCCGGCAAGCCGGTCGGCGTGTTCAAGACTCACACCAATGCACCGCGCGTACTGATCGCCAACTCCAACCTGGTGCCACACTGGGCGAGCTGGGAACACTTCAACGAACTGGACGCCAAAGGCCTGGCCATGTACGGCCAGATGACCGCCGGCAGCTGGATCTACATCGGCAGCCAGGGCATCGTCCAGGGCACCTACGAAACCTTCGTCGAAGCCGGTCGCCAACACTACAACGATGACCTGAAAGGTCGTTGGGTCCTGACCGCCGGTCTGGGCGGCATGGGCGGCGCCCAGCCTCTGGCCGCCACTCTGGCTGGCGCTTGCTCGCTGAACATCGAATGCCAACAGGTCAGCATCGATTTCCGTTTGAACAGCCGCTACGTCGACGAGCAGGCCAAAGACCTCGACGACGCACTGGCGCGCATCGAAAAATACACCAAAGAAGGCAAAGCGATTTCCATCGCACTGCTGGGTAACGCCGCTGAAATCCTGCCGGAACTGGTTCGTCGTGGCGTACGCCCGGACATGGTCACTGACCAGACCAGCGCCCACGACCCGCTCAACGGTTACCTGCCGGCCGGCTGGACCTGGGAAGAGTACCGCGCTCGCGCCAAGACCGAGCCTGCTGCTGTGGTCAAAGCCGCCAAGCAGTCGATGGCCGTGCACGTTAAAGCGATGCTGGATTTCCAGAAAATGGGCATCCCGACCTTCGACTACGGCAACAACATCCGTCAGATGGCCCAGGAAGAAGGCGTGGAAAACGCATTCGACTTCCCAGGCTTCGTACCGGCTTACATCCGTCCACTGTTCTGCCGCGGCATCGGCCCATTCCGTTGGGCTGCACTGTCGGGCAACGCCGAAGACATCTACAAGACCGACGCCAAGGTAAAAGAGCTGATCCCGGACGACGCCCACCTGCACAACTGGCTGGACATGGCCCGCGAGCGCATCAGCTTCCAGGGTCTGCCGGCGCGTATCTGCTGGGTTGGCCTGGGTCTGCGCGCCAAGCTCGGCCTGGCCTTCAACGAAATGGTGCGCAGCGGTGAATTGTCCGCGCCGATCGTGATCGGTCGCGACCACCTGGACTCCGGTTCGGTCGCCAGCCCGAACCGCGAAACCGAATCCATGCAAGACGGTTCCGATGCCGTGTCCGACTGGCCACTGCTCAACGCTCTGCTGAACACGGCGAGCGGCGCGACCTGGGTGTCCCTGCACCACGGCGGCGGTGTCGGCATGGGCTTCTCCCAGCACTCGGGCATGGTGATTGTCTGCGACGGTACGGACGAAGCAGCCGAGCGTATTGCTCGCGTGCTGCATAACGACCCGGCGACCGGCGTTATGCGTCACGCCGATGCGGGTTACCAGATCGCGATCGACTGCGCCAAGGAACAAGGGCTGAACCTGCCGATGATTACCGGCAAATAAACAACCCGAGTAGCAGCTGCCGAAGGCTGCGTTAAGGGCCGAAGGACCTTCGTTCCACATTGGAATGCCGGGGTCGCTTCGCAACCCAACGCAGCCTGCGGCAGCTGCTACAGGGATTGCGTAAACCTACAAAACAATCCACAGAGGTTGAACCATGGCTGTCAGCGAACGTGCAGGCAACAAACCGTTGATCGAGAAGCGCTCGATCGACTACATCCCGGAAGCGGAAAGACACGGTCGTCTATTTAGCCAGTTCACCCTGTGGATGGGTGCCAACCTGCAAATCACCGCGATTGTCACCGGGGCCCTGGCCGTGGTGTTGGGCGGTGATGTGTTCTGGTCGTTGATCGGTCTGTTGATTGGTCAACTGCTCGGCGGCGGGGTCATGGCGTTGCATGCGGCGCAAGGTCCCAAGCTGGGCCTGCCGCAGATGATTTCCAGTCGGGTCCAGTTCGGCGTGTATGGCGCGGCCATCCCGATCGTGCTGGTCTGCTTGATGTACCTGGGCTTCACCGCAACAGGTACCGTGCTTTCCGGTCAGGCGCTGGGCCAGTTGTTTGGCGTCAGCGACAGCGTCGGCATCCTTATTTTCGCCAGTGTCATCGTGCTGGTCACGGTGCTCGGTTATCGGGTGATCCATTGGATCGGCCGTGTGGCCAGTGTCATTGGCGTGATTGCCTTTGTTTATCTGTTCAGCCGTCTGATGAGCCAGGTTGATGTGGGCGCACTGTTGCAAATTCGCCACTTCAGCTGGAGCAGTTTCTTGCTTGCGGTATCGCTCGCGGCCTCCTGGCAGATCGCTTTCGGCCCTTATGTGGCTGACTACTCGCGCTACCTGCCGAGCAAGATTTCTTCGGTGAAAACTTTTTTTGCCGCAGGCGCAGGTTCGGTCATTGGTGCGCAGGTCGCGATGGTCCTCGGCGTGTTCGCTGCTGCATCGGCCAACGGCCAATTCGCTGGGCATGAAGTCGCCTACATCGTTGGTCTGGGCGGTACCGGTGCCACCGCTGCGCTGCTGTATTTCAGCATCGCGTTCGGCAAGGTCACCATCTCCACGCTGAACTCCTACGGCAGCTTCATGTGCATTGCGACCATCATCAGCGGCTTCCGTGGTGACCTGAAAGTATCGCGCCTGCAGCGTCTGGTCTTCGTGCTGGTGATCGTTGGTGCTGCGACCCTGATGGCGTTGCTCGGCCAGCACTCGTTCCTCGGTGCGTTCAAGTCCTTCATCCTGTTCCTGCTGGCGTTCTTCACGCCATGGAGCGCGATCAACCTGGTGGATTACTACTGCATCACCCGCGAGCGCTATGACGTGCCGGCACTGGCCGATCCTAACGGTCGCTACGGCCGTTGGAACGCCCTCGGTATCAGCGTCTATGTCTTCGGTGTGCTGGTGCAGTTGCCGTTCATCTCCACCAAGTTCTATACCGGTCCGCTGGTGGCGGCCCTGGGTGATGTGGATATCTCCTGGATCATCGGTCTGGTGATTCCCGCGGCCCTGTATTACGTGTGTGCGAAAAAATGGCACGGCACCGTGCCCGATCAACTGATTCTGCCGATCGAGCAGGACAGTGTTGTACAACCTAAAACAAACGGGACCGGTCGCGTAGCGACGCAGGCCTGATTGGACGTGGACAGGGCTGGATGCCTCTTGACTGCCGTAAGCCAATTCATGATTAGGAGCGTCACAACAATGAAATCGAACAAGACCCTGCTGACCACATTGCTTTCCATGGGCCTGCTGGCCAGTGCTGGCGCCACTCAGGCGGCTGGTTGGTGCGAGTCGGGCAAACCGGTGAAATTTGCCGGCCTGAACTGGGAAAGCGCGATGCTGCTGACCGACGTGATGCAAGTCGTGTTGGAGAAGGGCTACGACTGCAAGACCGACAGCCTGCCGGGCAACTCCATCACCATGGAAAACGCCCTGAGCAGCAACGACATTCAGGTGTTTGCCGAAGAGTGGGTCGGTCGCAGCGAAGTCTGGAACAAGGCCGAGAAGGCCGGCAAGGTCGTCGGTGTCGGCGCACCTGTGGTGGGCGCTATCGAAGGCTGGTACGTGCCGCGTTACGTCATCGAAGGCGATGCCAAGCGCAAGCTGGAAGCCAAAGCTCCCGACCTGAAAAACATTGCCGACCTGGGCAAATACTCGGCGATTTTCAAGGACGCTGAAGAGCCCTCCAAGGGCCGTTTCTACAACTGCCCGGCCGGCTGGACCTGCGAGCTGGACAACAGCGAAATGCTGAAGAGCTACGGCCTGGAAAGCACCTACACCAACTTCCGCCCAGGCACCGGCCCGGCGCTGGATGCGGCCGTGCTGTCGAGCTACAAGCGTGGCGAGCCGATCCTGTTCTACTACTGGTCGCCAACCCCACTGATGGGCCAGATCGACGCGGTGAAACTCGAAGAGAAACCAGGCGTGAACAAGACCGTGGATATCAAGGTCGGCCTGTCCAAGACTTTCCACGAACAGGCCCCGGAACTGGTGGCCGTGCTGGAAAAGGTCAACGTGCCAATCGACATCCTCAACCAGAACCTTGGGCGCATGACCAAAGAGCGGATCGAGTCGCCAAAACTGGCGAAGATCTTCTTGAAGGAACATCCTGAAGTCTGGCACGCGTGGGTGAGCGAAGACGCAGCCAAGAAAATCGACGCGGCCTTGTAGGTTGAGCCTCTCCGACTGCCGGTAGCGGCAGTCGGACGCTTGATCGCAACCCCTTGATTGAGAGTCTCCTATGTTTCCCGAAAGCTTTACCTTTTCCATCGCCGACTGGGTCAACGGTTGGGTCGATTCGCTGGTCACCAACTACGGCGACGTGTTCCGGCAGATCTCTGACACGCTGCTGTGGGCCATCGTCAACCTTGAAGGCCTGCTGCGTGCGGCGCCTTGGTGGTTGATGCTCGCCATCGTCGCGGGCATTGCCTGGCACGCCACGCGCAAAGTCGTGACCACGGCCGTGATTGTCGGGTTGTTGTTCCTGGTGGGTGCGGTCGGCCTCTGGGACAAGCTGATGCAAACCCTGGCGCTGATGATGGTCGCGACGATCATTTCGGTGCTGATCGGCATTCCGCTGGGCATTCTCTCGGCACGTAGCAATCGCCTGCGTTCGGTGCTGATGCCGTTGCTCGACATCATGCAAACCATGCCGAGCTTCGTGTACCTGATCCCGGTGCTGATGCTGTTCGGTCTGGGCAAGGTCCCGGCGATTTTCGCCACCGTGATCTACGCCGCCCCCCCGCTGATTCGCTTGACCGACCTGGGCATTCGCCAGGTTGATGGTGAAGTGATGGAGGCGATCAACGCTTTCGGTGCGAACCGCTGGCAGCAACTGTTTGGCGTGCAACTGCCCCTGGCCCTGCCGAGCATCATGGCCGGGATCAACCAGACCACCATGATGGCGCTGTCGATGGTCGTGATTGCCTCGATGATTGGTGCCCGTGGCTTGGGCGAAGACGTACTGGTGGGGATTCAGACCCTCAACGTCGGACGTGGCCTGGAAGCCGGTCTGGCGATCGTGATTCTGGCTGTGGTGATCGACCGCATTACTCAGGCGTACGGTCGGGCACGGCATGAGGTGAGCAAATGAACAACGCGACCGTAAGCAAGATTGAAGTCAAAAACGTCTTCAAGATTTTCGGCAACCGCTCCAAGGATGCGCTGGCGATGATTGGCCAGGGCAAGACCAAAGACCAGGTGCTGTCCGAAACCGGCTGCGTAGTCGGCGTGAACGATCTGTCCCTGAGCATCGGCACGGGCGAGATCTTCGTGATCATGGGCCTGTCGGGTTCCGGCAAATCGACTCTGGTGCGTCACTTCAACCGCCTGATCGACCCGACCAGCGGCGCGATCCTGGTGGACGGCGTGGACATCCTGCAATACGACATGGAAGCCCTGCGCGAATTTCGCCGGCACAAGATCAGCATGGTGTTCCAGAGCTTCGGCCTGCTGCCGCACAAGACTGTGGTGGACAACGTCGCCTACGGCCTGAAAGTGCGCGGCGAGAGCAAGCAAATGTGCTCCGAGCGCGCGCTGCACTGGATCAACACCGTGGGCCTCAAGGGCTACGAAAACAAATACCCGCATCAGCTCTCGGGCGGCATGCGTCAGCGTGTGGGCCTGGCCCGCGCCTTGGCCGCCGACACCGACATCATCCTGATGGACGAAGCGTTCAGTGCCCTTGACCCGTTGATTCGCGCCGAGATGCAGGACCAGTTGCTTGAACTGCAAAAGACCCTGCACAAGACCATCGTCTTCATCACCCACGACCTCGACGAGGCCGTGCGCATCGGCAACCGCATCGCGATCCTCAAGGACGGCCGCCTGATTCAGGTCGGCACCCCGCGCGAGATCCTGCATTCGCCGGCGGATGAGTATGTCGACCGGTTTGTGCAACGTCGGGCTGCAGTGGTTTAAAAGATTTGCGGTGACTTTTGCCGGCCTCATCGCGGGCAAGCCCGCTCCCACAGGGATTGGTTGTGTTGCATAAATTTTCTTCACACAACAGAACACTGTGGGAGCGGGCTTGCCCGCGATGGGGCCGGTAAAGCTGCATCAATATTCAGGTTTTACGCACGAGGTCAAAGATGTCCCAGGCTGAAAAAATCGTTATCACCGAAGCGCAGGTCCGCTGGCAGGATGTGGTCGCCGTTGCCCGTCATGGCGCGCAGCTTGAGCTGTCGGCGCCGGTCTGGGCACGCATTGAAAACGCCCAGGGCATCGTCCAGCGCATCGTCACCAGCGGCGAGCGTGCCTATGGCATCAACACCGGGCTGGGCGCGTTGTGCAACGTCTCCCTGCAAGATGAACAACTCAGCCAGTTGTCGCGCAACACCCTGCTCAGCCACGCCTGTGGCGTGGGCGCGCCGCTGACCAACGAGCAGACGCGCGCCATCATGTGCGCCGCCGTCGTCAACTACAGTCACGGCAAATCCGGCCTGCACCGCCAAGTGGTCGAAGCCCTGCTGGCGCTGCTCAACCGTGGCATCACCCCGCAAGTGCCGTCCCAGGGTTCTGTGGGCTACCTGACGCACATGGCTCACATCGGCATCGCGCTGCTGGGTGTTGGCAATGTCAGCTATCGCGGGCAAATCGTTTCCGCTCAGCAAGCCCTGGCCGAAGAAGGCCTGCAACCGGTCAAGCTCGGCGCCAAGGACGGTTTGTGCCTGGTCAACGGTACGCCGTGCATGACCGGCCTCAGCTGCCTGGCGATTGCCGACGCCGCGCATTTGCTGCAATGGGCCGATGTGATCGGCGCCATGAGTTTTGAAGCCCAGCGCGGTCAGATCGATGCGTTCGACGCCGAGATCATTGCGCTCAAGCCGCACCCGGGCATGCAGCAAGTCGGCGTCAACCTGCGCGCGGTGCTCGATGGCAGTGAAGTGATCGCCAGCAGCAAAGGTATTCGTACCCAGGACGCCCTGAGCATTCGCTCGATCCCGCAGGTCCACGGCGCTGCCCGTGACCAGCTGGTTCACGCGACTCAACAAATCGAAAACGAACTCAACGGTGCCACCGATAACCCGTTGGTGCTGGGCACGCCGGACAACTACCGCGTCGTTTCCCAAGCCAACCCGCACGGCCAGTCCGTAGCGATGGCAGCGGACCTGCTGGCCATCGCCATGGCTGAAATCGGCTCCATCGCCGAACGTCGCCTCGATCGCCTGATCAACCCGCACGTCAGCGGTCTGCCGGCGTTTCTGGTGGCCAATCCGGGCGTCAACTCCGGGATGATGATCGTTCAGTACGTCGCCGCGTCCCTGTGCGCGGAAAACCGGCAATTGGCGCAACCCGCCGTGCTCGACAACTACGTTACGTCGGGCCTGCAGGAAGACCACTTGAGCCTGGGCACCAACGCCGCGCTGAAGCTGCATCGTGCGCTGGAAAACTGCACGCAGATCCTTGCCATCGAGTACTTGCTGGCGGCTCAGGCGTTTGAATTCTTGAAAGAGCAACGCTTTGGCGCTGGCACCGATGTCGCGTGGCGTCTGCTGCGCGAGCGGGTTCCGGCCTACGACCAGGACCGCTGGCTTGCACCGGACATCGCCGCCGCTGCCGGTGTGTTGAAAGACCCGATTTTGCTGCACAACGCGTTGCCGAACCTGAACTGATTTCCATAACACCAGCGTGCCAAGGCGCGTCTCCCCAAAAGCGAGACGCGACGGACAACGGAAATCTCCGGAGCGTCTGGTGAGTTAATAAAAACTCTCAAAAGGAGAATGATGTGACTGCGCTTAATTTGATTCCCGGCCAACTGAGCCTTGCCCAACTGCGTGATGTTTATCAGCAACCGGTCAAAATCACCCTCGACAACAGCGCCTCGGCCCAGATCGAAGCCAGCGTGGCCTGCGTGGAACAGATCCTCGCCGAGAACCGCACCGCTTATGGCATCAACACCGGTTTCGGCCTGCTGGCCTCGACCCGTATCGCCAGCGAAGACCTGGAAAACCTCCAGCGCTCGCTCGTTTTGTCCCACGCCGCCGGTGTCGGCGAGCCGATCAGCGACGCGCTGGTACGCCTGGTCATGGTGCTCAAGGTCAACAGCCTGAGCCGTGGTTTTTCCGGGATTCGTCGCGTGGTCATCGACGCGCTGATCGCCCTGATCAACGCCGAGGTTTACCCGCACATTCCATTGAAAGGTTCGGTCGGTGCTTCCGGCGATTTGGCGCCTCTGGCGCACATGTCGCTGGTGCTGCTGGGCGAAGGCAAGGCGCGCTACAAGGGCGAATGGATGGAAGCCACCGAAGCGCTGAAAATCGCTGGTCTGACCCCGCTGACCCTGGCCGCAAAAGAAGGCCTGGCGCTGCTGAACGGCACTCAGGTATCGACTGCTTACGCCTTGCGCGGTCTGTTCGAGGGTGAAGACCTGTTCGCTGGCGCTGTCGCGCTGGGCGCGCTGACCGTTGAAGCGGTATTGGGCTCGCGCTCGCCGTTCGACGCACGCATCCACGCTGCCCGTGGCCAGAAAGGCCAGATCGACGCCGCTGCCGCTTACCGTGATCTGCTGGGCGAGCGCAGCGAAGTGTCCGACTCGCATGAAAATTGCGAAAAGGTCCAGGACCCGTACTCCCTGCGCTGCCAGCCACAAGTCATGGGCGCCTGCCTGACCCAGTTCCGTCAGGCTGCCGAAGTGTTGGCGATCGAAGCCAACGCCGTGTCGGATAACCCGCTGGTATTCGCTGCTGAAGGTGATGTGATTTCCGGCGGTAACTTCCACGCCGAACCGGTGGCCATGGCCGCCGACAACATGGCGTTGGCCATCGCTGAAATCGGTTCCCTGAGCGAACGTCGTATCTCGCTGATGATGGACAAACACATGTCGCAACTGCCCCCGTTCCTGGTGGCTAACGGTGGCGTGAACTCCGGGTTCATGATCGCTCAGGTGACGGCGGCGGCACTGGCCAGTGAGAACAAGGCCTTGGCGCATCCGCATTCGGTGGACAGCCTGCCGACTTCGGCGAACCAGGAAGACCACGTGTCCATGGCTCCGGCGGCAGGCAAGCGTCTGTGGGAAATGGCTGAAAACACCCGTGGCGTGCTGGCGGTGGAATGGCTGGCGGCGGCTCAGGGCCTGGACTTGCGCAATGGTTTGAAGACTTCGGCGAAACTGGAAAAGGCGCGTGCCATCTTGCGTAAAGAAGTGCCGTTCTATGAGAAGGATCGCTTCTTTGCACCGGACATCAATGCCGCGACCGAGTTGTTGGCAACGCGTTGCCTGAACGAGCTGTTGTCGGTGAAGTTGCTGCCTAGCCTGTAATGGCCTCTTCGCGAGCAAGCCCGCTCCCACAGTGGATCTCCAGTGTTCACACAACCCCTGTGGGAGCGAGCCTGCTCGCGATACGATTTTGAGTCGAATAAGAATAATTAAGGACGAGAAATGCAACAGCCAGCAAAAGGTTTGAAACGCGGGCTCTCTGCCCGACATATTCGCTTCATGGCACTGGGGTCGGCGATCGGCACCGGGCTGTTTTACGGTTCTGCCTCGGCCATTCAAATGGCCGGGCCTGCGGTACTGCTCGCATACCTGATTGGTGGCGCGGCGGTGTTCATGGTCATGCGCGCCCTCGGCGAGATGGCGGTGCACAATCCGGTGGCCGGCTCTTTTGGCCACTACGCCAGCACCTATCTGGGGCCGATGGCGGGCTTCATCCTCGGTTGGACCTACGCGTTTGAAATGGTCATCGTCGGCATGGCCGACGTCACCGCGTTCGGTATTTACATGGGCTTCTGGTTTCCGGAAGTCGCCCGCTGGATCTGGGTGCTGGGCATCGTTTCGGTGGTCGGCGGCTTGAACCTGTGCAACGTCAAAGTCTTCGGTGAAATGGAGTTCTGGCTGTCGCTGCTCAAAGTGGCAGCTATCGTTGCGATGATCCTTGGCGGCTTTGGCATCATGCTGTTCGGCATCAGCACGGCACCCGGTGCTCAGGCGACCGACATCAGCAATCTCTGGAGCCATGGCGGATTCATGCCCAATGGCGTGGGCGGCCTGATCGCTTCGTTTGCGGTGGTGATGTTTGCGTTTGGCGGCATCGAAATCATCGGTGTGACGGCCGGCGAAGCCAAAGACCCGCAGCACGTGCTGCCCCGGGCGATCAATGCCGTACCGTTGCGTATCCTGCTGTTTTACGTGCTGACGATGTTCGTACTGATGTCGATTTTTCCATGGCAGCAGATCGGCAGCCAGGGCAGCCCGTTCGTGCAGATTTTCGACAATCTGGGGATCAGCTCGGCGGCGACCATTCTCAATATCGTGGTGATCTCGGCGGCGGTGTCGGCGATCAACAGTGACATCTTCGGGGCGGGCCGCATGATGTACGGTCTGGCCCAGCAAGGGCACGCACCCAAAGGCTTTGCCCGCTTGTCGCGCAACGGTGTGCCATGGATGACCGTGGTGGTCATGAGTGCCGCGCTGCTGCTGGGCGTGCTGCTCAACTACCTGATTCCGGAAAACGTGTTTCTGTTGATCGCCTCCATTGCCACCTTCGCAACGGTCTGGGTCTGGTTGATGATTCTGTTCACCCAGGTGGCCATGCGTCGTTCCATGAGCCGCGAACAGGTCGCCGAACTGAAATTCCCGGTGCCGTTCTGGCCCTATGCGCCGATGGCAGCGATTGCCTTCATGCTGTTCATTTTCGGCGTGCTGGGCTATTTCCCGGACACCCAGGCGGCTCTGATCGTCGGCGTGGTCTGGATTGTATTGCTGGTGCTGGCCTACCTGACGTGGGTAAAACCGGCGGCAGGGAAGGCAGTACCGGTAGAGCGGGAACCTTCTTTTTCTCATCGATAACCTAACGGAGGCCACGGATGAAAACTCTCTGGCAACACTGCCACGTCGCAACCATGGCGCAAGGCGTCTACTCGATCATCGAGGATGCGGCCATCGTGACGTCAGGTGCGCACATTGAGTGGATCGGCCCACGCGCTGAACTGCCGTCGGGCGAGTACCCGGCAGTCAATGATCTTAAAGGGGCCTGGGTGACTCCGGGCCTGATCGACTGCCATACCCACACGGTGTTTGGCGGTAACCGCAGCGGTGAATTCGAACAGCGTCTGCAAGGCGTCAGCTACGCGGAAATCGCCGCGGCCGGTGGTGGCATCGCCAGCACCGTGCGCGCTACTCGTGCGGCGACCGAAGACGAACTGTTCGCCAGTGCCGCCAAGCGTCTGAAGAGCTTGATGCGCGACGGCGTGACCACCGTCGAGATGAAATCCGGCTACGGCCTCGACCTGGCCAGCGAACGCAAAATCCTTCGCGTGATCCGCCGTCTCGGCGCCGAACTGCCGGTGAGCGTGCGCAGCACCTGCCTGGCCGCTCACGCCTTGCCGCCGGAATACGCCGATCGCGCCGACGACTACATCGATCACATCTGCGCCGACATGCTCCCGGCCCTGGCCGCCGAAGGGCTGGTGGATGCCGTGGATGCCTTCTGCGAATACCTGGCGTTCTCGCCGGCGCAGGTCGAGCGCGTGTTCGTCACCGCACAGGAGCTCGGTTTGCCGGTGAAGCTGCACGCCGAACAACTGTCGTCGCTGCACGGTTCGAGTCTGGCGGCGCGTTATCACGCACTGTCGGCGGATCACCTGGAGTTCATGACCGAGGACGACGCCATCGCCATGGCCAAGTCCGGCACCGTCGCCGTGCTGCTGCCGGGCGCGTTCTACTTTCTGCGGGAAACCCAGTTGCCGCCCATGGAAGCCCTGCGCAAGCACGGGGTGAAAATCGCCATCGCCAGCGACCTCAACCCCGGCACCTCGCCGGCGCTGTCATTGCGCTTGATGCTGAACATGGCCTGCACTTGTTTCCGCATGACCCCGGAAGAAGCACTGGCCGGTGCAACGATTCATGCCGCCACCGCGCTGGGCATGGCCGACACCCACGGTTCGCTGGAAGCTGGCAAGGTCGCGGATTTTGTCGCCTGGCAAATCGATCGTCCGGCCGACCTGTCGTACTGGCTGGGCGGTGACCTGGAAAAACGCGTCGTGCGTCACGGCGTCGAGACAAGCGTTTAGGAGAGCAATTGTGGATAAGGTTCTGAACTTCAAACAAGGCCGCGTGCCGCTGCTGATCAGCATGCCCCACGCCGGCCTGCGCCTGACCCCGGCGGTCGAAGCCGGGTTGATCCCCGACGCCCGCAGCCTGCCGGACACCGACTGGCACATTCCGCAGCTTTACGCGTTTGCTGCAGAGTTGGGCGCGAGTACGTTGGCAGCCGAGTATTCGCGATTCGTGATCGACCTGAACCGGCCATCCGACGACAAGCCTTTGTATGTCGGCGCGACCACCGGTCTGTACCCGGCGACGCTGTTCGACGGCATTCCATTGTTCCGTGAAGGGCTGGAGCCGTCGAAAGAGGAGCGCGCGACCTATCTGGAGCAGATCTGGACGCCGTATCACACGACCTTGCAAAACGAGCTGGCGCGACTGAAAGCCGAGTTCGGCTATGCGTTGCTGTTCGACGCGCACTCGATCCGCTCGATCATCCCGCACCTGTTCGACGGCAAACTACCGGACTTCAATCTTGGCACCTTCAATGGCGCCAGTTGCGATCCGCAGTTGGCCACTCAGCTGGAAGCAATCTGCGCGCGTCACGGCGACTACAGCCATGTGCTGAACGGTCGTTTCAAGGGCGGCCACATCACCCGGCATTATGGCAACCCGGCCGAAAACATCCATGCGGTGCAACTGGAGTTGGGGCAGTGCACCTACATGGAAGAGTTCGAGCCGTTCCGCTATCGCCCGGATCTGGCTGCGCCAACGCAAGGGGTGCTCAAGGAGTTGCTGCAAGGTTTGTTGAGTTGGGGGGCTAAAAATTTCTTGAAGTAAAGTTGAGAGCGATTTTTGAAAATCGCTTCTTAATTTGGGATTGGCATTAAATTCTATGGTCGCCACTGTTTAATAGGTTGAAGTTACCATATATGTTTATATCTGTTTCGGGGCCAGGGTTATCGCAGTCCATTACCAGGAGGCGAAAAGTGCCTTTGATGCGTGTTCTTTCTTGATTCCACTCGTAACTTGCTATGCCTTCGGTGCCTGGGTAAGTTTCGGCTGTATCTATAACGTCGTCCTTGTCAGGTTTTTTGTCGACAATCTTGAACAGGTTGCCACTGTTTTTTATCGCGTTGGGCGGCTGGATTGCGGGAACCAGTGCTTCATTTGTTCCGCTGAGTTCCTCTCCGATATAGAGATGAATGGCGATAACCTCTTTGATGCCAGCTAAACCTGGTTTGGGGGGAAGTCCTTATAAATATCTTGGAAGGCCTGTACTCGCCAGCATTTATTTCCTAATGAATCAACGCTCTCTTTTATGCTGATCTTATTCGCCTTGAATGCGAAATTTCCAGATGCGAATTTTATGGTTGCATTGAATTCTTCATCGAGGCCTTGTGATGTAGACGGTGTGTCCATAATATTTTCTCCGGATTGAAGTATTATCTTTTGCTGGTGTATTGCTTTCTTGTTGATTTAATATTTTTCAATGTGGGTTGTCAGCTGGCACTTCTGACAGTTTTTTATATTGTTTGGTTATAGTGTGCTGTCTATTTACGTTGTCGTTGCTTTATTAGGCTACGGCATCCGCCTTTGAGACGCAGAGCATCCCTCGCTGCATTCCCACGCGCCCACGCGGAGCAAGGGAACGATCTCGCCAGACTGTCGCCACCGTGCAAATCTCGGTCGCCACAGTTCGCTTTTACCCTCTCGCTGCTGCGTAATGTGCTGAGCACGGTGCACGAAGACACCGGCCCTCACAATAATCTGCCGCACGAGACTCTCACGATGAAAAGACTGTTCACCCGCTGTCTCTCAATCCTCTGCGGCACGGCTCTTTTGAGCACCAGCGTCCTGGCCAGTGACGATGCTTCCTGCAAAGCCGTGCGCATGGGCGTGGTCAACTGGACCGACGTCATCGCCACCAGCGGCATGGCCGATGTGCTGCTCAATGGCCTGGGCTACGAAAGCAAGCAAACCAGCGCCGTGCAGCAAATCATCTTCGCCGGCATCCGCGACAAGCGGCTCGACATCTTCCTTGGTTACTGGAAACCGGCGATGGACAAAAACATCGCGCCGTTCGTGGCCGCCAATCAAGTGAAGGTCATGGACAAACCGAGCCTGGCCGATGCCCAGGCGACGCTCGCGGTGCCGGATTACGTGGCCGCCGCCGGACTGAAAACCTTCGCCGATATCGCAAAATTCAAGGACCAGCTCGGTGGCAAGATTTATGGCATCGAGCCGGGTAGCGGCGCCAACACCACAATCAAAACCATGATCGAGACCAATCACTTTGGCTTGAAGGATTTCAAACTGATCGAGTCCGGTGAGGCCGGCATGCTTGCCGCCGTGCAACGCGCGGTGAATCGCAAGGAATTCGTGGTGTTCGTCGGCTGGACGCCGCACCCGATGAACATCAACATGAAGATGGCCTACCTGACGGGCAGTGAAGACGTGTATGGGCCGAACGAAGGCGCGGCCACCGTTTCCACCGTCACCGCGCCGGATTACGCCCAGCGTTGCCCGAACGTCAATCGTCTGCTGGAAAACCTGACGTTTACCGCGTCCCAGGAAAGCCAGTTGATGGTGCCGATCATGGAACGCAAGACGCCGCAGGACGTGGCCAGGCAATGGTTGCGCGATCACCCGGAAGATTTGCAGCGCTGGCTGGCGGGCGTGTCCAGTTTTGATGGCAAGGACGGCCTCGCAACCGTACAGGCCAGTTTGAAAAACTGACCCATCGGTAATGACGAGTGCCCCCTCGCCACAAAGGCCCTGTTCACGAAATTCTGACGGACTGACACTGGCACATGACTCCCTACCTGCTTTCCGAACAGATGACGGCCTTCGTCGAGAAAACCGTCAGCTTCAACAGCACCGACACCAGCCTCGCCGGTTTGCGCCTGGCCTACAGCGAGATGTGCCAGGCGTTTACCCCGCCGCGTCCTGAAGGGCTCTATGTCGTCGATTTCGATTTGGCCGGTGTGGCCGTCAGGTCGTATCAGCCACACGCCTCGCCATCGTCCGATACGTGCCCGTGCATCGTGTATCTGCACGGTGGCGGATGGGTGGTCGGCGATCTGGATTCCCACGACTTCATCTGCGCCGAGTTCGCCTCGACACTCGGCGTGTTGGTGATTGCCGTTGATTACCGTCTGGCGCCCGAACATCCATATCCGGCGGGATTCGATGACTGTCTCAAGGTCTGGCGCGCGTTGCGTGCCGGGCCGTTCCGACTGGATCCAGCGCGGACGCTGGTGATGGGGGACAGTGCTGGCGGCAATCTGGCCGCGGCGTTGTGCCTGGCGTTACGCGATGCCCACGAACCACTGCCCGCTGCGCAGGTCCTGATCTATCCGGGCCTGGGCGGCGATCAGCAGTCGTCATCGCGCAGCGAATGCATCGACGCGCCGTTACTCAGCAGCAGCGATGTCGATTGCTATCACGCCTTGTACTTGCGCGGCAGCCGACAGCCGGGCGCTTATGCCATGCCATTGCTCGCCGGGCATTTCGGTGGACTGCCGCCGGCCTTGATTGCCGTCGCGCAATTCGATCCTCTGCGCGATGACGGTGTGGTCTACGCCGAACAACTGGAAGCCGCTGGCGTGGACACTACGTTGTACTATGGCGAAGGGCTGGTTCACGGCTGTTTGCGCGCGCGCGGCCAGGTCGCCGAGGTGGACGAACTCTATGAAACGCTGCTCGGGTTTTTGGCTGACAGACTCTGACGCAGCAAGGGGCATGCTCATTGACGTAATTCGGGTTTATGATGCCGGACGGCAGAATAATAGAAGTCCCCCCAGGGATGACCTCGACCCCTTACGGAGCGCGCAATGCAGACTTTGTACCCACAGATCAAACCCCACGCCCGGCACGATCTGGCCGTCGATGACACCCATACGCTCTACGTCGACGAAAGCGGTTCACCGGAAGGTTTGCCGGTGGTGTTCATCCACGGCGGCCCCGGCGCCGGGTGTGATGCCCAGAGCCGTCGGTATTTCGATCCAAACCTGTATCGCATTGTCACCTTTGACCAGCGTGGTTGCGGTCGCTCCACCCCCCACGCCAGCCTCGAAAACAACACCACCTGGGATCTGGTCGCCGACCTTGAGCGAATTCGCAAGCATCTGGGCATCGACAAATGGGTGCTGTTTGGCGGCTCCTGGGGTTCAACCCTGGCGCTGGCCTACGCGCAAACCCACCCGGAGCGTGTCCACGGCCTGATCCTGCGCGGGATCTTTCTCTGCCGTCCGCAGGAAATCGAGTGGTTCTACCAGGCAGGCGCCAGCCGTCTGTTCCCCGATTACTGGCAGGATTACATTGCGCCGATCCCGCTGGACGAGCGCGACGACTTGCTCAGCGCTTTCCACAAGCGCCTGATCGGCAACGACCAGATTGCCCAGATGCATGCGGCCAAGGCCTGGTCCACGTGGGAAGGCCGGACCGCAACGTTGCGTCCGAATCCGCTGGTGGTCGATCGCTTCTCGGAACCTCAGCGCGCGTTGTCGATTGCACGCATCGAATGTCACTACTTCACCAACAACGCCTTCCTTGAGCCCAACCAGCTCATCCGTGACATGGGCAAGATTGCCCATTTGCCCGGTGTAATTATCCACGGTCGCTACGATGTGATTTGCCCGCTGGATAACGCCTGGGAATTGCACCAGAACTGGCCGAACAGTGAGCTGCAGATCATCCGTGACGCCGGCCATGCAGCGGCCGAACCGGGCATCACCGATGCGTTGGTACGGGCCGCCGGCCAGATGGCGCGCCGCTTGCTCGATCTGCCGCCCGAAGAAGCATGAAGGGGTTGTTGCAACGCGTACGGGGTGCGCGAGTCGAGGTCGCGGGGGAAGTGGTGGGGGCGATCGACCAAGGGTTGCTAGTACTGGTCGCCGTCGAGCCCGAGGATACTCGGGCCAGCGCCGACAAACTTCTCAATAAGCTGCTTAACTATCGGGTATTCAGCGACGCTGAGGGCAAGATGAATCTGTCCCTGGCGGATGTCGGTGGCGGGTTGCTGCTGGTCTCACAGTTCACCCTGGCTGCTGACACTAAAAGCGGGCTGCGTCCGAGTTTTTCGACCGCGGCCCCTCCTGCGTTGGGTGAGGAGCTTTTCGACTATCTATTAGGCAAAGCGAAACAGGTGCATGGCACTGTGGCATCAGGTAGATTCGGCGCGGATATGCAGGTGCACCTGGTCAACGATGGCCCGGTAACCTTCCTGTTACAGACCTGAAAGCGCTTGAAACAACTTTTTAAGAGCTTTTCGACTGTAAACAGGCGTTTTTCGCGAGAAATACTTTGTTGCGCCTGATGCGTTGTAACGCGGCCTACTAGATAATCGCGCGCTACGGGGATCGGCGTTCGTTGGTCCATTTTGACTTAGGTAGAGACTTGTCCTGAACCGTTTGGGGAATCATTTAGCCCCATCGGAGTCGGAACAATGCTCGCCAACTTGGCAAGAGTGGTTTGCAAGGTCGGTTTTTTCATGCCGTTGACCGTGCGAACCCTTCAACTGGCCGTTGGTTTTTTGATCTGTTTTCGGCGAGGGTTGCTCGTGATTGTTAGTCCCTGTAATGCACCAAAATTGACTGCCAAACGGTTCCGAAGCGCTCTGGTAGCGGGCTCTGCACTGCTCTGCCTATTCAGCGCCGGCCAGCTTTGGGCATTCAGTCTGGAGGATGTGTCGGTCAAGGCAAAAGAGCTGGCCGCGCAAAAATACGAAGCTCCGCGCAGTAACCTGCCAACCGAGTTCCGCGAGATGAAATTCGCGGACTATCAGAAAATTCGTTTCCTGACCGAGAAGGCCGAGTGGGCGGATCAGAAAACCCCGTTCAAGCTGTCGTTCTATCACCAGGGTATGCATTTCGATACACCGGTGAAAATCAACGAAATCACGGCTAATTCCGTCGAAGAAATCAAATATGACCCGAGTCGTTTCGATTTCGGCGACGTGAAGTTCGATCCTAAGGCCACCGAACAACTGGGTTATGCCGGTTTCCGGGTGCTGTACCCGATCAACAAGGCTGACAAGCAAGACGAAATCATGACCATGCTCGGCGCCAGCTACTTCCGCGTCGTCGGCAAGGGCCACGTTTATGGTTTGTCTGCCCGGGGTATGGCGATTGATACCGCATTGCCATCCGGCGAAGAATTCCCGCGTTTCACCGAGTTCTGGATTCAACAGCCGAAGCCGGGTGACAAGCACCTGGTGATTTTCGCGTTGCTGGATTCGCCGCGTGCGACAGGTGCCTATCGCCTGACCCTGCGTCCGGGCAGCGACACCATTGTCGACGTCAAGGCGCAGATGTTCCTGCGCGACAAGGTCGGCAAGCTGGGTATTGCTCCATTGACCAGCATGTACCTGTTCGGCGCCAACCAGCCTTCGAAAGTGCTGAACTACCGTCGTGAGCTGCACGATTCCAGCGGCCTGGCGATCCATGCCGGCAACGGCGAATGGATCTGGCGTCCGTTGAACAACCCGAAACACCTGTCGGTGAGCAACTTCTCGGTCGAGAACCCGCGTGGTTTCGGTCTGCTGCAACGTGGCCGCGATTTCAGCCACTATGAAGACCTCGACGATCGCTACGACAAGCGCCCAAGCGCCTGGATCGAGCCGAAGGGTGACTGGGGCAAGGGTACCGTGGATCTGGTCGAGATTCCGACCGCCGATGAAACCAACGATAATATCGTGGCTTTCTGGAACCCGGAAAAACTGCCAGAGCCTGGCCAGCCGCTCGATGTTGCCTATCGCATGCACTGGACCATGGACGAAGCTTCCATCCACGCGCCTGACAGTGCCTGGGTCAAACAGACCCTGCGCTCCACCGGTGACGTTAAACAGTCCAACCTGATCCGTCAGCCGGACGGTAGCGTTGCTTATCTGGTGGACTTCGAAGGCCCGTCCCTGGCGGCATTGCCACCGGATGCGGACGTTCGCAGCCAGGTCAGCGTGGGCGACAACGCTGAACTGGTCGAGAACAGCGTGCGTTACAACCCTGAAACCAAGGGCTGGCGCCTGACGCTGCGCATGAAGATCAAGGATGCGAGCAAAGCCACCGAAATGCGCGCGGCCCTGGTTCAGAACATCGTGCCGGCAGACCTGGCCAAGACGTCGGTTCCAGCCTCGAATTCGTCTGTCGCCAAAGCCGACAAGGTTGCCGCAAAGCAACAGGAAAAAGCCGACAAGGAAGCCAAGCAAGCAGAGGCCAAGCAGGCCGATGCCAAGCCGGTTGCAGATGCCAAGGACAAGGCTAATAAAGACGCCAAGCAGCCAGTCGCTGCCGACGCGGCCCCAGCCACACCGGAATCGGCATCGACTGAAGAAGTCCTGACCGAGACCTGGAGCTATCAGTTGTCTGCCGATGAGTAATTCTCAAATACAGCCAGAGACGCTCGCCGAGTATCTGGCGCATCTACCGATGACCGACGAGCAGCGCGCGGAACTCGCGGGCTGCTCGTCCTTCAGCGAATTGCACCAGCGTCTGTCGTCGCAGACGTTCGACGCACCGACCGAGGCTGCCCAAGCCTCGGTGGGCCGTCGTTTGACCTTGAACACGGCTGAAGAACTGGAAGAAGCGGAAATGCTGGCGGTCGACGCCAGCGGTCGGGTTTGCCTCAAAGCGACCCCGCCGATCCGTCGGACCAAAGTCGTGCCGGAGCCGTGGCGCACCAACATTCTGGTACGTGGCTGGCGCCGCCTGACCGGTCGCACCAATCCGCCGGCTCCGCCGAAAGATGAACGTGTGCTGCCGGCCGCTCGCTGGCGCACTGTGGGTTCGATCCGTCGCTACATTCTGCTGGTATTGATGCTCGGCCAGACCATCGTCGCCGGCTGGTACATGAAAGGCATCATGCCGTACCAGGGCTGGTCGTTCGTCGACCTCAACGAAGTGCTGCATCAATCGCTGCTGCAAACCGCCACACAAGTGCTGCCATACGCATTACAAACCAGCATCCTGATCCTGTTCGGGATTCTGTTCTGCTGGGTGTCGGCCGGTTTCTGGACCGCGCTGATGGGCTTCCTCGAGTTGCTCACCGGGCACGATAAATACCGCATCTCCGGTAAAAGTGCCGGTAATGAGCCGATTCCAAAGGACGCGCGCACCGCATTGGTGATGCCGATCTGCAACGAAGACGTGCCGCGTGTATTTGCCGGTCTGCGGGCGACGTTTGAATCGGTAGCGGCCACGGGTGACCTGGATCGCTTCGACTTCTTCGTCCTCAGCGACAGTAACGACGCCGACATCTGCGTTGCCGAGCAGCAAGCCTGGCTGGACGTCTGCCGCGAAGCCGGTGGCTTCGGCAAGATCTTCTATCGCCGCCGTCGCCGTCGCGTGAAACGTAAAAGCGGCAACCTCGACGACTTCTGCCGTCGTTGGGGCGGTGACTACAAGTACATGGTCGTGCTCGACGCGGACTCCGTGATGAGCGGTGAATGCCTGACCAGCCTGGTGCGCTTGATGGAAGCCACACCGGACGCCGGGATCATCCAGACCGCGCCGCGTGCGTCGGGCATGGACACCTTGTATGCACGGATGCAGCAGTTTGCGACTCGCGTGTACGGTCCGTTGTTTACCGCCGGTCTGCACTTCTGGCAGTTGGGTGAATCCCACTACTGGGGCCACAACGCGATTATCCGCATGAAGCCGTTCATCGAGCACTGCGCCCTGGCGCCATTGCCGGGTAAAGGCGCATTCGCCGGTGCGATCCTGTCCCACGACTTCGTTGAAGCCGCGCTGATGCGCCGTGCTGGCTGGGGCGTGTGGATTGCCTACGATTTGCCGGGCAGCTACGAAGAACTGCCGCCGAACCTGCTGGACGAACTCAAGCGTGACCGTCGCTGGTGCCACGGTAACCTGATGAACTTCCGCCTGTTCCTGGTCAAGGGCATGCACCCGGTTCACCGGGCGGTGTTCCTGACCGGCGTGATGTCTTACCTGTCGGCGCCGTTGTGGTTCTTCTTCCTCGTGCTGTCGACGGCGCTGCTGGCGGTCAACACGCTGATGGAACCGCAATACTTCATGGAGCCGCGACAGCTGTATCCGCTGTGGCCGCAATGGCACCCGGACAAGGCTGTGGCGCTGTTCTCCACGACCATCGTGCTGCTGTTCCTGCCGAAGCTGTTGAGCATCCTCCTGATCTGGGCCAAAGGTGCGAAAGAGTTCGGTGGCAAGTTCAAGGTGACGATGTCGATGCTGCTGGAGGTATTGTTCTCCATGCTGCTGGCGCCGGTGCGGATGATTTTCCACACCCGTTTCGTACTGGCCGCGTTCCTCGGCTGGGCCGCGACCTGGAACTCGCCACAACGTGACGACGATTCCACGCCATGGAGCGAAGCGGTCAAGCGCCACGGTCCGCAGACCTTGCTGGGCTTCTTCTGGGCCTTGCTGGTGATCTGGCTGAACCCGAGCTTCCTGTGGTGGCTGGTGCCGATTGTCGGTTCGTTGATGCTGTCGATTCCGGTGTCGGTGATTTCCAGCCGTGTCGGTCTGGGCTTGAAGTCCCGTGACGAAAGCCTGTTCCTGATCCCTGAGGAATACAATCCGCCGCAGGCGCTGCTGGCCACCGACCAGTACACCCACGAAAACCGTTATCACGCACTGAACGACGGCTTCATCCGGGCGGTGGTCGATCCGCAGCAGAACGCCCTGGCGTGCTCGCTGGCGACTTCTCGTCACGGTCAGGCCGAGCCAATCGAGTGGCTGCGTGTCGAACGGGTTCGTCACGCCTTGAAGGTCGGGCCTGATGGCCTGAACAACAATGAGCGTGTGCAATTGCTGAGTGACCCGGTGGCATTGGGTCGTCTGCATGAGCAGGTCTGGAGTGAAGGTCACCCCGAATGGCTGCAAGCCTGGCGTCAATCGGTGAAAGCCGATCCCCACGCGCCGTTGCTGCCGCTCAAACCGCTGAGCGCACAGCCTCAGTTGGCGTAATAGAAAACCCCGCTCATCCAGCGGGGTTTTTTTTTGCCTGATCGGCGTCAGCCAACAAATCCTGTTTCAGCCCTTGTGCAAACGGGCGAGTAGTTTAGGATCCGTCCCCGAATTGGTGCGCCCGGATAATTTTTGTCCGTATGGGGGCGTTTCCTGAGGGAAGCCGCCGTTTTTGCGCGCCTCACACCGCAATGGTTTTGGGGACATGATGATGAAGAAGTATCTCTCGATGCTGCTGGTCGGCGTCACGGCATTGGTTGCAGTCAGCGCGGCGCAGGCCGGTGCCATCGATGACGCGGTCAAGCGCGGCACGCTGAAAGTCGGCATGGACCCGACCTACATGCCGTTCGAGATGACCAACAAGCGCGGCGAGATCATCGGTTTCGAAGTCGACATCCTCAAAGCCATGTCCAAAGCCATGGGCGTCAAGCTGGAGCTGGTGTCCACCGGCTACGACGGCATCATCCCGGCCCTGATGACCGACAAGTTCGACATGATCGGCAGCGGGATGACCCTGACCCAGGAACGCAACCTGCGCCTGAACTTCAGCGAACCGTTTATCGTCGTCGGTCAGACCCTGCTGATCCGCAAAGAGCTGGAAGGCACCATCAAGTCCTATAAGGACTTGAACACCGCCGACTACCGCATCACCTCCAAGCTCGGCACCACCGGCGAGATGGTCGCCAAGAAGCTGATCTCCAAAGCCAAGTACCACGGCTATGACAATGAACAGGAAGCGGTGCTGGACGTGGTCAATGGCAAGGCTGATGCCTTCATCTACGACGCGCCGTACAACGTGGTGGCGGTGAACAAGGTTGGCGCCGGCAAACTGGTGTTCCTCGACAAGCCGTTCACGTACGAGCCGCTGGCCTTCGGCCTGAAGAAGGGTGACTACGACAGCATCAACTTCATCAACAACTTCCTGCACCAGATCCACGAAGACGGCACCTACGATCGCATCCATGACAAGTGGTTCAAAGACACCGCTTGGCTCAAGGACATGGAGTAACGCTGACAAGCGGCGTTCGGTCAGTTAGACCGCGCCGCCCCAATCGCGGGCAAGCCCGCTCCCACAGTGATCTGGGTGAACACAAATTTTGTGTCCGGCGCAGAACCTTGTGGGAGCAGGCTTGCCCGCGATGACGGCCTTCCCGGCGACACAAAATTCGGAAGCTTCAAAGCAAATGAAACAAAAAAAATCCCAATGGCCCTGGCACGTTTTAACCGTGCTGGTGCTGATCGGCCTGGCCGGCGCGTTGTATTACGCCACCTCGCTGATGTCCTACGAATGGCGCTGGAACCGAGTGCCGCAATACTTCGCCTACCACGCCGAAGAATCCCAGCGCGCCGCCGACATCTCCACCGTCAGCGAACTGGTGCGCACGGGCGATAAAGCCGAAGTCACCCTGCGCAACGACGCGGGTGATGAGCAGCGCGTGACCGTCGACGACAACAGCCTGCAAGTCGCCCAAGGCGATGATGTGGCCGAAGGCGATGTGATCGGCGTGACACGCCATTGGGCCGCCGGTCCACTGCTTTGGGGACTGTGGACCACGTTGTGGTTGTCCGTGGTGTCTGGCGTACTCGGTCTGTTGATCGGTCTCGTCACCGGTTTGTGCCGGCTGTCGAGCAACCCGACCCTGCGCGACCTTTCGACCATTTACGTCGAACTGGTCCGTGGCACACCGCTGCTGGTACAGATCTTCATTTTCTATTTCTTCATCGGCACCGTGATGAACCTGTCCCGGGAATTCGCCGGGATCGCGGCGTTGTCGCTGTTCACGGGCGCCTACGTCGCGGAAATCATCCGTTCCGGCGTGCAGTCCATCGCCCGCGGCCAGAACGAAGCCGCGCGTTCGTTGGGGCTGAGCGCTGGCCAGTCGATGCGCCACGTGGTGATGCCTCAAGCCTTGAAGCGGGTATTGCCGCCCCTGGCCGGGCAATTCATCAGCCTGGTCAAGGACACGTCGCTGGTTTCGGTCATCGCAATTACCGAACTGTTGAAAAGCGGTCGTGAAGTCATCACCACCTCGTTCTCGCCATTCGAAATCCTGTTCTGCGTGGCCGGGTTGTACCTGTTGATCAACCTGCCGCTGTCGAAAATCGCCAGCCGGCTTGAGCGGAGGCTCGCGCAAAGTGATTGAAGTTCGCGATCTGGTAAAAGTCTTCGATACCCGCGGCCAGGTGGTTCGCGCGGTGGATGACGTCACCACGCACGTGGCCAAGGGTGAAGTGCTGGTGGTGATCGGCCCGTCCGGCTCCGGCAAATCGACCTTCCTGCGCTGCCTTAATGGCCTGGAAGCATTCGACTCGGGTTCGGTGAGCATTGATGGTCTGCAACTGGCCGACCCGAAAACCGACGTCAACGCCTACCGGCGCGAGGTCGGCATGGTGTTTCAGCACTTCAACCTGTTCCCGCATATGACCGTGCTGGAAAACCTCTGCCTGGCGCAGAAAGTCGTGCGCAAACGCGGCAAGAAAGAGCGCGAGGCCAAGGCCCTGGCGTTGCTGGAAAAGGTCGGCATTGCACAGAAAGCCCACGAGTTTCCGTCGCGTCTGTCCGGCGGCCAGCAACAGCGCGTGGCGATTGCCCGGGCGTTGGCCATGGAGCCGAAGGTCATGTTGTTCGATGAGCCGACCTCGGCGCTGGACCCGGAAATGGTCGGCGAAGTGCTGGACGTGATGAAAACCCTGGCCGTGGAAGGCATGACCATGGTTTGCGTCACCCATGAAATGGGCTTTGCGCGGGAAGTGGCGGATCGGGTGTTGTTCTTCGATCACGGCAAATTGCTGGAAGATGCGTCACCGGCGGAGTTCTTTGATGCGCCGAAGGATCCGCGGGCGCAGGCGTTTTTGCGTCAGGTTCTCTAGTCGACCGTTCCCACGCTCTGCGTGGGAACGATCAGTCCGCATCACCTCAAACCTTGAACCTGCCCACCAGCATCTGCAGATGCGTTCCCAGCCGCGCCAGCTCAATACTGGATGCCGCCGTCTCTTCACTGGCTGCCGAGGTCTGCTCGGACACGTCACGCACGTTCAGCACGCTACGGTTGATCTCCTCGGCCACTGCCGTTTGCTGCTCGGCAGCGGCGGCGATCTGCTGGTTCATCGACTGAATCGCCGACACGGTGCGGGTGATGCTTTCCAGTGAGCCCCCGGCGCGGCGGGTCAGTTCGACGCTGCTGTCGGTCAGGACGCGGCTGTTGTCCATGATCGTGGCGACTTGCTGGGTGCCGTTTTGCAAGCCGACGATCAGCTCTTCGATTTCTTCGGTGGACTTCTGGGTGCGTTGCGCCAGGCTGCGAACTTCATCGGCCACCACCGCAAAACCGCGTCCGGCTTCACCGGCACGGGCGGCTTCGATGGCGGCGTTGAGGGCCAGCAGATTGGTTTGCTGGGCCACGGATTTGATGACGTCGAGCACGCTGCCGATCTTGTCGCTTTCGCGTTTGAGATCGCCCATCGCGGCGGTGGAATTGCCAACTTCGAGGGCCAGGCGTTCGATCTGGGCGATGGCTTCGCCGACCACTTTGTCACCTTCGCGGGCTTGCTGATCGGCGGCGACGGCGGCTTCGGAGGCTTCTTCGGCATTGCATGCGACTTCTTGCACGGTCGCGGTCATTTCGTTCATTGCGGTCGCTACCTGATCGGTCTCGACTTTCTGGCTGTTGACCCCGGCACTGGTCTGCTCGGTGACCGCCGACAACTCTTCGGCGGCGCTGGCGATTTGTGTAACGCCGTCGCTGATGCCGCCGATCAGTTCCCGCAGGCCCAGGGTCATGCTCTGCATGGCACGCTGAAGCTGGCCGAGTTCGTCGCGACGCTTGGAGGTCAGGTTGTGAGTCAGGTCGCCGGCGGCCACACGTTCAGCCACTTTCAGGGTCTGGTTCAGCGGGATGACGATCTGGCGAGTGATCGCCCAGGCTGCGACTATGCCGAAGGCCAGGGCCAGGGCGGTGGCCATCAGCAGCATGTTCTTGGCGTGAGCCGCATCGGTGTCGCGGACGATGGTTTGCGACACGGTGAGTTTTTTGCTGACGTCGAGCAGGATATCGCCTTGCTCGGCCATGCGCACGAGTGCGGCAGCACTGGCGACCTGGGAGTCACGGTACTGGCTGACGGCGGCACGGTAGGCCTTGAGCGAATCGGTCGCCTGTTGCAGGTTGGCGGTGTGTTCTTCCGGCAGTTTGGACGGCAGGCTTTCGAGGTTTTTCAGGGCGTTGTCGATGGCGTCCAGCGCCGGTTGTTCGGCTTCGGGCTTGGCGCTGTAGGTGTAGCCGCGAACCTGGAAGCGCGCTTGCTGAATCAATTTGCTCAAATCGATCACGCTATTGAACTGGGCGACGTTGTCGCCTTGCAGCAGGGATTTCTCGACTTCGGCGACGCGGGCGACGGCGTTGTCGGCCGTGGCCCCGAGTTTGCTGCGCGCGTCTTCGCGGTTGGCACCGGCCTGGATCATCGCGCTGAACGCTTGTTTGTACTGGCTGACGGCGGCCAATTGCTGGTCAACCATTGCCGCGTCGGCCGGTTGCTCAATCAGTTTGCGAGCGGTTTGCAGGCCCGCATCGAGTTGCGCCAGCTTGTCGTTGACCGCCCCCGGGCCTTGTTCGCCCCGGCGCATTTCATAGTCCAGACGGGCCAGGCGCAGGTCTTTGGTCAGGTCATTGAGGCTGGCGATGAACCCGAGCTTGTCGCCACGGCTCGTCACGTCGCTCAGGCCAGTCCAGCCGGTGAAGGTGATCAACAGGGTAAGCAACAGCACCAGACCGAAACCGATTCCCAGTTTGCGATTGACGCTGATGTTCCCCAGATTCTCGGCTAGCCATTGGTACATGCTACAACTCCCTGGACCACTGATTGGTTTTGTGGGAACTGTATCGGCAGGCAAAGCCGGTTCTGTAGGGCGGAAAAAGACTGGCGACGATCACATCCCTTGTAGCAGCAGGCTTCGCCAGCTGCTACAAGGGGCCGTGTTAGAACAGGCGGGCGAGCAGGGCGGTGACGGCGGTCTCGACGCGCAGGATGCGCTCGCCGAGCTGCACCGGTTGCAGGCCGGACTTGCCCAGCAGGTCGATCTCGTAAGGGATCCAGCCACCTTCGGGGCCGATGGCCAGGGTCACCGGTTCGTCGAGGCCGCGGGGGCAAGGCGGGTAGTTTCCGGGATGTCCGACCAGGCCGAGGGTGCCCTCGGTGATCGCCGGCAGACGGTCCTCAACGAAGGGCTTGAAGCGCTTCTCGATAACGATCTCGGGCAGCACACTGTCCCGGGCCTGTTCGAGGCCGAGGATCAATTGTTCGCGAATCGCCTCGGGTTCCAGGAACGGGGTTTGCCAGAAGCTCTTCTCGACGCGATAGCTGTTCACCAGCACGACGCGCGGCACACCCATGGCGGCCACGGTCTGAAACACCCTGCGCAGCATTTTCGGGCGCGGCAGGGCCAACACCAGGGTCAACGGCAGCTTGTTCGGGGGCGGTTGGTCGAGGGTGACGCGCAATTCGGCTTCAGCGGCGTCCAGGCGCAACACCTCGGCCGCGCCCATCAACCCGCCGATCCGACCGACACGCAGGCTGTCACCGACTTCGCAGCGGTGAACTTCCTGCATGTGCGTCAACCGGCGATCACGCAGGATCACCCGGTCGGCCGCAATGAAATCGGCTTCTTCGAGCAGCAGCAGGTTCACGGTTGGGTCGCTGGCGGCTGGTCGTTGTGATCGTCAACCGGTTGGTCGTCCGGATGCTCGCCACGTTTGCTGATCAGGCTGCCAAACAGGATGCCGATCTCGAACAGCAGCCACATCGGTACCGCCAACAGCGTCTGCGAGAAGATGTCCGGCGGCGTCAGGATCATGCCGACCACGAAGCAGCCGATGACCACGTACGGGCGGATTTTCTTCAGGTATTTGACGTCGACCACGCCGATCCACACCAGCAGCACCACGGCCACCGGAATTTCGAACGCCACGCCAAAGGCGAAGAACAGCGTCATGACGAAATCGAGGTAGCTGGTGATGTCGGTCATCATTTCCACGCCGGCCGGGGTGGCAGCGGCGAAGAACTTGAAGATCAACGGGAACACCAGGTAATAGGCGAACGCCATGCCGGTGTAGAACAGCACGATGCTGGACATAAGCAGCGGCACCGCGATGCGCTTTTCATGCTTGTACAGGCCCGGTGCGATGAAGCCCCAGATCTGGTGCAGGATCACCGGGATCGCCAGGAACAGCGAGACCATCATGGTCAGCTTCAGCGGCGTCAGGAAGGGCGACGACACGTCGGTGGCGATCATCGTCGCGCCGGCGGGCAGGTACGCGCGCAGCGGCGTGGAGACGAAGGTGTAGATCTGCTGGGTAAAGGCAAACAACCCGGCGAAGATGATGAAAATCGCCGCTACGCAGCGCAGCAGACGGGTACGCAACTCGGTGAGGTGCGAAACCAGCGGCATGTGCTGGTCGTTTTCGGGGAGATCGCTCATGGGGCTCGCGGCGGCAGTGTTGGGTCATGAGGGGCCGGCGCTGTCGGCGCGGCGGCAGGAGCAACCGGTGGTGCTGATACAACGGACTCAGGTTGCGCAGTCGCTACAACAGGTGCTGGCGCAGGCGTTGGTTCAGTGGCGGCGACAGGCGCGTGAATCGTCTGTTCCCCCACATGCTCCACCGGCGTCGGCTCCTGCTGAGTCGGCGAGAAAATCTTCCGCGCCTCCTGCTCCAGCGACAGAATGTGCTCGTTGTGCAGCTGCCGACGAATCTCGTCGGCACCGATTTCACGTTCAACTTCCTGTTTGATCGCGTTGAAGCTGCGCTTCAAGCGCCCGACCCACAGGCCGGCGGTGCGCGCAGCACCCGGCAAGCGCTCGGGCCCCAGCACCAGCAGGGCCACTAGGCCGACGAGCAACAGTTCAGAGAAGCTGATACCAAACATTAGTCAGTGCTCACACGTCTTTGCGGATCGGCTCTTCGACTTTTTGTGCCTGCACGTCGATGGTGTGCGGCTGGTTCACGGACTGCGTAGTCTGTGGCTGAACAGGTGGAACCGGTTGCGCCGGGGTCACGGTCGGATCGGCCGGCTTTTCGTCGTCGTTCATGGCTTTCTTGAAGCCCTTGATCGACTCGCCCACGTCCGTGCCGAGGTTTTTCAGTTTCTTGGTGCCGAATACCAATACGACAACAACCAGGATGACGATCCAGTGTTTCCAGTCAAAAATGCCCATGTTGCTGCTCCTCTCTAATAATTGTTCAGGCGGACGGGCGCGAGGCTTTCTCGGCGTGTCCGGACAGACCGAAGCGACGGTCCAGTTCATCAAGTACAGCCTGCGGATGCTGCCCCAGTTGGGCGAGCATGACCATGCTGTGGAACCACAAATCGGCGGTCTCGTAGATCACATCGCTGCAGTCGCCGCTGATGGCGGCGTCCTTGGCGGCAATGATGGTTTCGACCGACTCTTCGCCGACTTTTTCCAGAATCTTGTTCAAGCCCTTGTGGTACAGGCTGGCGACATACGAGCTGTCGGCAGCGGCGCCTTTGCGCTCTTCCAGCACTGCGGCCAGGCGGGTCAGAGTGTCACTCATGTTTGTGTCCTGCGGAATAGATGGCGTGCGGATCTTTCAGGACCGGGTCGACCGTTGTCCAGTCGCCGTTCTCATAGACGCGGTAGAAGCAGCTTTGGCGGCCGGTATGACAGGCGATGTCGCCGATCTGCTCGACCATCAGGATGATCACGTCGGCGTCGCAGTCCAGGCGCATCTCATGCAGGGTTTGCACGTGGCCGGACTCTTCGCCCTTGCGCCACAGCTTGCCACGCGAGCGCGACCAGTAAATGGCACGGTTCTCGGCAGCAGTCAGTTCCAGCGCTTCACGGTTCATCCAGGCCATCATCAGGACGCGCCCGGTCTTGTGATCCTGGGCAATCGCCGGCACCAGGCCATCAGCGTCCCACTTGATCTCGTCCAGCCAGTTTTTCATCTTCGACTCCGACAGCGGGCTTCGCACTTCATTAGCCTGGCCCAACGTTCAAACAGTGTGCCAGTGGATCACACAACTGGCTATCGGCGAACGACCAGATACAAACCAACGGCCACCATGATTCCCCCGGGCCAATGACCCAGTTCGTTCAGTGGTCCACCGGCCAGCAGAATAACGCCGCCCGCCAGGTGGGCGCAGCCGAGCAGGCGCAAGAACCAGTCATCCTTGCGTTTATGCCACGGTGGTGGCGGGTCGTAGGCGTGGGGGTGGGACATGCGTTCGAGCAGGTCGCGGGCCATGTTGGCCAGGTGCGGCAGCTGTTCGAACTGGCTCTGCACGTTGCCGAGCAAGGCTTTGGGGCTGACGCGCTCGCGCATCCAGCGTTCAAGGAACGGCTGCGCGGTGTTCCACAAGTCCAGGTCCGGGTACAGCTGACGGCCCAGGCCTTCGATGTTCAACAGGGTTTTTTGCAACAGCACGAGCTGCGGCTGAACTTCCATGTTGAAGCGTCGAGCGGTCTGGAAAAGGCGCATCAGAACTTGGCCGAAGGAAATATCTTTTAACGGTTTTTCAAAGATCGGCTCGCACACGGTGCGGATCGCTGCTTCGAATTCGTTGAGTTTGGTTTCCGCCGGCACCCAGCCCGAATCGATGTGCAATTGCGCCACACGCCGGTAATCACGCTTGAAGAAGGCGAACAGGTTGCGGGCCAGGTAGTCCTGGTCTTCCGGGGTCAGGCTGCCGACGATACCGCAGTCGATCGCAATGTACTGCGGGCTCCACGGGTTGACGGTGCTGACGAAGATATTGCCGGGGTGCATGTCGGCGTGGAAAAAACTGTCGCGGAACACCTGGGTGAAGAAGATCTCCACGCCGCGTTCGGCGAGCATTTTCATGTCGGTGCGCTGGTCGGCCAGGGTGGTCAGGTCGGTGACCTGGATGCCGTAGATGCGCTCCATCACCAACACTTTCGGGCGGCACCAGTCCCAATAGACTTGTGGCACGTAGAGCAGCGGCGAGCCTTCGAAGTTGCGCTTCAGCTGGCTGGCGTTGGCCGCTTCGCGCAGCAGGTCGAGTTCGTCGTAGATGGTTTTTTCGTAGTCGCTGACCACGTCCACCGGGTGCAGCAGGCGCGCGTCGGCCGAGAGCTTTTCAGCAGCGCGGGCCAGAATGAACAGCCACGCCAGATCCTGGGCGATGATCGGTTTGAGGCCCGGGCGGATCACCTTGACCACCACTTCTTCGCCGGTTTTCAACTGCGCGGCATGCACCTGCGCCACCGAAGCGGACGCCAGCGGCTCGACGTCGAAACGGCTGAACACTTCACTGATTTTCTTGCCGAGCTGCTCTTCGATCAGCTTGACCGACACTTGCGAGTCGAACGGCGGCACACGGTCCTGCAGTTTCATCAGCTCGTCGGCGATGTCTTCCGGCAACAGGTCGCGGCGGGTGGACAGGATCTGCCCGAACTTGATGAAGATAGGCCCCAGGTCCTGCAACGCCAGGCGCAATCGCGCGCCACGGCTCAGGTCCAGCGTCTTGCGCGGGAACCAGCGCCACGGCAGCGCGTAACGCAGTGCCAGCAGAAACCACGGCAGCGGCAGGGCAAACAGCAGGTCATCGAGGCGGTAACGAATCACAACGCGCTGGATGCGCAACAAACGGCGGACGGCAAGCAGCTTCATGCGTTATCGCTTGGGTCGAGGGATCGGGAAAGGCGCTCGAAGCGCGCCTCGAGTCGTTCCAGATCGAGTTTGATCTGGTCCAGTTCACTGAATCGGGCTTCGGCTTCGCGCTGACCGACAAGGGTGCGCGACTCTTCAGCCAGGTATTCGCCGAGGTTCTGCCCCAGGCTGGCGAACCCTTGCTGATACCAGCGGGCGCGACTGCGCAGGTGACCGCCAACCAGTTGTGTGGCCACCGGCCCCAGCCAGCGCGAGAGTTCGTACTCCCAGTCCAGTTCGAGGTCCTGAAGGATCGCCGCCAGTTCCAGCAGCACGCCGCTGTCACCGTCGAGTTCGACTTCAGGGCCATGCAGGACCGAAGTCTTGTCCTTGCTCATCGCCAGTTTCAACAGGCTCGAAGCCGGTGCTCGCAGGGTGCAGTCGGCGCCGGTTTCCCAGTGGGAAGCGAGCATCAGGCCTTCATCGCTGGGCAGGATGAACAGCTGCAATGCCGGGCTGCGGCAGTCGACGGCAATCACCCGGCCGCTCAAATGCGCCAGCCGCGGCAGCGCGGTGCTGTCGAGACGCAGCACCCGGTTCAGGCCGAGTTCAACGCTGGCGAGCAGGCCGGCCAGCAACATCAGGGTTTGATGCCGCGGTGCAGGGCGACGATGCCTGCGGTCATGTTGTGGTAGGTCACGCGGTCGAAACCGGCCTCGACCATCATCGACTTCAGGGTTTCCTGATTCGGGTGCATGCGGATCGACTCGGCCAGGTAGCGATAGCTTTCCGAGTCGTTGGTGATCAGCTTGCCCATCAGTGGCATGAAGGCGAACGAGTAGGCGTCGTAGGCCTTGGACATCAGCGCGTTGGTTGGCTTGGAAAACTCCAGCACCAACAGGCGACCGCCAGGCTTGAGCACGCGCAGCATCGAACGCAGGGCGTCTTCCTTGTGCGTCACGTTGCGCAGGCCGAAGGCGATGGTCACGCAGTCGAAATGGTTGTCCGGGAACGGCAGCTTTTCAGCGTCGGCCTGAACGAATTCGACGTTGCCGGCCACACCGAGGTCCAGCAGGCGGTCACGACCGACCTTGAGCATGGATTCGTTGATGTCGGCCAACACCACCTGGCCGGTCGGGCCGACGAGGTGTGAGAATTTCTTGGTCAGGTCGCCCGTGCCGCCGGCGATGTCCAGCACGCGATTGCCGGTGCGCACGCCCGAAAGCTCGATTGCGAAACGCTTCCACAAACGGTGCATGCCGCCCGACAGGAGGTCATTCATCAAGTCGTACTTGGCGGCTACCGAATGGAAAACCTCAGCGACTTTTTCCGCTTTTTGGCTTTCCGGAACGTTTTTGAAACCAAAGTGAGTGGTGGGTTCGGCATCGCTGCCTTTGCGCTGATCAGTCATATCGCTGTCACCAGAAGAGAATGCGGGACATTCTAATCCCCAAGGCATGCTTTGTCTTGGCAAGGCTGAAGGTAAGATGGGCAACCACCGGGACGTTTTGACGCAGTCATGGTCAAGATGCTTCAGGAAAGTATCCATAAAGCAGGAGTCATTCGATGGCCCGTATTAGTGTTGAACGTGCCCACGGCCTGGGCAAGGAAGCGGCCCGCGAGAAGGCCGACAAGCTGGCGCAGAAACTGTCCGATCAATACGGCCTGGAGCCGCAGTGGTCCGGTGACACGCTGAACCTCAAGCGCTCCGGAGTGAAAGGCGCGGTGCATGTCAGCGAAGATTCGATCCGCGTCGATGTGGAGTTGGGCCTGATGATGTCGGCCATGAGCGGCATGATCAAATCTGAAATCGAAAAGGCCCTCGATAAAGCGTTGGTCTGATCCGGTTCTTTCTGTGAAACACGATCCCTGTGGGAGCGGGCTTGCCCGCGAAGAGGCCGGAACATCCGCAATAAATTTTGTGGTTGATCCATCGTCTTCGCGGGCAAGCCCGCTCCCACAGGTTGGTTGGCGTTCCGACTACTTGTTTATGTCAGTTGTTAGGGTGCCGTTTCTAATTTTTCTCCCTACTTTGTGCCTGAGCCCGACACTTGTCCGGGCAGTTCCTCAAACCTTCTGCGCGTGAGGTGCACCATGGCCAAAGTTATTTTGAAGAAAAAAATCGACGCATCGACCACCGCTCTGGGCGACGTCAAATCCTATGCCCGCAAGATCTGGCTGGCTGGCCTGGGTGCCTACGCCAAGGTCGGGCAAGAGGGTAGCGAGTACTTTCAAGAGTTGATCAAGGCGGGTCAAACTGTTGAAAAGAAAGGCAAAAAAGTAGTGGCTGAAAAGCTTGAAGCCGCTAACGCCGAGATCGTTGAAGCCAAGAGTGAAGTGAGTACTTTCAAAGGCAAGGTCGAAGTTCAACTCGACAAGGTCGAGAAGGCTTTTGACTCGCGTGTCGCAAGTGCCTTGAATCGTATCGGCATTCCGTCTAAACATGACGTTGAGACACTCTCTGCTAAGCTCGATGAGCTGACGGCATTGCTCGAACGCGTCGCGCGTAAATCTTAAGGAGAACGGGATGGCTGTTAAAAAGAACACCGAAAAAGAAGGCAGCTCGTGGATCGGGAAAGTCGAAGACTACTCCCGCAAAATCTGGCTGGCTGGTTTAGGCGTGTACTCGAAGATCGACACTGACGGCAGCAAGCTCTTCGATACATTGGTCAAAGACGGCGAGAAAGCCGAGAAGCTCACCAAGAACGCTGTTGGCAAGAAAGTCGACGCCGCCAAGGATTCTGCTTCGTCGGCCAAGTCGCGCATCACTGGCGTTAAAGATCGCGCGCTGGGCAAATGGGATGAGCTGGAAGGGGCTTTCGACAAGCGCCTGAACAGTGCCATTTCGCGCCTCGGTGTCCCGAGCCGCAACGAAGTGAAAGCACTGCACAGCAAGGTCGATACCCTGACCAAGCAAATCGAAAAACTCACCGGTGCCAAGGTTGCGCCTGTTGCGGCGAAAACCGCAGCGGCCAAGCCAGCGGCTAAAACCGCTGCCAAGCCACTGGCCAAAGCCGCCGCTAAACCGGCTGCCAAACCTGCTGCGAAAGCAGCGGCCAAGCCTGCTGCCAAAACTGCCGCAGCAAAACCTGCTGCTGCCAAGCCAGCGGCTAAACCGGTTGCCGCTAAAGCAGCCGCCAAGCCAGCGGCTAAACCAGCTGCCAAAACCGCAGCTGCCAAACCGGCCGCCAAGCCAGCAGCAAAACCTGCTGCAGCGAAGAAGCCAGCGGTGAAAAAACCGGCAGCGCCGAAAGCCGCCGCACCAAAACCAGCAGTGGCTGCTGTTGCCAAACCGGCAACCCCGGCCGCCCCGGTCAGCGCATCGAACTCTGCAACCGCGCCGACCCCTGCTGTAACCCCGACTGTAGCGCCAGCAACGACGCCAACCAGTCAGTCCTGATTTTCAGGGCTCAAAAAAACGCCCGGCCTGCCAAGGTCGGGCGTTTTTGTTGGTGAACCCATTCTCCAGAACACCGCCAATCCAATGTGGGAGCGGCGGTCTCAGGTTTACTCGTGTTCTTCCAGATATTGGAGCGCCATCTGCTCCGTCGCCACCTTGATCGGCGGCAGCAAGTGCGGCGCCACCAGCATCATGATCTGGTACACCACCAGCCTCACCTCACCCTCACGATCAAGAATCCGTTGGTAGTCCAGCGAGAACAGCAGCGTCATTGTGATCTGCTCCACCAACTGCCCCAACGCCTGCGTATCACTGACCAATTGCCCCTGAGCCTTCAACTGCGCGAGCAATGACGCCAGTGTGCGCTTCAGCGCATTGAGCAGGTTGCGTATGCCCTTGGCCAGCTTTGGCAGGCGTCCGGCGAGGTTCGACAGGTCCTGGAACAGAAACCGGTAATGCGACAGCCGTTCGACGATCAAGTGCAGGAACAGCCAGTAATCGTCCGGTGCCAGTTCCACATCGGCAGGAGGGTCGAGCAGCGGCGCCAGTTCAGACTGGAAGCGCTCGAACAGCCCGAGAATCAGCGGCTCCTTGCCGTGAAAGTGGTAGTAGAGGTTGCCAGGGCTGATGCCCATCTCGTTGGCAACTTCCATGGTGGAGACGTTCGGTTCGCCTTTCTGATTGAACAACTGCAAAGCACATTCGAGAATCCGGTCGCGGGTTTTCATCCAGTCTTCTTAATGATCGAGTCAGTGCCACGGCCAACGCCGGCCGTGGAAGGTTGAACGTCAGCGCACACGCACGTAAGTACCGGGTGCTGCCTCTTGCGGTGGATAGTTCTGATTGCCGAGGGCCATGTGGGTTTCTTTCAGCGCGCCGGAACGTTGCTGAATCCACTCCAGCCATTGCGTCCACCAGCTGCCGTCGACTTGCTTGGCGTCGTAATACCAGGCGCGTGGGTCGCTGCTCAATTTTGCGCCTTCGACGTAGTTGGCTTTCGGGTTGCTCGGCGGGTTGAGGATGCTCTGCACGTGGCCGCTGTTGGACAGCACGAAGCGTCGTTCACCACCCAGCAACAGAGTCGAGCGGTACACCGCGTCCCACGGCGTGATGTGGTCATTGATGCCTGCGACGCTGAAGCTGTCGACGGTGACTTTCTGCAAGTCGATGGGCGTGCCGCACACTTCAAGGCCGCCCGGGTGGCTCAGCGGGTTGTGTTTGAAGAAGTCCAGCAGATCGCCGTGAAAGGCCGCCGGCAGCCGCGTGTTGTCGTTGTTCCAGTAGAGGATGTCGAACGCGGGCGGTTCTTTGCCGAGCAGGTAGTTATTGACGAAATAACTCCAGATCAAGTCGTTGGGGCGCATCCAGGCGAACACCTTGGCCATGTCACGACCATCCAGCACACCTTTCTGATAGGACTTGCGCTTGGCCGCTTCAAGGGTCTGTTCGTCTGCGAACAGCGTTGCCGGGGAGTCCATCTGACTGTCGAGCAGGCTCACCAGGTAGGTCGCGCTCGACACCCGCCGCAGCTGTCGCTTGGCCTGCAAGTGACCTTGCAGCGCGGCGATGGTCAGCCCGCCAGCGCAGGCGCCCATCAGGTTCACTTCGCGCGCGCCGGTGATCGCCCGGCAGACATTCATCGCTTCTTCCACGGCTTCGACGTAGGTCGACAGCCCCCATTCGCGATGGCGCACATCGGGATTGCGCCAACTGATCATGAACGTCTGCAGGCCGTTCTTGAGGGCGAACTGGACGAAGCTGTTATGCGGGCTCAGGTCGAAAATGTAGTACTTGTTGATCTGCGGCGGTACCACCAGCAGCGGTTTTGAATACTGTTTTTCGCTCATTGGCTTGTACTGGATCAGCTCCAGCAGCTCGTTGCGAAACACCACCGAGCCGGTCGTGGTGGCGACGGTTTTACCCACTTCGAATGCTTGCTTGGTGACTTGCCGGGGCAGGCCGTCGTTGTGCAGGAAGTCGTCGACCAGATGGCTGATACCGCGCACCAGACTGTTGCCGCCGGAATTGAAGATTTCCTTGATCGCCAGCGGATTGAGCAGGGTATTGGACGGCGACACGGCGTCATTGAGCAAGGCAAACGCAAAGTGCGCGCGGGCGCGATCGTCGGGGGACATGGCGCTGTCGTCGATCCAGCTTTTAACCTGTTTCTGCCAGCTCAGATAGGCCTGCAGGCTGCGACGATAAAACGGGTTGAGACTCCACGCCGGATCGGTGAAACGACTGTCCTGCGGGTTGGTCGCGTGCAAGGTTTCACCCAATAAGACACGGCCCAACTGACCGCCCAGTTTCAAGGCGTGTCGGGCGCTGTGCACCGGGTTGCGCAAGCCGTGGGCCGCCACGTTGCGCAGGGTCGAAATCAGGTCCCGGCCGCGCAGGCCGGTAATTGCACTCTGTGCGTTGATGAACGCGGCGGGAGTGGGTAAAGCGTCTCTCGCTGGTTTGTCGCGCATGTCTCAACACTCCTTCGTTTCAAGCCAAAAACAAACTCACTGAACCAGATCACCATAGACGCTGTTGTGGGTTGTTGCGCGGCGCGGCGTCCTGCCGGCCGATGAAGCGACTAACTGCCCAACGGCGTCGGGTGCGGATGCATCACGGCGCGCAGGCGTTCTTCCTCGAGGAATTTCATGATGATCGGTGCCACGGCTTCGGCACGGGTGATCAGGAACAGATGCCCATCATCGATGATGTGCAGCTGGGCATTGGGAATTCGCCAGGCCAGCAGGCGCATGTTGACCAACGGGATCAACGGGTCGTCGTCACCGGCCAGTACCAGCGTCGGCTGGTTGATCTTGTGCAACCAGTGAATGCTGGTCCAGCCCAGGCCGGCAAACAACTGCCAGTAATAACCGAGCTTGCCCGCCGAACGGACTTTCGCTGCGTGGCTGGCCGCCAGGGTGGGGTCGCGACGGAAGGCGCCGCCATAGATCATCGGTGCAATGCGGATCACGTGCGACGGCTGGATGTAGCGTCGTGGGCTGGCCATCATCCACAGCACTTTCGGTTTGCCCGGCACCATGACGGCTCCAGCCGCCGTGGCCGCCAACACAAGTTTTTTGCAGCGCTCGGGGTAGTCATACGCAAATTGCTGGGCGAGGGCGCCGCCCCAGGACACGCCGATCACGTTGACTTGTCCGTAGTCGAGATAATCGAGCATCCGTGCTGTGAGTTTCGCCAGGCCCGGAAAGCGGTACGGCCGATTCGGCGTCGACGAGCCGCCGACACCGGGTACGTCGAACGCAATGACTTCCAGGTCCGGGTCCAATGCCGCGACGAACGGAAACACCAGCTCCAGGTTGGCGCCGATGCCGTTGAAAATGAGCAAGGGCGTCAAGTGAGGCTTGCCCGGGCGTACTGCCGTGCGGAGGGTCTGGCCATCCAGGTCGACGGTACGGAATATAAACGGTTGCGGCATGCTTCAGGCCCTGTGGGTTAATTCATCCCCGATCCCCTGTAGGTGGCGAGCTTGCTCGCGATAGCGGTGAGGCAGACGCAGTTACATTGACTGTGCCGCCGCCTTCGCGAGCAAGCTCGACTCCTGCAGGAGGGTGGGGTGTGTCAGTTACCGCTCATGCACATAAGTACCCGGTGCTGCTTCGCCGGCGGTGAAGGTTTTGTTGCCATAAACCGTTGGGGCCTTCTTCAGTTTGCCCGAACGTTCGGCCAGCCATGTCTGCCAGTGCAGCCACCAGGAATCGGTGTGCTTGGTGGAGTTTTCTTGCCAGTCTTCGGCCTTGGCCGGCATTTCACTGCTGGTCATGTAGCGCGATTTCGGGTTGCCCGGCGGGTTCAGAATGCTCTGGATATGTCCGCTGCTCGACAGCACGAATTCGACCTTGCCGCCAAACAGTTGCGCCGACTTGTAGCAGGACTTCCACGGGGTGATGTGGTCGGTGGTGCCAGCCAGGCTATAAATGTCTGCGGTGACTTGTTTCAGGTCGATTGGCGTGCCGCACACTTCCAGTGCATTGGGACGGATCAGTGGATTACTTTTGAACATCTCGATCAGGTCGCCATGGAACGCGGCAGGCAATCGGGTGGTGTCATTGTTCCAGAACAGGATGTCGAACACCGGCGGTTCGTTACCCAGCAGGTAGTTGTTGACCCAGTAGTTCCAGATCAAATCGTTGGGGCGCATCCAGGCGAAGACTTTCGCCATGTCGCGGCCTTCCAGCACACCGGCCTGATAGGACTGGCGCTTGGCGGATTCCAGGGTTTGCTCGTCGACGAACAGGGCGACGTCACTGTCCAGGGTGGTGTCCAGCACGCTGACCAGCAGTGTCAGGGCGTTGACCTTTTTCTCGCCGAGTGCCGCGTAATGGCCCAGCAGCGCGGTGCAGGTGATACCGCCGGAGCAGGCGCCGAGCATGTTGATGTCTTTGCTGCCAGTGATGGCGCTAACCACATCGACCGCTTCCTTGAGCGCTTCAATGTAGGTCGACAGGCCCCACTCGCGCTGTTCCTTGGTCGGGTTGCGCCAGCTGACGATAAAGGTCTGCACATTGCTGCGCAGGCAGTAGCGCGCCAGGCTCTTTTCCGGGCTCAAGTCGAATACGTAAAATTTGTTGATCTGTGGCGGCACCACCAGCAGGGGGCGCTCCAAGACTTGTTCGGTGGTCGGCTTGTACTGAATCAGTTCCAGCACGTCGTTGCGGAACACGACAGCGCCTTCGGTCACACCCAGGCTCTTGCCGACTTCGAATGCGCCCATGTTGACCTGGCTCGGCATGCCGCCGTTGTGCACCATGTCCTTGGCCAGATGCGAAAGGCCATCGAGGAGGCTTTTGCCGCCGGTTTCGAAGAAGCGCTTGACTGCCGCCGGGTTGGCCGCCGTGTTGGTCGGGGCCATGGCTTCGGTCATGAGGTTGATCACGAAATGCCCGCGCGCGACATCCTTGGGCGCCAGGTTACTCTCGTCGATCCAGTCGTGGAGCTCCTTGCGCCACGCCAGGTAAGTTTGCAGATAACGTTTATAGAGCGGGTTCTGACTCCACGCCGGATCGGCGAAGCGACGGTCTTCGGGGGTCGGAAGCAGTTCGGATTTACCGAACAACACGTTCTTCAGTTCAAGGCCGAAATGGGCAACATGCTTGGCACTGTGGACCGGTTGTTTGATGGCCTGCCTGAGCACCATGCGAGCAGAAGCCAGTAGATCTTTACCACGCAGCCCAACGACAGGATTCAGCCCTAAAGTGTTTTCCGAGGCTTGATATTTCAAGTCATCGTTATTCTTGTTACTCATCTACGACGCTCCATTGTCCTGAGACGAGTACCTGAGCCTGACTGGGTAGTCACACAGCCAATGCCAGGTACTACTGCTCGGGTGACCGTTAATACTGCATCGCTGCTTTTTAGTTCAGAGAGCCTGCAGGGAACTTGCCAGATCCATTGGTTACCCGAGTTTAATTTTTTTCGCAAGCGGGCCAATCATTGGCCCTGAGGCGGAGCATTCAAACAGATGAAATTAGAAAATGCCCTCTAAAGAGCAAGAGGCCTGACTTAGAGCATCAGCTTGACGACGGATTCGTTTGGGTCGCGGGTTTTTCCAGCGGCTTTGAGCTCGGCAAGATAGTCATCCCAAAGTGCGTCATAACGTCGCGCCAGCTCATAGAGGTATTCCCAGGTGAACAGGCCGCTGTCGTGGCCGTCGTCGAAGGTCAACTTCAGTGCGTACTGACCGGCCGGTTCTACCTTGGTCAGGCCGACATTCTTCTTGCCAAATTGCAGAATGGGTTTGCCGTGGCCCTGGACCTCGGCGGAGGGAGAGTGCACGCGCAGGAACTCGGCGGGCAGGTGATATTCCTCGCCGGACGCGTATTTCAGCGACAGGGTTTTCGAGGCTTTGTGCAGTTTGATGTCGGTGGGGAGCATAGGAAGAGCCTCGGGAGGAAAGCTACAAGCTGCAAGCTTAACTCGATAAGCTTGACGCTTGTAGCTTGCAACTTGAGGCTTACAGAATGTAGCGGGACAGGTCTTCGTTCTGCGCCAATTCGCCCAAGTGGCTGTTGACGTAGTCAGCGTCGATCATGATCACCTTGCCGTCATGGACGCTGGCCAGGTCACCGGCGCTGAACGACACCTCTTCAAGCAGGCGCTCGAGCAAGGTGTGCAGGCGACGGGCACCGATGTTCTCGGTCTTCTCGTTGACCTGCCAGGCAATCTCGGCAATGCGCTTGATACCGTCCGGCTGGAACTCGATGCCCAGGCCTTCGGTTTTCAGCAGTGCGCAATATTGCTCGGTGAGCGAGGCATGTGGCTCGCTGAGAATGCGCTCGAAGTCTTCCGGCGTCAGCGCCTTGAGCTCGACACGAATCGGCAGGCGGCCTTGCAGTTCCGGCACCAGGTCGCTCGGCTTGCTCAGGTGGAATGCACCGGAGGCGATGAACAGGATGTGGTCGGTCTTGACCATGCCCAGCTTGGTGTTGACGGTGCAGCCTTCGATCAGCGGCAGCAAGTCGCGCTGTACGCCTTCACGGGATACGTCGACGCCGCCGGAGTTGCCGCGCTTGGCGACCTTGTCGATTTCGTCGATGAACACGATGCCGTGCTGCTCGACCGCTTCCAGCGCCTTGGCCTTCAACTCTTCTTCATTGACCAGGCGGCCGGCTTCTTCATCACGCACCAGTTTCAGTGCTTCCTTGACCTTGAGCTTGCGGCTTTTCTTTTTGCCCTTGCCCATGTTGGCAAACAGGCTCTGCAACTGGTTGGTCATTTCTTCCATGCCCGGTGGCGCGGAGATGTCGACGCCGGCTACATCGGCGACTTCGATTTCGATCTCCTTGTCATCCAGCTGACCTTCGCGCAGGCGCTTGCGGAACAGTTGGCGGGTGTTGGAATCGGTGGCCGATCCGGCGTCTTCGTTACTGAAACCCATGCGAGCCGGTGGCAGCAGGGCGTCGAGGATACGGTCTTCGGCGGCGTCTTCGGCGCGATGGCGAACCTTGGTCATTTCCTGTTCGCGCAGCAGCTTGATCGCCGCATCCGCCAGGTCCCGAATGATCGATTCAACGTCGCGGCCTACGTAGCCGACTTCGGTGAACTTGGTCGCTTCGACTTTGATGAACGGCGCGTTGGCGAGCTTGGCCAGGCGGCGAGCGATCTCGGTTTTACCGACACCGGTCGGGCCGATCATCAGGATGTTCTTGGGGGTTACTTCAACGCGCAGCTCTTCAGGCAGCTGCATCCGGCGCCAGCGGTTACGCAGCGCGATGGCGACGGCGCGCTTGGCATCGTCCTGGCCGATGATATGGCGATTGAGTTCGTGGACGATTTCACGGGGAGTCATGGACATAGTAATTGGCGGTCCTCAGGTAAAAGTGAGCCGTGGCGTGGTGGCCAAAACAGGCTTACTCAGCGAGGTCCTGCTCCTCAATGGTGAAGGTGTGGTTGGTGAATACACAGATGTCGCCGGCGATGCCGAGGGCGGTTTCGACGATTTCCCGGGCCGACAGATCGGTCTTCTTCAGCAGTGCGCTGGCAGCGGCCTGGGCGTAGCCGCCGCCGGAACCCATGGCGATCAAGCCTTCTTCAGGCTCAACCACATCGCCATTGCCGGTGATGATCAGGGAGGCGTCTTTGTTGGCGACTGCGAGCATGGCTTCGAGGCGGCTGAGGGAGCGGTCGGTGCGCCATTCTTTGGCGAGTTCGACGGCAGCGCGAACCAGGTGACCTTGGTGTTTCTCAAGCTGGCCTTCGAAACGTTCGAAGAGGGTGAAGGCGTCAGCGGTGGCCCCGGCAAAACCGGCGATAACCTGGCCGTGGTACAGGCGGCGAACTTTCTTCGCGTTGCCTTTCATCACGGTATTGCCGAGAGAAACCTGGCCGTCGCCGCCCATGACGACTTTGCCGTGGCGGCGAACTGAAACGATGGTGGTCAAGGGAGAGTCTCCACGCAGCGGGGCGAAAATGCCTTATGCCAACTCATATGGGGGTGGTGGAGCGTTTTTCAACTGCGGGACGGGGCGGGAGACGAGCGGTGTGAGTCTGTGAGGGAATTGGGTGTCTATCACGACGCCATCGCGAGCAAGCTCGTTCCCACAGGGTTGGCGCATATCCTGTGGGAACGAGCTTGCTCGCGATGAACGATGACGCGGCGGTCCTGCCGTGAAGTCAGCGGCTTTGGCGTTGTTGTAACAACAGGTTGCTAAACCCTGCGCCGGCCAATTGTTTCTGCGCCGTGGTCAGTTGTTCGCGATTGCTGAACGGCCCGACCAGCACGCGATACCAGGTTTCATCCTTCACCGTGCCTGACTCAACTGCCACGGCCTGCCCCAGCAGAATGATCTGCGCGCGAACCTTGTCCGCGTCAGTTTCCTTGCGGAACGAACCGGCCTGCAGGAAGAACTTGGTCACCGGCGCCGCTTTGGAAACGGGTGGCGCCGGTGGTGGCGTAATCCCGGCCAGAGCGGCCTGAGCCCGCGCCGTGTCGATCTTCGCCGCTTCGGCTGGTGTCACCGGCGTGGTCGGAATGGCTGGCACTTGTGGCGTTGGCAGCGTCTTCTCCGGCACGGCATCCGGCGGCACGATCACTTCCGATTCCGGCAGCAAGGTGTAGAAGTCGTACTTCGGCTTCACCGGTTGCGTCGGGCTCGGCGGGGTCTTGTTGGCCTCGGCGATCTTGGCTTTCTGTTGCTGTTCCACCTTCTCGCGCTTGACCGTGTCGCTGCCCTTGCCGGGCTCCAGTTTCATCAGGAAGACGATGAACGCGCCAACCGTCAGGCCGATGGCCATCCACAGCCAGCCCGGGATCGGCTGTTTTGCAGGAGCTTGGTAACGGCTGGCGCCACGCTTGGGTGCAGGTTTTTTCTTGGCAGCCAACTTACATACGCTCCAGAGTTTCCAGACCCAAGAGTTCCAGGCCTTGCTTGAGAGTGCGGCCGGTCAGCGCGGCGAGGCGCAGACGGCTTTGCATTTGCGCCGGGGTGTCGGCGCCGAGGATCGGGCAGTTCTCGTAGAAACTGGAGAACAGTCCAGCCACATCGTACAGGTAGGTGCAGAGGATGTGCGGCGTGCCTTTATCGGACACGTTGTTGAGGATTTCACCGAACTGCGCCAGTTTCGCCGCCAGTTCGTGTTCGTGTGCCGCTTCCAGCACGATCTGGCCTTCGACTTCGGTGAAGTCCTTGCCCAGTTTGCGGAACACGCCAGCGACGCGGGTGTAGGCGTACAGCAAGTACGGCGCGGTGTTGCCTTCGAAGTTGAGCATCAGGTCGAAGTTGAAGCTGTAGTCGCTGGTGCGGTGCTTGGACAGGTCGGCGTATTTCACCGCGCCAATGCCCACCACCTTGGCGATATTGCGCAACTCGGCTTCGGCCAGTTCCGGATTCTTGTCCTTCACCAGGGTGTAGGCACGTTCCTGAGCTTCGGTCAGCAAGTCGATCAACTTCACGGTGCCGCCGTCACGGGTCTTGAACGGACGGCCATCGGCGCCGTTCATGGTGCCGAAGCCCATGTGTTCCATTTCCATCGGGTGCGTCACGAAGCCGGCCTTGCGCGCCACGGCGAACACTTGCTGGAAGTGCAGGGCCTGACGCTGGTCGACGAAGTACAGCGCGCGATCAGCCTTGAGCTTGCCGCTGCGGTAACGCACGGCCGCCAGGTCGGTGGTGGCGTAGAGGTAGCCGCCATCTGCCTTGACGATGATCACCGGCAACGGGTCGCCGTCGGCGTTTTTGAACTCGTCGAGGAACACGCACTGGGCGCCATTGCTCTCGACCAGCATGCCGGCGGCCTTGAGGTCGTTGACCACGTTGATCAGGTCGTCGTTGTAGGCACTTTCGCCCATCACGTCGGCCATGGTCAGTTTGACGTTCAGCAGTTCGTAGATTTTCTGGCAGTGCGACAGCGAGATGTCCTTGAACTTGGTCCACAGGGCCAGGCAGTCCGGGTCGCCGGCTTGCAGCTTGACCACCAGGCCACGGGCACGATCGGCAAACTGTTCGGATTCGTCAAAGCGCTGCTTGGCCGCACGGTAGAAATTTTCCAGGTCCGACAGCTCGTCGCTGGTGATCGGGTTTTCTTGCAGGTACGCCATCAGCATTCCGAACTGGGTGCCCCAGTCGCCGACGTGGTTCTGACGGATCACGTCGTCGCCGAGGAACTCCAGAACGCGCGCCACGCCGTCACCGATGATGGTCGAGCGCAAATGGCCGACGTGCATTTCTTTGGCGAGGTTCGGTGCCGACAGGTCGACCACAGTGCGCTGCACCGGGCCAGCTTTGCGCACGCCGATGTGGTCGTCGGCGAGGGCGGCATCCAGGCGAGTGGCCAGGGCATCAGTGTTCTGGAAGAAATTCAGGAAGCCCGGGCCGGCGATTTCGGTTTTGCTGACGTTTTCATCAGCCGGCAGCGCAGCGATGATTTTCTCAGCCAGGTCACGCGGCTTCATGCCAGCCGGTTTGGCCAGCATCATCGCGATGTTGCTGGCGAAGTCGCCGTTCTTTTTGTCGCGGGAGTTTTCCACCTGGATCGCCGGCGACAGGCCTTCAGGCAACACACCTTCGTTGACGAGTTGGGTGATGGCTTGTTGGATCAGCTGGCGAATGGTGTCTTTCATGGTGGTCTCTTTCGACCGCAAGCGCGGTGCGCGCTTCGATGCGCTGGTGGAAAAACTGGGCATTATCCGTTGCGAAGACGGGCTTGCCAACTATAGCGGGCAGGTTATGGATATGTGGTGACAAATAGTCAGCCTTCGTCGGAACGCCGCCCGGAGCCTGCTCGCGAAGGCGATCTCTAATTCAATACAAATCCACGGGATCGACATCAAGGGACCAGCGCACCGCCCGCCCGCTCGGCATCTGCTCCAGCACCAGCAACCAGCTACTCAACAACCGATGCAGCGGCGCCCGGGCCGTGGCCTGCAACAACAACTGTGCGCGATAGCGCCCGGCGCGACGCTCCATCGGCGCGGGCACTGGCCCCAGCAACTCGATCCCACCCAGATTCTGCTCGGCCAGCAAGCGTTCGGCCTCGCTGCATGCTTCATCCAGGAAGCCTTCAGCCTGCCCCGGTTTATGCGCTTCAGCCCGCAGCAGCGCCAAATGCGCAAACGGTGGCAGTCCAGCGGAGCGACGTTCGCTCAACGCCTGCTCGGCAAAGGCGAAATATCCTTGCTCGGTCAGTTGCACCAGCAGCGGATGGTCTGCCAGGTGCGTCTGGATAATCACTCTGCCCGGCTCTTCCGCCCGTCCGGCGCGGCCGGCCACTTGAACGATCAACTGCGCCATGCGCTCGCTGGCGCGGAAGTCGCCGGAGAACAGGCCGCCGTCGGCGTCGAGAATCGACACCAGCGTCACCCGCGGAAAGTGATGCCCTTTGGCAAGCATTTGCGTGCCGACCAATATGCACGGCTGGCCTTTCTGAATGGTGGCGAACAGCTGATTCATCGCGTCCTTGCGCGATGTGCTGTCACGGTCGACCCGCAACACCGGGACGTCCGGGAACAGAATCGCCAGCCGTTCCTCGGCGCGCTCGGTGCCAGCACCCACGGGGCGCAAATCGACTTTGCTGCATTTCGGGCAACGCCGCGGCACGCGCTCGACGTAGCCGCAATGATGGCAGCGCAGTTCGCCGGAGCGTTGGTGCACGGTCATCCGCGCATCACAGCGCTGGCATTCGGACATCCAGCCGCAGTCGTGACACAACAGCGTCGGCGCAAAGCCGCGACGGTTGAGGAACACCAATACTTGCTGGCCAGCGGCCAAAGTCTGGCCGATCGCTTGCTGCATCGGCCCGGAAATGCCGCTGTCCAGCGGGCGGCTTTTGACATCCAGGCGCAGGAAGCGTGGCTGCTTGGCGCCGCCGGCTCGCTCGTTCAGCCGCAGGAGGCCGTAACGGCCGGTGTAGGCGTTGTGCAGACTTTCCAGTGAGGGTGTGGCGGAGCCGAGGACAATCGGGATGTTTTCCTGGCGGGCGCGGACCAGTGCCAGATCGCGGGCGTGGTAACGCAAGCCTTCCTGCTGTTTATAGGAACCGTCATGCTCTTCATCGATGATGATCAGGCCGGGGTTTTTCATCGGCGTGAACAGCGCCGAGCGGGTGCCGATAATGATGTCGGCGTCACCGTCCCGCGCGGCAAGCCAGGCTTCGAGGCGTTCTCGGTCGTTAACTGCCGAGTGAATCAGCGCGATGCGCGCATTGAAGCGCTGCTCGAAACGCGCCAGGGTCTGCGGGCCGAGGTTAATCTCCGGGATCAGCACCAGCGCCTGCTTGCCGGCCTCGAGGGTTTCGCGGATCAGCTGTAAATAGACTTCCGTCTTGCCGCTGCCGGTGACGCCGGCCAGCAGAAACGCATGATAGCTGTCGAACCCGGCGCGAATCGCTTCATACGCGGCGCGTTGTTCCGGGTTGAGTGGCAATTCCGGTTGCGCCAGCCAGTGCTCGTGGCGTGCGCCGGGGGCGTGTTTGCGGATTTCGACCTGGACCAGGTCTTTGGCCAGCAACAAATCCAGGCTGTCCTTGCTCAGCATCAGTTTGCTCAGCAACTGATGCGCCACGCCGTGGGGATGCTGGGCCAGTGTCGCCAGGGCTTCGCGCTGGCGGGGCGCGCGGGCAATGCGCGGGTCATCCAGGCTGGCGCCCGGTGCGGCGGACCAGAAGCGTTCCTGGCGCGCTTCGGCCAGTTCGCCCTGACGCAGCAACACCGGCAGCGCCCAGCTCAAGGTGTCGCCGAGGCTGTGCTGATAATACTGGGACGTCCACAGGCACAGCTTGAATAGTGCGGGCGGCAGTGGCGGCGTGGCGTCGAGCAGGGCGATCGCCGGTTTGAGCTTTTCTACCGGGACTTCGCTGGTGTCGGTGACCTCCACCAGAATTCCGATCATTTCCCGTCGACCGAACGGCACCCGCAGGCGCATGCCCGGTTGCAGCTGGGCACGCAGGACTCCGGCCGGGGCACGGTAATCGAACAGGCGGCGCAGCGGCGAAGGCAGGGCGAGGCGCAAAATGGCGTCGGGCACGCGGGGGATTCTCTTTGGACAGGCAATAAATGAAAAACCGGGCGCATACCCTGTGGGAGTGAGCCTGCTCGCGAAGAGGGTGTGTCAGGCACCACAAATGCTGGGCTGACACACCCTCTTTCGCGAGCAGGCTCGCTCCTGCACGGGACGGCGCTTTGGGTCGGGAGCCTAGCAGACGGTCGGTCTCAGCGACAGCTTGCGCGATTGGCAATGTCTGGTAGAATCCGCGGCCTAATTACGTGCGGTATTCAACAATAGTGTTGAGTGGCGGCACGCTAGCCCGAGGAAGACACCATGAAAGCCGATATCCATCCAACATACGAAGTCACCGCAGTTACCTGCAGCTGTGGCAACAAGTTCGAAACCCGTTCGAACCTGGCCAAGCCTCTGGCGATCGACGTATGCAACGAGTGCCACCCGTTCTACACCGGTAAGCAGAAGACTCTGGATACTGGCGGTCGTGTACAGCGCTTCGCAGACCGTTTTGGCGCTTTCGGCAAGAAAGCTCCAGCTGCTGCAGAGTAAGGTTGAAGGGCCCGATGGGCTTTTCCTTGCTGTTGAAAAAGGCGTCCCTCGCGGGCGCCTTTTTTGTGTCCGCGATTTGGCTGTCCGGCGCCCACGCCTTTTGTCCGACGCCGAGCGCACTGGAGTCGGTCATGGTGCAGCGAGTGGTGGATGGCGACACCTTGCGCCTCGACGATGGCCGCAGTGTGCGCATGATCGGTCTGAACACCCCGGAGCTGGGCAAAAAGGGGCGTTCCGACGAGCCGTTCGCCGTGGCCGCGCGCAAACGCCTGGAAGCGTTGGTGGCCGCCAGCGATGGACGGGTCGGCTTGTTGCCCGGCAAGGAGAGCAAGGACCATTACGGTCGCACTCTGGCTCATGTCTATAGCGCCGATGGCGCCAATCTCGAAGCGCAGATGCTCGCAGAAGGGCTCGGTTTCCAAGTGGCAGTCGTGCCGAATGTCGATTTGGTCGGCTGCCAGCAAGCCGCCGAACGCAGTGCCCGTCAGGCCGGCCTTGGCCTGTGGCGGCAATCACCTGTACTGAAAGCAGAGCAGATCAACGCTTCCGGTTTCGCCGTGCTCAGTGGGCGTGTGAGCAAGGTTCAGCGCAATCGCGGTGGGATTTGGATCGAGTTGCAGGATTCAGTTGTATTGCGTGTTGCACCCAATTTACTCGGGCAGTTCGATGTCCCGGCGCTGGAAAACCTGGAAGGCAAGCAGATCGAGGCGCGTGGCTGGGTAGTGGATCGTTCCCGTCGCGGCGGGTTGAAATCCGGACAGGCGCGCTGGCTTCTGCCGCTCACCGATCCGTCGATGCTGCAAATCGCGCGCTAAGAAAAAATTGTAGACATTTTTGCTGTCGATTGTGAACAGTCCATCCCTTGTGTTCCGCGGCTCTTGGCCCAAAGTCGTAGGGCAGGGCGCTTGACAGGGGTGACCGGTCAGTCTTGTGGGGATTTTGCGAGGCGCGTATCCTCGCTGACCAGTCTGTCCAACAGTAAAAGCGGAATGCCCCCATGTCTGATTTGAAAACTGCCGCTCTCGAATATCATGCCCATCCTCGTCCAGGTAAGCTGAGCGTCGAGCTCACCAAGGCCACCGCTACTGCCCGCGACCTGTCGCTGGCCTACAGCCCCGGCGTAGCCGAACCAGTACGCGAAATCGCCCGCGATCCTGAGCTGGCCTACAAATACACCGGCAAAGGCAACCTGGTTGCAGTCATTTCCGATGGCACCGCGATTCTCGGCCTGGGTAACCTCGGCCCATTGGCTTCCAAGCCTGTGATGGAAGGTAAAGGCGTGCTGTTCAAGCGCTTCGCCGGCATCGACGTTTTCGACATCGAAGTCGACTCCGAAAGCCCGCAAGCCTTCATCGACACCGTCAAGCGCATCTCCATCACCTTCGGTGGCATCAACCTGGAAGACATCAAGGCACCGGAGTGTTTTGAAATCGAACGCGCTCTGATCGAGCAGTGTGACATTCCAGTGTTCCATGATGACCAGCACGGCACCGCGATCGTTACCGCGGCCGGCATGATCAACGCCCTGGAAATCGCCGGCAAAACCCTCGCTGACGCCAAGATCGTCTGCCTGGGCGCCGGTGCGGCGGCCATCTCCTGCATGAAATTGCTGGTGAGCATGGGCGCCAACATCGAAAACATCTTCATGGTTGACCGTACCGGCGTGATCCACTCCGGCCGTGACGACCTGAACCAGTACAAGGCTGTCTTCGCTCACGCGACCGACAAGCGCACCCTGGCAGACGCCCTGCAAGGCGCAGACGTGTTCGTTGGCCTGTCCGGTCCGAACTTGCTGAGCGCTGAAGGCCTGAAATCCATGGCGGCCAACCCGATCGTGTTCGCGTGCTCCAACCCGGACCCGGAAATCTCCCCGGAACTGGCTCACGCCACCCGTGACGACGTGATCATGGCCACCGGCCGTTCGGACTACCCGAACCAGGTCAACAACGTGCTGGGCTTCCCGTTCATCTTCCGTGGTGCCCTGGACGTTCGCGCCAAGCGCATCAACGAAGAAATGAAAGTGGCTGCGGCCAACGCCCTGCGTGAACTGGCCAAGCTGCCGGTTCCTCAGGAAGTGTGCGACGCCTACGGCGGTATCAAACTGGAATTCGGCCGTGAGTACATCATTCCGAAACCAATGGATGCCCGCCTGATCACCCTGATCTCCGATGCGGTGGCCAAGGCTGCCATCGAGACCGGCGTAGCGACCCTGCCGTATCCGAAGAACTACCCGCTGAAAAGCGTGGATGACGTGTTCAACGGATAAAAGCAGCCGCCCATAAAAAACCCAGCCAAGTGCTGGGTTTTTTTATGGGCTTGAAGCGGCAAGCTACAAGCTGCAAGTTAAAAGCGATGCGGCTCTTGCTTCAGCGTGTGGCTTGCAGCTTGAAACCTGTAGCTGCCTCTCTAGAACAAATCGATCGGTGCCGCTTCATCCGCTGGCAGCGGGCTGCCCGGCGCTGTGCCGTTGCCCAGCTCATTCACCGACGGTGGCGTGTCTTCGGCCTTGAACAGTTCAAAGTACGCGCCTGGCGTGCCCGGGCTGGCGGCACGACCGCTGACCGGGTCGACCCGCAGGCTCAGGATGCCTTCCGGCTCTGGCTGCGTATGCGGCGGCTTGTCTTTGAGGGCGGCGCCCATGTAGCTCATCCAGATCGGCAGCGCGACGGTGCCGCCGAACTCCTTGCGGCCGAGGCTTTCAGGCTGGTCGAAACCGGTCCAGACCGTCGTCACGTAGTCGGCGTTATAGCCGGAGAACCACGCGTCCTTGGATTCGTTGGTCGTACCGGTCTTGCCCGCAATGTCGCCACGTCCCAAGGCCAGTGCGCGACGGCCGGTGCCGAGCTTGATCACGTCCTCCAGCATGCTGTTGAGGATGTAGGTCGTGCGGCCATCGACGATGCGTTCGGCAACGGCCGGCGTTTGCGGCGCGGTGCCCGGAGCGGCTGGCGCCTCACCCGGTGTCGCGTTGACTGTAAAGGTCTGCGCGGCCGGGGCAGCAATGCCGCTGGACGCTGCGTCGCCCTGAGGAACGCTCGGCGGGTTGGCGACGAACAGCGTGTCGCCGTTGCGACTTTCGATCTTGTCGATGATGTACGGGGTGATCTTGAAGCCGCCGTTGGCGAAGGTGCTCCAGCCCGTGGCGATCTCCATCGGGGTCAGGGTCGCGGTGCCCAGTGCCAGGGACAGGTTGGGCGGCAGGTCCTGCTTGTTGAAACCGAAGCGGGTGATGTAGTCGATTGTCCTGCCGACGCCCATCGCTTGCAGCAAGCGGATCGACACCAGGTTACGCGACTTGTACAGCGCCTCGCGCAGACGGATCGGACCGAGGAAGGTGTTGGTGTCGTTCTTCGGGCGCCAGACCTTGTCCAGGTATTCGTCGACAAACACGATCGGCGCGTCGTTCACCAGGCTGGAGGCGGTGTAGCCGTTGTCCAGCGCCGCACTGTAGACGAACGGTTTGAAGCTCGAGCCTGGCTGGCGCTTGGCCTGCAAGGCGCGGTTGTAGTTGCTCTGCTCGAACGCAAAACCGCCGACCAGCGAACGAATGGCGCCGTTCTGCGGATCAAGGGATACCAGTGCGCCCTGCGCCTGCGGAATCTGGCTGAATTTCAGCGAGTTGTCCGGCTGACGCTGCACGCGAATCAGATCGCCGACTTGAGCCACATCCGAAGGCTGCTTCGGATTGGCACCCATGCTGTTGGTGTTCAGGAACGGACGCGCCCACTTCATGCTATCCCAGCCGACGTGTTCGTCACCGGTGCGGGTCATCACTTGCAGGCCGTTTTTGTCGACCTGAGTCACGATGGCGGGTTCAAGGCTGCTGATGGTGCGTTGCTTGGTCAGCTCGGTAGCCCAGGCCTCGCGCGTCTTGCCCGGCAGGCGCGACTCGGGGCCGCGATAACCATGGCGCTGGTCATATGTCATCAAGCCTTCGTGAACCGCGGTGTTGGCCATTTCCTGCAGATTGCTCGGCACAGTCGTGGTCACGCGGAACCCTTCGGTATAGGCGTCGCTGCCATAACGCCCGACCATCTCGGCCCGGGCCATTTCGGCGATGTACGGTGCATTCACTTCCGGCGTCGGCACGTGATAGCTGGCGTTCAGCGGTTCGTTTATCGCCGTGGTGTAGTCGGCTTCGGTGATTTTCCCGAGCTTGTACATGCGCCCCAGAATCCAGTCGCGGCGCTCTTTGCTGCGGGCCGGGTTGGCCAGCGGGTTGAAGCGCGACGGGGCTTTTGGCAGGCCGGCGATCATCGCCATCTGGGCGAGGCTGACGTCACGAATCGATTTGCCGTAGTAAACCTGCGCGGCGGCTTCGATGCCGTAGGCGCGGTTGCCCAGGTAGATCTTGTTGACGTACAGCTCAAGGATCTCGTCCTTGGTCAGCTGTCGTTCGATCTGCAGGGCCAGGAGAATTTCGGTGGTTTTGCGCGAGAAGCTGCGTTCACTGGTCAGGAAGAAGTTTTTCGCGACCTGCATGGTGATGGTGCTGCCGCCGGACTGAATGTGTCCGCTCTTGACCAATTGGGTCGCCGCACGCATCAGGCTGCTGGGGTCGACGCCGTAGTGGTTGGCGAAATTGTCGTCTTCAGCACTTAGTAACGCATTAATGAAATTGGGGGGAATGTCGGCGAAACGGATTGGAGTACGGCGCATTTCGCCAAACTCTGCGATCAACTTGTTATCGCTGCTGTAGACCCGCAAAGGAATCTGCAACTGGATGCTTCTCAGCGCCTCCACGGACGGTAATCCGGGACTAAGGTAAAGAAAGGCGCCACTCAGACCCAGAAGCAGTCCGCAGAAAACGGCGACGATGGACCAACCGAAAAATTTCAGCAGACGAATCAAGGCTTTTGGACATCCAGGGCAAAGAATGAATGAGGCATCAGGGTTCGGATAAACAGGGAACGACCCGCGCTTGAAGTAAAAACCGGAAAAAAAACGCTGGGCATTATAAGCATTTTTCCGCAGGGAGCGTCATGGGCGCTTCTGTCAAGACGGGAGGTAATGAACGCAACGGATATTACAGAGTCCGTAAGACACGGATAGTCATAGGGAATGGGTAGTGCTAGGACTCTTCAATAAAAAAGCCAACTCGCTGTTGGGGATCGACATCAGTTCCACGTCGGTAAAGCTTCTGGAACTGAGTCGTCAGGGTGACCGTTATCGGGTCGAGGCGTACGCGGTAGAGCCGTTGCCGGCCAATGCGGTAGTCGAAAAAAACATCGCTGAGCTCGAGGGTGTCGGGCAGGCGCTCTCTCGTGTGTTGCTCAAGGCCAGAACCAGCCTCAAGAGCGTGGCGGTGGCAGTGGCCGGTTCGGCGGTGATCACCAAGACCATCGAGATGGACGGTGGTCTTTCCGACGACGAGATGGAAAACCAGCTCAAGATCGAGGCCGATCAGTACATTCCCTACCCTTTGGATGAAGTCGCCATCGACTTCGAAGTCCAGGGCGTGTCCGCGCGTAACCCGGAGCGGGTCAATGTGTTGCTGGCCGCCTGTCGCAAGGAAAATGTCGAAGTCCGAGAGGCGGCTCTGGCCTTGGCCGGCCTGACTGCGCGCGTGGTCGATGTCGAGGCTTACGCGCTGGAGCGTTCCTTCGGCTTGCTCTCGACACAACTGGCCGCCACCCAGGAGCGCCTGACGGTTGCGGTGGTGGACATTGGCGCGACCATGACCACCCTCAGCGTGCTGCACAACGGCAAGATCATTTATACCCGCGAGCAATTGTTCGGGGGGCGGCAGCTGACCGAGGAAATTCAGCGCCGGTATGGCCTGACGGTCGAGCAGGCCGGGCTGGCGAAGAAGCAGGGCGGATTGCCAGACGACTACGTCAACGAAGTCTTGCAACCGTTTCGCGAGGCGCTGGTACAGCAGGTTTCGCGCTCGTTGCAGTTCTTCTTTGCCTCTGGCCAGTACAACGCGGTCGATCACATTCTGCTGGCCGGTGGCACGGCGTCGGTGTCGGGGCTGGACCGGTTGATCGAACAGCGCCTGGATACGCCGACTCAGGTGGCCAACCCGTTCGCCAACATGGCCTTGAGCAGCAAGGTCAACGCCGGCGCGCTGGCTAGCGATGCGCCAGCCTTGATGATCGCGTGCGGGCTCGCCCTCAGGAGTTTCGACTGATGGCGCGGATCAATCTTTTACCTTGGCGCGAAGAGCTGCGGGAAGAACGCCGCAAACGCTTTTTGCTGACGTTGGTCGGCGTGCTGCTGTGTTCCGTGGGGGGCGTACTGGTCGCGGACCAGTTCATCAGTGGAGCCATTGATCGGCAGGCTGCCCGTAACGCCTACATCGGCAAGCAGATCGCAGTGGTCGACGAGCGGATCGCACAGATCAGTGATCTGAAAGCCCGACGCCAGCAACTGGTCGAGCGCATGCGCATTATCCAGGACCTGCAAGGCAACCGGCCGATCAGCGGCCGGATCTTCGATCAATTGGCGCGCACGCTGCCGGACGGTGTGTATTTCACTGAAGTGAAAATGGTCGGCAAAACCCTGTCCATCACCGGCGCGGCGGAGTCGAACAATCGCGTGTCGGACCTGATGCGCAACCTGGATGCGTCCGACTGGTTCGATGCCCCCAGTCTTACCGAGGTCAAGGCGACGACCGCCGGTCAGCTGGATCAGGCCAATGTCTTTCAGCTGACCGTTCGTCAGACCCAGCCCGCTGCCGTGGAGGAGGATAAATGAGTCCGTCTCAATGGCTGGAAGGGTTGCGCAATGTTGATCTCAACGATCTGGACACCAGCAACATGGGTTCCTGGCCGCCAGCGATCAAGGCCGTGGTGGCTGTTTTGCTCATGCTGTTGGTGTTGGCGCTGGGGTACACCTTTTACCTCAGTGATCTCGAAGACCAGCTCAACCTGAAGCGCGAGGAAGAGTCGACCCTCAAGGAACAGTTCGCGACCAAGGCCCACATGGCGGCAAATCTGGAGCTGTACACCCAGCAAATGAAGGAGATGGAAACGTCCTTTGGCATGCTGCTGCGGCAATTGCCCAGCGACACCGAGGTTCCCGGCCTGCTGGAGGACATCACCCGCACGGGGCTGGGCAGCGGACTGGAGTTTGAAGAGATCAAACTGCTGCCGGAAGTCACCCAGCCGTTCTACATCGAACTGCCGATCCAGATCACGGTGACTGGTGCCTATCACGACCTGGCGACCTTCGTCAGTGGCGTGGCCGGGCTGCCCCGGATCGTGACACTGCATGATTTCGACATCGCGCCGGCCAGCCCTGAAGGTGGTCCGAAGTTGCGCATGAGCATCCTTGCCAAGACCTATCGCTACAACGGGGCGCAGAAATGAGTCCGCTTCGTTGTGTATCGATGGTGGTGTTGTTCGCCAGCCTGGCCGCGTGTGGCAGCGATAACGACCTCGGCGACCTGGATGCCTACATGAACGAAGTGCGCCTGCGGGCTCCGGGCAAAATTGAACCAACGCCGACGTTTCGGTCTTACCCAACGTTCACCTACAACGCCGCCAACCTGCGCAGCCCGTTTTCCCGGCAGGTCAGAGTGGACCTGGCAGGCCAGAAACGCGGCTCGCGCAACGTCAAACCCGACCCCAATCGGATCAAGCAGTACCTCGAAGGATTCAACATCGAGCAGTTTGAAATGGTCGGCACGATCTCCAATGCCTCTGGCTCCTTTGCACTGTTGCGCGGGGCGGGCGGGGTGCATCGGCTGAAAGTCGGTGATTACCTGGGGCGTAACGATGGGCGGATCGTCGCCATCAGCGGCTCACAAGTTGATGTGGTCGAAATCGTTCCCGATGGCGAGGGTGCCTGGCTGGAGCGACCACGGACCCTTCCTTTGAAAGAGCACTCATAGTGGAACTCGAATAATGAACAGGACTTTCTCAACCCTCGGCATTTCGCTATGGATAGCGTTGGTGTCTCCGATGGTGCTGGCGAGCAACCTCAAAGCGCTGGATGTTGCCGCGCTGCCGGGTGATCGCGTCGAGTTGAAGTTGTCTTTCGATGGGCCGCCACCGGTGCCCGACGGTTACACGACCGAACAGCCGGCGCGGATTGCACTGGACCTGCCCGGCGTGGTCAGTCAGCTGAAGAACAAGACGCGCGACCTCGGTGGCGGCAATGCCCGCAGTGCCACGGTGGTCGAGGCCAACGACCGCACGCGATTGATCATTAACCTGACGCAGTTGACGCCGTATAACGCGAGGGTCGAAGGCAACAACCTGTTGGTGGTGGTCGGGCAGGGGGCCAACAGCAAGGCGTCGAAACCGGCGGCTCGCGCCGCGGTAGCAACACCGGCGCCGGCTAAAACCTACGCCCCTTCGAGCAAGGCCATTCGCGGCGTCGACTTCCAGCGGGGTACCCAGGGTGAAGGCAATGTGGTCATCGACCTGTCGGATCCGTCCATCGCACCAGACATCCAGGAACACGAAGGCAAGATCATCCTCGGTTTTGCCAGGACCCAATTGCCCGAAAAGTTGCGTGTGCGCCTCGACGTCAAGGATTTCGCCACTCCGGTGCAATTCGTCAACGCCGTCGCCACTGGCGACCGTGCCACGATCACCATCGAGCCTGGCGGCGCGTTCGACTATTCGACCTATCAGACCGACAACAAGCTGACCGTCAGCATCCGGCCGATGACGGTCGACGATCTGCAAAAGCGCAACGCAGAGCGCTTCGCCTACACCGGCGAAAAACTCTCGCTGAATTTCCAGGACATCGACGTGCGCTCGGTGCTGCAACTGATCGCCGATTTTACCAACCTCAATCTGGTGGCCAGCGACACCGTGCAGGGCGGCATCACGTTGCGGTTGCAAAACGTGCCATGGGATCAGGCACTGGACCTGGTGCTGAAAACCAAGGGCCTGGACAAGCGCAAGATCGGTAACGTGCTGTTAGTGGCGCCGGCCGATGAAATCGCCGCTCGGGAACGCCAGGAACTGGAATCGCAGAAGCAGATCTCCGAACTGGCGCCGCTGCGTCGCGAGCTGTTGCAGGTCAACTACGCCAAGGCGGCGGACATTGCCAAGTTGTTCACTTCAGTGACCAGTGCCGAGGCGAAAGCCGACGAGCGGGGGTCGATCACCGTTGATGAGCGCACCAACAACATCATTGCTTACCAGCCCCAGGACCGTCTCGATGAGCTTCGCCGCATCGTCACGCAACTGGACATCCCGGTTCGCCAGGTGATGATCGAAGCGCGAATCGTCGAAGCCAACGTCGATTACGACAAAAGCCTCGGCGTGCGCTGGGGTGGTTCGGTGCGGAACAAGGGCAACTGGAATACGTCCGGGGCCAGCGATGGGAGGACCATCGGCACACCGGAAAGTACCAGTACCAACTCGTCGTTTGTCGACATGGGCGCAGCAGGCAGCACCTCGGGCATCGGCATCGCCTTCATCACCGACAACGTGTTGCTGGACCTGGAACTGACGGCGATGGAGAAAACCGGCAACGGCGAAATCGTCTCGCAGCCCAAGGTGGTCACGTCCGACAAGGAAACCGCAAAAATCCTCAAGGGCACGGAGATTCCCTACCAGGAAGCCAGCTCCAGTGGCGCGACTTCGGTGTCTTTCAAGGAAGCCTCGCTGTCGCTGGAAGTGACACCACAGATCACCCCGGACAACCGGATTATCATGGAGGTCAAGGTCACCAAGGATGAGCCGGACTACCTGAACAAGGTGCAGGATGTACCGCCGATCAAGAAAAACGAGGTCAACGCCAAGGTCCTGGTCAACGATGGCGAGACCATCGTGATTGGCGGGGTTTTCTCAAATACTCAAAGCAAGGTTGTAGATAAGGTGCCATTTCTCGGCGATGTGCCGTATCTTGGCCGCCTTTTCCGGCGTGACGTGGTTTCGGAGAAAAAATCCGAGCTGCTGGTATTTCTCACTCCGCGTATCATGAACAACCAGGCGATTGCTGTGAGTCATTGATTCTGTGCGAAATTTGATTCTTGTTGGACCGATGGGCGCTGGTAAAAGCACCATCGGCCGGTTGCTGGCCAAAGAGCTGCGCCTGCCGTTCAAAGATTCCGATAAGGAAATTGAATTGCGCACGGGCGCCAATATCCCGTGGATTTTCGATAAAGAAGGCGAACCGGGCTTTCGTGACCGCGAGCAGGCGATGATTGCCGAGCTGTGCGGCTGCGATGGCGTGGTATTGGCAACCGGTGGGGGCGCAGTCATGCGCGAAGCCAATCGTCGGGCGCTGCATGCCGGTGGTCGGGTGGTCTACTTGCATGCTTCTGTCGAACAGCAAGTCGGCCGAACTGCCCGTGACCGCAATCGCCCCCTGTTGCGTACCGCTGATCCGGCCAAGACTCTGCGGGATCTGCTGGCAATCCGCGATCCGCTGTATCGGGAAATCGCCGACCTGGTGGTTGAAACCGATGAGCGGCCGCCGCGAATGGTGGTGCTCGACATCCTCGAACGCTTGCAGCAGCTACCGCCCCGTTAATGCGCAGCGCGAAATGCGCTATCCTCGGCGTCCTGCCATGACCGCTCCAGGTTATGGCAGATGGCTACCGAACGGCGTCACACCAACGGGTGCCGTGGACATTCGATAACTCAAGGCAGGACGCCTGATTCATCTTCACTGTGGGGACACATGCAGACACTCAAGGTCGATCTAGGCGAGCGCAGCTACCCGATTCACATTGGCGAAGGTTTGTTGGATCAGCCTGAGCTGCTGGCCCCGCATATTCGCGGACGGCAAGTAGCGATCATCTCCAACGAGACCGTTGCACCGCTCTACCTCGAACGTCTGACCCGCAGCCTGGCGCAGTACTCGGTGATTTCCGTTGTCCTGCCTGACGGCGAAGCCTTCAAGACCTGGGAAACCCTGCAACTGATTTTCGACGGCCTGCTGACCGCACGGCACGACCGCCGCACCACCGTGATCGCCCTCGGTGGCGGCGTGATGGGTGACATGGCCGGGTTTGCTGCCGCCTGTTACCAGCGTGGCGTTGATTTCATTCAAGTGCCGACCACGTTGCTGTCGCAAGTCGACTCTTCGGTGGGCGGCAAGACCGGTATCAACCATCCGCTGGGCAAGAACATGGTCGGCGCGTTCTATCAGCCCAACGTGGTGCTGATCGATACCGCGACCCTCAATACCCTGCCGGCCCGCGAACTGTCCGCTGGCCTGGCTGAAGTCATCAAGTACGGACTGATCTGCGATGAGCCGTTCCTGACCTGGCTCGAAGAAAACGTTGATCGCCTGCGTGCCCTGGATCAGGTCGCCCTGACCTATGCCATCGAACGCTCCTGCGCCGCCAAGGCTGCAGTGGTCGGCGCCGACGAAAAAGAGACCGGTGTTCGCGCCACATTGAACCTCGGTCATACGTTTGGCCACGCCATCGAAACCCACATGGGCTATGGTGTCTGGCTTCACGGTGAAGCCGTCGCTGCTGGCACCGTGATGGCTTTGGAGATGTCGGCGCGACTGGGCTGGATCAGTGAGCAAGAACGTGATCGCGGTATTCGCCTGTTCCAGCGTGCCGGCCTGCCGGTCATCCCGCCAGAAGAGATGACCGAAGCCGATTTCCTTGAACACATGGCAATTGACAAGAAAGTGATCGACGGTCGTTTGCGCCTGGTGCTGCTGCGCCACATGGGCGAAGCGGTGGTGACCGACGATTATCCGAAAGAGATTTTACAGGCCACGCTGGGAGCGGATTACCGCGCCCTGGCTCAGCTGAAAGGTTAATAAGATCCCGATGACTAGTTTGCATGCCGACGAGGCTTTCCTCGGCCATTACCAGTTAAGTCATGACCCTTTTGCTCCACGGGTACCTGGCTTCAAATTTTTCCCGGCCCAGCGCAAACCGGTGCTGGGGCAACTGCATCACCTGGCGCGTTATAGCCAGCTGCTGCTGGTGGTCACGGGCCCGCAAGGCAGTGGCAAGACCCTGTTGCGCCAGGCTCTGGTAGCCAGCACCAACAAGCAGTCGGTGCAGAGCGTGGTGGTTTCCGCTCGCGGGGCGGGCGATTCGGCCGGCATCTTGCGCCAGGTCGCTCAATCGCTGAACGTCGAACAGGCCGAGATCGGCGCGATTCTGGCGCAAGTGGTGCAACTGGCGTTGACCGGTCAGGAAGTCTATTTGCTGGTGGATGACGCCGAGCAGCTCGACGAGTCCGCGCTGGAAGCCCTCATGGCTCTGGCGGCCGGCGCACCGGAAGGTCGCCCGCACGTGTTCCTGTTTGGCGAGTCGTCGCTGATCGCTCAGCTTGAGGCGCTGAGCCTTGAGGAAGAGCGCTTCCACGTGATCGAGCTGCAGCCTTACACCGAAGAAGAAACCCGCGAATATCTGGATCAGCGCCTCGAAGGTGCCGGTCGGGGTATCGAACTTTTCACCGCGGATCAGATCTCTGATATTCACGAAAGCTCCGACGGTTGGCCTGGCAACATCAACCAGGTCGCCCGCGATGCAATGATCGAAGCCATGATTGCCAGCCGCTCAGCGGTGAAGCGTCCAAGTATGGGGTTTAACATGCCGAAGAAACACGTATTGGCGATTTCCGCCGTTGTCGTGGTCGCGGTAGCCGCCGCCTGGTTGATGCCGGGTCGCAGCAAAGCACCGACCACCGGCGCACCTGCCAACGAACAGGCACAACTGCCGCTCGGACAGGGTTCGCCACAGCCTAACGGCGGTGCACCTTCCGTCGAATTCGCCGGTAACTCGCAGCCGATGCCATTGCCGCTGGTCGGCAACTCGCAACCGGTCATGCGCGGTCCGTTGGCTGAAGCGGCCGGTGGCATCACCGAGGGCGACGATGGCGTGCCGGTCGAGGGTTCCAGCGCGACACCGCCAACCGTGACCACTGTCGCGCCGCCAGCGGGCATTCAGCCGGGTCCTGCGCCGACGCCAGCCGCTAAACCGGTTCCAGCACCGACTCAGGTCGCCACCGCCAAGCCAGCCCCGACTGCGCCGGCCGTGAAGCCGGCTCCCGCGCCAGCCAAGCCAGCCGCTGTGGCTGCCGCCAAGCCTGCCGAGAAGCCAGCCCCTGCCGCCAAGGCCGCGGGTGGCACTTGGTACGCCGGTCAGCCGACCAGCAACTACGTGGTGCAGATTCTCGGCACCAGCTCCGAAACGACTGCACAAAACTTCGTGAAAGAGCAGGGCGGCGAGTACCGTTATTTCAAGAAAGTCCTCAACGGCAAGCCGCTTTACGTCATCACCTACGGTAACTTCGCCAGCCGCGATGCAGCCGTTACCGCCATCAAGGCCTTGCCAGCGAAGGTTCAGGCTGGTAAACCTTGGCCTCGCACTGTCGCCAGCGTCCAACAGGAACTGGCTACAACTCGCTGAAGATTCGGCGGCCTTACCCAGGCCGCCTCTCCCGGCACCTCAAAATTTCTACAAGTGCATGCCGCCTCTACAGGCCGCGTGCCTTGTGGTGTCTGCGTCACAGTAGTCTTTGAGTCGTGCGGTCAAAATTAAAAAAGTTTTGACTAGCACAGCAGATCGCTTTAAACCTTTCACAAATGCGACATAGATTTGCGACAGTTCGTCGTCAAATTTGTGAGCGTAAGTGTCGGTGTGTACAATGACCTCCCTTTTGCTCCCGCAAAGCTGACGAACGTTCGGCGTGGATGGCAAGTGGTTGAATTGAAAAGAAATTTGCCTCGACAAGAGGCAGCCTGGTGAGAAAGTGTCTATGAAAGCAGGTCTGTACCAACCAGATGAATTCAAGGATAACTGCGGTTTCGGCCTGATAGCCCATATGCAGGGCGAGCCCAGTCATACCCTTTTGCAAACGGCCATTGAGGCCCTGACCTGCATGACCCACCGCGGTGGGATTAATGCCGACGGCAAGACCGGTGACGGTTGCGGTCTGCTGATTCAAAAGCCGGACGTGTTCCTGCGTGCCATCGCCCAGGAAACCTTCGGCGTCACACTGCCCAAGCAATATGCTGTGGGCATGGTCTTCTTCAACCAGGACCCGGTAAAAGCCGAAGCCGCTCGCGAGAACATGAACCGCGAGATCCTGGCGGCCGGCCTGACCCTCGTCGGCTGGCGCAAAGTGCCGATCGACACCAGCGTCCTCGGCCGCCTGGCCCTTGAGCGCTTGCCACAGATCGAACAAGTGTTCATCGGCGGTGAAGGCCTGAGCGATCAGGACATGGCCGTCAAGCTGTTCACGTCCCGTCGTCGCTCGTCCGTGGCCAATGCCGCCGATACCGACCACTACGTCTGCAGCTTTTCGCACAAGACCATCATTTATAAAGGCCTGATGATGCCGGCGGACTTGACCGCCTTCTATCCAGACCTGAGCGATGAGCGCCTGCAAACGTCGATTTGCGTGTTCCACCAGCGCTTCTCCACCAACACCCTGCCGAAATGGCCGCTGGCTCAACCGTTCCGCTTCCTGGCGCACAACGGCGAGATCAACACCATCACCGGCAACCGCAACTGGGCCGTGGCCCGTCGCACCAAGTTCACCAACGATCTGATGGACCTGGAAGAGCTCGGCCCGCTGGTCAACCGCGTCGGTTCCGACTCCTCCAGCATGGACAACATGCTGGAGCTTATGGTCACCGGTGGCATCGACCTGTTCCGTGGCGTGCGGATGATCATTCCGCCTGCGTGGCAGAACGTCGAAACCATGGACCCGGATCTGCGTGCGTTCTACGAATACAACTCGATGCACATGGAACCGTGGGACGGCCCGGCCGGCGTGGTCATGACCGACGGTCGCTACGCGGTGTGCCTGCTCGACCGTAACGGTCTGCGTCCGGCGCGTTGGGTCACCACCAAGAACGGTTTCATCACCTTGGCTTCGGAAATCGGTGTCTGGAACTACCAGCCTGAAGACGTGATCGCCAAGGGCCGCGTGGGTCCGGGCCAGATCTTTGCCGTGGACACCGAAACCGGTCAGATCCTCGACACCGATGCAATCGACAACCGCCTGAAGTCCCGTCACCCGTACAAGCAATGGCTGCGCAAGAATGCCCTGCGCATTCAGGCGACCATGGAAGACAACGACCATGGTTCGGCGTTCTACGACGTCGATCAGCTCAAGCAATACATGAAGATGTACCAGGTCACTTTCGAAGAACGTGATCAGGTGCTGCGTCCGCTCGGCGAGCAAGGCTACGAAGCCGTGGGCTCGATGGGCGACGATACGCCGATGGCCGTGCTGTCCCAGCGCGTGCGCACGCCGTACGACTATTTCCGCCAGCAGTTCGCGCAGGTCACCAACCCGCCGATCGACCCGCTGCGTGAAGCCATCGTCATGTCGCTGGAGATCTGCCTCGGTGCCGAGCGCAACATTTTCCAGGAATCGCCGGAGCACGCCTCGCGCGTGATCCTCAGCTCGCCGGTCATTTCCCCGGCCAAGTGGCGTTCGCTGATGAACCTCGATCGTCCGGGCTTCGAGCGCGCGATCATCGACCTCAACTACGACGAAAGCGTCGGCCTCGAAGCGGCGATCCGCAACGTTGCCGATCAGGCTGAAGAAGCCGTGCGCGCCGGTCGTACCCAGGTGGTGTTGAGTGACCGGCACATTGCCCCGGGCAAGTTGCCGATCCATGCTTCGCTCGCCACTGGCGCGGTGCACCATCGCCTGACCGAAAAAGGCCTGCGTTGCGACTCCAACATCCTCGTGGAAACCGCGACCGCTCGCGACCCGCATCACTTCGCCGTGCTGATCGGTTTCGGCGCCTCCGCCGTTTATCCGTTCCTGGCGTACGAAGTGCTGGGCGACCTGATCCGTACCGGTGAAGTGCTGGGCGACCTCTATGAGGTGTTCAAGAACTACCGCAAAGGCATCACCAAAGGCCTGCTGAAGATCCTGTCGAAGATGGGTATTTCGACCATCACGTCGTATCGCGGCGCGCAGTTGTTCGAAGCCATCGGTCTGTCCGAAGAAGTTTGCGAGCTGAGCTTCCGTGGTGTGCCGAGCCGCATCAAGGGTGCGCGTTTCGTCGACATCGAAGCCGAGCAGAAAGCGCTCGCCGCCGAAGCCTGGAGCCCGCGCAAGCCGATCCAGCAAGGCGGCCTGCTGAAGTTCGTCCACGGTGGCGAATATCACGCCTACAACCCGGACGTGGTCAACACCCTGCAAGCGGCTGTGCAGCAGGGCGACTACAGCAAGTTCAAGGAATACACTGCGCTGGTGGACAACCGTCCGGTGTCGATGATCCGCGACATGTTCAAGGTCAAAACCCTCGACACGCCGCTGGACATCAGCGAAATCGAACCGCTGGAATCGGTGCTCAAGCGCTTCGATTCCGCCGGTATCTCGTTGGGCGCCCTGTCGCCGGAAGCCCATGAAGCCCTGGCCGAAGCCATGAACCGTCTCGGTGCGCGTTCCAACTCCGGCGAAGGCGGCGAAGACCCGGCGCGTTACGGCACCATCAAGAGCTCGAAAATCAAGCAGGTTGCGACTGGCCGCTTTGGTGTGACCCCGGAATACCTGGTCAACGCTGAAGTACTGCAGATCAAAGTCGCTCAGGGCGCTAAGCCCGGCGAAGGTGGTCAGTTGCCGGGTGGCAAGGTCAACGGTCTGATCGCCAAGCTGCGTTACGCAGTGCCGGGCGTGACCCTGATTTCGCCGCCGCCGCACCACGACATCTATTCGATCGAAGACTTGTCGCAGCTGATTTTCGACCTGAAACAAGTCAACCCGAAGGCGCTGGTCTCGGTGAAGCTGGTAGCAGAAGCGGGCGTCGGCACCATCGCGGCCGGTGTGGCCAAGGCCTACGCGGACTTGATCACCATCTCCGGCTACGACGGCGGCACCGGCGCATCGCCGCTGACTTCGATCAAATACGCGGGTGCTCCGTGGGAACTCGGCCTGGCTGAAACCCACCAGACCCTGCGCGGCAACGACTTGCGCGGCAAAGTGCGGGTACAAACCGACGGCGGCTTGAAAACCGGCCTCGACGTGATCAAGGCTGCGATCCTCGGCGCTGAAAGCTTTGGCTTCGGCACCGCGCCAATGATCGCACTGGGCTGCAAATACCTGCGTATCTGCCACCTGAACAACTGCGCCACCGGCGTCGCGACTCAGAACGAGAAGCTGCGCAAGGATCACTACATCGGCACCGTCGACATGGTGGTGAATTTCTTCACCTACGTCGCCGAAGAAACCCGTGAGTGGCTGGCCAAGCTGGGCGTGCGCTCCCTCGAAGAGCTGATCGGTCGTACCGATCTGCTGGAAGTCCTCGAAGGCCAGACCGCTAAGCAGCAACACCTGGACCTGACGCCGTTGCTGGGCAGCGATCACATCCCGGCAGACAAGCCTCAATTCTGCCAGGTGGACCGCAACCCGCCGTTCGACAAAGGCCTGCTGGCCGAGAAAATGGTCGACATGGCCACCTCGGCCATCAACGACATGAGCGGCGCCGATTTCGCCCTGGATATCTGCAACTGCGACCGTTCGATCGGCGCACGGATCTCCGGTGAAATCGCGCGCAAGCACGGCAACCAAGGCATGGCGAACGCGCCGATCACCTTCCGTTTCAAAGGGACGGCCGGTCAGAGCTTCGGTGTGTGGAACGCCGGCGGCCTGAACATGTACCTGGAAGGCGACGCCAACGACTACGTCGGCAAAGGCATGACCGGCGGCAAACTGGTCATCGTTCCGCCGAAGGGCAGCGTCTACAAGACTCAGGACAGTGCCATCATCGGCAACACCTGCCTGTACGGCGCCACTGGGGGCAAGTTGTTCGCCGCCGGCACCGCAGGCGAGCGTTTTGCCGTGCGTAACTCCGGCGCCCACACGGTTGTGGAAGGCACTGGCGATCACTGCTGCGAGTACATGACCGGTGGTTTCGTCTGCGTCTTGGGCAAGACCGGTTACAACTTCGGCTCAGGCATGACCGGCGGTTTCGCCTACGTGCTCGACCAGGACAACACCTTTGTTGACCGGGTCAACCACGAACTGGTGGAAATCCAGCGGATCAGCGGTGAGGCGATGGAAGCCTATCGCAGCCACTTGCAACGCGTGCTGAACGAATACGTCGAGGAAACCGACAGCGAATGGGGTCGTAACCTCGCTGAAAACCTCGACGACTACCTGCGTCGTTTCTGGCTGGTCAAGCCCAAGGCTGCCAACCTGAAATCGTTGCTTTCCAGCACCCGTGCCAACCCGCAGTGATATGCGCCTGAAGAGTTTGATGAGGTTTTAACAATGGCTGAACGTCTGAATAACGACTTCCAGTTCATCGATGTCGGGCGCAAAGATCCGAAGAAGAAACTGTTGCGTCAACGCAAGAAAGAGTTCGTGGAGATCTACGAACCCTTCAAACCCCAGCATTCGGCTGATCAGGCCCACCGCTGCCTGGGTTGCGGTAACCCGTATTGCGAATGGAAGTGCCCGGTGCACAACTTCATTCCGAACTGGCTGAAGCTGGTGGCCGAGGGCAACATCCTCCAGGCCGCCGAGCTGTCGCACCAGACCAACACCCTGCCGGAAGTGTGCGGCCGGGTGTGCCCGCAGGATCGTCTGTGCGAGGGTGCCTGCACCCTCAACGACGGCTTCGGCGCGGTAACCATCGGTTCGGTCGAGAAGTACATCACTGACACCGCGTTCGCCATGGGCTGGCGCCCGGACATGTCCAAGGTCAAGCCGACCGGCAAGCGTGTCGCGATCATCGGGGCCGGTCCTGCAGGCCTGGGCTGTGCCGACGTGCTGGTACGTGGCGGCGTGACCCCGGTGGTGTTCGACAAGAACCCGGAAATCGGTGGCCTGCTGACCTTCGGCATCCCCGAGTTCAAGCTGGAAAAGACCGTGCTGAGCAATCGTCGCGAAGTCTTCACCGGCATGGGCATCGAGTTCCGCCTGAACACCGAAGTGGGCAAGGACGTGACCGTCGAGCAACTGCTCGAAGAATACGATGCCGTGTTCATGGGCATGGGCACCTACACCTACATGAAGGGCGGCTTTGCCGGTGAGGACCTGCCGGGCGTGCACGATGCGCTCGACTACCTGATCGCCAACGTCAACCGCAACCTGGGCTTTGAAAAGTCGCCGGAAGATTTCGTCGACATGAAAGGCAAGAAGGTCGTGGTACTCGGCGGTGGCGACACGGCGATGGACTGCAACCGTACGTCGATCCGTCAGGGCGCCAAGTCGGTGACCTGTGCGTACCGTCGTGACGAAGCGAACATGCCGGGCTCGCGCAAAGAAGTGAAGAACGCCAAGGAAGAAGGGGTGAAATTCCTCTACAACCGCCAGCCAATTGCGATCGTCGGTGAAGACCGCGTCGAAGGCGTGAAAGTGGTCGAGACCCGTCTCGGCGCACCGGACGCCCGTGGCCGTCGCAGCCCTGAGCCGATCCCGGGCTCCGAAGAGATCATCCCGGCCGACGCCGTGGTCATCGCCTTCGGTTTCCGCCCAAGCCCGGCGCCGTGGTTCGAACAGTTCGACATCCAGACCGACAGCCAGGGCCGCGTAGTGGCCCCGGAACAAGGCAAGTTCAAGCACCAGACCAGCAACCCGAAAATCTTCGCCGGTGGCGACATGGTTCGCGGTTCTGACCTGGTGGTGACCGCGATCTTCGAAGGCCGCAATGCGGCTGAAGGGATCCTGGATTACCTGGGCGTCTAAACCCGTTCCACCTGATTGAAATGCAATACCTGTGGGAGTTGGCTTGCCAGCGATAGCATCACCTCGGTCTAACTGACAAACCGAGGTGTCTGCATCGCAGGCAAGCCAGCTCCCACAATGGTTTGTGGTGTTGCGAAAACCGGGTTTCACCGCGACAAATTGACCCGATAGACAAAAGGCTGACCTGCAACCGTGCCTTTTGCGTCGCGCTCTGAGAAAATGCCCGCACTTTTTTTCCGGATGCCGACATGACTGCCCTGAAGAACGACCGTTTCCTTCGCGCCCTGCTCAAGCAACCCGTAGACGTCACCCCTGTGTGGATGATGCGTCAGGCCGGTCGCTACCTGCCTGAATACCGCGCCAGCCGTGCCAAGGCCGGTGACTTCATGAGCCTGTGCATGAACCCGGAGTTCGCTTGCGAAGTCACGATGCAACCGCTCGACCGCTATCCGCAACTGGACGCGGCGATCCTGTTCTCCGACATCCTGACCATCCCCGATGCCATGGGCCAGGGCCTGTACTTCGAAACCGGTGAAGGCCCGCGCTTCAAGAAAGTCGTCAGCACCCTGGCCGACATCGAAGCCCTGCCGATTCCTGATCCGCACAAAGACCTCGGCTACGTCATGGACGCGGTCAGCACCATCCGCCGCGAACTGAACGGTCGTGTGCCGTTGATCGGCTTCTCCGGTAGCCCATGGACCCTGGCCACCTACATGGTTGAAGGCGGCTCGTCGAAAGACTACCGCAAGACCAAAACCATGCTGTACGACAACCCGCAAGCCTTGCACCTGCTGCTAGACAAACTCGCGCAGACGGTCACCAGCTACCTCAACGGCCAGATCATGGCCGGTGCGCAAGCCGTGCAGATTTTCGATAGCTGGGGCGGCAGCCTCTCGGCGGCGGCGTACCAGGAATTCTCCCTGGCCTACATGAAAAAGATCGTCAGCGGCCTGATCCGCGAACACGAAGGCCGCAAGGTGCCGGTGATCCTGTTCACCAAGGGCGGCGGTTTGTGGCTGGAAAGCATCGCCGACGCTGGCGCTGATGCCTTGGGGCTGGACTGGACCTGCGACATCGGCAGCGCCCGTGATCGCGTCGGCAACAAAGTCGCGCTGCAAGGCAACATGGACCCGACCGTGCTGTACGCCAAACCGGAAGCCATTCGCACCGAAGTCGGGCGCATCCTCGCCAGCTACGGCAAAGGCAGCGGCCACGTGTTCAACCTGGGTCATGGCATCACCCCGGAAGTTGATCCGGAACACGCGGGTGCGTTCTTGCGCGCGGTGCATGAGTTGTCGGCGCAGTATCACGAGTGATCGTCGTCCAATAAAAAACGCCCGGCTAATGCCGGGCGTTTTTGTTTGCACGATCCAATGTCGGGCGCAGATCAAATGTAGGAGTGAGCCTGCTCGCGATAGCGGTAAATCAGTCGCTGAATGTATTGGCTGACACTCCGCTATCGCGAGCAGGTTCACTCCTGCATGGGTTATGCGTCAGGCTTTCACTCCGCCCAGGGGCGGCAACTTCGCCAGTTTCAACGCCACTAGCAGCGCAATCACCAGCAACCCGCCAATGAACAACCCGATTCCGTTCCAGCCACCCAAATGCCAGAACACGCCCCCGGCAGTACCCGCAATGCTCGACCCGGCGTAATAGCTGAACAGATACAGTGAAGACGCCTGCCCCTTGGCCTTGATCGCCCGACGGCCGATCCAGCTGCTCGCCACGGAGTGCGCGGCAAAGAAGCCGAAGGTAAAGATAAGCATGCCAATGATCACTACCGGCAGCGGTGTGAACAGGGTCAGCGCCAGGCCGGCGAGCATCAGCACAATCGTCGCCCAGAGCACTTTGCGGCGACCCAGCTTGTCAGCCAGCGAACCGATCTTCGCCGAGCTGTAGATCCCCGAGAGGTACACCACCGAGAGCAGTCCGACGAAGGTTTGCTCCATGTGATACGGCTCGGCCAGCAAGCGGTAGCCGATGTAGTTGAACAGCGTGACGAACGCGCCCATCAACACAAAGGCTTCGAGGAACAACAACGGTAAACCGGCATCGCGAAAGTGCATGGTGAAGCCGTCGAGCAAGCTGCGCGGGTGCAGCGAGCGGGCGCGAAAGTTACGGGATTCGGGAAGGATTTTCCAGAACACCGCTGCGGCGATCAGCGCCAGGCCGCCGATCACCAGCATCGCCGTGTGCCAGCTGACGAAGTCGATCAACACGCCGGTGATCAAGCGCCCGCTCATCCCGCCAATCGCGTTGCCGCCGATGTACAAACCCATGGCCAGGCCGATGTGCTGTGGGTGAATCTCTTCGCTCAGGTACGTCATGGCGACCGCTGCCAGGCCGCTCAATGACAAACCGATCAGTGCGCGCATCACCAGCACGCCGTGCCAGCTCGGCATCATCGCGCTGGCCATGGTGCACAGCGCGGCGGCGAACAATGCGGCAACCATCACCGGTTTGCGGCCAACACGGTCGGAGATCGGGCCGGTGATCAGCAGGCCGATGGCGAGCATGCCGGTCGCGACCGACAGGATCAGGCTGCTCTGCGCCGCGTTGATCGAGTACTCGTGGGACAGCAGCGGCATCATCGGTTGCACGCAATAGAGCAACGCGAAGGTCGCGAAGCCGCCGGAGAACAGCGCCAGCACGGTGCGCATGAACATCGGCGTGCCTTTTTCGATGTAAATCTCCTTCAGCTCGGCGACGACATCGTCCGCCACGGCGGGCGGAACTTCATGGGCGAGTGGAGCGACAGCAGTTTTCACGTTGAACCTCGGAGGGACGCAGCCGGGCAGGCAATGAAAAAATCATATAGCTGCCTAATGATTCAATCCAATATATTGTTCGACCTGTTTGAGAGCTTTTACGACCTAATGGGGTTTTCATGGAATTGCGTCACCTGCGCTACTTCATCGCCGTCGCCGAAGAACTGCACTTTGGCCGCGCCGCTCAGGTGCTGGGCATCTCTCAGCCGCCGCTGAGCCAACAGATTCAGGCACTGGAGGCCGAGGTTGGCGCACGCTTGTTCGAGCGAACCAATCGTCGGGTCGAGCTCAGCGAAGCCGGTCGGTTGTTTCTGCAAGAGGCGCGATTGGCGCTGGCGCAAGTCGACAAAGCCGCCGACGTGGCGCGGCGTGCGCAACTGGGTGAACTCGGTGAACTGAAGATCGGTTTCACGTCCTCTGCACCGTTCAACTCGACCATTCCTCAGGCGATTTTTTCGTTCCGCCAGCGCTTCCCGGCGGTGCACCTTAATTTGCGGGAGCTGAGCAGCACCCAGGTCGCCGATGCGCTGGTCGACGAGTCGATCGAGGTCGGCATCATGCGACCGTTGGGGTTGCCGGATTCCCTCAGCGTCGTGGAGCTGATGCGCGAGCCACTGGTGGCGGTGCTCAGCTCCAAGCACCCCTTGGTCAATGGCAGCGAAGATGGACTGTTTCTGTCAGCACTGGCCCTCGAGCCTTTCGTCTTTTTCCCACGCAGCTATGGCAGCGGTCTCTACGCACAATTGCTCAGCCTGGCCCGCGATGCGGGTTTCAGTCCGCACTTTGCGCAAGAGGCGGGCGAGGCGATGACCATTATCGGCCTGGTAGCAGCGGGGCTTGGGGTGTCGGTGCTGCCGGCGTCGTATCAGCGGATGCGCATCGATGGCGTGGTGTATCGACCGTTGCTGGACCCCGCGGCGGTGTCGGCGGTGTGGCTGGTGCAGCGCAAGGATCAGAAATCGCCGATGGCCAAGGCGTTTGTCGAGTTGTTGACGCGTAAGGTTGAAGGGACTTAAGCGTGGGGACACTTCAGGCCTAGCGAGGCGAATGGCCAGTCGTTGCCCTGAGTTCTGTTTCGCGCAATACTCGCGCCGTTCCCGAAAGGGGCTTGTGAGACTCTGAGGATCCTGGGCACCCAGCCATCGCAGAGCCAGACAGGTACAGGGCGATGACAAGCCGGCCTGTTTGTGAAGGGGCGCCGAAAGGCGCCCTTTGTCGTTTTAGCATGACCCACTTCAGTCTATTTGTACCCGATCCCCACGCAACACCACCTCGGACGCTATCGCCTTCAGCACTTCTGATGCCGCGAAAATTCACGCCTTGGTGCTTGCCATGTTTTTTTGATACATCCCTTCGCCTTTTTTCTGATCAGCCGATAACGGTTTCGGACTCATCACAAACAATGGAGATACAGGATGTTCAAGCAATTAACTTTTACCGCGTTGCTGGCCATGATGGCGCTGACCGGTGGTTGTGCTTCGGTAAAAATGGCGGATGACACTCAGGACGCTCAGGCGAAGACCTTCCAGGTCGCCCCGGACAAAGCCAACATCTACGTTTATCGCAACGAAAGCATGGGCGCCGGGGTGAAAATGCCGGTGACGCTGAACGGTAAACCGGTCGGCCAGACCGTCGCCAAGTCGTACCTGATGTTGGCCGTCCCGGCTGGTCAGCAGACCCTGGTGTCCTCGGCGGAAAACGATTCCGAACTGAAACTCACCGCAGAAGCCGGCAAGAACTACTTTGTCTGGCAGGAAGTGAAAGTGGGCTTCATCAAGGCACGCAACAACCTGCAAGTGGTTGATGACCAGACCGGTCGTGCTGGCGTTGCTGAAAGCAAGTTGATTCAAGCTCAGTAAGTATCGGGACGGTCCCTGCATCCAGTGCAGGGGCCGTACCAAGCAACATCACACCCGTCGCGCTAACTCATCCCCCATCGCCACGCCACACTCCCTTCTTGAGTAGATCCTGATAGCGCTCGCTTTCGCTTATGTGGCAGTCCAGCACCGGCCATGACAAACAACGCAAAAGCGTCATTCCTTTTACTCCAAACGTGGTTCAGGTCAGCGCCAACGACGGAAGATCAATGAGGTGTTGACGCCACCAAACGCGAAGTTGTTGTTCATCACGTATTCATTACTCATCTGCCGAAACTCCCCGCGCAAGTAGTCGAGCTTGCCGCAATGCGGATCGACCTCGTCGAGGTTCAACGTGTGGGCATACAAATCGCGGTTCATCATTTCGATGCTGAACCAGGATTCCAGTGCACCGCAGGCGCCTAGCGTATGACCGAGGAAGCTTTTCTGCGAACTGATCGGCATGTGTTCGCCAAACAACGCGCTGGTGGCCAGTGTTTCGGCAATGTCGCCTTGTTCGGTTGCGGTGCCGTGGCCGTTCACGTAGCCGATGTCCGACGGTTGCAGTCCGGCGTCTTCCAGCGCGAGCTCCATGGCCCGGCGCATGGTCAGTTGCTCGGGACGGGTGGTGTGCTGACCGTCGGCGTTGCTGCCGAAGCCGACGAGTTCGGCGTGGATGCGCGCGCCGCGAGCCAGTGCGTGTTCCAGTTCTTCAAGCACCAGCATGCCGCCGCCTTCACCGATCACCAGACCGTCGCGACCCTTGTCATAAGGACGAGGGGTGGATTGCGGGGCGTCGTTTTTCAGGCTGGTGGCGTACAGCGCATCGAAGACCATGGCTTCGGTCGGGCACAGCTCTTCGGCGCCGCCCGCCAGCATCAGCGGCAGGCGGCCGAATTTGATCGACTCATAGGCGTAACCGATGCCCTGGCTACCGCTGGTACAGGCACTCGACGTCGGGATCAAACGGCCGGTGAGGCCGAAGAAAATGCTGATATTCGCAGCTGTGGTGTGCGGCATCATCCGCACGTAGGAGTTGGCGTTCAGGCCTTCGGCCACCGAGTTGAGCAGCATGTTGCCGAATGCCTTGATCTCGTCGGTGCTGCCGGTGGACGAGCCGCACGCGACGCCCATGCGCCCGTCCTTGATCGACTCGTCGCCCAGCAATCCGGCATCGGCCAGCGCTTGCTCGGCCGCGCCCACCGCAAGCCGCGACACCCGGCCCATGCTGCGCAATTGCTTGCGGGTCCAGTGGCTCGGGATCTTGAAGTCATCGATCGGGCCGGCCAGGCGCGTGTTGAGTTCGGTAAAGCGATCCCACTCGTCCATGCGCCGAATGCCGCTGCGATTGGCCGCAAAGTGCCCTGCGATGGTGTCCCAGTCGCTGCCCAGTGAAGTGATGCCGGCCATGCCGGTGACGACAACGCGCTTCATCAGCACAGGCCTCCATTGACGGCCAGAACCTGCCGGGTGATGTACGACGCTTCCGCCGACATCAGGAAATTCACCGCGCCAGCCACCTCTTCCGGGGTGCCCATGCGTTGTGCGGGGATCATTTTCATCAGTTCTTCCACGGGCACGTTTTCGTCGAGCATGGCGGTGTCGATCAGGCCGGGCGCGACACAGTTGACGGTGATTTTACGCTTGCCCAATTCAATCGCCAGCGCCTTGGCTGCGCCGATGAGGCCGGCCTTGGAGGCGCTGTAGTTGACCTGGCCACGGTTGCCGATCAACCCCGACACCGAAGTGATACAGACAATTCGCCCGGCGGCGCGACGACGGATCATCGGCATCATCACCGGGTGCAGCACGTTGTAGAAACCGTCGAGGTTGGTGCGCATCACCACATCCCAATCATCCTCGCTCAGCGCCGGAAAAGCACCGTCGCGGGTCAGGCCGGCGTTGAGCACCACGCCGTAATAGGCGCCGTGGGCTTCGACGTCGGCTTCGAGAATGGCTTTGCAGCTGGCACGGTCGGAAACGTCGAACTGCAGGACGCGTGCATGGCGGCCCAAGGCTTCGATTTCGCCTTTTACCGCGATGGCGTCCGCGAGGCCGCTGCGGCAATGCAGCACGATGTCGTGCCCGGCCTGAGCCAGGCGCAAGGCGATGGCGCGGCCGATGCCACGGCTGGAACCGGTGACCAGTACAGGTTCAGTCATGACTGGACTCCTTCGGGTTCATGTAGATATTGAGCGGCCTGAGGCGGACGAAACACGTTCAGGCGCGCGCTGGCGTGGATGCCCGGGGCGTTGATATGGCATTCGAACACGCCCATGCCATTGTCGTCTTCCAGCGAGCGCAGGCCGTGGATGGTCAGTTCCATACCCGCCGGAAAGTGCTCGACGTTGCACTCGAATTTACGGCTGCCCAGCAGAAAGCCCAGCGCCACCGCATCACCGCGCTGGCGCGCATGGCAACCGGCGTAGGCGGCAACACTCTGGGCCATTATCTCGATGCCGACCCAGGCCGGCAGGCTGCCGTCGGGACGGTTGAACAGGCCGCCGGGTCTGACGGTGAGGCGGGTGTGAATCTGCTCGTCATCGAACGCCAGGATCTGCTCGATGAGGATCATGTCGCCAGCGTGGGGCAGCAACTCGGCGAGCGGCCAGTCAATCATGGTGCATCTCCGATAATCAGGCTGACGTTGTTGCCACCGAAGGCAAAGGAATTGCTCATCAAATAGCGAGGTGCAATGGACGTCAGGCGATCGGCCGGGGTCACCCAATGCAGCGCGGGCAGGAGCGGGTCGGGCTGGCCGTCCCAGAGATGAGGCGCGAGGGCGTGGTCGCGATTGTCCGGGCTCAGGCTCAGCCAACAGAACGCGGTTTCCAGAGCGCCGGCAGCGCCGAGGGTGTGACCGGTCATCGGCTTGGTCGATGAGCAGGGTACGCCTTGCGGGAACAGCGTCGCCACGGCGAGGCTTTCCATGGCGTCGTTATGCTGGGTCGCGGTGCCGTGCAGGTTCAGGTAATGGATCTGCTGCGGTTGCAGGTTTGCCCGGTTCAGGGCTTTGCTCATGGCTTGCAGTGCACCACGACCGGTCGGTTCCGGCGCGGAGATATGGTGCGCATCGGAGCTGGCGCCGCTGCCGAGCAAGGCAATGGCCTGGCCATCTCCTGCGTTTTTGCTCATCAGAAACAACACGGCGGCTTCGCCGATGTTGATGCCGTTGCGGTTGACTGAAAACGGATTGCAGCGTTGTCCGGACACCGCTTCCAGGGCCGAGAAGCCGTTGAGGGTCAGTTTGCACAAGCTGTCGACGCCGCCGCACAACACCGCGTCGCACAGGCCCAGGTCCAGCAGGCGCTGGGCACTCATCAGCGCCCGGGCGCTGGAGGTGCAGGCGGTGGAAATCACATAGGCCGGACCGCTCAATTGCAGCCAGTCGGCGAGGAAGCTGGCCGGCGCGCCGAGTTCCTGTTGCTGATAGTCGTACTCGGCAGGGAATTGATGTTCACGGATGTAATGGGCCAACCCACGGCTGGCCTCATCGATACCCGAGGTGCTGGTGCCCAGAATCACGCCGATCCGATCACGGCCGTAGGTCTGGACCGCCTGATCAATCTCGTCGCGAATTTGCAGTGCGGCGTCCATCAGCAATTGGTTGTTGCGAGTGTCTTGCACTTTCAACTCAAGCGGAATCGACGGCAGTTCGCCGCTCACTGCCGCTACCGGCAAGGCGCGCTCTGGCACCCAGCCGGTTTCGACGCGCAGGCCCGAGCAATCGCCGGCAAACAGATTGGCGGCAACCTCGTGTTTGCCACGACCCAATGCGCAGATCACCCCGAGGGCATTCAAGTAGGCTGTCATGGTGCTTCCCCGCTCAGCGGCGTGACTTCATACCGGGGCCCCTTGGGCAGGTTCAATTCAAAGGTCATGGGCTGTGAATATAAGACGTCCCAGTGTGTTGGCAGCGAGCGTTGCCTGCCGTGCTGCCAGGCAGTGGGGTAATTACCCGACAGTTCGTCCTTGGGGGTCAGGGCAAACAGCAACGCGGCGAACAGCTCCCGGGCTTCCGGGTTGGGCGGCAACAGACCATCGGCGTGCCATTTGCCATCGATCAGTTTCTGCCGCGCTTGTGGAATGCCCAGCAGATCCATCATCGACCAGCGAAGCCCCACCTCTTCCTGCTGGATCACCAATACCCAGTCCTGACGTTGCGCGGCTTCCAGGCGCTGGATGTGCAGTTGCAGCGGCAACGACAGCTTCGGGATGTGCTCGGGCAGCGGTGCCTGGCTGGCGCAAGCGCTCAGCAACAGCAGGCAGCCCAGGAGCAGAAAACGGATCATCAGGCATTACCTTCAAGGGAGTTGCACCGCAAACAGGCGGTCCTGTCATTCATGTGACATCTCTGGCGCAGAGTTCTGACAACATGCGCAGCCGACGCTTGGGTTCACTGACGAACGGGTTGCGTTCGTCCCAGGCATAACCGGCGAGAATGGCGCTGATCATGCGGCGGATATCCGGTGAGCCGCCTGTGTGGAAGATCACATCCTGGAAGGTCCCGGCGTACCAGCCCTCGACGTAGCAACGGAAGGTGTCGACGCCACGCTTGAGCGGTTCGGCGAACTCGCTCTGCCAGTCCACGCTTTGCCCTTGCAGTTGGCGATGCAACACGCCCGCGGCCATGCTCGCCGAGCGCATGGCGATGGTCACGCCGGAGGAGAACACCGGGTCGAGGAATTCCGCGGCGTTGCCGAGCAGCGCAAAGCCCGGGCCGTGCAAGGTTTTGACGTTGGCCGAGTAGCCGCCGATGGTGCGTGCGGGCGTGTCCCACACGGCATTTTTCAGTACGCCAGCCAGGCTTGGGGTTTCAGCGATGAACCCGCGCAGGCACTCGTCCAGATTCTCCATGCGGCCTTCGAAATGTTCAGCGGCCGCGACCACGCCCACCGAACATCGACCGTTGCTGAACGGGATGGTCCAGAACCAGATGTCGCGATGGATGGGGTGGGTCGTAATCAGGATCTTTTCCCGCTCGAAAGACGGGCTGTCGATGTGGTCTTCGATATGGGTAAACACGGCCTGGCGCACCGGAAAATTCGACGGCGCTTCAAGGTCCAGCAGGCGCGGCAGCACACGACCGTAGCCGCTGGCGTCGAGCACGAAATCCGCTTCGACGCGGTACTGGCTGCCGTCTTCGCGCAGCACCTCGAGCTGCGGCTTGGGCAAGTCGAAATCGACGCTGACGATGGCTTCGCCATAACGCACCTCTACGCCTTGCAGCGCAGCCTGATCGGCCAGCAGCTTGTCGAAATCGGCCCGTTGCACCTGGAACGTGGTCGGCTTGCCATGGCTGAACGTGTCGCCAAAATCGAAGGCGCTGTACTGCTCGCCCCAGGCGAAGGCGGCGCCGTTTTTAAGCTGGAAACCTGCAGCGTTCACGGCCTCGAGCATGCCGGCTTCTTCAACGAAATCCAGGCAATGCGATAACAGGCTCTCGCCGATGGAGAACCGTGGGAAGTGCTGGCGCTCGATCATCAGCACATCATGACCGTTACGCTTGAGCAGCGCGGCAGCGATGGCGCCCGAGGGCCCCGCGCCGATGACGACGACCTGGCGACGTTGCATTTCAACTGTTGGCACGGGGGCTCCTTGCCGGGGCGGCGATGTTCAAAGGGGGGCTGTGCATGCCGGCCAGTGCCGGCAGCAGCGTCGCGATCAGGCCCATCACCATCAGCGCAAAGTACAGCGCCGGGCTGATGAGCTGTTGTTGCAGCAGCAGGTTGAGAAAAACGATCTCGCTCAAGCCACGAATGTTCAGCAGCAAGCTTTCCCGCCAGCGACTGGCGCCTTCAAAGGAGGCGCCGGCCCAGCCGAGACCCAGCCAGTTGCCCAGCAGTTTGCTGGCAATCGGCAACAGCAGCAATGCGGCCAGTTGTAGCCAGCTCAGGCTGGTCATGGCGGCGTGAACGTTGATCTGCACAATGCCGAACGTGAGGATCAGCGGAATGGCGATCCAGGTTTGCAGACGGGTCATCCACACTGCGGACATTGGCCACACCAGCGGTACTTTCAGCGCGGCCATGCACAGCAGATAACCGATGCCGAAAATCAGCGCATTGAGCTTGAAGTGCTCGGCGACCACCAGCAGCGCGAAAAAACAGCCGCTGTGCAGCAACGGCTGACGCAGACCGAGCACACGCAACAGCACCGGCAGGCAGGCGCCAGCCAGCGGCAGGAGCAAACTGCTCAGGTGCAGGCTGCCTTGAGCGAAGCCGAACAGCGTCCAGCACGCCAGGTCGATGAGGATCGCGGTCTGCACCAGGCGCCGGGTGGCGTCGGGCGGGTAGTTGATGTGGCGCAGGTACAAATACAGCACCGGAATCGCGGTGATGGCGAACACCAGGCCCACCGCCAATGAACTGATCCACGATTGCGCAGGCAGCAACCACACCGCCGTCGCCAACCCGCCCGCGAACGGAACGCAAAAACTCGGCAGGGCGATTTTCAGGCTCTGGCGGTCCAGCCGCAGGTCGATCACGTCGCTGAGAATGTGCCCCAGCAGCAAGGCAAAGCTCAGGCTGTAGAGGTTTTTCAGCCATGTCGGCGAGATCAGTTCAGCGCCGCTGAGCTGCCAGCCGGGCTCGATCCAGAGGTACATCAGCAGCGGCAGGCCGAAGGTCGCCAGCAGCAACTGGCTGACGATCGGGATCAGGCCAAAATGACGACCGACACGGGTGGCCACGGCGAACAGCGCGAGGGCCATCAGCCAGAACAGGGCGATCATCATGCGGCTGACTCCGCAACCGGAGCCGTGTGCAGATGTCGGCCCGCCCATGGCGCCAGGATGAAACTGAAAGCCAGCCCCAGGCTCACTGACAATCCAAAATTGCTCACGGCCGGGGTACTTGATACGGCGAGCAGACCGAACGACAGCCAAGTGGTCAGCGCTGCCAGCAAGGTGCCGAGCAGGCTCACAGCGGCGCCGCCGACCTGTTCGCGCATGAGGATTGCGTAATCGACGCTGATCGCCGTCACCAGCAGCAGGCCGAACAGGCTGAACAGCGTCAACGGTTGCCCCAGCCAGCCGAGACTGGCCAGGCTGCACAGCGCGGCGAGCAGTGGCAGGGCGACGATGCGCAGGGCACCGCCGAAACCGAATGGTAGCATCAACACCAGCACGATCAGTGCGCAGGAGGCGAGTTTGAGCTCTGCTGCGCTGATCTGTGTCGCGGCGAAAACGCTGTTCAATTCACCGAGGCGGTCGACCAGTTTGACGCCGGGCAAGTCCAACGCCTGAACGCGTAACAGGGTCGGGTCGTTGAGCCCTTGCAGGCTGACCATCGCTGCCACGCCACCGTCATCGGTCGGCCCCAGCCACAGTGGACGATAAGGTTCAGCCAGCGGCCCGAGCAGTGCGGCATCGATGTCTTCGGTGGGCAACGCCTGCAATTTCGTCAGCTCGGCATGCAGCGCTTCGGCCGGTACGCCGACGGCGAGCAGCGGTTGCCAGAACTGCGGCAGTTTACTCAGTGCATTACGCACTTGCTGCTGTTCACTTGGCTGGCTCACGAGCTGATTCAGCGACAGGTAACCCTGAAGTTTTTCCAGGTTCACCAACTGATTCAGCCGCTCGCTCAACGCGGTCTGACGCTCCAGCAGTTCTTGCTGATTGGCGCCGCGCACCAGGAAGAACTGGCTAGTCGGTTGAAAACCCGTGATGCGCGCAATGGTCTTGGCTTCGTCAGTCAATTGCTGCGGTGCGCCGATCCATTGGCGGATGTCGTTTTTGCTGTCGAGTTTCAGCAGACCGCCCACGCAGAAGGCAATCAGCAGGGCCAGCAGCACCGGCGTGCTGGCCTGTTTGAGCAGCGCGTCACGCAGGCTCAGCAAACATTCGCAGAGACGCAGTGGCCATTGTGCTGGACGGATATCGGCGCCCTTGAGCAGTGCCGGCAACAGACAAACGGCGGACAGATAGGCACCCAGCAAACCGGCGGCGGAGAACACGGCGATCTGGGTCAGGGCCGGGAACGGTGTCCACGCCAGCGCCAGGTAACCGATGCAACTGGTGATCAGGCTCAGCGTCAGGCCCGGCAGCGTCAGGCGCAACGCGGGCCAGCTGTGCCAGGGTTTCAGGCTCCAGCTTTTCGACAGGTAATGCAGCGGATAGTCGACGGCCACACCGATCAGGCTGGAGCCGAGCACCAGCGTCATCACATGCATATGGCCGAACAACGCCACGCAGGCCACCGCGCCAAACAGCATGCCCACCAGCACCGGAACGAACGCGAGCAATACCCGCCATCGCCGGAAGGCCAGCAACAGCAACGCCAATATCCCCAGCGTGGCGCCGCCGCCGACCCATGTCATCTCGCGGGTGGCTTGTTGCTGACCGCTCGCGGCGTAGAGCAATCCGCTGGCTGCCAGCAATTGCACGTCAGACTGCGCCGCTTGTTCGCGGCTATGTTTCAGCAGGTCGGCCACTTGCAGCGGCAGGCTCATGTCGAACGCATTGCCGGTGGTTTTTGCCCGCAGCATCACCCAGCTCTTGCCGTCGGCGTCGGCGATCAACGCGCCGCTGCCAATGTCCAGTTGCACGGCGCCGTGTTGCGGTTGGCTGTTCTGGATGCGTCCGGTCAGGCCCAACCAGTCATCCTGGCTCGGCACCAGACTGAAGCCGGTAAACGGGTCGAACAGCGCCTGAACCCGTTGCTGGATGAAGACGTCTGGATGCTCGATCAGTTGCTGTCGATCCGCCTCGGACAGCATTGCCAATCGGCCTTGCAGCAGTTGCGTGCGCAGTGCGGGCAAGTCGGCTTGTAACGTCCACTGCACCTTCTCGAACAGACCGCTGGCCTGCCATTGCTCGCCGAGTTTCTGCGCCATGGCGATGGCTTGCTCGCGATCCTTATGGCCGACCAACACCAGCATTTCGCGGTTCAGCGGTTCTTGCATGCGTTGTTCGGCGCGCAGTTCCAGCGCATCCGGCGCCGTGCCCGGCACCAGTTCCATCAGGTTGGCCGACAGCGGCGCGCCATCGCGCCATTGCCAACCGGCGAGCGCGAGCACTGCCAGCAGCAGGATCAGGAATAGCCATGGCAGCCTGCGTTCACTCGGCAAAGTCATGTTGCTCCGCAGTGCTCAAGGGTTGGGCGCTGGTGCTGTCCTGCATGCGTAACAGGGTGCTGTCGCCTTGGGTTTCCAGCAGTTCGATGGTGCTCACCAATTCACTGCCGGTGATGTTGATCTGCTTGAACACTTGCTTGAGCAGCAGCGAGCGCGGGATCAACGTCAGCTTCCAGTTCTGCGCGTCGCCGCTCAATGACAGCTCGAAGTCACGCTGCAAACCGCTGCTGTCGCCTTGCAGCACGGCGAGGAACAAGCGGTTCTGCTCGGCGCCGGCGCTCTTGTCCGGCAGCATTTGCCAACCGCTGGCGTCGCGTCGGGCGATGCCGTTGGCGGTGATGCGGTAATCCTGTTGCAGCGGGGTTTTCAGCAGCCACAGCAGGCCATGATTTTTTGCGAGAACGAACGTGCCCTTGCTGGTCAGCGGTTGGGGCAGGGCGCGCAGGTGTTTTTCCTGGATGAAGTTACCGTGGATGACATCGGGTTTGGCCAGTTGATCGCTCAACTGCTGCGAATCAAATGCCTGCGCAAGTGAAGAGAAACCGAGCATCACCACAAACATGTAGCAGCTGCTGAGCCCGCGAGGCTGCGTCCGGCGGCGAAGCCGTCGTAAAACCTTCACATGCGGTGCTTCAGCAAAAACGCAGGGCGACTGCTGCGCAGCCGAACGCAGGCTTCGCCAGCTGCTACAGATCGAACGCAGGCTGCTATAGAGAGTCGTAAGCAGATTCATGCCAGCGTCCTTTCGACAGCGTCGGTAAAGACCTTCGGTGAGGCCAGCTGCATTTCGCGGCTGGCCATGTCGACGGCGACTTGCACGGAGCTGGCGCGGGTCAGGCGTTCGCCGGTTTCCAGGTCACTGATCAGGTAATTGATCTTCAACCGGTTCTCCCACTGCACCAGATTTGCCCGCACGTTCAGTTTCTGGCCGAACACTGCGCCACGCACGTAGCGCAGTTGCAGGTCGATCACCGGCCAGGCGTAACCCGACTCGGACATCGCCGTGTAGTTATGGCCGATCTTGTCCAGCAACGCGCAACGGGCGACTTCCAGATATTTGACGTAATGGCCATGCCAGACCACGTGCATGGTGTCGACGTCAAAGAACGGCACCTGGATTTCCGTATCGGTGTGAAGCACTCCCTTGCTACGCATGCAGCCTCCAGTGTTGCTCGGCAATTCGTTTCAGGCACAGGCGCAATTCGCCTTCCAGTGCGCGATCTTCGATGACCGGCGGGAAGTCCTTGGCCAGTTCCTCGTGCATGGCGGCCAGGGCTGGCGGCAATGGGCGAGCATCCTCGGCCTTGCTGCGCAGCCACACGCCCTGATTGGCTGCGAGCAAAGTCGCGGCGGCGACCTGTTCGGTCAGCTCCAGCACACGAATCGCATCGCGGGCGGCAATGGTGCCCATGCTCACTTTGTCCTGGTTGTGACACTCGGTAGAGCGCGAGAAAACGCTGGCAGGCATGGTGTTTTTCAGTGCTTCGGCGGTCCAGGCGCTGGTGCCGATCTGCACGGCCTTGAAGCCGTGGTTGAGCATCGCCCGGTCAGCGCTGGCGCCGGACAGATTGCTCGGCAAGCCATGGTTGTAACGCTCGTCCACCAGCAACGCGAGTTGCCGATCCAGCAAGTCGGCCACGTTGGCCACCAGGTTTTTCAGGCTGTCCATGGCGAACGCGATGTGGCCGCCGTAGAAATGCCCGCCGTGCAAAACGCGCTCGGCTTCAGCGTCGATGATCGGATTGTCGTTGGCGCTGTTGAGTTCAATTTCGATGAACGAGCGCAGCCAGTTCAGGCTGTCCGCCAACACGCCGAGGACGTGGGGCGCGCAACGCAGGGAATAACGGTCTTGCAGGCGGTGCAGTGGCGCGGTCGGCGCGTCGATCGCCAGATCCTTGCGCAGCCACGCGGCAACTTGCATCTGCCCCGGGTGCGGTTTGGCGGCGAACAGGCGCTCGTCGAAGTGTTCCGGGTTGCCCTGCAACGCCACCACGTTCAGTGCGGTGATGCGGGTAGCCAGTTGCAGCAGGTAATCGGCGCGGGCGAAGGCCAGGCAGGCGAGGCCGGTCATCACGGCGGTGCCGTTCATCAACGCCAGTGCCTCTTTCGGTCGCAGTACCAACGGCTGCCAGCCCAGTTCACGATGCACGTCGGCGGCTTGTCGGCGTTCACCTCGGAACATCACTTCGCGTTCACCGGACAGCGTTGCGGCAACGTAGGACAACGGCGTCAGATCACCGCTGGCACCGACCGAACCTTCTTCCGGGATCAGTGGCAGGATGTCGTGTTCGAGGAACGCTTGCAGGCGTTCCAGCAGTTCCACGCGCACCCCGGACACGCCATGGCACAGCGACTGCAAACGCGCGGCGAGCACCGCTCGGGTGGCTTGTTCGTCGAGCAGTTTGCCCAGGCCACAGCCGTGAAAGGTATACAGATGACGGGGCAGCGCCTCGACGTGATGCAGCGGCACCGCGACCACGCAGGAGTCCCCATAACCAGTGGTCACGCCATAGATCACGCCTTCCTTGTCCAGCAGGGAATCGAGGAATCGCGCGCCCTTGGCGATACGCTCGCGGTACGCGGGATCGCCCTGCAACTGCGTCGGCACCTGACGGTTGGCCAGGGCCAGCACGTCTTCGATGCGCAAAGGGAGTTCGCCGAAGGTTACCGGCTCATGCGTTGGCGTCGTCATCGGTCTTCCAGAAAGGGTAAAAGTTGAACCATTGTTGGGGCGCTTCGAGGCAATAGTGACCCAGGCGCTCGGCGTAGCGGGACGCCCACTGATGAATGACCTGTTCGCGATCGCTGCGTTTCCACACCACGGCCTCGGCAAACGGTTCGAGGGTCACGCGATATTGGCCCGATGGTTTTTTCAGGCACATCAGCAGATTGATCGGGCATTTCAGCAAACCGGCGAGCAGCCACGGCCCCTGAGGGAACGCCGCCGGGTGGCCGAGAAAATCCACGGTCACACTGCGTCCGCCGTGCAGCGGCACGCGGTCGCCGGCAATCGCCAGCCATTCGCCACGCTCGAGCCGCTCATGCAATTGCAGCATGATCACCGGGTCCAGCTCGCTGACCTGTATCAGTCGCAAATTGGTTGCACCGGCCTCGCCGAGCAAGCGGTTGAACTGCTCGGCGTGCTTGGTGTGGACCAGCACGTTCATCGTGACTTTTTCGCCGATTTCCGCGAGTGCGCGGCAGACTTCGAGATTGCCCAGATGCGCGCCCACCAGCATTTGCCCACGAGTGCCGCGCAGTTGATTGCGCAGCAGCGCCGAGTCGATGATTTCGATCTGGTCGATGCTCAGCTTGCCGTTCCACACGTCGAGCTTGTCGAGCATGGAGTCGGCGAACGCCATGAACTGGCCGAACACGCGCCAATGGGTGGGGCGCAGTTCCGCGCGACCGCTCCAGTCGACGAGACGTTGCTGGTACTGCCAGGCGCTGTGGCGCGCGCTGCGTCCGAACAGGAAAAAGTACAGGACGATGCCGTACAAAATCGGGCTCAACAGCCGCCGGCCCAGCACTTTGGCGCCGAACGCAGTGAGCTTCATCAGCCAGAAGCTGCCTCGCTCCTGGCGATCGGCCCAGTGCTTTTTATCTACGTCACTGCTCATGCCCGCCACCGTCGCCAGAGGATCACCGGTGCCCGCAGCAACATGCCGAAAAACAGCCGTGTGTGCATGCTGGAGATCAGCACATTGTCGTGGAACAGGCGGAAATGCGAGACGCCGTCGAGCGGGTAATGAACCCGGGTCGGCAACCATTGCATCGGCAGGTTGCGCCAGGCCAGGCGCACCAGAATGTCGGAATCAAAGTCCATCCGTTTGCCGATCTTCGCCGAGTCGATCAGCTCCAGAGTCGGCGGCAATGGATAGACGCGAAAGCCGCACATGGAATCGCGAATCTGCAAGGACAGCGTATTGATCCACACCATGACGTGCGTCAGGTAGCGGGCATACAAACGACCTTTAGGCACGCTGGCGTCGTATTGCGGGTAACCGCAGATCACCGCATCCGGGTGGGCGTGTGACTGCTCGATGAAGAGCGGCACGTCCTGCAGGTCGTGCTGTCCGTCGGCATCGACTTGCAGCGCGTGGCTGAAACCCAGGCGTGAGGCTTCGCGCAGGCCGGTCATGACGGCGCCGCCCTTGCCTTGGTTGGCAGTAAGGCGGATCAGGTTGACCATCTCGCGCTGCGCCAATCGGTCGAGCACTCTGGCGCAGGCTTGATCGCTGGCATCGTCCACCAGAATGCACGGCAGGCCACTGGCAATCACCGCGTCAACCACCGTGGTGATGGCGGTTTCGTGGTTGTAGACCGGAATTACGGCGCAGGGGCTATGCATACCAATCACACCTCAACCTTGTAGCTGCTGGCTAAGCCTGCGTCCGGCCGCGAAGCGGTCGTAAACCGGTATGTGCGGTTTTCCGGGATATAGGGGGTGGTGTCGATGCGAGCGCTTCGCACTCGGACGCAGCCTTCGGCAGCTGCTACAGGGGGCTTCAACTTATCCACAAGCGGCCTCCAGCAAAATCCGCCCACTGGAGCAGGTGGCAGTTTCATTGCGATAGGCGAAATACAATTTGCTGCGTTCCGGGTCAAAGCGCAGGTGCAGCTGGATTTCGTCACCGGGGCGCACCAGTTGCTGGAATTTCAGCACTTCCATGCCCGCGAATTTCGCTGGCAGGTCCATCAATTGCTGGCCTAGGTTCAGCGCCCATTCCACCTGCACCACGCCGGGCAGTACCGGCGTTTGCGGGAAGTGGCCGCTGAAGTAAGCGAGGTCCGGCGGGACTGCCAGTTGCAGGCTCCACTCGCCGTCGACTTCGACCTGTTCGAGCACTTCCGGCGCCTTGACGCGGGGCGCCAGCAGCAAGGCTTCGACATCGGCCTGAGGCAACTTGCCCTGAGCGTTCAGTGGCATTTGCCGCAGCAATCGCCAGCGTCGGGGCAGGGCGAGGGTTTCGCAGTGCTGAGTCAGGTGCTGACGCAATTCCTGCGTGAGGGTGCGTCGCCCCTGATTGCGCAAGGCGTGCAGGCCCGATTCGCTCAACACCAATAGCGCACCCAGCGAGGCGCGGTTTTCCTGGACCACACCGAGGCGCGCTTCCGCGACCCAGTGGTGGTCCATCAGAGCCTTTTCCAGCATGGGCAGCGAGATACGTTTTTCTTCCAGTTTGACGATCCGGTCCAGCCGGCCGAGCAATTCGAAACGGCCGTTGGCCGTAATGCGTGCGGCGTCAGCAGTGTGTTCGGTGTGGCCGGCCGGCAAATAGGGCGATTGGATCAGCAGCGCGCCGTCACTGTCCTGGCTCAGTTCGACCTCCGCAAACGGCTGCCAGAGATCGTCCCCTTGTCGCCAGGCGATTCCACCGGTTTCCGAGCTGCCGAGGATTTCTGTCGGCCATTGTTCCAGACACTGGTGCAGGCGCTGCGCGGCCTCGGCGGGCAACGCACCACCTGAGGAAAACACTCGTCGCACGGCGCTCAAGGCAGGCCAGTCGAGGTTGTCTCCCATGCGTTTGAGCAGCGCCGGGCTGGCGACCCAGGCGAAGGCCGGGTGTTCACGGCTGGCGCGCTGCAAGTCTTCGGGAAACGCCAGTTGCTTGCGTACAAATGTCCGCCCGGCGCACAACGGCCACAGCACCCGAAACAGCAAGCCATAGATATGTTGAGTGGCGACGCTGCCGATGATGCACGCCTCGCCCAGGTCTGCGCCCCAGAGCTGTTCCAGCGCCTGAACTTCATTGGCCAGTTGGCGCAGGGTTTTGTCGATGCGCTTGGGCTCGCCGCTGGAGCCGGAAGTGCAGAGGCTCAACTGGCAGGCGTCTAAATCCAGCACGGCACCGGGGAGAGGCGGGTGACGGTAATCGCTCAGATGAGCGTCATCGGCCAGATTGGTCAGCCACAGGTCGACATCGGCGGACCAGCGCTGGCGAGTCTGCTGTTGCAAATCGGCGGGCAGCAGCACGCTGACGCCGGCACGCCAGGCACCGAGCAGGGCAATGGCCAGGTCGGCGGCGTCTTCCAGGTGGACGGCAATGCGCTGCACACCTTGGGCTTGCAGGCCGGCTGCCAAACGCAGGGCCTGTTCGCACAGTTGTGCATGATTCAACGCCGGTTCGGCCGTGACGGCACGCTCCGGCTGAGCCTTGAGCAACAGCTGCTCAAGTGTTATCCAATTCATGAGTGGCCTCGTACCCGTTGTCGTATCAGCCATTCAATGGCAAACAGCAGGCCCATCAATCCGTAGGAAATCAGACCGGTGTACAACATCCACCAGCTCAGCGGCGCCCAAAGGGTCAGGGCGGCGGCGAGCACGCCGTTAAAGATGAAAAACACACACCAGGCAATTGTCACCTGACGCGTATAAATAATGGCCTTTGGCGGCAGGTGCGGTTCTCGCAGGCGCGCCAGGCGTTCGACCATCGGCGGGCCGACTTTGAGGCTCAGTCCAAACAGCCCGAGCATGAACGCGCTGATCAGTACCGGGTACCAGCGCAGCAACTGCGGGCTGTCGAACAGTGCCAGCAACAGGCAAAAAGCGATGGCGATGGTCGCCATCCACAGGCTGCCGGGACGCCGCGCACCGAGCAGCGCCCGAGCCAGCCACAGGCTGCCCAAGAGCAGGCCGAACTGCCACGGAGCAAAATGTTCCATGCCGAAATACACCGCAAAGGGGTACAACAGGCCCGCGAGCAGCAGGCCAAGGCCGATCAGTCGGCTCATGCTGCCGGTTGAACCAGGCGATACACCGCCTCGACCACGTCGCTGACAGTCCGCACCGATTTGAATTCTTCGGCGGCGATTTTCTTGCCGGTCTGACGCTTGATGTGATCGATCAGGTCGACGGCGTCGATGCTGTCGATTTCCAGATCCTGATACAGGTTTGATTCGAGGCTCACGCGCGCCGGGTCCAGCTCGAAGAGTTCGACCAAGGCATCGCGCAGGGTGTTGAAAATGTCGTCACGAGTTTGCATGGTCCGGTCTCAAGCTGCCTGTTTTGCAGTGACGAACGCCGCAAGGCTCGCCACGTTGGTGAAGTGATTACGGGTGTCCTTGGCGTCGGCGTCGATTTTGATGCCATATTTTTTCTGAATCGCCAGGCCGAGCTCCAGAGCGTCCACCGAATCCAGGCCCAGGCCTTCGCCAAACAATGTCTGTTCGTTGTCAATGTCGTCGGCGCTGATGTCTTCGAGGCCGAGGGCGTCGATGATCAGATCTTTGATTTCACGGTGTAGATCGCTCATCTTCGGCGAGCTCCTTAATAAAGTAAGTATGCAAATATTCGTTGAGCTTGCGCGAAGCCTGCGGGGGCGGGCCTAGCGTTGCGAAAGACTGTGGGTCTATATCGGCCCCAACGCGAAAACTGAAGTGCACGCGGCGTTTCGGGATCCGATACCAGGGCTCGGCCTTGGTCAATGTCGTCGGGCTGACCTTGATAATCACCGGGGTGAGGATTTTCGCACCGCGCAGGGCGATCGCCGCGCCCCCCCGATGAAAGGCTGGCGCCTCGCCAGGCTGAGTGCGCGTGCCTTCGGGAAAAATGATCAAGGTCTGACCGTCTTTCAGCGCATCGGCAGCCGCGTCCAGCATGTCCATGCTGCCGTCGTTGCTGATGTATTCGGTACGGCGTAGCGGGGCGCGGGTAAAGGGGTTGTCCCAGAGGCTTTGTTTCACCACGCAATTGGCATGAGGCACCAGGCCAATCAGAAACACGACATCAATCAGCGAGGGGTGATTGGCCAGGATCATTTGCCCGGGGCGACCGAGTTTTTCCGCGCCCTGGATGTCGTAGGTCAGGACACCGGTACGGGCCATGAACCGGACAAAAAACCAGAAGCAACGACTGACGGTTTTTCGTGCGCGCAGGCGGTGGGTTCTGGCATCACCGGGCAGGCAACCCAGCAGTGGGAAAACCACCAGCCGCAGGCACAGGCCGCCTAACCCGAACAGGGTGAAGCTTGCGGCAGTGGCCAGCAGGCGCCAGTAATAGGCGTCGCGGTTTTTTCCGGTTACGGGGTGCGATGCCAGGTCCATACACGATTCTTCCAGGCATGTTGGCAAGTGGTTTGCTGGCCGAGCAGGGTACGCAACAGATTCAGGGCATGGGGCCAGTGGGCTTTGGACAAGCTTTGCGTCGAGCTGTTCAAGGACAACTGCCAGTCGGTACCGGGGGTCAGCAACAAAGCCACGGCATAGGGAAACGGCACATCGTCGATCCAGGTCTCGTAGGCGTCGGGCGGTTGTTCTTCGGCGACAATCAGCAGGACGGCAGGCGCGCCTTCGTCCAGCATCGCCGCAGCCTCTAGCATGCCGTGTTCAAGCCCGTCACCGGCGGCAGCGAGCGCCGTCATTTCGCTGGTTTCGCCACGCATGATCGACCATAGACCAATAACGGCGTTGTGGACGGACAAGCTGAATTGAGTGGGTGACAACGGTTGGTCGGCCGCCAGATCCCTGAGGATTTCGAACGTGCGCGGCGTTTCGCCGTGGCGGGATATAAAGACCAACGGTAGGTCAGTGCGACCATCGGCCAAGGGCCAGCCGACACTGAAGGCCATTCGCGCCAAACGGCTGAGTCGCCGGCGCTGCATGGCGGGCAGAAACGACACGTCGGGAGCGGCATCGCTGCTCGCAAGCACGACCGGTTGTCGGCTCCATGCCTGCCAGTCGTCCACGCTTTCGAGCCCGGGAGCCCACGCGCGCCATTGGGCGATGTTGAAGTTGATCACAGACATACATCCCGCCCCTGCAGGGCTAACGTGACGCGGTGAGTCGCAAAAACAGCGACAGACCTTACGTGGCGCGTAACGCCGAGTGGCGCGCATTATCCGGGTGCTACGGGTGCGTAGCAAATGCTGGTTACATTTTGCGCAAGGAAATGTACCGTCCGGTTCGCGAAAAGCTGTCGGTTGGCCATTATCCACATCAGCATGTGCGCGTCTGTCGGCCCGTTACCCGAATCAGTGAATGAGATTGCCTCCTATCAATGGGGAAACAGGACATGACTGTGTAGTCCCTGTCCCAAGGAGGTAGCTAAGCGATGCCGTGGACTACTACACTCGGTCATTCTTTGATACACGGAGGTCTGACATGCGGCGCGTGGTATTTAATCAAAAAGGTGGCGTGGGCAAATCCAGTATTGCCTGCAATCTGGCGGCGGTCAGCGCCAGCGAGGGCTATCGCACCCTATTGGTGGATCTCGATGCCCAGGCCAACTCCACTCAATACCTGACGGGCCTCACCGGCAATGACATCCCGATGGGCATCGCCGATTTCTTCAAACAAACCCTTTCCTCCGGCCCGTTCTCGAAGAAGAACCAGGTCGACATCTACGAAACGCCCTTCGACAACCTGCATGTGATCACTGCCACGGCTGAACTGGCGGATTTGCAGCCCAAACTTGAAGCCAAACACAAGATCAACAAGCTGCGTAAGCTGCTTGACGAGTTGGGGGAAGATTACGACCGGATTTACCTGGATACACCGCCCGCGCTGAACTTCTACGCGGTATCGGCGTTGATTGCTGCGGATCGTGTGCTGATCCCCTTCGACTGCGACAGCTTCTCGCGTCAGGCGTTGTACGGCCTGCTGGCTGAAATCGAGGAATTGAAGGAAGACCACAACGAAGGCCTGGAAGTCGAAGGCATTGTGGTCAACCAGTTCCAGGCTCGCGCCAGCCTGCCCCAACAGATCCTCGACGAGTTGATCGCAGAAGGGTTGCCGGTGTTGCCGGTGTACCTGGCCAGTTCTGTGCGTATGCGCGAATCTCACCAGGCGAACACGCCGCTGATCCACCTCGACCCACGGCACAAGCTGACCCAGCAATTCGTCGAACTGCACAATCTGCTGGAAAATGCCTGATCCTGCGTAACCACCGACCCCCTGTAGGCGTGAGCCTGCTCGCGAGAGCGGAGTGTCAGTCGACATCAATTTGACTGTTATATACCGCTATCGCGAGCAGGCTCACTCCTACATTTGATTGGCGGTGGTCTTAAATACCTTGGCTACGCAGCCAACTCATCAACTGCGGTAACGGAAACGCCCCGCTCTGGCGCGCCACTTCCCGGCCGTTCTTGAACAGAATCAGACTCGGGATCGAGCGAATCCCCAACTGCGCCGACAACTGCTGGTTCGCCTCGCTGTCCAGTTTCGCCAACCGGCACTTGCCCGCCAACTGAATGGCCGCCTGCTCGAACACCGGCGCAAAAGACTTGCACGGCCCGCACCAGTCCGCCCACACGTCCACCAGCAACGGCAGATCGCCTTTGATCTGGCTGGCGTAATCGCCTTGCTTCAATTCGAACGGCTTGCTCAGCAAGACCTCGGCCTTGCAGCGCCCGCATTTTGGATGGTCGTTGAGGCGCTCGGCGGGGATGCGGTTGAGGCCGTTGCAGTGCGGGCAGGGGATGAGGAGTGGGTCGGTCATTTTGGGCTCCAAAAAATTGAGCAATCAGACTCGCTGATTTGGAGTCGAAGGCAGGATTTATCAAGTTGATAAAACGACTGAATCGAATTCACAGCCGTCGCAATTGCACACAGTTTCCGGAGGGGCAGTGCTGAAACGGTAGCTACGCTGCGGGCAACTCAACACGACTTATCTTCAGTCAAGGAGATCGCTTTGCTTTCAACTGCGTGCTACTTTTGTTGCACTTATCGACTTCTCGATGTTTTTCACTTTCCGGATAGGAGTACTCCCATGTCCGTGACTTCCAAAATCCGCCGTCAAGGTGGAGCCGCCGTGATAACTCTCCCACCTACCTTACTGAAACTCCTGCATCTGGAGGTAGGGGCACAGTTGGAGCTCAACGTGGTTAATGGTGAGTTGATTGCTCGCCCCGTTGTGCCGTCTTCTCGTAAACGCTACAGCTTGACTGAGTTGCTTGAAGGCGCTGAAGAAATGGCTGAATTGAATGCGCTGACATCGTCTGCCCGCGAAGGTGATCCAGTTGGCCGGGAGTTGGGTTGATGGTGCGTGGGCAGGCCCCGCAGCGGGGCGACGTCTATTGGGTTGACCCCAATCCGGTTGCTGGACGAGAGATGATGAGTCGGCATCGCTTCGTGGTGATAACGCCAAGGGAAATCAATGCTCTGGGTGTCAGCATGACGGTCCCTATCACCAGCGGCGGCAGCTTCAGTCGAAACTCGGGCCTTGCGGTTGTCGTATCAGGACATGACACGACTGGGGTCGCGGTGTGTAATCAGGTGCGCAGTTTTGATATTGAACAGCGCGTCCGTGATGGCTCTGCCAAATTTATCGAGCGTCTTGATGACGTGACAATGGCCGACATCGTTGCTCGAGTCGTCAGTTCCATCGATCCACTGGATTAGCCAGCATCACGACGAACAACTAATCTCCAAATGCTTGCCCCACTCCGGCGGCCGCTCGGCGTAACTCTCCATCCCCGGCTGTTCCTCGAACGGATTGCTCAGCACCGCGTGCAGCCGCCGAACCTCTGAATAATCCCCGCTCTCCGCCGCATCGATAGCCTTCTGCGCCAGGTAGTTACGCAGGATGTACAGCGGATTGACCGCGTGCATCCGTTGCTGGCGCTGTGCTTGGTCAACCGCGCCTTCGCGAGCCACCCGGGCAACGTAGAGCTCGCCCCAGGCGTCGAAGCCCTTGATGTCGACAAAGTCATCACGCAAGCGGGCGACAGCCATTTCCGGTGACTTATCTCCGAGACGACGGAAGAACAGGCTGTAATCGACGCCACTGTTCTGCATCAGTTGCAGCAGCTGTTCCAGCAGTTTCTGGTCATCGTCTTCAGCGGTGGTGAGGCCGAGGCGACGGCGCATCAGGTCCAGGTAGTGGGCCTGGTACAGCGGCAGGTAAAGCCCGAGGGCTTCGCGCAGGGCTTCGACGCTGATGAACGGCGTCAAAGCCTGGGCGAGGGCGCTAAGGTTCCATTGGCCGATCGGCACCTGGTTGCTGAAGGAGTACCGGCCCTGATCGTCGGAGTGGTTGCAGATGAAGTGGGCGTCGAAGTCGTCGAGGAAGGCAAATGGGCCGTAGTCGAAGGTGATGCCGAGGATCGACATGTTGTCGGTGTTCATCACTCCGTGGCAGAAGCCATAGGCCTGCCACTTGGCAATCAGCTCGGCGTTACGCTCGACGATTTCGCGGAACATCGCCAGATACGGTTCCGGTTGTTCCAGGCATTCGGGGAAATGCATGGCCAGCACGTGCTCGCCGAGTTCTTTCTGCTTCTCGGGGCGTTTGGTGTAGTAGAAATACTCGAAATGCCCGAAGCGCACGTGACTCGGCGCCATACGCAGGACCATCGCCGCGCGTTCCTGCTTCTCGCGCCAGACCGGCGTATCGGAGCCAATCACGCACAGCGCTCGGGTGGTCGGAATGTTCAGGGCATGCAGCGCCTCAGAGGCGAGAAACTCGCGGATTGAGGAGCGCAACACCGCGCGGCCATCGCCCATGCGTGAAAAAGGCGTCTGGCCGGCGCCCTTGAGGTGCAAGTCCCAGTGTTCACCGGCCTCGTTGTAGACCTCGCCCAGCAACAAGCCGCGTCCATCACCCAGCTGCGGGTTGTAGGAACCGAACTGGTGCCCGGAATAGACCATCGCCCTCGGTACCGCGTCGGCCCAGAGCTTGTGGCCGCTGAACAGCTCGGCGAACTCCGGGGTTTCAGCAACGGTCGGGTCCAGGTCCAGCAATGCCATGGCCGCAGGGCTGGCCACCACCAGGCGCGGGTTATCGATGGGCTCGGGCAGCACATGGGCGGAAAACGTATCGCCCAGACGGGCAAAACGATTATCGAAGGTCAGTTCGTCGAGGGCTTTCACCGGCCATCTCCAGCAGAATGTCCAAGCATTCTGCTGGGGATAGGGCGGTTAGTCGAGCTTGGCGGATGGCGGCTCTTGCACGGGTTTGCCATCGGCCATCGGCACGATGGTTTTACTTTCCGGCTCGATCGGCACCATTTTGTATTCCTGACCCTGAAGGTTCTTGAGGTAGACCTCCATCTGCCGGAACGAGATGTTGATGTGCTGCTTCTTGAATTCGCGGTTGATGAAGCGGTTGACCTCATCGAGCACCGGGTTGCGGTCACCGAGGTCGCGCACGTGCATGCGCAACTCGTGGTCGAGGGTGCTTTCGCCGAAGTTCAGGAAGTAAACGTGCGGTTCCGGGTCCTTGAGCACGCGCGGGTTATCGCGGGCCGCCTTGAGCAGCAGCTCTTTCACCAGGTCCAGGTCCGAGCCGTAATCGACGCCGAGCTTGAGGGTCACCCGGGTGATGGTGTCGGTGAGGGACCAGTTGATCAGTTGCCCGGTGATGAACGTCTTGTTCGGGACAATGATGTCCTTGCGGTCAAAGTCGGTGATGGTCGTGGCGCGGATGCGGATCTTGCTCACCGTACCCGACAGGTTGCCGATGGTGATGGTGTCGCCGATTCGTACCGGGCGCTCGAACAGAATCATGATGCCGGAGATGAAGTTCGCAAAGATTTCCTGCATCCCGAAACCGAGACCGACCGACAGCGCCGCTACCAGCCATTGCAACTTGTCCCAGCTCACGCCGAGGGTCGACAGGGTCGAGACAAAACCGACGCCGGCGATCACGTAGGACAGCAGCGTGGTCGTGGCGTAGGCGCTGCCCTGCGCCAGGTTGAGCTTGGACAGCACCAAGACTTCCAGCAGACCCGGCAAGTTGCGGGCGAGGGCGAAAGTGATGCCGATGATGATCAGCGCGCCGAGCATGTCGCCGATGCTGATCGGCACCATGCTCATGGTGGCGCCCGTGCCGCTGGTGTATTCGTAGAGGGTGATGTTGTCCAGGTACGAGAACACCGAAATCAGGTCGGACCAGGCCCAGTACAGCGCGGCCATGAAGCCGCCGAGCAGCGCCAGGCGAATCAGGCGCAAGGACTGTTCGTTGACCTTCTCGATGTCCAGCGTCGGTTCCTCGATGACTGCTTCGCCATCACCGGCCTCCTTCGCAGCCTGACGTTTGGCCAGGGCTCGCTGGTACGCCAGGCGGCGCGCCGCCACGCTGAGGCCGCGGACAAAGGTGGCTTCGATCACCAGCCAGAACATCAGCAGGTAAAGGGTGTTGATCAGTCGATCACTGAGCTTGAGCGCCGTGTAGTAGTAGCCGAAGCACACGGCCACGAACAGCGCGATTGGCAGGGCGGTAAACAGGATCCCTACAATTTTGCGGAACAGCGAAGTGTTCTCGTGCGTCGGGCTTCGCATCAGTAAGCGGCTGAGCAGCCAGGCCATCAAGGCATAGCAGGTCAACACCACCGGCATGCCCAGCACGTCATCGGCGAGCGTTGCCGGTTGCAGTTCGGCGACCGCCACTACCGCCACCAGCGCCATGACCACCAGACCGAGTCGACGGACCCAGCCTTGAAGGAATTCGACCTGAGGCTTTTCCCAACGGAAATGCAGTTCCGCCACGCCACCCGGCGCGAGGATCCGATAGGCGGTGTAGAACACCAGCCACGCCTGGGCCATTTGCAGCAGCGCGGCACCCATGTTGGCGTTTTGCCCGCGGGCGTCGATCTGCAAGGCGAGGCCGCACAAGGCCAGGCCGAGCGCGACCGGCATCGCCAGCAAAATATTGATCAGAATGGCCTGAGGCGTGTGCCACTGGCTGTCGCGCTTGAAGTGGCCGATGTCCTTGTGAACCTTGTTCAGTCGGGCATACAGGCTTTTGCGTCGCCACAGCAGGGCGCCGATCAGCAGCACCAGCGGCAGAAACAGCAGCGGACGTTGAATCAGGCCATCGCTCAACTCACTCAGGCTGGAAAACCACGGCAAGGTGGTGACCTGGCGCTGCAAGCGTTCCGGCACGGCGTGAATCCATTCCAGGTCCAGCGGCTTATTGCTGGGGATCCAGAACATTTGCTCGTCGAGGGTCGCGCGCAGGCTTTGCGCGGTGCTCAGCAGTTGCTTCTGATTGAGTTGCAGGGTGATGGATTCGTTGAGCACGGCGCTCAATTCGCGGTTCAGTCGCTCCAGCAGGTCGGCGCGGGTCGTGGCCAGTTCCAGCAGGCTCTTGCGCAGTTGCGGGGTGACTTGATCCGGCGGCTGGGTCGACAGCAGATTGTCGACGTAAGTGGCCGGATTACTCAGCAGTTCGCGTTGCTGGCTGACTTCAAACTGATAGAGGCGAATGTCGGCGATCTGGTCGGCCAGGTCGCGGTCGAGCCTCAAGCGCGGCAGAGACTGCTTCTGTTTGTAGAGAATCTTGGACAGCAGCAGGCTGCCCTTGAGCACGTTGATTTGCTCGTCCAGCGCTGAATCGCTCTGGGTGACGTTGTCCAGTTGCTGCTTGGTTTGCAGGTTTTGCTGGGTGACTTCGTTGAGGCGGTCGGTGCTTTTGAGCAGGTAGTCGGACAGCTTCAGGTTGGCCGCGCTTTCGGTGGCCAACAGGGCGCTGCCACCGGACTTCTGCGCCTCGATGGACTGCTGGGTCACCGTTTCCTGGGACTGCGCCAGGCGTTTCTGGTTGATCAGGGTTTGCAGCTCCTGGATCTCCTGATCCAGGCGATCGGATTTTTCCGAGAGCAAATCGTGCTGGCCGCTGCCCAGGTCCTGCAACTGACTGTTGCCGGCCAGTTCCTGACGGCGCAACGGGATCAGTGCATTCAGGGCGGCGAGTTCAGCATTGAGCAAGTCGCGCTGTTCACCACTCAAGGTTTTGCCGGCATCTTTGCCCGTCTTGAGGGTGTTGTTGATTTGTTGAATGCGCGTCTGGCTGGTGGAAATTTCCGCTTGGGCGCGCTCTGGTCGGGTCTGGGCGGTAATCACCAGACTGTTGGCATCGGCCAGGGCTTTTTGCAGATCGCTTTGCTGAGTCGAACGCTCGGTGAGCATTTGCTCGAGCTGCGGGATCGACAGGTTGGCGTAGCGCTGCCCGACCGGCTGCGCCTTGGTCGCCTTGAGGCGCGCCAGTTCACGCTGGTTCTCGATGTTCTGCTTGGGCGCGGTGGCCAGTTGCTGTTTGAGGTCGGCGAGTTTCTGCTCGTAGTCACGCGCGTTGTTGAGCTGGGTCAGCGTGTTCTGCAGGATGGCTTGCAGCGCTTTCTGGTCGGCTTCCGGCAGCTTGCGGTCGGCGATCTTGTCCAGGCTTGCCTGCACGGCTTCGCTGGACGGCGGTTCGGCCGCTTGCAGCGTGCCGATGGAGAGGCTCAAGCCCAGCAGGGCCATGACGAAAAAGGTGCGCAGGGTTGACATAGAGACCGATCGAAAACGAGACGAAGAGTGGAGTTTAGAGGAACAAGCCCGGACCCGGGCGACTTCCTTCGGGGAATCTGACGCCCACTTTGCCGATCTTGTTCCCTTCCATGACCGCCACGGTCCAAATGGTGTTGTTCCACTCCACCTGGTCGCCGACCACGGGTGCACCCCCGACTTTCTGGGCGATGAAGTGGCCGAGCGTCATGTCCGGATCGATGCCTTCGACTTTCAACCCGTACAGCGAAGCAACCGCGCCCAGCTGGGCGTCTCCTTCGAGTACGAAGTCGCCGAAGAAGCGCAAATCCAGACCCCGCTGCGGTGCCTGGCTGAAGAGTTTTCCGAGCGCCGGCAGGTTGTGTTCATGGCCGATAACACACAGCAAATCATCGACTTCCAGCACCGTACTACCCGACGGATGGAGCAATTGCTGGCCACGAAACAGGGCTGCGATGCGCGTACCTTCGGGCATTTTCAGCTCGCGGAGGGGCGAGCCGATGCACCATTTCTCGGCACCGAGGCGATAAATGAACAGTTCCCACTCACTGGTGACATGCACTTCCAGTGCAGACCGCGAGATCGGCGCGGGCTCCGGCGGCACCGTCACTTTCAGCAGTTTGGCCACCCAAGGCAGGCTTGTGCCCTGCACCAGCAGCGACACCAGCACAATAAAGAAGGCGAGATTGAAATAGAGCTGGGCGTGGGGCAAACCGGCCATGAGCGGGAACACCGCCAAAATGATCGGGACCGCGCCGCGCAGGCCGACCCAGGAAATGAACGCTTTTTCGCGGCCATGGAATGCCTTGAACGGCAGCAGTCCGGCCACCACCGACAGCGGCCGCGCGACCAGAATCATCCACAGCGCCAGGCCCAGCGCGGGCAGGGCGATCGGCAGCAAGTCATGCGGGGTAACCAGCAGACCCAGCACCAGGAACATCCCGATCTGCGCCAGCCAGGCCATGCCGTCGAGCATGTGCAGAATGCCGTGACGGCTACGCACCGGCCGGTTGCCGATGACCAGACCGCACAGGTACACCGCGAGGAAGCCGCTGCCGTGCAGGGCGTTGGTCAGGGCAAACACCACCAGACCGCCGGCAATCACCAGAATCGGGTAGAGGCCGTTGGCCAGGTTGATCCGGTTGACCAGTTGCAGCATCAGCCAGCCGCCGCTGAGGCCGACGACGGCGCCGATACCAAACTCACGCACGAAGTGCCCGAGCAAGCTCCAGTGCAGGCCGGTCTCGCCGCTGGCGAGCATGTCGATCAAGGTGACGGTGAGGAACACCGCCATCGGGTCGTTGCTGCCGGATTCGATTTCGAGGCTGGCGGTGACCCGTTCGTTCAGGCCTTTGCCACCCAGCAGCGAGAACACCGCTGCGGCGTCGGTCGAGCCGACAATCGCGCCGATCAGCAGGCCCTGAATAATGCTCAGGTTGAACAGCCAAGCGGCGACCATGCCGGTCAACGCCGTGGTAATTAACACCCCGACCGTGGCCAGCGACAGCGCCGGCCACAGTGCAACGCGGAAACTCGCGACCCGGGTGCGCAAGCCACCGTCGAGCAGGATTACCGCCAATGCGAGGTTGCCGACCAGATAAGCCGTGGGGTAGTTATCGAAAATAATGCCGCCACCGTCGACGCCGGCAGCCATGCCCACGGCCAGGATAATCACCAGGATCGGGATACCGAGGCGGGACGAAAGTGAGCTCACCAGAATGCTCGCACCTACCAGCAACGCGCCGATCAGAAACAGGCTGTTGATGGTGATTGCATTCAAAGGCAGTACTCCAGAAAACGAAAGGCGGGCACAAACTGACCATGCAGTCTGCGTGCCAGCGATTCTAACCTGTTGAAATGTGATGCTGTCAAAAAGGTTTTTGCATTGATACACCGCGATGGCAATACCCGCCCTGTAGCAGCCTGCGTTCGGCTGCGCAGCAGTCGCGATTCCTATGTACCGGATTTGTCTGAAATACAGCGAATGACTATTTGACGACTGCTGCGCAGCCGAACGCAGGCTGCGCCAGCTGCTACAGGGGCGGTGTGATGGGTGTCAGAGGCTGAACCGCCCAACCATGTTGTTCAGGTCCAGCGCCAATCGCGACAGCTCATTGCTCGCCGCACTGGTCTGATTCGCCCCGGTCGCCGATTGCACCGACAAATCACGAATGTTCACCAGGTTGCGATCCACTTCGCGGGCCACTTGCGCCTGCTCTTCGGCGGCGCTGGCGATGACCAGGTTGCGTTCGTTGATTTCGACGATGGCGCTGTTGATAGTGTCCAGCGACAGGCCGGCGCCACGAGCAATGTTCAGCGTCGACTCGGCGCGCTCGGTGCTGTTGCGCATCGAATCCACGGCGTGCTCGGTGCCGCTCTGGATGCTGCCGATCATGCGTTCGATCTCGCTGGTCGACTGCTGAGTGCGATGCGCCAGGGCACGAACCTCATCCGCCACCACCGCAAAACCGCGACCGGCCTCACCGGCGCGAGCCGCTTCGATGGCCGCGTTCAGGGCCAGCAGGTTGGTCTGGTCGGCCAGACCGCGAATCACGTCCAACACTTTGCCGATATCGCGGGATTCGTTGGCCAGGTCGCCGATCAGCGTCGCGGTGCTCTGCACATCGGCGCTCATGCGTTCGATGGCGCTGACGGTTTCCTGCACCAGATCACGGCCATCACCGGCCGACGTCGTGGCATTTTTCGAGGCTTCGGAGGTGCTCACGGCGTTACGTGCGACTTCTTCCACGGCGCTGGTCATTTCGTTGACCGCAGTGGCCGCCTGTTCGATTTCGTTGTTCTGCTGAGTCAGGCCACGAGCGCTTTCGTCGGTGACGCTGTTGAGCTCTTCAGCGGCGGACGCCAGTTGCGTGGCCGAGCCGGAAATCCGTTGCAGGGTGTCGCGCAACTTGTCCTGCATCTTCGACATCGCCAGCAGCAAGCGACCGGCTTCGTCTTCACCATCGACGGTGATCGGGCGCGTCAGGTTGCCTTCGGCAATTTCCTCGGCAGCGCTCAGTGCGTTGGCGATCGGCTTGGTGATGCTGTTGGTCAGTAACCAGGCGAACAGCAAAGTCAGGCCGGTGGCGACGACCAGCAGGGTGATCACCAGGTTGAATGCCGAGGAATACTGGTCGGCTGCCTGCTGGTTGGTGTCGAGGGTCTGCTGTGTGTTGATCTCCAGCAAACGGTTGAGCACGGTGTTGACCGCTTCGGAGTTGGTCAGCAAGTCGGTGTTGAGCAACGTGCGCAGTTCATCGACCTGATTGTTGCGTGACAGGCTCTTCATGCGGTCTTCGATCTGGCGGTACTGACCCAGTAACTGCACGTATTGATCATAAGCCGCACGTTCCTGCGGGCTGCTGATCAGTTTTTCGTAGGTCGTCTGGGCGGTACGGATCTGCTGATTACGGGTTTCCAGCAGGTCCATGGTTTTCTGCTGCACGTCCGGCTCGCGGTTGACCAGCAAGCGATAAGACAGAACGCGCAGACGCAGGGTCAGCTGAGTGAATTCGTCGAGGCTTTTAATGCTCGGCACGCTGCTCAGGGTGATCTCCTCGGCGGCACCGCGAATCTTGCTCATCTGGTTCAAGGCGAACACGCCCAGGATCAGCATCAAGCTGCCAATCAGGGCAAAACCGAGGAACGCCCGTGGAGCGATATTCATATTACGAAGGGACATTGTGTTTACCGAAGTGAGCGCACCCGTGCGGCGCTGAAGCTGACGTATGAGTGACTTATCGGTCATGCGACTAAAGTCTTGAGTCCCTGCGCGTTTTTGTCGCACAAGCCCCCCTGGCGACGAAGTGCAGGAACCGGATCCGCCAATCACAGTCTCTACTGCTCGCGAGAAAGGTCGCCCGCCAGGAAAATCAAGGCTTTAGGCCCCAATAACCCTGGCATCCGTGGTGACTTTTCTTTATCGTACGCGCCCTTTGAAAATGCTCGGAAAATCAAAATGTTGGAAGCATCCCTAAGCCAATTGGAACAACTGGTAAATGATCTGGTGCAACAGAACCAGGCACTGCTGGGCACTAACCAGACCCTGAGCGCAGAACTGGCTCAGGCCAAGGATGAAAACGAAAGCCTGCAACTGAGCCTGATGGAGCAGGAAGAGAAACAAGGCGCCACCGCCGCACGCATTCAAGCCTTGGTTGAGCGCGTCAGCGCCGGTCCGGTCAGCGCATGAATCACGGCGCCGCAGGGGTAAAAGTCGTCTCGATCCTGGGGGAGGACTATTCGATCAAGGCGCCGGCCGGGGAAGAGCAAACCCTGCTGGACGCCGCGATGATGTTGAAAGCTGCTTTGGCCGACACCAAACGGAAGTACCCGACCCTGATCGGTGACCGCCTGCTGGTGCTGGCCGCGATGAATCTGTGCTCGCAGCAAATCGAAATGAAAAAGCAGCACAAGCAGGAACTCGACCGTTACCAAGAGCAAGTCAGCGCCACGGTTGAAGTGATCTCCAAGACGATCAATCAGGCCTGATCGGCTTTGCGCACAACCAAAGAATAAATTGTCGATAAGTGTTGTATACAATCGGCACGGCTGTTGCAGTGTTTCAGCCTCTTATTCTTTGGGGGTGCACCATGCAGTTCTGGCGACGCAGTATTCAATGGCAGTTGATCTTGAGCATGGGCACCGCCCTGCTGGTCAGTATCCTGATCGTAGTGGGCATTTATACCCTCGTGGTTAACCGTCTCGCCCAGAGCTATCTGGTCGAACAGGCCCTGCCGTCGAGCATCGAAGCGATGCGCAACGACATCGAGCGAATCCTCGTTCAACCCCTCACAGCCGCCAAGGACATCGCCAGCAATAGCATGGTGCGAGACTGGTTGGCCGCGGGTGAAGACAGCGGCCGGACGGCTGAATTTGCGCAATACCTGGAAGGCATCCGTGCTGAACACAAAGCCTTCACCGCGCTGATTATCGGCACCGCTTCAAATCACTATTTGACCGAAAAAGGTCTGGACCGGACCCTCAGCCGTTCCAATCCCAAAGACGCCTGGTTCTACTCCTTCCTCGACAGCAATCAGCCGCGCACCCTTAATATCGACAATGACACCGCGACCGGAGAATTGGCGCTGTTCATCGACCTTAAGGTCCAGGCTGCCGGTAAAGTCGTGGGCGTTGCCGGCCTGGGGCTGAGCATGAAAGAGCTGTCGGAGCTGATCCACAACTTCGCCTTCGGGGCGCGCGGCAAGGTCTATCTCGTGCGTTCTGACGGTTTGATCCAGGTGCATCCCGAAGCGAAATTCAGCGGCAAACGCACCTTGGCCGAGCAAATCGGTGCTCCGGCGGCGCAAGCCGTCATGGGTCAAAAAACCGCCACAAACAGCAGCTTCGTAAGAGACGGTGAAGACTTCCTCGCCTTGAGCCTGCCGCTGCGAGACCTGGGCTGGACGCTGGTGGCCGAAGTGCCACAATCGCAGATCTACGCCGAAGCCCGCCGCGCCATGTGGATGAGCAGCGGCATCGGCCTGGCCGTGGCGCTGGTTTGCCTGATGCTGGTGGTGTTGCTGGCCCGTGGTTTGGTGCGCCCGATCCGTCAGGTAACAGCGGCATTGGTAGCCATCGGTAGCGGCGGTGGAGATTTGACCCACCGGTTAGATTCCAGTCGCGCCGATGAACTGGGTGACCTGGCGCGCGGCTTCAATCGGTTCCTCGATAGCCAGCGTGAAATGATCGGCGAAGTGCTGACCACCAGCGAACGCTTGCGCACCGCCGTCGGCCAGGTGGCGAAGGTGGTGGACAACACGGCCCAGCGTTCTGGTCGGCAGCAGGAAATGACTGACATGGTCGCCACGGCCGTTCATGAGATGGGGTTGACCGTGCAGGAAATCGCCCAGAACGCCGGCAACGCGGCGGTTGCTTCGCAAAATGCTCGCGATGAGGCGATGCAGGCGCGGGAAGTGGTCGGCGGATCGATTCGACATATAGAAAGCATGTCGGATGAAATCGGCCTTGCGGCGACGGCGGTGGGCGAGTTGGCTCATCAGGTCGCCTCTATCGATCAGGTGTTGGCGGTGATTCGCGGGATTTCCGAGCAGACCAACTTGCTGGCGCTCAACGCCGCCATCGAAGCGGCGCGAGCCGGGGACATGGGCCGTGGATTTGCGGTAGTCGCGGATGAAGTGCGCACCTTGGCGCGCCGCACGCAGTCGTCGACCGATGAGATTCAGCAGATGATCGGCAGCCTCAAGCAGGGTGCGGAGAATGCGGTGTCGTCGATGCACAGCGGACAAGCGGCGACGGGCACCGGTGTTGAATCGAGCCAGCGCACTGGCGCGTCGTTGACGGCGATTACCGGGCAGGTGGAACGGATCAGCGACATGAATCATCAGGTGGCGACGGCGACGGAAGAGCAGTCGGCGGTGACCGAGGAGATCAACCGCAACGTGCAGGGGATTTCGGATTTGGCGCGGGCTACGGCTGGAGAAGTGAGAGCATGCCGTGAGGACTGTCAGACGTTGCAGCGGTTGGCGGATGATTTGGCGCGGCAGATGAGCAGCTTCAAACTGAGCTGATGAGTTGTCTGCGCTGACGCTATCGCGAGCAGGCTCACTCCTACAGTTGATCGCATTTCAACTGTAGGAGTGAGCCTGCTCGCGATTGGCCTTCAGCAACACCAAAGAATCAGAACCACTCATCCTGCATGTTCAGACACACATCATCCCGCGCCTCAAGAATCGTCAGTTCATGGTGGCAACCCGGCACTTCCCACGTCAGGAAATACCGTGCCGCCTGCAGCTTGCCCTTATAAAAGCTCACATCCGCCGCATGACCCTTGGCCAACCCTTCCTCGGCCCGAATCGCCTGTTCCAGCCAGCGCCAGCCAATCACCGTGTGCCCGAACACTTTCAGGTACAACGCCGAGTTCGCCAGGCTGCTGTTGACCTTGCCCTGCGCCAGATCAGTCAGCAGGCCGATGGTCACCGTTTGCAGGCGCGCCACCAGTTTCTCCAGCGGTTCACGCAATGCGGTCAAGGATTCATACGCCTGCGCCCGCGCGCCTGTGTCGGCGATCAGCCGGATCAATTGCTTGAGCCCCGCACCACCGTTCTGCGCCAGTTTGCGCCCGAGCAAGTCCAGCGACTGAATGCCGTGTGTCCCTTCATGAATCGGGTTCAGACGGTTGTCGCGGTAGTACTGTTCCACCGGGTATTCGCGGGTGTAGCCGTGGCCGCCGAGAATCTGGATCGCCAGTTCGTTGGCCTTGAGGCAAAACTCCGACGGCCAGGATTTGACGATGGGCGTCAGCAAATCCAGCAACTCATGGGCTTGTTTGCGCTCGGCTTCGGTTTCAAGCGTGGTGGTGTCATCGAACAATCGCGCCGCGTACAACCCGAGGTCGAACGAACCTTCGACATAGGCTTTCTGCGTCAGCAACATGCGCTTGACGTCGGCGTGTTGGATGATCGCCACCGGCGCGGTGTTCGGGTCCTTGCTGTCCGGCACGCGACCTTGTGGACGTTCCCGGGCGTATTCCAGCGAGTACAAATACCCGGCATAACCGAGCATCACCGCGCCCATGCCGACGCCGATCCGCGCTTCGTTCATCATCTGGAACATGTAGCTCAAACCGTGATGCGGCTTGCCCACCAGGTAGCCGACACACTCGCCGTTATCGCCGAAATTCAGCGCGGTTGACGTGGTGCCGCGCCAGCCCATCTTGTGGAACAACCCGGCCAGCAACACATCGTTGCGCTTGCCGAGGCTGCCGTCCTCGTTGACCAGGAATTTGGGCACGATGAACAGCGAAATACCCTTCACCCCGGCCGGTGCGTCCGGCAGCTTGGCCAACACCATGTGCACGATATTTTCCGACAGCGGGTGATCGCCGCCGGAGATGAAAATCTTGTTGCCCTTGAGGCGATAAGTGCCGTCAGACGCAGGTTCGGCGCGCGTACGAATATCCGACAGCGACGAGCCGGCATGCGGTTCGGTCAGGGCCATGGTGCCGAAGAAACGCCCGTCGATCATCGGTTGCAGGAAGCGCTGTTTCTGCTCCTCGGTGCCGAAGCTTTCAATCAGGTTCGCTGCGCCCATGGTCAAGAACGGGTATGAAGTGGAGGCCGCGTTGGCCGATTGAAAATGCGCGAAGCACGCCTGGGACAACAGCGTCGGCAGTTGCATGCCGCCCGCGTCGAAACTGCGCGCGGCGTTGAGGAAACCGGCTTCGAGGAACGCATCCACTGCCGGCTTCACTTCCGGAATCAGAATCGCCTGACCATCCTCATAGCGCGGCTCGTTCTCGTCGCCCTTGCGGTTGTGCGGGGCGAAGAACTTTTCGGCGATGTTGCGGGCGGTACCGATGGCGGCATCGAAGGTCTCGCGATTGTGCTCGGCGAAACGCTCACGCTGGGTCAGGCCCTCGGCATCGAGGACTTCATACAGCTCGAAAGCCAGATTGCGGGAACTGAGCAACGTCTCGGACATGGCGGCCTACCTTTTTTTGGAATGGACCGAGTCTAGGCGTGGGAATAAAGGCTGAACAGGATGATTGATGAGCGTGATGGTAGAGCCGCGCAGAAACTTAGCAAACACCACAAACCCCTGTGGGAGCAGGCTTGCCCGCGATAGCGGCAGATCAGTCAACATTAATAGTGACTGACACATCGCTGTCGCGGGCAAGCCTGCTCCCACAGTGATTATTGCCAAGCCAGGCCCCGTTGCAGGTGCCCGGTTCGGGTTTAGCCGATGGTCATCAAGCTCGCATTACCACCCGCCGCAGCGGTGTTCACGCTCAACGCCCGCTCAATCACCAGACGCTCCAACGCAATGTTGGTCTCGCCTTGCGACAAACCATGAACACCGACAATGGCGCCCGCACGCTTGGCCACTTGCTGGCACACCGCACGCAATTGGTCCGAATGGCCATGATGCAGAACCGCATCAAACACCACTTCGTCTTTGTTCCAGTCGGACACCAGCTTGATGCGTGCCTGAACTTCCTTCGGCAGGCGTGCGAACAACGCCTTGCTCATGTCAGATTCCGGCCACACCGCCGAACCACCGACAGCCAACACCGCTGCCAGTTGAGTCAATAGATCGCCTTCAACCTCGGCCAGACACAGCACGTGCTCACGCGGCAGGATGGCGTAGCTGTTGCGCTCGCCGGTCGGGCCCGCCAGAACACGGGTGATCCCGCTTTGCGATTGCGCCGAGAACTGCACGCACAGGGTGCTCAGGTCGGCAAACTTGTTGCTGTCGGCCCAGGCTTTCAGGGCCGTCAGCGGCTTGCTCATGGCGTCACGCAGACGAACGTCCGGCGCGGCGATAGCGTCACCGCGAGCGAAGGATTGTTCGATCGCATCGGTAGGACGTGTCGACAGCAGGCGGTACAGGTACAGCGGACCACCCGCCTTCGGACCCGTACCCGACAAGCCTTCGCCACCGAACGGCTGCACGCCAACTACAGCGCCAACAATGTTGCGGTTCACGTAGACGTTGCCGGCGTTGACGTTGTCAATCACCTTGGCGATGGTCTCGTCGATACGGGTATGCACGCCCAGGGTCAGGCCATAACCGGAAGCGTTGATCTGGCCGATCAGTTGATCGATGTCTTTGCGCTTGTAGCGAACCACGTGCAGCACCGGGCCGAAGATCTCCCGTTGCAGTTCGTCGAAGCTTTCCAGTTCGATCAGGGTCGGCATCACGAAGGTGCCGCGTTTGACTTCTTCGCTGTTGGCGATAGCCACCTGGTACACGTTGCGACCTTTGTCGCGCATGGCCTGGATGTGCTTCTCGATGCCCGCCTTGGCTTCGGCGTCGATCACCGGGCCGATGTCCACGGACAGGCGCTCAGGATTGCCGAGACGGCATTCAGCCATGGCGCCCTTGAGCATTTCGATGACACGGTCAGCGGAATCTTCCTGCAAGCACAGGACGCGCAGTGCCGAGCAACGTTGGCCGGCGCTGTCGAAGGCCGACGACACGACGTCGATCACGACCTGTTCGGTCAGTGCCGAAGAGTCGACGATCATCGCGTTCTGACCACCGGTTTCGGCGATCAGCGGGATCGGACGGCCCTGGGCATCCAGGCGACCGGCGATGTTACGTTGCAGCAAACGAGCGACTTCGGTGGAGCCGGTGAACATCACGCCTTTAACGCGCTCGTCACCGACCAGCCCGGCACCCACGGTTTCGCCACGGCCCGGCAGCAGTTGCAGAACGCCTTCCGGAATCCCGGCTTCGAGCAGCAGACGCACGGCTTGAGCGGCGACCAGCGGAGTTTGTTCCGCAGGCTTCGCCAAAACCGGGTTACCGGCCGCCAGTGCTGCCGCGACTTGGCCACTGAAGATCGCCAGCGGGAAGTTCCACGGGCTGATGCACACCACCGGACCCAGTGGGCGGTGGGCGTCGTTGGTGAAATCGTTGCGCGCCTGCACTGCGTAATAACGCAGGAAGTCCACGGCTTCACGCACTTCTGCGATGGCGTTGGCGAAAGTCTTGCCGGCTTCACGAGCCAACAGGCCCATCAGCGGCTGGATCTCGCCTTCCATCAAATCGGCGGCACGTTCCAGAATCGCGGCGCGTTCGGCGGGCGGGGTGGCCTGCCAGATCGGTGCGGCGTTCAGGGCGCACTGGATCGCGTTGTCGACGTCTTCGACGGTGGCTTCCTGCACATGGCCAACCACGTCACGCAAATCGGACGGGTTCAGCACAGGCGCAGGGGGTTCAGTGCTGGAGGCGCAACCGAGCATCGGCGCGGCTTTCCAGTGGTTGTGAGCCGTGGCCAGCAGGGCGCAGGACAGCGAAGCCAAACGATGTTCGTTGGCCATGTCGATGCCGCTGGAGTTGGCGCGCTCGGCACCATAAAGATCACGCGGCAGCGGGATACGCGGGTGCGGCAGGCCGAAGCCGCCTTCCAGCGTCGCCATCTGCTCGATGCTGGCCACTGGATCGGCCACCAGCTCCTGGATCGAAATCGATTGGTCGGCGATGCGGTTGACGAACGAAGTGTTCGCGCCGTTTTCCAGCAGGCGCCGTACCAGGTAAGCCAACAGCGTTTCGTGCGTACCAACCGGAGCGTACACGCGGCACGGGCGGTTCAGCTTGCCTTCGGAAACTTTGCCTACAACTTGTTCGTACAGCGGTTCACCCATGCCGTGCAGGCACTGGAACTCGTACTGACCCGGGTAATAGTTCTGACCGGCGATGTGATAAATGGCCGACAGGGTGTGGGCGTTGTGCGTGGCGAATTGCGGATAGATCACTTCCGGCACCGACAGCAACTTGCGGGCGCAGGCGATGTAGGAAACGTCGGTGTACACCTTGCGGGTGTAGACCGGATAGCCTTCCAGGCCTTCGACTTGGGCGCGCTTGATTTCGCTGTCCCAGTACGCGCCTTTCACCAGACGGATCATCAGGCGATGACGGCTGCGGCGAGCCAGGTCAATTACGTAGTCGATCACGTACGGGCAACGCTTCTGATACGCCTGGATCACGAAACCGATGCCGTTCCAGCCGGTCAGTTGCGGCTCGAAGCACAGGCGTTCGAGCAGATCCAGCGACAGCTCGAGGCGGTCGGCTTCTTCGGCGTCGATGTTCAAACCGATGTCGTACTGCTTGGCCAGCAAGGTCAGCGACAACAGGCGCGGGTACAACTCGTCCATCACACGCTCGTACTGCGCGCGGCTGTAACGCGGGTGCAGTGCCGACAGCTTGATCGAAATGCCCGGGCCTTCATAAATCCCACGACCGTGGGACGCTTTGCCGATCGAGTGAATGGCTTGTTCGTACGAGGCCAGGTACTTCTGCGCATCGTGCTCGGTGAGTGCCGCTTCACCCAGCATGTCGTAGGAATAACGGAAACCCTTGGCTTCGAACTTGCTCGCATTGGCCAAGGCTTCGGCGATGGTTTCGCCGGTGACGAACTGCTCGCCCATCAGGCGCATGGCCATGTCGACGCCCTTGCGGATCATCGGCTCGCCGCTCTTGCCGATGATGCGGCTCAGGGACGAAGTCAAACCTGCTTCGTTATGCGTCGCGACCAGTTTGCCGGTCAGCAGCAGGCCCCAAGTGGCCGCGTTGACGAACAGCGACGGGCTGTTGCCCAAGTGCGGGTGCCAGTTACCGGTGCTGATCTTGTCGCGAATCAGTGCGTCGCGGGTGCCTTTGTCCGGGATGCGCAGCAGCGCTTCGGCCAGGCACATCAGCGCTACGCCTTCCTGGGATGACAGGGAAAATTCCTGCAACAGGCCCTGAACAATCCCGGCACGGCCACCGGCACTTTTCTGATTGCGCAGCTTCTCGGCAATCGAGGAGGCCAGTTTGTTGGTGGCTTCAGCCATCGCTGCCGGCAGACGCGCCTGCTCGATCAGCATCGGCACCACTTCCGGCTCAGGGCGACGGTAAGCGGCGGTGATCGAAGCGCGCAGCACCGATTGCGGCAGGATGCTTTCGGCGAATTCGAGGAAGCACTGGTGAGCGTGATCCAGAGGCGCATCGACGGCGTCGTCGGAATCCTTGGTCAAACCGCTCAGCTCGGTCAGGGTTGCACCACCCTCGAGTTTTTCCAGGTAATTGAAAATTGCCTGCTTGATCAGCCAGTGCGGCGTGCGATCAATCGAGGTCGCGGCAGCCTTGAGGCGCTCGCGGGTCGGGTCGTCAAGTTTGACCCCAAGGGTGGTGGTAGCCATTTTTTTATCCTCATGTTTGCCACGACCGCGTGGCATCAGCTGGCGGCAAGATTAGCCGTGCAACCGTCGAGGTGCAACCGGGTGCAACCCTTTTTTTGTCGGAATAATAAGCAGCTCGTCAGGAATTAAATTCCGGTACGAACGTACCGCTTCTGCTTGGTGCTTTTACTTCTAGAAACATCGCGTGACTGCGCTAAAAGGGAGCAAAAACCGCTCGGTTTCACGGAAAACAGTTTGGGTGCAACTAATTCTCACGAAATGGGTTGCACCTTATTTGGATTGTTGAATAGGATTCGCGCCCCAAGGTGCAACCGGATGAAAAATCGGTGCGCCGGCTGATGGCTTTCCTGGGGAAACATCAGTCTTAAATGCGCGGGCTTTGAAATCGTCTGAACAAACGTTGTCGTTTGTCGGCGGGTTCACACGCTGGCGCCACATAAAAACAAAGCCAGGGCATCACAGAATGAGCGTAAGCAATCCAACCCTGATCACGTTCGTGATCTACATCGCAGCAATGGTGCTGATCGGCTTAATGGCCTATCGCTCCACCAACAACCTTTCTGACTACATTTTGGGCGGTCGCAGCCTGGGCAGCGTCGTCACGGCCTTGTCCGCCGGCGCCTCCGACATGAGTGGCTGGTTGTTGATGGGCCTGCCGGGCGCCATCTACATGTCTGGCCTGTCCGAAAGCTGGATCGCCATTGGTCTGATCATCGGTGCTTACCTGAACTGGCTGTTCGTCGCTGGCCGTCTGCGCGTGCAGACCGAGCACAACGGCGATGCCCTGACCCTGCCGGATTACTTCGCCAGCCGTTTCGAAGACAAAAGCGGCTTGCTGCGGATCATTTCTGCGGTGGTAATCCTGGTGTTCTTCACCATTTACTGCGCTTCCGGCATCGTCGCTGGCGCCCGTCTGTTTGAAAGCACCTTCGGCATGTCCTACGAGACCGCGCTGTGGGCCGGTGCTGCGGCGACGATTGCCTACACCTTCGTCGGCGGTTTCCTCGCCGTAAGCTGGACCGATACCGTACAAGCCACACTGATGATCTTCGCGCTATTGCTGACGCCAATCATTGTGCTGCTCGCCACCGGCGGCGTCGACACCACGTTTCTGGCCATCGAAGCGCAAGACGCCAGCAACTTCGACATGCTGAAAAACACCACCTTCATCGGCATCATTTCGCTGATGGGCTGGGGTCTGGGCTACTTCGGCCAGCCGCACATCCTCGCGCGTTTCATGGCGGCGGATTCGGTCAAATCGATTGCCAACGCCCGTCGCATCTCCATGACCTGGATGATCCTGTGCCTGGGTGGCACCGTTGCGGTAGGTTTCTTTGGTATCGCTTACTTCTCGGCGAACCCTGATTTGGCCGGTCCGGTCACTGAAAACCACGAACGTGTGTTCATCGAACTGGCGAAAATCCTCTTCAACCCATGGGTTGCCGGTGTATTGCTGTCGGCCATCCTGGCTGCCGTGATGAGCACCCTGAGCTGCCAGTTGCTGGTGTGCTCCAGCGCCCTGACCGAAGACTTCTACAAAACCTTCCTGCGTAAATCCGCTTCCCAGGTGGAACTGGTCTGGGTCGGTCGCGCCATGGTGCTGCTGGTTGCCCTGATCGCCATCGCATTGGCCGCCAACCCGGAAAACCGCGTACTGGGTCTGGTCAGCTACGCCTGGGCCGGTTTCGGTGCTGCGTTCGGTCCGGTTGTGCTGATCTCCGTGATCTGGAAAGACATGACCCGCAACGGCGCACTGGCCGGCATCCTGGTCGGCGCGATCACCGTGATCGTGTGGAAACACTTCGAACTGCTGGGCCTGTACGAAATCATCCCTGGTTTCATCTTCGCCAGCCTGGCGATCTACATCGTCAGCAAGCTGGGTTCGCCGACTCACGGCATGCTCCAGCGTTTTGCTGCGGCCGAGGCAGATTTCCGTCTGAACAAGTGATGGGGATGAGCTGAGGCGCTGATCTCTCGCCGAACATGAAAACGGCCCGCTTCCTGATGGAGGCGGGCCGTTTTTTTTGGCCTGTATAAATCTCGAATCCCTGTACATATTCCTGTAGGAGTGAGCCTGCTCGCGATAGCCGGGTCAGTCGACATCAAGTTGAATGATTAACCGTTATCGCGAGCAGGCTCACTCCTACAGGGGATTGGTGGTGGTTTTGAGGGAGATGTCTGTAGCCAAACGCACTGATTCGTGAAGGACAAATCTCTTTAAAAGTAGGGGGAATCTGATTTCCTTGTCCCTCCCTCAACCCCCCTTGTCGCTCATGCAGAATCGCCCGCCTTCATTCTGCAGAGACACATCGGATGTTCGCGCCTGCCAATCAACCGCGTTTCACGTTGACCCTCGACGGCGTCCAGAATGAGCTCAAAGTCCTTGAGTTCACGGGCACGGAAGCCATCAGCCAACCCTACCGTTTTGACCTGGAACTGGTCAGTGAACGGCCAGACATAGAACTGGAAAGCCTGCTGCACCGTCAGGCGTTTCTGAGTTTCGATGCACAAGGTTCCGGTATCCACGGTCAGATTTTTCTCGTCGGCCAAAGCGACTCCGGCAAACGTCTGACGGGTTATCAGATCAGCCTCGTGCCGCGCCTGGCTTACCTCGGTCAGCGCATCAACCAGCGCATCTTCCAGCACAAAAGTGTGCCAACGATCATCGCCCAGGTCCTCAAGGACCATGGCATCCAGCGCGATGCGTTCGAGTTTCAGCTCGGCAGCGACTACGCACCTCGCGAGTACTGCGTGCAGTACGCCGAAAGCGATCTGGCGTTCATCCAGCGGTTGTGTGCCGAGATCGGCATTCACTACCACTTCCAACACAGCCCCGACGGGCATCTGCTGGTGTTCGGTGATGACCAGACGGTTTTTCCTCGTCTGCCCGAGTCGACGCTGTATCTGCCGGGCAGCGGAATGGCGGCGGTTGCGCCGGCCATCAAACGCTTCAACGTGCGTCTGGAAACCCGCACGACCGCGGTCGCGCGTCGCGACTACGACTTTCAAAAACCTCGCCTGCAACTCGAAACCCGTCTCGACAGCGAACAGCGCCCGGTGCTGGAGGATTACCACTTCCCCGGCCAGTTCATTGATCGCGAACATGGCAAGCAACTGACCCACCGTGCACTCGAACGCCACAATGCCGACTTTCGTCTGGCTGAAGGTAAAGGCGACGATTCGTCGCTGGTTTGCGGGCATTTCCTGCACCTCGCCGAGCATCCGCGTCAGGCATGGAACGACCTGTGGCTGATCACTCAAATCGAACATCGCGGCCGCCAGCCACAAGTGCTGGAGGAATCGGCCACCAGTGACGACCCGGACGACTTTCAGGGGTATCGCAATACGTTTCTGGCGACGCCATGGGACGTTTCGTTTCGTCCGCCACTGGGGCCGCAAAAGCCCCGCATGCTCGGCTATCAACCGGCCGTGGTCACTGGGCCGACTGACAGCGAAATCCATTGCGACGAGTTCGGTCGGGTCAAGGTTCAGCTCGCCTGGGACCGTGATGGACAACTCAACGAACACTCCAGTTGCTGGCTGCGCGTGGCCACGGGCTGGGCGCATGACCGTTATGGCAGCGTGCTGATCCCGCGCGTCGGCATGGAAGTGCTGGTCGGCTTCATCGACGCTGATGCCGACAAGCCGCTGGTGATGGGTTGCCTGCCGAACGCGGCGACGCCCGTTCCGCTGGACCTGCCCGCCGACAAGACCCGCAGCATTTTCCGCAGCCAGAGCAGTCCGGGAGGCGGGGGGTACAACGAACTGCGCATCGAGGATCGCAAAGGCGCCGAGGAAATCTACCTGCGCGCCCAGCGAAACTGGACCCAGCATGTGTTGAACGATCAGCACGTGCAGGTCGATAACCAGCGCAGCATCGTCGTCACCGGCACCGCTCGCCACGAGTTGAAGGCCGACGAGCAGCGCATCACCCATGGCCAGCGCCAGGCCGAAGTGAAGCTCGACGATCACTTGGTGGTGATGGGTGATCGGCACATTCGCGTGACTAGCCAGGCGCTCAACGCCAGTCAGCAATTCCACGTCAGCGCCGGCCAGCAAGTGGTGATCGACGGTGGCGCCAGCGCGACGATTCAGGCGGGCGGGCAGTGGATCAATATCGGTCCTGGGGGGATTTTCAGCAGCGTGCCGATTCAGGTGGGCGGGGCGTTGATGCCGCCGATGGCGGCTGCGCCGACGGCGCCGAATACGCCGTTGAAACTCGCCGCTGCGTCGGCAGCGTTGTTGAGTGCTGCACAAATCATGAGCCTGAAAAGCGACGCGCCGTTTTGTGAGGAATGTGAGCGCTGCAAGGACGGTGTCTGTGCGGCCTGATCATTTAACGCCTCGCGACTGGCTGGAGCGGCAGCCGCTGAAACCGTCGGAACAACTCTTTGCGATTTTCAGTAATGCCAGCACGGCTGAGCCGTTCAAAGTCTGGCAGCAATCGACCACCGTTCACGCGCCGCACCCGATCTGGGCCGATACCGCCTACGCCGAGTGGGAACCGGTGATGCCTTTTGTGGGAATCATTGAGGCAGGCAGTGAGTTTCTCGAGTGGGTCGCTGCCACCGAGTCTCGCGATTGGGGTTGGTTAGCGGTTTCTTCTGCGTCTCAAGAGGGGCTGGTCGAGCATCTGCGCAGCCTTACCCAGGTACTTTTGCCCAACGGACATGCGGTGTTTTTCCGCTTCTGGGACGGGCGTTATGTGCTGCCGATTCTTCAGTCCGGCGAAGTGAATGCCACGCAGTTAATGCCGGTGATCGACCGTTGTTTGATCAATGGTCAGCCGCTGGATATCGGCGGCAGTGCGCTGAAAACCACCAGGGTTTTTCCGTGGTGGGAAGTTTCCGAGTCGCTACTCAAGTACCTCGCTGGCGAGTCCGCGACGACTCGCATCAACAACTTGCTGATGTGGTTGAGCGAGGACCGACCTGATCTTTATGAAGCGTTTTCGCCGAGCGTATTGCGGCACAAAGTCGCGCTCTTCTTGCAGACGCCGGACCTGCCTCAAGCACCGAAATCAGCCTTGGTGGATTACCTGATGACGGAGCTGGACTGATGGATCAGATCGTGCGGATCGAGCAGGAGCTCGACGGGTTTAAAGACACGCTGGTTGTGTATCGCCAGCAACTTGGCAGCTTCTTGGGGCGGAATACGGACAGGGTCAGCCGGGCGATGGATTTGCCTTCGCTGATGGACATGGAGCGACTGATAAAACTTGGGAGCACCACGACAGCGGTGAGCGGTGGCGATGATGATTTTTTCTCGGGTGTTGCTCAGTGTCCGGCAAGTGGGATTCTGGAAATCGAGAGCAAGTTTGAATCGGTTTATGACATTCCGTTGGGGAATATTTCAGTTGATGTGATTGCCCGGGATGGCGGCGAGATCAAATCGGTCAAACTCGATGAAAACGGTAAGGGGCAGTTCGAAGGGATACCTGGCAAGTTCTACCGTGTTCATGTTCAGAGTGAAGTTACACCGAAGCAGATCGACAAGCTTTTTGATTCTTACAAAGGCCTGGCCACGGAGCTGGAAGGCTGGCTGCGCAACGAGTGGCAGGGGTTTAAACCGCAGTGGTCGCAGCAAACGATGTCGGCCTCGTTGGCCGCCGTGGGCAATGGAATGCTCGCAGGAGGTTGGGCGGCCGTTCAGGCTGTTTGGGATGGTATCGGTGAACTAACCGACATTCTGAAAGACCCTGACGCCTTTGCCGAGAAACTGGGTGAAAGCGCAGGAGAACTGGCAAGTCTCGCTGTAAGCGCCCCAGACAAAATGGAAAAAGCCCTGTTGCTGGCCAGCGACGAGGCGGCGTTGTGTTTGCTGATGCGCACCGCAATGTTATGGCTCGAAGCATTGCCGCCATCGCAATTGGCCGGGACGTCGGCTGAGGCCATTTCCAAAGGTGTGGTTGGCCTGGTCATCGACGTATTGATTGGCTTGGTGTTGAGCGTGGTCGGCGTCGGTATTGCCTGGCTGACAGTGCGACTGGCCAAGTACAGCGCGCAGATTTTTCAGGCCGTGATGGGCTTCGTGAAGTCGATGGTCACGATCATCGACAACTTTATGGAGTACGTAGACCGCTACAAAACAGTCGCCGCGCGCGGCGTTGCAGCGGGACTAAACAAGGGGCGCATGCAACTGCGCTGGGATGCCAAACGCAACACCACCCTCAAGCAAAACGAACACCACGACAACGCCCCGGATCAGGCGAAAAACCCCAACGGCGACCCCGCCGATTCCGCCAACAAAACCGCCACCAACAAGTGCCCGGTGTCGATGGTCACCGGCGAAGAACTGCTGACCCTCACCGACGGTGCGCTGGACGGCCTCCTGCCGTTTGACTTCACCCGGCTCTATCGCACCAGTGCTGCCGAAATCGATTGCGGCCTCGGTTTCGGCTGGAGTCATTCGCTCTCCCATCGACTGGACATCGACGGCGACAGCGTCATCTGGATCGACCACGAAAATCGTCGCACCCCATTCCCGCTGCCGACCGCTGAACGCCCGGCGATTCACAACAGCCTGTCGCGCGCGGCGATTTATCTCGGGGCTGAACCCGAAGAACTGATCCTCGCCCAGGCCGGTGACGACACGCGTTTTTACCACTTTCAAAATGGTTTTTTGACCGCGATCAGCGACGGATACGACAACCGCCTGCGCATCACCCGCGACCGTCAGGACCGCATCCAGCGTCTCGACAACGGCGCCGGCCGCGCCTTGCGCTTGCGTTATGAGCGCAGCCATTTGGTCGCCGTCGACTACCAGGTATTTGTCCCGGCCGAGACCCTCGATGAGTCCTGGAAGACCGAGCAAACCCTGGTCAGTTACACCTACGACGAACGCGCACACCTGATCGAAGCCAGCAACGCCGCCGGTGAAAGCGAACGCTACGACTACGACGACCAGCACGTCATCCTCCAGCGGCAACTGGCCGGTGGGGCGAGTTTCTTCTGGGCGTGGGAAAGGTCCGGAAAAGCGGCACGCTGTGTCCGCCACTGGGCCTCATTCGCACAGATGGATGCGCGCTACGTGTGGGATGACGCCGGCAGCGTCACCGTGCACAACGTCGACGGCAGCGAAGAGGTTTACGTCCACGACGAGCGGGCGCGGCTGGTGCGCAAGGTCGAACTGGATGGCGGTGAACAGCTCAAGGCCTATGACGAAGAAGGCCGGCTGATTGCCGAGCAGGACCCGCTCGGCGCCGTCACCGAATACCGATACGACGAAGTCGGACGCCTGGTGGCGCTGATTCCGCCGGAAGACGAGCCAACGGCCTACGAATACCGCAACGGTTTCCTGCACGCCCGCTATCGCGGTAAAGCCGTGTGGAAGTATCGGCGCAATGCCCAGGGTGACGTTACCGAAGCGACCGATCCCGACGGCCAGATCACCCATTACCACTACGACGAAAAAGGTCAGTTGCTGTCGATTCGCTATCCGGACACCAGTCGGCATGTGTTCGTCTGGAACGGTTTGGGGCAACTGGTCGAGGAAACGCTACCGGACGGTGGTGTACGGCGGTTTTCCTACGACTCGCTCGGCCGGCAGATTACCCGTCAGGACGAGCAGGGTGCAGTCACTCAGTCGCAATGGGACGCCGTTGGCCGACTGATCCAGACGATTCTTCCTACCGGTGCCAGTCGCGCCTACAGCTACAACGCCTACGGAAAAATCACCGCCGAACGCGACGAGCTCGGCCGCATCACGCGCTACGAATACCTCAACGACCTGCACCTGGTCAGCCGTCGGCTTAATGCCGACGGCTCCCAGCTGAAGTATCGCTACGACAACGCGCAGCTGTTGCTCACGGAAATCGAAAACGAATCCGGCGAAAAATATCAGCTGGACTACACCGCCGGCGGACTGATCCGACAGGAAACCGGCTTCGACGGCCAACGCACGGCGTATGCCTACGACCTCAATGGTCATCTGCAGGAAAAGACCGAGTTCGGCGCAGACGGTTCGCAGCTGGTCACCGCTTACGAACGGGATTCCTCAGGGCGACTACTGGTCAAAACCCTGCCCGACGGGCTCAAGGTCGAGTACCGCTACGACAGCTTCGGCCGGCTGATCGGCGTCGACGACGGCCACGACCATCCGCTGGAATTCGAATACGACCAACAAGACCGACTGATCACCGAGCATCAGGGCTGGGGCACGCTGCGTTATGGCTACGACGCCTGCGGCCAACTTAATCGCCTGCGCCTGCCGGACGGCAGCAAACTCGACTACCACCATGCCAAGGGCGGCGCGCTCACCGCCATCGACCTCAATGGTGCGCAGCTCACTAGCCACCAATTTACCTTCGGTCGCGAACAACAACGTCAGCAAGGCCAGTTGCTCAGCGACTTTGCCTACGACGATCAGGGGCGTCTGAAAGCCCATGCTGTCAGCCAACAGCAACAACCGCTGTATCGCCGCGACTATGCCTACAGCGCCAACGGCAATCTCGACAGCATCGCCGACACCCGCCACGGCCAACGCAACTACACCTACGACCCGCTCAACCGCCTGACCCGCGTGCGCCACACCCGCGACACCCCAGCGGAAAGCTTCGCCCACGACCCGGCCGGCAACCTGCTGATGCAGGACCGCCCCGGCGCCGCGAAAGTGCTGGGCAATCGCCTGCTGATGCAAGGCGACCGCCACTACGACTACGACGCCTTCGGCAACCTCATCCGCGAACGCCGCGGCACCGGGCAAAAGCTCGTCACCGACTACCGCTACGACTGCCAACACCGCTTGATCGGCGTCACCACCCCGGACGGTCGCACCGCCAGCTACCGCTATGACGCCTTCGGCCGCCGCATCGCCAAAACCGTCGACGGCCACACCACCGAATTCTTCTGGCAAGGCGACAACCTCGTCGCCGAAAGCAGTCGCGAACACTACCGCAGCTACCTCTACGAACCCGGCAGCTTCCGCCCGCTGGCCATGCTCGACGGCAAAGGCCCGCGCAAAGCCTGCCCGTTCTACTACCAACTCGACCACCTCGGCACACCGCAAGAACTGACCGATTTTGGTGGCGAGATCGTCTGGTCGGCGAAGTACAACGCCTACGGCAAAGTTACGCAGCAGGCGTTCGGCGGGGGCGAGCAGCTTGAGCAGCCGCTGCGCTTTCAAGGGCAGTACTTTGATGCCGAGAGCGGTCTGCACTACAACCGGCATCGGTACTATGATCCGGAGGTTGGACGGTATCTGACGCCGGACCCGATCAAGTTGGCGGGTGGGCTGAATCAGTACCAGTACACGCCGAACCCGACGGGGTGGGTTGATCCGTTGGGGTTGAGCGGGAATTGTCCGCCACCGAATAAGCCTGGGTGTGGGGCGCCGGATGATACGACTGGCGCTAGGGTAGATGAAGGTGAGCCGGCGCTGCCGAAGCTGACAGGTGATCAGCGGAGGGCGCGGATTGATGAGCTTGCGGAGGCGAATGCGAAGCGGCGTGTTGAGGAAATGGAAAAAAAATATGACATGCACACGGTTAAAAAACACAGTTCAGAAATACCGGACCAAGCGCTCAAACAACGAGCAGATAATGGGGCCGACCCTCATACCGGTGAAGTTCCGAAAGGCGCTAGAGGGAACTTGAGCTCTCAATTCAGAAACTGGCGTATGCATTTGGGGGCATTGAATAAAGCTATGACAAGGGAAGCGTTAGGTTTGAGCCCGCATACAGGGAAGGACCAACATAAGAATCCGATCGTAAGGATGGAGCTTCCTGGGGCCGGACGTGGTTATAAACCGAACAAGAAAGACGCTCGTAACCCAACACTAAATGAAGATCTGAATTGGCTTGAAGTTAAGTTCGATAAGGATAATGTGCTACGGCCTTTTACTGGTTTTCCTTCGGAGAGAAAATGATGTTGCGAGATCCATTTTTAAATGAAGAGTTTCAACCCGATTTGATGTGGTTTATTGGCGTCTTTGATGTTTATGATCGTGAGGAAACTCGGGGCGCGGAACTGGAAGTATTTGATCCTAATGATCGCTTTGACAGAGCGGAGCTGATCAAAAGATACAGCTTGAATCTAGGTTATCTGTCCTATAGACATAAGTTCGTGCTCATGGGTTTTCTAGCGGAAAAGTTAAGCGATGCGTCTTATGATTTTCAGAGTTTGTTTGATATAGATGAAGAAGATGCAGGTAGTTGGCCGCGTGGTGAGTGGTATGCATTGGAGGATCCCCGTGGATTTCTTCAAGATGTCTATATGTTGGCTCAGGAGGCATGGAAGGAAGATCTTCTTTTGGCGAGTCTTGAAGATCGGGACAGTTGGTGATGGATAAGGTGGTGCCTGTCAGTCTGGGCTCCCACGCGTCGGGATTCTCAAGAGTAATAAATAAATTCGTCCCCTTTATGCTTAGGTTATGAATGAGGTGGAAACGAGGTTTGATAAAAATAATACTAGGCGCGCATTTACGGCTTTTCCGAGATAAAAGCGAGTAACAGATTTTGAAATCTCCATTTGAAAATGTAAACCTACCTTGGGAACCTAGACTTTCTTATATTTTAGGGGGGGCTTGAGATTTATGATCGGGAGGAGGAATTAGGAGAAGTCCTTTGGAAATATAACCCTAATCTTCGTCGGGAACGGTGTGAAGTAATTAGAACGTTCGTGCTGCGTGGTTTGGGCTACCTAAGTTACAGACACCGGTTTGCTCTATTTAAAATTCTTGAGGGGGCGTTGGCCGATAGGGAGTTTGATTTTTCTACACAGTTTGAAAGCGACTACGATGAATGCATTACTATCGCGTGGGATGAGACGGAGATAGTAGATTCTCGCGGTTTTTTTGAGGATATATACGCGTTGGCAAGCTTGGAGTGGAAAGATGATCTTTATAAAGCAAGTCTTGAAGATCAGTCCAGCTGGTGATGGAGAAGGTAGCGCCTATCAGTCTCGAATCCCACGCGTCGGCATTCTCAATACCGATTGCCAGCACTACGGAATGTTTACGTCTTGTTTAAAGATCTCGTAATTCTTACGAATTTTCCGGGCAAACTCATCGGAAGTTTCCTTCAAGTTGTGACGGCTTCCATGAACTGGTGGGCGATGGGTTGCAGGGATAGTCTTTGGCTGTCACCGCGCAAGTGGTGGCAGGGTGTAGGAGCCCTCTCTCATGATGCAACAGCTCTGTCGTTTGATTGCGGCACTTAACTCGTGTCCATATGATCGTTCGCGGCGGCTGTGTGCGGGACACGCTTCGGCGTGACCGAGGTTCATGAGTGCTCGGTACTCCTACTCCTGCGCATGGCTGCCACCCAAACCTGTAGGAGGGTGCGTTTGGCAGCTCATTTTCATACTCATGGAATTTACAAATGACAACGCTAACGCCAGATCCACCCTACGAAAAACCAATCCCCCACCCCAAAAACCGTTTCATGGCCCTCACCAGCAACTGCACCGACATGCCCACGCTGTTCGTCGATACCCACGCGCCGCTCGATGTTTTATACGAGGCTGCCAACTATCGAATTCGCGCCGTCACGCAGGTGTTGGAGAACATTTCGATGCGCGGTTCGGTTGAGTGTGAGTCGTTCATTCTTAGTGATTTTGCGTTGCTGTGCGCCATTCCGTTGCGGGATGGGTGTGATGTGCTGGATGTGATTGGACGGCGATTGCGGGCGATGCCTTCGCAATAGCGACTGGCTGCTTTTGTGGCGAGGGAGCTTGCTCCCGCTGGGCTGCGTAGCGGCCCCAAAACCTGCAACTCGGTTATGTCAGTTGTTCCGAGGGGTTTGGTTTGGCGACTGCTACGCAGTCGAGCGGGAGCAAGCCCCCTCGCCACAGGGTCTTGTGGGTACTGGGATATTTTGGGGCTGTTGTGCAGCCCGACGGGGCAAGCCCCCTCACCGCAGGTTTGTGGGCCTGCAAGTGCCCGCTCGGCTGCGAGGTCCTGACGTTCGCCTCGGTACAAGGTAAACTTCCCGGCCTTCGCAGGAGCAATCATGAATTATCGTCACGCCTTCCATGCCGGCAATCACGCCGATGTGTTCAAACACCTGACCTTGACCCGCCTCATCGCCCTGATGTCGCGCAAGGAGCAGCCGTTTGCCTATCTCGACACTCACGCCGGCATTGGTCTGTATGACCTGCAGGGTGATCAGGCGAGCCGTACCGGTGAGTACCTGGAAGGTATTGCGCGTCTGTGGGATCAGCCGGACCTGCCGGCGCTGACCGCCGATTACATGAACGTGCTGCACGACATGAACCCGGATGGCCAGTTGCGCTATTACCCGGGGTCGCCGGAGCTGGCGCGGCGTCTGACGCGGCCGCAGGATCGGGTGATGCTCAACGAGAAGCACCCCGAAGACGGTTTGCTGCTCAAGGACAACATGGCCGGTGATCGTCGGGTGAAGGTGCATCTGGGCGAAGGTTGGCATGTGCCGCGCGCGATGTTGCCGGTGCAGGAAAAGCGGGCTGTGATGTTGATTGATCCGCCGTTTGAACAGCTCGATGAGATGCAGCGCTGTGCGGCGTCGCTGAAAGAAGCGGTTGGCCGGATGCGTCAGACCGTGGCGGCGATCTGGTACCCGGTGAAGGACCAGCGCCTGTTGCGTCGTTTCTATCAGGATCTGGCAGGCTCGGGCGCGCCGAAGTTGTTGCGCGTGGAGTTGCTGGTGCATCCGCTGGATACGCCGAACAGTCTGAACGGGTCCGGGTTGGCGATTGCGAATCCGCCGTGGGGGCTGGAAGAGGAATTGCGTGAGTTGCTGCCGTGGCTGTCCAAGAAATTGGGGCAGACCCAGGGTGGATGGCAGATGGATTGGTTGATTGCTGAATAGCAGCGACAGGTTTCAAGCGGCAAGCTGCAAGTAAAAGCGGTGCGCGCGGGACTTTCGCTTGAAGCTTGAAACTTGCCGCTTGCAGCTATCTTTAGATCGGGCAGGTCACGCCTGTGCCGCCAATCCCGCAATAGCCTTCAGGGTTTTTCGCCAGGTACTGCTGGTGATACGCCTCGGCGAAGTAGACCGTCGGCGCTTCGGCGATTTCGGTAGTGATTTCGCCTTTCCCGGCCTTGGTCAATTCAGCCTGGAACACGTTCCTGCTGTGTTTGGCGGCTGCTAGTTGCTCCGGGTTGGTCGCATAGATCACCGAGCGGTACTGGGTGCCGATGTCGTTGCCCTGACGCATGCCCTGAGTCGGGTTATGCAGTTCCCAGAACATCTTCAGCAGCTCGTCGTAGCTGACTTTTTCCGGCTCGTAGACCACCAGCACCACTTCGCTGTGGCCGGTCAGGCCTGAGCAGACTTCTTCATAGGTCGGGTTCGGCGTGAAGCCGCCGGCGTAACCCACGACTGTGCTGACCACGCCTTCACGCTGCCAGAAACGACGTTCCGCGCCCCAGAAGCAACCCAGGCCGAAGATGGCAAAGTCGACGTTGGTGACGAACGGGCCCAGCAGCGGGGAGTCGTGGACGAAATGTTTTTCCGGCAGGTTCATCGGGGTTTCACGGCCGGGTAGAGCTTGTTCTTTGGTTGGAAGCACGTTTTTGTTCACCAGGATTTCCGAGCGCAAGACCATGATCAGTCCTCTCAGTCAGGTTGGGATGTAGGAATCAGACCGCCAGTGTGCCCAAACCCTTCCCGTTACGCACTACCCCTGTAGGAGTGGGGTCAGACGAGAGGGCCGCGCGGGTAGCGCTTGAGCTTTTCGATCAGCTCGGCGCCGGGGATCGGCCGGTCGAACAAGTAGCCCTGACCGACGTCGCAACGGTGGCGGCGCAAGAACGCCAGTTGCTCGGCGGTCTCGATGCCTTCCGCCACGACCTTGAGTTTCAGGTTGTGGGCCATGGCGATTACTGCGGAGGTGATTTCCATGTCGTCCTGGTTGTCCGGGATTTCGTGGATGAAGCTGCGATCGATCTTGATGATGTCGATCGGGAATTTTTTCAGGTAGCTGAGCGACGAGTAACCGGTGCCGAAATCGTCCATGGCCAGGGTCAGGCCCAGGCGCTTGAGCTGGTCGAGCTGCAAGTGGGTGTCTTCGGTGGCTTCCAGCAGCAGGCCTTCGGTCAGTTCCAGCTCCAGCAGGTTCGCCGGCAGCGCTTCTTCCTTAAGGATGTTGGCGATGGACGAGACCAGGTCCGGGTCGGAGAACTGCTTGGGCGACAGGTTGATCGCCACTTGAAGATTGCCCAGTCCAGCGGCGCTCAGTTCCTTGCTCATGCGACAGGCCTGGCGCGCGATCCATTTGCCGATCGGGATGATCAGGCCGGTTTCTTCAGCGACGCTGATGAACTGATCCGGGCGGATCATGCCTTTGTCCGGGTGGTTCCAGCGCAGCAGCGCTTCCATGCCCAGCAGGCGGCCGCTGCGCAGGCAGAGCTTGGGCTGGTAGAACACGTCCAGTTCGTTCTGAGTCAGGGCGCGGCGCAGGTTGTTCTCGACGAACAGCTTGTAACTGGCCTCGGCATTCAGTGCTTCAGTGAACACCTGGACCTGATGCTTGCCGTTGGCCTTGGCCTTGTGCAGCGCCAGGCCGGCGTTGCGCATCAGGGTTTGCGGGTCGCGACCGTGCAGCGGCGCACAGGCCAGGCCCACGGAGCCGGTGACGCTGATCAATTGGTTGTCGACGAACATCGGCTTGTCGAGGGTCATCAACAACTGATGGGCGACCTGTTGGCCGGTGCGCAGGTCGGTGTTGTCCAGCAACACGGCGAATTCGTTACTGGCGAAACGCGCCAGGCTGCCGCTCGGGCTCAGGCTGTTGCGCAGGCGTCGGGCCAGGCTGATCAGCAGTTTGTCGCCAGTCTGGTGACCGAGGCTGTCGTTGATCCGCTTGAAGTTGTCGATGTCCACCAGCAACAGGCTGATCGGTGTGTCGGTGTCGCGGGCGAAGCGTTCATCGAGGTTGCGGATGAATGCCGGGCGGTTGCCGAGGTTGGTCAGATTGTCGGTGTAGGCCAGGCGCTCGATGCGCTGCTGGGCGAGTTTGGTTTGGGTGATGTCTTCGTAAATGCCGATGTAATGCGTCAGCTCGCGGTTGTCGCCATAGACCTTGGAGATCGACAGCTGGCCCCAGTACGGTTCGAGGTTTTTACGTCGGCTCTTGAATTCACCCTGCCAACTGTTGCTCTTGGCCAGCGCCGAGGGCGCGTCGAACAGCAGTTCGCTGAGGTTCTCCAGCGCCGGCAGTTCCGACAGCCGCTGGCCGTGGACTTCTTCGGTGCTGTACTGGGTGATCGCGGTGAAGCTCGGGTTGACGTATTCCACCACGCCGTCGCAATTGACCAGCAAAAAGGCGTTGGCGCTTTGCTCGACCGCCCGCTGGAACAGGTGCAGGGCGCTGGTGGCGGTGCGGCGGTTGTGGTTGTTGATGACCTGGGCGAACTGATCGGCCAGCTCGCCGGCGAAAGCGATTTCGTCAGACTGCCAGGCGCGGGTCGCCCCCGTCTGTTCCAGGCACAGCACGCCGACCACCTGGCCGTCGACGCGGATACTGGCGTCGAGCATCGCGTTCACATCGCGCGGGCGCAGGCTCTCGGCCATGTCCCGGGTGCGCGGATCACGCATGGCGTTGTGGGCATCGATGGCGCGGCTGCTGTGCAAGGCTTCGAGGTAATCGGGGAAGCCGCTGACGTCGATCGGTTCCGGCAGTTGGTATTCACTGCTGGCGCGGTGATAGGCCGATATCGGCACCAGCATCGAGCCTTCGAGGTTCCACAGGCTGGCACAGTCGATTTCGTAGATGTCGCAGGCGCTGCGGGTGATCAGTTCGGCGGCTTCTTGCAGGGAATTGTTGGTGCTGTAGCGCTGGCGGGTCAGCAACAGGATCAGGTCCTGCTGGGCGCGCACCCGGTCCAGATGCTGCAATTGTTCCTGCTGGGCGCGCTGGTTGAGCTCCAAGGCAATTTGCAGCCGCGAGTTCTGGGTTTCCAGATCCTGCGCGGGCTGAAGCTGAAAGCCCTCGAACAGGTCATCGACCACCAGCAGATAGCCGCGCAACAGGTGCCGATTGTGCTGTTTATAGGCTTCGCCCAGTTCCAGCAGGTTCAAGGCGCCCGAGGCGGTGTGCAAGGTGTAGCGGATCTGGTAGTTCGGACTGTCGGTGAGTTGCTGCTGGACCGCGTCATGCAGCTGATAGCGCGCTTCGGGCTCCATCAGGCTGGCGTAGGGGGAGTCGACCAGCGCACACAGGTCGACGGCCGGCAGGCCGAAATGGCGTTCGCAATTAGGATCGAGAAACAGCAGCGCCCAGCTAGGCTCATTCAGCCGTTCGAAACGCAGCATGCCGAGCCGCGAGGGCACAGGCAACTGCGTCACTACCTCGGCCACCATACGGCTGGCGGCATCGGGTTGGCTTTTCATTGAGGGAAACTCGCTTCGAATGTGCTGATCGCGCCGGGCTCTCGCCCTCTTAACTGTTGTCTGCGGCAAGGTTGCATCATTGCGGCCCCGACTGACAAGAGACATGAAGGCCAAGTGCTATAAGAATATGTCGGCCGGCGCGAAGTTTTCTTCAGCCCGGGCTCAAAACTAATGCAATTGGCCTTCATGACCTTAGTGCAGCGGGATGTTTACCGTTTGTAATCGTTTGCCGTCCCGGTCGTGGTAATTGACCTGAACCTGCTCGCCATCAACGATCAGATGGGCGAAGTTGTCCTCGCTGACGACTTGGCTGGTCAGTTCATGCCGATAGTCCCCCGCCGCCGTTTGCGCCAGCGGCTGATCCAGAATGAAGGTGGAGGCCTTGGCGTATGGCAGCAGTTTGCTGTTGCACAGCGGCGAAGAGACAACGGTGTGCACCTCGAAGTCCGGGTTTGCGCTGTGGGTCAGGCGACTGGTCAAGGAGCCGTGGACATCGCCCGACACGAAGATGACGTTCTTGATGCGGTGCGTGCGAATCGTCTCCAGTAATCGCAGGCGTTGTTCTGGAAAGGCCTTCCAGGCGTCATCGCCATGGCGTTTGCGGTCGGGGTAGAACATCACGCTAGTGACCACGAATTTGACCCGGGCCGGGCTGTGGATCAGCCATTTGAGCAGTGTTTGTTCCTGTTCTTCATCAAGGATACGGCGATCGTCGGCGGACAGGTTGCGGCGAGTACGGCTGTCGGTGACAAACCATTCAATATCACCGTCGGTGAACTGATACCAATAACGTTCTAGTTTTCTGTTTATCTGTCCGTTGGTCAGAAGTTCATGTGCCGGACTGTGGCTGGCTTGATAGAGCTCATAAGCCACGATGGCGTTTTTATATAAGTAAGCATCGCCCTTGCTTTTGTTGGCAGGCCAGTTGTCTTCTATTTCATGGTCGTCGAGGATCATGTAGGTCGGCAAATTGGACATTAATCTGGATATGTTCGGTTGGGAAAAAGCTGCACGATACTTATTGAGTATTTCCTTGTATTCCCGGTCGGGAGCAACGAGGTTCAGGTCATCGACATAGATTTGGTCGCCGGTCATCAGCATCGCGCTGACAGGCGGGTCAACCTGCTGAGTCAAATCGGCAATCGAGGCAAAAATCCGGTCACCCCGTTTCGGCGCCGACGCAATGCCTGCCGTCATGCGTAGATAGCGGCAAGAGCCGACCACGTAAGCTCGTGGCGTGGTGGTCTTGCTGGAGCGAGTGCGGAACCGGTAAATCTCCCGTGGCCATTGCAGTGGCAGTTCCTGGACCGTTTCCACGGTATGCACCGGGCTCATCGGGCTGAACCAGCCGGCCTGATATTCGTACTCGGTGTCGCTGGCCAGCTCATTGAGCGCAATCACATCGGCCATGTCGCGCAAGCGCGTCAACTTAACAAATTCGCCTCGGGACCAATGGGCTTCGCCTTGGCGCCGATAACGAACCCCTGCAAATGCCAATGCATTATCTTGAAGTTCTCCACGCAGAAAAATGCGCGCGTGATTAGTTGTAGTGTGGCCCATAATCGGGCCGACAGTCGGTTTTAACATGTTCGATTCCATTCGAAGTAATTGCTAGCGAAGCAGGAAGTAGCTGATGTGATTTTATTAAGTTTCAGTGCAACTAAGACTAGTTGCTGCTTCGAAGAAAATATCGGGAGGAAGTGGACTTGAGTTGTGGGCAATGTAAGCCGCTGCTGTAGGAAGAAGCTTTATTCAGGGCAAAAAAAGCCCCGCCAAATTGGCGGGGTTGAGGTACGAGCGTGGCGCTCGGAAAACGTGGAACGCGAGCGGCCCTCTGGTGAGGGAGGGCCGCTCGGTGTTACAGCAGGATGGTGCGGATGTCCGCCAGCAGGCTGCTCAGACGCTGGGTGAAGCGTGCAGCAGCGGCGCCGTTGATCACGCGGTGATCGTAGGACAGCGACAGTGGCAGCATCAGTTTCGGCTGGAAGGCTTTGCCGTCCCAGACTGGCTGGATGGTTGCCTTGGAAACACCGAGGATCGCCACTTCCGGCGCGTTGACGATCGGCGTGAAGCCGGTGCCGCCAATGTGGCCGAGGCTGGAAATGGTGAAGCAGGCGCCTTGCATGTCGTCAGCGGTGAGCTTTTTGTCGCGGGCTTTGGCGGCCAGCGCAGCGGCTTCGGCTGCCAGTTGCAACAGGCTCTTCTGGTCGACGTTCTTGATGACCGGTACCAGCAGGCCTTCAGGGGTGTCGACGGCGAAGCCGATGTTCACGTACTTCTTGCGGATGATCGCTTTGCCGCTGGGTGCCAGCGAACTGTTGAAGTCCGGCAGTTCCTTGAGCAAATGCGCGCAGGACTTGAGCAGCAGCGGCAGGATGGTCAGCTTGACACCGGCCTTCTCTGCAACGGCTTTCTGAGCGATACGGAACGCTTCCAGTTCGGTGATATCAGCCGAATCGAACTGAGTCACGTGCGGAATGTTCAGCCAGCTGCGATGCAGGCTCGACGCGCCGATTTGCATCAGGCGAGTCATCGGCACTTCTTCGGTTTCACCGAAGCGGCTGAAGTCCACGACCGGAATTGGCGGGATGCCCGCGCCGCCGGTTGCGCCGGCAGCAGCGGCCGGTGCTTCCTTGGCCTTCTGCATCATCGCTTTGACGTAAACCTGCACGTCTTCTTTGAGGATGCGACCGTGCGGGCCACTGGCGCCGACGGCGTTCAGCTCGACGCCGAACTCGCGAGCCAGTTGACGCACGGCCGGGCCGGCGTGAACTTTGGCGCCAGGCTTGGCTGGAGCAGCAACCGGGGCGGCAGCCGGTGCGGCGGCGGCAGGTGCAGCAGCGGCTGGCGCCGGAGCACTCGGTGCAGCAGCGGCGGCCGGAGCCGGGGCAGCAGCAGGCGCAGCGCCTTTGACTTTCAGCTTGAGGATCAGGTCGCCGGTACCGACTTCGTCATCCAGCTTGATGGAAACGCTTTCCACCACGCCAGCGGCAGGCGATGGGATTTCCATGCTCGCCTTGTCGGATTCCAGGGTGATCAGCGACTGGTCGGCTTCAACGGTGTCGCCGGCCTTGACCAGCACTTCGATGATCTTGGCCTTGCCCGCCGAACCGATGTCCGGAACGTGGATGTCCTGAACGCTGTCGGCCACTGGAGCAGCCGGAGCTGCAGCGGCTGGCGCTGGAGCCGCGGCGGCAGGTGCTGCAGCCTGAGCTGGAGCAGCAGCAGGGGCCGCAGCACCCGCCACTTCCAGGTCCAGAATCAGGTCGCCGGTGCCGACTTCGTCGTTGAGCTTGACGCTGATGGCCTTGATCACGCCAGCGGCGGGCGATGGGATTTCCATGCTCGCCTTGTCGGATTCCAGGGTGATCAAGGATTGATCAGCCTCGACGGTGTCGCCGACCTTGACCTGGATCTCGATGATCTGGGCCTTGCCCGCCGAACCGATGTCCGGCACGTGCACTTTCTGAATCGAAGCGGCAGCCGGCGCAGCAGCTGGCGCGGCGGCGGCAGCAGGAGCCGCAGCCGGTTTCGCTTCAGCTTTTGCAGCCGGCGCAGCGGCAGCCGCAGGGGCCGCAGCAGCGGCACCTTCGACTTCCAGCTCGAGCAGTTCGTCGCCTTCTTTCAGGCGATCGCCCAGCTTCACTTTAATGCTTTTGACGATGCCGGCTTTAGGCGCAGGAATTTCCATGCTCGCCTTGTCCGATTCCAGCGTCAGGATGCTCTGGTCGGCTTCGACACGGTCGCCGACCTTCACAAACAGTTCAATTACTTCACCTTCACCGCTGCCGATGTCAGGTACGCGAATGAGTTCGCTCACAGAATCTCTCCTCAGCAGTCCAGTGGGTTGAGTTTTTCCGGGTTGATACCGAACTTGGTGATGGCTTCAGCCACAACCTTAGGTTCGATGTCACCACGGTCAGCCAATGCTTCCAGGGCTGCCAACACCACGAAATGACGGTCGACTTCGAAGAAATGACGCAGTTTCTTGCGGCTGTCGCTGCGGCCGAAACCGTCGGTGCCCAGGACTTTGAATTCCTTGGACGGGACCCACTGACGAATTTGCTCAGCGAACAACTTCATGTAGTCGGTAGAGGCGATGACCGGACCTTTACGGCCGTTCAGGCACTCTTCGACGTAGCTCAGCTTAGGCTTCTGGCCCGGGTGCAGACGGTTGCTGCGCTCGACGGCCAGGCCATCGCGACGCAGTTCGTTGAAGCTGGTAACGCTCCATACGTCAGCGCCGACGTTGAACTCTTCACGCAGAATCTTCGCCGCTTCACGGACTTCACGCAGGATGGTGCCGGAGCCCATCAGCTGAACGTGGTGTGCCGCTTCGCGGGTGTCTTCTTCGAGCAGGTACATGCCCTTGATGATGCCTTCCTCGACACCGGCCGGCATGGCTGGCTGCTGGTAGGACTCGTTCATCACGGTGATGTAGTAGAAAACGTCCTGCTGCTCTTCGGTCATCTTCTTCATGCCGTCCTGGATGATCACCGCCAGCTCATAGCCGTAGGTTGGATCAAAGGTGCGGCAGTTCGGGATGGTGCCGGCCAGGATGTGGCTGTGACCATCTTCGTGTTGCAGGCCTTCGCCGTTCAGTGTGGTCCGGCCGGCGGTGCCGCCGATCAGGAAGCCACGGGTACGGCTGTCGCCAGCGGCCCAGGCGAGGTCGCCGATACGCTGGAAGCCGAACATCGAGTAGAAGATGTAGAACGGCAGCATTGGCTGGTTGTGGCTGGAGTACGAAGTACCGGCAGCGATGAAGGAGCTCATGGCGCCTGCTTCGTTGATGCCTTCTTCGAGGATCTGGCCCTTCTTGTCTTCCTTGTAGAACATCACCTGGTCTTTATCGACTGGCTCGTAGAGCTGGCCGACGGAGGAGTAGATGCCCAACTGACGGAACATGCCTTCCATACCGAAGGTACGGGCTTCGTCCGGGATGATCGGAACGATGCGCGAGCCGATTTCCTTGTCCTTGACCAGTTGCGCGAGGATCCGCACGAACGCCATGGTGGTGGAAATCTCACGGTCGCCCGAGCCATCAAGGATTGCCTTGAGGGTATCGAGTGGCGGCGTTGGCACGCTGAAGCTCTGCGCGCGGCGCTGTGGTACGAAACCGCCCAGTGCAGTGCGGCGCTCGCTCAGGTAGCGGGCTTCGGCGCTGTTTGGCTCTGGCTTGAAGAACGGCAGGTTTTCCAGCTCTTCGTCCTTGACCGGGATGTCGAAACGATCGCGGAACAGCTTCAGGCTTTCAACATCAACCTTCTTGGTGTTGTGCGCGGTGTTCTTCGCTTCGCCGGCACCGGTGCCATAACCCTTGATGGTCTTGGCCAGGATGACAGTCGGTTGTTCTTTGTGGTTGACCGCTTCGTGGTACGCCGCATAGACCTTGTACGGGTCGTGGCCGCCACGGTTGAGTTTCCAGATCTCGTCGTCGGACAGATCAGCAACCATCGCCTTGAGTTCTGGCGAGTTGAAGAAGTGTTCACGCACGAACGCGCCGTCTTTGGCTTTGTAGTTCTGGTACTCGCCGTCGATGACTTCGTCCATGCGACGTTGCAGGATACCGTCGACGTCCTTGGCCAGCAGTGGGTCCCAGAAACGGCCCCAGATGACTTTGGTCACGTTCCACTGAGCACCGCGGAAAACGCCTTCGAGTTCCTGGATGATCTTGCCGTTGCCGCGAACCGGGCCGTCGAGGCGCTGCAGGTTGCAGTTAATGACGAAGATCAGGTTGTCGAGCTTCTCGCGGCCAGCCAGCGAGATCGCGCCCAGGGATTCCGGCTCGTCACACTCGCCGTCGCCCAGGAAGCACCAGACCTTCTGCTTGCCTTCCGGGATGAAGCCACGGGCTTCCAGGTACTTCATGAAACGTGCCTGGTAGATCGCCTGGATCGGGCCCAGCCCCATGGATACGGTCGGGAACTGCCAGAAGTCAGGCATCAGCCAAGGGTGCGGGTAGGACGACAAACCGTGACCGTCGACTTCCTGGCGGAAGTTGTTCATCTGGTCTTCGGTGATGCGGCCTTCCATGAATGCACGGGCGTAAACGCCTGGCGAGGTGTGGCCCTGGAAGTAGATCAGGTCGCCGCCGTGTTCGTCGGTCGGGGCCTGGAAGAAATAGTTGAAGCCGATGTCATACAGGGTGGCGCTGGAGGCGAAGCTGGAGATGTGACCGCCCAGGTCAGAATCTTTCAGGTTCGTACGCATCACCATGGCCATCGCGTTCCAGCGTACCAACGAGCGAATGCGGCGTTCCATGAACAGGTCGCCAGGCATGCGTGCTTCGTGGGTAACGGGAATGGTGTTGCGGTATGGCGTGGTGATGGCGTAAGGCAGTTGCGAACCGCTGCGGGTCGCCAATTCGCCCATACGGGTCATCAGATAGTGAGCGCGGTCTTCGCCTTCTTTGTCGAGAACCGATTCCAGGGCGTCCAGCCATTCCTGGGTTTCGACGGGATCGAGGTCTTGCATGGCTTGCTCCAGGGCGGAAAGGCTTCCAGAATCGGTTGCCTGAGTTTGCGACTGGCCTTGTGGGCAGACGATATAAATTCTTGGATTGCCGAGAGGTTGTTCCGGCGGCGTGTAGTTTTACTACAAATCTTCGGGCATTTCAGCCTTTCGAATGTATATACGAGTAGTAAAACTACAGATGAATGGCTTGTGGCCTCCGGCTGCGTTGTGAGAATAATCGTTAAGGTTGGTCTTTTACCAACCACAAAAGGTGAAAGCTTGATGTTCACTGCCAAAAATAAAGAATTTTCAGCTATTTCTAACTTTTGTTCGACAGTCCTCCACGTAGTGCAATATGAAAATTCACTACATGCAACCCGTTCTACGCCGATCAAGGATAGACCATGAGCCTTCCCGCGCTTGCCGAACTGCCCGCCATTCTCCAGCCGTTTGTCACCCGTGCCGAGCAGTCGTTCCGTGCCGCCGTTGCGGCACTTGAAGATGACCATGGTCTGTCGACCTGGACACCTGAACGCTGGGCGCAATTCGCCCGTGTCGCGGCGGCCAGCGACTTTGTGATTGAACAGAGTGTGCGTGACCCTTTGATGTTGCTGGCCCTGGTGCAGTCCGGCGAACTGGACCGCAGCTTCGCGCCCGGCGAGCTGTGCGCGCAGATTGCGGCGGCGGTGAATGCAGCGCAAACCGAAGACGAGCTCGGCCGCGTCCTGCGTCGCCAGCGCACCCGTCATCAAGTGCGAATCATCTGGCGCGACCTGACCCGTCAGGCCGATCTGGTCCAGACCTGCCGCGACCTCTCGGACATGGCCGATGCGAGCATCGATCAGGCCTATCAGTGGTTATATTCGCGTCATTGCCAGCAATTCGGCGTGCCGACTGGCCGCCGCAGTGGCGAGCCGCAGCAGATGGTCATCCTCGGCATGGGCAAGCTCGGCGCCGTGGAGCTCAATCTGTCGTCGGACATCGACCTGATCTTCGCCTACCCCGAGGGCGGCGAAACCGTCGGGGTGAAACGCTCGCTGGATAACCAGGAATTCTTCATCCGTCTTGGCCAGCGCCTGATCAAGGCGCTGGACCCGATGACCGTCGACGGCTTCGTGTTCCGCGTCGACATGCGCTTGCGGCCATACGGTTCGGCCGGTGCATTGGTCTTGAGCTTCAATGCGCTGGAGCAGTATTACCAGGATCAGGGCCGCGACTGGGAACGCTACGCGATGATCAAATCGCGGGTGGTGGCCGGCGATCAAGTGGCCGGCGCGCAATTGCAGGAGATGCTGCGCCCGTTCGTTTACCGGCGTTACCTGGATTTCTCGGCCATCGAAGCGTTGCGCACCATGAAGCAGCTGATCCAGCAGGAAGTGCGGCGCAAGGGCATGGCCGACAACATCAAGCTCGGTTCCGGCGGCATCCGTGAAGTCGAATTTATCGCCCAGGCGTTTCAGCTGATCCACGGCGGCCGCGACCTGAGCCTGCAACAACGCCCTCTATTAAAAGTACTGAGCACACTGGAAGGTCAGGGTTATCTGCCACCGGCGGTGATCAGCGAGTTGCGCGAAGGCTACGAATTCCTGCGTTACACCGAGCACGCGATCCAGGCGATTGCCGACCGCCAGACCCAGATGCTGCCGGACGGCGCGCAGGATCAGGCGCGTATTGCCTTTATGTTGGGCTTCGCCGACTGGGACGCTTTCCACGAGCAACTGATGTATTGGCGTGGTCGTGTGGCCTGGCACTTCGCTCAGGTGATTGCCGATCCCGATGAAGAGGAGGGCACTGAAAGCGAAGTGGTGGTCGGCGGCGAATGGCTGCCGCTGTGGGAAGAGGCTCAGGACGAAGAGGCGGCCTGCCGTCAGTTGGAGGAGGGCGGTTTCAAGGACGCCACCAAAGCCCTGAAAGCCTTGGCCGGTTTGCGCAGCAGCCCGCAATTGCGAGCGATGCAGCGCTTGGGCCGAGAACGCCTTGATGCCTTTATTCCCCGTTTGCTGGCTCAGGCCGTTGAACATGCCAATCCGGATCTGGTGCTGGAGCGCGTGCTGCCGCTGGTGGAAGCCGTGGCTCGTCGCTCCGCGTATCTGGTGTTGCTGACCGAAAACCCCGGTGCGCTGCGCCGCTTGCTGACCTTGTGCGCTGCGAGCCCGTGGATCGCTGAACAGATCACCCGTTTCCCGCTGCTGCTCGACGAATTGCTCAACGAGGGCCGGCTATTCAAGCCGCCGCTGGCGCCGGAACTGGCCGCCGAGTTGCGCGAGCGCCTGACGCGGATTCCCGAGGACGACCTCGAACAGCAAATGGAAGCCCTGCGCCATTTCAAACTGGCGCATCGCTTGCGCGTCGCCGCCTCGGAAATTGCCGGCAGCCTGCCGTTGATGAAAGTCAGCGATTACCTGACCTGGCTCGCTGAAGCGATCCTGGAACAAGTGCTGGCCCTGGCCTGGCGCCAGACTGTGGCCAAGTACGGCACGCCGCTGCGCACCGACGGCACGTTGTGCGATCCCGGCTTCATCATTGTCGGTTATGGGAAAGTCGGCGGACTGGAATTGGGGCATGGTTCGGACCTTGACCTGGTGTTTATCCACGACGGCGATCCGCAAGCAGAAACCGACGGGCCTAAACCGATTGATGGCGCGCAATTTTTTACTCGGTTGGGGCAGCGGATCATTCACTTGCTGACGGCGCAGACCAACTCCGGCCAGCTGTATGAAGTGGACATGCGCCTGCGACCGTCCGGTGCATCGGGGTTGTTGGTCAGTTCGCTGGGGGCGTTTGCCCGCTATCAGGAAAATGAAGCCTGGACCTGGGAGCATCAGGCGTTGGTGCGAGCGCGGGTACTAGTGGGCAGTCAGGATGTCGGCCAGGCGTTCGAGAAAGTGCGCGCGGCGATATTGGGCAAGGCGCGGGACCTGTCGACCTTGCGTCAGGAGGTCAGCGAGATGCGCGCCAAGATGCGCGACAACCTTGGCAGCAAGAGCACCGCGGCCGGCACCGGGGCAAATGCCTTCGAGGCCACGGCGCCGTTCGATCTCAAGCAGGACGCCGGAGGTATCGTCGATATTGAATTTATGGTGCAATACGCGGCCCTGGCGTGGTCCGAAACACACCCGCCATTGCTGCGCTGGACCGACAACATCCGCATTCTGGAAGAGCTGGAGCACGAAGGGCTGATGCCCGTCGAAGACGCCAACTTGTTGCGCGAGGCCTATAAAGCCTACCGCTCCGCCGCTCACCGGCAGGCCTTGCAGAAGGACGCCGGGGTGATACCAGGCGATCAGTTTGTCGATGAACGCCGGCAGGTAGTGCGGATCTGGCGCGAGCTGGGGTTAAGCTGAAACAGGATAGTTGTAACGCTGGATACCCCATGTGGGAGCGGGCTTGCTCGCGAGAGGGCCGTCACATACAACATTTATGCTGACTGTCACTGCGCAATCGCGGGCAAGCCCGTCCCACAGTGATCTGCGGTGAATTGCAGAAGCAGGACAGAGCGCAAAACCCTGTGGGAGTGGGCTTGCCCGCGATTGCGGAGTCTCAGGCGACGTTGATGTTGTATGTAACGCCCCTCTCGTGTGCAGGCTTGCTCCCACAGTAGATCTGCAGTGTTTTGTAGAATTCTCGAGGCGGGGAGGCGTAGGCCTCCCCGGTTCGTTTTTGGAAGCCACATGAAAATTCTGATCGTTGGGCCCAGTTGGGTCGGTGACATGGTGATGGCGCAGACACTGTTTCAGTGCCTCAAGCAACGCCACCCGCAATGCGAAATCGACGTCCTGGCCCCCGAGTGGAGCCGGCCGATCCTGGAGCGCATGCCCGAAGTCCGGCAGGCCTTGAGCTTTCCGCTCGGCCACGGTGCCTTGGAGCTGGCGACCCGTCGGCGCATCGGAAAATCCCTGGCCGGCCAGTACGACCAGGCGATTTTGCTGCCCAATTCGCTGAAGTCGGCGCTGGTGCCGTTCTTCGCCGGCATCCCCAAACGCACTGGCTGGCGTGGCGAGTTCCGCTACGGCCTGCTCAATGACGTGCGCTCGCTGGATAAAGAACGTTATCCGTTGATGATCGAGCGCTTCATGGCCCTGGCGTTTGAGCCCGGCGCCGAACTGCCGACCCCTTATCCTCGTCCGAGCTTGCAGATCGACCCGGTCACCCGCGAAGCGACGCTGGCCAAATTCGACCTGACCCTCGACCGTCCGGTGCTGGTCCTGTGCCCCGGCGCCGAGTTCGGCGAGGCCAAGCGCTGGCCATCCGAGCATTACGCCAAGGTCGCCGAAGCGAAGATTCGCGAAGGCTGGCAAGTCTGGCTGTTCGGTTCGAAAAACGATCACGCGGTGGGCGAAGACATCCGTGCGCGGCTGATTCCCGGCCTGCGTGAAGAGTCGGTCAACCTCAGCGGTGGCACCTCGCTGGCGGAAGCCATCGACCTGATGTCCTGCGCTGACGCAGTGGTGTCCAACGACTCCGGCCTGATGCACGTCGCCGCCGCGTTGAACCGCCCGCTGGTGGCCGTCTATGGCTCGACATCGCCGGGCTTTACCCCGCCTCTGGCCGAGCATGTCGAAGTGGTACGCCTGGGCATCGAATGCAGTCCGTGCTTCGATCGCACGTGCCGTTTCGGTCATTACAACTGCTTGCGCCAGCTGATGCCGCAAGCCGTGAACGAAGCCTTGCAGCGGTTGCAGGGCACTGTGGTCGAGGTCAAATAGTTTGCGGGTTCTGCTGATCAAGACTTCTTCGCTGGGCGACGTGATTCACGCGTTGCCGGCGCTGACCGATGCGGCGCGGGCGATCCCCGGCATCACGTTCGACTGGGTGGTGGAAGAAGGCTTCGCCGAGATTCCGACCTGGCACCCGGCCGTGGGCAAGGTGATCCCGGTGGCGATCCGTCGCTGGCGCAAGAACCTCTGGCAAACCATCAAGAGTGGCGAGTGGAAGCGCTTCAAACAAAGCATTCGTGCCGAAAAATATGATCTGGTGATCGACGCCCAAGGCCTGCTGAAGAGCGCCTGGCTGACACGCTACGTCAAGGCGCCGGTCGCCGGGCTGGACAAGGATTCGGCGCGCGAGCCGGTGGCTGCACGCTTCTACTCCCGCCGCCTGGCGGTGGGCCGTGGACAGCACGCGGTGGAGCGGGTGCGTCAATTGTTCGCCCTGGCGTTGGGCTACGACTTGCCCAAAGGCCTGGGCGATTACGGCCTGAACGTCGAACGCCTGGTCGAACTGCCACGCAAGAATCCGTATGTGCTGTTCCTGCATGGCACCACGTGGGACACCAAACACTGGCCGGAAGCCTACTGGCGTGAGCTGGCCGAACGCGTTGGTTATCTGGGCGTCGGCGTGAAACTGCCGTGGGGCAACCCGATCGAGAAAGCCCGGGCCGAGCGCATCGCCGCCGGGTTCCGCCATGTCGAAGTGCTGCCCAAACTGAACCTGGCCGGTGTCGGCAAAGTGCTGGCCAGCGCGCAGGCCTGTGTTGCCGTGGACACCGGCCTTGGTCATCTGGCCGCCGCGCTCGACGTCCCGACCCTGTCGCTGTTCGGCCCGACCAACCCGGGCCTGACCGGCGCCTACGGTAAAGCGCAGATTCACATCGCCAGCGACTTCCCCTGCGCACCGTGCCTGCAAAAGAAATGCACGTATCAACCGACGGAACAGGATGCCCGTCAGTTCAACTTGAAACGCGAGTGGCCGCTGTGCTTCACGCGTCTGAATCCCGAGCGTGTCGCGACCCGACTGAGCACGTTGTTACTGGCTGAGGAGCTGCGCTGATGCAATTGGCATTCGTCTTGTACAAGTATTTTCCGTTCGGAGGGCTGCAGCGTGACTTCATGCGCATCGCCCTTGAATGTCAGCAGCGTGGCCATCAGATCCGTGTCTACACGCTGATCTGGGAGGGCGACGTTCCGCCGGGTTTCGAAGTGCTGGTGGCACCGGTCAAGGCGCTGTTCAATCATCGCCGTAACGAAAAACTCAGTGAGTGGATGGAAGCGGACCTGGCCAAACGCCCCGTGGACCGCTTGATCGGTTTCAACAAGATGCCGGGCCTGGACGTTTACTACGCCGCCGACGGCTGCTTCGAAGACAAGGCGCAGAACCTGCGGCACTCGTTGTACCGGCGTTGGGGCCGTTACCGACACTTTGCCGAGTATGAGCGCGCGGTGTTCGCCAAGGACGCCAAGACCGAAGTGCTGATGATTTCCGAAGTGCAGCAGCCGCTGTTCATCAAGCATTACGACACGCCGCTGGAGCGTTTTCACCTGCTGCCACCGGGAATTTCCCAGGACCGTCGCGCGCCGCCCAATGCGGCCGAAATTCGTGCCGGTTTCCGTGCCGAGTTCAACCTGAAAGACGATGAACTGCTGCTGGTGCAAATCGGCTCGGGGTTCAAGACCAAGGGCGTGGATCGTAGCCTCAAGGCGCTGGCCGCATTGCCCGCCGATCTGAAGAAGCGCACCCGGCTGTTTGTAATTGGCCAGGATGACCCCAAATTATTCCAGATGCAGAGCGCAGCTTTGGGGCTGGGCGACAACGTGACGTTCCTCAAGGGGCGCAGCGATATCCCGCGTTTCCTGCTCGGTGCCGACCTGTTGATCCACCCGGCGTACAACGAAAACACCGGGACCGTGTTGCTCGAAGCCCTGGTGGCCGGGTTGCCGGTATTGGTGAGCGCAGTGTGTGGTTACGCCCATTACATCGCCGAGGCCGACGCCGGGCTGGTGCTGGACGAACCCTTCGAGCAGGCCCAACTGACGCAGTACCTGAGGGGCATATTGAACGACGCTCAAGCACGGGCGGCCTGGAGCCGCAACGGTCTGGCCTTTGCCGAGACGGCCGACCTCTACAGCATGCCGCAACACGCGGCCGATGTGATTCTGGCGGAGCACGCTTAATGAAGTTGATGCTGGCTGAACCGTTCAAGAGCCTTTGGGCCGGACGCGATGCGTTCACCGAAGTCGAAGGCCTCGAGGGCGAGGTTTACCGTGAGCTGGAAGCGCGCCGGACGTTGCGCACTGAAGTGAACGGCAACGGTTTTTTCGTGAAGATCCACCGTGGCATTGGCTGGGGCGAGATCTTCAAGAACCTGCTGACGGCCAAGCTGCCGGTCCTCGGCGCGGGTCAGGAATGGAAAGCCATTCAGCGCCTGCAAGAAGTCGGCGTGCCGACCATGACCGCCGTGGCTTACGGCGAGAAGGGCAGCAACCCGGCAGATCAACACTCGTTCATCGTTACCGAAGAACTGGCGCCGACCGTCAGCCTCGAAGACTTCAGCATCGACTGGATCAAGCATCCGCCTGCGCCTGCGCTCAAGCGTGCGCTGATCGCCGAAGTCGCGCGCATGACCGGCATGATGCACCGCGCCGGGGTCAACCATCGCGACTGCTACATCTGCCACTTCCTGCTGCACACCGATAAACCGGTGACGGCTGACGATTTCAAACTCTCGGTGATCGACCTGCACCGTGCCCAGACCCGCCCGGCGATCACCCAGCGCTGGCGCAACAAGGATCTGGCGGCACTGTACTTTTCGGCCCTGGACATTGGCCTGACCCGGCGTGACAAATTGCGTTTCCTCAAGGGCTACTTCCAACAGCCGCTGCGCCAGATTCTGGCCGAGGAAGCGTCATTGCTCGCCTGGCTTGAGGGCAAGGCCAATAAACTCTATGACCGTAAACAGCGATATGGGGATGCGCTCTGATGGCGGGTTGGAAACTGGAGCCCGCTTACAGCGATCTGGCAGAAGATTTTGGCAGCCTTGAAGCGGTGTTCGCGCTGCAAGGTGAGCGGCTGACTCGCGACCTGTTGTCCGAGGTCATTCGCGTCAATCGCAACGGTATTAATTACTACGTCAAACGCTACGTCGGCGCCGGCAAAGGCCTGCGCCGTTACCTGGGCAAACCCCGGGTGAAAGCCGAATGGCAGAACCTCAAGCGCTTCGCCAAGTGGGGCATTCCTACCGCCGAAGTGGTGGCCTGGGGCCTGGAGCGACGCGGCGCGGCATACGACCGCGGGGCGATGATCACCCGCGAGTTGCCCAACACCGAAGACTTGTCGGCCCTCGCTGATCGGCGTGATCCCAAGTTGGCGGACCGCGCCTGGGTCGATGCGATCAGTCGGCAGCTGGCCGGTTACACCCGGACCATGCACGACAATCGCTTTACCCATAACGATTTGAAGTGGCGCAACCTGCTGGTCGATGATCAAGCCCGCCTGTTCCTGATCGATTGCCCCAATGGCGATTTCTGGCACGGCTTCTGGCTTAAGTACCGCATCACCAAAGACCTGGCCTGCCTCGACAAGGTGGCCAAATACCACCTGTCGGCGACCCAGCGCCTGCGCTTTTATCTGCAATACCGCCAGCGTGACCGGCTGAATGCCGCCGACAAGAAACGCATCCGGCACGTGGTGAGATTTTTCGAGGGACGCGAATGACTGATTTCCTGGCCGCTGAAGACCGTGCGCTGCTTGAGCGCCATGGCCTCGGCACGTTCGATGCGCTTTGGGCCAAACAGCTCGAGGCTGTGGACGAGCCCAATACCGCGGGTGGTGGCTGGAGCAGTGTGTTTCGGCTGGATCTGGAGGGGCGTGGTTTTTACCTCAAGCGCCAGAGCAACTACCTGACGCGTACCTTCCACGCGCCTTTCGGCGAGCCGAGCTTCGCCCGCGAATTTCGCAACATCAGCCGCTATGAAAAACTCGGTATTCCGGCGCTGAAGGCGGTGTTTTTTGGTGAGCGTAAAATCAACGGTGAAGTCCGCGCGGTGCTGCTGACTCGCGCGCTGGACGGCTGGGATGACCTGGATTCGCTGTTGCAGCGTTGGTCGGACCTGAGCGAGGCGCAACATTCGGCCATCCTCAAAGCCTGTGGCGAACTGGCGCGGCGCCTGCACGGCGTGCGTCAGGTTCATGGTTGTTTCTACCCCAAACATATTTTTCTTCAGGCGAGCGGCGACGGCTATCTGGCTCAGTTGATCGACCTGGAAAAGACCCGGCCGCTGTTGTTCGGTCAACGTGACCGGGTCAAGGATCTGGAACCGTTGCTGCGTCGCGCGCCGGAGTGGACCGACGCGCAGTTGCGCGAATTGCTGGCGGTCTATGTCGATCAGCCTCGGGACAGTGCGTTGGTGGACAGTTGGGTGTCACGTCTGACTGCGCGGCGCAGTCGTAAGGAGACCCGCTGATGCGTTTGTCCGAACTGAAGAACGCCGGCCGCACCCCGAGCCTGCCCATGAGCATTCCTCTGGCCGATGCCGCAGGCCCCGCCGATTTGCAATTGTTGAGCTTGCTGCGGGTCTTGCCGGGGCAGCGTTATGTGGGTGCCGGTGTCTGGCGTGGCCGTCCGGTGCTGGCCAAATTATTGGTCGGCAGCAAAGCGGCGCGGCATTTTCAGCGTGAACTGGCCGGCGTGCGTTTGCTGGCCGATCAAGGCCTGACCACACCGCAACTGCTGGCGGATGGGCTAAAGGAAGGCGAGGGTGGCTGGCTGCTGTTCGATTTCCTCGAAGGCGCCGAGAGCCTGGGGGAGACCTGGAAAATAATCGAACACTTGCCCGTGTTGGCGGACATGCAAGGGGCCGTGATTGCCGAGGCATTGGGCGCAATCGGCCAAATGCATCGCAAGGGACTCTGGCAGGAAGACCTGCACTTGGACAACCTGCTGCGTCAGCGCGGCCGCTTGTATTTGATCGATGGCGGCGGTGTCTGTGCTGAAACGCCGGGCCAACCGCTGTCGCGCAACAAAGTCCTGGAAAACCTCGGCGTATTTTTTGCGCAGTTGCCCAAGACGCTGGAGCCGTTCATCGAAGAACTGCTGGTGTATTACTTGTTGAGCAACGGCGAGCACGCCTTGCCCATGGAGGCCTTGCAGAAGCAGATCGATAAGGTTCGCGCCTGGCGTTTGAAAGACTTTCTGATCAAGGTCGGCCGCGATTGCACGCTGTTCAGCGTCCAGCGCGGGGCGTTCGGGCTGCGGGCGATTCGTCGCGAGGAAGAGGCCGCGATGCTGCCGGTGCTGGGGCAGGCCGATGCCCTGCTCGATCAAGGCCATTTGTACAAGACCGGCGGCGCGGCGAGTGTAGGAAAAGTCGATATTGATGGTCGGACGCTGGTGATCAAGCGCTACAACATCAAAGGCTTTGCCCATTGGCTCAAACGCTTCTGGCGTCCGAGCCGTGCGTGGCATTCGTGGCGTGAAGGCAATCGCCTGGCATTCCTCGGCATTGCCACGCCCAAGCCGTTGGCGCTGCTGGAGACGCGGTTTCTCTGGTTGCGCAGTCGGGCCTATCTGGTGACTGAGTATTTGCCGGGTCCGGACATCATCGAGCGTTTTGCGCCCTACGTTGAAAACGGCCATGCGCCGGAGGCGGAGTTGCTGGCGCTGGATCATTTGTTCGCCGAACTGATCGGCGCGCGCATCAGCCATGGTGACTTCAAGGGCCACAACCTGTTCTGGCAGGAAGATCGCTGGGCGCTGATTGACCTGGATTCGATGTGTCAGCATGGCTCGGTGGGCAGCTTTGCCCCGGCCTATGCGCGGGATCGGGCACGGTTCATGCGCAATTGGCCTGAGAGCAGCGCGCTGTATCAGGTCATTGATCAGCGTCTTCCCAAGGATATCTCCGGCGCCGCCTGAATCGGACCTTCGGTCCTATCGGGAGCAGGCTCGCTCCCACAGTGGTTTCGTGCACGACGCAGATCCAGGGTAGGAGTGAGCCTGCTCCGGGCGGCGTTCCGACGACGGCCAGACCCGCCGCCTGAGATCTAGAGGACGAGTTCTGATGAATTGTCCTACGTGATCTACAGACCCCATGAACTGTGCCCTGAATAGCCGCGATGCTAATTTGCCTGACGTTCACGGAGGGCAAATCTTGACCATAAAAATGGCTGTTATGTTGGCTGCTTTCTCGCTCGCACTGACCGGCTGCGGGACCACGATGACGGTGTTGCAAGCTGATGAGGACGCAGCCCGCAGTCTCAGGAAACAAAAAACCTACTGTCAATCCATTCCCCGCATTTATAGCGGCCTGGCCTATGACTTTTGTGTGTTGAATGCCCCGCCGGATCCCACCGGCTTCCTCGTGCCGTTCGTGCTGCTGGACCTGGGCCTGTCGGGTGTCTTCGATACCGTGTCCTTGCCGTATACGATCTACCGCCAGGCTACAGATGGCAATCTCAGCATTTACTGGCGCCCGGGCCGAGGATAAGCGGGGCGTCATGCTTTCCTCCCTTGTAGGACAATAAGCGCTGGGTCATTCCCGCCATGTTTACGCTATAATCCCGCCCTTTAGCTGTCTCTCGCCGCTTGCGAGGGCACATTAATTTTTGAGGCGCTTGTCGCCTGCATGCAGACTAAAGAGGCTAGACCCCTGTGGCATTGACGATTCTTGGCCTGTCCGGCGCCCTTAGCCATGATCCTTCCGCAGCCTTGTACATCGACGGCAAGCTGGTCGCGGCGGCTGAAGAAGAGCGCTTTGTGCGCGATAAACATGCAAAGAACCGCATGCCCTACGAGTCGGCGAAGTTCTGCCTGGAACAGGCGGGCATCAAGCCATCCGACGTAGATGTGGTGGCGATTCCATTCGCACCGATCAGTATTTTCGGCAAGGCTCGCTGGCAGTACGCCAAGCGTTACTGGTACGCCCCGGACCGCGCGCTTGACGCGATCCTGATGGGCAACCGTCGCTACAAGCGTTATCGCAACAAGATTGTCTGGTGCCTCGAGCAACTGGGCTTCGATCCGAAGAAAATCAAGATCGAGCCGGTCGAGCACCATCTGGCCCACGCCTCCAGTGCTTACCACTGCTCCGGTTTCAAGGAGAAAACCGCGATCCTGGGGATCGACGGCAAGGGTGAGTACGCCACGACCTTCTTCGGTTACGGCGAGAACGGCAAGATCCACAAGATCAAGGAATTCTTCGATCCGGACTCCCTCGGTGGCCTGTATGGCGCGATCACCGAGTTCCTCGGTTTCGATATGCTCGACGGCGAGTTCAAGGTCATGGGCATGGCGCCGTACGGCGACGCCAGCAAATACGATTTCTCGCGCCTGGCTTCGTTCGAAAACGGCGAGCTGGTGATCAACACCGACTACGCCAACGTCATCGGCCTGCGTCGCTACAAAGAGAAGGGCAAAGGCTACTACTTCTCGCCGAAGCTGATCGAGTGGCTGGGACCGAAGCGCGAAGGCGACATCGCCGACGAGCCGTACATCCACTATGCCGCGAGCATTCAAGCGCTGTTCGAAAAAATCGCGCTGCAGATGATCGACTACTACCTGGGCGACGTGCTCAAGGAAACCGGCAAGCTGGCCTACGCCGGTGGCTGTGCGTTGAACGTCAAGCTCAACCAGAAAATCATCGCTCGCGATGACGTCAAAGAGCTGTTCGTACAGCCTGCATCCGGTGATGCCGGTACGGCGGTCGGTGCGGCGGCTTATGTGTCTAACGCCCGTGGCGTGCCGGTCGAGAAGATGGAACACGTCTACCTCGGCCCGTCGTACACCAACGAAGACGTGCTCGCTGCCTGTGCCCGTCACCCGAGCAAACCGGTCTGGCGCAAGCTCGCCAACATGCCGGAAAACATCGCCAAAATCATGGTCGACGGCAACCCGGTGGCCTGGTTCCAGGGGCGCATGGAGTTCGGTCCGCGTGCCTTGGGCGGTCGTTCGATCATCGGTTGCCCGAGCGCCGTTGGCGTGGCTGACCGTATCAACCACCAGATCAAGTTCCGCGAGCGCTGGAGGCCTTTCTGCCCGTCGATGCTCGACACCGTGGCCCCGCAGATGATCAAGATCGATCACCCGGCGCCGTTCATGACCTTCACCTTTGAAGTGGCTGAAGAGTGGAAGACCCGCGTGCCGGAAGTCGTCCACGAAGACGGTACGTCCCGGGCCCAGGTGCTCAAGCGCGAGTACAACCCGCGCTACTACGACATGATGAAAGCGCTGGAAGTGCTGACCGGCAATGGCGTGTCGCTGAACACCTCGCTCAACCGTCGTGGCGAGCCGATGATCTGCTCGCCGACCGATGCCCTGAACATGTTCTTCGGCTCTGACCTACAGTATCTGATCATGGAAGACATCCTGGTGGTTAAAGAGGGCGCTGACGCATATGACTCGCTCGGCTGAACGCCATGTGTTGCAGTTCTGTCACGGCTATGACGGCCCGTTTCTGGACTGCGCTCGGCAGTACGCCAGCCTGTTCGCGGGGACCGGCTATCGAGTGACCACGGTCTTTCTGACCGGGGCCGCCGACAGTGAAGTCGCTGCGGGCTGCGCTTCCGATGAAGTGCTGTTCATGGAATACAGCTCCAAGGCCATTCGTGGCCTGAAGCTGGGCGCCATCGGCGATCTGCGCAAGATCGCCGCTTCGCGCAATTTCAGTTTCTGCATTGCCCACCGCTTCAAGCCGATCTACATCGCGCTGCTTGGGACTTCGCTGCCGGTCATCGGGGTGCATCACGGGTATGGCGATTACAAGCGCGGCACTCGCAAGCTGTTCGCTCATATCTTCCGCAAGCGCCTCAGCCTGCTCGGAATCTCCGACTCGGTGCGTGACGACATGCGCAGCTGCCTGCCGAAATGGCCGGCCGGGCGAATTCAGACGCTCTATAACCGGATCGATGTCCCGGCGTTACAGACCAGCCAGGTGTCAGTTCGCGAGGCTCGGGAAACCCTGGGCCTGGCGGCGGATGCCTGGATTGTCGGTAACGTCGGACGACTGCATCCGGACAAGGACCAGAACACGCTGCTGCATGGTTTTGCCTTGGCATTACCGCAGTTGCCGGCCAACAGCCAACTGGTGATTCTCGGTAAAGGTCGACTGGAACAGGACCTCAAGGAACTGGCCCGGGAACTGGGTATAGGCGATCGGGTGCTGTTTCTCGGTCAAGTACCGGATGCTCGTCGCTACTTCCGTGCCTTCGATGTGTTCGCCCTGAGCTCCGATCACGAACCGTTCGGCATGGTGCTGCTCGAAGCCATGGCCGCGGGCGTGCCGTTGATCGCGACCGCGTGCGGTGGCGCGAGGGAAGTCGTTGAAGGGGTCGGCATCCTGTTCCCGTTGGGCGATGCCGAGCGCCTGGCTCAAGGGCTGCACCATCTGGCCGCGATGGACGAGCAGCAGCGTCACCAGTGTGCCGAGTTGATGCTCGACCGCTTGCGTGAGCGATTCTCCGACCGCGCCGTGCGCGAGGCTTTCTGGCATATGCCACACGTCACAGAACTGGCACCGAGGGGCTGATGCTCAACCGATTTCAAGGCTGGCGCGAACGTGGCTGGACGGTGATCGACGCCCCGACTTATGCACAGGCGTGGCAGCGTTTTGGCGGTAGCGTCGCGACGCATCCCATGGTGGTTGAGCGCCTGGCGCAGTTGGCCGAGATCCCGGTGCGCTACCTGGCCTGGGAGCAAAACGGTGAAGTGAAAGCCGCCATCCCGACCTGGGGGCGCGACCTGGCGCTGTCCAAAGACGTGCTCAAGCGCTGTGGCAAAAAAGGCCTGTTCGACCTCGGCAATGCCGAGGTGATCCTGCCGGCGGCCGCCGATGCACACGCACCGCTGCGCCATCGCGGGCGTTATCTGTCGGCCCTCAACGAAGGCCGTTTCAGCGATATCAAGCTACAGGCCGAACAACTGGCCATGGCGCGCACGCCCGAAGAACTGTCGAAAAAATTCCGCTACAACCAGCGCCGTGAATTGCGCCTGCTGGAAGAAGCCGGTGGCGTTGTGCGTCCTGTCTCCGAGTTTTCCAGTGCCGAGCTGGCCGCGATTTATTGCGACCTTTTCCAGCGCCGCTGGGGCTTCCCGGCCACGGGTGCAGAGCGCATGGGCGAGGTGGTCGAGCTGCTGCGCGACTTGCTGATCGGCTCGGTGATTTTCCTCAACGATGCACCGATAGCGATTCAACTGGTGTACCGCGTCGAAGCGCCGGAATGGATCAGCGTCGAGTACATCAACGGTGGCGTCGATCCCGAAACCCGCGAGTTCAGCCCTGGCAGTGTACTGAGTTTCCTCAACACGCAAAGTGCCTGGGAACACGCTCGCGCCCTCGACAAGCCTTTGCGGTTTTCTTTCGGCCGCGCCGACCGGGAATACAAGGACCGCTGGTGCAATCCTGTGCCGGTTTTTACCGTGTGAGTGAACCCATGAGCCGCAAACAGCAACTGCTCAAGCGCCATCGGCGCAACAAACGCATCAGCCTGTTGATTGCGCTGGTGCTGTTGATTGCCCTTGGCGTGCTGGTGGCCTGGTGGCTGCCGTTGGTGCTTGCCGTGCTGGGCTGGATTGCCCATGAGGCCTGGTTCGCCGACCACCTGTTTTATTCCCCCCAAGACGATTACCACTACAGCTTCCCGGCCTACACCCCGCAACCCAAGGTGCACCTGGACGGTGAGCGTTTGCGGCTGGATGACGGCGTAATGCTCGTCGACGACGCCACACTGGTGTTGGCGCTGCGAGTAAAAAGCAGCTGGCTGGGACGCTTTTTCGATCCAATGGTGGCGTTGTCGGGTGGCGATAACCCGGACTGCCAAACCTTCGAGCGTGGCGTTAACGGCCTGCGCTACCTGAACCTCAGTGGTCAGGCGCAAGTACTGTCGCGCGGCGAGTTGCGTCTGCGTGGGCGCTTCTGCCGCCTGCTCGGCGAGCCGGTGCTGTGGGCGTTGGAGCAACCCGACTTCCGTCGTCAACGGGTGATGGTGATTGCGCCACACGCCGACGATGCCGAACTGGCCGCCTACGGTTTGTACAGCCAGGCCGATGAAGCCTGGATCGTCACCCTGACCGCCGGTGAAATCGAAGCCGAGCATTATCAACAGATCGGTCTGAACAAGGTCGAGGCCGCGCGCCTCAAGGGACGTTTGCGGGCTTGGGACAGCATCGCGGTGCCGCGCTGGGCTGGCGTGCCGCAAGCGCATTGCGTGCAGCTGGGTTATTTCTGTCTGCAACTGGCGGCGATGCAGGCCACGCCGACGCAACCGATCGCGTCGCGGGAAGCGGACCTGAGCGACACGCGGCTGTTTCGCCAGTTGAACCCGTTTGCCCTGCCGGGCGATACCGACGGAGCGCCGACCTGGAATAACTTGCTGGCCGACCTGCGTGAATTATTACTGCGAGCACGTCCCGAAGTGATCGTGCTACCGCACCCGACCCTCGATCCGCACCCCGATCATATCTGTGCGCAACAAGCGGTCCTCGAAGCCTTGAAAGGCCTGGAATGGCAGCCGACCACACTGCTTGGTTATGCCAACCATCTGCACGACAACGACCGCTGGCCAATGGGCGACGCCGGTCATGGTGTCGCGTTGCCGCCAGCCTTTGACCCGGCCATGCCGATGCAGCCTTGCTGCCTGCCATTGTCGTTGGAGCTTCAGCGCGATAAAGCCATGGCGTTGGGCATGATGCATGACCTGCAACCGCCGATGCCGTTCAAGCGTCGTCTGCGCCGATTGATCCAGCGGCTGTTGGCCAGGCGCAAACCGCCGGCCTACGGCGAGAACGAATTCTTTCGCAAGGCGGTTCGACGTCACGAGCTCTTGTGGATACTCAAGCACACACCAATAAACGCTTCGCAGCGGGGAGAGTTATGAGCCAGCGGCTAAAGGTTCTGCAATTGCAGCCTGACTACAACGTCAAAGCCCATGATTTTGCCGACCTCGCGGAGCAGATCGTCAAGGCCTTGCCGAACGAGCGCTACGAAGTAACGGCGGCGTTCCTGCGCGGCAAACCCGGGCCGGGTGAGGCGATAAGCCGGGCCGACCGTTCGGTGTATTTCGAGTTTTCCGACAAATCCCTCAAGGGCATGCGCCTGCGGGCGATGTGGACGCTGTACAAGTTTTGCCGTGCGGAAAAGTTCGACGTGGTGATCTGTAACCGCTTCAAGCCCGTGAACATGATGTTGACGCTTAACCGCTGGTTGAAAGTACCGCTGTGCATCGGCATTTCCCACGGTTTCGGCGAGTACGACCGGTTTTACCGGCGCCGCCAGACCCAGCGACTGATCGATCGTCACTGGCGTTTTGTCGGTGTGTCCCCAGCGGTCAAGCAGTACCTGCTGGACTGCGATTGCGGTTTCACCGACCAGAACACCTACGCGATCACCAATGCCATCGACATCGAGCAGGCCGAAGGTTTGCAGCACAGCCGCGAGCGCGCCCGCGAAATGCTGGGCATCGATCCGTCGGTGCGCCTGATTGGCGCATTGGGGCGTCTGGTGCCGGTAAAGGGCCACACCTATCTGTTGCAGGCGTTTGCCGCGCTCAAGGACAAATACCCGAACACTCAATTGGCGATCATCGGTGCCGGTCGTGAAGAGTCGCGCCTGAAGGCCGAGATCGAACGCCTGGGCCTGTCCGGGCGCGCGCACCTGCTGGGTTTCAAGGAAATCGCCTTGCAGTACATCCGCGCTTTCGACATCTGGACCATGCCATCCCTGGCGGAAGGTCTTGGGTTGGCGCTGCTCGAAGGCATGAGCGGGCATCTGCCGGTGATCGCCTCCAGCGTGCCGGCCATGCTGCCGCTGATTGAAGGGGCAGGCGGGCTGGCGATTACGCCCAAGGATGTGCCGAGCCTGGTCGCGGCGCTGGATACCTACCTCGGGTTGTCGGATGACGAGCTCAAGGCCAAGGGCGAGCAGGCCTACCGTTATCTGCAGGAACAACATGACATCGAGGTGTTCCGCCAGGAGTACCTGAACCTGATCGACTCCGGTTTGGATCAAGCCCGCAAGGAGCAGCCATGAGTACCACGCAACCTCTCGTCACGGTCATCATCGCGTCGTACAACCACGGTCCCTATATTGAGCAAAGCATTCTCAGCGTCCTCAATCAGACCTACAAAAACATCGAACTGCTGGTGGTTGACGACGGCTCCAAAGACGACAGCGTCGAACGCATCAGTGCGCTGCAGGCGCAATATGGATTCGATTTTCGGGTTCAACAGAATCAGGGCCTGACGAACACGCTCAACGCTGCCATCGCGCGCTCAAACGGCAGTTTGATCGCGCCATTCGGCTCCGACGACATCATGCTGCCGGAACGCATCGCTATTCAGGTTGAGTACATGGATGGCAAGCCCGAGGTGGGTATCTGCGCCGGCAACATCGAGCTGATCGACGCCGACGGGAATCTGTACCCGGAGAAGCGTCAGCGCCGTGATGTGCCGTTTCGCCGTCTGGACTTCGATGACATGTTCCTGGAACGTAAACCTTATCCACCGGCCCCGACCCTGATGATCCGTCGAGAAGCGCTGGACAAGGTCGGCGGGTTCGATCCGAACATTCGCCTGGAAGACCTGCTGATCGAACTGAAGGTGACCCACGCCGGGTACTTTATCGACGGCCTGAATGTGTTGATGGCGCGCTATCGCAAGCACCCCACCAACTCCTATAAAAATCACCGCTTCATGATCGATAACATCCTGCGTTCCTATGCGCTGTTCAGCGATCATCCGCTGTACGACGAGGTTCGCTACAAGTTTCTCAGCTCGATGTTTCTCAAGACCGCCAACCGCGATCGCAAGCTGGCCCGCGAACTGCTGGCGCAGATCCCGTTGAAGGCCTGGAACAAGAAAACCTGGCGTGGTCTGGGGCGGCTGTACTTTTCACCGCTGGAAAAAGACTGACCCTGCATTGATGCACACTTTGCAGCTGGCTTCGCCAGCTGCAACAAGGATGTGCGTTGCTTCAGCGAGCGACTTTCTCTGCCAGAGCCTTGTCGGCTTTTTTGCGTTGACGCAGCCACTGCAACACTTTCCTGCCGGCCATGATGCCCGGCTTCTCGATGTACAGGAACGTCAGGCTGCTGATGATGATCAACAGGCAGGCGCAGACAGCCAGCAGCGGCAGGAAGGTCCAGATATCGCGAGCGTCCAGATCAAGCGCCATCGGCAGGCGCTGGATCAACACCCACAGTACGAAGCCGTGCAGCAAATAGGTGCTGTAGCTGATTTCACCGAGCCAGCGAATGCTGCGTGGTTTCAGCGCGCCGAACAGGGTGTTGCCGGACGCCACAATCACGAAAAACAATGACATGAGCAGTATTGGCCTCACGCTGAAGGCACGGTTGAATGCCGTGAAGGCAATCGCCAAGGCCAGCAGCGCGATAATCCCCGCCATTCGCGTCTGACTCCAGGCCACCAGCTGCGGCCTGCGAATCCAGTACGCAGCGCCGATACCGCCGAGAAAACTCGCCATAAAGTGTTTCTTCAGCGAGTGCTCCAGGCCAATCACTTTGTACAGGGCGACAATGCCGATCAGGCACAACACCACTTGCAACCAACTGCCCCGGTAGATAAACACCATGCCGGCAAGGGGCAGCGCCATATAGAAAAACACCTCGTAGCCCAGGGTCCAGGTGACATTGGAGATCAGCATGCCGGTTTGGTGGTATTGGTTGACGTCCGGGCGGTCGAAGGTCAGCCAGGCCAGGATCTGGCCGAAAAAGCGCATGCCGGAGTCCTTGAGCTCCCAGTTCTGCAGGTAGAACACCGTGATAAACACGATCAGCATCAGCGGCAAGTACAGCGGGTAGAGGCGAAAAAACCGCGATATGGCGAAGGCCAGCCAGTCGTGCTGGCGTCCCTGGGTGAGCAATCGGTTCCAGAACAGGAAGCCGGTGATCATGAAAAACAGCGCGACACTGCCCTGTCCGAGCTGTGAGTAGAGATTGCTGGGCGGAAAATCAATCACGCCCGTGCGCAGGAAGATCAAGGTAATGATCGAGTGGTGCACGAACACGCCGAACGCCAGATAACCGCGCAGCCCATCAATGCTGGCATAGCGGCTTTCACCGGAATGTTCGATGTGTCGGGCGATTTTCGGCACTGCGCGCAACAACAGGGCCGAAGTCGCAATGGCTAGCAGATAAGCTGCCAGCGCAATGAGTGGGTTGGTTTCAGTCATCAATGAGCCCGGGCCGGGGTGCTCCCGGCCAGCACTTGCCGGTGCAGATTCTCGACAGCGGACTTGGGTGCCGTCATGGCGTAGCCCTGAAGCAGCGCCTCGAAGTGTTCTTCGAACAACCAGCGCCGGTCCACCGTGTAGCGCTGCATATGGCGCAGATTGCGCTGACGCAGCGCCAGGCTCAAGGAAGAAGGGTAAATGCGCAGGTCGGCCACATCGATCAAACCAAACTCTCCATCCTCGAGCACCAGCACATTGCCCAAGTGCAGTGAGCGGAAATAAACGCCTTGTTCATGCAGTTGGGCCATGAACTTGCCGAAACGCTCCACCAGCGCTTGACGCACCGCCGGCGCGGTAATGCCTTGCAGGACCTGGCGCAGCGTATTGCCGGGCAGCGGCGAATAGTGCACGGCACTGCTGCCGTCCGCGAGGCGATAAAGGGCAAGAATAGGCGGGGTAGGGATCCCCAGGTTGCGCAATTGCTCGCTGTTGACGGCAAAGCGTTCGGAGTAGGGGTTGAAACTGCCCGAGGTGTACCAGCGGCGGCCACGAAACAGCTTGAGGAAGCTGCCATCGAGCAGGCGCAGGACTTTAGGGCCCAGGCCATCTTCTTCGATCACCTGCGCATTGGCAGTCAGTTGTTGCTGGGCGATCGGCGTCAGTGTCTTGACGGGCATCGTCAGCAAGCGTCTGGCGCGCTGGTTGATGCTGAGCGCGACGATCAAAGCCAGCGGGATCCACAGCAGGAACCAATGCTCCTTGGGTCGGGAGATGATGCCGCCGCCCTCGGTCAGGCCTGCGCCGATACCGAATATCAGCCAGGTCGAGGCCATGATAAACAGCGGTTGCAGACGATTGCGCCAACTGCTGAACAGTCCCCATAGCTGGGCAAACAACCAAGGCAGCAAACCCAGAATGCCGACGTAATAGAGCACGCCGAGGACAAAACTGTGGGGCTCCTGATAGTTGACGCCAATGCCAGGGTCGATGGCCAGATTAGCGTTATAACCATGACCGATCCAGGGGTGGTCGGCAATTTTCTGCAAGGCCAGTTGCCAGATTTCGAGGCGGTAAGAGTCGCCTCGTAGAATGATCATTCGCGCAAACAGCCCATAAACCGTAGCGCCGCCGGCAACCAACGCACCTAGCAATACGACGGAGCGACGGTTCCAGCAAATGAAGCCCAGCCAGAGTGCTGCCATCGTCAGTGCAACCAGCGGTGTCCTGGAGCCCGTGGCGATCACGGCGGCGAACATGATTGCCAGCGCCGGGAGGCTCAGCCAGAGCATCCGGCGGCGCTTGCAGATCATGCTCATGCTCATCCAGTAGGCTGCGTAAAAACCGTACATGTGAGAGCTCAGCAGCGGATTGTCGAACGCGCCACCACCGATCAATCGCAGGCCGGGCTGGTACACGCGGGCGAACAGGAACAGATCGTGGGTGGTACCGATCAGTCCGACTATTGCCGCGGTGAATAGCAAAGGCTGGATGATTTCGCTGCGATAGCGCACCAGAAAATAGCAACCGACAAACAACAACAAGGTATGCAGCGGTGGTTTGAACTGGCCGACGAAGCCCCCCTTGTCCGGTCCCCAGCACAAACTCAATAGCGCCCAGGCCGCGAACACCAACACGGCGACGAACACCGGTTCACGAATCATTTCCTTGAGTTCCCGGGGACGCAGGCACAGGGCGATCAGCGCTGGAATGCTGAACAAGCCATAAAAAAGCTTGTGGTGCAAACTTCGGCCCGGCAGGAAGAACAGGGCACACAGGAGCAAGAGATAGCCGAGTGGAAGAATCCAGAGGCAAATGAAATCGAAAACTCGATTTGACGCACTATTGAAACCGCTGAGTTGCATGCTGAGAGATTCAATCCTGAAGTTGATCGGCCATTTCGGGGTGATGGCTATTTGATGCTTGATTCGACGTCTAACAATAACAGCCTTTATGCGATTGCCAGAACCCTGAAGAAGCTGTGCTAAAGTCAGCGTCCTTTTTATCGACAAACGCGTGATATGACCGACTCCAGTCTCTCCGCAAGCCCATCGAGCTTGAAAATCTACTTCCGCCTGCTTGGCTATGTCCGGCCGTACATCAGTCTGTTTCTGATCAGCATCGTCGGCTTTCTGATTTTCGCTTCGACCCAGCCAATGCTCGGCTATATCCTCAAGTACTTTGTCGATGGCCTGTCCAATCCTGAGGCCGCGCTCTTCCCGACGGTGCCTTACCTGCGCGACCTGCAACTGCTGCAGGCGGTGCCGCTGCTGATCATCCTGATCGCCGCGTGGCAAGGGCTGGGATCTTATCTGGGCAACTACTTTCTAGCCAAAGTTTCTCTGGGTCTAGTCCATGATCTGCGAGTACAGCTGTTCAATAACCTGTTGGTTCTGCCCAACCGGTATTTCGACAAGCATAACTCGGGTCATCTGATTTCGCGTATCACCTTTAACGTGACGATGGTCACCGGGGCGGCCACAGATGCGATCAAGGTCGTAATCCGTGAGGGCATGACGGTGATCTTCCTGTTTGCCTCGCTGCTGTTCATGAACTGGCGCCTGACGCTGGTCATGGTCGCCATCCTGCCGTTGATCGCCGTCATGGTGCGCACCGCGAGCAAGAAATTCCGCAAGCAAAGCAAGAAAATCCAGTTGGCCATGGGTGACGTGACGCACGTGGCGTCGGAAACCATTCAGGGCTATCGCGTGGTGCGCAGCTTCGGTGGCGAAGTCTACGAAGAAAAACGCTTTTTCGACGCCAGCCAGGGCAATACCGACAAGCAACTGCGCATGACCCGCACCGGTGCTATCTACACGCCGCTGCTGCAATTGGTGATTTACACCGCCATGGCGGTGCTGATGTTCCTGGTACTGTACCTGCGTGGCGATGCTTCGGCTGGTGACATGGTTGCCTACATCACCCTGGCCGGCCTGTTGCCCAAGCCGATCCGCCAGCTGTCCGAAGTCAGCTCGACCATCCAGAAAGGCGTGGCCGGTGCCGAGAGCATTTTCGAACAACTGGACGTTGCGCCTGAAGTCGATACCGGCACCGTCGAACGCGATGCTGTCACCGGTCGTCTGGACGTACGTAACCTGAGCTTCACCTACCCGGACACCGATCGCCAGGTGCTCAATGACATCACGTTCTCGGTCGAACCGGGGCAAATGGTGGCACTGGTCGGACGCTCAGGCAGTGGCAAGTCGACCCTGGCCAACCTGATTCCGCGCTTCTATCACCACGACAAGGGCGAGATCCTGATCGACGGTGTTGAAGTGGAGCAGTACAAGCTGCTGAACCTGCGCAAGCACATCGCCCAGGTGACCCAGCATGTGACGTTGTTCAGCGACACCGTGGCCAACAACATTGCCTATGGCGATCTCGCCGGCGCGCCGCGTGAAGACATCGAGAAAGCGGCGCGAGACGCTTACGCCATGGATTTCATCGCGCAATTACCCGAAGGCCTGGACACCCAGGTCGGCGAGAACGGCGTGCTGCTGTCCGGCGGTCAGCGTCAGCGTCTGGCGATTGCGCGAGCCCTGTTGAAGAACGCGCCGTTGCTGATTCTCGACGAGGCCACCTCGGCGCTCGACACTGAATCTGAGCGCCACATTCAGGCGGCACTCGATCAAGTGATGAAAGGCCGGACCACGCTGGTGATCGCTCACCGACTGTCGACCATCGAAAAGGCTGACCTGATTCTGGTTATGGATCAGGGCCGGATCGTCGAGCGCGGTACCCATGCCGAGCTGCTGGCGCACAACGGATACTACGCCCGCCTGAACGCCATGGGCCTCGATGCCCCGGCTGAAGACATCGCCTGATCTTCGCTCGCCGGGCGCGCAATGCGCCCGGCGATTTGTATCCAGACCTTTACCCTTCTTGACCAAACCTGCATAAATCTGTGCGACTCGCTTGTTAAGGTTCCTGAACGACCTTTGACTTCAATCGATGGGGCCATCCCCATCGCGCGGGTACTGCCATGCTGCAACGTTATCTCTGGAAGCTGTTACCCAAGTCGCAGCGGGCATTTTTGCTGGGACGCCTGTCGGTGGTAGACCGCCAGGTGGTGAACAAATCGATGTCGGCCAATGTGCGTTTTCCCCAAGCCTTCGAGCAGCTTTCCTGTCTGTACATTCATGTCCCCAAATGTGCCGGGAGCAGCATCTGCGCAGCGATGTTCGACAATTGGAGCCCCGGTCACTTGCCGTTGTACTGGTACGAGCAGCAGTTTTCCGAGCAGTTTGCGACCAGTTTCAAATTCGCCTTTGTGCGTGATCCTCTGGAAAGGGCTTATTCGGCCTACGCATTTCTGCGGGGCAACGAGTTGGGCCGGCGCGATCATGCGGCGCAAAAACTGGTCAGCCACTACCGCGACTTCGACGATTTCGTCGGTCGCTGGCTGCACCCGGAAACGATCCAGCGGCAATTGCATTTCGCCGCGCAAACGGATTTTCTCACCGACTCCCTGGGGCATCTGGCGTTGGACTTCATTGGGTATCAGGAGCATCTGGAACGGGACTTTCAACTGGTCTGCGAGCAGTTGGGGTGTTCGCTGGTGCTGCCTCACGTCAACAGCTCCCGGCAACGACAGCTGATGCGCGCCCGTGATTTCTGCTCGGCGCGTACCCGTCGGTTGGTACGCCGGGCGTACCAGCGCGACTACGAGATGCTCGGCTATGAATAAAGCGCAGTTGATGTCAGTTGCCGATGTCAGGCCTTACTCGCTGGCGCTGTCGAACGAGGCGCGTGCCTCAATCAAATGCCAGCGGCCGCGTTGCTTGTGGTTGACCGGGTTGTCCGGGGCGGGCAAGTCGACGCTGGCCAATGCCCTTGAACTTCAGCTCAATCAGCGTGGGCTGCACACCTTTCTGCTGGATGGTGACAACCTGCGTGGCGGCTTGTGCCGTGATCTGGGGATGGGGGCTGACTGTCGCCGGGAAAATATCCGACGCATGGCCGAGGTGGCGCGATTGATGGTGGATGCGGGGCTGATAGTGATCGTTGCGGCGATCTCGCCTTTTCGTACCGAGCGCGAAACCGCCCGGCGTTTGTTCGCCGAAGGCGATTTCATTGAGGTGTATGTGAGCACGCCGTTCGCAGTGTGTGCGCAGCGCGACCCCAAAGGCTTGTATCAAGCGGCCCGGCAGGGGCGGCTCAAGGACTTCACCGGCATCGACAGCCCGTACGAGGCGCCGCTGTCTGCCGAATGTGAGATCGACACCGACGAAACGGGGCTGGCCGACGCCTGCTGGCAGTTATCGGCATTTCTGCTCAATAAATGAACAGTTTTACCCGGCAAATCATCCCGTTGCAGCCGTCACGCAAGCCAGCGCCAACCCTGTGGTAATATCGCGCCCCTGTTCATTTTGTATGTGGGTTGCTCCATGAAGTTGTCCATGCCGCGATTCGATCAAGCCCCTGTCTTGGTGGTCGGCGATGTCATGCTCGACCGTTACTGGCATGGTGGTACCTCACGGATTTCCCCTGAGGCGCCGGTGCCGGTGGTCAAGGTCGAGCAAATCGAGGACCGCCCGGGCGGTGCCGCCAACGTTGCGTTGAACATTGCCGCGCTCGGTGCTCCTGCCTCGCTGGTCGGTGTGACCGGCGACGACGAAGCGGCCGACAGCCTGGCCAATAGCCTCCAGGGCGCAGGCGTCCGGGCTATTTTCCAGCGCATTGCGCACCAGCCGACCATCGTCAAGCTGCGGGTCATGAGTCGTCACCAGCAATTGCTGCGTATCGACTTCGAAGAACCCTTCGCCACCGACGCGTTGGCGCTTGGCGAGCAAGTCGATGAACTGCTCGAAGGCATCAAGGTGCTGGTGCTGTCCGACTACGGCAAAGGCGCCCTGAAAAACCATCAGGTGCTGATCCAGGCCGCCCGTGCCCGTGGCATTCCAGTGCTGGCGGATCCCAAGGGCAAGGATTTCTCGATCTACCGTGGCGCGAGCCTGATCACCCCGAACCTCAGCGAGTTCGAAACCATCGTCGGTGGCTGCGCCGATGAGCACGAACTGGTGAGCAAAGGCGCGCAGCTGATGCACGACCTCGACCTCGGCGCCTTGCTGGTGACCCGTGGCGAACACGGCATGACCTTGCTGCGTCCGGATCATCCGGCGCTGCACCTGCCGGCCCGTGCCCGTGAAGTGTTCGACGTGACCGGTGCCGGCGATACCGTGATTTCTACCCTGGCAGCGGCGATTGCCGCGGGTGAAGAATTGCCCCATGCGGTGGCCCTGGCCAACCTGGCAGCGGGCATTGTGGTCGGCAAACTCGGTACCGCAGCCATCAGCGCCCCGGAACTACGCCGCGCCATCCAGCGCGAAGAGGGTTCCGAGCGCGGTGTGTTGGGCCTTGAGCAGCTCTTGCTGGCCGTCGCCGATGCGCGTGCGCACAAAGAGAAGATTGTCTTCACCAATGGCTGCTTCGACATTCTGCATGCCGGCCACGTGACCTACCTCGAGCAGGCACGGGCCCAGGGCGATCGATTGATCGTTGCGGTCAATGACGATGCTTCGGTCAGCCGCCTGAAAGGGCCGGGTCGTCCGATCAACAGCGTCGACCGTCGCATGGCCGTACTGGCCGGTTTGGGCGCAGTGGATTGGGTGATCAGCTTCCCTGAAGGCACCCCGGAAAATCTGTTGCGCGAGGTCAAGCCGGACGTGTTGGTGAAGGGGGGTGATTACGGGATCGACCAAGTGGTCGGCGCAGACATCGTGACGGCTTATGGCGGGACGGTGAAAGTGCTGGGGCTGGTAGCGAACAGCTCTACAACGGCGATTGTCGATAAGATCCGTCAATCCGAGTGAGACGTTGATCATTCCCACGCTCTGCGTGGGAATGATCAACGGACGCAGAATGTGGGAACGATCAAGAGCTGACTTTTTTATGCGGCACGATTTTCTTCAGCAATTGCTTTGCCTTCCCGCGTAATCGCGCCAGACCCGAATCCTTCCCCGGCGGGCTCAGCCCCTGCTGGCGCACCCAATCTTTCCAGCGAATCCGCTCATCACGCACCACCCAGCCTTCCTGTTGGGCAAAACTCTCTGCCAGGAACAAGCCGCGCGTGCTCGCGGGGTAGAGCTGATCCTTCTTCAAGGTATACAGCTCGGCCATCGGCTGGCCGTCCTGCAAGGGCATCAGGTACAAATCCGGGCGCTTGCGGTCGAGGCGGGCCACCAGTTGATCGCCTTCCAGGCGCTCATCGACATGAAACAGGCTCAGGGATTTGGCTTCCTTGGGCACGTCCAGGCGCAGGTCATAGATCAGTTGCAACGACGCGGTGGGCAAATGCACGTAAGCCCGTGGCCGTTCGATCAGTTGCAGGTTGGCGCACCGCACCGGCCGCGCCGAACCGGACAACGGCGTCAGGCGAAACGGTAGCGCCTCGCGGTAGTGCAGGGCACTGGCATAGGGCGCAGGCAACCACGTGTCATTAAAACGCCCGCCGAGCCAGCCTTCCGGGGTTTCCAGCAGGCACTCTTCGGCAATTTCCTGAATCGCCGTGTGCAGCGGCAGGTTCAGTTCATGGGCCGGTACGTACCCGGAGATCAGCTTGAGCACCACGTCGCCACGGTCTTGCCGACGCTGGCGCACCAACACCCAGTAATCGCGATTCTGCCAATGCAGGGTCAGGCGCACCGAGACCCCGAGGTTGGCCAGTTCCAGCGCAAACCGCTCGGTGCTGGCTACCGTCACAGGACGGCGACGTTGCAGGGTCTGGGAAAAGTTGAGCGGCATCCCGACGCTCTGGTAGCTCAAGCCTTCGGGAGTCGCTTCGACGTACAACGGCAGGGTCTTGAAGTTGCTCGGGTTCTTTCTAATGAGCGTACGCGGCATGTCGGCTCCTGCTTAAGGCCGCGTGGGCGGCATCAGTTTCTACGGAGGACCTGGGCAACGGTCGCAACGTTGTGGGCGAGGTGCAGCGGATTAATGGTCCCGACAATAGCACTGGCCACACCCGGATGTTCAAACAACAACTCGAAGCTGGCGCGCACCGGGTCCACGCCTGGACTCAGGCACACATGACCGCTGGCGAGGGCTTTTTTGACCAGAATGGCTTTGCCGTGAGCAGCAGCATAGTCAATGACAGGCTTCTCGTTCTGATCGTTCAGATTGTAGGTGACCATGGCGCAATCACCTTGCTCCAGAGCCTTCAAACCACCTTCGACGGTTTTTCCGGAAAAACCGAAACCGCGAATCTTGCCTTCGGCCTTGAGCGTGGCGAGGGTCGCGTAGACCTCGCTGTCATTGAGGATCGCCATATCGTTGCCGTCGGAGTGCACCAGCACCAGGTCGATAAAATCCGTTTCCAGACGTTGCAGGCTGCGCTCCACTGAAAGACGGGTGTGGGCGGCACTGAAATCGTGGCTCGACTGGCCATTGGAAAACTCTTCGCCGACCTTGCTGACAATCACCCAGTCCTGACGCTGGCCGCGCAATAGCGGGCCGAGGCGTTCTTCGCTGCGGCCATAGGCCGGGGCGGTGTCGATCAGGTTGATGCCCATGTCGCGGGCGAGTTTGAGCAACCGGCGTGCATCATCGTCGTCGGGAATCTGAAAACCATTGGGATATTTCACGCCCTGGTCACGGCCGAGTTTGACCGTGCCCAGGCCCAGCGGCGACACCAGCAGGCCGGTGCTGCCCAATGGGCGGTGCAGATCGTGCAGGGTCGGTTGGCTCATGGCAGCAGTTGCTCCCAGGCCGGCACGCCCATTGGCGGTTTCGGTAGTTCCGGCAGAGGCTCTGGATGGCTCGGCTGGATGCCGTCACGCGTCAGGCTGGCGATGACCCGGTCGGCGAAGTCCGGTGCCAGCGCCAGTTTGGTCGGCCAGCCCACCAGCAGGCGACCTTGTTCGGCGAGGAAGGCGTTGTCGGGACGGGTGAGCCCCGATTGCAACGGCTCGGCGCGGTCCACGCGCAAGGTGGCCCATTGCGCGGTGCTCAGGTCGATCCATGGCAGCAACTGCCCGAGCTCTTGCTGGGCCGTGGCGATTTGCTCGGCAGGTTCGCGGGCAACGCCTTCAGCCTCGGCAATGTCGCCCCCCATGTACCAGACCCACTGACCGTCGGCGGCCGGGTGAGTGGTCACGGTCAGGCGCGGTTTGGTGCCGCCGCCCAGGCAATGGGCGTAAAGCGGTTTGAGGCCCGGGCCTTTGGCGATGATCATATGCAACGGCCGACGCTGCATGGCGGGCTGGCTCAACCCCAGCGCTTCGAGCAATGCCGCGGTGCCAGCACCGGCGCTGAGGACGATGCGCTGGGCACGAATCTCGCGCTCATCGACCTTCAGGCCGACCAGCACGTTGCCTTCCAGCAGCGGCTCGATCTTCTGCGCGGCGAGCAGGCCATCACCGGCCAGAACGGCCAGGCGCTGGATCAGGCTTGGCACGTCGACCACCAATTCCGCCAGGCGATAAACCTTGCCCTTGAAGCGTTTGTCTTGCAGGGCCGGCGGCAGTTGCTCGCCCTTGACCTGATCGACACGGCCGCGCACGGCCTTGCTCGCGAAGAAACTGGTGAGGTTGCCGGCGAGCGTGCCGGGGGACCAGAGATAGTGCGCTTCGGACAACAGGCGTACGCCGGACAGGTCCAGTTCGCCATCGCCCGCCAGCGCTTCACGCCAGCGGCGCGGCATGTCGGCAATCGCTTCCGATGCCCCGGTCAGGGCGCCGTGCAACGCGTACTTGGCGCCGCCGTGGATGATGCCCTGGGATTTCACACTCTGCCCGCCGCCGAGGCTGGCGCTTTCCACCAGCACGGTCGAAAAACCCTGGCGGCGCAGGCGCGCATTCAGCCAGAGGCCGGCGACACCAGCGCCGACAATCAGAACGTCGGTGGAAATAACGGATGGCATGCGGCGACCTCAGTGTTCAAGACGAGGGCGCAGTATACAGATTCATGCCAAGCGCTATGTAGCAGCTGCCGAAGGCTGCGTTCGAGCCGGGGTCGCGCTCGACCGAAGTCCTCGCCTTCGATCTGTCTGAGATGTCTATTGTCAGTTTTTACAACTGCTTCGCAGTCGGACGCAGCCTTCGGCAGCTGCTACAAAAAGCGGTGCATCAGTGCCCGGCAGTTTTTGAGAACAGTTGGATGACCACGACACCCAGTACGATCAACGCCATCCCCAGCATCGCCGGCACATCCAGCTTCTGCCCGTAGATAAACAGCGCCGCGACGCTGACCATCACGATTCCCATGCCGGCCCACACTGCGTAGGCAACTCCCACCGGAACGCTGCGCACTACCAGGGTCAGCATCCAGAAGGCAATGCCGTAACCGACGATCACCAGAACCAGCGGCAGCGGCGTGCTGAAACCTTTGACGGCTTTCATCGAAACAGTTGCGATCACTTCGGCGCAGATGGCGATGGCCAGATAGTAGTAAGCGGTCATGGGTGCATCCTCGTGTGAAGTGTTGCTTTCTGAGGTCGGCATTTTAGAGACTCTTCAGATGCGGTAAAGTCATTACCTATCTGCCAAAAAGATGGGTTGGCCTATGCAATGGAATCTTGAGCAACTGCGGTTGTTTGTCAGCGTAGCGGAGCATCGTTCGTTTTCTGCGGTGGCACGTGATCAGCGCAAGGCGCAGTCAGCGGTCAGCAGTTCGATTGCGCTGCTCGAAGAAGATCTGGGCGTGAGTCTGTTCGATCGCAGTAGCGGCCGTCAGCCGAAACTCACCGAGGCCGGTAATGCCTTGCTGGAAGAGGCGCGAGAAGTGCTGCGCCAGTGCGAGCGCCTCAACGGTCGCGCGTTGGCCATGATGCGCGGCCAGGAAGCTCGATTGCGTGTGGCTCAGGATGAAGCCATGCCCTATCAGCCGATCATCGAAAGCTTCGAAGCCCTGGCGGAAAAATTTCCCAGCCTCGAAGTGCAGCTGACCAGCGCCGCCCAGGGCGATGTCGCGCGCAAACTGGTGGAGCGCCGTGCTGATCTGGGGCTGCTGTTTTATCACGACCAGATTCCCGAGGCCCTTGAGCGGCGAGTGGTGGGCAGCGTCGAGATGCTCACGGTGTGCGGCGTCGGGCATCCACTGGCGAAGCAGGCTCACGTTGATTGTCAGGCGCTGGCGCAGCATCGGCAGTTGCTGATGTCGACCCAGTCCAGCGTTTACCCCGGCAGCGAGCCCGCCAGCCCGCAAGTCTGGCGGGCCGACAGTTTCTACGTGATGGCCGAATGGCTGGTGCGCGGCCTCGGTTGGGCCTGGTTGCCCCGGCACGTGGTGCAATACCCGGCGTACCAGGGCCTGATGGTCGAACTGGACAGCGAATGGACCCCGCCGGCGCTGGTGGTGGAGTTGGTGTGGCGTCGCGATGAACCGCCGGGCCCGGCGGCTCGTTGGCTGGCGGAACGTTTTGCCGTGCACTTGCAGGCGATCGGCGAGAAAAGCCGATAAACTCCGCCGCCATGAATAGAACTCTCTATACCGCGCTGTTTTATCTGGGGCTGCCACTGGTAGCGATTCGTCTGTGGCTGCGGGCGCGTAAGGCGCCGGCGTATGCCAAACGCATTGGCGAGCGGTTCTCCCTCGCACTGCCGGTAATGAAGCCGGGCGGTATCTGGGTGCACGCGGTGTCGGTGGGCGAAAGCATCGCGGCGGCGCCGATGATCCGCGCCTTGCTGCAACGTTATCCACAGCTGCCGATTACCGTGACCTGCATGACCCCGACCGGGTCCGAGCGCATCCAGGCGTTGTTCGCCAATGAACCGCGCATTCAGCACTGCTATCTGCCTTACGATTTGCCCTGCGCCGCTGCGCGTTTTCTCGACCGGGTCCGGCCAACGCTGGCGGTGATCATGGAAACCGAACTCTGGCCTAACCATATTCACCAATGCGCCAGGCGCGGGATTCCCGTGGCGCTGGCCAATGCGCGACTGTCCGAGCGCTCGGCCAAGGGTTATGGCCGCTTCCGCAAACTGACGCAGCCGATGCTCGCCGAGATGAGCCTGTTCGCGGTTCAGACCGAGGCTGAGGCCCAGCGCTTTCGTGACTTGGGAGCGCGTCCTGAAACGGTGGCAGTCACCGGCTCAATCAAGTTCGACCTGACCATCGACCCGCAATTGCTGCAACGTGCCGTCGAGCTGCGCACGCAATGGCAGACGCTTGAGCGGCCGGTGTGGATCGCCGCCAGTACCCATGAAGGTGAAGACGAAGTGGTCCTCGCGGCCCATCGTCAGTTACTGGCCAATCATCCCGATGCGTTGCTGATCCTGGTGCCGCGCCATCCGGAGCGTTTCAACACGGTGTTCGAGCTGTGTCAGCAGCAGGGTTTCGCCACGCTGCGTCGTTCCACAAGCGAGCCGGTGACCTCGGCCACGTCGGTGCTGGTGGGCGACACCATGGGCGAGTTGCTGTTTCTCTACGCCTTGGCAGATACCGCTTTCGTGGGGGGCAGCCTGGTGCCGAACGGTGGGCATAACCTGCTGGAACCGGCCGCGTTGGCCAAGCCGGTACTGAGTGGCCCGCACCTGTTCAACTTCCTCGAAATCGCCGCGCAGCTGCGCAGTGCCGGGGCGTTGCAGGAAGTGGAGGATGCCGAAGGTCTGGCGCTGGCGGTGCAGCGGCTGTTCGAATTGCCGCGCGATGCACAGCGGATGGCTGAGGCGGGGCTGAAGGTGATGCGCAGCAATCAGGGGGCGTTGCAGCGATTGCTGGATGGGCTGGGGCGGTTGATCAACCGACCGATCTGAGCCTGACATTTCTGAAGAGGGGGCAAGCCCCCTCATCAGAATAATGACGTATTACTCGCCGGGTCTTGCCTTGAGCTGGGCAGCCGCAGCCTTCGCCAGATCCGGCGGCAGGAAGTCCTTGTCCGGGTTGTAGTCGGCCTTGAGGTAGCGCTTCAGGTCTTCCAGATCCCCCGGGCTCAACGTGCCGGCCTGCTGCTTCAGGCGCAGGTTGTCGAGGATGTAGTCGTAGCGGGTGTTGTTGTAGTCGCGTACCGAGTTGTACAGCGAGCGCTGCGCATCCAGTACGTCGACGATGTTGCGTGTCCCTACCTGATAGCCGATTTCAGTCGCTTCCACCGCACTCTGGTTGGAGATGATCGACTGCTTGCGCGCCTGTACCTGATCCACATCGGTGTTGACCGCGCGGTGCAGGTTGCGGGTGCTTTCGACGATCTGCCGACGCAGCGCTTCGCGTTGCTGCTCGGTCTGATCCAGTTGCGCATACGATTGACGCACCTGGGAGGTGGTCAGGCCGCCGCTGTAGATCGGGATATTCAGTTGCAGGCCCACTGTCGTTTGCTCGACGTTGCCACTGTACGGTTGGCCAAAGGCGTTCGGGTTGCTGAAGCCCAGTGCGTCGTTATCACCTTTTTCGTATTTCGCCACCGCGTCGACCGTCGGCAAGTGACCGGACTTACGCTGCTTGAGGGTTTCTTCGGCGGCACTGACCGCGTAGTTGCTGGCCAGCAGATTCAGGTTCTGGCGGGCGGCCGTATCGACCCAGGCTTTAGCGTCGTTCGGCGCCGGCGGCAGGATCGGCAGGCTATGGACGACGCCCCAGATCGAGTTGTACTGACGGTTGGTCAGGGTGATCAGCGCTTCAAACGCGTCATCGACCTGGCGTTGCGCAACGATCCGGTTGGCGCGAGCGGTGTCGTAACTGGCTTGTGAGTTGAGCACGTCGGTCTTGTCCGACAGGCCGACGTCGAAACGCTCGTTGGACTGGTCGAGCTGGCGTTTGAATGCGGCTTCTTCAGCCTTGGTCGACGCCAGGTTGTCCTGGGTGCGCAGCACGTTGAAGTAGCTTTCAGCCGATTGCAGGATCAGGTTTTGCTCGGTGGCCGAGAGTTGCAGGGCCGCCTGTTCGTTGACGTCCTTGGCGGCCTGGAACTGGAACCAGCGATCAGCACGGAACAGCGGCTGCGCCAGGGTAGCCTGATACGAATTTGCGCTGCGATTGGCCGTCGATGAAGGCTGGTCGATCGCGGTGCGCACGCTGGCGACTTCGGCACCCCCTGACAGATTGGGCAGCAGGCCGGCGCGAGCCTGAGGCACGACTTCTTTCTGCGCGCCATATTGCGCGATGGCCGCCGCGAGGTCGGCGTTGTTGGCCTTTGCTTCCTGGTAAACGCTGACCAGGTCGTTCTTGGTCGATAAGGGCGCTTCTGCTGCCCAGCCCGTTCCATAAGACGCACAAGACACGGCAAGGGCCAGTGAAAGTTTGCGCAGCATAGGCGTTCCCTAGAATTAATATTACACAAGTAATTTGAGCGCCAAGGCTAAGGCGCGGCACGTACCACGTCAATGCATGGCTTGGCGTAGCGAGTGTAGTTGTGCAATGGGGCGGCAACAATCCTGATTCTGCCATTCATCGAGGTGTTTGCGCGGTGTTGGCGTTCTTTGTCAGTTGTGTCTAGACTGGCCGGGTTCTTGTCGGGGTGCCTTGCTATGAGGCTGAGATCGAATAATTTCGGATCCCGTTGAACCTGATCAGGTTAGCGCCTGCGTAGGGAACAAGATTTCTCGTCACCCGGCGAGTCCTCTTGTGCTTCGTCCGGGATGTTGTTCGACAATCGAACACCCCTCGAGCACTGAGCACAGCACCAACAGCTTTGTTATTGCTGATTGGTCGCGTCCATTCGTTACAGGTTCGCTCCGACAAAATTCCACTGCCTGGATGCTGTCTGGAGAGCCCGTGATGACGATAAAACCAAAAAATACGATGAACCTGAGTGATTCGGCCCAAGTCGATCAACAGTCGGTTCAACCGTTTACCCGCTCGCAAAAAATCTATGTCCAGGGCTCGCGCCCCGACATCCTCGTGCCCATGCGCGAAATCAGCCTGGATGTAACGCCGACCGACTTTGGCGGCGAGATCAATGCACCGGTGGTGGTGTACGACACCTCGGGCCCGTACACCGACCCCAATGTCATCATCGACGTGCGCAAAGGCCTGGCCGATGTGCGTTCTGCGTGGATCGAGTCCCGTGGCGACACTGAACGCCTGCCGGGCCTGAGCTCCAATTTCGGCCAGGAACGCCTCGCCGATGCCGAACTGACCAAACTGCGCTTCGCCCACGTCAACAACCCGCGCCGCGCCAAGGCCGGGGCCAACGTCAGCCAGATGCACTATGCCCGCCAAGGCATCATCACCGCCGAGATGGAATACGTCGCCATCCGCGAAAACATGAAGCTGGAAGTGGCTCGCGCCGCTGGCCTGCTGGACCAGCAACACGCCGGCCACAGCTTCGGCGCCAGCGTGCCGAAGATCATCACCCCCGAATTCGTCCGTGACGAAATCGCCCGTGGCCGCGCGATCATCCCGGCCAACATCAACCACACCGAACTGGAACCGATGATCATCGGCCGTAACTTCCTGGTGAAGATCAACGGCAACATCGGCAACAGCGCCCTGGGTTCGTCCATCGAAGAAGAAGTGGCGAAACTGACCTGGGGTATTCGCTGGGGTTCGGACACGGTCATGGATTTGTCCACCGGCAAACACATTCACGAAACCCGTGAGTGGATCATCCGCAACTCGCCGGTGCCGATCGGTACGGTGCCGATTTATCAGGCCCTGGAAAAAGTCGGCGGCGCCGCTGAAGACCTGACCTGGGAGCTGTTCCGCGACACGCTGATCGAACAGGCCGAGCAGGGCGTCGACTACTTCACCATCCACGCCGGCGTGTTGCTGCGCTACGTGCCGCTGACCGCCAAGCGCGTGACCGGTATCGTTTCCCGTGGCGGTTCGATCATGGCCAAGTGGTGCCTGGCGCACCACAAGGAAAACTTCCTCTACACCCATTTCGAAGACATCTGCGAAATCATGAAGGCCTACGACGTCAGCTTCTCGCTGGGCGATGGCCTGCGTCCGGGCTCGATTGCCGACGCCAATGACGCCGCACAATTCGGTGAGCTGGAAACCCTCGGCGAGCTGACCAAGATCGCCTGGAAGCACGACGTGCAGTGCATGATCGAAGGCCCGGGCCATGTGCCGATGCAGTTGATCAAAGAGAACATGGACAAGCAGCTCGAGTGCTGTGACGAGGCGCCGTTCTACACCCTCGGCCCGCTGACCACCGACATCGCGCCGGGTTACGACCACATCACCTCCGGGATCGGTGCAGCGATGATCGGCTGGTTCGGTTGCGCGATGCTCTGCTACGTGACGCCGAAGGAACACTTGGGCCTGCCGAACAAGGATGATGTGAAGACCGGGATCATCACCTACAAGATCGCCGCGCATGCCGCCGATCTGGCGAAGGGACATCCGGGCGCGCAGATTCGCGACAATGCCTTGAGCAAGGCACGGTTCGAATTCCGTTGGGAAGACCAGTTCAACCTTGGCCTGGATCCAGACACCGCCCGTTCGTATCACGATGAAACCTTGCCGAAGGATTCGGCCAAGGTCGCGCACTTCTGCTCCATGTGCGGGCCGAAATTCTGCTCGATGAAGATCACTCAGGAAGTCCGTGAGTACGCGGCCAACCAGCGGATCGAAACCGTGGATGCCGAGGTCGCCCAGGGATTGGCGGATCAGGCTGAACGGTTCAAGCAGGAAGGCAGTCAGCTGTACAAGAAAATCTAGCCACGAGCGACAAGCGACAAGCTGCAAGAAGAAGCGGATTGCGGATTGCTTCTAACTTGTAGCTTGCCGCTTGAACTTGCCTCTGCTCTTATTTGAGATAACCCCCTTGAGCATTCAACCGAGTACTTATTCCCCTGGCATCGCCGTGCCAACCGACAAACGCGTTTTCGGCGGTCGTGATCTGTTTTCCCTGTGGTTCTCCCTCGGCATCGGCTTGATGGTGCTGCAGACCGGCGCCTTGCTCGCGCCAGGCCTGGGCCTGTCCGGCTCACTGCTGGCGATCTTCCTCGGCACCCTGGTCGGCGTTCTGCTGCTGGCCGCCGTCGGCGTGATCGGCAGTGATACCGGCCTGTCGTCGATGGCCGCGCTCAAACTCTGCCTCGGCAAACGTGGCGCGAGCCTGCCGGCCGTGTTGAACCTGCTGCAACTGATCGGTTGGGGCTCGTTCGAAATCATCGTCATGCGTGATGCCGCCAGCCTGCTCGGCGCGCGGGCGTTCAGCGAAGGCAGCCTGCTGTCGAATCCGCTGCTCTGGACCATTGTCTTCGGTGGTCTGGCGACGTTGCTGGCCGTCAGCGGTCCTCTGACATTCGTGCGGCAGATCCTGCGCAAGTGGGGCATCTGGCTGTTGCTGGCCGCGTGCATCTGGCTGACCTGGAACCTGTTCGCCAAAGCCGATCTGGCTGCCTTGTGGGCGCAGGCCGGTGATGGTTCGATGCCGTTCGCCGTCGGCTTCGACATTGCTATCGCGATGCCGCTGTCGTGGCTGCCGCTGATTGCCGACTACTCGCGTTTCGGCAAGCGTGCGAAAAACGTCTTCGGCGGCACCGCGCTGGGCTTCTTTATCGGTAATTTCTGGCTGATGAGCCTGGGCGTGGCCTACACCCTGGCGTTCGCGCCGAGCGGTGAAGTGAATGCCTTGTTGCTGGCGCTGGCGGGTGCAGGCCTGGGCATTCCGCTGTTGCTGATCCTGTTGGACGAGTCGGAAAACGCCTTCGCCGACATTCACTCGGCGGCCGTTTCCAGCGGGATTCTGTTGCGCTTGAAAGTCGAGCATCTGGCGTTGGCCATCGGCGTGATTTGCACACTGATCGCGTGCCTGGCGCCATTGGCCCAGTACCAGAACTTCCTGCTGTTGATCGGTTCGGTGTTTGCGCCGCTGTTCGGCGTGGTGCTGGTGGATCACTTCATTCTGCGCAAGCGTTCGGCTCAGGTGGCGTCAGCCGCATTGCGCTGGCCGGCGTTGCTCGCCTGGTTGGGCGGGGTGAGCACCTATCACTTGCTGGCCAATCTGTATCCGGACATCGGCGCAACCCTGCCGTCGTTGATTCTGGCAGGGCTGCTGCAGCTGGTGCTGGGCCGGGCTTTCAGTTACGGCCGGGAAACAGCTCGGGCTTGATGATGCCATTCAGGCGAGGGTAGGGGATCTTCAGTTCGACATGGCCCAGCGCGTATGGCGCGATGGTGCTGGTTTCGTACTTGAGGATCACCCCACCGTAGGTCAGCGCCACGTTCTGGGTTTTCTGGAACGGCCAGCTCTTCACGAACTCCGGTTCCTGATCGAGCTTGGTGCTGATCAGCCAGCTGTTGTGCGCCACTTGCGCCGCCTTCCAGAACGCCTCTTCCTGACCCGGCACCAACATGTCCGACAGCGTCAGCACTTTGTGCTGCTGGCGTGAATAGTTGATAAAGCTGCGGCCCGGTGTGCCATGAGCGCCGCCGGTGTCCAGGTAGCTGGAAAATTCGACGATCACCAAGCCGTCATGCTGCTCACGTACCTTGGCTTGCAGGTAACTGCTGTAGCGCGGCCCGGCGGTGCGCAAAAACTCATCGCGATAGGCCGTCAGCGTCGGCGCCACCGGGGCGTCCGGTGTGGTGCGGGTCATTTGCAGCAGGCGTTTTTCGACGATGCCGTCCAGCTGCGGTTCGGCGGGGAAGCGCAATGTATCGATGTTCACCAGCGGACAATCGGGTGTGGTGCAACCCGGTTTCAGGGTTTCGGTAGCGTCGCGGGTAGTTTCCAGCGGCGCCCGGTAGTTGGGCTGAAACAGACTCTGGCAGGCGCCCAGCGTCAGGGCGATTGCGGCCACGGAGGCGATTTTAAAAAGCGACATGGGCGTCCTTTGTAAAACAGGGAAAGGCAAAAAGTTATCCGCTTCGACTCTCAACGAAGCAGTCAGTTCGCCACTAAGCTAATTAGAGTTGGTTTCGCCCTCACCGTCTATCCCGCTGACGGGAAAGGGGCTGCATCAAATGTCGCAGGCGCGTTAGGATGGCGCGAAGTCGAGGTTGCAGGTAACAAAAAGGAGCCTCGTAACGGATTTGCAGTAAAGAGGATTGTCATGACTGATTTTGCCAACGCCATTCCGACCACCGTTGATATCGTTCGGCGCGAAATGTGTTACGAGGGCTTTTACAAGCTCCACCGTGTGCACTTGCGCCACGAGTTGTTCGCCGGCGGCATGAGTCGTGAAATCAATCGTGAAGTGTTCGTGCGCCACGACGCCGTGTGTGTGTTGCCTTACGATCCGCAGCGTGACGAAGTGGTGCTGATCGAACAGTTTCGCGTCGGCGCCATGGGCAAGACCGACAACCCCTGGCTGATCGAGCTGGTCGCTGGTCTGATCGACAAGGAAGAAGTGCCGGAAGAAGTTGCTCACCGCGAAGGGCAGGAGGAAGCTGGGCTTGTGTTCGGGGCGCTCTGGCCGATGATCAAATATTTCCCGTCGCCGGGCGGCAGCAATGAGTTCGTGCACCTGTTCCTGGGGCGTTGCGACTCTACCGGGGTTGGCGGCCTGCATGGGCTGGAGGAAGAAGCTGAAGATATCCGCGTCACGGTCTGGGCGTTAGAAGATGCCTTGCAGGCCGTGCGCGACGGACGAATTGCCAACGCGGCCAGCATCATTGCCTTGCAATGGTTAGCTTTAAACCGCGCTGAAGTGAGGGGGTTATGGTCGTAAACAAGCTGCGCGATCGCTATCGGGTGGACCTTGCGGGGCTGCAAGCTTCCTGTGAGGCGAACTACGCGCGCTTGATGCGACTGTTGCCGGACATGCGCGACGAGCCGGCGGCGCGGCGCATTGCCGTAACGCATGGCGAACAGATGCTTGGCGTGCTGGCGCTGGAAGTGTTGCAGGTCTGTCCGTACACCACGACCCTGCAAGTGCGTCAGGAGCACAGCCTGCCGTGGCTGCCGATTCCGCAGCTGGAAGTGCAGGTCTACCACGACGCCTGCATGGCCGAAGTGGTCAGCGCCGAACATGCGCGGCGTTTTCGCGGCATCTATCCTTACCCGAACGCCTCGATGCACCAGCCGGACGAAAAGGCCCAGCTGAATATGTTTCTGGGTGAGTGGCTGAGCCATTGCCTGGCGTGCGGCCACGAGTACGCCGTTGTGCGGTAGTTGTGAACTGCGTCAGGTTCACAGGTTTCCCCTTTTGAGCGTCCCCCAGCATAATTGCGGCACCTATCCACCCCCGTGATTCTGCCTTGGGAGAACGCCTTGCCGAGCGTATCCACATTGACCACCGCCGATCCGGCGTTGCTGGTGCAACTCTCCGACAGCCATCTGTTCGCCGAAGCGGACGGGACGTTGCTGGGTATGAACACGCGGGACAGCCTGCAAAAAGTCATCGAACTGGTGCAGCTTCAGCAGCCGAATATCGATCTGATCATTGCCAGCGGCGACCTGTCTCAGGACGGGACGCTGGAGTCCTACCAACAGTTTCGCGACCTGACCGGGCAACTCGATACGCCGGCGCGCTGGATTCCCGGCAATCACGATGAGCCACAGATCATGGCCGAGGCCGCGGTGAAAAGCGCATTGCTGGAGCCGGTGGTGGATGTCGGCAACTGGCGAGTCACCTTGCTTGATTCCGCCGTGCCGGGTTCGGTGCCGGGGTACTTGCAGGATGAGCAGTTGCAGCTGTTGGTTCGATCGCTGAGCGAGGCGCCGGAGCGGCATCATCTGGTATGTTTTCACCATCACCCGGTGTCGATTGGCTGTGCCTGGATGGAGCCGATCGGCTTGCGCAATCCTGAGGCGCTGTTTGCAGTGCTGGATCGTTTTCCGCAGGTGCGGGCGGTTTTGTGGGGGCATGTGCATCAGGAGATTGATCAGCTGCGTAATGGCGTTCGTTTGATCGCCTCGCCGTCGACCTGCATTCAGTTCGAGCCGGGCAGCGATGATTTCAAGGTCGGGGAGCAGGCGCCGGGGTATCGCTGGTTGCGGTTGTTGCCGGATGGGCAGATTGAAACCGGGGTGGAACGAGTCACCGGGTTTGATTTTGAGGTTGATTACGGCTCTAACGGCTATTGAGTATTCAGTAAGACCGGGGGCGGCCATCGTGAGCAGGCTCACTCCTGCATTGGAATGCATACCCCTGTAGGCGTGAGCCTGCTCGCGATGGCGCCCTCAAAGGCACCACGAATTTCAAGGATATCCCCGATCCCCCCGACTCCCTGTAAACTGCGCCTCTTTACCCGACGCACAGGGAGCTCAAATGTCAGGTTCGATCCTTTATATCCACGGTTTCAACAGCGCGCCTTCGTCGAAAAAGGCTACGCAGTTGATGCAGGTGATGGACCGACTCGGCCTGAGCGATCAACTGCGCGTTCCGGCCTTGCATCACCACCCGCGCGAGGCCATCGGTCAGCTGGAGCAGGCGATTGAAGCGCTGGGGCGGCCACTGCTGGTCGGCAGCTCACTCGGCGGCTACTATGCGACTCACTTGGCCGAGCGTCATGGCCTCAAGGCTTTGCTGATCAACCCGGCCGTCAGTCCGCACCGGATGTTCGACGGGTACCTGGGAACGCAGAAAAACCTGTATACCGATGAAGCCTGGGAATTGACCCACGACCACGTGACAGCTTTGGCCGAACTGGAAGTGCCGGCGCCCCGGGACCCGCAGCGGTATCAGGTGTGGTTGCAGACCGGTGACGAAACGCTGGACTATCGCCTCGCCCAGCAGTATTACCGGGCCTGCGCCTTGCGCATCCAGGCCGGTGGCGACCATGGTTTCCAGGGCTTCGCCGCGCAATTGCCGGCGATGCTGAGTTTTGCCGGCATCGGCGCAGATTTGTATCAGGCGATCGACTTCACTGCACTGTGAACCCTCGCCCCTTATTAAACGAACACTCTTTTTACAGGCGGACGACGAGACCCCATGGCCACTCCCAGCGCTAGCTCTTATAACGCAGACGCCATCGAAGTCCTCTCGGGCCTCGACCCGGTGCGTAAACGCCCCGGTATGTACACCGACACCAGTCGGCCGAACCACCTCGCCCAGGAAGTCATCGACAACAGCGTCGACGAAGCCTTGGCCGGGCATGCGACTTCGGTGCAGGTCATCCTGCACGCCGATCACTCCCTGGAAGTCAGCGATGACGGCCGTGGCATGCCGGTGGACATTCACCCGGAAGAGGGCGTGTCCGGGGTCGAACTGATCCTCACCAAGCTCCATGCGGGCGGCAAGTTTTCCAACAAGAACTACCAGTTCTCCGGCGGTCTGCACGGGGTGGGTATTTCCGTGGTCAACGCCTTGTCGACCGAAGTCCGGGTGCGCGTCAAGCGTGACGGCAACGAATACCAGATGACGTTCGCCGACGGTTACAAGAAAACCGAACTGGAAGTGGTCGGCACCGTCGGCAAGCGCAACACCGGCACCAGCGTGTTCTTTGCGCCGGACCCGAAGTACTTCGATTCGCCGAAATTCTCCATCAGCCGCCTCAAGCACGTGCTCAAGGCCAAGGCCGTTCTCTGCCCGGGGCTGCTGGTCAGTTTTGAAGACAAAGCCACCGGCGAGAAAGTCGAATGGCATTACGAAGACGGCCTGCGTTCCTATCTGGTCGACGCCGTCAGCGAATTCGAACGCCTGCCGGACGAGCCGTTCTGCGGCAGCCTGGCCGGTAATAAAGAAGCGGTCGACTGGGCGCTGTTGTGGCTGCCGGAAGGGGGCGACGCGGTTCAGGAAAGCTACGTCAACCTGATCCCGACGGCCCAGGGTGGTACACACGTCAACGGTTTGCGTCAGGGTTTGCTCGATGCGATGCGCGAATTCTGTGAATTCCGCAGCCTGCTGCCACGCGGCGTGAAGCTGGCGCCGGAAGACGTCTGGGAACGCATCGCCTTCGTCCTGTCGATGAAAATGCAGGAGCCGCAATTCTCCGGCCAGACCAAAGAGCGTTTGTCGTCCCGTGAAGCGGCGGCGTTTGTTTCCGGTGTGGTCAAGGACGCGTTCAGCCTGTGGCTCAACGCCAACCCGGAAACCGGCATGCTCCTGGCGGAATTGGCGATCAACAACGCCGGCCGCCGCCTCAAGGCGAGCAAGAAGGTCGAGCGCAAGCGCATCACCGCAGGACCGGCGCTGCCGGGCAAACTCGCCGATTGCGCCGGGCAGGACCCGATGCGTTCCGAGCTGTTCCTCGTGGAAGGTGATTCCGCCGGCGGTTCCGCCAAGCAAGCACGAGACAAAGAGTTTCAAGCGATCCTGCCGTTGCGCGGCAAGATTCTGAACACCTGGGAAGTCGATGGCAGCGAAGTGCTGGCCAGCCAGGAAGTGCACAACATCGCCGTGGCCATCGGTGTCGATCCGGGTGCGGCGGACATGAGCCAGCTGCGTTACGGCAAGATCTGCATCCTCGCCGACGCCGACTCCGACGGTCTGCACATTGCCACGCTGCTGTGCGCGTTGTTCGTCCAGCACTTCCGCCCGTTGGTGGATGCCGGTCACGTCTACGTCGCGATGCCGCCGCTGTACCGCATCGACTTGGGCAAGGAGATTTACTACGCCCTGGATGAAGCCGAGCGCGATGGCATTCTCGATCGTCTGGTCGCCGAGAAGAAACGCGGCAAGCCGCAGGTCACCCGATTTAAAGGCCTGGGTGAAATGAACCCGCCGCAACTGCGCGAAACCACCATGGACCCGAACACCCGGCGTCTGGTGCAGTTGACCCTGGACGATTTCGCTGCGACCTCGGAAATGATGGACATGCTGCTGGCGAAGAAACGTGCCGGTGACCGCAAGTCCTGGCTGGAATCCAAGGGCAACCTGGCCGAGGTTCTTGGTTGATGCGGCTTGGCTTTGCCCTGGCGTGTGCGTTGCTTCTGACCCCGGTTCTGGCCTTTGCTGAACCGGCACCAGAATTGCGCGTGGTCTCCGAGCATCCCGTTGACGGTATGCGCGGCGGCAACCTGTCGGGACTGGCCCAGTGCGGCAAGGACCTGTGGACGGTCTCGGATCGCGACGACGATCAGATTTACCGCCTTGATACCAGCAACGCGACCTGGCAGGCCGAAAGCGTGGGCCTCGGCGTACCTCCGGTGCCGGACAACGGATTGCCCTGGGGGTTGCGTGCGCGAACCTGGGCGGCGTCGTTCGTGCGTGGCGGCGATCTGGATTTCGAAGGCATTACCTGTGACAGCGCCGGCAATCGCTACATTGTCAGCGAAGGCCATGCGGCCGTCCTCCTGGTACCCCCTACAGGGCCGGCGAGCTGGTTGAAAATCTCGCCAATGCTGGTTCGCGAAGCGCGTGCCAGCGGCATGCTGTTGCAGTTCAATGCGCTGTTCGAGGGGCTGGCGATCAATCCGGCGGGCGATCAAATATGGTTCGCTGCCGAACGTCAAAGCCGCGGCTTGTTGACGATCAAGCGCAAACAGACCGTATGGGATTGCGACGGTGGCTGTGTGCTGCTGAGCGAAGCGGGCATGGAAATGCAGCCGCCGCAGTTCCCTCATGCCAAACCGGTTAACCGGGATTTCTCCGACCTGTCATTGTTCGAGGGCAAGTTGTTTACCCTTGAGCGCAACGCCTATCAGATCTGTCGCCGCGACCCGCAGACGGCCAAGGTCGAACGCTGCTGGTCGTATGCGGCCGAGTTGTTGCAGGAAAACCGCCGTTATTCGCAGAACTACGGTCTGGAAGAGGCGTTGATCATTGACGCTGACGGTGCCTGGATTGGCGTCGACAACAATTTCGGGCCCCGTACCGATGGTGAAGTTCGCCCGGTTGTCTGGCGCTTCGCCGCGCCTGAAGGTGGCTGGAGCGCCAAGCCGTGAGTCAACAACCGCCGGGCAAGCGCGCCGGTCGTGTGTTGATGGTGCTGGCCTGGTGCGCGGCGCTGTTTCTGGCCACGCGGTTTTTCGGGCAGTGGGAAGAGCGGCAGCAAAACCCGAATGGGGTGGTCAGTTCCGAGCAGGGCGATGGGTTTATCGAAGTGAAGCTGGTCAGCAACGTTCAGGGGCATTTTGTCGCCAGCGGCGCGATCAACGGCCACCCGGTGGATTTCATGCTCGATACCGGGGCGACGGATGTGTCAATTCCGGCCAGTGTGGCCGAGGGATTGAAACTGGAACAAGGCTTCGGGGTGACCCTGAGCACGGCCAACGGTCTGAGCGAGGGCTATCGAACCCGCATCGACCGGCTGCAACTGGGCGACATTGTGTTGCGTGATGTTCGCGCGCTGGTCGCCCCTGGCCTGGAAGGTAAGCAGGTGCTGCTCGGCATGAGCGCACTGAACAAACTTGAATTTACCCAGCGCGGTGGCACCATGCTGCTGCGCCAGACAACGAACCGATGAGGCCCGCATGAGCGACTCCCTTGATCTCAGCCTGGACGGTGTAGAACGCCGGTCACTGGCTGACTTCACCGAAAATGCCTACCTCAACTACTCCATGTACGTGATCATGGACCGTGCCTTGCCGCATATCGGCGACGGCCTGAAACCGGTACAGCGACGCATCATCTACGCGATGAGCGAGTTGGGGCTGGACGCCGATTCCAAGCACAAGAAATCGGCGCGTACCGTTGGTGACGTGCTCGGCAAGTTCCACCCGCACGGCGACTCGGCCTGCTACGAAGCCATGGTCCTGATGGCCCAGCCGTTCAGCTACCGCTACACGCTGGTCGACGGTCAGGGTAACTGGGGTGCGCCGGATGATCCCAAGTCCTTCGCCGCCATGCGTTACACCGAAGCGCGGCTGTCGCGTTATTCCGAAGTGCTGCTCAGCGAACTGGGCCAGGGCACGGCGGACTGGGGCCCGAACTTTGACGGCACCCTCGACGAACCGTTGGTGTTGCCGGCACGTTTGCCGAACATCCTGCTCAACGGCACCACCGGCATCGCCGTGGGCATGGCCACCGACGTGCCGCCGCACAACCTGCGCGAAGTCGCGACGGCGTGCGTGCGTTTGCTTGATGAGCCCAAAGCCACGGTCGAACAGCTCTGTGAACACATCCAGGGCCCGGATTACCCGACCGAAGCGGAAATCATCACCCCGCGCGCCGACCTGCTGAAAATGTACGAGACCGGCAAGGGCTCGGTGCGTATGCGCGCCGTGTACCACATCGAAGACGGCGACATTATTGTCACCGCGCTGCCGCACCAGGTGTCCGGTGCCAAGGTGCTGGAACAGATCGCCGCGATGATGCAGGCCAAGCCGTCCAAGGCGCCGCAAATTGCTGACTTGCGCGACGAATCCGACCACGAAAACCCGTGCCGCATCGTGATCATCCCGGGGGCGCGCAAAAACTTTGACCACGATGCACTGATGACGCACCTGTTCGCCAGCACCGAGCTGGAGTCGAGCTACCGGGTCAACATCAACATCATCGGCCTGGACGGCAAGCCGCAGCTGAAAAACCTGCGGGCGCTGCTGGTCGAATGGCTGGAATTCCGGGTGCAGACCGTGCGTCGCCGCCTGCAATTCCGCCTCGATAAGGTCGAGCGTCGCCTGCACCTGTTGGACGGTTTGTTGATTGCCTACCTCAACCTGGATGAAGTGATTCACATCATCCGTACCGAGGAGCACCCAAAAGCCGCCCTGATCGCGCGTTTCGCCCTGAGCGAAATCCAGGCCGACTACATCCTCGACACCCGTTTGCGTCAGTTGGCGCGACTGGAAGAAATGAAACTGCGTGCCGAGCAGGATGAACTGCTCAAGGAACAAGCCAAGCTGCAAGCGCTGCTGAGCAGCGAAGCCAAGCTGAAAAAACTGGTGCGCACCGAGCTGATCAAGGACGCCGAAACTTATGGCGACGACCGTCGTTCGCCGATTGTCGAGCGCGCCGAGGCCAAGGCCCTGACCGAGCACGACCTGCTGCCGAACGAGAAAGTGACGGTCGTGCTGTCGGAAAAAGGCTGGGTCCGTTCAGCCAAAGGTCACGAAATCGACGCCACCGGGCTTTCCTACAAGGCCGGTGACGGCTTCAAGGCCCTCGCAGCCGGGCGCTCCAACCAGTTTGCGGTGTTTATCGACTCCACCGGTCGCAGTTATTCGGTGGCGGCGCACACGTTGCCATCGGCCCGTGGCCAGGGCGAGCCGTTGACCGGTCGTCTGACGCCACCGCCAGGCGCGAGCTTCGAATGCGTGTTGATGCCGGAAGACGATTCGCTGTACGTGATCGCCTCCGACGCCGGGTATGGCTTTGTGGTCAAAGGTGAAGATTTCCAGGCCAAGAACAAGGCCGGCAAGGCGTTGCTGAGCCTGCCGAGCAACTCGAAAGTCATTCTTCCGCGCCCGGTCGCCGATCGCGAGAGCAACTGGCTGGCCTCGGTCACGACCGAAGGTCGCCTGCTGATCTTCAAGATCAGCGACCTGCCACAATTAGGTAAGGGCAAAGGCAACAAGATCATCGGCATCACCGGTGAACGCGTGGCCAATCGCGAAGAATATGTCACGGACATCGCCGTGCTGCCGGAGGGTGCCACTTTGGTGTTGCAGGCCGGGAAACGTACCTTGTCGCTGAAAGCAGACGACCTCGAACACTACAAAGGTGAGCGTGGACGTCGTGGTAACAAATTGCCACGTGGCTTCCAGCGGGTCGATGCGCTGCTCGTCGAAAACCTCAATTAGGCGTCCTAGACCGCTCGATCTACGATTTAACGCGTAGATCGACGCATTGGCGCTGGAGTCGGAACGCATATTCACGGATGATATGGCCTTTCAAGCGCCGGCGTGGCCGAGCGTTCTTCACATTTATTGAGTATTTTCACTGTGGTCAGCCTTGTGGCGGCCACCTGGATGGGACGATGACTGCTCTGCGCCTTCCTTTTATTTTGATGCTCGCTGGCGTTTTAGGCCTGGCGGGTTGCAGCGTTCACCAGCCGGTGTCGCTGTATCAACTGGACAGTGGAAGTCCGGTTGCGCCTGCGCAAAGCGCGGGCATGGCCGTATTGTTGGGCCCGGTAACCGTCGCTGATTACCTGCAACGTGAAACCCTGTTGCAGCGTCAGCCCGATGGCAGCCTTCAGGCGTCGACCGACGGTCGATGGGCCGGGAGCCTGTCTTCGGACATCGATCAGTTGTTGCTGCGTCAGGTAGCCGGTCGTCTGGACAGTCAGCGTGTTGTGCTGGCGCCCGCGACCCTCGGTTTCACGCCGGATGTTCAGGTGCTGCTGACGATTACTCGCCTGGACTCCGGTGAGTCGCAACCGGCCATCCTCGATGCGCAATGGCGTTTGATTGATCGTCGTGGCCAGGTTCGCGACAACCGCATCATTCATTTGCAGGAACAGCACGCGGGCGGCACAGCGGCGCAGGTTCAGGCTCAGGGGGTGTTGTTGCAGCGTCTGGCGGAGCAATTGTCGGTGGCGTTGAAACCATTGGCCAACCAGCCACCGATTGCTGAGGCGCCAAAGAAATCAGCTGCCAAGCCTGTAGCACCGGCGACAGAGCAAGAGAAACAACCGAAGATCCCGATGGCGTCACCGATCCGGACCGATATGGAAGTGTTCAGGTTCTAAGCCTGGACTGATCCAAAGCAAAGCCCGCCTTGTGCGGGCTTTGTTGTTTCTGCAGGTTGGAGGTCTACGGCGCTGCTGACGGCCTCATCGCGAGCAAGCTCACTCCCACAGGGGATCTCTGGCGTTCACAGAGGCGGCGTCCACAACAGATCCCTGTGGGAGCGAGCTTGCTCGCGATGAGGCCAGAACAGACAACAAAAAACCCGCAGACAATCACTCATCTGCGGGCTTTTTTACAGCGGGGGCTAGTGCTTACGCCCGACGCTCATGCATCCGCGCCAACTGCCGCTCCAGCATCGACGGATAAGGCTCCATCAGCCGCTCCACACAGCAAGCCCCCTCAGGGCTGGCAATCGGACGAATCCGTGCGCGCTGACGGATCAGTGCATCGTCACTGATCTTGCGTTCCACCAGCAGCAGGTTGCGGCTGTGTTGCGACAGGGCCAGGGCGTCCTGGGCGGACTCGGTCAGCAGCAAGTCGATCTGACTCATACCGAACAACTCTTCACCCAGCGTCAGACCCAGCTGCAATTGCAGGGTGATGCCGCTGTCCGCGACTTCGATCTGCAACTGATGGCCCAGCGCTCGCAGCAGCTCACCGCAGCAGATGGCGTTGGTCAGGTAGTCGTCGCCGCTGTCTTCGGTGTGGAACAGCATCAGCGTGCTGCCATCGTTCAGGGTATGCAGTTCGCTCTGGTAGAGCGAAGCGGCCTGATCGAGGCAGTCGCGATAGCGTTTCAGCAATTCTTCCAGGCGTGTGCGAGGCAGGCGACGCAGTTGATCCTGGGCGCCCAGTTGCACGGCCAGGACCGCACTGTGTTGCGGCACGTTCGAGATCACCGGTTTTGCCGCCGGTTTCGGCGCGCTGGCGACCGACTCGTCACGCAGATCGGCAAACGCATCATCGTCGTCATCGTCTTCAGCGGTGCTGACAATGTGCCGTGGCGCCGGTTTGAGGGCTGCCACAGGCTTGGTTTCGTCAAAACTCGGGTCACGCAAGTTGCGCACTTCGAAGGTCGGTTCGTTGTCGTCCGCGTCTTCGTAGTCGCTCTCGTCGTACTCGGGTTCTGGCGCTGGCTCGGGTTCGGCCGGCTCTGGTGCGAAATTGGCGTGCAGCTGACGGGCAAGGTCGCCGATTTCATCCTGGCGCTCGGTGGCCGGGGTGTATTCGTCGATATTGCGCAGCCACACGCGCAATTGCAGCAGCGGCGTGGAGATGTGCCGACCCAGGCGCAGGCTCAAGGCCAGGGACAGGGCCAGCAGTATCGCACTCAAAATGCCCATGCTTTGCAGGCTGATGGTCATCGGCTGCTGGAACTGATCCATGTCCAGGCTGATGCGCAGTTGCCCGGCGGTCACGTCCTGGAACGTGATCTTGCTCTGGTACATGCCCTCGGCTTCGCCCAACAGGCTGTGCTTGGGGCGCTGACCGGCTTCGGCGAGGATGCGGTTATCCACGCTATAAATGGCGGCGTGGGCCACCAGTTTATTCTTGGTCAGGTTGTTGAGCAGCACGTTGAGGCTGAGGATGTCGTTGGACACCAACAGCTCCGTGGCGGACGTGGCGGTCTGCGTGGTCAGGCTTTCGCCCAGCGCATCGGCCTGCTCGTGCATGGCCTGCTTGAACTGCAAACCCATCACGCAGGCGTAGATCACCAGGGCCAGAGCGACCAGGATCACGTTATGGCTGGCGATGCGCAATGCAATCGGTACACGGCGATGGCGCAGTGCCCGGAAGATCAGCAGAAAGAAGTTATCGGTTTTTACTGGCGTGGGCCGGTTCACTTGAGCTCGGCTCTTTTGTCCGTGAAGTTGACGCGCAGTATAGCGACAGGCCCTAGACCGGCAAAGCGCTCACGGTGCCCGATGGTCACTGAAAGTGGGTAGAATGCGGTTTTTTTCCACTTGCGGGGGTGCGCCTTGCGCGAAATCGTCCTGATAAACATCACGGGAGTCGACCGTCCGGGTCTGACTGCGGCCATTACCGGCGTTCTGGCCCAGGGTGGTGTGAACATTCTCGACATCGGTCAGGCGGTGATCCACGACACCCTGTCGTTCGGCATCCTGGTTGAAATTCCGGATACCGAGCAAGGCAAGTCGGTGCTCAAGGACATCCTGTTCAAGGGCTACGAGCTCGACCAGCAGGTGCGTTTCACGCCGGTGTCCGAAGAGGATTACCAGCAGTGGGTCGGCAACCAGGGCAAAAAGCGCCACATCGTGACGCTATTGACCCGCAAAGTGACCGCCGGGCAATTGCAGGCCGTGAGTTCGATCACCGCGAAATATGGCCTGAACATCGATCACATCGATCGCTTGTCCGGGCGCATGCCGCTGGACACCCCGGCCGACAAGGGCAAGGGCTGCATCGAGTTTTCCGTGCGGGGCGAAGCGGCCGATCCGCAGGCGCTGCGGGCCGAGTTCCTCAGCGTTGCGCAGGAATTGAACGTCGACATCGCCTTCCAGGAAGATTCACTGTTCCGTCGTAACCGTCGGCTGGCGGTGTTCGACATGGATTCGACCCTGATCGAAGCCGAAGTCATCGACGAACTGGCCAAGGCAGCCGGCGTCGGCGATCAGGTGTCTGAAATCACCGAGCGGGCGATGGCCGGCGAACTGGATTTCCGCGCAAGCTTCAAAGAGCGCCTGGCGCTGCTCAAAGGCCTGGACGTCAGCGTGCTGGACTCGATTGGCGCGTCCCTGCGCCTGACCGAAGGTGCCGAAACCCTGTTCGCCGAACTCAAGCGCCTGGGCTACAAGACCGCCATTCTGTCGGGTGGCTTTACTTACTTTGCCAAGCAGTTGCAGGCAAAGCTGGGTATCGACTACGTGTTTGCCAACGAACTGGAAGTGGTCGACGGCAAGGTGACCGGTGTGGCGGTCGAGCCGATTGTCGATGCGCAGCGCAAGGCGGATCTGCTGCGTGAGCTGGCGCATAAGGAAGGTTTGCGTCTGGAGCAGACCATCGCGGTCGGCGACGGCGCCAACGATCTGCCGATGCTGGCGATTGCCGGATTGGGCGTGGCGTTCCGGGCCAAGCCGTTGGTGAAACAGTCGGCGAAACAGGCGATTTCTACGCTTGGGCTGGATGGCGTGCTGTACCTGTTGGGTTTTCGGGACCGTGACGGGCAGCTCTGAGGTCGTCACGGTCTGAACTGGCCTCATCGCGGTCTTTCAGGCCACACTCACAGCGAAGGCCACAACGAATCAAACACCTCCCCAACGCCGCTCCCCGCGGCGTTGTCGTTTCTACTTGTCTCCAGCGACCGATACGCAAACTGATTAAAACTGTGGGTACTCGCCACCCGCCGATCCAGCCCGGCCCGGCGTTCCTGGCCGTTGGTGTTGATCAGCACCTTGCTGCCTTCCTGAAACGGCAAACGCGGGGCGAGCACGGTGGCGGGCAGGTCGATGGCACTGATCTGCGGTAGCAACAACCCGCGCAAGTACTGGCTGTGGTCATCCCGGTTGCGCACCAATTGCAGCCCGCAAGGCTCGGCGAAGGGCGCAACCTGCTCGATGCCCATTTGCGTACCGCCACCGCGCACCTGACGAATCCAGCGCACGACCGCAATGCTCCAGCCTTTATTGACTGAATCCTCAATCCCGACCATTTCACCGGCCTGTAACTCGGCGGGCACCGCGTTGGGCCAGGCCAGGCAATAACCGCCGGGGCTGTGATTGATGACGGGCAGGGCATAGGTCGGAAAATGCCGGTTGCTGTCGGCCTCTTTGCTGTCGTCATTTTGCAGTTGCGGGTATTCAATTTCTTCGTAGGGCAGCAAGGCATCGGCAGTGCCCTGTGACGCGGCATCGAACGCCTGATGCCAGGGGTCGCTGTCCCGACTGGCCGCAGGCATTGCCGAAAACTGCGCGGGCCGGTGGCCAGGGTTTTTCAACAGGTCGCTGAATGAGCGCTGCCCGCCCAGATAAAAGTGCAGTGCGCTCATCCCCACGCACAGCGTCAACGTACCTTGACCGGCCGTTCGCTGAAAACTGCGCTCGGCCGCTTGACCCCAGGCGGCGTGCAGGTGCTGCAGCGTGTCCACGCTAAGACCCGTGGGTACGGGCAAGGCGTCTTTATTGCCTTGCAAGTGTGTTTCGATGGTGTCGACCAGTGGCTGCGGATCAAACCCCAGCAAACCGGCTTGCTGCCCGGCCCGGAACTTGTTGCGGTAACGCGGGCCAGTGTCGAGGTCCGGCGCGACGGCGAACAATCCATCGGCTGGTAGTTTGACCCGATGACTCCAGGCTTCCAGCGCTTCGGCGAGGCGGGCGATCTGGTTCTGGCGCAATTGATTGCAGCGTGACGCACCCAGCAGCAGGGCGACGGCGTAAGTCTGTTCGATGCTCAGGGAGTGCGTCTGGCTGGCCAGTTCATCGCGCAGGCTCAGGTGTTGCAACCGGTGTTCGCAGCCGATCCGGTACAACTGATGCAATTCCAGCCACACACCGTCCGGCACTGGGCAGTAGAGCTGAGTGGCGCGGATCAACTGACCGTTCAGGCAATGGAGTGCCCGTTGCAACGCTTGCGCCAGCAGTGGCGCACGGTCTTTGCTGAAACGAGGCGTGATTCGGATGACGATCTGTTTGTAGCCGATCGCCAAATGACTTTGCAGGGTCTGGCAAAGGTTGGCGATCTTGCGCGAACGCTCGTCGAGAACAATCGCCTGGTGCAGGAAATGCCGCTCCAGGTGTCTGCAGACGTAATACACCTCGGGCCTGAGCAGCTCGAGCATGGGCAGGCGATTGGCACTCGGTGTCAGCAGTTGGTTGAGTTCACCCAAGGCTAGATAGAGCTGGCGCGCGGTTTCGCCGATGTTGGCTTTGGGCAGGGCGGCGATCCAGCGCTTGAGGTCGCGTGGGGTGGCTTCGCAGAAAGTCAGGCGCAATTGCGCGGGGAGCGGGGCGCTTAGCAGCAGGTGGGGACTGGTTTCATTCATGCCGTGGAAAAACTCCAGCCGGTCAATGGGCAGTGAATGACCTGACTGTAGCAGCTATGTCCATCAGCGCGGGACAACCAGAGCGGTCGCCACCGGGTGTGTATCCGCCCCTCCGAAGATGTTCGCAAGAGCGGATCGGCGGATCAGGCCTTAGGCAGACCCATGCCCTGGCCCATCTGTACCGGCGAACCGGCCGCCAGTTCTTCGGCCCATTTGACCTGGTCTGGCCCGAACAGCACGACAGCGGTCGAACCCAGTTTGAAGCGACCCAGTTCCGCACCTTTCTCCAGATGAATGGGCGCGCGCGCGGCTTCGTCGTAGCGGAAGGTTTTCAATTCGCGTTTCGGCGGCGTGACCAGCCCGGCCCAGACGGTTTCGATCGACGCAACGATCATCGCGCCCACCAGTACCACGGCCATCGGCCCGCGCTCAGTGTCGAAAATGCACGCCACACGCTCGTTGCGGGCAAACAGCTCCGGCACGTTTTCGGCGGTGGTCTGGTTGACCGAGAAAATCCGGCCCGGGATGTAGACCATCTCGCGCAGGGTGCCGGCCAGCGGCATGTGCACGCGGTGGTAGTCCTTCGGCGACAGGTAGATAGTCGCGAAATCACCGCCCATGAACGGCGCGGCGTTGGCCGCGTCACCGCCCAGCAACTCCAGCACGCTGAAGCTGTGGCCCTTGGCCTGGAACACCCGACCGTGTTCGATCGGACCGAGCTGGCTGACTGCGCCATCGGCCGGGCTGAGGATCGCCCCCGGGGTTTCGTCGAGCGGACGAGCGCCGTCCTTCAAGGCGCGGGTGAAGAACGCGTTGAAGTGTTCGTAGGCAGTCAGGTCTTCGACCAGCGCCTGGGACATGTCCACCTGATAACGCTTGGCGAACCAGGCGGTAAAGGCGTTCTTGAACCAGCGCACGCGGCATTCGGCAATGCAGCCGGCCAGTCGCGAGAGCAAGTGATGGGGCAGCAGGTATTGGCTGAGGATAAACAGACGCTTGTTCATTAACTGTCCTTAAACCTTAAATCTCTACGGGGGTGTCGGGGTGGTTGCCCCATTCGCCCCAGGAACCGGCGTAGCCTTTGACCCGCGGATAACCGAGGGATTTGGCCACCAGATAAGTGAAGCCAGAACGGTGGTGAGTCTGGCAGTGGGTAATGACTTCTTTGTCTTTGCTGATCCCTAGCTGTTCGAGGATCTGCGGCATGTCCGTGCGGATGCGCAGGTTACGCGCCTTATCCATGCCGGCAGTCCACTCGAAATTGACGGCGCCCGGAATGTGCCCGGCCTTGGCCGCCAGCACTTTCTCGCCGGAGTACTCCAGCGGCCCGCGCGCGTCCCAGATCGCCAGGTCGGCGGCGCCGAGTCGGCTTTGCAGGTACTCGCGGGTCGCGGTGGGTTCGTCGTGCAGGGTCAATTTCACCGGGCCGCCAACGGGGGCCGGGATCTGGATCGACATCGGCATGCCTTCTGCCAGCCAGGCCGTCAGACCGCCGTCGACGTAGTGATATTTACGGTGGCCGATGACGTCCAGCAGCCAGATAAAACGCCCGGCCCAGCCACCACCTTCGTCGTCATACACCACGTACACCGCATCGGGGTTGTGGCCCAACTCGCCAAACAGCGCTTCAAGTGCCGCTTGCGGCGGCATCAACCCCGGTGCCGGCGCCTGACCGAGTTGCGTACGTTTCGGATCAACAAAACGCGCGCCGGGAATATGCCCTTCGGCATAGCGGGCACTGCTGGTCAGGTCCACCAGAATCAGATCGCGGGCCTCGAGGCGAGGGAGCAAGTCGCTCGGCTCGATCACCAGCGGCAAGCCAGAGAAGTCAGACATGTGAGGTCTCCAGGGCACAAAAGGGTGGATTGTAGCGCAGCGTCATTGGCCGCGGTGGCTAAAGGTGTTCAAGGCTTTCTCAATGCACTGCGCGGTTTTGCCGAAGGCTTGCACGGTGATTTCCGAGAACGGCCCGCCGCCCTGATCCGCCACCACCACCATGATCACCCGACCATTATTGACCAGTGAGCGCAGGATCAAGTGTTCGCCACGGAACTGCGCGCGCAGGTTGCCAGGCAACAACGCCGAGAACTGCGCGGTGTTGGCCGGTGTCAGGCGCACTTGGGCCTGTTGCGAGAGCAAACGTTGTAGCACAGAGCTTTGGCTCACCGCGAAATTCAGCCCGGCCGCTTCTGCTGGCAAACCGGCAACCTGATGCACCCGCAGATTGGCGTGCGTGCGATCAGCCATCAAGATCATGACGCGACGCATGCCGCACGCGACCAGAGCGTCCCGGGCGGAGGTGGTCAAGTGCATCGCGTTGGTGAAGGGGCTTGGCTCCACCAGCAACTCGGCGCATTGGCTGCGCCACTTCGCCAGGTCTTCGGTGGTCGGCGCCGGGGCCGGCAGCAAGGCGGCGTGGACCCGGTTCATGCCCCACGGCCAAAGCAGCGAAACAGCGGGGTGCCAGAGGTCCGGCATGGCATGCAGTCGGGCGCTGTTGGCGGCCTGTTGGTGCAATTGTTGCTGCACGTCGGCCATGGGCATTTGCAGGTAAAGGCTGGTCAGGTATTGCCAGCGCTCGCTGTGCGGGCTGTCCCACGCCTGTTGCGCCGACAGTGCCAGACCGTTGGCCAGCAGCACGGTATTGGCCGGCTGATTGAGCCAGCGCCGCAGGGTCGGATCGTCATCGAGGCGGTTTTGCTGGCGCAACGGATGATCACTATCGCGGGCAATGCGCAGCACTTTGACCAGTTCGCGCTGCTCGGTCAGCAGCAGGCGATAACCCTGTTCTACCCAGATCGGCAGGCGCCAGATGGTCACCAGGGCCTGGCAAATATCCAGCAGGCGCACCCCGAACAACTGCTTTTCGACCTTGCGCGCCGACTCACCTTTATGGATGACCCGCAGTTCCCATTCTTCGAGCAATTGCGGATAGGTCAACGCCATCGGCCACAGCGGCGAGAGGAACAGCAGACTGCCCCAATGAATGTCCTGCCACAGCCGAGCCAGGCGACTGGCAAAAAAACCATTGGCCTGTTGCGTCGCGTGCTGGCTGATCAATTGCAACTGGCGCAAGGCAAGCGGGATCTGCATTGGGGGTTCGGCGGGGAGGCGGGCGAGCAGTTCTTCGGTGCGTTTCAAGCCGAGGCGATTGATCGCCACTTCCAGGTTTTCCGCAGGCTCGGTCATGCTGCCGTGGGTATGGCGATTGGCTTCACGAATGATGCTCAAGGCCAGGGCCGGGCTGTCTTGCATCAATTCGGCGATATCACGCAGTGAGCTGCGGTTATCGGCGATAGCTCTGCAGACACGGTCATGGCTGTCTTGCGGAACCGGCAGGCGCACGCCATCGAGAAGCTTGACCCAGCCTTCTAGAGTGGTCGGTTTTTGAGTGGGAGTGTTCGTCTGGTTAGCCATGGTTGGACGCAATCTTCGTCTGCATTACCTATGCCCGGAGTAGGCTAAATTAGCTTTTCGCTTGAACGGCCTATAGTCTGGCGCAGTTTTGCCGATAAGGAGAAGAAGAGATTTTTCGACCTCCGAATATGACCTTGAACCCGACTCAGTAAGTGCTCTCCTACCTATGGCTAAAATTCTCGGCATCATTGTCGTATTCGCGAGCGTGCTCGGCGGGTACGTGCTCTCCCACGGCAAGATTGCTGCCCTTATCCAGCCTTTCGAGGTGATGATTATCGGTGGTGCAGCCTTTGGCGCATTCCTGCAAGCCAACCCTGGCCACATGGTCAAAAACGTTCTGAAGAAAGCCTTCGGGATGTTCAGCTCGCGCTTCAACCACACCTTTTACCTTGAAGTGCTGGGGCTGATTTACGAGATCCTCAACAAGAGCCGCCGCGAAGGCATGATGGCCATCGAAGGCGACATCGAAGATGCTGCCGCGAGCCCGATTTTCGCCAAGTACCCGGCGGTGCTCAAAGATGACCGCATGACCGCGTACATCTGCGATTACCTGCGCATCATGTCCTCCGGCAACATGGCTCCCCATGAGCTGGAAGGCCTGTTCGACATGGAACTGACCAGCCTCAAGGAAGACCTCGATCACCCGTCCCACGCGGTGAATGGCATCGCTGACGCCATGCCGGGTTTCGGTATCGTCGCGGCGGTACTGGGTATCGTGGTGACCATGGCCTCCCTGGGTGAAAGCGATCAGAAAATGATCGGTGTACACGTGGGCGCGGCATTGGTCGGTACCTTCTTCGGTATTCTCGCGGCGTACGGTTTCTTTGGCCCGCTGGCCCATGCCCTGGCCCACGATGCCAAGGAAGAACTGAACGTCTACGAGGCCATCAAGGCTTCGCTGGTGGCCTCGGCGTCCGGCATGCCGCCATCGCTGGCCGTGGAATTCGGTCGCAAGGTTCTGTACCCGGCGCACCGTCCTAGCTTCGCTGAGCTGGAACAAGCGGTTCGCGGTCGATAGTGCTCTGTTTTGCAAATACGTTCCTTTTTTGGCGAGTGACTGTTGTTGCCAGACAAGGCGCCGAGACGAGTCATAGCTCGCTATGGCGAGGAGCGGCAACGCCGTATGGCGACAACAGGCACCGTCAAAAAGGAACAGTATTTGTGAGACAGAGCACTCTGTATGGAAAATAACCAGCCGATCATCATCAAGCGCGTCAAGAAATACGCGAGCGGGCATCACGGTGGTTCCTGGAAAATCGCTTTCGCGGACTTCGCGACGGCGATGATGGCGTTCTTCCTGGTGCTGTGGCTGCTGTCCACCGCCACCCCGGAACAGAAGATCGCCATCGCCGGTTACTTCAAAGACCCGGTCGGCTTTACCGAAAGTGGCACGCCGTACATCATCGATCTGGGTGGCTCCCCGACCCTGGCGCCGGAGAAAACCCTCAACCCCGAGGTGAAATCCCAGCCGCAGCCAGACCGCGTCACTGTCGACACCGAACAGGTCGAAGGCATGGCCGAGCAGGTCGAGAAGGAACGCCTGGAACTGTTGCTGCAAGAATTGCAGAACAAGGTCGATGAAAATCCGCAGCTGCAGAAATTCAAGGACCAGATCCTGTTCGAGATCACGCAGGACGGTTTGCGTATCCAGATCATGGACGCCGAAAACCGCCCGATGTTCGACTCCGGCAGTGCGCGTTTGAAACCGTACTTCGAAGACATCCTGCTGGCCATGGCCGACACCATCAAAGCGGTGCCGAACAAGATCAGCATCAGCGGTCACACCGATGCCAAGCCGTACTCGGGTACCGGCGATTTCGGCAACTGGGAACTCTCGGCCAACCGTGCCAACGCCGCTCGCCGTGCGCTGGTCGCCGGCAGCTATCCGGATCAACAGGTCGCGCGGGTGGTCGGTTATGCCTCGTCGGCACTGTTCGACCGCGAGAACCCGTTCAATCCGGTCAACCGCCGCATCGACATCGTGGTACTGACCAAGAAAGCCCAAAAGGCCATTGAAGGCTCGCAAGGTGCAGAACCTGCGCCAGAGCCGGCACCAGCCCCGGCAGCACAAGGGCAGGGCGGTCCGGGCGAAGTGCCGGCCAAACCAGTTGACCCGAACGCCTTGCCGGCGGACAAAGAGCCGCTGCCGGCCCATGAGCTTCGTGAGCGTCTGAATATCTTCGAAAACCCGGCACCGAAACCGGCTGAACCGCCGAAGCAGTGACCGACAAAAAAGCCGACAGCGATGTCGGCTTAATTTTTGTGCCTGTCAGAAACCCCGTTGAATACGGTTCTTGAGCTGGTCGTGGAACAGCTCGGCATTGCGTTTGTAGGTGCCATAAAGGGATTCGCTGATTGAATCCAGTGTCATTGAGCGCTTGGTCGCCACTTCCTCTCGATAGGCATCGATGAAAAACTCCAGATCCCTGTCGGTGCTGATCTTGGGCCATTTATCGAGATACAGCGGCAGTTCCGCCGGTTCTGTCTTGAATGAGCAGATCCGTCGATTACTGATGGTCGCTTCACCGATTTCAAACGGCACCCACCACGACAACGCGGTCTTGCCCGAGACCACCGCAATCAGATGCGTACACGCGGTGATGTTGCGGGTGATGACCCCGGTGATGTCGTCAGTGGTCTGTGATTCCGGGTCCAGTACGTCGAAGTAGGTCTTGATGTTGGCCTGAATCAGGCGGGAGTTGATGGCGATGGCGTGGGGGCGGTCGCTATGGCGGTAGCTGATAAACACAGGCATCAGAAATGTCCTTTGATCGCGAGTTCGCGGTAGTAGGCGCCGAGGGCGGTCAGGCGGCAGCCGGTGGAATGCAGGGCGGCGTAGTACATGTGCTCGGCGTCTACCGGTTCGGTCAGGCTATGGCGGTTGCACTTTTGCAGTTGCTTGAAGATGTCGCCGTTGTCGGAATCGAACGCGGCCTCGGTCGGTTCATAACTGGGGTCCAGCGGGAATACGTAGCTAGGTTCGGGGAACCAGTCCTTGAGCTTGCGCAGGGTTTCTTCGGCAATCAGCGGCGTCACTTCCCGCAGCGGCACAAATTGCGAAACGTTGGTCTTGAACACCGGCCGTTGCTCCCATGCCCCTAACGCGTTGTCGACGAACGAATACACGCTACCCGGCGTGACCTTGCCCAGCACATTGGCAGCTCCACCGTGCAGTGCTTGCAGCAGGAGGTCGGTAAACACGCCGTGGCCGCGACCTTCGAGCGCCACCTGGTCTTTCTTGCAGGCAGTGAGAATGGTCAGGCCTTCGCTGATCACGCTGCTACCACCGCGCAACCCGCGCATGGCTGCCGCCGCGCCGGCCTGGCAGCAGTCGAGGATGATGATTTTGTTCTTGATGTGGGGGGCGTTTTCCGCCCAGTTGAGGATGTCGCTGATGCGGATGCCTTCGACGCCTTGGCCGAAATCCTGAGGGATCAGCAGGCCTTCATCGATGCTGGTATCAAATTGGCCGTGACCGGCGAAGTACAGCAGCGCCACATCGCAATCGCCGGAAAACAGACTCTGGATCTGCTGCTTCAGGTTCGTATGAGTGAGGTTTTCCTCCGCCGAAGTCAGGACCTTGCTGCTGAAGTTCGGACGCCCGTTGGCGTGGCGCTCCAGCACCGAGGCCATGGCCATCGCGTCGTTGTTGCAGCCACTCAATGGCGACACATGGGTGTAGTGGTTGATGCCGATGAACAGTCCCTTGCGCATGCTTACACCGCCGTGTGCAGGCGAATGGCGTTGACGATGCTGTTGGTGTTCCACGCACATTCGGCGTGCGCGGCATCACGCACCACCGTGGAAATCCGCTCTGCCCCAAACGGCTTGACCGCAATGATCACCTTGCCCATCCGCTTGGCGATCTCGATTTCCTTGTTGATCCACTTGCTGTAGGTCGAATACATCCCCGCCATGATCAGCACCGCCGAGCAGGGGCGGATTTTGTTTTCGATGGCGGTTTCCAGTTGCTTGTCGGTCTGCGCGTCGACGATCGGGTTGTCCGTCGGCACTGAAAAATTTTTGAAGGTGAAGCCGGGTTTGGCGTTGAGCAGGCGCACGAGATTGTCGTGGGCGTGGGGGTAGCTCCACGAATGGCTGATGAACAAATGATAGGTTTGCATGGTCGTCCCTCGGTATCGCCGGAATGCGAAGAGGGCTTGAATGTATGCACTTGATTGGCCGCAACAAGGCCTGCGCGGTTAAAGAGACGGATCCTTCCAGCGGGCGCGCGGAAGTCCTACAGAGGTGTCTGACGTTTAATCAGCGGGGAAATGTGTAGGTCGCAACAAGCGGCCCACCGTCCCGTCAGTGACGGGGCGATGGACGCGTCTGTTTAGTAGCTGGTTTCAGGCAGGCTGGCGATGATCGAGCGGTAGCTGTTCATCCGTTGCTGCTGCACGCGGCCTTCTTCGAGGGCCTTGAGCAGGGCGCAACCCGGTTCGCGGTCGTGCTTGCAGTCGCGGAAGCGGCAGGTGCCGATCAGGTCGTTGAACTCGATGAAACCGGCTTCGACGTCGGCGCGGCTGACGTGGCCGAGGCCGAATTCACGAATACCCGGGGAGTCGATCAACTCACCGCCACCGGGGAAGTGGAACAACCGCGCGGTGGTCGTGGTGTGAGTGCCCTGGCCGGACAGCTCGGACAACGGGCCGACGCGGGCTTCGACTTCCGGCAGCAGGCTGTTGACCAACGACGACTTGCCGACGCCTGACTGGCCGACGAACACGCTGATGCGCCCGTCCAGTTGTTCCTGCAGCTGCTCCATGCCATTGCCGTGATGCGCCGAGACTTCCAGCACCGGGTAACCGAGCGTGCGGTAGACCGCCAGCAAGGCATTCAGAGCCGGGGCGTTCTGCTCGTCGATCAGGTCGAATTTGTTGAGCAACAGCAGTGGCCGGATACCGGCGTGCTCGGCAGCGACCAGATAACGGTCGATCAGGTTCGCGTGAGGCTCGGGCAGCGGGGCAAAGACGATAACGATCATGTCGACGTTGGCGGCCACAGGCTTGAGCTGGCCACGGCTGTCCGGACGGCAGAGTTCGGTTTTGCGTGGCAGTTGCGCCACGATCACACCGATGCCCTGGTTGCCGGCACGCCAGACCACCTGATCGCCGGTCACCAGTGCCGGGAGGTTGGCGCGCAAGTGACAACGGAACACTTCACCAGCCAATTCGCCCTCGAGGGCTTCGACTTCGACCTGTACGCCGAAGTGCGCGATCACCAGCCCGGTCTGTTCCGGGCCCAGGTCGCCACCCTCAAGTGCCTCGACAGCCGAGGACTCGCGTTTGGCGGCGCGGGCAGCGCGTTCGCCCTGAATCTTTTCGATGCGCCAGTTTTGACGACGATTGAGTTGGCGTTTGGCCATGGGTGTTCCGTATCAAGAATGCAGCGATTAGGTAAAACGGCCGCGAGTTTAGCACGCCCCGCCGGTTGCCTAGGCTAAACTGCGCAGCATTGCCTAGGAGCCAACACATGCAAAACCCGCAGAATCTGATCTGGATCGACCTGGAAATGACTGGTCTGAACCCTGATACCGACGTCATCATCGAAATGGCCACCATCGTCACCGACAGTGACTTGAACACCTTAGCCGAAGGCCCGGTGATCGCCATCCACCACAGCGACGAGATCCTCGCCGGCATGGACGAGTGGAACACCCGTCAACACGGCGGCTCGGGCCTGACCCAGCGCGTTCGCGACAGCCGCATCAGCATGGCCGAAGCCGAAGCCGAGACTATCGCCTTCCTGGAGAAATGGGTGCCCAAGGGCAAGTCGCCGATCTGTGGCAACAGCATCTGCCAGGACCGTCGCTTCCTTTATACGCACATGAAGTCCCTGGAAAGCTACTTCCACTACCGCAACCTCGACGTATCGACTCTCAAAGAGTTGGCCGCACGCTGGGCGCCGGACGTACGCGACAGCTTCAAAAAAGGTAGCACTCATTTGGCGCTGGACGACATCCGCGAATCGATTGCCGAGCTGCAGCACTACCGCAAGCATTTCATCAAGTTCTGATTCGGCGGCCTCTGTGCTGGCCCCATCGCGAGCAAGCTCGCTCCCACAGGTACAGCGCCGTCCCTGTGGGAGCGAGCTTGCTCGCGATGGCGTCCTTACAGTCACCATTGATGATTGGCTAGATTCTCTGATGCCCTCTTTTGGGGCTTCGGTGAAGTGAGTAGACTGCGCGCCTTTCTGCAAGGACCGCCGCCATGTTGCTGATGCTCTACCTGATCGCCATCACCGCCGAAGCCATGACCGGCGCGCTGTCTGCCGGCCGTCGCGGCATGGACTGGTTTGGCGTGGTGCTGATCGCGTGCATCACTGCGTTGGGGGGCGGCTCGGTGCGTGACGTCCTGCTCGGCCACTACCCGCTGACCTGGGTCAAACACCCGGAATACCTGGTGCTGACCTCGGTCGCCGCCATGGTGACCGTCTTCACTGCGCGCTGGATGCGCCACCTGCGCTCATTGTTCCTGGTCCTCGACGCCGTGGGCCTGGTGGCGTTCACCCTGATCGGCTGCATGACCGCTTTGGAAATGGGTCACGGCATGCTGGTGGCGTCGGTCAGCGGCGTGATCACCGGCGTATTTGGCGGCATCCTGCGCGACATCTTCTGCAACGACATCCCGCTGATCTTCCGCCGAGAGCTCTACGCCAGCGTCTCGTTCGCGGCGGCGTGGTGCTACATGCTCTGCATCTACCTGCAATTACCCGGTGAACAAGCGATTCTGATCACGCTGTTTGGTGGCTTCCTCCTGCGACTGCTGGCGATTCGTTTCCACTGGGAAATGCCGAAGTTCGTTTACAACGACGAGGCTTAAGACTGGCACGGTTCCTGTGGCCGCTGCCGAAGGCTGCGTCCGGCTGCGTAGCAGTCGTCTATCCGGAAAGCGAGTTCTGCGGCCTCGAACGTCCGAACGCGGCCCGAGCCTTCGGCAGCGGCTACAGGAGACCGTGTTGTTTCAGGGCCCATTCGACATGTTCACGCACTAACTCCGACGGGTAATCCCTGCGAGCCTTCAACGCTTCCAGCACCGGGATGCTCGACGGCGCATTGCCCAGCCCCACCGCCAGGTTACGCAACCAACGCTCATAACCCGCCCGGCGTAATGGCGAGCCTTCAGTGCTGCTGAGGAATTTATCCTCGTCCCACATGAACAACTCGGCCAGTTCCGCATTGTCCAGGTTGTGCCTTGGCTTGAAGTCGCTTTCGCCGGACGGACGGGCAAAGCGGTTCCAGGGGCAGACGATCTGGCAATCATCGCACCCAAACACCCGGTTGCCGATCAGTGGCCGCAGATCTTCCGGGATTGCGCTTTTCAGTTCGATGGTCAGGTACGAAATGCAGCGCCTGGCATCCAGAACGTAAGGGCCGACGAAGGCGTTGGTCGGGCAGATGTCGAGGCACGCGGTGCAGCGGCCGCAATGTTCGGTGGTGTGGGGCGGGTCGACCGGCAATGGCAGATCGACAAACAACTCGCTGAGAAAGAAGTAGCTGCCGGCCTTGCGATTCAGGACCAGGGTGTTTTTGCCGATCCAGCCAAGACCGGCCTGTTCGGCGATGGCTTTTTCCAGCACCGGGGCGCTGTCGACGAAGGCGCGGAAACCAAACGGGCCGATCTGTGCCTGAATTTTGTCGGCCAGTTGTTGCACGCGTTTACGAATTAGTTTGTGGTAATCGCGACCCAAGGCATAACGCGAGACGTAGGCTTTTTCCGGCTGGGCCAGCATTTGCGCCATTTGGGTGTCGCCGGGCAGGTAGTCCATGCGCAGGGAAACCACGCGCAAGGTGCCGGGCACCAGCTCTTCCGGATGTGAGCGTTTGCTGCCGTGGGCGCCCATGTAGTCCATTTCGCCGTGGTAGCCGGCGGCGAGCCAGCGCTCCAGGTGCTGCTCATGCTCGGCCAGGTCCAGGCCGCTGATGCCGACTTGCTGAAAGCCCAGCTCGCGGCCCCAGTCCTTGATGGATTGGGCGAGGGCGGGCAGGTCTGTGGTAATTGCGGGCATGAGGCGAGAGAAACCGGAGCTGAGGTGCGTATAATTCTGCCAGACATCGGAGCCCGAAGACGCATGCCGCACACTAAAGATGATTTACCCGACGCGCTGTATAGCGCCGCGCAGGTCCGTGGGCTCGATGCGAGCCTGATCGCGGCCGGCACGCCGGGCTTCGAGTTGATGCAGCGCGCGGCGCGGGCGACCTGGCGGGCGCTGGTCCGGCAATGGCCGTCGGCGAATGAATTAACGGTGCTGGCCGGCCACGGCAATAACGCGGGCGACGGTTATCTGGTGGCAGTGCTGGCCAGCCGTGCGGGTTGGTCGGTTCGCGTGTTGGCGGTGGGCGATCCCCAACGTTTACAGGGGGATGCGGCGTTGGCGTATGCCGAGGCGGTGTCGGAAAAAGTACTGATCGAACCCTGGTCTGCACAATCCGGATTGCGCGGCGTCGTGCTCGATGCTTTGCTCGGCACCGGTCTGACGGGGGAAGTGCGTGCGCCTTATGCTGACGCTATCGCGACGATCAATGCCAGCGGGCTGCCGGTCGTGGCTGTGGATATCCCTTCAGGGCTGTGCGCCAATACCGGTCGGATCCTCGGTCTGGCGGTGCATGCCGACCTGACAGTGACCTTCATCGGTTTGAAACTGGGGCTGTTCACCGGGGATGCAGCAGATGTGGTTGGGGAACTGGTTTTCAATGATTTACACGCCGACCCGCAGCTCGTCGAGGCCGCGGCGATCAGCGCTCGGCGCCTGACGCCCGGCAACTTGCCGCGTCCTGCACCGCGAGCGCCGACGTCGCACAAAGGCAAATTCGGCCATGTGCTGTTGATCGGCGGCGATCTCGGCTTGGGTGGCGCGATCCTGCTGAGCGCACAAAGCGCCCTGCGCGGCGGTGCCGGCATGGTCTCCGTGGCAACCCGCAGTGAGCATGTACCGGCCGCGCTGGCGAGAATTCCCGAAGCCATGGTGCTGGGCACTTCGTCGGCCAACCAGTTGATGGATTTGCTGCAAAAGGTTTCCGTATTGGTGGTCGGCCCTGGCTTGGGGCAGGCGTCCTGGGGGCGCAGTTTGCTGTCAGCGGCCGCCAATGCACCGTTGCCGCAAGTCTGGGATGCCGATGCGTTGAACCTGCTGGCCGAAGAATGTGTGAATTTGCCCAAGGATTGCGTGATCACGCCGCATCCGGGCGAAGCGGCGCGGTTGCTCGGGATCAGCACCGCCCAAGTGCAAGCTGATCGCCCGGCGGCGGCGCATGCGTTGAGCAAAAAATATACAGCAGTCGTGGTATTGAAAGGCGCTGGCAGCCTGATCGCCAGTCCCGATGGGCGTCTCACCGTGTGTCATCAAGGTCATCCGGCCATGGCCACTGCGGGTTTGGGCGATGTATTGGCCGGTCTGGTCGGCGCGCTGCTGGCTCAAGGCATGCAGGCGTTCGACGCCGCGTGCCTGGCGGTCTGGCTGCACGCCAATGCGGGTGAGCAACAAGGTAAAAATGGCCGCGGGCTGGCGGCCAGTGATCTGATTCCGGCCATTCGTCAGTTGTTGGAGGAGCAAGCACCGTGTCTGAAGTAACCCTGTACCTGGCTGATGAAGAGGCGATGACGGCCTTTGGCACACACATCGCAAAAATCACCGAAGGGCACGGTCTGATTTTTTTGGAAGGGGACCTGGGGGCAGGTAAAACCACGTTGTCGCGGGGTATCATCCGCGGCCTGGGGCATGAAGGCGCCGTGAAAAGTCCGACCTTCACCCTGGTCGAGCCCTATGAGATCGGCGACATCCGCGCTTTCCATTTCGACTTGTACCGTTTGGTCGATCCGGAAGAGCTGGAGTACCTCGGCATTCGCGACTATTTCGACGACGACGCGCTGTGCCTGATCGAATGGCCCGATAAAGGTGCAGGCTTTTTGCCAAAGCCTGACCTGACCATTACCATTAGCCCGCAAGACAGCGGGCGTTCGCTGAAAATTTTATCCCGGGGCTCGCGTGGCGAGGCCTGGTGTGCCGCTTTGGCATTGGAATCCAATTAAATGATGGGGTCAGGTATGCGCTTTCGCGCGATGGTAGCTGCCGTAGGGTTGTTGTTTTTGGCGGTGACCGTCGACGCTGTGGCCGACGCAAAGGTCAACAGTGTTCGCCTGTGGCGGGCGCCGGACAACACACGGCTGGTGTTCGACCTGACCGGGCCGGTGCAACACAGCGTGTTCACCCTTACCGCTCCGGATCGGCTGGTGATCGACATCAATGGTGCAACGCTCGGCGCGCCGTTGAACGTCAACACTTCCAATACCCCTATCACCGCCATGCGATCGGCTCAACGCACGCCGACTGACCTGCGGGTGGTGATCGACCTGAAAAAGGCCGTGACCCCGAAAAGTTTCTCCCTGGCGCCAAACGCCCAGTACGGCAACCGGTTGGTGGTCGACCTGTTTGATAACGCTGCCGATGCCGCGCCGTCGCCAGCCCCGACTCCGACACCGACCCCTTCGGTCGCCACGATGCCGGCAGTGCCCGTCACGCCGGTTGAGCCTGCGATCAAACTTCCTCCTGCACCTCCTGGCAAACGCGACATCCTCGTGGTGATCGACGCCGGCCACGGCGGTGAAGACCCGGGTGCTTCAGGCTCCCGCGGTCAGAAGGAAAAAGACGTGGTATTGGCCATCGCCCGTGAACTGCAGCGTCAGGTCAATGGCATGAAAGGCTTCCGCGCCGAACTGACCCGTACGGGCGACTACTTCATTCCGCTGCGCGGCCGAACCGAAATCGCCCGTAAGAAAGGCGCCGACCTGTTCGTTTCGATCCACGCCGACGCCGCGCCGTCGGCCGCTGCCTTCGGTGCGTCGGTGTTCGCCCTGTCTGATCGCGGCGCGACTTCGGAAACGGCCCGCTGGCTGGCGGACAGTGAAAACCGCTCTGACCTGATCGGTGGTGCTGGCAACGTCAGCCTTGATGACAAGGACCGCATGCTCGCGGGCGTGCTGCTTGACCTGTCGATGACCGCGTCGCTGACGTCCAGCCTGAACGTTGGCCAGAAAGTCCTGAGCAACATCGGACGGGTTACGCCACTGCACAAGCAGCGTGTGGAACAAGCCGGGTTCATGGTGCTGAAGTCGCCAGATATCCCGTCGATCCTGGTGGAAACCGGGTTCATCTCCAACTCTAACGAAGCGTCCAAACTGGCCTCCTCGAATCACCAGCAGGCGCTGGCGCGTTCGATCAGCAGCGGCGTGCGGCAGTTCTTCCAGCAAAACCCGCCACCGGGCACTTACATTGCCTGGCTGCGTGACTCCGGAAAAATCGTTCAAGGCCCGCGTGATCACCGGGTCAGCCCGGGTGAGACCCTGGCGATGATTGCCGTGCGCTATCAGGTGTCGCCTGCCACGCTGCGCAGCGTCAACAAGCTGCCCAGTGATGAGCTGAAGGTCGGTCAGCACCTGACCATTCCAGGCACCGAGTTGGCGGCCAAAGAATGAATCAGGTCGTGATCAACAGCGCTCGCATCGAGCTGCTCAGCCCGCGACTGGCGAACCAGATTGCCGCCGGCGAGGTGGTCGAGCGCCCGGCTTCGGTGATCAAGGAGCTGCTGGAAAACAGCCTCGACTCCGGCGCCAAGCGCATCGATGTCGATGTCGAGCAGGGCGGCGTCAAGCTATTGCGCGTGCGCGACGATGGCAGCGGCATTTCTGCCGATGACCTGCCGTTGGCGCTGGCGCGACACGCCACCAGCAAGATCCGCAATCTGGAAGACCTCGAACAGGTCATGAGCCTCGGGTTTCGCGGTGAAGCACTGGCATCGATCAGCTCCGTGGCGCGCCTGACGCTGACGTCCCGCACTCGCGATGCCGATCAGGCCTGGCAGGTCGAAACCGAAGGCCGGGACATGGCGCCGCGCGTGCAGCCGGCCGCCCATCCGGTGGGCACCTCGGTGGAAGTGCGGGACTTGTTCTTCAACACCCCGGCGCGTCGCAAGTTTCTCAAGACTGAAAAAACCGAATTCGATCACCTGCAAGAAGTGATCAAGCGCCTGGCGCTGGCACGCTTCGATGTCGCGTTCCACCTGCGCCATAACGGCAAGACCATCCTCAGCCTGCACGAAGCCCATGACGACGCGGCCCGCGCCCGGCGTGTGGCGGCGATTTGCGGTTCGGGGTTCCTCGAGCAGGCGCTGCCGATCGAAATCGAGCGCAATGGCCTGCATTTATGGGGCTGGGTCGGCTTGCCGACGTTCAACCGCAGCCAGGCAGACTTGCAGTATTTCTTCGTGAATGGCCGCGCAGTTCGCGACAAACTGGTGGCCCACGCGGTGCGCCAGGCCTATCGCGATGTGCTGTTCAATGGCCGGCATCCGACGTTCGTGCTGTTTTTCGAAGTGGATCCGGCGGGTGTCGACGTCAACGTGCACCCGACCAAGCACGAAGTTCGCTTCCGTGACGGGCGCATGGTTCACGATTTCCTTTACGGCACCTTGCACCGCGCCTTGGGCGATGTGCGTCCCGAGGATCATCTGGCCGCACCGGTGGTGACGGCCGTCGTGCGTCCAACCGGGCTCGATGCCGGCGAATTCGGCCCGCAGGGCGAAATGCGTCTGGCGGCCAATGCGCTGCTGGAGCAACCTCAGGCGCAACCGTCGTTCAATACCCCGGCCGGGTCGGGCGCTGGCGCCGGTTATCAGTATCAATACACGCCACGGCCCCAATCCGGTGTACCGGTTGCTGAAGCCCAGGCGGCGTACCGTGAATTCTTTGCGCCATTGCCCGAGGCCAACGCGGTCGCGCTGCCAGCCGGGCAGGACGATATTCCGCCGCTGGGTTACGCCCTGGCGCAGCTCAAAGGCATCTACATCCTGGCGGAAAATGCCCAAGGGCTGGTGCTGGTGGACATGCACGCGGCTCACGAGCGGATCATGTACGAGCGCCTGAAAATCGCCATGGCCAGCGAAGGCCTGAGCGGCCAGCCGCTGCTGGTACCGGAATCCCTGGCTGTCAGTCAGCGTGAAGCCGATTGCGCCGAAGAGCACGCGGCGTTGTTCCAGCGTCTGGGTTTTGAATTGCAGCGTCTGGGACCTGAATCCCTGGCCATTCGGCAAATCCCGGCCTTGCTCAAGCAGGCGGAAGCCAATCGACTGGTCAGTGATGTCTTGGCGGACCTGATGGAATACGGCACCAGCGACCGGATTCAGGCACATCTGAATGAGTTGCTCGGGACGATGGCTTGCCACGGCGCGGTTCGTGCGAATCGGCGCCTGGCGATCCCGGAAATGAACGGTCTGCTGCGCGACATGGAAAACACCGAGCGCAGCGGTCAATGCAACCATGGCCGACCGACCTGGACCCAATTGGGCCTGGACGATCTGGACAAACTGTTCTTGCGCGGTCGTTGATGAGCCAGCTTCCTCCAGCGATTTTCCTGATGGGCCCGACTGCTGCGGGCAAGACCGACCTGGCCATCGAGCTGACCAAGGTTCTGCCCTGCGAGCTGATCAGTGTCGATTCGGCGCTGGTCTATCGGGGCATGGACATCGGCACCGCCAAGCCTTCGAAAGAAATCCTGGCCGAATTCCCGCACCGTTTGATCGACATTCTCGACCCGGCCGAGAGCTATTCGGCCGCCGATTTTCGTCGTGATGCCCTGGCGGCGATGGCCGAGATCACCGCGCGGGGAAAAATCCCGCTGCTGGTGGGCGGCACAATGCTCTATTACAAGGCTTTGGTCGAAGGTCTGGCGGACATGCCAGCGGCCGATCCCGATGTTCGGGCGCAGATCGAGGAAGAGGCTGCACGCCTTGGCTGGCAAGCGCTGCACGAACAATTGGCGTTAATTGACCCTGAGTCTGCCGCGCGTATTCATCCAAACGATCCGCAGCGACTCAGTCGGGCGCTGGAAGTTTATCGCGTCAGCGGTCAGAGCATGACCGAGCTGCGGCTGAAACAATCTGTGCAAAGTACCGAAGCAGCCGCTTCGGGACTGCAACAATTGCCCTATACTGTCGCGAACTTGGCCATTGCTCCTGCAAATCGCCAGGTACTGCACGAGCGAATTAAACAAAGATTCACGAATATGTTGGAACAGGGATTCATTGACGAGGTCGTAGCCCTGCGTAAGAGAAGTGACCTGCATTCCGGGTTGCCGTCTATACGTGCGGTAGGCTACCGACAAGTTTGGGATTACCTGGATGGCAAGCTGACGCAAGCCGAGATGCAGGAGCGTGGAATCATTGCCACGCGCCAATTGGCAAAGCGTCAGTTCACCTGGCTGCGCAGTTGGGCTGATTTACACTGGCTGGACAGTCTCGATTGCGACAATCTGCCGCGCGCCTTGAAATACTTGGGGACCATCTCCATATTGAGCTGAGTCCTTGCAATTGCCGTCTATCCTTGGGGGTGTGGCGGCTAAAGCCATCTGTTTACCTATTTTTTATATTGAATCCTTAAAGGAGTGCGGCACATGTCAAAAGGGCATTCGCTACAAGACCCTTACTTGAATACTTTACGTAAAGAGAAAGTTGGGGTGTCTATCTACCTGGTCAACGGGATCAAACTGCAAGGCACGATCGAGTCTTTCGACCAGTTCGTTATCCTGCTGAAAAACACCGTTAGCCAAATGGTTTACAAACACGCTATCTCGACAGTGGTGCCGGTTCGTCCAATTCGTCTGCCAAGCGCAACCGAATCCGAAGCAGGTGACGCTGAGCCAGGTAACGCCTGATAGGAGTCTCCTTTGTTCTTTGAGCGCCACGGTGGTGGTGAGCGAGTCATCCTCGTTCACTTGGATGGACAGGACCCTGAGGCGCGCGAAGATCCGCAGGAGTTTCAGGAACTGGCTAATTCGGCGGGCGCCGAGACCGTTGCGTTTTTTAACGTGCCGCGTCATCGGCCAACCGCCAAATTCCTCATTGGCAGTGGCAAGGTCGAGGAACTGCGCGACCTGGTCAAGGCCGAAGAGGCTGATCTGGTGATCTTCAATCACATCCTCACGCCCAGTCAGGAACGTAACCTCGAACGTGTTTTCGAGTGTCGCGTGATCGACCGCACCGGTCTGATTCTTGATATTTTCGCCCAACGCGCCCGTACCCATGAAGGCAAGCTCCAGGTAGAACTGGCTCAGCTTGACCACATGAGCACCCGCCTGGTTCGTGGCTGGACTCACCTTGAGCGCCAAGGTGGCGGTATCGGCATGCGTGGCCCGGGTGAAACCCAACTCGAAACCGACCGCCGTTTGCTGCGGGTTCGCCTGCGACAGATCAAGGGCCGGCTGGAGAAAGTGCGCAGCCAGCGCGAACAGTCGCGACGTGGTCGTATGCGTGCGGATATCCCTACCGTTTCGCTGGTGGGGTATACCAACGCCGGTAAATCCACGCTCTTCAATAACGTGACGAAATCCGACGTTTACGCGGCTGACCAATTGTTTGCCACGCTGGACCCGACCCTGCGCCGTCTCGATCTGGACGACCTGGGGCCGATTGTCCTGGCGGACACTGTAGGTTTCATTCGCCACTTGCCCCACAAGCTGGTCGAGGCATTTCGGTCTACTCTCGAAGAGTCGAGCAATTCCGACCTGTTGTTGCACGTGATCGATGCGGCCGAACCGGATCGCATGTTGCAGATCGAGCAGGTGATGGTGGTGCTGGGCGAGATTGGTGCCCAGGACTTGCCGATACTCGAGGTGTATAACAAACTCGATTTGCTTGAAGGCGTTGAGCCACAAATCCAGCGCGACGAAAGCGGTAAACCCCTGCGGGTCTGGCTGTCGGCGCGTGATGGCACGGGTCTGGAATTGCTTGAGCAAGCCATTGCCGAGTTGCTTGGCAGTGATTTGTTTATCGGTACCTTGCGCTTGCCGCAACGCTTCGCTCGACTGCGTGCGCAGTTTTTCGAACTTGGCGCGGTGCAGAAAGAAGAACACGACGAAGAAGGCACCAGCTTGCTGGCCGTTCGCTTGCCACGGATCGAGTTGAATCGATTGGTGAGTCGCGAAGGTTTGCAGCCGAATGACTTCATCGAGCAACACACTTTGCAATAAAAGCCTGAGAAAGCGGTTGTGTCGTGGTGACAGGCATTCTGTAGCATTGGTCGGCGCGCCGTGGGTGCGTCTTTGCTTTATCAGATGGAGAGCGCTATGGCTTGGAATGAGCCGGGTGGCAACTCGAATAATCAGGATCCTTGGGGTGGCAAGCGCCGCAATAACGGCGACCGCAAGGGACCACCGGATCTCGACGAGGCCTTCCGAAAGCTGCAGGAAAGCCTGAACGGGTTGTTCGGTGGTGGTAAGAAACGTGGTGATGACGGCGGTGGTTCGGGCAAGAGCGGCGGCTTCGGTGGCATTCTTGGCATCGGCCTTGTCGTGCTGGCGGCCGTTTGGCTGTACAGCGCGGTCTACGTTGTCGACGAGCAGGAGCAAGCCGTGGTGCTGCGCTTCGGCAAGTACTACGAAACCGTCGGCCCGGGCCTGAACATCTATTTCCCGCCGATCGATCGCAAGTACCTGGAAAACGTCACGCGTGAGCGTGCCTACACCAAGCAGGGTCAAATGCTGACTGAAGACGAAAACATCGTCGAAGTGCCACTGACCGTGCAGTACAAGATCAGCAACCTGCAGGACTTCGTGCTGAACGTTGATCAACCGGAAATCAGCCTGCAGCACGCGACCGAAAGTGCCTTGCGCCATGTGGTGGGTTCCACTGCGATGGACCAGGTGCTGACCGAAGGTCGTGAGTTGATGGCCAGCGAAATCAAGGAGCGTCTGCAACGCTTCATGGATACCTATCGCACCGGCATCACCATTACACAGGTCAACGTACAGAGCGCAGCCGCACCGCGTGAAGTACAGGAAGCTTTCGATGACGTGATCCGCGCCCGTGAAGACGAGCAGCGTTCGCGTAACCAGGCTGAAACCTATGCCAACGGCGTCGTGCCGGAAGCCCGTGGTCAGGCCCAGCGCATCATCGAAGATGCCAACGGCTACCGTGACGAAACGGTCTCGCGCGCCAAGGGTGAGGCCGATCGCTTCACCAAACTGGTTGCCGAGTATCGCAAGGCCCCTGAAGTCACCCGCGAGCGTCTGTACCTGGACACCATGCAGGAAGTCTTCAGCAACACCAGCAAGGTTCTCGTGACCGGCAACAAGAATGGCCAGAGCAATCTGCTGTACTTGCCGCTGGACAAGATGGTCGAAAGTGGTCGCAACACCAGCGCTCCGGTGACCAGTGCAGCAACCACCAGCAATGAAGCGAATGCGCGTGCAGCAGCTGATCTGCAGCAACAGCAAGCACGTACCAGGGAGAGTCGCTGATGAGCAATAAATCGCTGATCGCCCTTATTGTCGGCGTCGTCGTGGCGATCGCTGCCTGGAACTGCTTCTACATCGTGGCTCAGACCGAGCGTGCGGTGTTGCTGCAGTTCGGTCGTGTGGTCCAGGCCGATGTTCAGCCGGGCCTGCATGTGAAAGTGCCTTACGTTAACCAGGTGCGTAAATTCGACGCACGCCTGATGACGCTGGATGCACCGACGCAACGCTTCCTGACGCTGGAAAAGAAAGCCGTCATGGTGGATGCCTACGCCAAGTGGCGGGTGAAAGATGCCGAGCGCTTCTACACCGCAACGTCTGGCCTCAAGCAAATTGCCGACGAGCGTCTTTCCCGTCGTCTGGAGTCGGGCCTGCGTGACCAGTTTGGTAAGCGCACGCTGCACGAAGTGGTGTCCGGTGAGCGCGATGCGCTGATGACCGACATCACGGCTTCGCTGAACAAGATGGCCGAAAAAGAGCTGGGTATCGAAGTGGTCGATGTTCGGGTCAAGGCTATCGATCTGCCGAAAGAAGTGAACCGCAGTGTGTTCGAGCGCATGAGCTCCGAGCGTGAGCGTGAAGCTCGCGAGCACCGCGCCAAGGGTAACGAACTGGCCGAAGGTATTCGTGCCGACGCCGATCGTCAGCGCCGCGTGTTGCTGGCTGAAGCCTATCGTGAATCTGAAGAGGTTCGTGGTGACGGTGATGCCCAGGCCTCTGCGATCTACTCCAAGGCCTACGGCCAGGATCAGGAGTTCTATGGTTTCTACCGTAGCCTGCGTGCCTACCGTGAAAGCTTCGCGAACAAATCCGACGTCATGGTCCTGGACCCAAGCAGCGACTTCTTCCGTTACCTGGAAAAAGCCAAGCCTTGATACTGCGTTGACCTGAATCATCCCCCGCTTGGCGGCTAAAGCCTCGGGCGGGGTGATCCTTTGGGAAAACGTGTGTATGATGCGGCAGCCGGGAAATTCCCGGCTTTTTTGCGTCTGCACGTTTGATTGCTGTTTTTATGCAGGCTCAACAGGTTTTTCGAGGAAAGTGGTTGGCGAAGCCGGTTTAAGGCTTTTCGCCATGTCGTTCATGCGCGTGGTTTGCGTACGAGCCGACCATTTTCTGCTTCACTCAAGGCTCGCCCGAGGGCTTGCCGCCCGGATCATAGGGGAATGGCGTAATGGCAACGGTAGACCGCTGGCTGCTGCCAGATGGCATCGAAGAAGTACTGCCACCAGAAGCGGCGCGCATTGAAGTTGCGCGTCGTCAGGTGTTGGATCTGTTCCAGAGCTGGGGTTACGAGTTTGTCGTGACTCCCCACATCGAGTACCTGGAATCCCTGCTGACCGGCGCGGGCTCTGACCTCGACCTGCGTACCTTCAAGGTCATCGACCCGCAATCGGGCCGGCAGATGGGTTTCCGCGCCGACATCACGCCGCAAGTGGCGCGCATTGATGCGCACACCCTGCGTCGTGAAGGGCCTAGCCGTCTGTGCTATGCCGGTAGCGTGCTGCACGCTCAGCCTCGCGCCTTGTCGTCCTCGCGCAGCCCGATCCAGTTGGGTGCCGAGTTGTACGGCGATGCCAGCCCGAGCAGCGACGTGGAAGTCATCAGCCTGATGTTGGCTATGCTGCAACTGGCCGATGTGCCGGATGTACACATGGACCTCGGTCATGTAGGCATCTACCGTGGCCTGGCCCGCGCCGCCGGTTTGTCCGGTGAAGTCGAGCAACAATTGTTCGACGCGTTGCAACGCAAGGCCATCGACGAGGTCATTACCTTGACCGAAGGCCTGCCTGCCGATTTGTCCGGCATGCTGCGCGCGTTGGTTGATTTGTGTGGCGGCCGTGAAGTGTTGAGCGCTGCCCGCGAGCGTCTGGCGAGTGCGCCGGCGCCTGTTCTGGCGGCTCTGGACGACTTGCTGGCAATTGCCGAGCGTCTGTCCGTGCGTTTCCCGGATCTGCCGCTGTACTTCGACCTTGGCGAGTTGCGCGGTTACCACTACCACACCGGTGTGGTGTTCGCGGTGTTCGTGCCGGGTGTTGGCCAGTCCATTGCCCAAGGCGGTCGTTACGACGACATCGGCGCCGACTTCGGTCGCGCACGTCCGGCCACCGGCTTCTCTACCGACTTGAAAACCCTGGTGACCCTGGGGCGTGCTGAGATCGAGCTACCGTCTGGCGGTATCTGGATGCCTGACAGTACGGATGCGGCACTCTGGCAGCAGGTTTGCCAGTTGCGCAGTGAGGGTCAGCGTGTCGTTCAGGCATTGCCTGGGCAACCTTTGGCCGCCGCCCGTGAAGCGGACTGCGACCGGCAATTGATTCAGCAGAACGGGCTTTGGCAAGTATTGCCGCTGGCTTCTTGAGTTTTCCCGCCGGCGGCTGCCGGCACCAAGTTTGCGCGAATGAGGACAAGTGTTATGGGTAAGAATGTCGTAGTCCTGGGCACCCAATGGGGTGATGAGGGCAAAGGCAAGATCGTTGATCTGCTGACCGAACATGCTGCCGCCGTAGTGCGCTACCAGGGTGGCCACAACGCGGGTCACACGCTGGTGATCGACGGCGAGAAAACCGTCTTGCACCTGATCCCGTCGGGCGTGTTGCGCGAAGGCGTGCAGTGCCTGATCGGTAACGGCGTGGTGGTTGCACCTGACGCCCTGCTGCGCGAGATCACCAAGCTGGAAGAGAAAGGCGTACCGGTGCGCGAGCGCCTGCGTATCAGCCCGTCCTGCCCGCTGATCCTGTCCTTCCACGTGGCGCTGGACCAGGCCCGTGAAAAGGCCCGTGGCGAGCTGAAGATCGGTACCACTGGTCGCGGCATCGGCCCGGCGTACGAAGACAAGGTTGCACGTCGTGGCCTGCGCGTTGGCGACCTGCTCAACATGCCTCGCTTCGAAGACAAACTGCGTGAACTGGTGGATTACCACAACTTCATGCTGGTGGGTTACTACAAAGAGCCTGCCATCGAGTTCGAAAAGACGCTGGCCGAGTGCAAGGAATATGCAGAGCTGCTCAAGCCGTTGATGCTGGACGTAACGGCCGAGCTGCACGACCTGCGCCGCGCCGGCAAAGACATCATGTTCGAAGGCGCCCAGGGTTCGTTGCTGGACATCGACCACGGCACCTATCCGTACGTGACCAGCTCCAACACCACCGCCGGTGGCGTGGCGACCGGTTCGGGCGTAGGTCCGATGTTCCTGGATTACATCCTGGGCATCACCAAGGCTTACACCACTCGCGTAGGTTCGGGCCCATTCCCGACTGAGCTGTTTGATGAAGTGGGTGCGCACCTGGCCAAACAAGGTCACGAGTTCGGTGCTACCACCGGCCGTGCCCGTCGTTGCGGCTGGTTCGACGCCGTTATCCTGCGTCGCGCAATCGATGTGAACAGCATCTCGGGCATCTGCCTGACCAAGCTGGACGTACTCGACGGCCTGGAAACCATCAACATCTGCGTCGGCTACAAAGATGCGCAGGGCAACGCCGTTGCTCCGACCGACGCAGACAGCTACGTAGGCCTTCAGCCTGTGTACGAAGAAGTGCCGGGCTGGACCGAATCGACCGTGGGTGCCAAAACCCTGGAAGAGCTGCCAGCTAACGCTCGTGCCTACATCAAACGCGTTGAAGAGTTGATCGGCGCGCCGATCGACATTATTTCGACGGGCCCGGACCGCAACGAAACCATCGTTCTGCGTCATCCGTTTGCTTGATAAGTCATTGAAGTGAAACACAAAGGGTCCTTAATAGGACCCTTTGTCGTTTATGCCTCTTGGACGGCATGACCTTTGCTGTGATGTTGAATAAAAGCATCGCTTCCAGCGCGCCATCAATTTAATGGCGCCAAAGCAGAGGGATTTTAAGTGTCGGCAGTTCTCTCATTGTTACAAAGCCGTTTGTTGCGGCCCGTGTTCGTTACCCTCGGTATCGCCCTTTTGGTGCAAGTGCTGGTGGCTGTTGCTCTGACCCGGAGCACAGTGACTGCATTGGAAGCCGATCTGGGTGTGCGCCTGGGGGTCGACAGTCAAAAGCTCTCTGGCGAACTTGAGCAGGCAGGGCGTGAAGTCACGTCGAGCCTCGACAACCTATCGACCAGCACGCGTCAGCGCCTTACGGCCGGTTTGTCCTCGCGTTTGAAGGATGAGCAGGCTCAGTTGCGTGCGACGCTGGAAAAAGACCTGAAGGACTCCGCCAATGATATGGCGCAGCTCTTGGCCTCGGTCGCCCCCCGCGCGATGTGGGACAGTGACGTTCCAACCTTGTCCGAATTCGCCCGCCGGGCCCAGCGCAATCCCAATGTGTTGTTCGTGGTGTATGACGATGCGACCGGGCAGCATCTGACGCGCTACCTCAATCGTGAAAACCCGATCAACAAGGCCCTCCTTGAAAAAGGCCAGGGCGAGCGAGCGCTCGACAAAGTGCTGGATGCGGCGAAGAACGATCCTTCGGTTTATTACCTCGAAGCCTCGATCAATCCCAATGGTGTGGAAATCGGCAAGGTAATAATGGGGGTCTCCACCGCGTCAGTGGAAACCGACCTCGCGGCCCTGGACAAGCGTTTCTCGGCGCTGATTGCCAGCAGCGATCAACTGGTGGGCGACAGCCTCAAAGGCGCGGCCGCCGACAGTGCCGCGGCGATGGGTGCACGTTTGCAGTCGGCGCAGTCCACGGCGTCTGAAATGAAAGCCAACACCACCGGTACCGTACAGGAAGCTGCCGCGACCTTGCGCTGGCGCATTGGTCTGGGTCTGGCGCTGGTCGGTTGCGGCGTGCTGTTGTTGCTGGCCGTGGTGCTGGGGCGGCGCGTGGTCAATCGCTTGAAGATGCTGATCAGCGCCATGGATGATCTGGCGGCTGGCGAGGGTGACCTGACCAAGCGTGTGCAGATCAACAGCAAGGACGAAATCGGCGACATGGCGTCGGCGGTCAATCGCTTTGTGGATAAGTTGCAGCCGATCGTGCGTGAAGCCGGCGATGTGGCCCAGCGTACCGGCGTGGAAATCGGTGCCATGACCCTGCGTAATGCCGGAGCTGACAAGGCCGCCGGAATGCAGCGCGATGAAGTGGCTGAGAGCCTGCGAGCGTTGTCGCAAATGGCCGATGAAGCCCAATCTGAAAGTCATGCCATGCAGGCAGCTTTGCAACAGGTGGTGGACATTCGTTCGGCCACGGATGAAAACACCCGGACCTCGGCGAAAGTCGGCAGCTTGATCGAGGCGCTGGCCGGGCAGGTCGACACCGGGGCGAAAGTCATCGAACGACTGGCGCAACAGAGTGAACAGATCGAAGTGGTACTGACGGTGATTCACGGGATCGCGGAGCAAACCAATTTGTTGGCACTGAACGCGGCCATCGAAGCGGCGCGTGCGGGCGAGACCGGTCGCGGATTTGCCGTGGTCGCTGACGAAGTGCGGGCACTGGCGAGCAAGACTCAGAGTTCGACCGGCGACATTCAGGCGCACATCGTTGCCTTGCAGCAAGGTGCGCGCGAAGCGGTGGCGGCAATTGGTCAAGCCGGGCGTCAGGCCAGTGAAGGTTTGCTGGTGCTGCGCGACAGTGCGCGGTTGCAGCAGTCGGTGCAGGAATCGGTCGAGCAGGTGCATGCGGCGATTGGCCTGGCGACTCAGGCAGCGGCGCATCAGGCGCAAGGTGCGCAGGCGGTGCGGGGGCGGGTTGAAACCATTCATGCGCAGGCCGAGAAAGCGGCTCAGGCAGTGGTGGAGACCACGGCCAGCGGCAAGGTGCTGGATGGGTTGGCGGCGCAGTTGAAGGCGAGTCTGGGGCAGTTCAGGGCGTAATCGGTTGTCCGGACTGGCCCCTTCGCGAGCAGGCTCGCTCCCTCATTTGATCTCTGGTGTTCACGTAGTGTGAGTTCACAGTAGATCCAGTGTGGGAGTGAGCCTGCTTGCGAAGGCGCTCTCAACGGCTCAGATACATCCGAGTCGTGAGTAGATAAACCGGCACCCCCGACACCACTATCAACAACGCCGCATAAGGCGCCGCCGCCGCAAACTCCACATTCGCGGTATGCGCCCACACCTCTGTTGCCAGTGTGTTGAGCCCGGTGGGACTCAATAGCAATGTCGCCGTCAGCTCCTTCATCGCATCCAGAAACACCAGCGCAAACGCCGCCCCCAGCGCCGGGAAAATTATCGGCAGCGTGATCCGGCAAAACGCACTGAACGACGTAGCCCCGAGTGTGCGTGCAGCCTCTTCCAGTTGCGGTGCAGCCTTGTTCAGAGCCGTTCGAATCGGCGCCTGAGCCAACGGCAGAAACAACAACGCATAAGCGATCAGCAGCAAGGCGGACGTCTGGTACAGCACCGGCACATAGTGCAGGGCGAAATACACTAGTGTCAGCGCAATCACCAGGCCGGGCAACGCATGCAGCAGATACGGCAGTCGCTCGGCCCAGATCGCCAGTGGGCCTTTGTAACGCACCACCAGCAAGCCCACTGGCACGGCCAGCACCAGGCAAAGCGCTGCGCCACCGAGGGAGAGTGCCAGCGATGAGAGCAGCGCTTCGCCGATGGCGGCGACCGGAAATGCGGCTGAGGAGCCGACCGCCAGCCAATACCCCAGCATTCCCAGTGGAATGCCACTGCCGATGATCGCCAGCGCCAGGCAGTAAAGCTGTCCGATGCCCGCCCAGGGCCCCAATCGAACCTGTTCCGCATGCCGCGCCGCACCCTGGCCGGTACGAACATGTCGGCCCTTGCCGCGAACCCGCAGCTCCAGCCATAACAACGCCAGACACAGCGCCAGCAACACCGCTGACAGCATCGCTGCATTGGCATTGCTGAATTCCAGTTCGAACTGCTGATAAATCGCCGTGGTAAAGGTTTGCAAGCCGATGATCGACAGCGCGCCGAACTCCACCAGCATGTGCAGTGCGATCAGCAGTGAGCCCGCCAGCAACGATGGCCAGAGCAGCGGCAACGTGATTCTGAAAAACACGCCCCAGCGATTCTGTCCGAGTGTCCGGGCAGATTCTTCAAGAGAGGGGTCAAGATTGCGCAAGGTCGCCGCGACCGGCAGAAAGATCAGCGGGTACTTGGACAGCGTCATCACCAAAATCGCCCCGCCCAAACCTTCAAAGTGAGCGCTCAGCGAAACCCAGGTAAAACTGCTGACAAACGCCGGAACGGCGAACGGCAAACAGAGGATGACGCCCCACAATCGCCGCCCCGGCAGATTGCTGCGTTCCAGCAGCCAGGCCAGTGACAGGCCGATTAAGGCGCAGGCTAGCGTTACCCCGGCCATCAGCGCCAGCGTATTGCGCAGCAACCCAAACACATAAGGTCGCCACAGCAGGTGCAATGCTTCGGCCCAGCCGGCTTGCCAGGCTTTTAGGCCGACATACATCAGCGGCAACAGACTGAGCACAACCAGCAGCAGGACTGGCAGTAATAGCCAGATCGACGGCCGTTGGCGCCGAGGCACGTACACCCCGCGTGAGGCGGGGGAGGCTGGCGAAGCGCTCATCAGTTCAAGCCAACGTCGCGTTCCAGGTCCAGGGCTTGTTCGGCGTTACCCAGATCGGCCGGTGTGACATTGGGTGCTTGCAGTTCGCTGAACGGCTTGAGGCCACGATCCGATTCCATACCTTTGTGCAGCGGGTATTCGGCGGTGGTTTGAGTGATCACGCGCTGGCCTTCTTCGCTCGCCATGTAGGCCAGAAACGCCTGGGCTTCTTTTGCGTGTTTGCTGGATTTGAGCACGGCTGCGCTGGAAACGGTGATCAGCCCGCCGACGTCGCCGCCGGTGAAGTAATGCAGTTTCGAGTCCAGTTGGCCTTTCTCGCGTTGCAGGGCGAACCAGTAATAGTTGTTAACCAGAACCGTGGCGACTTCACCATTTTCCACAGCCTTCAGGGCGACCATGTTGTTGCTGTAAGTCTTGCCGAACGCGCGCAGGCCGGTCAGCCACTCTTCGGCTGCGTCCATGCCGTGCACTTTGATGATCGCGACCGCTTGTTCCTGGAAAGCGCCACTGGTGGGCACGAAGCCGACCTTGCCTTGCCATTTTGGATTGGAGAACTCCATCACCGATTTCGGCAGGTCCTTCTCCTCGATCAGCTTGGGATTGAATGCCACCACCCGGACCCGAGCGGTAATGCCGATCCAGGTGCCGTTGCCTGCAACATAATCCTTTGGCAAAACCGCCAGCGTGGCGTCGTCGGTCTTGGCCAGGAAACCTTGCTCGCCGAGTTTGTTCAGTGGCGGTGATTCTTCGGTGTAGATTACGTCGGCAGGGGAACGGTCACCTTCTTCCATGATCTGGCTGGCGAGCTGGTTACTGCTGCCTTTGCGCACATTCACATGAATGCCGGTCTTGGCTTCGAATGCCTTGGCGATGGCGTCGCCGACTTCCTTGTGTTGACCATTATAGAGCGTCAGGGAAACCGGATCGGCCGCCTGGGTGAGGGGGGTGGCGAGTACCAGGCCGAGCAGGGTGAAGGTCAGGCCGCGGCGTAGGGTATTTCGAAACATCATTCGCAGGGTTCCTCACTGTCGCATTGCAAAAACTTGCAACAATGATAAACGATATTGTTTCTCAAGTGCGCCTTGCTGGGTCGGGAAGTGCCAGCTAGAGCGGCGGACCCAACACCTGCAGCAGCCGAACGCAGGCTTCGCCAGCTGCTACAAGGTCATGTGTTTCTTGAGGGGGGACAGGTTTTCGGATGCCATAAACGCAAAAACCCGCTTTCGCGGGTTTTTGTGAAATTCAAAGTCGTAACCTTGAATTTGAATTGGTGCCCAGAAGAAGACTCGAACTTCCACGACCTTGCGGTCACCAGCACCTGAAGCTGGCGTGTCTACCAATTTCACCATCTGGGCATTTATCTTCAGCGTTGCCGCTGTTGATGTGGCGCACTATACGGAGAGCGTTTTGATCTGTAAACCCCTGATTTAGATTTAATAAATCAGAAGCTTGGAATGCAAAAAACCCGCTTTCGCGGGTTTTTGTGTGAGCCTTGAAATTGATCTAATCTCAAGCTCGAAATTGGTGCCCAGAAGAAGACTCGAACTTCCACGACCTTGCGGTCACCAGCACCTGAAGCTGGCGTGTCTACCAATTTCACCATCTGGGCAGTATCGGCAGCGCGTCTGCGTCGTCGATGGCGCGCACTATACGGAGCGTCTTTTTAACTGTAAACCCCCGACATCAAAAAAACCTGGAAAATTTCGCCAGTGGTCTTTAAATCAGCGTTGCGATGTCGATAAAGGGCTTTAGAAGGGCTGTCATAGCTTGAAATTTCCCGTTTCATTACGCCTATGCCAAACTAACCCGCATATAGACAAGGTGAAAACTCTCTAATGGCCGATTGGCAGTCCCTCGATCCCGAGGCCGCTCGTGAAGCGGAAAAATACGAAAACCCTATTCCTAGCCGCGAACTGATCCTTCAGCACCTTGCTGATCGAGGTTCGCCTGCTAACCGCGAGCAGCTGGTCGAAGAGTTTGGTCTGACCACGGAAGACCAGATCGAAGCCCTGCGTCGCCGTCTGCGCGCCATGGAGCGCGACGCTCAACTCATCTATACCCGTCGCGGCACTTATGCGCCGGTGGACAAGCTCGACCTGATCCTGGGCCGCATCAGCGGTCACCGTGACGGTTTCGGCTTCCTGGTCCCGGACGACGGCAGTGACGACCTGTTCATGAGCCCGGCGCAAATGCGCCTGGTCTTTGACGGCGACCGTGCCCTGGCCCGCGTTTCCGGCCTCGACCGTCGCGGTCGCCGTGAAGGCATGATCGTCGAAGTGGTTTCCCGTGCTCACGAAACCATCGTCGGTCGTTACTTCGAAGAAGGCGGCATTGGTTTCGTCGTTGCGGATAATCCGAAGATCCAGCAAGAAGTGCTGGTCACGCCGGGCCGCAACGCCAACGCCCAGATCGGTCAGTTCGTCGAAGTGAAGATCACTCACTGGCCGACACCACGCTTCCAGCCGCAAGGCGACGTGGTCGAAGTCGTGGGCAACTACATGGCGCCGGGCATGGAAATCGATGTCGCCCTGCGCACCTACGACATTCCTCACGTCTGGCCTGAAGCGGTCTTGAAAGAAGCCGCCAAGCTCAAGCCGGAAGTCGAAGAAAAAGACAAAGAGAAGCGCATCGACCTGCGCCATCTGCCGTTCGTAACTATCGACGGTGAAGATGCACGCGACTTCGATGACGCGGTTTACTGCGAATCCAAACCGGGCAAGCTGCGCCTGTTCTCCGGTGGCTGGAAGTTGTACGTGGCGATCGCCGACGTTTCCAGCTACGTGAAGATCGGTTCGGCCCTGGACAACGAATCCCAGGTTCGCGGCAACTCGGTGTACTTCCCAGAGCGCGTCGTGCCGATGCTGCCTGAGCAGCTGTCCAACGGCCTGTGCTCGCTGAACCCGCACGTCGACCGTCTGGCCATGGTTTGCGAGATGACCATCTCCAAGTCCGGCGAAATGACCGACTATTGCTTCTATGAAGCAGTGATTCACTCCCACGCCCGCCTGACCTACAACAAGGTCAGTGCGATGCTGGAAACGCCGAAACTCACCGAGGCGCGTCAGCTTCGCGGCGAGTACAACGACGTTCTGCCGCACCTCAAACAGCTTTATGCGCTGTACAAAGTGCTGCTGGCCGCTCGTCACGTGCGTGGCGCGATCGATTTCGAAACGCAGGAAACCCGGATCATCTTCGGGACCGAGCGCAAAATTGCCGAGATCCGTCCGACCGTTCGTAACGATGCTCACAAGCTGATCGAGGAATGTATGCTGGCGGCCAACGTGGCCACCGCTGAATTCCTGAAAAAGCACGAAATCCCGGCGCTGTACCGCGTCCACGATGGTCCGCCACCGGAGCGTCTGGAAAAACTGCGCGCCTTCCTCGGCGAGCTCGGCCTGTCCCTGCACAAAGGCAAGGACGGCCCGTCGCCGAAGGACTACCAGGCCTTGCTGGCAAGCATCAAGGACCGTCCGGATTTCCATCTGATCCAGACCGTTATGCTGCGTTCGTTGAGCCAGGCGGTGTACAGCGCTGATAACCAGGGCCACTTTGGCCTGAATTATGAAGCCTATACTCACTTTACCTCGCCGATCCGCCGCTACCCGGACTTGCTCACGCACCGGGCGATCCGCAGTGTGATCCATTCCAAGCAGGACACCCCGCACGTTCGCCGTGCTGGCGCGATGACCATTCCGAAAGCGCGGATTTATCCGTACGACGAAGCGGCGCTGGAGCAGCTCGGCGAGCAGTGCTCGATGAGCGAACGCCGCGCCGACGAAGCGACCCGCGATGTGGTGAACTGGCTCAAGTGCGAGTTCATGAAAGACCGCGTGGGCGAATCGTTCCCGGGTGTGATCACCGCCGTGACCGGTTTTGGCCTGTTCGTCGAACTGACCGATATCTACGTCGAAGGCCTGGTGCACGTCACCGCGCTGCCGGGCGATTACTACCACTTCGATCCGGTTCACCACCGTTTGGCGGGTGAACGTACCGGTCGCAGCTTCCGCCTGGGCGACACCGTTGAAGTGCGCGTCATGCGTGTTGACCTCGACGAGCGCAAGATCGACTTCGAGATGGCTGAAAAAACCATCAGCGCGCCGATTGGCCGCAAGAAGCGCGGAGCCGAAACAACCGCTCCAGCGGCTAAAACCGCCGCAGAACCGGCACCGGCAAAAACCGGTCGTCGTCCTGCCAAGGAAAAGGCTGTCGAAGCCTATCGTCCAAGCGATGCTGCGGCAAAAAACGCCGAGCTGCGTAAAAGCCGTGAAATGAAACAGGCGTTGCTGTCTGAAGCGAAAAGCGGCGGTAAAGCGGCGTCTGGGGGAAAGACCGGACGGTCGGCGCCTGACAAGGCCCCCGGCGGCAAGCCAGCAAAACCGAGCAAACATCGTAAAGGCCCGCCAAAAGCGGGTGCTGCTCCAGCCGGAAGAAGCGGCGGGGCGCGTAAACCTAAGGCTAAACCATGAGTCAGTTGGAAAAGATCTACGGCGTGCATGCGGTAGAAGCATTGCTGCGCCACCACCCGAAACGCGTCAAGCAAATCTGGCTGGCCGAAGGCCGCAGTGATCCGCGCGTGCAAACGCTGATCCAGCTCGCCGCCGAAAACCGCGTTGCGGTCGGCAATGCCGAGCGTCGCGAGCTGGATGCGTGGGTTGAGGGCGTGCACCAAGGCGTGGTGGCGGACGTGAGTCCGAGCCAGGTCTGGGGTGAGGCAATGCTCGACGAGCTGCTGGATCGTACCGAAGGCGCACCGCTGTTGCTGGTGCTCGACGGCGTGACCGATCCGCACAACCTCGGCGCCTGCCTGCGTTCGGCTGATGCGGCCGGTGCGCTGGCAGTGATCGTACCCAAGGACAAATCAGCAACGCTGACCCCAACGGTGCGTAAAGTGGCTTGTGGTGCGGCGGAAGTGATTCCGTTGGTCGCCGTGACCAACCTGGCGCGCACCCTGGAAAAGCTCAAGCAGCGTGGTTTGTGGGTTGTCGGAACGGCGGGTGAAGCTGAGCAGAGCCTGTATCAGCAAGACATGACTGGCCCGACCATCTTGATCATGGGCGCAGAAGGCAGCGGCATGCGTCGCCTGACCCGCGATCTTTGTGACTACCTGGTGCACTTGCCGATGACGGGCAGCGTCAGCAGTCTCAACGTCTCCGTGGCGACGGGCGTCTGCCTGTTCGAAGCCCAGCGTCAGCGCAGCGTCAAGGCTGCCGGGACCGCCAAAAAGTCCTGATCTGCTGCAAATCCCCTGTGGGAGCGAGCTTGCTCGCGATGACGGAGTAACATTCAGCATAAATATTGAATGTTGAGCCCTCATCGCGAGCAAGCTCGCTCCCACAGTGGTTTGTGGTGGGGCGAAGATTGGTGGTATGAACGAACTGTTCAAATAATCACCAATTGCCTTGCGCCTCTCCTGTCCCTTCTCTACAATTGCGCCCCTTGCTGTGACGGCAGGCACGCATGTGTCTATCGCAAGCAAGTCCATAAGTGTCATTCACTCCTTGTCTGACCGCTTTTGAGCGGCAGGCTACAACCCGTAAGGAGCATTCATGCGTCATTACGAAATCATCTTTTTGGTCCACCCGGATCAAAGCGAGCAAGTCGGCGGCATGGTAGAGCGTTACACCAAGCTGATCGAAGAAGACGGCGGCAAAATCCACCGTCTGGAAGATTGGGGCCGTCGTCAACTGGCCTACGCAATCAACAATGTTCACAAGGCTCACTACGTGATGCTGAACGTTGAATGCACTGGCAAGGCCCTGGCCGAGCTGGAAGACAACTTCCGCTACAACGATGCAGTGATCCGTAACCTGGTCATCCGTCGCGAAGAAGCCGTTACCGGCCAATCCGAGATGCTCAAGGCTGAAGAAAACCGCAGTGAGCGCCGTGAGCGTCGCGACCGTCCTGAGCACGAAGGCGCTGAAAGCGCTGATAGTGATGACAGCGACAACAGCGATAACGCTGACGAGTAATCCACGGACCTTTTGAGGAGCCTATTACATGGCACGTTTCTTCCGTCGTCGTAAATTCTGCCGCTTCACCGCTGAAGACGTGAAAGAGATCGATTACAAAGATCTCAACACTCTGAAAGCTTATGTATCCGAGACCGGCAAAATCGTTCCAAGCCGCATCACCGGTACCAAAGCACGTTATCAGCGTCAGCTGGCCACCGCTATCAAGCGCGCCCGCTTCCTGGCCCTGCTGGCCTACACCGACAGCCACGGCCGCTGAGACCGGGCAGTCGACACGTAGCAAAGGATTGAATGCATGCGCGCCATAGCTGAGTTCATCATGCGCGGCCGCATGCAGGCCACTCTCGTAGTGGCTGGATGCGTAACATTGCCGTTGTTGTATTGGTTGGGTGCTGCCGCGGGATGCCTTGTGCTTCTGCGGCGCGGATTGAAGGACGCCCTTGGCGTTCTTGCCCTGGGAATGCTGCCGGCGTTGATCTGGTGGCTTTACTCGGATGACCCTCGGGCACTTCTGGTGCTGCTGGGTTCTTCGAGCCTTGCGTTGGTTTTGCGCGCAAGCGAATCCTGGGACCGCGTGCTGCTGGTCAGCATAGCGATGGGAGTGGTGTTTTCGGTGGTGCTGGGGGCGACGTTTGGTCCCCAAATCGAGATGCTGGCGCAGGCTTTGATAAAAGTCATGCCGTCGCTACTCGGTGATGTCTACGAGAAGTTGTCGGTAGACGAGCAAGCGCATTTTGCGTCCCTGATTGCACCGGTCCTGACCGGCCTGATTGCGGCCTTGTTGCAAATCGTCAGTGTGCTGAGCCTGCTTGTCGGGCGCTACTGGCAGGCGTTGTTGTACAACCCGGGTGGTTTTGGTCGCGAGTTTCGCGCCATCCGATTCCCGTTTTTGCCGGCGATGTTGCTGCTGGCGTGCATGCTTCTGGGGCCGAACATTGGTCCGCAGATGGCCATGTTAACGCCGTTGTGCAGCGTACCGCTGGTGTTCGCCGGGCTGGCCCTGATTCACGGGCTGGTGGCGCAAAAGCGACTGGCCAGGTTCTGGCTGGTGGGGTTGTACGTCACGCTGTTGCTGTTCATGCAGCTGATCTATCCGTTGCTGGTGGTCTTGGCCATCGTCGACAGCCTGATTGATTTTCGCGGTCGTTCGGCACCGAAAGATGCCGATAACGCGAACGGTGAAGGTTAAAAGTTAAGAGGATTTTCACATGCAACTGATCCTTCTGGAAAAAGTCACCAACCTGGGCAACCTGGGTGACAAAGTGAACGTTAAGGCTGGTTACGGTCGTAACTACCTGCTGCCTTACGGCAAAGCTACCGCTGCGACCGCTGCCAACCTGGCCGCGTTCGAAGAGCGTCGCGCTGAGCTGGAAAAAGCCGCAGCAGACCGTAAAACTTCGGCTGAAAGCCGTGCCGCCCAACTGGCTGAGCTGGAAGTGACTATCACTGCCACCGCTGGTGACGAAGGCAAGCTGTTCGGTTCGATCGGCACCCACGACATCGCTGATGCACTGACCGCCTCTGGCGTTGAAGTTGCAAAAAGCGAAGTTCGTCTGCCGAACGGCACCATCCGCAACGTAGGCGAATTCGACGTAGCCGTGCACCTGCACGCTGAAGTTGAAGCCACCGTACGCGTTGTCGTGGTAGCAGCTTAAGTAGTACTTGTCGGCTGGCACCCTCGGGTGCTTGCCGGTAACATCGGGCACGATCCTGTTTACAGGTCGTGCCCTTTGTCTTTCTGCAGTTCCTGATTTTCACACACTCAATTCAAGTGGCCATGAACGATATCTCCGCACCTGAGCAATACGATCTGCAAACCGCTTCCCTGAAGGTGCCGCCGCACTCCATCGAGGCCGAACAGGCCGTGCTCGGTGGTTTGATGCTGGACAACAACGCCTGGGAACGCGTGCTCGATCAAGTGTCGGATGGCGACTTCTATCGACATGACCACCGCCTGATCTTCCGCGCGATCGCCAAGCTCGCCGACCAGAACTCCCCGATCGACGTCGTGACCCTTGCCGAGCAATTGGACAAGGAAGGTCAGACCTCGCAGGTCGGTGGTCTCGGTTACCTTGGCGAACTGGCGAAAAACACGCCGTCCGTCGCCAACATCAAGGCTTACGCACAGATCGTTCGTGCGCGGGCGACATTGCGCCAACTGATCGGCATCGCTACCGAGATTGCCGACAGTGCCTTCAATCCGGAAGGCCGCACGGCTGAAGAGATTCTCGACGAAGCTGAACGGCAGATCTTCCAGATCGCCGAGGCCCGGCCCAAAACCGGCGGCCCGGTGAGCGTGAATGACCTGCTGACCAAGGCCATCGACCGCATCGACACCCTGTTCAACACCGACAACGCCATCACCGGCCTGTCCACCGGCTACACCGACCTCGACGAGAAGACCAGCGGCCTGCAGCCGTCCGACCTGATCATCGTCGCCGGCCGTCCGTCCATGGGTAAAACCACCTTTGCGATGAACCTGGTGGAAAACGCCGTGTTGCGCAGCGACAAGTGCGTCCTGGTTTACTCGCTCGAGATGCCAGGTGAATCGCTGATCATGCGTATGTTGTCGTCCCTGGGCCGTATTGACCAGACCAAGGTCCGGGCCGGTCGCCTCGACGACGACGATTGGCCGCGCCTGACCTCGGCGGTCAACCTGCTCAACGACCGCAAACTGTTCATCGACGATACGGCCGGTATCAGCCCGTCGGAGATGCGTGCGCGAACCCGTCGATTGGTGCGTGAGCACGGCGATGTCGCCCTGATCATGATCGACTACCTGCAATTGATGCAGATTCCAGGTTCCGGCGGTGACAACCGGACCAACGAGATTTCCGAGATCTCCCGTTCCTTGAAAGCCCTGGCCAAGGAATTCAACTGCCCGGTGGTGGCGTTGTCCCAGCTCAACCGCTCCCTGGAGCAACGACCAAACAAACGTCCGATCAACTCCGACCTCCGGGAATCCGGAGCGATCGAGCAGGATGCTGACGTCATCATGTTCGTGTACCGGGATGAGGTATATCACCCGGAAACCGAGCACAAAGGCATCGCAGAAATCATTATCGGTAAACAACGGAACGGCCCGATCGGCACGTCGCGACTGGCGTTCATCGGCAAGTACACCCGCTTCGAAAACCTGGCGCCGGGCAGCTATAACTTCGACGACGAGTAAGTTGTGTTGTGCCTGAGAGGGCCTCTTCGCGGGCAAGCCCGCTCCCACAGGGATCTCAACGTTCTTGTGGGAGCGGGTTTGCTCGCGATTGGGTCGACACTAATTTCCGACCATAGCCGTCGGAATTGGTTATTTTTTGTGCTATATTCCGCGCCCGCGATTTTTCATCTCAACACCGGTCATCGTCATGCAAACAGCCAAGCCGTTATTTGACTATCCCAAGTACTGGGCCGAATGTTTCGGTCCAGCGCCATTCCTGCCGATGAGCAGGGAGGAGATGGATCAGCTTGGCTGGGATTCCTGCGACATCATCATCGTCACCGGTGATGCGTACGTTGACCATCCGTCGTTCGGCATGGCGATCATCGGCCGGCTGCTGGAGTCGCAAGGCTTCCGCGTCGGGATCATTGCCCAGCCGAACTGGCAGTCCAAAGACGACTTCATGAAGCTCGGCGAGCCGAACCTGTTCTTCGGTGTCGCGGCCGGCAACATGGACTCGATGATCAACCGCTACACCGCCGACAAGAAAATCCGCTCTGACGACGCCTACACCCCCGGTGGCCTGGCGGGCAAGCGGCCGGACCGTGCGAGCCTGGTTTACAGCCAGCGCTGCAAGGAAGCCTACAACCACGTGCCGATCGTGCTCGGTGGCATCGAAGCGTCCCTGCGCCGCATCGCCCACTACGATTACTGGCAGGACCGGGTGCGCAACTCGATCCTGATCGACGCCTGTGCCGACATCCTGCTCTACGGCAACGCCGAGCGTGCGATCGTCGAAGTCGCCCAGCGTCTGTCCTACGGTCACAAGATCGAAGACATCACCGACGTGCGCGGCACCGCGTTCATCCGTCGTGATACGCCGAAAGACTGGTACGAAGTCGATTCCACGCGCATCGACCGTCCGGGCAAGGTCGACAAGATCATCAACCCGTACGTGAACACCCAGGACACCCAGGCCTGCGCCATCGAGCAGGAAAAAGGGCCGGTTGAAGATCCGACTGAAGCCAAGGTCGTACAGATCCTGGCCAGCCCGAAGATGACCCGCGACAAGACCGTGATTCGTCTGCCGTCGGTAGAAAAAGTCCGTGGCGACGCCGTTCTGTACGCTCACGCCAACCGCGTGCTTCACCTTGAAACCAACCCGGGCAACGCCCGCGCGCTGGTGCAGAAGCATGGCGACGTCGATGTCTGGTTCAACCCGCCGCCGATTCCGATGACCACTGAAGAAATGGACTACGTGTTCGGCATGCCCTATGCGCGCATCCCGCACCCGGCGTACGGCAAGGAAAAGATTCCGGCCTACGACATGATCCGCTTCTCGGTGAACATCATGCGTGGCTGCTTCGGCGGCTGCACCTTCTGCTCGATCACCGAGCACGAAGGCCGGATCATTCAGAACCGCTCCGAAGAGTCGATCATTCGCGAAATCGAAGAGATCCGCGACAAGGTGCCGGGTTTCACCGGCGTCATTTCCGACCTCGGCGGCCCGACCGCGAACATGTACCGCATCGCCTGCAAGAGCCCGGAAATCGAATCCGCGTGCCGCAAGCCTTCGTGCGTGTTCCCTGGCATCTGCCCGAACCTGAACACCGATCACTCGTCGTTGATTCAGCTCTACCGCAGCGCCCGTGCCTTGCCGGGCGTGAAGAAAATTTTGATCGCTTCCGGCCTGCGCTACGACCTCGCGGTCGAGTCGCCGGAATACGTCAAGGAGCTGGTGACCCACCACGTCGGTGGTTACCTCAAGATCGCCCCGGAACACACCGAGGAAGGTCCGCTCAACCAGATGATGAAGCCCGGCATTGGCAGCTATGACAAGTTCAAGCGCATGTTCGAGAAGTACTCCAAGGAAGCCGGGAAAGAGCAGTACCTGATTCCGTACTTCATCGCCGCCCACCCGGGCACCACCGACGAAGACATGATGAACCTGGCCCTGTGGCTCAAGGGCAACGGCTTCCGCGCCGACCAGGTGCAGGCGTTCTACCCGTCGCCGATGGCCACCGCCACCGCGATGTACCATTCGGGCAAGAACCCGCTGCGCAAGGTCACTTACAAGAGCGACGCCGTGACCATCGTCAAGAGCGAAGAGCAGCGTCGCCTGCATAAAGCGTTCTTGCGTTATCACGACCCGAAAGGCTGGCCGATGCTGCGTGAAGCGCTGACCCGCATGGGTCGCGCCGACCTGATCGGGCCGGGCAAGAACCAGTTGATCCCGCTGCATCAACCGGCGACCGACAGCTACCAGAGCGCCCGTCGCAAGAACTCGACACCGGCTGGCAGTCACAAGGTTGCAGGGGAAAAGACCACCAAGATCCTGACCCAGCACACCGGCCTGCCACCGCGTGCCAGCGATGGCGGTAACCCGTGGGACAAGCGTGAACAGGCCAAGGCGGCGGCGTTCGCCCGCAACCAGCAGGCGGCCAAGGAGCGCAAGGACGCGGCGAAAGGCAAGGGTCCTAAGCCTGCCCGCAAGCCGGTTGTACCGCGCTAAGCCTTGCTTGAGCTGAACAGAACGCCAACCTTCGGGTTGGCGTTTTGCGTTGTGCGCCACTGCAAAACCCGGCCGACGGCGCCCCGACCGCAACATTTGCGTGCAACTGCCCCCAACCAATTTCCCGCATCGCCCGATTTTGGTGCTGTACTGCCTCAAGCAAATGGAGAAAGCGCCAGCGGTGCCGCGATGGCATAAGTCTTGCGCGCTTTCGATAACGCTTAGGGCTCGCAGGAGGCACGCCGTGTCGATTCATGTCGCATTGCACCACGTCACGCATTACCGCTACGACCGCGCTGTCGAACTTGGTCCGCAGATCGTTCGCCTGCGCCCGGCCGCCCACAGTCGCACGCGGATCCTGTCCTATGCGCTGAAAGTCTCGCCCGAGCAGCACTTCATCAACTGGCAACAAGACCCGCAGGGCAATTACCTGGCGCGGTTGGTGTTTCCGGAGAAAACCGATGAGCTGCGGATCGAAGTCGATCTGCTCGCGGAAATGGCGGTCTTCAATCCCTTCGACTTTTTCCTCGAACCCTACGCGGAAAAAATCCCGTTTACCTACGCCGCCGACGAGCGCAAGGAACTGGCGCCGTACCTGGAAACCCTGCCCCTGACGCCGAAGTTCAAGGCCTATCTGGACGGCATCGACCGCACGCCGCTGCCCAGCGTGGATTTCCTCGTCGCGCTCAACCAGCGCTTGAGCGAAGACATCGGTTACCTGATCCGCATGGAACCGGGCGTACAGACACCCGAGCACACCCTCGAACACGCCTCCGGTTCCTGCCGCGACTCGGCCTGGTTGCTGGTGCAACTGCTGCGTAACCTCGGGCTGGCCGCGCGCTTTGTTTCCGGTTACCTGATTCAATTGACCGCCGACGTCAAAAGCCTCGACGGTCCATCCGGCACTGACGTGGACTTCACCGACCTGCATGCCTGGTGCGAAGTCTATTTGCCCGGTGCCGGCTGGATCGGCCTGGACGCGACCTCAGGGCTGTTTGCCGGCGAAGGCCACATTCCGTTGGCGTGCAGCCCCGATCCGGGCTCTGCGGCGCCGATCAGTGGCCTGGTGGAGCCGTGCGAGTGCGAGTTCACCCACGAAATGTCCGTGGAACGGATTTGGGAGGCCCCTCGCGTCACCAGGCCCTATACCGACGATCAATGGTTGGCGATCCAGGCGCTGGGCCGGCAGATCGATGCCGACCTGCTGGAAGACGATGTGCGCCTGACCATGGGCGGCGAGCCGACCTTCGTTTCCATCGATGACCCGGATGGCGCCGAGTGGAACACCGCCGCGCTCGGGCCGGACAAGCGTCGACTGTCCGCCGAACTGTTCCAGCGCATGCGCAAACACTACGCGCCCAAAGGCCTCGTACATTTCGGCCAGGGCAAGTGGTACCCCGGTGAGCAGTTGCCACGTTGGTCGTTGAATTGCTATTGGCGCCGCGATGGCGTGCCGATCTGGCACAACAGCGGGCTGATCGCCGATGAGCAGGAAGACTACGGCGCTGATGGCGCACTGGCCGGTCGGTTTCTGGCGAGCGTCGCCGAACGGCTGAAGCTTCCGACACGCTTCGTGTTCCCGGCCTACGAAGACAATTTCTATTACCTATGGCGCGAAGGCACATTGCCGCAGAACGTCAGCGCCGAAGACTCACGTCTGGAAGAGCCGCTGGAGCGTGCACGTCTGCGTAAAGTCTTCAGCCAGGGGCTGGATAAAGTCATTGGCCAGGTCCTGCCGCTGGCGCGCACCGCCAAGGGTGATCAATGGCAAAGCGGTCGCTGGTATCTGCGTGACGAGCATTGCCGGCTGGTGCCGGGGGATTCTCCGCTGGGTTATCGCTTGCCGCTCGGCTCGCAGCCTTGGGTGAAAGCGGCCGAGTATCCGTTCATTCATCCCAACGACCCGAATCAGGAATTCCCCGCGCTTCCCGACACCATGGCGTTGAACAGTCCAGGCGCGCCGGCCGAAGCGGTTGAGCGCGAGCCGAAAATCGACGAGTCTGCCGACTGGCTGACACGCACGGCGTTCTGCGCTGAAGCCCGGGAAGGGCGGTTGTACCTGTTCATGCCGCCGCTGGAGCGGGTCGAGGATTATCTGGAACTGGTCACCGCCATCGAGGCCACTGCCGAAGAGCTGCATTGCCCGGTGTTGCTGGAAGGCTATGAACCGCCAAGCGATCCGCGTCTGAGCAACTTTCGTATCACCCCGGATCCGGGCGTGATCGAAGTCAACGTGCAGCCATCCGCGACCTGGGACGAGTTGGTTGAGCGCACCGAGTTTCTGTACGAAGAAGCGCGCCAGACCCGACTGACCACCGAAAAATTCATGATTGACGGGCGGCACACAGGCACGGGGGGCGGTAACCATTTTGTGCTCGGCGGCGCGACCCCGGCCGACTCGCCGTTTCTGCGTCGTCCCGACTTGCTGCGCAGCTTGATCAGCTACTGGCATAACCATCCGTCGCTGTCCTACCTGTTTTCCGGGCTGTTCATCGGCCCGACGTCCCAGGCACCGCGCGTCGATGAAGCGCGCAACGATGCGCTGTATGAACTGGAAATCGCCTTCGCCCAAATGCCTGCACCGGGTGAGGAATGCGCGCCATGGCGGGTGGATCGGTTGCTGCGTAACCTGCTGATCGACGTGACCGGCAACACCCACCGTGCCGAATTCTGCATCGACAAACTCTATTCGCCGGACGGTGCCACCGGACGTCTTGGCTTGCTGGAGTTGCGTGCTTTTGAAATGCCTCCACACGCGCGCATGAGCCTGGCTCAGCAATTGTTGCTGCGAGCGCTGGTCGCGCGGTTCTGGCGTGAGCCTTATGCGCCGCCGAAGCTCGCGCGCTGGGGCACGGAGCTGCACGACCGGTTCTTGTTGCCGCACTTTATCGAACAGGATTTCGCTGACGTCATTGTCGATCTCAATGCGGCCGGGTATCCGGTGCGGGCCGAGTGGTTCGCCGCGCATCTGGAGTTCCGTTTTCCCAAGGTCGGTGATTACGCGGTCAGCGGCATTGAACTGCAATTGCGTCAGGCACTGGAACCTTGGCATGTGTTGGGTGAGGAGGGCGCGGTCGGCGGCACGGTGCGGTATGTGGATTCATCGCTGGAGCGTTTGCAGGTCAAGCTCACCGGCCTGCCACCGCAACGTTATCTGCTGACCTGCAATGGTATTCCGGTGCCGTTGCAACCCACCGGACGGGTTGGGGAGTTTGTTGCCGGCGTGCGTTTTCGCGCCTGGCAACCGGCCAACTGTTTGCAACCGACCATCCCGGTCCACGCGCCATTGGTGTTCGACTTGCTCGACTCCTGGATGCAGCGTTCGCTAGGCGGCTGCCAATACCACGTGGCCCATCCGGGTGGGCGCAACTACGACAGCCTGCCGGTGAACGCCAATGAGGCCGAGAGCCGGCGAATGGCGCGATTTTTCCGTATAGGGCACACGCCGGGAAAACTGCCCGTACCGACTGTGGAAATCAACGACGAGCTGCCGATGACGCTCGATTTACGACGTTTCTAAGTCGTACGCGACGCTCGGATTTTTCGTCTATCCGGGCGTCATGAGCGTGCGTTAGTCTGACTGTTCTTTGCTGTCTGCCGAGCTTTCCATGCCTGACCTGCTTGACCGCTACCCGCTGACGGCGGGCACTTATCACGAACTGCTCGACGACAGCGGCACCGTACGCCCGCACTGGCGTCGGCTGATCGACCAATTGCAACGCAGCACGCCTGCACAATTGGTGCTGCGTCAGGCCTTGTTGACCCGGCAGATCCAGGAAAACGGCGTGACCTACAACGTTTACGCCGATCCAAAAGGCGCGGATCGGCCGTGGGAACTGGATCTGTTGCCCCATGTGATTGCCGCGGATGAGTGGGCGCAGCTGTCAGCTGGGATCGCACAGCGGGCGCGTCTGTTGAATGCGGTGCTGGCGGATCTGTACGGCCCGCAACGCTTGATCGCCGAAGGTCTGTTGCCGGCAGAACTGGTGTTCGGTCATAACAACTTCCTCTGGCCCTGTCAGGGCATTGCGCCGCCCGACGGGGTTTTTCTGCATCTGTATGCCGTCGATCTGGCACGCACGCCTGATGGCCGCTGGTGGGTCACCGCGGACCGGACGCAAGCGCCGTCCGGCGCCGGTTACGCCCTGGAAAACCGCACCATCGTGTCCCGGGCCTTTCCCGAGCTGTATCGCGATTTGAAAGTGCAGCATCTGGCCGGGTTCTTCCGCACGCTTCAGGAAACCCTGGCTCGTCAGGCCCCGCGCGATGATGAAGCTCCGCTGATCGTGTTGCTGACCCCGGGGCGCTTCAATGAAAGCTATTTCGAACACTTGTATCTGGCGCGTCAGCTCGGTTACCCATTGGTGGAGGGCGGCGACCTCACGGTGCGCGATGCCACGGTCTACCTGAAAACCCTGAGCGGCCTGCGTCGGGTTCACGCAATCATGCGCCGGCTCGACGATGATTTCTGCGACCCGCTGGAGCTGCGCACCGATTCTGCACTGGGCGTGCCGGGGCTGCTCGAAGCCGTGCGGCGAGGGCGGGTGTTGGTGGCGAATGCCCTCGGCAGCGGCGTGCTGGAGTCGCCGGGGTTATTGGGCTTTCTGCCGAAGATCAATCAGTTCCTGTTCGGCGAAGAACTGATCCTGCCGTCCATCGCAACCTGGTGGTGCGGCGAGGCGCCCGTGCTGGCTCAAGCGCTGGAAAAACTGCCAGAGTTGCTGATCAAACCAGCGTTCCCGTCTCAAAGCTTCGCGCCTGTGTTTGGCCGTGATCTGAGTGAAAAACAGCGTCAGGCCCTGGCTGAGCGCATGCAGGCGCGGCCTTATGCCTATGTGGCGCAAGAAATGGCCCAGTTGTCCCAGGCGCCGGTCTGGCAGGCCGAAGACGGTCAATTGCAACCGCGTGCCATCGGCATGCGCGTCTACGCCGTGGCCAGCCATGACGGCTACCGGGTTTTACCCGGCGGTCTGACCCGCGTGGCGGCCGAGGCGGACGCCGAAGTGGTGTCGATGCAGCGCGGCGGTGCGAGCAAGGACACGTGGGTACTAGGGGATCGTCCGCCCAGCGGCGAGCAATGGAAAACCCAGCGCACGATCGGTGTGCATGACTTGGTTCGGCGAGACCCTTATCTGCCCTCGCGGGTGGTGGAAAACCTGTTTTGGTTCGGCCGCTATTGCGAACGTTGTGATGACAGCGCGCGACTGCTGCGGATCGTGCTGGCGCGCTACGTCGACGGCGATGATCCGCAAGCCTTGCAGGCGGCCGTCGACCTCGGTGAACGGCTGAATCTTTTGCCCGATGAAGGCGAGTTGCCGGAGCGTTTGTTGGCCGCCTTGCTCGGTGACGATTGGCCATTCAGCCTGCGTTCCAATCTGCAACGCCTGCAGTGGGCGGCCTCGCAAGTGCGCGGCAAACTCTCGCGGGAAAATTGGCAGGCGCTGGTGGAATTGCAGCGCGAAGCCATGGAACTGGAAACCGGAGAGCCGGACTTTGGTGAGCTGCTGGATTTCCTCAACCGTCTGGTGATGTCGCTGGCGGCGCTGTCAGGTTTCGCCCTGGACGACATGACTCGCGACGAAGGCTGGCGCTTCCTGATGATCGGCCGACGGATCGAGCGCCTGCAATTTCTCAGCGCCAGCCTTTCAGCGTTTCTGCGCGGTGCCGGGGCTTTTGATCAGGCCGGGCTGGAATGGCTGCTGGAGTTGGGCAACAGCAGCATCACCTACCGCTCGCGGTATCTGGCGGTGGCGCAATTGCTGCCGGTGCTCGACCTGTTGCTGCTCGATGAGCAGAACCCTCACGCCGTACTGTTCCAGTTGAAGTTGGTGACGCGAACCCTGAAACGCTTGAATGACGACTTTGGCGCGCCACGCGAAGCCGGTTTGCCGCTGTTGGTGGAGCGGCTGGCGCAGTTCGATCTGGGCTGCCTGGAAAACGCCTTGTTCGGCGAAGCCAGCGTTCGCGCCGCGCTCGATGGGCTGGCCGATTTGCTGCAAGAGATTGCCGACGCCAGTGGCCAGGTCTCGGATCGCCTGGCCCTGCGCCATTTTGCTCATGTCGATGACGTCAGCCAACGTACGGTGTCTGTCTGATGAGTGCTCACTACCAGATTTTCCACGACACCCATTATCACTATGACAGCCCGGTTTCTTTGGCTCAGCAGCTCGCTCATCTCTGGCCGCGGCCCTGCGCCTGGCAACGCTGCACCGCTCGACAATTGCAGATCAGTCCCGACCCGACCACGCGCCGGGATGAGCTGGATGTGTTTGGCAATCCGCTCACGCGCCTGGCCTTCGAGCGCCCGCACGATGAATTGCTGGTCAATGCCAGCCTGACCGTCGAGGTCCTGCCCCGGCCCGTGCTGGACTTCAAACAGTCGCCGCCCTGGGAGGACACCCGCAATGCGTTGACCTACAGCAGCCAGCCGCTGTCCCCCGACATACTCGAAGCCTGCCGGTATCGGTTCGAATCGCCTTACGTGCATTTGAAGCGCAATTTCGTCGAGTTCTCCGAGAGCTGTTTTCCCGCGGGGCGACCGTTGCTGTGGGGCGTTCAGGCCCTGATGGAGAAAATCTTCAGCGAGTTCACCTTCGACGCCGAAGCGACCCAAGTGGCGACGCCGTTGGTGGAAGTGCTGGAGCGCCGACGCGGGGTCTGCCAGGATTTCGCCCACCTGATGCTCGCGTGCGTGCGTTCTCGTGGTCTGGCGGCGCGCTATATCAGCGGTTACCTGCTGACTCAGCCACCGCCGGGGCAGCCGCGATTGATCGGGGCGGACGCGTCCCACGCCTGGGTCTCGGTGTTTTGCCCGGTGCTGGGCTGGGTCGATTTCGACCCGACCAACAACGTTCAGCCGGCACTTGAGCACATCACCCTGGCCTGGGGCCGGGATTTCTCCGATGTTTCGCCATTGCGTGGGGTGATTCTGGGGGGCGGCAATCACGACCCGGAAGTCCGCGTCACCGTAATGCCAATGGATTAACACAGATCCCCTGTAGGAGTGTGTGTGTTCTATGGATTGGGGTATTTCAGAGGGGGACTGTGAGGGTCAGCAAAAACAACTGCTGACCCTGGACACAGATCCGGTGGGCCTGATCAGATCATCCGGCCCTGAGGGTCTCAGGCGTCGGGCGCCTGATCTTTCGGTGCTTCAGTTTCGTCTGTAGCCACTTCGCCTTCGGCATCCGGGTTCAGTGCTGCTGCTTCTTCTTCAGCTGTAGCTTTCTTGCGCTGAAGCTTTTCCTCTTTCTTCTGCTCCTTGGCCAAGTCTCTCTGACGTTTGGCGAAGGAATAATTAGGTTTAGCCATGGGCGATCCTCTGGGGTCGAAGGTGAGGTTGAGCGGCGCATATTCTGCCCTGTATCGGTGCCGAGCCGTTAGCTGGGTTTTTGATCGGTCCATTTTGGCAGGACCGACGGTTGCCAGGCGTCCAGGGCATCGAGCAGGGTTTGCGGTGATTCGCTCACTTGCAGCATGTCACGGTGCGGTGCGCGAACGAAGCCTTCGCCGACGATATGATCAAGAAAACCGGTCAATTTGCTGTAGAAACCGTTCACTTCCAGCAGGCCGAGCGGCTTGCCGTGATAGCCGAGCTGGCCCCAGGTCCAGACTTCGAACAGTTCTTCCAGGGTGCCGAGGCCACCGGGCAGCGCGATAAACGCGTCGCTGAGTTCGGCCATCCGCGCCTTGCGCGCATGCATGCCGTCGACCACTTCCAGACGAGTCAGGCCGCTGTGGCCGATTTCCTTGTCTTTGAGGCTTTGCGGGATGATCCCGATCACTTCACCGCCGGCCGCCAGTGCCGCGTCGGCCACAATCCCCATCAGCCCGACGGCACCGCCGCCATAGACCAGGGTCAACTTGCGCTCGGCCAAGGCTCGCCCCAAGGCAACTGCCGCTTCACGATAGGCTGGGTGGGTGCCGGTGCTGGCGCCGCAAAATACACAAACAGACGTTAAAGACATGCCTTACTCCAGGGGCAGGATGGCCCACAGAATAAAGGCAGGTCAGCTACGCTCCAAGGGTTAAACCTCGCGCTGGGGTGTTTCATAGGTGCCGCTGGCACCACAGGCGTAGGCGGCAAGCAAACTGCACAACAGGCTATTCAAGGACATGACAGGCGCTCCAGATCAGGGATGACGGCCTGATGATAGGGCCGGGCCAGACGTCTGGCTGGTAGATTGTTTCGATAGGTGTCATAGCCCGAAAGTTGTATACAATTTTTGATTCAGGTCATAGGAACTTGCGCAGTTTTCAGGCAGTCTTCTGTCCATTCGCACTTTTCGTTAACCCTGCCTTGGAGATTCACCATGTTTGCCAAACTTGTTGCGGTATCCCTGCTGACACTGGCCAGCAGTCAATTGATGGCTGCTGAATGCAAGGTCACCGTCGACTCCACGGACCAGATGTCCTTCGATACCAAGGACATCAGCATCGACAAGAGCTGCAAGACCTTCACCGTGGAGCTGAAACACTCTGGCAGCCTGCCGAAGAACGTCATGGGCCATAACTGGGTGCTGAGTAAAACAGCTGACATGCAGCCGATCGCCACCGACGGCATGGCGGCAGGCATCGACAAGAACTACCTGAAAGAAGGTGACGAGCGCATCATTGCCCACACCAAAATCATCGGTGCTGGCGAAATGGATTCGGTGACCTTCGACGTGTCGAAGCTGGCGGCTGGCGAAAGCTACGGCTTCTTCTGCTCGTTCCCGGGCCACATCTCGATGATGAAAGGCACGGTTACCCTGAAGTAATCGAATCGAGCTCATAAAAAAAGCGTCCGCTTGGGACGCTTTTTTTGTGCCTGACGTTTGACCGAGTCATCGTTCATCGCGGGCAAGCCACGCTCCCACAGGATTTGCGTCGTGCCCATTACCGGCGTCCGACACAAAATCTGTGGGAGCGTGGCTTGCCCGCGAAGGCGTCATACAGACGCCGACGTCCTTATGGCGCAAACGGCATCACCCGCTTGTGATGAGTTTTCTTGTAAGTCTCACAAATGATCTTGAACGCTTCCTCACGCACCGGCTCACCGTGCAGGAACGCATCAATCTCGGCATAGGTCACGCCATGGGACGCTTCATCCGGCTTACCCGGCGACAGGTCTTCCAGATCCGCCGTAGGGATTTTCTCTACCAACGATTCCGGTGCACCAAAGCAGCGAGCAATATCGCGAACCTGATTCTTCACCAGCCCACTCAACGGGGCGAGGTCGCAGGCGCCGTCACCGAACTTGGTGAAGAAACCCATCACTGCTTCCGCCGCATGGTCGGTGCCGATCACCAGGCCATGGGCCGCGCCGGCGATGGTGTACTGAGCAACCATGCGCATGCGCGCCTTGGTGTTGCCGAGCACGAAATCCACCGACACCGCGTGCTTGCCTTCGAAGGCCGCGACTTCATTGGCCAGGGATTTGACCGCCGGGCCGATGTTCACGGTGTGGCGTTCGTCCGGGGCGATGAAGTCCACCGAAGCCTGGGCGTCGTGTTCATCGAACTGAGTCTCGTACGGCAAACGCACCGCGATGAACTTGTAACTCTTGTCGCCGGTGCGCTGACGCAGTTCACGCATCGCGCGTTGGGCCAGCAGGCCGGCGGTCAGGGAGTCGACGCCACCGCTGATGCCCAGCACCAGGGTCTTGAGCCCGGAATTGACCAGGCAATCCTGAATGAAACTCACCCGCCGGGCGACTTCTGCCTCAAGGGCGGCCTCGTCGGCGAACGGTGGTTGAACCTTGAGCTGCTCAGCAATCTCACGCTGTACGGCTTGCATGAATTCACTCCTTGCTAGATGTGCTTGAAAGGGCGGCAGGTACTTTGAAAACGTGTCGCAAATAGGCGACGAAATTCGGGTCTTTGCAGTGAGTCTTGCCAGGCTCATCAGAAATCTTCGCCACGGGCTGGCCGTTGCAGGCCGTCATTTTAAGCACGATGCTCATCGGTTCGACACCTGGAATATCGCAGGTCAGGTGGGTACCGATGCCAAAGCTGACATTGATCCGACCCCGCAGCGCGCGGAATATTTCCAGCGACTTGGGCAGCGTCAGGCTGTCGGAGAATGTCAGCGTCTTGCTCATCGGGTCGATGCCGAGCTTGTGATAATGAGCGATGGCTTTTTCCGCCCATGCCACCGGATCACCCGAGTCGTGGCGCAGGCCGTCGAAAAGCTTGGCGAAGAACAGATCGAAATCACCGAGGAACGCATCCATGGTGATGCAGTCAGTCAGGGCAATCCCCAGCAGGCCACGGTACTCGCGCACCCAGCAGTCGAGCGCGGCAATTTGACTGTCGATCAGCCGTGGACCGAGCTGTTGATGGGCCATGATCCATTCGTGGGCCATGGTGCCCAACGGTTTCATGTCCAGTTCCCGGGACAGGTGCACGTTGCTGGTGCCGACGAAACGCCCGGGGAAGTCGTGCTTGAGCACGTTGACCACTTCTTCTTGCACGCGGTACGAAAAGCGCCGGCGCGTGCCGAAATCGGCGACCTGCAACTCGGACAATTCGTCGCTGCTGGCGTTGGCGGTCAGCCAGTCGAACTTGCGGTACAGCTGTTCGCGCGCCTGTTCCAGGACGATCTCCCGGTAGCGATAGCGGTTGCGCACTTCACTGACAATCGCCAGCAGCGGCACTTCGAACAGAATCACATGCAGCCACGGCCCGCGCAGGCGGATGAACAACTCGCCGTTTTCGATGCCGGTGTGGATGTAACGCAGGTTGAAGCGGAACAAGCCGAGAAACCGCAGGAAATCCGGCTTCAGAAAACTGATGCGCTCCAGAAAACCCAATTGATCAGGGCTCAGGCTCAACTCTGCCAGACGCTCGATCTGGAAACGGATCTCCGCCAGGTACGGGCGCAAATCTTCACTGTTGCGGCAACGAAACTCCCATTCGACTTCGACGTTCGGGTAGTTGTGCAGCACCGCCTGCATCATCGTCAGTTTGTAGAAGTCGGTGTCGAGCAGGTTCTGCACGATGCGATCGCCAAACACGCTCTCGCTCATAACGGGGTTCTCCGCATTGAATGGGGGTAGTGGCGCATATCACGGGTAAAAATTGCCAGCGATTTTTTGGACAACAGCAGACCCCTGTGGGACCGAGCAAGCTCGTTCCCACAGGGATTGAGTGAAACTTTAGATTTGTGCTCCATCCGGGCTATCTATCTGCTCCAGCATCCATTTCACAAAATCCCGCACCTTGGGCACTTCCGCCGAATGCTCGGGATACGCCAGGTAATAGGCGTCCGTGCTCGGCATCGCGTGTTTCCAGGGGATGACCAGTTTGCCGTCGGCCAATTCCTCTTCCACCAAAAACCTTGGCAACAGCGCCACGCCGCAGCCGACCTGGGCGGCGCGAATGCACATGTAGAAGGTTTCAAACCGCGGGCCATGGTAGCTGTGTTCGGTGTGGTAGCCCTGACTGTCGAACCAGTCGTGCCAGGCCTGCGGGCGAGAAGCGTTTTGCAGCAGGACCAGGTCGGTGAGCTGTGTCGGGTCGGTGAACGGCTGGTCGGGGAGACTGCCCGGTGCGCAAACCGGCACCAGTTCTTCGCCGAACAGCTTCAGGCATTCGGTCCCGGGCCTTGAACCCTGGCCGAAGTAGAACGCCAGATCGCTGCGACCTTGCAATAAATCGTCGGCTTCCTGCTCGCTGCACAGGTCCAGATGGATCGAGGGATGGCGCAGGCGCCAACCTTTCAGGCGCGGCACCAACCAGCGCGCACCGAACGTTGGCGGAGTCGAGACGCGCAAGACTTCGGTTTCCCCGCCGTAGGAGCGCAGGTAATGGGTCGACATCTCGACCTGGGTGAGGATTTTTCTGACTTCCACCAGGTACAAATCACCGGCCGGAGTCATTTGCAGGCGTCGGCGCACGCGGCGGAACAACAAGTGCTGCAACAATTCTTCAAGTTGCGCGACCTGTTTACTGACCGCGCTCTGGGTCAGGTTCAGCTCTTCGGCGGCCCGGGTGAAGCTCAAATGCCGGGTCACGGCCTCGAAACACTGCAGCGCGGTGATCGACGGCAGGTAACGTTTATTCAGCATGGGTAGTCCTTTTTCTTGTTTCTTTCTTACCAGCAATTCGCAGCATGAATAAACGGAATGATATCTCTCTTAAAGGTCGTTTGTTGGGTAACCTCCGGGGCGCTAAAACTACAGGTCTGATCAGCCGTGATTATTCCGGCTGCACCCTTTGTGTTTTTCGCTTGAGGAGTGACCCATGGTTGCCGCATTGCTTGATCGTCTTGGTGTAAACCCGGCCCTGTACCAGAACGGCAAAGTGCCGGTGCATTCGCCGATCGATGGCAGCCGGATTGCTGCCGTGAACTGGGAAGGCGCGGCTGAAGTCGAGCAGCACATCAGTCGTGCCGATCATGCGTTCGAATTGTGGCGCAAGGTCCCGGCACCGCGCCGTGGCGAACTGGTGCGCCAATTGGGCGACATCCTGCGCGAATACAAGGCTGATCTTGGCGAACTGGTCTCCTGGGAAGCTGGCAAGATCACTCAGGAAGGCCTGGGCGAAGTTCAGGAAATGATCGACATCTGCGATTTCGCCGTCGGTCTGTCCCGTCAGCTGTACGGTCTGACCATTGCGTCCGAGCGTCCTGGCCACCACATGCGTGAAACCTGGCACCCGCTGGGCGTTGTCGGCGTCATCAGTGCGTTCAACTTCCCGGTTGCGGTCTGGGCCTGGAACACCACGCTGGCGCTGGTCTGCGGCAACCCGGTGATCTGGAAACCGTCCGAGAAAACCCCGCTGACCGCGCTGGCCTGCCAGGCGCTGTTCGATCGCGTACTGAAAAACTTCAGCGACGCACCACCGCACCTGAGCCAAGTGATCATCGGCGGCCGCGACGCTGGCGAAGCGCTGGTCGATGACCCGCGTGTCGCACTGATCAGCGCCACCGGCAGCACCCGCATGGGCCGCGAAGTGGCACCGAAAATTGCCGCACGTTTCGCTCGCAGCATTCTCGAACTGGGCGGCAACAACGCGATGATCCTCGGCCCTAGCGCCGACCTGGACATGGCCGTTCGCGCCATCCTGTTCAGCGCCGTCGGCACTACCGGCCAGCGCTGCACCACCCTGCGTCGCCTGATAGCGCACGAATCGGTGAAGGAAGAAATCGTCACCCGCTTGAAAGCCGCGTATTCCAAAGTGCGCATCGGCCATCCGCTGGAAGGCAACCTGATCGGTCCGCTGATCGACAAACAAAGTTTTGAAAACATGCAGGACGCGCTGGAGCAGGCGTTGAGCGAAGGCGGCCGGGTATTCGGCGGTAAGCGTCAACTGGAAGACAAATTCCCTGACGCCTACTACGTCGCGCCGGCCATTGTTGAAATGCCGGAGCAGAGCCCTGTGGTCTGCCACGAAACCTTCGCACCGATTCTGTACGTGATCGGCTACAAGGATTTCGACGAAGCCCTGCGCCTGAACAACGCCGTGCCACAAGGCCTGTCTTCGTGCATCTTCACCACCGACGTGCGTGAAGCCGAGCAGTTCATGTCGGCGGTCGGCAGCGACTGCGGCATCGCCAACGTCAACATCGGCCCGAGCGGCGCAGAAATCGGTGGCGCGTTTGGTGGCGAAAAAGAAACCGGCGGTGGCCGTGAATCGGGCTCCGATGCATGGCGCGGCTACATGCGTCGCCAGACCAACACCGTGAACTACTCGCTGGAATTGCCGTTGGCTCAGGGCATTACATTCGATTAAGCAGCGGCAAGCTACAAGCTACCAGCTGCAAGCAAACTGGCTTGCGGCTTGTAGCTTGCGACTTGTAGCTGCTCCGACAGGAGCTTGCAATGCCGTTACGCGAAGAGTGTCTGTGGGAAAAACTGACGCCGCAAAGGCCTGACAACGCGGCGCTCAAGGGTGAAGTGACAGTCGATGTCTGCGTCATCGGCGCCGGGTTCACCGGTCTGTCGGCGGCGGTGCATCTACTGGAACAAGGTAAATCGGTGTGTGTGCTGGAAGCTCATCGCGCCGGCCATGGCGGTTCGGGGCGCAATGTCGGCCTGGTCAACGCCGGCATGTGGATTCCGCCGGACGACATCGAAGCCGGCTTCGGCGAAGCGGTGGGCAGCCAGCTCAACCGCATGCTCGGCGCGGCACCGTCCCTGGTGTTCAGCCTTGTGGACAAATACAACATCGATTGCCAGTTACGCCGCGAAGGCACGCTGCACATGGCGCACAACGCCCGTGGCGAGGCGGACTTGCGCAGTCGTGAAGAACAATGGAAACGTCGCGGAGCGCCGGTTGAACTGTTGACCGGCCAGGCCTGCGAGCAGGCGACGGGTACCAAGAAAATCGCCGCTGCCTTGCTTGATCGACGTGCGGGCACCCTCAATCCGATGGCTTACACCACCGGGCTGGCCAAAGCGGCCATCAGCCTCGGCGGTCACCTGTTCGATCATTCCCCGGTGACCCGACTCGAACGCCAGGGCCAGCGCTGGTCGGTGCAAACCGCTCAGGGTTCGGTCATGGCCGAGAAAGTCGTGATCGCTTCCAACGCTTACACCGAAGGTGACTGGACAGAGTTGCGGCGCAATTTCTTCCCCGGTTATTACTACCAAGTGGCTTCGGTCCCGCTGACCGAAGACGCCGCGCAACAGATTCTGCCTGGCGGCCAGGGTTCCTGGGACACCCGTCAGGTGCTCAGCAGCATTCGTCGCGACAAGGACGGGCGTCTGTTGCTCGGAAGTCTCGGTAATGGCAATCAGAAACCGGCCTGGTTCCTCAAAGCCTGGGCTGACCGCGTTCAGCAACACTATTTCCCCTACCTCAAACCGGTGGAGTGGGAATGCACGTGGACCGGCTGCATTGCGTTCACCCCCGATCATTTGATGCGTCTGTTCGAACCGGCGCCCGGTTTAGTGGCAGTCACCGGTTACAACGGCCGGGGCGTGACCACGGGGACAGTCGTCGGCAAAGCCTTTGCCGATTATTTGTGTAACGGAAATCCTCAAGCGCTACCGATTCCGTTCGCACCGATGCAGCCCCTGGCGGGAGTAGGGTTGCGCAGTTGTCTATACGAGGCTGGATTCTCGCTGTATCACGCAGGCCAGTGCTTGCGGATCGTCATCTGATTGTTGAAATTTGTTGCTGGAAGCGGCGCTTTTCGGCGCAGCGACTAGCCTGTAATGGTGCGGGTTGTAGCAGTCCCGCACCAGCAGTGTGCACTTCGGTGACGCACGTTGTTACAGGCTGGTTGCACGTCGTTTAACGCCGCGGTTGCAATGATGGCGCATGCGGGTTGCGCCTTTAAAAATAAATGGTTTCACCTTCCGCGGTTTAGACGGTTGCACGCCCAATGAAAATGGGATCGAAACAGTCGAAAAAACAATAAAGCAGCGACTTTTTTCAGAATAAAAAACCGATGGCACGGCCCTTGCTCTGAGCAATCAGTGAAATCGCAGTGCCAACTAAAAAAAAACCTTGGAGCACCACCTCATGTCCCAGACGTTTTACAAGAAAGGCTTTCTGGCCCTCGCAGTGGCAGCTGCGCTGGGTGTTTCTGCGTTTGCACAGGCTGATGTGAAAATCGGTGTGGCGGGCCCGATGACAGGCGCCAACGCGGCATTTGGCGAGCAGTACATGAAGGGTGCACAGGCTGCAGCCGACGCGGTCAACGCGGCGGGCGGCGTTAACGGGGAAAAAATCGTACTGGTGAAGGGCGATGACGCCTGCGAACCGAAACAGGCTGTGACGGTCGCCAAGGACCTGACCAACCAGAAAGTGGCTGGCGTGGTCGGTCACTTCTGCTCCTCGTCGACCATCCCGGCCTCCGAGATCTACGACGAAGCGGGCATCATTGCAATCACCCCAGGTTCCACCAACCCGGCTGTTACCGAGCGCGGCCTGAGTGCCATGTTCCGTATGTGCGGGCGTGACGACCAGCAAGGCATCGTGGCCGGCGACTACATCGTCGACGTGCTCAAGGGCAAAAAAGTTGCCGTGCTGCACGACAAGGACACCTACGGTCAGGGCCTGGCTGATGCCACCAAGGCTCAGCTGGAAAAACGCGGTGTGAAACCGGTTCTGTATGAAGGCCTGACTCGCGGTGAGAAAGACTTCAGCGCCGTGGTGACCAAGATCCGTGCGGCCGGTGCCGACGTGGTCTACTTCGGCGGCCTGCACCCAGAGGCGGGTCCACTGGTTAAACAGCTGCGTACCGAAGGCCTGAAAGACGTGAAATTCATGTCCGATGACGGCATCGTGACCGACGAACTGGTGACCACCGCTGGCGGCCCGCAATACGTCGACGGCGTGCTGATGACCTTCGGCGCGGACCCACGCCTGCTGCCAGACAGCAAGACCGTGGTAGACGCTTTCCGCAAGGCCGGTACCGAGCCTGAAGGCTACACCCTCTACGCTTACGCTTCGGTCCAGACCCTGGCCGCTGCTTTCAATGGCGCCAAGTCCAACAAGGGCGAAGACGCTGCCAAATGGCTGAAAGCCAACCCGGTCAAAACCGTGATGGGCGAGAAGACCTGGGACGCCAAGGGCGACCTGAAAGTCTCCGACTACGTGGTTTACCAGTGGGATAAGGACGGCAAATACCACCAGCTGGAAAAACAGAAGTGATATGACCTGCTGATTGTCCGGCGCCTTGTGCGTCGGGCATTCAAAGAACATGTCCGTGCAGTACCTGTCTTTTCTCGTAGAGCTGCACACAACCGGTTAGCGTCGGCGGCTGAACCCCGGTCCGTCGCACCCGGCTTCTGTGCAGTCTCTCAAATGCGTGAGATTGCGTTATGGATGGTATTTTCCTGCAGCAACTGGTCAACGGCCTGACCCTCGGGTCGGTCTATGGCCTGATCGCCATCGGCTACACAATGGTCTATGGCATCATTGGCATGATCAACTTCGCCCACGGCGAGGTTTACATGATTTCTGCTTACCTGGCGGCAATCAGTCTGGCTCTGCTGGCTTACTTCGGTATTGAATCCTTCCCGCTGCTGATGCTCGGCACACTGGTCTTCACCATCGTCGTTACGGCGGTGTATGGCTGGGTCATCGAGCGCGTCGCCTACAAACCGCTGCGAAACTCAACCCGACTGGCACCGCTGATCAGCGCCATCGGTATTTCCCTGATCCTGCAAAACTATGCACAGATCGCCCAAGGTGCACGCCAGCAAGGTGTTCCGACACTGCTGACCGGTGCATGGCGCGTTGAAGTCGGCACTGGCTTCGTCCAGTTGACCTACACCAAGATCTTCATTCTGGTCGCCGCGTTTGTCGGGATGGGCCTGCTGACCTACGTCATCAAGTACACCAAGCTCGGCCGCATGTGCCGCGCGACCCAGCAAGACCGCAAGATGGCCTCGATCCTGGGGATCAACACCGACCGCGTGATTTCCTACGTGTTCATCATCGGTGCAGCGATGGCGGCCCTGGCCGGCGTACTGATCACCATGAACTACGGCACGTTCGACTTCTACGCAGGTTTCGTCATCGGTATCAAAGCGTTCACCGCAGCGGTACTCGGCGGGATCGGCTCGTTGCCGGGTGCGATGCTCGGCGGGATCATTCTCGGGATCTCCGAGTCGCTGTTCTCTGGTCTGGTCAACTCGGACTACAAAGACGTTTTCAGCTTCTCGCTGCTCGTTCTCGTTCTGGTCTTTCGGCCTCAAGGCCTGCTCGGCCGTCCTCTTGTGTCGAAGGTGTAAGCGATGTCTTCAACCACTAAAAAAACCATTGATCTCAAAAGAAGCCTGGTTGACGCGATTCTTGCCGGCCTTGTAGCGCTCATCGTGTTTGGTCCGATTGTCGGCATTGTCCTCGACGGCTATGGCTTCAACCTGCAACCAACACGCGTGGCGTGGATTGTCGCCATCGTCATGGCGGGCCGTTTTGCCCTGAGCCTGTTCCTGCAAACACCCAAGGGTCTGAAAATTCTCGAAGGGTTTGAAACCACCGGCTCCGGAGTTCATGTACTGCCGCCCGATTACAAATCCCGGTTGCGCTGGATCATCCCGCTGATGATCGTCATTGCCGTGGTGTTTCCGTTTTTCTCCAACTCCTACCTGCTGGGCGTGGTCATCCTTGGATTGATCTACGTGCTACTCGGTCTGGGGCTGAACATCGTGGTCGGCCTGGCCGGCCTGCTCGACCTGGGTTACGTGGCGTTCTATGCCATCGGCGCCTATGGCCTGGCGCTCGGTTACCAGTACCTCGGCCTGGGCTTCTGGACGGTGCTGCCGCTGGCGGCAATCACTGCCGGGCTTGCCGGGTGCATCCTCGGCTTCCCGGTGTTGCGTCTGCACGGTGACTACCTGGCCATCGTGACCCTGGGTTTCGGTGAAATCATCCGCTTGATCCTCAACAACTGGCTGTCGCTGACCGGCGGCCCGAACGGCATGCCGGCACCGCTGCCGACGTTCTTCGGCCTGGAGTTCGGCAAACGGGCGAAAGACGGCGGCATACCGTTCCACGAGTTCTTCGGCATCGCCTACAACCCCGACGTGAAGTACTACTTCATCTACGCGGTGTTGTTCATGGTTGTGCTGGCGGTGTTGTACATCAAGCATCGCTTGACCCGTATGCCGGTTGGCCGCGCCTGGGAAGCCTTGCGTGAAGACGAGATCGCCTGCCGCTCCATGGGCCTGAACCATGTACTGGTGAAGCTCTCGGCGTTCACCATCGGTGCGTCGACGGCCGGTCTGGCTGGCGTGTTCTTCGCCACCTATCAAGGCTTCGTCAACCCGACCTCGTTTACCTTCTTTGAATCGGCCCTGATCCTCGCCATCGTGGTACTCGGCGGCATGGGCTCGACCATCGGCGTGGTGATTGCAGCCTTCGTGCTGACCGTCGCCCCGGAGCTGCTGCGTGGCTTCGCGGAATACCGCGTGCTGCTGTTCGGCATCCTGATGGTGTTGATGATGATCTGGCGACCGCGCGGCCTGATTCGGATCAGCCGTACCGGTGTGACCCCGCGTAAAGGAGTAGCGCCATGAGCGAAGTCGTACTCTCGGTCGAGAAGCTGATGATGCACTTTGGCGGCATCAAGGCGTTGAATGATGTCAGCCTGCAGGTCAAACGCAACTCGATCTTCGCCCTGATCGGCCCCAACGGCGCTGGCAAGACCACGGTGTTCAACTGCCTGACCGGGTTCTACAAGGCCTCCGGCGGCAAGATCGAACTGAACGTGCGCGGCGAGCAGACCAATGTCATCCAATTGCTGGGCGAAGCGTTCAAACCGACCGATTTCGTCTCGCCTAAATCCTTCGCCAGTCGTCTGTACTACAAGATGTTTGGCGGCACCCACCTGGTGAACCGGGCCGGGCTGGCGCGGACCTTCCAGAACATTCGCCTGTTCAAGGAAATGTCGGTGCTGGAAAACCTGCTGGTGGCCCAACACATGTGGGTCAACCGCAGCATGCTGGCCGGCATCCTCAACACCAAGGGCTACCGCAAGGCTGAAAGTGATGCGCTGGACCATGCTTTCTACTGGCTGGAAGTGGTGGACCTGGTGGATTGCGCCAACCGCCTCGCCGGCGAATTGTCCTACGGCCAACAACGCCGCCTGGAAATCGCCCGGGCCATGTGCACCCGTCCGCAGATCATCTGCCTCGACGAACCGGCCGCCGGCCTCAACCCTCAGGAAACCGAAGCATTGAGCGCGATGATCCGGCTGCTGCGTGACGAGCACGATCTGACCGTGGTGCTGATCGAACACGACATGGGCATGGTGATGAGTATTTCCGACCACATCGTGGTGCTGGACCACGGCATCGTCATCGCCGAGGGCGGCCCCGACGCGATCCGCAACGACCCGAAAGTGATTGCGGCCTACCTGGGCGCCGATGAAGAGGAAGTGGTGTTATGAGTCAACCGATCCTCGAACTCAAGGAACTGGACGTGTTTTACGGGCCGATCCAGGCCTTGAAGAAAGTCTCGTTGCACATCAATGAAGGTGAAACAGTCAGCCTGATCGGCTCCAATGGTGCCGGCAAGTCGACCCTGCTGATGTCGATTTTCGGCCAGCCGCGCGCGGCAGACGGGCAGATCATCTATCAGGGTGTGGACATCACCCACAAGTCGTCCCACTACATCGCGTCCAATGGCATCGCGCAATCGCCGGAAGGGCGGCGGGTGTTCCCCGACATGACTGTCGAGGAAAACCTGCTGATGGGCACCATCCCTATCGGTGACAAGTACGCCAAGGAAGACATGCAACGCATGTTCGAGTTGTTCCCAAGGCTTGAAGAGCGGCGCAACCAGCGGGCAATGACCATGTCCGGCGGCGAACAGCAAATGCTCGCCATCGCTCGTGCGTTGATGAGCCGGCCAAAACTGCTGTTGCTCGACGAGCCAAGCCTGGGGTTGGCGCCTATTGTGGTGAAACAGATCTTCGCGACCTTGCGCGAGCTGGCCAAAACCGGCATGACCATCTTCCTGGTCGAGCAGAACGCCAACCACGCGCTCAAGTTGTCGGACCGGGCGTATGTGATGGTCAACGGCGAGATCCGCCTCACGGGCACCGGCAAGGAGCTGCTGGTGAACGAGGAAGTGCGTAACGCGTATCTCGGCGGTCATTGATTCTTCGCTGAAATACCCACAGCCCCGACGAGCAATCGCCGGGGCTTTTTTACGTCCCCAATTCACCGCATTACCCCCTACAGGTCACAAAACAGTGCTTTCTGGAAATTGTGGAAAACAATATTCACAAGCTCTGAAAGCGCGACATAAAGCCGCTGCAAATAGTTGTTTTGTCACGGTTTTGACTTGTCCCCGTTTGCTGTGGAACTGGCTGTGAATAACGTGGGAGTAGCTGGCTGGGCGCCTTTAAATCCGTGGCTTGTAGCGCTGTGGTTGTTTTTTGATCAGGCGTTTTTGCGTGGGGGCGAACCGTCGTTGTCAACCTTTTTATTGGAGACAAAAGAGAGGCGAAACAGGTAGGGCAAGCCTGTGGATAAGTCTGTGATTAAACTCTGGAAAGACTCGGCTGAGGGCCGTAGTTACTGGCTTGGCGCCATCGCTGCTCTGTAGGGCCCATCGTGCAAAATGCCCTGCGCTACACCGCGAGCATTCGAGGGTCAAGCAAAAAACTTTCAAAACTCCCCGCAAAGCCTTGTGCACAGCGGCTTCCAGCTTTTCCACTTGCCCCCGGAAACTGTGGACCGGCCTGTGGATAACGTGCGCGTACATGGCTGCAAGCCGCGGGGCGTAAGGCGTTCGCTGGGTTGGTTGTTTTTCGTACAGCTTTTGCGGTGGTTGCCGCTGTGAGCAAGGCCGGGCATGCTGCCAGCTGATTTTCTATTCCAAGGGCTGTCCATCAGCCGAAGCAAGGAGAACACGATGTCCAACACCCTGTTTATTACCGGCGCGACCTCCGGTTTTGGTGAAGCCTGTGCCCGCCGTTTTGCCGAGGCTGGCTGGAAACTGGTGCTGACAGGCCGTCGTGAAGAGCGCCTGAATGCCCTGTGCGCCGAATTGTCGAAGCAGACCGAGGTGCATGGCCTGGTGCTCGACGTGCGTGATCGCAAAGCCATGGAGGAAGCGATTGCCAACCTGCCGCCATCCTTCGCCAAGCTGCGCGGGCTGATCAACAACGCCGGCCTGGCGCTCGGTGTGGACCCGGCACCCAAGTGCGATCTCGACGATTGGGACACCATGGTCGACACCAACATCAAAGGCCTGATGTACAGCACCCGTCTGCTGCTACCGCGCCTGATTGCCCATGGCCGTGGCGCCGGCATCGTTAACCTTGGCTCCATCGCTGGCAACTATCCGTATCCGGGCAGCCATGTGTATGGCGCGAGCAAGGCGTTCGTTAAGCAGTTCTCGTTGAACCTGCGTTGCGACCTGCAAGGCACTGGCGTGCGCGTCAGCAACATTGAGCCGGGTCTGTGTGAGAGCGAGTTCTCGCTGGTGCGTTTCGCCGGTGACCAGGAGCGGTACAACGCGACGTATGCGGGTGCCGAGCCGATCCAGCCGCAGGATATCGCCGAGACTATTTTCTGGGTGATGAATGCGCCGGCGCACATCAACATCAACAGCCTGGAGTTGATGCCGGTGAGCCAGACCTGGGCTGGTTTCTCGATTGAACGTAATGCCAAGGCGTAAGACCGCGTAACGGCCATCGCGGGCAAGCCACGCTCACACAGGTACAGTGTGATCCCTGTGGGAGCGCGGCTTGCCCGCGATAGCGATCTGTCAGTTAGCCGAGAAACTCGACCAGCCCGCGATAGCAGGTCGCCAAGTGATAAGGCGTCGTCGACGGCATGTCCTTGCGGCTCACGTCGCCTTTCTCATCACGACACTCATACCAACCACCCGCATGCAGGAAATGCTGTTGCAGCGCCTGCAATTGACGCTGCACAGAGGCCTCGCTGTCGGGCCGCAAGGTCAGGGCGCGCAGGTATTCAGCCTGGGCCCAGATGCGCTGGGTGGCATCCTTTGCAGAACCCTCCAGATCGAGCATCGCGACAACGGCACCCGTCTGTGGATCAACACCCCGCTGCTCGGTCAGCGTAAATGCATGATCAAGCGACACATGTAATGCCGAGCCGCGCAGTAACGGTGAAGATTCCAGCAGGAAATACCATTCGAACTGATGCCCCGGCTCAAACCAGTTATCCACAGCCCCCAACGGCTTCTCCATCAACACGCACTGTTGCGGGTCGATGAAGCGCTTCTGCATGGCTGTGCATAAGTCGACGAGCGCTCGCTGCACGGCGGCGTCTTCACGCACCGACAGGGTGGCAAGGAAGGCTTCGGCCAAGTGCATCAGGGGATTTTGCAGCGGCCCGGAATCAAGCGAGGACCAGCCACGGTCGAGGCTGGCTTCGTACAGGCCGTCGCCCGTCGCGAAACGCTGAGCGATCACTTCCAGCGCTGCATTGAGTACCGATTCCACCAGCGGCTCGCGAACCTTGTCCCAGTAATGGGCGCAGGCGAACAGAATGAATGCGTGGGTGTAGAGGTCTTTGCGCGGGTCGAGTGGCGCGCCTTGCGGGTCGATGCTGTAGAACCAGCCGCCGTGCTCGGCATCGTGGAAGTGCTGCTGAAGGGATCGGAACAGCACGGCGGCACGCGCTTCGGCGCCCGGCACCTGGCCGATCAGGCTTGAGAAAAGATACAGCTGCCGTGCGCAGGCCATGGCCCGATAGCGTTGAGGCGGCAGCGGCTGATGCTCCGCGTCCAGCGCCTCATACGGCAGCGCCATGTCGGCATTCCAGCCGGGGCCTTGCCAGAGCGGCACGATCACGTCCTGGAAGTGCTGTTGCACCGAGGCGAACAGGGCGGTCAATTCAGGCTGGGAGGCGGAGCGGGAAACAGGCGGCATTGGCTGGCGTCGTCACGGCAGGGTTGATTGCGCGACATGTTAGCAGGCCTGAGAGATGCGGTGTCTGTCAGGCCGCCATCGCGAGCAAGCTCGGCTCCCACAGGAGTACGCATTCCACTGTGGGAGCCGAGCTTGCTCGCGATGAGGCCATTACCGGCGATAAAGAAATCAGCCCGCCAACAACCACACGCCAGTCGCTGCGGACGCCGCGCCCGCCAATCGAACCAGCGGAGCCGCCGCGTGCGGCAACACCCGAACGACCGCATAACCCAACCCATGCAACGCCGCCGTCGCTGCCACGAACCCGGCCGCATACGCCCAAGGGCTCGACATGTCCGGCAACTCCAGCCCATGCGCCACACCATGGAACAGCGCAAACAACGCCGTCGCCGCCACCGCGAGGCTCAATGGCGGACGCACCGCCAACGCCACCGCCAGACCCAGCGCCAGCACCGACGCGGCAATCGCGCCTTCCAGCGCCGGCAGGTTCAGCCCTTCAAACCCCAGCAACCCGCCAATCAACATCGTGCCGACAAACGTACACGGCAGCGCCCAGCGCGCCGCGCCTTTTTGCTGCGCCGCCCACAAGCCAACAGCCACCATCGCCAGCAAGTGATCGAGGCCGCCAATCGGGTGGCTGATACCGGCGATTAGGCCATTGTCGCCATGTCCCGGATGGGCGAAGGCGATGGCCGGGGTCAGCAGCAGGGCCATGGCGCCCAGAATACGTTTCAGTGTCATGGATTAGCATCCTTGTTGATAAGTTGTGGTCAGGCGGCTGTCAGCAGGCCTTGGCGTTCGATGAAGGCGATGATTTCTTCAAGGCCCAGACCGGTTTTCTGGTTGCTGAAGACAAACGGCTTGCCGTTGCGCATGCGTTTGGTGTCGCTGTCCATCATCTCCAGCGACGCACCTACCAATGGCGCGAGGTCGACTTTGTTGATCACCAGCAGATCGGATTTGCAGATCCCCGGACCGCCCTTGCGCGGCAACTTGTCGCCGGCCGAAACGTCGATCACATAGATGGTCAGGTCGGACAGTTCGGGGCTGAACGTCGCAGACAGATTGTCGCCACCGGACTCCACCAGAATCAGGTCCAGCCCCGGGAAGCGGCGGTTCAGTTGATCCACGGCTTCGAGGTTGATCGAGGCGTCTTCGCGGATCGCCGTGTGCGGGCAGCCGCCGGTTTCCACACCGATGATCCGCTCCGGCGCCAAGGCTTCGTTGCGCACCAGAAAGTCGGCGTCTTCGCGGGTGTAGATGTCATTGGTGACGACGGCCAGGTTGTAGCGCTCGCGCAGGGCCAGGCACAGGGCCAGGGTCAACGCGGTTTTACCGGAACCGACCGGGCCGCCGATGCCGACGCGCAGGGGTTGTGTGTTCATGTGGTTCTCCAACTTAAAAGGCCCTAGGAACGGAACAGACGGCTGTACTGGCGCTCATGGGCCATGCACGCCAGGGACAGGCCAAACGCGGCGCTGCCATAGTGTTCGGGGTTGATTCGGGTGGCGTCCTGCTGGGCTTGTTGCAGCAGCGGCAGCAGTTCGCTGGTCAGGCGTTGCGCGGCTTGCTGGCCCAGCGGCAGGGTTTTCATCAGCACCGCCAACTGGTTTTCCAGCCAGCTCCAGAGCCACGCGGCCAGCGCATCCTGCGGACTGATCCCCCAGGCCCGGGCGGCCAGCGCCCAGCCGAGGGCCAGATGCGGTTCGGGGCGTTGTTCGAGGAAGGCGCGGGCGGGTGCGTCGAGTTCCGGCAAACCGCTGAGCAGTTGTTGCAAGGAGTAGCCCATCTGCCGGCTCTCTTGATGCAATTCGCGGGTTTCCCGACTGGCCCGGTGTTCTTCGCAGCGTTGCTGCAATTCGGCCCAGTTTTCCTCCGCGGCGGCCACGCAATGGGCGAGTAACAGCGGCGCTTCGAACCGCGCCAGGTTCAGCAACAATTGATCGCTGATCCAGCGTCGCGCGCCGTCTGCATCGCTCACGCGGCCGTTATCCACCGCCATTTCCAGACCTTGGGAATAGCTGTAGCCGCCAATCGGCAACTGCGGACTGGCCAGGCGCAGCAGCGCCCAGGCCGGGTTCATAAACGGACGCCGAACTGGTGCAGTTTCGGTGGGTAGTTGAAGTCTTCGTCGCCATGCCGCGAATGGTGATGGCCGCCACCATAGGCGCCGTGTTCCGGCTGGAACGGCGCTTCGATGTTTTCGACCTTGGCCTCCAGCTGTTCGAGCATGGCTTTGAGCACGTAATCGTCAAGCAGGCGCAGCCAGCCATCACCGATCTGCAGGGCGACATGGCGGTTGCCGAGGTGATAGGCGGCGCGAGTCAATTCGAAGGCGTTGGCGCAGGTAACGTGCAGCAATTGTTCGGGGCGGGCGCAAACACGCACGATGCGCCCGTCTTCCGCTTGCAGGCACTCGCCGTCATACAGGGGCGGCTGACCGCGCTCCAAAAATAACCCGACGTCTTCACCTTCGGCACTGAAACAGCGCAAACGGCTTTTACTCCGGGCTTCGAAGGTCAGGTGCAATTCAGCGGCCCAGACGGGTCGAGGGTCGATTCTGCGATGAATCACCAGCATCGGTAGGCTTCCAGCAATGGGCAATGCTCAGGCTAGAGCAAGGGGCTTGCCAATCGGGGGATACGTAGGAAATACCTGTCGGAGCGCAGTGGGTGTTTCTGGATGTTGCAGGGTTTTGGCTGAAATTGGTGCGGGGATAGGGTGTGGCGCACCAATTTGCAGCGATGCAACTCCTTATGGGAGCGGGGATAGGGGATTATTCTGTGCTACCGAGGCCTTGCCAGTGTTTCAGGCCGATGAAGATGAAGCGCAGTTGCTGCGTGATTTTCGCTTGCGGCGTCAGATGCTCCGGTAGCGCTTCGGCGGGCGGGTCAATGATGTCCGGCAGTGTCGCGAACACGCTTTTTACAATCAGGTCCGCCATCACGCTCAACCCGGCAATGTCCAGATGCTGCAGCTTTGGCATCAACGACAAGTCGGCCGCCAGATCCGAGCTGATGTCTTCGCGCAACCGCCCGATCGCCAACCGCACGGGCAGCGATCCGCCGTATTGCTCACGGGCAAGAAACAGAAATTGCGAACGATTGGCACTGACCACGTCGAGAAAGATCCGCACCGACGCATCGATAATGCCGCCCATGACGAATTCGTTATGGCGCACCAGGCGAATGGTTTCGCGGAAGGTCTGACCGACTTCGCTGACCAGCACCAGGCCCAGTTCATCCATATCGGCGAAATGCCGGTAGAAACCGGTGGGCACGATGCCAGCGGTTTTTGCCACTTCGCGCAGGCTGAGACTGCCGAATCCTCGGCCGCATTCCATCAGGTGACGGGCAGCGTCCATCAGGGCGTTGCGGGTTTGTTGTTTCTGTTCGGCGCGGGGCAGCATCGCAAGGGTGTTTTCTGGACAGGACAGCGGCGCACTCTAGCAAATCGGCTTCGCTGGCGTCGAACGACTATCGGGGGCAGGCGGGGGAAAGCGCGGCTTCTCTATAAGTCAAAAGCCCAATCCGGGGATTGGGCTTTTTTTCAGGGCGGCCATGAGGCTTAGCTCAGAGCGCTGTTGCGTTCGATCACACGGTCACCACCACCTTCAGCCAGGGTTTGGCCTTGTGGAGTACGGTCGGAACCGTCAGCAGCCAGGGTTTGACCTTGTGGAGTACGGTCGGAACCGTCAGCAGCCAGGGTTTGGCCTTGTGGAGTACGGTCGGAACCGTCAGCAGCCAGGGTTTGACCTTGTGGAGTGCGATCGGAACCGTCAGCAGCCAGGGCCTGGCCTTGTGGGGTGCGATCCGAGCCATCTTGAGTGATCAAGCCTTTTTCTTTCAGGCGATCGTTACCGCCTTCGGCAAGGGTCTGGCCTTGTGGAGTGCGGTCGGAACCATCAGCGGCGACGGTTTGGCTGAACACCGAGTGGCTGTCTTTGACTTGCGGAGTGGCCTGATCAGCGGCTGGCAGAGCGAAAGCGGTGCTGGCTAGCATCGAGAGGGTCAGGCTAAGCAGTAATTGGCGTTTCATGATGGGGTGCTCCTTGGGAGGGCGATAAAGTGGGTACGAGGGCAATGCTACTCTCGATAAGTCGATATGAAAGTTCATAAACGCAATGGTAATAATCAACAGAATTGATTGTTCTGCTGGAGGGCTCTAAACCGGGCCTTTCCGTCGGGTGTTTTTGCACTGGAGTGGGTAGTTTCGACTCACTCATGCCGCACAGCAGTGCGGGTGGCGGTAACACCGTTTGGAGTGCGCAGAGTGATCGTGGGGGATTATTTGAACGTTAATAGGCTTTTCGGTTAAACCTGCGCGGCTTTTCCCAGTCCTAGCTGTCATGGCAGGCCGGTTCTGGCCTAACGTTTCATACGTGCGTCGCAGTCAGGGCGCTCAGTCGTATTCAGGAGTCCTGTGCAATGACGCGCACCCCCAAAATTTTCGCCTGGGTCTTTGCCAGCCTGGTTGTTCTACTGGCGATACTCGTGCTGATCATCGTGTTCTTCGATTGGAACCGGATCAAACCCACGATCAACACCAAAGTCTCCGAAGAGCTGCACCGAGCGTTTGCTATTAATGGCAACCTCGCGGTGGTCTGGCAGCGCGAGCCTGACGAGGGTGGCTGGCGGGCCTGGGTGCCGTGGCCGCATGTGGTGGCCGAAGACTTGAGTCTCGGCAACCCGGACTGGTCGAAACAACCGCAGATGGTCACCCTCAAGCGCGTTGAATTGCGTATTTCGCCGCTGGCCCTGCTGGCGCAGCGAGTGGTCATCCCGCGTATCGACCTGACCGAACCGAACGCCCAGCTCCAACGCCTGGCTGATGGCCGCGCGAACTGGACCTTCAAATTCGACCCGAAAGACCCCAACGCCGAACCGTCGAACTGGGTGGTCGATATCGGCGCCATCGGCTTCGACAAGAGCCACGTTACCCTTGACGACCAGAACCTGAAGACGCAGCTCGATGTGCTGATCGATCCGCTGGGCAAGCCAATTCCGTTCAGCGACATCGTCGGTGACAAGGCCGCGAAAGCCGCGCTTGAGAAGGGTGCTGCGCCCCAGGACTACGCCTTCGCCCTCAAGGTCAAAGGCCAATACCACGCGCAGAAACTCGAGGGCTCCGGCAAGATCGGCGGCTTGTTGGCGTTGCAGGACGCGGCCAAGCCGTTCCCGCTCCAGGCGCAGGTGAAGATTGCCGATACCGGCGTCGAACTGGCCGGCACCCTGACCGATCCCCTGAACCTCGGCGCGCTGGATCTGCGGCTGAAACTGGCCGGCACCAGCCTCGGCAATCTGTATCCGTTGACCGGTGTGACACTGCCGGATACGCCACCGTACGCCACCGACGGGCACTTGATTGCCAAGCTGCATGAGCCGGGTGGCGCGGTATTCCGCTATGAAGACTTCAACGGCAAGATCGGCGAAAGTGACATTCATGGCAGCCTGGCGTATGTCGCCAGTCAGCCAAGGCCGAAGCTCAGTGGTTCGCTGCTTTCCAACCAACTGCTGTTTGTCGACCTCGCACCGCTGATCGGCGCCGACTCCAATGCCAAGCAAAAGGCCCGTGGCGCCGACAGCCAGCAGCCGACGGACAAAATTTTGCCGGTCGAAGCGTTCAAGACCGAGCGCTGGCGCGACATGGACGCCGACGTCGAATTCACCGGCAAGCGCATCGTCCACAGCGAAAAACTGCCGTTCACCGACCTCTATACGCATTTGGTGTTGACCGACGGCCAACTCAGCCTCGAACCCCTGCGCTTTGGTGTGGCGGGCGGCAATCTGGAAGCGCAGATTCGCTTGAATGGCCGGACTGAACCGCTGGAAGGGCAGGCCAAACTCACTGCGCGCAAGTTCAAGCTCAAGCAACTGTTCCCGACCTTCGAACCAATGAAAACCAGTTTCGGCGAGCTTAATGGCGATGCCGACCTCTCGGGGCGCGGCAACTCGGTGGCCAAGCTGCTGGGCAGCGCCAACGGCAATCTGAAATTGCTGATCAATGACGGCGCGATCAGCCGCGAGCTGATGGAGCTGGCCGGGCTCAACGTCGGTAACTACGTGGTCGGCAAAATCTTCGGCGACAAGGAAGTGAAGATCAATTGCGCGGCGGCCGACTTCGACATCAAGACCGGGCTGGCGACCACGCGCCTGTTCGTCTTCGATACCGAGAACGCGATCATCTACATCGATGGCACCGCGAACATGGCGACCGAACAACTGGACCTCACCATTACGCCGGAGTCGAAGGGCTGGCGCTTGATCTCACTGCGTTCGCCGCTGTACGTACGGGGCAAGTTCATCAAGCCGGATGCCGGGGTGAAAGCGGTGCCGCTGATGCTGCGCGGGGCGGGGATGGTGGCGTTGGGCGTGATTGCAGCGCCGGCGGCCGGGTTGCTGGCGCTGGTGGCGCCCAGTGGTGGCGAGCCGAACCAGTGTGCGCCGTTGCTGGAGCAGATGAAGGCGGGCAAGGCGCCGGTGACCGTCAAACCTACCCGGTAAATGCGACGTCAATGAAGACGCCTTCGCGAGCCTGCTCGCGAAGGCGGTCTGTCAGCGCTACAGGTCTTTCAGAATGTCAGCCATGTCATCCGCATGCTCTTCTTCCTGAGCCAGGATGTCCTCAAAGATCCGCCGCGTAGTCGGGTCTTTCTCGCCAATGTACTGAATGATCTCGCGATAGCTGTCGATGGCAATACGCTCGGCAACGAGGTCCTCGTAGACCATCTCCTTGAGGTTGTTCCCCGCCACATACTGGGCATGGGAATTCTTCGACAACAGATCCGGGTTGAACTCTGGTTCACCGCCCAGCTGCACGATGCGCTCGGCCAGGCGGTCGGCGTGTTCGGCTTCCTGGGTCGCGTGTTCGAGAAACTCATCGGCCGCCACATGGGCTTTCAAGCCGTTGGCCATGAAGTAGTGACGCTTGTAGCGCAACACGCAGACCAGTTCAGTGGCCAGCGAGGCGTTGAGCAGGCGCAAGACTTCATCGCGGTCAGCGCTGTAGCTTTCAGTGACCGCGCCATTCTCGACATTCTGGCGAGCCCGTTCACGAAGGGTGGTTACATCAGACAAATGCATGTCACTCATCTCGTTCTCCTGGAGGCTAATCCGGTTTGCGTCACCGTCTAGAGAAGTGATCGCTACGAAAGTTGTGAGTCATGCGCGTGCCGAAAAGTTTGATGTGATTTGTAATCGGCGGCCTCACGCCAATGCATGCCCGGACAGCAACGCCTCCTCGCGCAACCACGCAAAAAATGCCCGGACCGGCGGATGCCGCTCGCGCCCCGGCACACACAGCGCGCTATAGCCGGCGCCATCGACCTGAATCTCGCCGCGATACGCCACCAGCAACCCGCTGGCCACGCTTTCCGACACCAGAATATTGCTCGCCAGCACCAGGCCTTGCCCGGCAATCGCTGCTTGCAGGGCGTAATGCTCTTCGTCGTATTCACGGATCGCCGGTTTGCCGGCCCACCATGACTCGCCCGACCGCGCGCACCACGCCTCCCAGCCATGGGCGTACAGCTTGGAGTTGTGCCAGTGCACGCTGATCAGCGTCGGCGTGCGAGTGGCGGCCAACGCGACCTGCTCGGGCGAGCCGTAGACACCGAAGGACTCATCGAACAAACACAACCCATAGAGGTTGGGGTAGGTGTCGAGGCTGTAGCGCAGCACCAGATCGACGCTGGCGTCCTGATGCAGATCGATGACTTCGCAGTGGGTGTCCAGGCGCAGACTGATGCCGGGATGGCGCGCATAAAAGCGCCCGAGGCGCGGCACCAGCCACAACGCCGCGAAGGCTGCTGTGGTGGAAACCGTCAGGCTGGTGCCGTTGCGTTGCGGGCGCAAGGTATCGACGCTTTGCGCCACGTCCAGAAAGGCACCGTGCAGGCTGCGGAACAGCCGTTCACCGCCGTCGGTCAAGCGCACTTGCCGTGGCAGTCGCTCGAACAGTGGCACGCCGAGCCAGGTTTCCAAAGAGCGAATCTGATGAGACACCGCGGTCGGCGTTACCGAGAGTTCTTCGGCCGCCGCCTTGAAACTCAGCAAGCGGGAAGCGGATTCAAAGGCGCGCAGGGCGGTCAGTGGCAACGAGGCGAACATTCAAGGCTCCATGGATGAAATGAATTCATCCTGACTGATTTCTGCTCATTTGAAGCGGTTGGCGGTGAGCTTCAAGCTGCAATCCACACGCCGTTCGAGTGTAATCCCAAGGAGATTCAGATGAGTAAAATTCTTGCCATTCACGCCAGCCCCCGTGGCGACCGCTCTCACTCCCGCCGTTTGGCTGAAGTGTTTCTTTCGGCCTGGCAGGCGCGCCATCCACACACTCAGTTGACCCGCCGCGAAGTTGGCCGGGCGCTGATTCCACCGGTCAACGAAGCCTTTATAGCCGCTGCGTTTTACCCGGAACCGGATGCGCGACCGCTGTCGATGCAGGCTGATCTGGCGTTCAGCGACGAATTGGTGGGCGAGTTGCTCGGCCACGATCTGCTGGTGATTTCCACGCCGATGCACAACTTCAGCGTGCCCAGCGGCCTCAAGGCCTGGATCGATCAGGTTGTGCGGCTCGGCCTGACGTTCAACCACAGCCTGGACAACGGCGTGGCCCAATACGAGCCGTTGGTACGGGGCAAAAAAGCCTTGATCGTCACCAGTCGTGGCGGCTTCGGCTTCGGCCCGGGCGGTGAGCTGGAAGCCATGAACCACGCTGATCCGTTGCTGCGCACGGCACTGGGATTCATCGGCATCACCGACATCACCGTGGTCGCCGCCGAGGGCGAAGAGTCCGAAGAGCGCACCTTCCGGATCTCCGCCGCCGAGGCCGAGCAGCGCCTGTTGGCGCTGGCCCGGGAGTTTTAGATGGCCTGGTTGTTTCTGCTGATCGCCGCCGGGTTCGAAGTCACCTTCGCCATGGGCATGAAGTACGCCGAAGGCTTCACCCGGCTCTGGCCGTCGCTGATCACGGTCGTGGCCGCCGTGGGCGGGATTTACTTCCTGACCCTGGCCATGCGCGAGTTGCCGGTGAGCATCGCGTATCCGATCTGGACCGCCATCGGTTCACTGGGCACGGTATTCCTGGGGGTTGCGTTGCTGGGTGAAAGCCTGACGGCGATCAAACTGGTGTCGGTCGGGCTCATCGTGGCGGGTGTGGTCGGGTTGAAGTAGCGCTCAAGTGCGGCGGTTGTCATAGACTGGTCGTCGAGTTGTCATATTCGGTGACGATGCTTGGCTGACGTCTTGCATCGCGCCTTGCTTCATCTCATCGACCACACGGACGTTCGCCCATGTCACAAGGTTCCGCCACGCGCTTCCCGTTGGTGCTGGTCCCGGGAATGCTCGGGTTTATCCGGCTGGTGCTCTACCCCTACTGGTACGGCATCGTCGCGGCGTTGCGCCAGGGTGGGGCGACGGTGTTCGCGGTACAGGTTTCACCGCTCAACTCCAGTGAAGTGCGCGGCGAACAGCTGCTGGCGCGGATCGAGGAAATCCTGCGCGAGACCGGGGCCGAGAAGGTCAACCTGTTCGGTCACAGCCAGGGCTCGCTGACGGCCCGATACGCTGCCGCCAAACGCCCGGACCTTGTGGCGTCGGTGACCTCGGTGGCCGGGCCGAATCACGGTTCGGAACTGGCCGATTACCTGCACAAACACTACCCGCATGACAGCGCCAAGGGCCGGTTGCTGACCTTTCTATTGCGGATGATTGCTGCGTTGATGAGCCTGCTCGAAACCGGTTATCGCGGGCCGAAGCTGCCGGTGGATATCCATGCCTCCCATCATTCACTCACCACCGAAGGTGTGGCGCTGTTCAATCAGCGTTATCCACAGGGCTTGCCTGAAACCTGGGGCGGGCACGGGCCGGAGGAGGTCAATGGCGTGCGTTATTACTCCTGGTCCGGGAAGTTGCAGCCTGGCGTTACGGATCGCGGGCGCAACCTGTTGGACGGGACCCATCGCAGTTGCCGGTTGTTTGCCAAAACCTTTGTGAACGAGGCCGGGCATTGCGACGGGATGGTCGGGCGTTACAGCTCGCACCTGGGGACGGTGATTGGCGATGAATATCCGCTGGATCACTTCGACATCGTCAATCAGTCGCTGGGGTGGGTGGGAAAGGGGGCCGAGCCGATTCGGTTGTTCGTTGAGCATGCCGCGCGGTTGAAAGAGGCAGGCGTCTAGACCGAGTCGCCTTTTTCGCGAGCAGGCTTCAGTTCAGGCAACCCGAACCTTACGGCCGATCACCGTGGTCCAGCGCTCAGAAAGCACCACCCCGCCCAGCGTCAACAGCCCGCCCACCAGGTGGTACATCGCCAACTGCTCATGCAGCACCACCGCCGCAATCAGCGCGGTCATCACCGGCAGCAAGTTGAAAAACAGTGTGGTCCGGCTCGGTCCCAACCGCACCACTGCCTGCATCCACGCCAGCGGTGCCAACATTGAAGCCAGCAGGCAGGCATAAAGCACCAGCGGAATATTCTGCAGCGTCGGCCCGACCTTCGGTGAAGCCGCAAACAGCGGAAACAGCACCACCACCGCCACCCATACCTGCAAATACAACAACACCAGCGGCGGCAAACGCAGCTGCCATTTTTTCAGCAGGGTGCTGTAAATCGCATAGGCCAGCGTGGCGATCAACATCATCGCGTCGCCCAGGTTCACGCCATGTTCCAACAGCGCGCCGAGGCTGCCGGACGACACCACCACCAACACACCGGCAAACGACAGCACTGCACCGGCCAATGCGCCGATGGTCAGGCGCTGCCCGAGGCTGATAATCGCCATGGCCAGCGACATCAGCGGCATCAGCGACAGGATGATCCCCATGTTGGTGGCCGAGGTCAGGGCGGCGGCGAAGTAGGCCAGGCTCTGATAGACCGCCATGCCCAGCACACCGAGAACGAAAATCTTGCCCAGGTTCGGACGAATCTGCGGCCAATGCGCGATCACCGGTTTGAGCATGAACGGCGTGAACAGCATTCCGGCCAGCAGCCAGCGGTAGAAACCGATCTCGGCGGGGAATATGGCCCCGGCCGACATTTTGGTGATCACGGTGTTGCCAGCCCAAATGAAAATGGCCAGCAGGGGATAAGCGTATTGCATCGGAAAAAAACCAGAACGTTAATGAGGGGCAATTATCCCCTTGTCTGGATACAAGCCTATACTTCGATCCAGACAATCGGCCCTTGATGACGGACAGCATGACCAGTAAACACATCGACCTGCTGGAGTTCAGCGAACTGCCGGCTCCGATTTATTTCCGCTACGCCGACTTCAACACCCACGAATACGCCTCGGCTCACCGCCACCCTTGGGGCACGCTCGAATATTCGGCCAATGGCGTGTTGCACATGGAAATCGGCAACAGTCGCTTTATGTCGCCGCCGCAATACGCGGTGTGGGTGCCGCCCGAGACCGAGCACAGCTTCTATAGCAACCAGCCGATCAACTATCGTGCGGTGTGCCTGGCGCCGTCGCTGTGCCGCGAGTTGCCGCAACAGGCCTGTACGCTGGCAATCAGCGACATTCTCAAGGCGATCCTCAAGGACTTCGCGGCGCGGGATGTGAAAATTCCCGAGTACGAGGCGGACGTTCGTCTAGGCCAGGTGCTGGTGGATCAACTGCAACTGGCGCCGGTGCATGAATGCTACCTGCCTTACGCCAGCAGTCCGGGGTTGCTCGGGATACTGGAAACCTTGCAAGCCGAACCGGGCGATAACCGGCCCTTGGCCCACTGGGCTGCGCAGATCCATGTCAGCGAACGCACCCTGGCACGGCAGTTCGTTCGCGAACTGGGCATGAGCTTCGGTGAATGGCGCCAGCGCTTGCGCTTCCTCGCGGCGATCGAGGCGCTGGACAGCCAGCGCAGTGTTCAAGACATCGCCTTCGACATGGGTTACAGCACCGGCTCGGCTTTTATCGCAATGTTTCAGCGTCAGGCCGGGTGTACGCCGGAGCAGTATCGACGCAGTCACCTGGAGAACAGGAAGGTGTAACAGGGGTTGTCTACACTCCAGCATGAGGCCGTGCCCATCGGTGCGGCAACAAGGAGAAAACTCCATGAAGATGTTGCGTGCCCCTTTGTTGATGATCGGTTTGCTGCTCTGCTCCCAAGGCTTTGCGGCCACTGCCCAGCAGGACAAGATGACGACCTGCAATGCCGATGCGACGGCCAAAAGCCTCAAGGGCGATGAGCGCAATACGTTCATGAGCAACTGCCTCAAAGCAGCGCCGGCCGCTCCGGTCGCCGCTGAAGTCAAGGCCATGACCCCGCAGCAGGAGAAGATGAAAAACTGCAACGCCGACGCCACCACCAAGGCGTTGAAAGGTGATGAGCGCAAGGCGTTCATGAGTAACTGCCTGAAAGCCGAGCCGGCGGCCACTGACGTGAAAGCCATGACCCCTCAGCAAGAGAAGATGAAAGCCTGCAACGCCGATGCTACGACCAAGGCGCTGAAGGGCGATGAGCGCAAGGCGTTCATGAGTGATTGCCTGAAGAAAAAATAAGTTCTGGTCCAGAAGGGTGTGGGGGCTGAGAGGGCTTCTTCGCGAGCAGGCTCGCTCCCACAATAGATCTATGTTCGCAGAACCCATGTGGGAGCGAGCCAGTTCACGAAGCGGCCCGTCGGCGCGCTGCAAAAAAATCACCAGAGCCCCGACCAAAGTCGATCGACACAATCCCTAGTGCTGCCACCGGAACGCTGGCAGACTGCCAATCCTTTTTACGCCGTTCGTTTTGAGGCTGTATGCCAACGTTTTCTCAACGCCACGTTTTGCTGCTGATCAGTTGGGTCATCATTTTTGGTGGTTTGCTGCTGGTGATCCCGCTGCGCTTGCTGCCTAGCCTGTTGGCCGGCCTGCTGGTGTTCGAACTGGTCAATATGCTCACGCCGCAATTGCAGCGGCTGATCGAAGGGCGGCGTGCGCGCTGGCTGGCGGTGGCGCTGCTCGGGACTCTGGTGGTGAGTGTGCTGGCGCTGATCTTTGCGGGCGCCTTCAGTTTCCTGCTGCACGAGGCGGAAAACCCCGGCGCGTCCCTCGATAAATTCATGCACGTGGTTGAACGCGCGCGCGGACAATTGCCGCCGTTCATCGACGCCTATCTGCCCGCCAGCGCCGGTGAATTTCGCGTGGCCATCGGCGAGTGGATCAGCAAGCACTTGAGCGATTTGCAACTGGTCGGCAAGGATGCGGCGCACATGTTCGTGACGCTGCTGATCGGTATGGTGCTGGGAGCGATCATTGCCTTGCAGCGCGTGCCGGACCTGACCAAACGCAAGCCGCTGGCCGCTGCGTTGTTTGATCGTCTGCATTTGCTGGTCCAGGCATTTCGTAACATCGTGTTTGCGCAGATCAAGATTTCCCTGCTCAACACCTTCTTCACCGGGATCTTCCTGGCGGTGATCCTGCCGATGTTCGGCATCAAGCTGCCGTTGACCAAAACCCTGATCGTGCTGACCTTCCTGCTCGGCTTGCTGCCGGTGATCGGCAACCTGATGTCGAATACGCTGATCACCATTGTCGGTTTGTCACTGTCGATCTGGGTCGCAGTGGCGGCGTTGGGTTACCTGATTTTTATCCACAAGCTCGAGTACTTCCTCAACGCGCGGATTGTCGGCGGGCAGATCAGTGCCAAGTCGTGGGAGTTGCTGCTGGCGATGCTGGTGTTCGAAGCCGCGTTCGGCCTGCCGGGGGTAGTGGCGGGGCCGATTTATTACGCTTATCTGAAGAGCGAGTTGCGGCAGGTGGGGATGGTCTAAGCGACTGTTGATCTACTGTGGCGAGGGGGCTTGCCCCCTCGCCACAGGGTTTCGGATCAGTCCATCGTGCCGTAACGCTTCGACGCTTCAATCGCCAACCCGCTACCAATGCTGCCGAAGATGTTCCCTTCCACATGCCGCGCCTTTGGCAACATCGCCGAAACGCTGTTGCGCAGTGCCGGAATCCCGCTCGAACCGCCGGTGAAGAACACCGTATCCACCTGATCAACCCGCACATTCGCGTCGTTGAGCATTTGCGTCACGCTGTTGCGCACGCGCTCCAGCAACGCTTCGATGGCGGATTCGAACAATGCGCGGCTCAGTTCCACACTCAGCCCCGGCTCGATCCGGTCCAGCGGCACATGGCGACTGTCGGCATGGGTCAGCTGGATCTTGGTTTCTTCCACTTCCATGGCCAGCCAGTGCCCGGCGCGCTGGTCGATCAGCTTGAACAGGCGATCGATGCCGCCGGTGTCTTCGATGTCGTAGCGCATGCTGCCCAGGGCCAGGGTCGACTTTTGCGAGTACACCGAGTTGATGGTGTGCCAGGTCGCCAGGTTCATGTGGTGGCTGGTCGGCATGTAGGCGCCGCTCTTCATGCGGCTGCCGTAGCCGAACAGCGGCATCAGGCCCTGCAGGCTCAGCTGCTTGTCGAAATCGGTCCCGCCGATGTGCACGCCGCCGGTGGCGAGGATGTCATCGTGACGGTTGTCGTGGTTGCGGCGCTCAGGCGACAGGCGCACCAGCGAGAAGTCGGAGGTACCACCGCCGATGTCGACGATCAGCACCAGCTCTTCTTTTTCGATGGTCGACTCATAGTCGAACGCCGCGGCAATCGGTTCGTACTGGAACGAGACATCCTTGAAGCCAATGGCGCGGGCCACGTCGACCAAGGTGTTTTCGGCTTCCTGGTCGGCCATTTCATCGTCATCGACGAAAAACACCGGGCGACCCAGGACCACTTCCTCGAACTCCCGACCAGCGGCGGTTTCGGCGCGCTTCTTCAACTGGCCGATAAACAGCCCTAGCAGGTCCTTGAACGGCATCGCCGTGCCGAGAACGCTGGTGTCGTGCTTGATCAGCTTGGAGCCCAGCAGGCTCTTGAGCGAGCGCATCAGTCGGCCTTCATAGCCTTCCAGGTACTCGTGCAGCGCCAGACGGCCGTATACCGGGCGGCGTTCTTCCATGTTGAAGAAGACCACCGAGGGCAGGGTGATCTTGTCGTCCTCCAGCGCGATCAGCGTTTCCATGCCGGGGCGCAGCCAGCCGACGGTGGAGTTGGACGTGCCGAAGTCGATACCACAGGCACGGGCTGGAGATGCGTTTTTCATGACTTTCAGGTTCCGGTTAAAAAACGGCCGCGCAGTGTATGTCAGTGCGACGAATATTCGAAGGCCGACTATCCGCTATTTCGCAGGCATTAGCGCTTGAAACACTCAGCTTTGCCCCAAACTTGCTGGCATGGGCCTGGTAGCCAACCGGCGGTCGCAAGAACCGCCGCCCGCTGCCGATAAACTTCTGACGCGCCGCCCGGTCACAAAGTTGAGATCGGTCAATCCAAATGCTGCAAACAGGAGCATGCTGTGCGTGGCTGCGCGAATTGATAACGGATGGTGATCCTTAGATGGACTTCAAAGACTATTACAAGATTCTCGGTGTGGAACCGACCGCTGACGACAAGGCAATCAAGGCTGCCTATCGCAAGCTGGCGCGCAAATATCACCCTGATGTCAGCAAGGAAAAGGACGCCGAGGCGAAATTCAAGGACGCCTCGGAAGCCTATGAAGCGCTGAAAAGCGCCGACAAACGCGCCGAATACGACGACTTGCGCAAATACGGCCAGCACGGCCAGCCGTTCCAGGGCCCGCCAGGTTGGCAGGGGCGTGGTGCCGGTGGTTTCGGTGGTGGTCAGGACACGGGCGATTTTTCGGACTTCTTCAGTTCGATCTTCGGTAACCGTGGGCCTGGTTTTGGCGGTGGAGAGTCGCGTCGCAGTGCGGGACGTCGAGGGCAAGACGTGGAAATGGAACTCGCAATTTTTCTGGAAGAAAGCCTCTCGAACGAATCGAAGAAGGTCACCTTCCAGGTGCCGCAGTACAACGCGGCCGGCCAGCATGTCAGCAACACCACCAAGAGCCTGAACGTAAAGATCCCGGCCGGTGTGACCGACGGCGAGCGCATTCGCCTCAAGGGCCAAGGGGCCCCGGGGATCGGTGGCGGCGCCAATGGCGACCTGTTCCTGATCATCCGCTTTGCGCCGCACCCTAAATTCGACGTTGAAGGCGAGAACCTGATCATCACGTTGCCGCTGGCACCGTGGGAACTGGCGCTGGGTACTGAAGTGGCGGTGCCGACCCTGACCGGCAAGATCAACCTCAAGGTCCCGGCCGGCAGCCAGAACGGCCAGCGCATGCGTGCCAAGGGCCACGGCCTGCTGAACAAGGCGGGCGAGCGTGGCTTCCTGTTCGTGCAATTGAAGGCGGTCATGCCAAAAACCTCGAACGATGAGGTCAAGGCGTTGTGGCAGGAACTGGCGAAAAAAGCCGAGTTCAACCCAAGAGAAAACTTCTGATCCAAGAGACGGAGTAGCCCATCATGAGCACCCCCCTGACCGTTCACCTGGACCTGGCAGAATTCTGTGAGGCGACCGACCTGTCGGACGTCTACGTGATCGAAATCGTCGAACACGGCATCCTCGAACCTCAGGGCAAGCAGCCCAAGGATTGGCGTTTCAACGATTACGAGCTGTCACTGGCCAAGCGCGCCGCGAAGTTGCGGCGCGACCTGGAGCTGGAGTGGGAAGGCGTTGCCTTGGCGCTGGACCTGCTGGAAGAGGTTCAGCAGTTGCGGGCCGAGAACCGGATGTTGAAGCAACGGTTGGGGCGGTTGGTGGTCGAGTAGGTCTCGATTGCCTGTCAATCCGCTTTCGCGAGCAGGGGCGGTCATCCTTCTGGATGAACTCGGTTTATTGTGGGAGCGAGCCTGCTCGCGAAGAACGATAACGCGGTATTCCTGCCTATCCGTTCCGGGGCAACACCACCGTAAACAGTGTCCCGTCAGTCTTGTTCGAACTGACCTCTATCGTCCCGCCATGGGCATTCACCACTTCCTTGACGATAAACAACCCCAGGCCAAGGCTGGTCGTTGGCTGACCCAGTCCTTCGTCGGCACTGCGCACCAGTGGGTCGAAGACGGTGCCAATGGCCTCCTCGGGAATCGGCACGCCAAAGTTGTGCACCGTCAGGCGAACCGCCTGAGGCTCCCCGCTCACGGTGACGGTCACATCGCGTTTGTTCAAACCGTGCTGCAAGGCATTGCCGATCAGGTTCTGCAACAGTTGAGCGATCCGCCCGGCATCCCAGACACCTTGGGTGTCCCCCACGACTTTTAGCGTTGGATCGCACTCCGGGTTACCGGCGCAGGCTTGGGCAATCGCCGCGTCCGCGGCATCGGCCAGGTCCATGGGCGCCGGCTCGATGGGCAGGCTTTTGCCCAAACGGCTGCGCACCAGCTCCAGCAAATCGCTGACCATCACCGCCATGTGCCGTGCGCCACGCTTTATGTTGTTCGCGCAGGCGAGTGCATCGCCTTCCAGCGCCACTTTTCGCATCAGCATTTCAGTGGACATGCTCACCGCTTGCAACGGTGCGCGCAGGTCATGCCCGAGAATCGCCAGGAAGATGTCCCGTGAGTGATTGACCTGATCGGCATAGGCCGCAGTGGACTCGGCGAGGGCTTCGTCGACGGCTTCGTTGAAACGGATCATGTCCTGGAAGTAGGTCAGGTCCGGTGATTCCAGGGTATCGACCCACAAACGGATCACGCAGGCGCGCAGATGCCGGAATTCCGAGGTCATCTGCACCAAGTCAAATCCCACGGTATGGCGCAGTTCGCCATGGCTGGCGCCGGCTTCATCCAGGCTCGGGGTTTTTTCCGGGCCTTCGCCCTTGGCCTTGGCCATCTGTTCGCAGGTGGTTTGCGCGGTGGTCATGTCCCGCGCCGCGGCCAGCAAAATGGCCTTGGCATGATCGCGCAAGGCGACCTTGTCCATGTGCTCGGCCGCCGGGGTAATGGTACTGGCGAACTGCTCCCATTCATCGACGATACGGTCTACGTGTTGCCTGATGAATTCGGGTAGGCGCATGTCCGGTTTCCTGATGGGAAGTCTGGCGCATCTTAGCTCCTTTGCTGCCCGCTAAAAACTACCATTACGCGGTAGCGCACTTTCGTCTGGCGCCCGGGCGGTAATTACCTGTTTTTTTAATTCTTAAATCGAATACGACTTTGAGGTATGCCTGATTTCAGCGCTGTTTTTTGATCTTTTGTTTTCGTCGCCAGCCAATAATCTGTTGGTTCAATTCATCGCATAAGGATTTGCGAAATGAACGAACGTTCAGACACTGCGGATCGATCCGTCATTGCCCTGCATGCAAGAGACGCAGAGCGCACTGTTTATCGTGATTATCTGCTGGGTAAACTGCCCCCGCTGGTCAAAGACGCACCCGCCTCGCGCCTTGTTGCCTTTGCCCATTCGAAACCGGAGTTTCCTGAGTGGTATTTCAATTCAACGGCCATTGATCGCCAGTACCTCAAGGAGTTGATCGACGAGCACTGGCGCCTTCAGGGGCCATTGGACAATACGCTGAAGAACGTGCAGCAGGACATTCTTGCCTTTGCCGAGCCTTTGCTGGTCCAGGCATTGAAAGAGCAGTTGAATCTGGAACTGGACGTCAACGCGACGCTGATCCGGCTGTACATCCCCGCCAATCTGGCTATTGGCATCGATACCAACGCCAGTCGGCTCAGGCAATCGTCGTTGCTGGAAGCTGCCCTGCACAATTTCGAGGCCCCCGAAACGCAGGTGGGCGCGTTTCGCGGTGGCTCGGGCATTTTCACCAGGGACGACGAAAACGAGCTTCACCGGCATACGCTGACGGTCGAAAGATTTGCGTCCCTGTGCCGGACGCTCGATATCGGTGCGCAATATCAGCGCCACCTCACGGCATTACTGATGCCCGAGGACGTCACGGCCAGAGCCAACGTCGTGCGGCAATGCACGGCCAGTGAAAAAGCCGCGTTCCACGAGTCGGCGCTGATCGCGTACCTGAAAAAGGACGTCACGTCCTATGGCTACGGGAAACTTCGGCAGATACGTGACAACGGACCAGGCATTTTGATGGGGCGTCGTCCCCTGCATTGCCATCGGCTTTCGATCATGGGGTTCAGGCTGTCCGGTATTGTGTTGTTCAGTGCCGTGGCGGATCCCGCTAAAATCAAAAGAGTCTACGACGCCCTGATTCCAGAGCATCAACGAACGATGCTCGAATGGTCGCGAAGTCTGGCACTGCTCCCGGGGCAGGAGTTTGAACAGTTCAAGCAGCTCCAGGCGTTCTTCGCCAATGGCCCCAGTGGTCTTGTCGAGGCCATGTTGCAGCGCCACGATGCTTATCAACAAAGCCGTCTGGAGGGAACACTGATTGCGTATGTCCCCGATGATCCCGACCACCCCTTCAAGGAATACGAGTCCTTCACTGATTTCATGAAGGAACTGACGAGCCAATTGCGCTCGCCGGGTTATCAACAGTTTTTCAGTCGTTTCGTCGCGCAAAAAGACCAGGGCAAGTTCTTTGCCCGGGTTCGCGAGCGCCTCTCGACATTCACCTGGAAACAGCGCGAGCCGCTGGACATGGGGCCATGGTGGCGCGAGACCGCCGTTGAAAATGCCGACGCAGAACCTGTCACCCATACCCTTTCAGGCGATCTCTGGGCGCAGACCCGTCTGTGGCGCAGGGAGAAAGCGATTGCGGACGCGCGGCAAATCGCTGTGCCGACCGGCGATGAAGACGCCACCAACCGCTGGAATCGCCTGACCAGTTATCTGAACATCGGCTGGAACGTGTTCAACTTTGGCGCCATGCTGGTTCCCGGCCTGGGCGAAGCGATGCTGGCCATCATGGCCGGGCAAATGGCTTTCGAAACCCTGGAAGGCATTGAAGACTGGAGCAAAGGGGACAAGGAGGAAGCGGCGGCCCATCTCACCGGTGTCATGATCAATTTCGCGCAGTTGGCCATTATGGCGGCCGGGCATGTCTTGCCGTCTGGTGCGGCGCCGTCTGTCAAACCGTCGGCGTTTATCGACCGGTTGAAAAAGGTTGAAGTGGCGGATGGTCAGACGCGCCTATGGAACCCGGACCTTTCGCCCTACGCCCAAGACAGGGTGTTGCCCACCGAGGCGAAGCCAAACGAGCAGGGCCTGTACCGGCACAGGGAAAAAGACATCCTGAAGCATGACAACAAACATTTCGACGTCATCAACGATCCACGCACCGGTCAGCCACGCCTGCAACATCCGACCCGGCCAAAGGCTTATCAGCCGACACTGGAGCACAACGGTGCCGGCGCATGGAAGACCGAACTCGACCGCCCCATCGAGTGGGACACCACCACCCTCATGCGGCGCTTGGGACCGAAGGTCGAGGGCTTTTCTGATAACACCCTGGAGCAGATTCGTCTCGTCAGTGGGCTGGAAGAGGATCAATTGCGTCGGTTGCATGTCGTCGGCGATCCGCCGCCTGCGTTGCTGACCGACACGATCGAACGTTTCCAGGCCTGGGCCGAGGTGCAAAAACTGCCCGGGCAGATAAGGCTCGATGAGGTTCCGGAGGCGTTCGTCGAGCAGGTGCCCCGGTTGCTGGTTGAATTGCCCAGATGGCCCGAGCAAAAAAGCATCGAGCTGTTTGACGGCCCCGGGCATAGCGGGCGCTCGATCAAATTGGGCAACGTCGATGCGCTGCCCGCCGACACGCTGCAGATCAGCCATGCCGAGGTCCGATCAGGGAAACTGCCGGAGCGTGCGGTGAAGTTTGCGAACGAGACGGACATTCACGCGATGCTCGGACAGGGCATTGCGTCTGACGAGCAAATCCGCATCGAAGCCTTGAAAAACCTGTTGGCCGGGCGAGCAAGCCAGCGCCGCGCAGCTCTGTTTGACGCGCTGAGTCGCCGTTTGCAGCAAACCGACAACCCGCAGGTGCAGGTGCTTCAGGATGCGTTCAATGGGCTCCCCACGGCCGTAGCCCGGGAATTGCTCGCCGACATCGAGCCGCAAGACCGGCTCAACCTCACCGAGCCGTCGCGCATCCCCTTGCAACTCAGGGAGCGGGTGAGAGTGGCCTTGCGGGCCATACGAACCGCGCGCGCTTATGAAGGGCTCTTTCTCGACGTGCCGTTCGGTGTGGACACCGAACGGCTGGCATTGCACTCGATTCAAGCGCTACCGGAGTGGCCCGAAAACGTTCGGATCGAAATCCGTGAGCTTTCATTCGACGGGCGGTTGCGCGACAGCATCGGCTCGACGGACGCCACCCACCGCAGAATCCTGGTCAGCGAGGACGGCCAATACCAGGCACGCGATCCCGATGATCTGCATTTGCACGGGGCCGATGATCTATACACGTCGGTGTTGCATGCTTTGCCGGATGCCGAACGAAACACACTGGGGTATCACGTCAATCAAGGCGCCACGCTCAAGATCGCCATTCAAAAAACGCCATTGCCACGGGACACGTTGAGCGCGCTACTTGGCGATAACCCTGTACGCAAACCGACGTATGACCCCGTCACGATGCGCCTGCGTGGCGGCATGCGCGGGGTGGCTCATGGGCTAAGCCGAGTCAACGAGCCCATGACGCCGCAAGAGCGGGTGCGTGTTGTCCGCCCCGGGTGGACGGAGGTCGAAGCCTTGTCCTATCTGCAGGTGAGTGGCAGCGAACTCAGTCTGGAGCAGAGGGCCAGCGCACTCGAAGCGGAATTCGATCGGCTCAATGCCAGCTTTCAACGCTGGTTGAAGTCGCCGACCCACGCGTACAGCTTCACCCCTGCCGGCGTCGCCGAATGGCAATCCAGAAACGCCTTGTACAAAGCGGTCAGGGAATGTTGGCAGCACACCGGGTTGCGCCATGTGGATTCATTCGGTCATTTGCAGGGCATGGTGCTCGACCTGGAAAACATGCCGCTTGGGCGTCATCTGCGCACCCTGCCTGCCCTGGAAGGCAATTTCGATCACGTCACGCGCCTCAATTTGACCCTGACCGAATTGACCGACGCACACAGTTCCTTCCTCGATCATTTTCCCCGCCTGCGTTCGCTCAACGTCAACGGCAATGCGCTCTCCGCTGTTCCCGGTGCCATCCGCCGCATGCGCGCGCTGACGGAACTCAACATGCGAGGTAACCGTATTGTCCTGGACGCACAAGGTGTCGCGGACCTGCGCAACCTGACACGACTGGAGGTTTTGGACCTGTTTGGCAATCCGTTGGGGCAAGCCCCGGACATTGGCAGCATGAGAAGGTTGCACACGCTGATCCTGGCGGACACCGGGATTCATGGCTGGCCGCAGGGGCTGTTCGCACAACCGCGGTTCCGGCATTTTTTCCTGGATTTGCAGCGCAACGAAATCACCCACATTCCGGCAGTGCCCCCTGGCTCTGCTCAGGCGGAATTGCTGGCGCGCACCTTGCTGAGCCGGGAGCCGCAGTGGTTGGCCGAGGCCAATCTGCAGACGCTCAGGGACTCCATTGAATCCGTCGGCATGGACCCGGATCGTCCATATCCACCCCGCGGTGTGCGTGACAGTCTCGACTGGGAGGCGGGCATGACACGGTCGGAATGGGTGGCGAAACAGGAGGTCTGGAACAGCGTCGAAGATGAGCACGGATCGGTCGGTTTTTTCAACGAGATCCGCAAACTCACCGAGTCGGGGCATTTCAAGCACGACACCGGATTTCGGGTCGATATGACCGCCAAGGTTTGGCGCATGCTCGAAGCGATGTCGAAAAACACCGAGCTTCGGCAAAAACTTTTCACCATGACCACCGTGCCCACGGCGTGCGTCGATGCTGGCGCGCAGCTGTTCAATGCCATGGGCCTGGAGGTGCTGATTCATGAGGCGTATGAACTGGCCAATCCCTCGCTGGTGGAAGGTGAGCTGGTTACGCTGGCGCGAGGCAAGTCACGTCTGGATGAACTGAGCAGGATTGCCCGCAAAACCATTTCCGAACGCGAGGCGATGGGCGAGGCGTTCAGGCGTGTCAATGCCATGGGGGAGGTGATGGGCACGATCGATGAGGTGGAAGTTCACCTGGCGTTCATGACCGATCTTGCCGAACGGCTGGACTTGCCCTGGCAGTCTCGAAACATGCAATTCAGAGGGATCGCGGGTGTCACCTCGGCGATGATCGACAATGCTTACCTGCGTGTGCTCGACCTTGAGGAAGGTGAGCTGCTCGGTGATTTGCTTGTCGATCAGCCGTTCTGGGCAGCCTACGTCGAAGGGGTCAACCGACGGGCTTTCAAAGGGTTCAGGCGCCGGATCGATGCCACGACAGACTTCTATATGGCATTGGACCAGCGTGCGAATGACACAACGCTTTCCCTTGAGCAAAAGGCTCGGTTGAAGGAAGAGCTCAGGGTGCTTGGCGCTGAACTGGGCAAACCGGAAAGCGATTTTGCGCCGGGCCGTGTCATGACCGACGCAGACTATGCTGCTGAGCTGAATGCAATCGATGAAGACAAAAAGGAGTTGCTCAAAACCTTCACCCAACAGGCGATCGACCGCGCAAAACTGCAAAGGGTAGAGGTCCCGTTTGTCGTACAGCCGGACGTTTGATTGCTGCTTTCCCGGGGAACGGGTACGCCAGGTCCCCGGGAATGATCAGACCGATCGAACGATCAAAACAGGAAATATCGCTGGGCCATCGGCAGCACGTCTGCGGGCTCACACCAGAGCAGCACGCCGTCGGCTTTGACTTGATAGGTCTGTGGGTCGACATCGATCGTCGGCAGGTAATCGTTGTGAATCAAGTCGGTTTTCTGCACCTCGCGGCACCCTTTGACCACTGCGATTTTTTTCTTCAACCCCAACGCCTCAGGGAGGCCCGCCTCCTGCGCGGCCTGGCTGATAAAGGTCAGGCTGGTGGCGTGCAACGAACCGCCGTAGCTGGCAAACATCGGGCGGTAATGCACCGGTTGCGGCGTCGGAATTGACGCATTGGCGTCGCCCATCAGGCTGGCCGCAATAGCCCCGCCCTTGAGGATCAAGGTCGGCTTGACGCCAAAAAACGCCGGCCGCCACAGCACCAGATCCGCCCATTTACCCACTTCGACCGAGCCCACTTCATGGCTGATGCCATGGGTGATCGCCGGGTTGATGGTGTACTTGGCGATGTAGCGCTTGGCGCGGAAGTTGTCGTTGCCTTCGCCATCACCGGGTAGTGGGCCGCGTTGCTTTTTCATCTTGTCGGCGGTTTGCCAGGTGCGCGTGATGACCTCGCCAACGCGGCCCATGGCCTGGCTGTCGGAGCTGATCATCGAGAACGCGCCGAGGTCGTGGAGGATGTCTTCGGCGGCAATCGTCTCGCGGCGGATACGGCTTTCGGCGAAGGCCACGTCTTCGGCAATGCTCGGGTCCAGGTGATGGCAGACCATCAACATGTCGAGGTGTTCGTCGATGGTGTTGCGGGTGAACGGCCGTGTCGGGTTGGTCGAGCTCGGCAGCACATTGGCAAAGCCGCAGGCCTTGATGATGTCCGGGGCATGACCGCCGCCCGCACCTTCGGTGTGGTAGGTGTGGATGGTGCGGCCTTTGAACGCGGCGAGGGTGGTTTCGACGAAGCCGGATTCGTTGAGGGTGTCGGTGTGGATCGCCACCTGCACGTCGTACTGGTCGGCGACGCTCAGGCAGTTGTCGATGCTCGCCGGCGTGGTGCCCCAGTCTTCATGCAGTTTGAGGCCGATGGCGCCGGCCTTGACCTGTTCGATCAAGGGCTCCGGCAGGCTGGCGTTGCCCTTGCCGGTGAGGCCGATGTTCATCGGGAACGCGTCGGCGGCCTGAAGCATGCGCGCCAGGTGCCACGGCCCGGAGGTGCAGGTCGTCGCGTTGGTGCCCGTCGCCGGGCCGGTGCCGCCGCCGATCATGGTGGTGACGCCGCTCATCAGCGCCTCTTCGATTTGCTGTGGGCAAATGAAGTGGATGTGGGTGTCGATGCCGCCAGCGGTGAGAATCATCCCTTCACCGGCGATGACTTCGGTACCGGCGCCGATGGCGATGGTCACGTTCGGCTGCACGTCCGGGTTGCCGGCCTTGCCGATGCCCGCCACGCGGCCATTCTTGAGGCCGACGTCGGCTTTGACAATGCCCCAGTGGTCGATAATCAGCGCGTTGGTGATCACCGTGTCGACGACGTCTGCGGCCAACAGTTGGCTCTGGCCCTGGCCGTCGCGGATGACTTTGCCGCCGCCGAATTTCACTTCTTCGCCGTAGGTGGTGAAGTCTTTTTCGACTTCAATCCACAGTTCGGTGTCGGCGAGGCGAACCTTGTCGCCGACGGTGGGGCCGAACATGTCGGCGTAGGCCTGTTTAGAAATTTTCATGGGCTTGCCTTGGGATTCGATTGTTTTTGAGACCGCTCGCATAGCTCGCTATCGCAGCCTCGCTGCGCTCGACAGCTCCTACAGGTGCTCACACACGTTTGTGGTTGCACGCGGTCTTGTAGCCGCTGTCGAGTGAAACGAGGCTGCGATCTTTTTGGACGCACTGCAGTAATCAGTCGAGGTCACCCATGATCCTGCCGGCAAACCCGAACACCCGGCGATGCCCGGCCAGATCGACCAGCTCGACCTCGCGACTTTGTCCCGGCTCAAAACGCACCGCGGTGCCCGCCGGGATGTTCAGGCGCATGCCGCGGCTGGCGGCGCGGTCGAAGGTCAAGGCGTCGTTGGTTTCGAAAAAGTGGTAATGCGAGCCGACCTGGATCGGCCGGTCGCCGCTGTTGGCTACCTTCAGACTGACGGTGCGGCGGCCAACGTTGAGTTCGATGTCGCCGGGCTGGATCTGGTATTCACCGGGAATCATCAATGGGCTCCTTGCAGAATCTTGTAGTAGAGCGCGGTCGGTTTGTAGCGCCCGCTCGGGTCGCACGCGTAGTCGGGGATCTCGCCCGCCCGGGTATAACCCAATGCCTTATAGAAATCTTCGGCGGGGGAGCCGGCTTCGGTGTCGAGGTAGAGCATGCCGCGCTTGTGCTGGTGCGCGGCCTGTTCCAGCGCGCTCATCAACTGTTGGCCCAGACCACGACGACGCGCGTGCTCACGCACCAGCAGTTTTTGCACTTCGGCGCGGTTCAGGCCATTGGCTTTCTGGCACAGGGTCAGTTGCACACTGGCTTCCACTTGTTCGTCGCGAACCACCACCCACAGCAGCACGCTGCCCTTGTTCAGGTTCTCCTGGACTTCATCGAAATAGGCGCGGGCCTGAGTCGCGTCCAGATTGGCCATGAACCCGACGCTGGCGCCATAACCCACGGCGTCGAGCAGCAGATCAATCAAACCCTGGCGGTAGTGCGCAAAGCTTTCAACATTGACGCGTCGCAGTTGGGCGGCGTTCATCGGGCGTTACTCCTTGCTGGCGACAGGCGGCTGCGCGCCGGGATTGAGGGTCAGTTGCATGAAGGTCAGGTCCAGCCAGCGGCCGAACTTGGTGCCCACTTGGGGCATTTGCCCGGTGGTGATGAACCCGACGCGGTCATGCAGACGAATGGAAGCGGCGTTACCGCTTTCGATGGCAGCGACCATCACATGCTTGTCGCAACCTTTGGCGCGTTCGATCAGCACCGTCATCAGTTTCGGGCCGAGGCCGTTACCGCGCTGATCGCTGCGCACGTACACCGAGTGCTCGACGGTGTGGCGGAAACCATCGAAAGGCCGCCAGTCACCAAATGAAGCGTAGCCCAGCACGCTGTTGTCACCGTCGACAATCACCAGAATCGGATAACCCTGGGCTTGCCGGGCGCTGAACCAGGCCTGGCGATTGCCGAGATCAACGGCCTGTTCATTCCAGATCGCCGTGGTGTTGAGCACCGCGTCGTTGTAGATGTCGCGGATCGCCGGGAGGTCGGCATGCACCGCGTCACGGATGTGGTAAGTCATGGCGGCTCCTCAGGCGATGGGTTGGTGGACGGTGACCAGCTTGGTGCCGTCGGGGAACGTCGCTTCAACCTGGATCTCCGGGATCATTTCTGGAATCCCTTCCATGACTTGTTCGCGGGTCAGCAGCGTGGTGCCGAAGTGCATCAAGTCGGCCACGGTCTGGCCGTCACGCGCACCTTCGAGCAGGGCGGCGGAGATGTAGGCCATGGCTTCCGGGTAATTGAGTTTCACGCCGCGCGCCAAACGCCGCTCGGCCACGAGGCCGGCGGTGAAGATCAGCAGCTTGTCTTTTTCGCGTGGTGTCAGGTCCATCGTTGGAATCCATCTGGGCAGATAAAAAATTTCAGATCTGTAAACACCAATCCCCTGTGGGATCGTGTTTCAGGTGCTCCATATTCTCGGTGGGACCGCTTCCCGGCCAAGCAGCGCAGGCCTGAGCAATCGCCACAACTCAATCAACCAGCCGCGCGCCAACAGCGCTTCACTGGCCAGGCACCGGGCCACCAACAGCCCCGGCAACTGGGTCAAATCCCCGCGTACGTCATTGGGCAGCGATCGACAGGTTTCCAGCTGTTCACTGTCGATCTCCCCGGTGACCAGCAACGTCGCAAACACCGGTTGACCATCAAGACCAATCGGCGAATCCAGCAACCCGTCATTCCCGACAATGCGCTGGCGTTCGTGCCAGAGCAACTGGCCGTCGCGGCGAATGTCCAGCCGCGCCTGGAAATGCCCGAGGTCAAAACGCTCGCCACTGGCCGGGCGACCCAGCGCCACAACGTCCCAGTAGAACAGCCGCGCGTCACCTTCCAGCTCAATCGAGGTGCTCAATTCGGCTTGGGCATCGCTGAAGATAATCGTCTCCTGCGGCAACCACTCCAGCGTTCCGCCAGCCGCGACTTTCAGATCCAGTTGCTGATAGGCCGGGCCTGCCGCGCGGTACCACTTGGCCGCGCCGGGGCTGGTGATTTGCGCCCAGGCCTTCGCGCCGACACGGGCCGAAATGTCCAGCCGATCACCGCCTGCAATCCCGCCCGGCGGGTGCACGATGATGTGCTGACAGACCTCGGGGCCTTCGGCATACAGGTGCTTTTGCACCCGCAGCGGGCCTTTGTGGCGGCGCTGGACCGGGCGCGTGCTGTCGCCGAAACGGGCATAGCCCAGCTCCAGCTCGGCGTGCCAGCTCGGGGTAAACAGGACAGCAGGAAGAGGTACATTCATAGTTTCTAATTATCGTTAGGACGCTACAGATTAGATCGTAGCCTTAAATCGTGACTAGACCGCGCACACCTTCGGCTTCCATATGTTCACCGCGACCCTGTTGCACGATCTCACCCCGGGACATCACCAGGTATTGATCGGCCAGTTCGGCGGCGAAATCGTAGAACTGTTCCACCAGCAAAATCGCCATGTCGCCCCGAGCCGCGAGCTTCTTGATCACCGCACCGATTTCCTTGATCACCGATGGCTGGATGCCTTCGGTGGGCTCATCGAGGATCAACAGGCGAGGACGGCTGGCCAGCGCCCGGCCGATCGCCAATTGCTGTTGTTGACCGCCGGACAAGTCACCGCCGCGCCGTTGCTTCATTTGCAGCAGCACCGGGAACAGCTCGTAGATGAACGCCGGGACTTCCTTGGCTTCGCTGCCAGGGAAGCGTGACAGGCCCATCAGCAGGTTTTCTTCGACGGTCAGCCGACCGAAAATCTCGCGGCCCTGCGGCACGTAGGCGATCCCGGCATGCACGCGTTGATGTGGCTTGAAGGTTGTGATCGGGTTGCCTTCCCAGTTCACCGCACCTTCCTTGGCCGGGAGCAACCCCATCAGGCATTTGAGCAGGGTGGTTTTGCCGACGCCGTTGCGTCCGAGCAGGCAGGTGACTTCGCCGACTTTCACGTCAAACGTCAGGCCGCGCAGGATGTGGCTACCGCCGTAATACTGGTGCAGCTTGTCGACTTGCAGCATTGCTGAATTCCTTCTGTTTCACACAGAACCCTGTGGGAGCTGGCTTGCCTGCGATGGCGGTGGGACAGTCAACGTCATTGTTGGATATGCTGGCCTCATCGCAGGCAAGCCAGCTCCCACAGGTTTTGCGTGTGCAGGTTCAGCGACCGAGATACACCTCGATCACTCGCTCATCGGCCTGCACCTGCTCCAGCGACCCTTCCGCCAGCACGCTGCCCTGGTGCAACACGGTGACGTGGTCGGCAATCGAACCCACAAACCCCATGTCGTGTTCCACCACCATCAACGAATGCTTGCCCGCCAGGGTCTTGAACAGTTCTGCGGTAAATTCGGTTTCAGCGTCAGTCATGCCCGCCACCGGCTCGTCGAGCAGCAGCAGTTGCGGGTCTTGCATCAGCAGCATGCCGATCTCCAGAAACTGCTTCTGACCGTGGGACAACAACCCCGCCGGCCGATTGACCGACGTGGTCAGGCGAATGGTTTCCAGCACGTCAGTGATGCGATCTTTCTGCTCACCAGTAAGGCGCGCACGCAGGCTGGCCCACACTGATTTGTCGGTTTTCTGCGCCAGCTCCAGGTTCTCGAACACGCTCAACGCTTCGAACACCGTCGGCTTCTGAAACTTGCGACCGATACCGGCCTGGGCGATCTGCACTTCGCTCATCTGCGTCAGGTCCAGGGTTTCACCGAACCAGGCCTTGCCGTGGCTTGGCCGGGTCTTGCCGGTGATCACGTCCATCAGCGTGGTCTTGCCCGCGCCATTGGGGCCGATGATGCAGCGCAACTCGCCGACGCCGATGTACAGGTTCAGGTTGTTCAGCGCCTTGAAGCCGTCGAAGCTGACGCTGATGTCTTCCAGGGTCAGGATCGTGCCGTGGCGGGTGTCGAGGCCGGGGCCGACGCGTTGGCCGTGACTGATGGCGTCGCGGCTGGTGCCGGCGTCCTTGTTTGGCTCTACGGGAAAAAAGGCTGGTTCGAGCATGAATTCCGCCGTGGGTGTGATTCTCATTGTTCGCCCCTTTTCTTCAGCAGACCGATCACGCCCTTCGGCAGGTACAAGGTCACGACGATGAACAGGGCACCGAGGAAAAACAGCCAGTACTCCGGAAACGCCACGGTGAACCAGCTCTTCATGCCGTTGACCACGCCGGCGCCCAGCAGTGGACCGATCAGCGTGCCGCGACCACCAAGGGCCACCCAGACCGCCGCTTCAATCGAGTTGGTTGGCGACATTTCACTCGGGTTGATGATCCCGACCTGCGGCACGTACAACGCCCCGGCCAGACCGCACAACACCGCACTCAACACCCAGACAAACAGCTTGAAACCGCGTGGGTCGTAACCGCAGAACATCAGGCGGTTTTCCGCATCGCGCAGTGCGGTCAGCACCCGGCCGAACTTGCTCTGCGCCAGGCGCCAGCCGATGAACAGGCTGGCCACCAGCAACACCACCGTGGCGAAAAACAGCACGGCACGGGTGCCGGGTTCGGTGATGCCGAAACCGAGAATGGTGCGGAAATTGGTGAAGCCGTTGTTGCCGCCAAACCCGGTCTCGTTGCGGAAGAACAGCAGCATTCCAGCGAAGGTCAGGGCCTGGGTCATGATCGAGAAATACACGCCCTTGATCCGCGAGCGGAAGGCGAAGAAGCCGAACACCAGCGCCAGCAATCCCGGCGCCAATACCACCAGGCACATGGCCCAGAGGAAGCTGCTGGTGCCGGTCCAGTACCACGGCAATTCGGTCCACGACAGGAAGGTCATGAACGCCGGCAAGCCATCGCCCGAGGCCTGGCGCATCAAGTACATGCCCATCGCGTAACCGCCGAGGGCGAAGAACAGGCCGTGGCCGAGGGACAGCAGGCCGGCGTATCCCCAGACCAGGTCCAGCGCCAGCGCGACGATGGCGTAGCAAAGAATCTTGCCCACCAGCGTCAGGGTGTAGGCCGAGACGTGAAACACACTGATCGGCGACAACAGCGACAGCAGCGGCAACGCCAGCAGCAGCGCGAGAATCACCGCGCCGACCGCGATCGTGACTGTGGGGCCGGCTTTTTGTGTAGCGGTAACGAGCAGGGGCTGGTTCATCAGTCGATCACCCGTCCTTTCAGTGCGAAGAGGCCTTGCGGACGCTTCTGGATGAACAGAATGATCAGCGCGAGGATCAGGATCTTGCCGAGCACGGCGCCGATCTGCGGTTCGAGAATTTTGTTGGCGATACCGAGGCCGAACGCGGCGAGCACGCTACCGGCCAACTGGCCGACACCGCCGAGCACCACCACCAGGAACGAGTCGATGATGTAGCTTTGGCCGAGGTCCGGGCCGACGTTGCCGATCTGGCTCAGCGCCACGCCACCGAGGCCGGCGATGCCCGAGCCGAGACCGAAGGCGAGCATGTCCACGCGCCCGGTCGGCACGCCACAGCAGGCGGCCATGTTGCGATTCTGGGTGACGGCGCGCACGTTCAAACCCAGACGGGTCTTGTTCAGCAGCAGCCAGGTCAGCACCACCACAAACAGCGCAAACGCGATGATCACGATGCGGTTGTACGGCAGCACGAGGTTGGGCAGCACTTGAATCCCGCCCGACAACCACGCCGGGTTGGCCACTTCAACGTTCTGCGCGCCGAACACCAGGCGCACCAGCTGAATCAGCATCAGGCTGATGCCCCAGGTGGCGAGCAAGGTTTCCAATGGGCGGCCGTAGAGGTGACGAATCACCGTGCGCTCCAGCGCCATGCCGATGGCGGCGGTGACGAAGAATGCGACCGGCAACGCGATCAGCGGGTAGAACTCGATGGCTTGCGGGGCGTAGCGCTGGAACATCATCTGCACCACATACGTCGAGTACGCGCCGAGCATCAGCATCTCGCCGTGGGCCATGTTGATCACGCCGAGCAGGCCGAACGTGATCGCCAGACCGAGGGCGGCGAGCAGCAGGATCGAACCGAGCGACATGCCGCTGAAGGCTTGGCCGAGCAACTCGCCGATCAGCAGTTTGCGTTTGACTTGGGCGAGGCTGGTTTCGGCGGCGGTGCGCACGGCGACGTCGGCTTCGACGCCCGGTTCGAGCAAGGTTTCGAGGCGGGTACGGGCGAGCGGGTCGCCGGTTTCACCGAGCAAACGCACCGCAGCGAGGCGCACGGCGGGGTCGGTGTCGACCAGTTGCAGATTGGCCAGGGCGAGGCTGAGGGCGGCGTGGACGCTTTCGTCTTTTTCGCCGGCCAGTTGCTGGTCGAGGAATGTCAGCTGCGCGGGTTTGGCGCTTTTCTGCAGCTGCTGCGCGGCGGCCAGACGGGTTTTCGGGTCGGCGGCGAGCAGTTGATGGCTGGCCAGTGCGGTGTCGATCAGACCGCGCAGGCGATTGTTCAGGCGCAGGGTTTTGGTTTGGCCGTCGACAGTCAGTTCGCCTTGTTGCAGGGCGTTGATCAGTTCGATACGGGCCGGGTCGGGCTGCGCGGCCCAGGCTTCCAGCAGTTTGGCTTGCTGCACGGGGGTGGCGGCGACGAAGTCTTCGGTGTCGCTGGCAAAGGAGGTTGCCGGCAGCAAAAGCGCAATGGCGAGAATCAGACGATAAAGGGCGGAGGGCATAGGTAGTCGCCTTGACACGGACATTGTGGGAGCTGGCGTGCCTGCGATGCAGACGACTCGGTGTGTCTGATGCTCCGAGGTGATGCCATCGCAGGCAAGCCAGCTCCCACAGGGATTTATGTCGGGCCTGGGCTCCATGCCCAGGCCCGACATCCAGTGGCTTAGTTGCTCTTCATCGCATAATCCGGCTTCTTGTCGTTGCCATCGATAAACGGGCTCCACGGCTGGGCGCGGATCGGGCCTTCGGTCTGCCACACCACGTTGAACTGACCATCGGCCTGGATCTCGCCGATCATCACCGGTTTGTGCAGGTGGTGATTGGTCTTGTCCATGGTCAGGGTGTAGCCGGACGGCGCGGCAAAGGTCTGGCCGGCGAGGGCTTCGCGGACTTTGTCGACGTCGGTGGACTTGGCTTTTTCCGCCGCTTGCGCCCACATGTGAATGCCGACGTAGGTGGCTTCCATCGGGTCGTTGGTCACCGCTTTGTCGGCGCCCGGCAGGTTGTGTTTCTTGGCGTAGGCTTTCCAGTCCGCGACGAATTTCGCGTTCTGCGGGTTCTCGACCGATTCGAAGTAGTTCCACGCCGCAAGGTTGCCCACCAGCGGTTTGGTGTCGATGCCGCGCAGTTCTTCTTCGCCGACGGAGAACGCCACGACCGGAACGTCGGTGGCTTTCAAACCCTGGTTGGCCAGCTCTTTATAGAACGGCACGTTGGAGTCGCCGTTGACGGTCGAGATGACGGCTGTCTTGCCGCCGGCGGAGAATTTTTTGATGTTGGCGACGATGGTCTGGTAATCGGCGTGGCCGAACGGGGTGTAGACCTCTTCGATGTCCTTGTCCGCCACGCCTTTGGAGTGCAGGAACGAGCGCAGGATTTTGTTGGTGGTGCGCGGGTAGACGTAGTCGGTGCCGAGCAGGAAGTAACGCTTGGCGCTGCCACCTTCTTCGCTCATCAGGTATTCAACGGCGGGAATCGCCTGCTGGTTTGGCGCGGCGCCGGTGTAGAACACGTTCGGCGACATCTCTTCGCCTTCGTACTGCACCGGGTAGAACAGCAAGCCGTTGAGCTCTTCGAACACCGGCAACACCGATTTACGCGACACCGACGTCCAGCAGCCGAACACCACGGCCACCTTGTCCTGAGTCAGCAACTGCCGGCCCTTTTCGGCGAACAGCGGCCAGTTCGACGCAGGGTCCACCACCACCGGTTCCAGCATCTTGCCGTTCACGCCGCCCTTGGCGTTGATCTCGTCGATGGTCATCAACGCCATGTCTTTGAGCGACGTTTCGGAGATCGCCATGGTGCCGGACAACGAATGCAGAATCCCGACCTTGATGGTCTCGGCGGCCTGGACAGTCCAGGTCATGCCCATCGCGGCAATGCTTGCCGAGAGTGTGAAAGCCTTGATCAAGCTACGACGCTTCATTGTGCGATCTCCATGAACTTATGAATTTTTTTGGTTGGCAGATGCGGACTACTGAAGGGTGTTTTGCAAAGGCTGTGCCCGGTCGGCAAAAGGCAGGGAAATGTCGTTTTAGAGCGCTCGCGCGCGGTGGCGGCGCACCATGAAGGGACGAGGGCGGGGCGGTGGTGCGAGGGTGTGCGTCATTGTGGTGCTGCCGCGTGGCGGCAGCGGTGATGCAGAAGGGTTCAGTTGGGGCCGGGAAAGGAGTCGACGTATTGGATCTTGAAATCGGGGAAGGAATCGACGATCTGGATTTTGTAATCCGGGAAGCTGTCGACGGTTTTCCACTTGCCCGGCGAGTCCGCAAAAGAGTCGACCTGCTGCACCTTCAGATCGGGAAATGAGTTCACCACCTGCACCTTGTAGTCCGGGAAGCTGTCGACGAATTGGATCTTGCCGTAAATCTTCGAGACATCGACGGTGGTATCGGCCATTGCGGCGCTGGAGCCGAATACCAGCAACGACAGGAAAACAGATTTCAGCATGAGGCTCATCCTGAGGGTCGTGAGATGCGCAGTGTAAGGAATGTTGAGCCCCGGTGGGAGCGAGCAGCCTCACTCCCACATTTTTTCTTGCGGTGTATTCAGGTGGGAACGACCTTATCCACCGCGCGGTTCACCGCCAGTTCGGCGAGCATGATGATCTGCTGGATGGCCATCGCCTTGTGGCGCTGCGGGCCGATCAGGTCGGCGGCGAAGTCGCTGGCCAGGACACTGGCGGACGCCAGGGATTCACAGGCATGGACCAACAGGCTTTCGCTGTCGTTGTCCGGGGCGATCATGTACATCGTGCTGGGGCGGCGGGGTTTTTCGGTGTAGAGCGCAGGCGGATCCAGGTAGTAGTCGAGGGCGCGTTTGATGGCTTCGCGGTCTCGGAGCAGGTCTTCGTCGCGAGATGTTTCGGGTTCGGGCGTGGTGGTGTCGATGGGTGGATCGGGTACGATTTTCTTAGTCATGGTAATGATTCCCTTGAAGCAATTGGAGCCATCACTTGTCGTTTCTCACGCGACGAAGGGGTGGCAGCTATGTGCGGAGTGAGAAACCGGTAGGAATCAACCCGGCCGAACCGAAGTCCGCCCGCACACAGCCGCCATAGTCATTGCCGGCAGCGAATAAGCTGGCGGCAATTATGGTGGAGCTAGCGTTGGATTGAAACCTGTCCGGGTTCTCACACCCGATCACTGAGTCTTCAGTGACAGCCCCAGACTAGACAGCCCACGTCCGACGAACAACCTGAAAAAGCCGTGGGGAACTTCCAGATTTCGACACATCAATTAAACAAAAAATAAACTCGTCAGAAAGGGGACAGATTTATTTTCGGTGCGCCGGCGTGCGCAGCATTGGTGCTGGCTGCGTCAAAAGCGCAACGCCGGAGGGCGATACATATGTACCACCTGCTGCGCTCCGGGATCCTGATCATCGTGGCTTCTCAATCGAGTGAGCAGCACATGAACGGCACCTCAATCAGCACACCTTCAACACCCCGAAGGGCGGCAACCTTTCCTGCCCTGGGGCCGACATTCACCAGCGCGGACGACGCGGCCTACTGGGTTCACCGGCAGATCGGCGCGCGCCGCGACAAGGCTTACGGCGGTGTAATCGTGCAGCGTGGCGACGGAAAATTTCAGCCCACGTTGCCAGTGGCGGGGAGGATGGGGCATTTCGAATTCGACTTCCTGCTGTCTACTGAAGCCCCCCGAGAGCTGTTTTCTCCACCGGGCTACAGTGGCGCGGCGTATTACCTGTCCCATTCGGCCAATCACGCTGAAGTCCTGCGTGTTCACCCAGGCTGGACGAGCGAGCAGATCACGTTGAGCCTCGGATTTTTTTCCAGAGGACATATCCTGAGTCATATGCAGGACCCGGGTGCCTATGGCCAGCGTCATTATCTGTCGGGTCCGGATGGTTCACTGATCAAGTACGAGTCCACTCAGCCGGCAGAAGAGAAAAAACTCTTTGAGCAAGGGTTCAAGGCTTTCGGTCCGTTCTCCGACGTTGAACACCTGATTCAAAAAGTTGCCCAGACCGGCACGCTCAGCGTACTGGTCGCCAATGCGCCGTGGGGCGGCGTAAGAGGAAACGTGCCGGCGAACTGGACGCTCGGTACCGCAGCGGTGCGAAGTCCGACCCCGGTACAACCGTTTTTTTGTGCGGTGTTCAACCAAGTGGACAAGGCCATCGAAGCCGCCGCCGCGACAGTAACCCTGTCCACCGGCAGCGTTTATCTTGGGTTTGTTGTGACCTCTGCCGACAGCTCGGAGTGCATGGCGACCTATCCGGTACTTTCCAGCGAGCCGGCAGCCGAATTGTTCAAGACTTTTCCGATGAAAGCTGATCGCACGCTGGAGCGCCTGCTCGATTTCGACTTGAACGGCGTTTACTTCGTGCCGCAGGGCGATGCGGCTCAGAGTGCCAGTGAGCCCTGGCTTTATGAGCGGTTTTTTTCACCGGACGAATTGGCGGCGGGCATCAAATTTTCGCTGTGGGATGTTCACCGGCAGGAATACCCGGACTACCTGAAAGTGTACGCCCGGACCCGCGACGGTGCCGTGTTGCAGTACCGCCCCTCGGCGCACCAGCGTGAAGCTCCGCTGAAGGACAGCGCGGATTTCAATGTCCGACTGCAGGCTGGCACGCTCAAGCCTGCGGACTACATCAGGCTGGTGGTCGCAGCCGGCGAGCTGACGGTGCTGAAGGACAGTGCGTTGTGGGATGTGGTCGGGATCGTTGGCCCTGCCTGGCAAGCCTATGCCAGGTCGCGGCGTTTGAGTCCTGCGTTCCTCATGGCGGACGATGCCGCACGTTTTGCCCATGAGTACATCGGCAGCCGGCGTGAACAGGGCTTTGTCGGGATGATTTTGCAGGATCGAAACAAACGCTTCGTCGCCACCGAGCCGGTGTTTGCCGCAAAACGGTTCGCACTGGACATGCTTTGCCCCCTCGACGCTAACGGCGCACCGATTGTGCTGGTCCAGGGGCACTCGTTTCATGGGCTTTACGCTTCGCGCTGGCAAGCCGATGCCGTGGGCATCACACGTACAGACTTGCACGGGCAACTGACGCACGTGCAAATGTTTACCGCCGAAGACATTCGCTCGATGTTCGACAGCCACGCGCATGTTGTCGATTTTTACCTGTCTGGCTCGGCCGACTCTCTATTGGTTTATAGCCCCGACGTATCGAAAGTGGCGGCTCGCAACCGCCTGCAGCAGCGGGTGGCCGTACTCGCTGATGGCAACACGCTAATAGATCGGGAGCTGACGGCCGGCACTCTGGAGCCCGGTGCAGTGGTCGATGAACTGGCCGGCACGGGCAGATTGCGTGTGGTGGTCGGCAGCGACGTGTGGGGGCCGCGGGGAGCGCTGCTGGGTGATGAACCAGATAACGAGGCCACCCGCACAGACATCTCCGCTCCGGCGCTGGGGGCAATTTTTACCAGCGCCGAAGACGCGGTGCTGAACGCCCGTCATCGAGCCCGGCTCGACTACCGCGCAGCCGCGGCGGGTTGGGGGTTTATCCTCAAGCACAAAGAGCGCGAGGAGTACGTGGCGACCGAAACGGTTACGACCGGGCGCCTGGGGACGCTCAACCAGGCGAGCGACTTCGGCGCTCCCGTGTTGATCGACGAGTTTAGGACCCTCGGGCTTTACTACGCGGCAAGCTGGATGCCTAAAGGGTCATCAACAACGGACGCCTGGTTAGCCCGGCATTTAGCGCCCGTCAGCGATCTGGCAGCAGCGATATACGACGACAAGGGCACGCAACGTCTGACGCATTTTCAGGACCTGAAGATTTTTATCGCGACACTGGATGGGGCATTGTTGCAGTACCAATACTCGGCCTCTTCAACACAATTCGACAATAAGGGGGTGCAGCAACTGACGTCAGCATTGGGCAAGGAAACACCACCCTATGCCAGCGTCATTCAAATGGTCGCCAAGGCCGGCGAACTGAAGGTGCTACGCACCAGTGAACTGTGGGACGAGCCGGGCAGTGTCGGTCCTGACTGGAAACCTTTCGTGCAGATCCAGCGGCGAGCGCTCAGCCCGGTCTTTCTGTCGCAGGACGATGCCGCGCGCTTTGCGCTGGCGAAGTTGGGCGCGCGGCGTGAGCGGGTCTACGGTGGCCTGGTGCTGCGTCGCGCCGACGGTTTGTTTGTCGCAACGTTGCCGGTGGCCGTCGAAGTCGAGAACTTCCCTGCCAGCTGGATTCGTCTGGACGAGTTGGCTGAACAGGGGTTGTTTTTGGCAGGGAGTACGGTCGTCGCCCGCTACCATTCCCGAATTCAGATCGAACCGATTTTCGCCCTGTCGAACCGCGAACGGGACGTGTATCTGAACATGTTTTCTACCGACTTTCTGGCGGACATCCTGACCGGCTCCGGGCGCTCCCCGTCTCTGTCGCCCGGCAAGGAATACCTGCTGGGGCTCGATGGCAGCCTGATCAGCTACACCCTCAGTGCAAGTGCCAGCGAAAAGCAGCTCGCCCGGGCATTGGCGCCACCCAGCCCGTTGCAGCGCCAGCACACACCGATTGAACTGCACATGCGCAACGGTACGCGAACCCCGAGTGAATACGTCAATCAGGTTGCAAGCGCCGGGCGGTTGCAAGTGGTTCAGGGGAGCCGACTGTGGGGAGAGGCCAGGCCACTGTCGCACTGGAGTGCTTATCCCGGCATTGTTTCGTCGCAAGTGAAGCGATTTGCCATTGCCGAGCCGGCGCTCAGCCCGGTCTTCACACAGATGGACGACGCCGTGCGGCATGTCCATCGCACGGTGGGCGCCCGTGCCAGCCTGATGTTCGGCTTTGTGCTCAAGGCGCTGAACGGTGAACGGTACGTGACGACGTTGCCGATCGACGGGGGACAAGGGCATCTCACGGTCGAGCGGGTGTTTCCCGAAGGTTTATTACCGTTGGGGTATCGAGTCGAGGGCCTCTATTTGTGTCCGTCGACCCGTCCGGGACGATTGCCCCATGACGTGACGCACAGCTTCATATCGCCTCGGGATCTGTCCTACGGGCTGGATGCTGTCGGTGTGCGCACGGCTGAAGGATCCACGTACCTCAACGTCTACTTGTCCTGCTCCGATGGCGCCTTGTTGCGTTACGCCCCTAGGAGCAAGGCCCCGGAATGGACCTTGTTTCATACCACGCAGGCCTACGAGAGAATTGTGCAATCAGGGCAGGAGTCGCTGTTCGAGTATCTGCGCAAAGTGATCGCCAACGGTGAATTGCAGGTCGTGGTGCGCAGTGCTTTCTGGTCGCCGTTCAGGGTTGATGCCCGGGGTGTCAAAACCGGCATCGGGTTGGTGAGGTGGGCGTCGGATAACCGCTTTGCTCTCGGGCCTGTATTCGCACATGCCGATGATGCGGCTCGCTCGGCCCAAAGTCAGATTGGCGAATACGTCGGCCAGCAGTATCTGGGTGGCGTGCTGATACACCCGGCGTCATCGTCGTTCGTGGCTGTCGAGCCGCTTGAGGACGGCGTCGAGAGTGGGGCTGTCAGTGCGCTGTTTTACTCAGGACCGGGCGGGCCCATTGCACCGGTCACCGTGCCGGGCGCGCAGCCCTTGCTGTTGCCGGTTTTTCCGCAGGACTACAAATGGGTGGCTGTTCATCAGTTCTACAAACGCTTCAACCTGTTCGTGTGGGACCCCACTGCGTCTGATCGTCTACTGATGGACAACCTGGCGCTGGCCGATCTGTGGTTTTGCAGAGACGTCGTGAAAAAGAGCGGCGTCTCCGGGGGCAGTTGTTATTTCACCGGTCGTGGCGGGGCCCTGTTCAAATTCACCCCCAGCTTCTCGCCGCAGGAAACGGCCTTGTTCAACGAGGAGGCAAAGGACGGGGTGGCGGCTTACCTCGCCGCGCTCGCCGGTGTTGGTCGGCTTGAGGTCGTGGACACCGACGGCTACTGGCAATTTCGCGGGCGATTGAAGTCGACCTGGCAGCCACCTGTGCAGTCGGCGGCGAAGCCGGATCGTGACGAACTGTGAAGTGCAGCACTTATTGATCTGAGTGCCGGATGAACCGTGCCTTCCGCGCTGGCACGGCTCAGCGCCGGCGCATGAGGCCGATGAAGAACAGCCCGCCGATGGCCGCCGTGGCGACGCCAATGGGCAGGTCCTCCGGGGCAATCAGCGTGCGGGCGGCGACGTCGACCCAGACGAGGAACAGGCTGCCGAGCAACACGCACGCCGGCAGCAATCGCCGATGTTCCGCCCCGACCAGCCGCCGCGCAATGTGCGGCACCATCAGCCCGACAAAACCGATGGACCCGCTGATCGAGACCAGCACCCCGGTCATCAGCGACGCAATCAAAAACACCCGCAACCGCACACTGCGCGCATTCAGCCCGAGGGTCACCGCCGTCTGCTCGCCGGCCATCAACGCATTCAACGGCCGGGCCATGCCCAGCAGCAACACCAACCCCAGCAGTACGCTAACCGCCGGCACCGCGAGCAATTCCCAGCGCGCCAGCCCGAGCCCGCCGAGCATCCAGAACATCACCGCCGAACTGGCGCGGTGATCGCCAAGAAACAGCAGCAGATTGGCCATCGCCATCATCACAAACGACACCGCCACACCGCACAACAGCAGCCGATCACTGTCCAGCCGCCCGTGCCGATGGGCGATCACCAGCACGATCAGCATGCTGACCAACGCACCGATAAACGCCGCCATCGGCAAGGTCAGCAGCCCGACAATCTCACCCACATGCAGCACCACAATCACCGCGCCGAGGGTCGCGCCGGACGTGACCCCAAGCAGGTGAGGATCGGCCAACGGATTACGCGTCACCGCTTGCAGCACCGCACCGATCAACGCCAGCCCGGCGCCCACCAGCGCGCCGAGCAACATGCGCGGTACACGGATCAGCCACACGATATGTTCCTGCCCGGCGCTCCAGCTCACCTCACCAAGCCCAAAGACCTTGTGCAGCAAAATCTGCCACACCACGTCCACCGGCACTCGCGCCGGGCCGAAGCCCAGCGACACCACGCACGACACCAGCAGCAACGCGCCGAGGGCCAGCAGCAACAAACCGTAGCGACGATTGATCATTCGCCGTGGAACCCTTTGGCCAGGGTTTCTACCGCCAACACGTTGTCGATGCCGGGCGTGGCCTGCACGTAGGGAATGACGATAAAGCGCTGGTTCTTGATCGCGTCCACCGATTGCAGCGCCTTGTTGTCGAGCAGGAATTGCTCCTTTTGTTCGGCAGTGACTTCGCCGTAGTCGACGATCACGATCACCTGCGGATTGCGCTCGACCACGCTCTCCCAGTTGACCCGCGTCCAGCTCGCGTCGACGTCATCGAGAATGTTGCGCCCGCCCGCCGCATCGATCAGCGCTTGCGGCATGCCCAGGCGCCCGGAGGTCATGGCGCGGTCTTCGCCGCTGTCGTACAGGAACACCCGCGGCTTGTCCGCCGGCAGGTCCTGGCGCACCTCGTCGACTTGCGCCTGCATCTGCGCGATCAAGGCGTTGGCGCGGTCTTGCACGTCGAAGATTTTGCCGAGGTTGCGCAGGTCGTTGTAGGTGTCTTCCAAACTGGCGGCCGGGCGCTTCATCACGAAGGCGCAGGACTCGGTCAGCTCATAGACGTTGATGCCCAACGGTTGCAGGGTTTGCGGCGTCAGGTCGCCGCCCACGCGCATGCCGTAATCCCAACCGGCGAAGAAGAAATCGACGTTGGCGTTGAGCAGGGTTTCCACCGACGGGTACTTGGCGGCGAGCTCCGGCAAGCCGTCGAGGATGCTCTGCATCTCGGGCGTCACCGACTTCCAGCCGCTCACGCCGCTGTAGCCGGCCATGCTTGGTTTTAGGCCGAGGGCGAGCATCATCTGGGTCATGTTGATGTCGTGACTGACCGCGTGTTTTGGCGCGTGCTTGAAGGTCACTTCGCGGTTGCAGCTGTGCACGGTCAGCGGGTAATGAGTGGCCTCGGCCAAGGCCTGGGCACTGCCCAGCAGAAGGGCGGCACACAGCAGGGGACGCAACGTCATGGTTGGGTTATCCAGGTGATTCGTGGGTAGCCGTGCAGAGGATGGTCGTCGATCAAGGCGTCGACGCCGAAAACGTTGCGCAGCAGCGGGGCGGTCAGGACTTCTTTGGGGGTGCCGCTGGCGACGATGCGGCCGTGGTTGATCACGTACAGCCGATCACAGAAAGCCGCGGCGAGGTTGAGGTCGTGGATGCTGGCGAGGGTGCCGATTTTCAGGCGTTTGACCAGTTGCAGCAGTTCCAGTTGATAGCGCGGGTCGAGGTGATTGGTCGGCTCGTCGAGGATCAGCAATTGCGGCTGTTGCGCCAGGGCGCGGGCGAGGATCACCCGCTGCTTTTCACCGCCCGAGAGGGTGGCGAAAGCGTGGTCTTCAAAGCCGTTGAGGCCGACCGATTCCAGCGCCTGGGTCGCGAGGTTCCGGTCTTCGAGGGTGTCGCCATCGAACAGGCCTTTGTGCGGCGTGCGGCCCATGGCGACCACTGCTTCAACGGTCAGGCCGAAGGCGTCGGGGAATTCTTGCAAGACCACGGCGATGCGTTGCGCGCACCAACGGGAGGATTGCTTCCAGACGTTGTGGTGATTGAACTGGACCTCGCCACTCTCGGGTTTGCTGAAGCGCCAGGCGCAGCGCAACAGGCTGGTCTTGCCGCTGCCGTTGGGGCCGATCAACCCGACGAACTCGCCGGCGGCCACGTGCAAGGAGGCATCACGCAGTTGGAACTGGTGATGACAATGGCCGTGGCCCAGGGGTGTCCAGGCGAGGTTTTTGAGGGTCAGCGAGGTCATGCGTTTGCTCGGAGATTTTGGTGATGCGGATGACGTCATCGCGGGCAAGCCCGCGATGGCGGTTTTGAAACAAACGATGAATTTATAGTTATACAGTAACACTAAAGATAAGCGCGAGATAAGCGCGGGAAGTCTACAGGCCTGTCTAACCCGCGCATCTCGCCTGTTTCATGATGAAGATGAGGCCGATTCAGTTTGTCGGGTGAGGCGCGACAACAGCACGCGATCCAGCACCCAGACCACCACCAGTGAAGCCCCCACCAGCGGAAACATCACCGCCAGGGCGAACATGATGACCATCGCTGTTTTCCATTTAGGCAGGTCATGGCGCAGCGGTGGAACACCGAATTTGCCCTGTGGCCGACGCTTCCACCAGATCACCACGCCGCTGACGGCGCTGAGCAGGATCATCAGGCAAATCAGCAGCACGATGATCTGGTTGACCACACCGAACATCTTGCCTTCGTGCAGCATCACGCCGATTTCGGTGGCGCGGGCGACGGGGCCGTATTGTTCATAACGCACGTCGGCGAGGACGTCGCCGGTGTATTGATCGACGTGCAGGGTGGCGTCGTTGCGCGGGTCGTCGGCGAACACGGCAATGGTGAACACGCCGGTGGCGGTTTTCGGGAAAGTGATGCTGTAACCCGGCTCGACCTTGCGTTGCACGGCGATTTTTTGCACGTCTTGCAGGCTGATGGTCGGGGCGGCGGGGCCGGCTTGCGCGCCGCCGTGGGCCATGTGTTCGGCGTGGTCGCCGCCAGACATTGGCATCGGCGTGTTTTCCATTGCCCAAGGCACGGTCTGTCGGGTGGCGGTGTTGAGGCTGCGCGCTTCGACATCGGACGTGGGCACGTTGTCCCACATGGCGGCCGGGAACACGTTCCACACGCCAGCGTATTGCTGGCCCCAGAACCCGGTCCAGGTCATGCCGCTGAGCAGCATCACCAGCAGCAACGAGGCGCCCCAGAACCCGGTCACCGCGTGCAGATCACGCCACAACACGCGACCGCGACTGCTCAGGCGTGGCCACAAAATGCCGGCCGCCTGACCACGGGGCCACCACAGGAACACCCCGGACACCACGAGCACGATGCCCCAACCGGCGGCCATTTCGATCAGTCGATCACCGACGGTGCCGATCATCAGCTCGCCGTGAATCGCCCGTGCAATGGCTTGCAGGTTGTTCTTGGCGTCTTGCTCGCCGAGGATGTCGCCGTGGTACGGATCAATGAACACGTTGAGTTCGGTGCCGCCGTTGATCACGACGAATTGCGCGCTGCGCTCGGCGTTGACCGGCGGCAGGTACTGTTTGATCGTGGCTTGTGGATACGCCTCTTTCACGCGTTTGAGCAGGTCGTCGGCGGACACCGTGTGGTGATCGGCCGGGACGGTCATCAGGCTGCCGTACATCAACGGATCGAGTTGCGGTTTGAACAGGTAAAGGGTGCCGGTCAGGGCCAGCATCACCATGAAGGGGGCCACGAACAGACCGGCATAGAAATGCCAGCGCCAGGCCAGGTTGTAGAAATTCACTTTGGGCTGTTTCATCACGTGTGCTCCGCTTTAGCATGGATCTTTTAGTTGTTTGTTGGCGGTTGCTGCGCAACCGATCGCGAGCAAGCTCGCTCCCACAGGTTTCACACTGTCCATGTGGGAGCGGGCTTGCCCGCGATGCCTTTAGAAACTCATGTCCACCTTGGTCCAGAGCGTTCGTCCCGGTTCTTTAATGGCCTGCGGGTCATTGGCCGGGTAGCCGAAACCGGCGTTGCCGGCCAGGTTCAAGTGCTCGGCGTAGGCCTTGCCGAACAGGTTGTCGACGCCGGTGCTGACCCTCCAGTGCTTGTCGATTCGGTAGGCACCGTTGAGCGAGAACACGCCGAAGCCCGGGGTCTTGTCGAAGTCTTTGCCGACGACGTTGCCCTTGTTCTGATCGATGCGGTTTTGCGCCGCGACCACCCGCCACAAAGCGCCGGCGCTCCAGTTGTCTTCGCTGTAAGTCAGGCCGAAACGCGCATCCAGTGGCGGCATTTGCGGCAGTGCGTTGCCGTCGCTGCTGTTCTTGCCCCAGGCGTAGGCCAGGGTCGCGTCGGCCTTCCAGTTGGAGGTCAGCTTGTAGGCCGCACCGAGTTCGCCGCCCATGATTCGCGCGTCGACGTTCTGCGCCTGGGAGGTGGTGCCCATTGGGGTCGGGAGGTAGTTGAACAGGATGTAGTCGTGGACTTTGCCGACGTAACCCGAGGCCCAGGCGTCGAGGTTTTCGGTTTTGTATTGCAGACCGAAGTCGAGCTGGGTGGTTTTCTCGGGCTTGATCGAATCGAAGGCATTCACCGAACCGGCGGGGCCGAGCTTGGGTGAAAACAGCTCCCAGTAATCCGGGAAACGCTCGGTGTGGCCGATGCCGGCGTAGAGGGTGGTCGGGCTGTCGGCCAGGTCATGCTCATAGCGGACGAAGCCACTTGGCAGGGTGTCGGCGCGGGTGTCGTCGGCGGTCGGGTTGGGGCGGGTCGTCATCCCTGAGCCGGTGGTTTGCCGGTAATCCTTGGCCGAGGCGCGGTCCAGGCGCGCGCCGGTAATCAGCCGGTCGCGGTCGGCGGCGTACCAGGTCAGTTCACTGAAAACACCGTAATTGTGGAAGTCGGCGTCCTCGGTGTACGGCAGGTTTTTGTAAGTGTCGACGCCCATGCCGCCGCGCTGGCGGTGTTCGCTGGTTTGCGCATCGAGGCCGCTGATCAACTGCACATCGGCCCAGCGCCAGGTGCCTTTGATTCTTGCGCCGAGGGTGCGGCGGTCGACGTTCGAGGCCATCGGGCCGGACATCATCCCGGTGCCGGAGGGCGTGCGCAGGGTGTAGTTGTCCATCACGTGGTCGGCGTAGTTGTAGTAGATCTGCGCTTCGACCTTGTCCAGCACGTCGCCAATGTTCGACTTTTCGAAACGCAGGCCCAGGCTTTCACGCTTGAACTGCGAACCGTCCATGCCGCGCCCGGCGTAACGCGCTTCACCATCGCCCTTGCCGGCAGTCAGTTCCAGCAGGGTGTCGGCGTCCGGGGTCCAGCCGAGCATGACGTCGCCGTTCCACTTGTCGTAGCGCGAGGGCACGGTGTCGTTGTTGCCATCGCGATAATCGTCGGCGTGCGCGGTGTTGCCGATCACTCGCACATAGCCCAGTGGCCCGCCGGCAGCGGCGTCCACCACTTTGTCGAAACGGCCGTTGGAGCCGCCCAAGACGCTGGCGTTCACCCGCGTACCGAGTTCGCCGAAGCTTTCCGGTTCACGGTCGAAGAGGATGGTCCCGGCGGATGCACCCGGTCCCCAAAGCACGGTTTGCGGACCTTTGATCACGGTGAGTGTGTCGTAGGTTTCCGGCGAGAGGTACGAAGTTGGCGCGTCCATCCGGCCGGGGCAGGCGCCCAGCAATTGGCCACCGTTGGTGAGGATGTTCATCCGCGAGCCGAACATGCCGCGCAGCACCGGGTCACCGTTGGTGCCGCCGTTGCGCACGAGGGCGAAGCCGGGGATGGTTTTCAGATAGTCGGCACCGTCGCTGGCCGGCACCGGCTGGCGCGGGTCCTTGGGGTGGGTGACGATGGTCAGCGGCGAGCTGGGAGCGATCGCGGTGATCACCGTCGGGCTCAGTTCTTCGATATGGCCCGCGTGTTCATCGGCCAGCGCCATGGGTGTTAATAGAGCGCCACAAAGGAAGGCGGTGGCGTGCCTGAAACGAACACTGGCGTCGTTCAGGGCAAAAGAAGCTTGGGCAGTGCTCAAGCGTGAGTCAGCAGAAAACCTGGACATGACAATTTCCATCGAGCGGCATAAACGACACGGCCGACAGCCTGAAGCTGTCTTCGAATCCGTGTGAGATCAGAGGTAGGTGTTTACGCGACGATGGGCGGGGCGCGGGTTCGGGCGCCGGGGAAGACGGTTTGCCGGGCGTGGCCCAGGCGGGGGGACGGAGTAGTGAAGGTGTGGGGGAGCGGGGTGTTGAAGGTTGTGAATGAAACACCGCCGGTCAGCGCCGGGCAGTTGAACAGCAGGCTGCAATAGCCGCATTTTTCCCAGATCGCGTGGTGCGACGGGGTGGGCGGGCAGTGCTCGGCAGCGGGTTGCGCGCCGTGGTCGGCGTGCTCCATCGCTGACATGTCCATGCTCATGTCCATCGACATGTTCATGGCCATTGCCAAGGCGCGTTGATCCATCGGCATCGACTGAGAAATCAGCGGACCGATAAAGATCATCAGCATGGCGAACAGGCTGATCCAGCTGCCGCGCGTCAGGCTCAATGACTGACGGCGTGTCGCGGATGACCTGGCGCTAGGCGGGCGCATTTGCTCAGCCGGTTACTGGGCGTGAGCGTGCATCTGCATGTCTTCGGGCGGCTTCTTCTGCACCGAGACTTCGACCGTCACGTCACCGGCCTTCTCGAAATGCATCGTCAGCGGGAAGCGTTTGCCGTCGCTCAACAGGCTACGGTCTTTCAGGTTGACCAGCATCACGTGATAGGCCATCGGCGCAAACATGACGTTGCCGCCCGCCGGAATATCAACGCTCGGCACCTGTTGCATCTTCATCAGATCGCCTTGCATCACGTGTTCGTGCAGCTCGGCTACGGCCGAAATCGGCGAGTCGACACTCAGCAGGCGATCAGCGGTTTTGCCGCTGTTGTGAATCACGAAATAGGCGGCAACGGTTGGCGCGTTCGGCGGCAACTCCTGCGACCACGGGTGAGCGATTTCCAGCTCGCCGACTTTGTATTCGTGGGCATTGGCAAAGCAGGCAGGCAGCAGCAACGCGGCCAGAACGATGAGTTTGTTCAACATGGCAGTTCTCCAGAGCGATTCAAAACGCAGATCAATTGCGAGAAGGAATCACACCAGAGGGGAAGCGCGGGGGTTGAGGTTGGGCCATTGCTGGCGCGGTGTGGGGATATCGAGTGTGACGGCAGGCAGGCTTCGATTGGCCTCGAACTGCGCGAAGTACAGCTGCGGCTCATGCCCTGGCAGCGCCACGACAGGCGCTGCGCCCGAGCAACACCAGCAATGCTGCATGTTGGAGTGATCGTCGCCTTGCGGCGCTTTCTGCCCGAGATCGCCCAGGGAAATCGCTACCATCTTGGTGCCGCTGGACGTGCAGAAACTGCCCCACAACAATTGCTCGGCAGGCGATTTGGCAGACTGCGCCATCGCATTGCTCATCGGCATGGCGAGCATGTTGAACAGCACTGCGAAGCAGGCGATCCAGGCAATTGCAAGCCGATGTCGGGACATGGGGAAATCCGTTTGGGTGGGCGATCAAGCGCAGCTATTTAGCCTGATCAGGGCCGATAAGTAAAAAAGCGGCGTGCGGTGTGGTGTCGCAGTGCCACGCTTTCATAAACTTCATGATAGTCGCGAATTTCAGATTGCCAGTGCCGACCAGCGAGGGGCGCGCATTTTTTGTAGCCGCTGCCGAAGGCTGCGTCCGGCTGCTACAGGTTTTGTATCGAACTCTTGCGCAAGGCTGCCAGCACGTCCGCCAGCGAACTGAACTCTCGATCAACTTGTGCCAACACCGGCCGCTTCAAAACAATCACCGGCACCCCCCGCTCCCGCGCCACTTCCAGCTTCGGCTCGGTCGCGGTGCTGCCGCTGTTCTTGCTGATCAGCACATCGATCTGTCGGCGCTCAAACAGCTCGCGTTCTTCCTCGATCACAAACGGGCCGCGTGTGCCGATGACTTCGCAGCGGTCGTTGCCGGGGTAAACGTCCAGCGCACGTAACGTCCAGAATTGCTCCGGCGGGATTTCTTGCAGGTGCTGCAAGGGTTCGCGACCGAGGGTGAATAAGGGGCGGTGGAAGGGTTGCAGGGCTTCGATCAGTTCGGACCAGTCGGCGACTTCGCGCCAGTCATCCCCGGCCAGGGGTCGCCAGGCCGGACGGCGCAGCGCCCAGCAGGTGATGCCGGTCAGCTGTGCGGCCGTCGCGGCGTTGTGGCTGATTTGGGCGGCGTAGGGATGGGTCGCGTCCAGCAGCAGGTCGATGCCTTCTTCGCGAATGAACTGCGCCAGACCTTCCGCGCCGCCGTAGCCGCCGACGCGCACCTGACAGGTCAGATCCGTTGGCACCCGACCCACACCGGCCAGGCTGTAAATGTGTTCAGGGCCAAGGGTGCGAGCGATGGCCAGCGCTTCCGTCACGCCGCCGAGCAGCAAGATGCGCTTCATTGAAAAGCCCCCGCATGGCCGACAATGCCGCCCTGACGATCGATGGCAAACACTTCGACCTGAACCTGCGCCGGCACCACGCTACGGGCAAATTCCAGGGCGTGCTGACACACCGCATCACCGAGGGCGATGCCCGCAGCGGCAGCCATCGCCAAGGCTTGCTGGCTGGTATTGGCCTCGCGAATGGCCTGTTGCAGTGCTTCATCCGCGCCGACCGCTGCTGCCCATTGCGCCAGTTGCGGCAGGTCGATGCTCGAATGCCGACTGTGCAAATCCATGTGCCCGGCCGCCAGTTTGCTGATCTTGCCGAAGCCGCCGCACAGGCTGAGTTTATCCACAGGCACTTTGCGCAGATGCTTGAGTACGGCGCCGACGAAGTCGCCCATTTCGATCAGGGCGATTTCCGGCAAGTCGTAGACCCGGCGCATGGTGTCTTCGCTGGCGTTGCCGGTGCAGGCGGCGATGTGCAGGTAACCGTTGGTTTTGGCGACGTCGATGCCTTGGTGGATCGAGGCGATGTACGCCGCACACGAAAATGGCCGGACGATGCCGCTGGTGCCGAGAATCGACAAGCCGCCGAGAATCCCCAGGCGCGGGTTCATGGTTTTCAGCGCCAGGGCTTCGCCGTCCTCGACGTTGACGGTGACCTCGAAGCCGCCGCGGTAGCCGAGTTCTTCGGCCAGCAAGGTCAGGTGATCGGTGATCATTTTGCGCGGCACCGGATTGATCGCCGGTTCGCCGACGGCCAGTACCAAGCCGGGGCGCGTCACCGTGCCGACACCACGCCCCGCCTTGAAATGAATGCCCGGCTCGACGCTCAGGCGCACGTGCGTGTACAGCAGGGCGCCGTGCGTTACGTCAGGGTCGTCGCCCGCGTCTTTGATTGTTCCGGCTTCGGCGCCGTCGTCGGTCAGGCGACAAAATTCCAGGCGCATCTGCACGTGCTTGCCCTTGGGCAATACGATCTCGACCGCGTCAGCACCCATGCCCCCCAACAACAGACGCGCTGCGGCCAGACTGGTGGCGGTGGCGCAGCTGCCGGTGGTCAGGCCGCTGCGCAACGGGGCGGGTTGTTCGGCGGTTTCGTCACGCATCGCAGGGCTTCGTCACGTCCAGCAGGGTAATCGGCAGCGCCTGGCGCCAGGTGTCGAATTCACCCAGCGGCTGCGCCTGGGCAATGTGGATGCGGGTCAGCTCGCCGCCATGCTGTTCGCGCCAGGCCATCAGGGTCATTTCACTTTGCAGCGTGACCGCGTTGGCGATCAATCGACCGCCGGGTTTGAGTTGCGCCCAACAGGTATCGAGCACGCCTTCACGGGTGACGCCGCCCCCGATGAAAATCGCGTCCGGGCGTTCGAGCCCGGCCAGGGCCTGGGGTGCGTTGCCGCGAATCAGTTGCAGTCCGGGCACGCCGAGGGCGTCGCGGTTGTGTTCGATCAGCGACTGTCGACCTTCATCGGCTTCAATGGCCAGTGCGCGACATGTCGGGTGGGCGCGCATCCATTCGATGCCAATCGAGCCGCTGCCAGCGCCGACGTCCCACAGCAGCTCACCCGGCACCGGCGCGAGGCGCGCGAGGGTGATGGCGCGCACGTCGCGCTTGGTCAGTTGGCCGTCGTGTTTGAACGCGGAGTCCGGCAACCCGGCCAATCGCGAAAGGTTCGCTGTGCTCGGCTCGGCGATGCACTCGATGGCGATCAGGTTCAGGTCGGCGATCAGCGGATCATTCCAGTCATTGGCAACGCCATCGATGCGCCGTTCGGCTGCACCGCCCAGATGTTCCAGCACGGTGAGGCGGCTCGGACCGAAACCGCGTTCGCGCAGCAGAGCGGCAATCGCCGCCGGGCTTTGACCGTCGTTGCTCAGCACCAGCAAACGCACGCCACTGAACACCTGCGCATTGAGGGCGGCGAGCGGCCGGGCAACGACTGAAAGCGTCACCACCTCCTGCAACGGCCAGCCCATTCGCGCGGCTGCCAGCGAACAGGAGGAAGGCGCCGGCAGGATCTGCATGTCTTCAGCCGACACCTGGCGCGCAAGGCTGGCGCCCACGCCGAAGAACATCGGATCGCCGCTGGCCAGCACACACACCGCCTCACCGCGACGGGCCAACAGCGGCTCAAGGGAAAAAGGGCTCGGCCACACCTGGCGCTCGCCACGGATGCACACCGGCAGCAGATCCAGTTGCCGCTGGCCGCCCATAATCCGCGAAGCGCGCAGCAGGGCATGCCGGGCGTTTCTGCCCAGGCCCTTGAAGCCGTCTTCACCGATTCCCACTACTGTCAGCCAGGGTGACATCTGCAGTCCTTAAAAATAGTCCTCAATCGGACGGTTCCGACGGGCAGGCTTTTCATGCCGCCTGACAAAGCAGGCATAATACCGCGCCTTCGCCCGCGAAGCGCCTTTCCCACACAGCCGGTCGCCCCCTTGAACGAACGTCCGATGTCCACTGCCTTACGCCCCTCGGCTTGCCCGGGGTTGCTGCGTATTGTCCAGGCGCTGGACGGCGGCATCTGCCGGATCAAGTTGAATGGTGGTTCGATCAGCGCCGATCAGGCCGACGCGGTGGCGAGTGCTGCCGAACGCTATGCCGGGGGCGTGATCGAGGCGACCAACCGCGCCAACCTGCAAATTCGCGGGATTGGCGGTGAACACGCAGCCTTGATCGACAGCCTGATGGCGGCCGGACTCGGCCCGAGCAGCGCCGCTGGCGATGATGTGCGCAACCTGATGCTCAGCCCGAGCGCCGGGATCGATCGGCACCGGTTGATCGACACGCGCCCGTTGGCCGGGCAGGTTCTCGCCACGCTGCAAAGCGATGCACGCTTGCATGACCTCAGCGCCAAATTTGCCGTGCAACTGGATGGCGGCGAAGCCTTGGCGATGCTCGAACATCCCCATGACCTGTGGCTGGCAGCGATTGAGCGTGACGGCGAACAACGCTGGGCCTTCGGTCTGGCCGGGTGCCCGACAGACGTGCCTGCCGGTTCGGTGGCGCTGGATCAGGGCCATGCGCTGGTCGTGGCGGTGCTGGAGTTGTTTCTTGAAGGGGCACGTCCCGAGCAGACACGCATGCGCCATTTGCTCGCTGAATGTCCACTCGACGCGTTTCTTGCTCGACTGGCCGAGCGAGTGCCGCTGAAAGCCATCGAGGGTTGGCAGCGTATCGCAGGTCCGAATGCCTTGCACATCGGCGCTCATGCGCAGCGTGACGCCGAGCGCGTGTACATCGGCGCAGTACCGCCGTTGGGACGTCTCGACCCCGCGATGCTGCGCGGGGTCGCACAACTGGCACGGGAACACGGTGACACCAGCCTGCGATTCACGCCGTGGCAAAGCCTGTTGCTGCCCGGCGTGCCGCTCGACAAGGCAGCGCAAGTTATCCACCGCCTCGAACAACTCGGCCTGCGCTGCTCGGCCGATGACGCCTTGGCCCACCTGATCGCCTGCACCGGCTCGATCGGTTGCGGCAAAGGCCTGGCCGACACCAAGGGCGATGCCCGGCAACTGGCCGCGCTGCTGCAACGCCAAGGGCTGGCGCTGAACGTTCACCTGTCGGGTTGCTCGCGCTCCTGCGCGGCTGCGCACATCGCGCCGATGACCTTGCTGGCGGTTTCCGCCGGTCATTACGACCTCTATTTTCGCGACGCAGCACAGCCCGGTTTCGGCGCGCTGCACGCACGCAATCTTACTATTGAAGCGGTCGCAGCCTTACTCGACGACCGCTCACGGAGCCCCCTAGATGCTTGATTACATCCGCGACGGTCAGGAGATCTATCGCAACTCCTTCGCGATCATTCGCGCCGAGGCCAACCTCGCACGCATCCCCGCCGATCTGGAGAAACTCGCGGTACGCGTGATCCACGCCTGCGGCATGGTCGATGCGATCGACGGCTTGCAGTTTTCCGAAGGCGCGGGCAAGGCCGGGCGCGAGGCGCTGGCCGCCGGTGCGCCGATCCTGTGCGACGCGCGGATGGTCAGCGAAGGTGTCACGCGCACGCGGTTGCCGGCGAACAACCAGGTCATCTGCACCCTGCGCGATGACAGCGTTCCGGAGCTGGCTCGCGAATTGGGTAACACCCGCTCCGCCGTTGCGCTGGAGCTGTGGCGTCCGCACCTGGAAGGCAGCGTGGTGGTGATCGGCAATGCGCCGACCGCGCTGTTTTACCTGCTGGAAATGCTCGATGCCGGTGCGCCGAAACCGGCCCTGATCCTCGGCTTCCCGGTGGGTTTCGTCGGTGCCGCTGAATCCAAGGCTGCGCTCGCCGCCGACAGTCGCGGTGTACCGTTTGTGATCATGCAAGGCCGGCTGGGCGGTAGCGCCATGGCCGCCGCCGCCGTCAACGCCCTCGCCACGGAGATCGAATGATGCAGCAAACTGGACGCTTGATCGGCCTGGGCGTCGGCCCCGGTGATCCGGAACTGATTACCGTCAAAGCCCTGCGCCTGTTGCGCGAATCGCCAGTGGTGGCGTACTTCGTCGCCAAGGGCAAAAAGGGCAACGCCTTCGGCATCATCGAAGCCCATTTGCAGGACGCGCAAACCCTGCTGCCGCTGGTGTACCCGGTGACCACCGAAGCACTGCCGGCACCGCTGTCGTACGAGCAAGTGATCAGCGATTTCTACGATGCGGCCGGCGAAGAGCTCGCGGCGCATCTGGACGCGGGCCGTGACGTGGCAGTGATCTGCGAGGGTGATCCGTTCTTCTACGGTTCCTACATGTACCTGCACGATCGGCTGGCCGAACGCTATGAAGCCGAAGTGGTGCCGGGCGTGTGCTCGATGCTTGGCGGCGCTTCGGTGCTGGGTGCGCCGTTGGTGTACCGCAATCAGAGTCTGTCGGTGCTGTCCGGCGTGCTGCCTCACGACGATCTCAAGCGTCGGCTGGCCGATGCCGATGCGGCGGTGATCATGAAGCTGGGGCGCAATTTCCCCAAGGTCCGCCAAGTGCTTGAAGAACTCGGTCTGGCGGAACGTGCGCTCTACGTCGAACGCGCGACCATGGCCAATCAGAAAATCGTCCCACTGGACCAGGTCGAGCCGATGTCGTCGCCATACTTCTCGCTGATCATCGTTCCCGGCGAAAGGTGGCAAGGCTGATGGCCCGTCCAGCTCCGGCGATTGTCATTCTGGGCAACGGCAGCCTCGCGACCGCACGCAAAATCCAGCAGGTCTACCCCGGCGCTCTGATTCATGGCCTGGCCGGACGGGTTGAAGGCGCGGACCGTGTTTATCACGAGTTTGGCGCCACCGTGCGCGAGTTCTATCAGCAGGACACACCGATCATTGCCTTGTGCGCGGCCGGGATCGTGATCCGCACCCTGGCGCCGTTGCTGCTTGAGAAGGGCGCCGAACCGCCAGTGCTCGCGGTGGCCGAAGACGGCAGCGCCGTGGTGCCGCTGCTGGGCGGTCTCGGTGGCGTGAACGTCATGGCGCGGCAGATTGCTGCCGGTCTCGACGTGGCGGCGGCGATCACCACCAGCGGTGAATTGCGCTTCGGCACCTGCCTGCTCAATCCACCCAACGGCTACGCCCTCGGCGATCTGGAACTGGGCAAACGTTTTGTTTCGGATCTGCTCGCGGGCCACAGCGTGCGCATCGAAGGGGCGGCCCCTTGGCTGGCACAAGCGCAGTTGCCGGAAGACCCGGAGGCGCCGTTGTCGATTCATGTTGGCAGTGCCGAGCGCACGCCGGTGGCCAATGAATTGCTGATCTACCCGCGCAGCGTGCTGGTGGCGGTGAGCGCCGAGGTGGCGGATCTGCCGAACGCGATTCGCGGGGCGTTGCATCAGGCAAACATCGCCGTGCAATCGCTGGCGTGCTTGCTGGCCAGCGATCGGCACATGGCCAATCCTGCGTTGCGCGAAGCGGCGCTTGAACTGGGCGTGCCGCTGCGGTTTGCGTCGGTCAACGGCGGCGTCAGCGAGCTGGCCCGCCACACCGTGCCGAACGCTACCATTGTGTCGGCGGAGACCGGCATCGCCATCGCGGTGGCCAAGGAGCCACTGGAGCTTGCACAGATCGGGCGTGCACGCGGTCGTCTGGCCGTGATCGGCCTGGGCCCAGGCGCTGCCGAACTGATGGTGCCGGCGGTCAAGGCCGAACTGGCGCGCGCCAATGACGTGCTGGGTTATGAAACCTACGTGCGCATGGCCGGGCCATTTCGCGAGGATCAAGTGCTGCATTGCACCGACAACCGCGAGGAAATGCAGCGCGCTCGCCACGCCTTTGAGCTGGCGGCCCAAGGGCGGTCGGTGGTGGTGGTTTCGTCGGGGGATCCGGGCGTATTCGCCATGGCAGCCGCCGTACTCGAAGCGCTGCATGAGTCGAGTGAGCCGGGCTGGCACAGCGTCGATCTGGAGATTCTTCCCGGCGTCTCCGCGTCCCTGGCAACCGCGGCTCAGGCCGGCGCGCCATTGGGGCACGACTTCTGCGTGATGTCCCTGTCAGACAACCTCAAGCCTTGGGCAATGATCGAGAAGCGGCTGGACCTGGCGTCTCAGGCCGACCTGGCGCTGGCATTCTACAATCCGATTTCGCGGTCGCGCCCGTGGCAACTGGGGCGGGCACTGGAGATTGTCGCGCAGCACCGCTCCGCTGAAACGCCGGTGGTGTTGGGGCGGGACATTGGTCGTCCGGGCCAGACGTTGCGTGTCACCACGCTGGGTGATCTGACCCCCGATCAGGTCGACATGCGCACCATGGTGCTGGTCGGTTCTTCCACCACCTGCGTGTTCCCGCGTGCCGAGGGTGGCCAGTGGGTGTATACGCCACGCTGGTACGGTGACAAGCCCTCTTCGTGAAAGTCGGCGGCCTCGTTCTGAAGCCGCTTTTATAACGATCTGCCGTTAATGAACAGGATGTCATTGCGGCAGGTCGTTCGATGTGTTGATGTAAGCCGATGTTTTGTTCACGTGTAAGGAAACTGTCGAGTTTGTTGATGGTTGTCCTTTATCTGGTCTTTTTTTTGTTGTTTTTGAATATCTAAAGTTTCTGGATGTTTGGCGGGTCATTAATTGTTTGTTTTCTTCTTTGAAGCGGATAAAACGTTCGGTTAGTGTTGTTTTATAACCGGATGGGTTCTCCGTTCGGGTGGAGGCCCGCTTTTATTTTTACAGGGAAGTATCTTTATGAGTGAACAAACAACTGGTCATGTAAACGGCTACGTCGATTTTATCGATCTATTCAAACTGTCTGATCTTGAGCAGGCGTTACAAGAGCATAAAGGTGCAGAGGAATATGACGCAGTATTTCGATATTACTTTGCTTGTATCTCAGTGCTCGATTTTCCAAGAATGCTTGCGCCGCTGGGTTTGCTGCGCGAGGCCCTCGGGTCTTTTGTCGAGCCCAAGCGCCGGCGTCGACGCGCAGCCGGTGTGGAGCGGCCCACAGCACAGCCGGGCGATGCAGCGCCGGGGCTGACGGAGATCCGCGACAGGGTCGAAGGCTTCCACTCGCGCTTGTCCAATAGCATTGAACAGCTGAGTACCGCCGCCACCGAAGTGCCGAAAAATCTCCACTTCGTCTGGCTGGGGGGCGGCTTGGGAAACATTCAGCGCGACTATATTAATGTCTGGCAAAAGGTGTTGGCCGGGCAGGGCTATACCGTGAAGCTCTGGTACGACAGCGATGCATTACTGGCCTATGAAACCAACCGGATCATTGTCGAGGCCGCGAAGGCCGATGCAATGGTCAATGGCGGTCATGGCAGCGAATCGTTTCTTGATCTGAGTGATAAATATGAGGAACGGGCCATTGTTCTCAAACAACAAATGTTCGCGCATATCAACAAAGCGGTAGCGCGTGGTGTTAATGCGGATGATGCACGAATTGATTATCTGGTCCGTGGATATGGTCAGAATGAAGCCAGCTTGAAAGCCTTGCGGGACAAGAATAATCAAAGTATTTCGGCAATGGGCGAGGGCGGTGTGGAGCTTCGTAATATTGCAGCGAATGGAACACCGTTGCACTTGCAGGATATTTACCAACGGGAAATCAGTCTGCGAGGCAACTTTGCCGCGGCTTCCGATGTGGTGCGCATTGAGGCCTTGATGGCTGAAGGCGGAAGTTATGCGGATGTCGATAACCTGCCGCCTCTTCTGAAGACGCTGGGCGGGGTGGACATCAGTCAATTCAGCAGCGATGCGCGCCTGGGCGTCTTGCAGTTGTTGCTGGATCAGAACCCGGAGTGGATGCCGGGTCGTGAGGCATCAAGAAGCAAGTACACAAGCTACTTCGAGCGCATACCTGAAGAACATCGCCCGGCGCTGGAGCAGTTCGCCAACAGTCATCCGCCGTTGAATAGCGTTTTTCGCGAGCCCGCAGAGCGCCTTGTGCGACCGGACGGACTGCGAGCGGTTGCCGAAGGGGGCAGCCTGAGTAATGCGTTTCTCATGGCGCATCCAGGATCGGCGATGGTCAGCGCCGTGATTGATCGCTTCAAACTCAATTATGAGATCGTTGATGCCACGGCCCGTTTGGCCATGGAGCGTCAAGTCGCCGCTATCGATGTTGAGGCCATCAGTCAAATTGCGTTGGATGTCGTCGAAGAAAAATTCGCCCTCTTGGGTGCTTCGCCGGGGGATGTAGAACCTGCGCAGTATCTTCTGGCTCTGGCTGCAGCTTCCTACTACAGCGACGGTATTCGCCCCCAAAGCGAAGTGACCATCTATCTGACCGGGCCCGCTGCGATGCGCGATGCGCTCGCGGATTACGCAAGCAGGCATTTCACCCCACGAGCAGCGGGCGCCTGGCGAACGGATGTGGCAATTGACCCCGCCGCAACGGTGAACCGGGCCACCGAGGAGGAGTTGGACCACTCCTGGAAAGAAAACGAAAGCGACACCGAGGAGTGGTTCAAGAACGAAAAACAACGGTGGGAAGCCGGGCAGTTCAAGGCGCGTTACCTGGGCAAAGTGGATCAGTTGCTGAAGAGCCAGACGCTCTCTTTCGACCATGGCTGGCCCGTCATCGAAGGTCGACACGTGTTGTCGACTGAACTGCTGCAATCCCTGGCGGAACAGCTTGGCGAACCTTTCTTTCGTGCAATGAGTCAGCAGACCAGCGGTGAGGTGGCTTTCGACAAACCATTGCAGCTGGGTTTTGACGAGCGTCAATCCATCCTTGCGCAGGAGATCGCGCCACCGCCGGTGCTGGTCGGTGAGCCGGCCTCCGCGGAGTTGGCTCTGGATGAATTGCTTCACCGAATTGGCCGAGGGATGTTGCAGGTAGAGCAACTTGATCCGCGACAGCGGCTACTGATCGGTTCGTTGCTGGGCGCGCGGGCGATGGATCAACGCAACTTTGATCACGTCCGCGCGCGGCTGGAAAACCTCGCTAACAACGTGTCTGAATTGGGCGTGTCACACCGGTACGGGGCGATTGAACGGGAGCTGTTCAAAGAAAGTCATCCGGCGTTCGTTGACGGTTTGGCCCGCGCCTCGACACCGTCCGTGACATTGTCCGAGACCAGCATTGAACTGAAGAAGCAGGCGTTGGAGCAATCGCTGACCTTGCTGCAATGGGGACGCCAGGTTGCCCGGATTCAGCAGGTCGCCAAACTCGAATTCCGTGATCGCATCAGCGAGCGCATGACCGATGTACTGGAAAGCTTCGATCAAGGCACCTTCAAACTGGTGCCACAGGATTTGTTGCTCCAGGGCGCCGGTGACCGGATCGCCGGGCGTTGCTATCCGTTGGCATTGGCCATGGCGGCGGCGATCAGCAAGGGGAGCGAAGCGGCCAACATGCTTCGCGAGCGGTTTTACCTGGCGGTCATTGAACCCGGTACCCGAGATTCGAATGCATTCGTGAGCGTTATCGAAGAACTTCGTGACGTCGACATCCGTGACCTCGGCGGGCTGGTCGTGCGCTCCGATCTGGCACAGGTGATCGCGACGCTTGAAGCGAAAACCGGCAGCAGCACGTTGATGCTCAATTCGGATAACCACTCGATGCTGCTGGCCAAGAGTAGGGTGGACGAGCGCAGTACTTATCATTTCTACGATCCGAACTTTGGTGTTTTCGAGTTCAATACCGCGCAAGCGCTCAGTGCAGCATTGACCCATTTTTTCATTAGCCAAGAGATGGCAGGGCCTTACGCCGCTTATGGGGAGCCCGGTCGTCCAGCCTTTGATTTGATTGAGCTGGACGCAGGCCGTCTTAATGCAAAGGTGTTGTCGTCGGGTGTCCCGGTGTCGAGTCTTTCCGATTCGGGCAGCCTGCCAGACCAGGCGCCGCGGGTAAGACAGCGGCTGGCCAGCGCGCGAGGGCAGTCGTTGGTCAGCAATGGGGTGCTGGGCAGTTCGTTGCTGGAGCTGGACGCCCACTGGTGGGGTGATCAGATCGCCCGGGCGACCCGGCAGTTGCAGGCGCAGCACGGGCTGTCGTCGAGCGCAGTTGCGTTGTTCGAGACGCTGGAGATCACCCCCGCAGGCGAGTACAAAATCAGTCTGGTCGATACCGATCCAGCGCAGACCATTGTGCGCGTCACCACCGATGATCCGCGATTCCTGAGAATCAAGAATTACCTCTCGGAAACCTTCCGTACGCTGGCCGCGCAACCGCATGAGTCGGCCAGCTTGCCTGACCCTACGGAGGCGGGCAGCGTCCATACGCTCAATGCCGGTTTCACTGTGCAAGCCTTGATGAATGCGCTGCGTCATCACGAGGGCGCGGCCAGCGGGGGTGACAAGGCGCTGACCACGGCCATTCGCTTGCATGCCTATGTCAATTACGCCCAACTGGTCCACGGCAACGTGGTGGATGTGGTTGGCGTCGTGACGCTGGTGCGTCAGGCACTGGACGATGAAAAACTGATCGCCCGCACCAGCGCACCGTTGGTGCAAAAGGCGTTGGGGCATGTGGCCAATGAAGGCGTCGGCACGGTGTTGGGGATGGTGAATGTCGGGTTTGATATTTACCAGTTAAGCCGTGCCACCAATGACATTGAGAAGGCGCAATTCGGCACGCAGCTGGCGTTCGACTCCGCGAGCGCCATGTTGGGCGCCGCCGGACTGGGTGCGGCATTGGCCGGGGCGGGAACGGTGGCGGCGGTGCTGGGCGGTGCCGGGGTGATTCTGGGGGGGCTGGCGGTGGGCGTCGCTGCGCTGGCCGAAGGGTTTGCCACCATTGCCGAAGAAGCCAAGGAGGTCGCCCGGTTTTTTGAGGGGGTGGAGAAGGCTTATCGAGAGGGCGGCTATCATCTGGACAAGGCCTCGAACGCCTGGCTTGCGCACCCCTTGCCGGTATTTGCCGAGCTCGATTTGCACGCATCCTGCGTCCGTTTCGACAGCCCCAGGCTGTTCCCGCTACGGGACCATTTCGGGGTTCCCGATTTCGATGTGGATTACGACCGCGCCACCGACATCCGCGTGGGCCTCGGGTTGCCCGACTCGGCGCCTTTCGCGCCGCCGCCCGGGCAGGCGATCGTTTTGCCCGGCACACCCAAAACCTGGTACGGCTATGAGTACACATTGCTGCCGTTTGTCACGTTTCGTCATGCCGGCGGCTTCGATACGGCCCGTCGGCTGGAGAAAAAGAATGAACAGGGACAATGGCAGTTTCTGTTTTCGTTCTACTCGTTTCCCGGCGAGTACGTGGTCAGCCGGCTGAACCCGGTCTACAAGCCCACGGTGTTCAACGTGCGTCTCGACAACATCGAACGTTCGCTGGTGGTGCCAGCCCTGCCAAAAGCGTGGCACGGACTGGTTTCCTACCGGATCGAAGGCGCCGGCGCCCAATGTTCCGTACTGCTCAATCCCGGGGTGAGCCTTGTACTCGACGCACCCGGTCACACGGCCATGCGCTGGGTGTTGCAGGCGCCCTGGTTGACGGAGGCAGACATCCGGATAGCCACTGCGGGCAGGCTCGTTTCGGACACGCTGGGTGTGAAGTTCAGTGGCAGCGGCGTTCACGATGTGTTGCTCAAGCTGGCGGGGAACACAATCGTGCGCGTTGATCTTGTTGCCCTGAAGTTGGAGGTGGTCGAGGAAGACGCCGATCCGGCGCTCGGGGAACAAGCGCTGCTGGATCACTTCAAGTCATTGGCCCGCGAACATCGACTGGCCATGCCTTACACCCCCGTTCACAACTTCGTGGTGCCGTTTGAAAAACCGGACGAACCGAGAACGGTGGCTGCGTATTACGACTCGGCGCAGGATCGTTTTCTGTATATCCGCGACCCGAATGTCCTGCTGGCCGATGAAGCCGTGCTGGGCGCCGTGGTCGAGGGCTCGGCCTATTTCTATCACCCCGCGAGTTTTGATGTCTGGCAGGTCGACGCGATCACCGGCACGCTGGTTCAGCGCTACCGTTTGCTGTTCAGGGATGGCTTGACCATTGGCCGCTGTGAGGCCGTGGCCAACGGCGGCATTCAGATCGTGCAGCAGTACGTTCGCAAGGATGGCCAGCGCGATGAACTGACCTTCCTGATCCATCAGCAAACGGTGTTGCTCGCCTCGATCACCCTGGGTCAGGATCCAGCACTGCAGGCGGTTTTAGAGGCTGACACCCTGACGGACTGGAAGCGGATACTGGGCAATTATGTGTTGCCGGGAGCGTTCGTTGATACCGTGGACTGGCGCCCCGGTGCGCTGGTTTCGATCTGTTGGCAGCGCGAAGACAACTCCCGTGATCTGGTCTGGGTCCGCGATCTTGACGGGTTGATCATCCGTGCACCCGCCCGGCGTCACCATGTGCGAGGCTGGAAGGATTCGATCAAGGCTTTGGATACCCTTTTACTCATTGCGCCCGACGGTGCCGAGGGCGAGGTGTTCGTGACCTACGACAAGGACATTCAAAGCCTCGTGCGCCAGCAAAGGTCGATGGTCGAGGGGCGCGTGCAATGGTCTTCCAGAGAAATTGCCCCCACAGGGCTGAAAAATGTTGTAGCGGTCGAGCAGGGGCATCTTGCCCTGACCGACTCGGGCCTGTTCTTCACGATGACGTCGGAAGGCTATCTGCGCTTGGGCGGATTGACGGGCACCTGGTTCAAGGATCGGGCCCGGTGGTGGTCCGAACTGCCTGCGGTGTCGACGCAGTATCCGGTGTCGAGTCTCGCCCTTCTTGGGTTGAGCAACTTTACGGGTAGCGGCGATTTATGCGCCTGGTATGTGGAGGATCGGCTGTTGCTCGCGGACCTGGGCCATGGCAAAGAAGTGCGGTTGCTGAGTAGTGTTCCGGACAATCAGGCTGCCTGGTTATTCGATCTTTCAACGGGCAGGATTTTCAGCCAGCGCTTTATCGAAACGACACACTTGAACGCTGCATTTGGCCCGGGAACCCGGCTTTTGCAGGCTGAGGCATTGCCCGCTCCGATGCAGGAATGGGCGCCCTGGGTCTTTACCGACGTGAAAGTGGAGGGTGCCGGCCTGAAGGCCACAACGCTTGATGGCCTGGAGATGGATTTACAGCACAACGAACCGGTCCGGATTACGGGGGTGGGCAGCCGCTGGGTTGCGGCACTGGAAGGGCCATTGAGTGAGGGGCTGGCAGCGCTGGCGAACGAATATCGCTGCGCCGATTTCCTGTCCGTCAAAGACCCCGACAGCCTTCAATGGTATGTGGTCCGCAGCGGACGATTGATCCGGATTCCGAAGGCCGCCGTTACTGCGCACTACACGCTGGTGGGCACCCGGGATCAAACCAGTGCGATGCTGCACGAACGCGAAGATGGTTTGTTGTACATCTATCCGCAAAAAAGCACGGTCGGACCGCTCGACTATATCCAGCGTAACGCCCAAGTGCTGGTGGTCGAGGGGCCGAAGAGGGCCCATGACCTTCTGCCGTTGATTGCTGATGATGTCAGCATCCTGGTGCTCAAAATGGGTCAGGGGACCACGACAAGCCGACTGACCCGAGCGGCCTGGTTGAAACTTGAATCGGTCATCGTCGATTGTCGTTATTCGCTTGAGCGGCCACCCTCGATTCCCGGGAAACTGATTCTGGACCCTTCGATCATGGATCAGTTATGGGTCAGCCTGGTCGATGAACACCTGGTGATGAACGGCCTGGACAGCGGGCGCAGCCTGATTTTTCGCGGTGTTTACTCTGCGGATGTGGCGTTGCGGGGTGACGTGTTCCTTTCGCTCAATGGCTATCGGTCACGGGCGGTTTCGGAAATAGTGACCGAGTTACTGAGGCTAAAAGGCGTTGCCGGCAGCGCCACGTTAACGGAGCTGATGTCGAGTTCTCAGGTCGAGGTGGTCGCAGAACCGGCAAAATCCAGGGCGTAGCGTTCCCGCACTGATTACGGCACCAGATAACCTTTCACACCCGTGAAGATAATCTGTGCCGCCAGCGCGCACACAAACAATCCCATCAATCGGCTGACAATCTGCAAGCCCTGGTCTCCGAGAATCCGTTCGATGCGGTTGGACAAATAAAGGACCACACCGACCGTGAAGCTGGCCAGGGCAATGCTGAGAATGGCCGTGAGTTTGTCGTCCCAGTGTGGCTGGCTCACGCCCATCACCAGCAAGGCACCGATGGTGCCGGGGCCGACCGTCAATGGAATCGTCAGCGGGACGATCGTCACGTCCTGCTGCACATTGTCGGTCTGCACCGCCGACTTGCCCTGGGCCATGCCCAGTGCCGAGATAAACAGCACGCTGCCGGCACCGATGCGGAACGCATCCACGGTAATGCCGAAGACACTGAAAATCACCCGTCCGAACAAGTACAGCAAGACGCTGGACACCAGCGTCGCGGTGGCCACTTTCCAGGCCAGCCGACGCTGTTCCTTGCGTGAATAACCGCGGGTCAGGCTGATGAAGCAGGACAACACGAAGAACGGGCTGTAGAGCACCAGCATCTTCAGGTAAACGCTGAATAACACGTGGAGCATGGTGGTCGCTCTCAGGTCAGGGAAGTCGAGGGGAGTCGAGGGGAGTCTATCAGGCGGTACGGGGGCTGTCGGCTAACAGACGGGGAGTTGTGCCGCGTTTTTTCAATCGCAGGAGAAGATTCTGCGCAGCGTTAAATCAATCAATGGAATGAAAAAAAGGAGCATCAAAATGGAATTTGCATCACAAGACATTACTCGGGGTATTACGCCGCAAAATGGCGCCGCGGTTTTGCACAATAGTTTGCTGGGTTTAAGCGCTCAGCTGTCGAGTCAGGACAGGCAGTTCGTCAAAAACAGCGTTCGATATGCCAAAGCCCGGGCGGACCAAAAATACAACAGTGTCAAACAGGCGGCTGAGTGGTTCGAATACTACTCCGGGGTAATGTGGTCTATCGGCTGGGGGCTTGATCAACCCCTGGTGGAGGTGATTGACAGGAAGTTCTCCGGAAGTGTGACGCGAGCGTATCTGGACGTCATGTCCAGCAGGGTTGCACGCAGCAAGCTTGCAACGCTTGAAAATGCCTTAAACATGCTGCAGAGCGATGAAGTGTTGCAAGGAACGTTCGCCGCCAGAGTGAGAGCCTTCGGTGCGTTTGAAGTATTGCCCACCGACCGTGAGCCGGACGGCTCCCTGGGGATATTTTTGAGCCATGTTCGTCTACTGAAACTGGATTGGTCCACGGGCTTTTGGAGCGTGGGGCATTCGATGGCGCAACTGGATATCCGTGTTCGACAATTTACCATTCGGCAGCGGGTCATTGAGCAAAACCGCAAGGAGTTGCAGGACGCGTTAACGGAGTTGGAGGGTAAGGAGTTTATGGATTTGCTGTCTCGCGGCTAACGCATGGTCAAACAAGTTAGTTGAATATTAGTTTGGTTGTTCATGTGCTGTTTTCTGGGGCGGTAATTATTTGTATGTGTTCTGAGTTGAGTTATAGGCTGGGGTTAGGTAGTGTTGTCTTCGAGCTGGATTTGCTCATATTAATTAACAGGAAGTTAAATTGTGAATGAAGTACAAGTGTTGGCTGAGTCGGAACAAGCAGCGTTTATTTCTGACTTGGTTAAAAGTTACCCTGCTTCAATGGCTAAACCGCGGGTTGCAGGTTTTTCCGCACGTTCGGGGTCGAGCATTATCAATCTCGACGATATTCAAGCAGTTGTCGACGGCCCTAACGTCATCGGTATGTTTGACGGGATGAGTCGGCGCAACAAACGAATCGCGCTAAATACTTATCGGTTTGCCGAAATCATGGCCACTAACAAGTACCCGGCCAAGCATCAGATCGAACAACGCTTTCAGTTTCTGATCAGTGTACTGACAGCGTTGAAGTGGACCAAAGTCGTTCAGGTGTCCAAGGCGTATGAAAAGAAGACACAAAGTCTGACCATGGCCAATGTAGCGGTCGATATTATTAGCGGCGTAGTGAAGGGCGTCGCTGGAGGTATTGGTATCCCCTCGCTTGTCGCTGACACACTGGGATCCCTCAAACAGGATGAAAAGGCGCTCAACCTTTTCAATCGCTCTGTAGAGAAAGATCAGGGTCGCCGCTTTGGTGTGGCCTCCTGTGCACAGGACAAGGAGGGTTCCGTCAACATGGCTGTCGCAGCAGTCAACTATTCCAAAGAGCCTGGTAAAGATGGCGGTGTGCTGTTCGTTGAATGGAAAAGTTCCGAGGTGGACGTTTACCAGGACACGGCGTATTTGGTCATTCATGAGGAAGACTACCCTGGTACAAGGGAGACGACGGTGAATGCCTATCTGGATGAGCTTGATGAACGTGCGTTTCAAGCCATTTTAGCCAGTAAGTAACAAAAAGGCCGGAGGCATTTGTCTCCGGTTTTTTTTAGTCCGGAAGTGAATCTTATGCTGGATTTTAATTACGCCGTTTATATTGATGGTGGGAGCGTTTTACTCATGTCGCATGAGCTCAGTGCGCGTGAGTGTACTGATGTACTGGATTCAACGTTATTCATGCAGCTTGCGGCGGCGGCAGAGCAGCCAGGATTGGACGGGTATGAGCAGTGGTGGGGGGGTTATCGCTCGCAGCTTAATAAATTTGGTTGGTCGCGTATTCAGGATTTCGAAGGCTCGTTCAGGTCTGATCCAGATCTATTGCCCCAGACGGTCAGCCAGGCAGTGGCGTCCAAAGTCCGTCGTTTTCTTTCCGCTGAATATGTCGATGCTGTGGGTCGCGCGTTTATCGAAGTGTCCAGACTTTCACCGCACCATTTGGCCCGTACGTTACTGCGATATTATTCGATAGCCGAAGATCCGGTCTCGAAACTGACCACGGTCCGGTTGCAGTTTGGAATTGTCGTGGCGGGTGCTCGGCTAATCTATCTGACGGTAAGTTTCATTACCCGTGAAGCGTTTTCGAGTTCGATCATCGAGCAAAACTTTCTAACCGATGACATCGTCGGGGAAATCGAGTTTAAAGGGTGTGTCGCTGTGCTGGATTCAGCTGCTTATGACTCGTGGCGTGGACGGATTGCGATGGCTGTGGCTCCTTTTCGTGAAGAGCAGATACGGGCGGTGTCCTCGCCAAACACCGAGTGGTAAGGCACGCTTACCGACGAGGTTTCGTCGCTTTGGCACTACTGCACTGTCCGCTCAGGGCGTATTAACGGCTACCCGGTTTTGCTCATCCCGCTGCGCCACCCAATGCTCGATCAAATCGCGCAACTGCGATAACTCCACCGGTTTTGCCATGTGCCCGTCCATGCCGGCCTGGCGCGCACGCTCTTTGTGCTCCGCGAGAATGTGGGCAGTCAATGCCACCACCGGTGTGCGGGTGCGTTGATTGCTGACTTCCCAGGCGCGTAGTTGCTGGGTGGCAGAGAAGCCATCGAGGATCGGCATTTCGCAATCCATCAGCACCAGGTCGTAGCGTTGGGCTTTCATCGCCTGCAAGGCTTCTTCGCCATTGCTGGCGGTGTCCGGTTGCAGGTTGAGCTTGCCGAGCATGCCGCGAATCACCTTGGTCGAGATCGTGTTGTCCTCCGCCACCAGGATGCGGAAGTCGCTCGGGACCTTGACCGGAAGTGCAGGGCCGGCAGGTAGGTGATGTGAAACCGCCAGGCCTTTGTTGCGCTGATTCAGCTCGTCCGCGAGGGTGGTCTTGAGGGTGTAGCCAGCCACGGGTTTGGCGAGAATGCGTTTGATCCCGGAGTTGCGTGCAATGATCTTGCTCGGTGCATTGCTGATGCCCGTCAGCATGATCAGCAGAATGTCGTGATTGAGGCTCGGGTCTTCCTTGATCTTGGCGGCCAGTTGCATACCGGTCATGCCGGGCATGTTCTGGTCCAGCAAGACCACGTCGAAGTAGTCGCGCAAATGAGCCTTGGTACGCAGCAATGCCAAGGCTTCCTTGCCGGACGGCACGGCACTGACATTCAGGCCCCAGGCGCTGCATTGTTGCACCAGTACTTTGCGGCAGGTGTCGTTATCGTCCACCACCAGCACGCGCGCCCCTTGCAGCGGACCATCGAGGTCGGAGGTCGGGTGTTCAAGCCGGTCCGGGTCCAGGGGGAGCGTCAGCCACAAGGTACTGCCCTGGTTGGCGCCGGTCTTGATGCCGAACTCGCCCTGCATCAGGCGGATCAGCTGGCGCGCGATCACCAGCCCCAGATTGCCGCCCAGACTCGTCGCCGAGAGGAAGTGCTTGCTGTGCAGTTCGGCGTGCATCAGGGCATCGCGTTCTTCGGCTTCCATCGGCACACCGCTGTCCTGCACGGCGATGCGCAGCCGTGGTTTGGCACTGCGTTCGTCAAGGGCGACAACGATCAGGATCTCGCCTTCTTCAGTTTTCTTCAGCGCGTTTTCCAGCAGGCTCAGCAGAGTCTGGCGCAGGCGTGTCGGGTCACCGCTGATGACGCGTGGCACTTGCGGCTGAATAAAGCTGATCAGTTCGACATTTTGCTGCTCGGCCTTGGCGCGGAAGATGCTGAGGCAGTCTTCGATCAAGGCGTTGAGGTCGAATTGCACATCGTCCAGTTCGATCTGCCCTGACTCGAGCTTGGAGATGTCGAGGATCTCGTTGATCAGCGTCAGCAGTTCGTTGCCGGCGCTATGGATGGTTTGCACATAGTCGCGTTGCTTGACCGACAGTGGTGTGCCCAACAGCAGCTCGGTCATGCCGAGCACGCCGTTCATGGGGGTTCGGATTTCGTGGCTGATTTTCGCCAGGAATTCGGCCTTGGCGTTGATCTCCGCGTTGCTGGCCGCCAGGTCGCGACTGACGCTGAAGCGATCTTCAGTGATGCTGCGCTGACGTTCGCTCAGGGCAATGCTCATCAGCAGGCCGCTGATGCAAACGAACACCAGAAGCGTAGTGATCAGGCCTTGCGGCGCGACCTGAGTCAGTCCCAACAGGGCGGGCAGGATGATCAGGGTGCCAATGTTGAACACCACCATCGCCGCAACGAAAAACCGCGCCGGACGATAACCTTTTTGCCAGTGATAGGCGCTGACGAACAACATGCTCAGGCCTGCCAGAGCAACCAGGGCATAGGTGATGATATTCAGCGGCAGTGTGTTGACGAACAATAACAGCAGGCCGCAGACGATGATGAACAGAATGTCCGCCAGCAGCAGTTTGTTCAGCGGGTGCGGGCCAAGCGGGGCGAAGAAGCGACAGGCGAGCATCAGGCCGCTCGGCGCTGTCATCAGTAACGCGAGGTAGGCACCAGGCGTCTGGATGGCGTGCCAGTTCGGCAACCATGGCCCGGCCAGGTTCAGCAGCATTAGCAAGCTGAGCATCAACAACCCTTCACACCAGGCCAGCCAGAGGCTGCTGCGCGAGCGTGTGTAGGCATAACGGACAAAGTTGTGCAGGATCAGCATGCCGAGGCAACCGAACAGCAGACCATAGAGCAATGTCTGATTCTGATCGGCCGCGGTCATGACCGCCGATTGCAGGGTGATGTAGGGCCGTAGCTGATGGTCGGAGACCAGTCGCAAGTAGACGTCGAGGGGGGTGTCACTTTGCGGCAGCGGCAATATGAAATCGCTGCTGGGCAGGGGGCGGTCAGCCTGGCGTTGCACGGTTCCTGTCTGCACTTGATCGATCAGTTTGTCGCCATCGAGTACATACAGTTTGAGCGACGACAGGTCGGGAGCGAACACCCGCAGTAATTGTTCATGCTTGCCGGGGGCCAGCCTGAAACGCAGCCATAACGCGCCATCGGGCTCGGCCGCCGTGAGGCGATCGAGTTCGATGGGGCTGAATTGATTGGTGTAGCGAGCAGAACGAATGTCGCTTAGCTGCAGGTCGCCCTGTTCGTCGAGCAATACTGCCCAGCCACTGCCTTGACCGGCCTGGGCCGGGAGCATGCAGAGCAAGGTCAGCAGAGTGACGGTGAGACTGATGGCAATCCTGAGCCTGCGCACGGCGAAATCCCTTCGTAGGTTGATGCCAGATTATAACTATGCGCGGTGCCGGAATAGTGGGGCAAGGACCAGCGGCCCTTGCCCGGCCGAATGAATGGCCTTACTCCTGGCTTTCGCCACGTTCACGGGCAATGGCACGGTAGCCAATGTCCTTGCGATAGAAACAGCCTTCCCAGTCAATTTTTGCCGCCAGTTTGTAAGCTTGCTGCTGAGCCTCATCGACGCTGGCGCCCATGGCCGTGGCGCAGAGCACCCGACCACCGGCCGTGACCACTTGACCGTCCTTGAGTGCAGTACCGGCGTGGAAGACCTTGCCTTCCAGTGCGGCGGCTGCATCCAGACCGTTGATGGCCACGCCTTTGGCGTAGTCACCCGGATAACCGCCAGCGGCCAACACGATGCCGACGCTCGGACGTGGATCCCATTGCGCTTCGACCTTGTCCAGCGCTTGCGCCAGAGCCGCTTCGACCAGCAATACCAGGCTCGACTGCAGACGCAGCATCACCGGTTGGGTCTCAGGATCGCCGAAACGGCAGTTGAATTCGATGACTTTTGGGTTACCAGCCTTGTCGATCATCAGGCCGGCGTACAGGAAGCCAGTGTAGACGTTGCCTTCCTCGGCCATGCCGCGAACGGTCGGCCAGATCACCAGGTCCATGACCCGCTGGTGCACTTGGGCAGTCACGACCGGGGCAGGGGAGTAAGCGCCCATGCCACCGGTGTTCGGGCCGGTGTCGCCGTCGCCGACGCGCTTGTGGTCCTGGCTGGTGGCCATTGGCAGCACATTCTTGCCGTCGACCATGACGATGAAGCTGGCTTCTTCGCCGTCCAGGAATTCTTCGATCACTACGCGCGAACCCGCATCGCCAAACGCGTTGCCCGCGAGCATGTCGCGCACGGCGTCTTCGGCTTCGGCCAGGGTCATGGCAACGATCACACCTTTACCGGCGGCCAGGCCATCGGCCTTGATCACGATCGGCGCGCCTTTTTCACGCAGATAAGCCAGGGCTGGCTCGATCTCGGTGAAGTTCTGGTAATCGGCAGTCGGGATTTTGTGGCGAGCGAGGAAGTCCTTGGTGAAGGCTTTCGAACCTTCCAGCTGGGCCGCGCCAGCGGTCGGACCGAAGCAATCCAGGCCGCGGGAGCGGAACAGATCGACGACGCCAGCCACCAGGGGCACTTCCGGGCCGACGATGGTCAGGGAAACGTTTTTCTCGGCAAAGTCTGCCAGCTGTTCGAGAGCCAGCACGTCGATGGCGACGTTTTCGCATTTGGCTTCGATGGCGGTACCGGCGTTGCCAGGGGCCACGAACACTTTCTGCACACGCGGATCCTGAGCCACTTTCCAGGCCAGTGCGTGTTCACGGCCACCGCTGCCAATGATCAAAACATTCATTTCAAAAACCTCGGATGACGCAAATTCTGTGGGCAGCGTTGGAGCTGCTTTTCTGTGGGAGCTGGCTTGCCAGCGATGCAGGCGACTCGGTTCATCAGTTAGACCGAGGGGATGCTATCGCTGGCAAGCCAGCTCCCACATTTGGATCGAGTTGAATCAGTGACGGAAGTGGCGCATGCCGGTGAAGACCATGGCAATGCCGGCTTCGTCGGCCGCAGCAATCACTTCAGCATCACGCATCGAACCGCCCGGTTGAATCACGGCAGTCACGCCCGCCTTGGCGGCGTTGTCCAGACCGTCACGGAACGGGAAGAACGCATCGGAAGCCATCACCGAACCGGCTACCTGCAAACCGGCGTGTTCAGCCTTGATCGCGGCGATACGGGCGGAGTTCACACGGCTCATCTGACCCGCGCCGACACCGATGGTCTGACGGTTCTTGGCGTAGACGATGGCGTTGGACTTCACGTACTTGGCGACTTTCCAGGCGAAGATCAGGTCATTGATTTCCTGTTCGGTCGGGGCGCGTTTGGTCACGACTTTCAGGTCGTCGGCACTGATCATGCCGATGTCGCGGCTCTGCACCAGCAGGCCACCGTTGACGCGTTTGTAATCCCAGGCAGCGGCGCGATCAGCCGACCATTCGCCGCAGGCCAGCAGGCGCACGTTGGCTTTGGCTGCAACGATGGCGCGGGCTTCTTCGCTGACGGACGGGGCAATGATCACCTCGACGAACTGACGCTCGACGATGGCTTTGGCCGTTTCGGCATCCAGTTCGCGGTTGAAGGCGATAATGCCGCCGAACGCCGATTCGGTGTCGGTGGCGTAAGCCAGTTCGTAGGCCTGGCGGATGCCGCCTTCGGCGTCCGGGCTCACGGCCACGCCGCACGGGTTGGCGTGCTTGACGATCACGCAGGCCGGCTTGACGAAGCTCTTCACGCATTCCAGCGCGGCGTCGGTGTCGGCCACGTTGTTGTACGACAGTTCTTTGCCTTGCAGCTGGGTCGCGGTGGCGATGCCGACTTCGGCAGGCTTGGCTTCCACGTAGAACGCCGCGCTCTGGTGCGGGTTCTCGCCGTAGCGCATTTCCTGAGCCTTGACGAACTGGCTGTTGAAGGTGCGCGGGAATTCGCTGCGACCTTCGGTGCTGAGGGTGTCAGCGGCCTGGTTCACGGTGCCCATGTAGTTGGCGATCATGCCGTCGTAGGCGGCGGTGTGTTCGAACGCCTTGAGCATCAGGTCGAAACGCTGAGCGTAGGTCAGGCCGCCGGCCTTGAGGCCTTCGAGGACGCTGGCGTAATCGCTGGCATTGACCACGATGGCCACGTCTTTGTGGTTCTTGGCCGCGGAACGGACCATGGTCGGGCCGCCAATGTCGATGTTCTCGATGGCGGTCGGCAGGTCGCAACCTGGCTTGTTAATGGTGGCTTCGAACGGGTACAGGTTGACCGCGACCAGATCGATCGGCTTGATGCCGTGCTCGTTCATGATCGCGTCGTCGATACCGCGACGACCGAGGATCCCGCCGTGGATTTTCGGGTGCAGGGTTTTCACCCGACCGTCCATCATTTCTGCGAAACCGGTGTAATCCGCGACTTCCACTGCGGCAACACCGTTGTCACGCAGCAGCTTGAACGTCCCGCCGGTAGAGAGGATCTCGACGCCCAGGGCTTCAAGCTCTTTGGCGAATTCGAGGATCCCGGTCTTGTCGGAAACGCTGATCAAGGCGCGGCGGATCGGCAGGCGGGTAGTCTGGTCGGTCATTTCAATTTCCATCAAAAGCAAAGGAGTCAGCAAAAAAGGCGACCGTTTTTACGCGGGCGCCTTTCTGGTTTGATTGAATGCTTACAGCAAATCGTACTGCTTGAGTTTCTTGCGCAGCGTGCCCCGGTTGAGTCCGAGCAGCTCGCTGGCCTTCGTCTGGTTGCCCTTGACGTAGTTCATCACGCACTCGAGCAGGGGAGCCTCGACTTCGGAGAGCACCAGGTTGTACACATCCGTGACGGCAGCGCCCTCAAGGTGGGCGAAATAATTGTGCAGCGCCTTCTCGACACTCCCGCGAAGGGTCTGACCTTCTTCGCTGGGCGTATTGAGGTGCTGTTTCAAATTCACGTTGTCGCTCACGGGTGTTGTTCCACTCACTAAAGTCTCGGTCATCATCGTCATGCGGCCACCCCTTCTCCGTCCCCTGTCAGGCTCTTGTAACGTTCGGCGAAGAAGCCCTGAACGTTGGCGCATTGTGCTTCCGTATCTTCCAAACGATTGAAGTGGGCGCGAAACTCCCTGGCGCCCGGCAAGGTTGCGAGATACCAGCCCACATGCTTTCGAGCGATCCGGACACCCATGACATCGCCATAGAAGACGTGCAGGGCAGCCAGATGCTCTAGCAGAATGCGTTCCACCTCGATCAATTCCAGCGCCGGGAGTTTCTCGCCGGTACGCAGGAAATGGTCGATCTCGCGAAAAATCCATGGCCGCCCTTGGGCTGCCCGGCCTACCAACAAGCCATCGGCACCGGTCGCGTCCAACACGTACCGGGCTTTCTCTGGTGAATCGATATCGCCGTTGGCAAAGACCGGCATCGACACCGCCTGCTTGATCGCGGCAATGGTGTCGTACTCGGCTTCACCGGTGTAGAGGTCGGCACGGGTGCGGCCATGGACCGCCAACGCCGTAATGCCTGCCTGCTCGGCGATCTTCGCCACCGTCAAACCATTCTTGTTGTCCCGGTCCCAGCCGGTACGGATCTTCAGGGTCACCGGCACATCAACCGCAGCCACGACGGCCTGCAGGATCTCGGTGACCAATGCTTCATCCTTCAACAACGCAGAACCGGCAGCCTTGTTGCAGACCTTCTTCGCCGGGCAGCCCATGTTGATATCAATAATCTGCGCACCCAGCTCGACGTTGGCCCGGGCCGCGTCCGCCAGCATCTGTGCATCACCACCGGCGATCTGGACCGAGCGTGGCTCGGGATCACCTTCGTGGATCATGCGCATCCGCGACTTGCGGGTGTTCCATAAACTCATGTCGCTGGTGACCATTTCCGAGACAACCAGCCCCGCACCCAATCGCTTGCACAGCTGACGAAAGGGTTGGTCGGTGACTCCCGCCATCGGGGCGAGAATCAAGCCGTTTTGCAATGTGTATGGACCGATGCGTACCGCCGACATAGGACTTCCCTGTTGTGGGGCCGGATCATTAGAGTTCGAAAAAGGGTTGGCATGATACCCGCTCTCGATGACTGGATAAAGGCTGAATTGAACAAAATCTGAACAGTTATTCTGTTATTGCCAGCAGTTTGGTACGGACGGTCCCAGTCAGAAATCTGCCGCCAGGCTTGTAGCGGTGAAGCGTTTCACTCGGGGGAGTGGAAGCTCAGGCTGTAGTTCACCGCTTTGGCGCCCGGGTCGAGAATATCCAGCGCGATGTGGATCGGCGTTTGCGGTGGCATTTCCGCCATGCCTTCGAGGTCGCCGTTGAGGTACTCGCCGGGTTTGAAGCGACGGCTGGCGATCAAGTGGCCATTGAGGTCGGCAAAGCGCAGCTCCAGCAGCGGGAAGGGCTGCGAGAACGGCGCGCGGTTGTAGATAATCGCATCGACCACCAGCGCGCCACTGAACTCCGGATGGCTGCGGACCACCAGGTTGCTGCTTTTGATTTTTGCAATGTCGACTTTGGATGGCACCGTGCAGCCGAGTTGCGGGCACAGCTGCTGGAACCAGGGGCGGTACTGGTCCTGGCGGGCCAATTCGTCGAAATGGTATGCAATGTATTGGCCGGCCAGCGCCGCAGCGCCGAGCAAGACCAGCAGCATCCAGAACAAGCGTCGGCCCCAGGGGGAGCGACGTTTTTGCCAGTCCAGTTGCAGTGGGTCATCGGTCAGGTCTTGCAATACCTCGGCGCGCACGCCCGGCTCGCTGCGCTCGCGACGTTTGCGCAGCGGTTCGATCGACGGCAGGTCGTCGTCGAGTGCCTCGGTTGCCGACAGGCGTTCATGGTTGAGCGGGGCGTCGAGAGGGTCGTGCAGGCGCAGATGGGGCACCTGGGGTTCATCATCGAGATCAACCGGTTCCAGCGAAAACGAAGGCTCGGTGCGTTCGTGGTTGTCCGGTTCGGGGGCTGTTTCCGGGTGTTCGGTCTCTACCGGTTGGGCGCGGTCGGCGGCCGATTCGCTGAAGAGGCTGTCGGACCACTGTTCTTCGTCGTGCTCGCTAGAGTCGCGCCGGGCGCTGAGGCCGTCTTCGCGGTGCCGGCCAAACTCCTTGGTCGGCTGGATCTCCCGCTGTTCGAGCCGGGCGAGTTCTTCGTCCAGGTCCAGGCTGTCCAGATCCAGTTCGGAGGCCGTCCACTGCTTTTGGCTGATCGCGCGTGGCGCTGGTGGCTCAACAATGGCCGGGGTTACCGGTTTGACGGCTTCCTTGTCGGCCCGTTGCTCAAGCAGCTGCTTGGCCGCGTTGAACACTTGCAAGCACGAGCCGCAACGAACCACTCCGCGTGCCACGCTCAACTGAGCATGGCTGACGCGGAAGCTGGTTTGGCAATGCGGGCACTGGGTGACGAAGCTGTCGGTCATGCGGCGATCCGGTTTATGCAGGCGTTCATTCTAGCGCCGACGGCCGGTGATGCGCACCCAGCCATCGCGATTGGCAATCGGGTCCAGATCGAAGTCTTGAGCGTAGGCGGCGGCAACGTCTTCGCCTTGTTCTGCAAGGATCCCGGACAGCGCCAGGCGACCACCCGGCTTGACCAGGCTGGACAGTTGCGGTGCCAGAGAAACCAGCGGGCCGGCGAGGATGTTGGCGACCAGTACGTCGGCCTTCACCTGTGGCAGGTCTTCAGGCAGGTACAGCGGGAACAGCGCTTCGTCGATGTTGTTGCGCCCGGCATTGTCGCGAGAGGCTTCCAGGGCCTGCACGTCGATGTCGGTGCCGACGGCTTCCTTGGCGCCTAGCAGCAAGGCGGCAATCGCCAGAATCCCCGAGCCGCAGCCAAAGTCGAGCACGTTGCAGTCTTTCAGGTCCTGACCGTCAAGCCATTCCAGACACAGCGCGGTGGTGGGGTGGGTGCCGGTGCCGAACGCCAGGCCCGGGTCCAGCAGCAGATTCACGGCGTCAGGCTCGGGTGCGGCGTGCCAGCTCGGGACGATCCACAGGCGCTGACCGAAACGCATCGGCTGGAAGCCGTCCATCCAGCTGCGTTCCCAATCCTGGTCTTCGATCACTTCGCTGTGATGCTCGGGCAGCGGGCTGCCGGTCAGCAGCTCAAGGTGGGCCAATACGCTGGCGGCTTCGGTGCCGCCCTCGAACAGGGCCAGCAGGTGCGTGTGCGACCACAGCGGCGTGGTGTTGAGTTCTGGCTCGAAGATCGGCTGATCTTCGGCGTCCATGAAGGTCACCGACACGGCGCCCACTTCAAGGAAAGCGTCTTCGTAGGTTTCGGCTTGTTCTGGGCTGATGGCGAGACGGACTTGCAGCCAAGGCATGGCGGGCACCTTTGAAAAATATTGATTGCAGCCTAGCGGGCTGCGAGAAGCGCGCAAGTTTACGCGAGCGCGGAGGTTTTGTGGGAGTGGGGTGGCTCCAAACGCAGAAGCCATGTGCAACGCGCCCCTGTAGCAGCTCATAAGAAATACCCAGAAACAACAAAGCCGCCCGAAGGCGGCTTTGTTGATCGGGTCGAAGCTTAGTGCTTCTCGCCTGCCAGCTTGTGCTCGAGGTAGTGAATGTTCACGCCCCCTTTGCAGAAGCCTTCATCACGGACCAGGTCGCGGTGCAGCGGGATGTTGGTCTTGATCCCGTCGACAACGATTTCGTCCAGCGCATTGCGCATGCGCGCCATGGCTTCGTCACGGGTTGCGCCGTAGGTGATCAGCTTGCCGATCAACGAATCGTAGTTCGGCGGAACGGCATAACCACTGTACAGGTGCGAATCGACGCGAACGCCGTTGCCGCCTGGTGCGTGGAAATGCTTGACCGTGCCTGGGCTCGGCATGAAGGTTTTCGGGTCTTCGGCGTTGATACGGCATTCCAGGGCGTGACCGCGGATCACCACGTCGTCCTGGGTGTACGACAGCTTGTTGCCAGCGGCGATGCTGAGCATCTCCTTGACGATGTCGATGCCGGTGACCATTTCCGAAACCGGGTGCTCTACCTGGACACGAGTGTTCATCTCGATGAAGTAGAAGTGGCCGTTCTCGTAAAGGAACTCGAAGGTACCGGCGCCGCGGTAGCCGATGTCGATGCACGCCTTGACGCAGCGAGCGAGGACTTCCTGGCGTGCTTTCTCGTCGATGCCCGGTGCCGGCGCTTCTTCGAGAACCTTCTGGTGACGACGTTGCAGCGAGCAGTCGCGGTCGCCCAGATGGATGGCGTGACCCTGGCCGTCGGAAAGTACCTGGACTTCCACGTGGCGTGGGTTGGTCAGGAATTTTTCCAGATAGACCATCGGGTTGCCGAACGCCGCGCCAGCTTCGGTGCGGGTCAGTTTTGCAAAGGAGATCAGGTCTTCTTCTTTATGCACAACGCGCATGCCGCGACCACCGCCGCCGCCAGCGGCCTTGATGATCACCGGATAACCGACTTCGCGACCGATGCGCAGAGCGGTTTCTTCGTCTTCAGGCAGCGGGCCGTCGGAACCCGGAACGGTTGGAACGCCCGCAGCGATCATGGCGTGCTTGGCCGATACCTTGTCGCCCATCAGGCGAATGGTGTCGGCTTTCGGGCCAATGAAGGCGAAGCCGGAGTTCTCGACCTGTTCAGCGAAATCAGCGTTTTCCGCAAGGAAACCGTAGCCTGGGTGAATGGCGGTAGCGCCGGTCACTTCAGCTGCGGCGATGATTGCCGGGATGTGCAGGTAAGAGTGCGCGGCCGAGGCCGGACCGATGCAGACGGATTCGTCTGCCAGGCCCAGGTGCATCAGCTCTTTGTCAGCCTTGGAGTAAACGGCGACAGTCTTGATGCCCATCTCTTTGCAGGCACGCAGGATCCGCAGGGCAATCTCACCGCGGTTGGCGATCAGAACTTTTTCCAACTTCGCAGTCATCAAAGTTTCTCCGCGGTTCAAACGATGGTGAACAGCGGTTGGTCGTACTCAACCGGCTGGCCGTCTTCGACGAGGATGGATTCGATCACACCGCTGGTTTCAGCTTCGATGTGGTTCATCATCTTCATGGCTTCGACGATGCACAGGGTGTCGCCTTTCTTCACGGTCTGGCCAACTTCAACGAACGAAGGCGAGGATGGCGAAGATTTGCGATAGAAGGTGCCGACCATCGGCGAACGGGCTACGGTGCCGTTCAGGACAGGTGCGGACGGTGCAGCAGGTGCAGCGGCGGCAGCCGGAGCAGCAGCAACAGGCGCAGGTGCCGGAGCGTGCTGCATTGGAGCAGGTGCGTAGTATTGCTGAGCCGGCGTCTTGCTATGACGGCTGATACGTACGGACTCTTCGCCTTCCTTGATCTCGAGCTCGTCGATGCCGGACTCTTCCAGCAGTTCGATCAGTTTCTTAACTTTACGGATATCCATGAATCATCAACTCCCAAGGGTCGGTCAGGGGCGTATAGCTTGTGGTTCAAGCTGTTCCAGGGCGGCCTCCAGGGCCAGTCGATAACCGCTGGCGCCAAGGCCGCAGATCACTCCCACCGCTACGTCGGAGAAGTAAGAGTGATGGCGGAAAGGTTCGCGTTTGTGCACGTTAGACAAATGCACTTCGATGAATGGGATGCTCACCGCCAGCAGCGCGTCACGTAATGCGACACTTGTGTGTGTAAAAGCTGCTGGATTGATCAGAATGAAGTCCACACCCTCGCCACGAGCGGCGTGAATGCGGTCGATCAATTCGTACTCGGCGTTGCTTTGCAGGTGCAGCAGATGATGGCCGGCTTCACGGGCGCGGCGTTCCAGGTCCTGGTTGATCTGCGCCAGTGTCGTAGCGCCATAGGTGCCCGGTTCACGGGTGCCGAGCAAGTTCAGGTTGGGGCCGTGCAGCACCAATAGGGTCGCCATCTGCTGTTCCTTGTTATCTGTGTGCAAGTGTCAGAACCCGGCGACTATGCCGCAAAGCCTTTGTGACTGTCCAGTTCTATGCAATAGCCAGCACGATAGCCGATGTTTGCGCGAAATATGTGACCGGCTGATTAAATCCGGTCATTTGCCTTCGCAACACGTTCGGCGAAGTCCTTGGCGTTGATCTCGCCGATCACTCGCACATCGGCACGCTCAACACCGTCCTTGCCGAAAAACATCAGGGCCGGAGGACCGAACAGTTTGTAACGGTCGAGCAGGGCGCGTTGTTCGGCATTGCTGGCGGTGATATCGAAACGAACCAGTCGATAGCCTTGCAGGCGTTCGATGACGTTGGCGTCGTTGAGCACTTCGTGTTCGATGACTTTGCAGCTGATGCACCAGTCGGCGTACCAGTCGAGCAACAGCGGGGTGCCGGAGGATTGAGCATCGGCGAGCACGCGATCCAGTTCTGAGGGCGTGTTGATGGTTTGCCAGGTACCGGCGTTTTGCGCAGGCGCGTTACCTGCAATCGCACGCGATTGGCCGATGGGGTTGAATGGATCGGTCTGTCCGCTGAACGCCCCGAACCAGCAGGCCAATGCGTAAAACATCAGGAACATCCCGAGCAACTGGCCAAGGCGTTTTCGAGGGGGTTTGTAGACGAACTCCAGCGCGCCCATGAACAAGCCGACACCACCGGCCAGCAAACCGATCAGCAGCAAGGTGATCTGGCCCGGCAGTACGCGGCTGAGCAGGCCGATCGCCAATCCCAGTAACAACACGCCAATCGCGTTTTTCACATAGACCAGCCATGGCCCGCTTTTCGGCAGCCAGGCCGCGCCACCGGTAGCCACCAGCAACAGCGGCGCGCCCATGCCGAGGCCAAGCATGAACAGCTTCAAACCGCCGCCCAATGCATCGCCACTGGCGCTGATGTACAGCAGCGCACCGGCCAGCGGCGCCGAAACGCAGGGCGAAACCAGCAGGCTCGACACCACGCCCAGCACCGCGGCGCCCCACAGCGAACCGCCTTCCGTGCGCCCGGCGATGCGATCCAGGCGACTGCTGATGGCGTGCGGCAGCTTGAGTTCGAATACGCCGAACATGGCCAGGGCAAATACCGCAAAAAACGTCGCGAACGGCACCAGCACCCAGGCCGATTGCAGGCGCGCCTGAAGATTGAGTTGTGCGCCGAACAGGCCCATCAGTGCACCCAGCAGGGCAAAGCAGGCGGCCATCGGCAGCACGTAGGCCAAAGACAGATTGAAACCGCGCAAACCACCGACCTGACCGCGCAACACCACACCGGAAAGAATGGGCAGCATCGGCAATACGCAAGGCGTGAACGTCAGACCCAGGCCGGCGAGGAAAAACAGCGCGAGTTCACGCCATCCCCAGTTTTGCGTCGGGGCCTGATCAGGAGCACCGATGCCATTAATGCTCAGGCGTTCGGTTTCCGGCGGATAGCACAGGCCTTTGTCGGCGCAACCCTGATAGGTTACGGCCAGCGTGAAGGCGCGCTGATCGGTGCGCGGCAGTTCCACCTCGATGATCCCGTGATACACCTCGACATCGCCGAAGTACTCGTCGTGCTTCTGTTCGCCCTTGGGCAGTTGGGCGACGCCCAGCGTTACCTCGGCCGGGTCAGCCCGAAACTGGAAACGATGGCGATAGAGGTAATAGCCTTCGGTGGCGACGAAACGCAGCTTGATCGATTGCGGCGTGCTGTCTACCAGGCTCAGTTGAAAGGCTTCGCGCACCGGCAGGAAGTCGGCGCTGTTGTTGATCGAGCCCAGGGTGGAGCTGGGTCGGGTGTCCAGCAACCCGGCGGCGGTGGCCGGCAGGGCGAGCACTAAAAGCAGCAGGCAGAGCAAACGGCGCATGACAATCTCGCGTATCGGAATTGGGGGCATGATAGCGGACGGCGCGCGGGTGTGCAGGGCGGGGCGTTCGGTGGTGGTTGTACCGACGCCATCGCGAGCAAGCTCGCGATGGCGGTCTATCAGACGCGGAAAGCCTGAACGGCGGTACGCAGCCGCCCGCCCAGCACCAACAGATTCTCCCCTTGCTCACGCCCTTCACCAATGCGCAGCAAGTTATCCCCACCCAATTGATGGATGCGCTCACTGTGATCGCGAATCTCGCTGACCGCGCCACTTTGCTGGGCGGTGACATCGGCGATGCGCACGGCCGTGTCGGCAATGGTCTGGATCGCGCCGACGATTTTATCCAGCGCACCATCTGCCGCCTGCGCCTGACTGGCCGTAGCTTCGGCGTGTTCGACCTGCGCGCGCATGCCCTCTACCGACTGACGCGCGGCGGTTTGCAGGCCGGCAATCAGTGTCTGGATCTCTGCTGTCGCGCCTGCGGTGCGTTGCGCCAGTGAGCGAACCTCTTCCGCCACCACCGCAAACCCGCGCCCCATCTCGCCAGCGCGGGCCGCTTCGATGGCGGCGTTCAGGGCCAGCAGGTTGGTCTGGTCGGCAATCGAGCGGATTACTGTCAGCACGCCGCCGATGGTCGCCGACTCTTCCGCCAGGTGCTCGATCATCTGCGCGTTGCCCTGCACTTCACCCACCAGCGCATGCAGGCCGGTCAGGCTCAGGCCAATGACTTTCTGACCGTGTTCGACCGCCAGGCCGGCATGGCGACTGGCATCCGCGGCCTGGCTGGCATCGCCGGCGACTTGTTGAATGGTCGCCTCCAGTTCACCAAGGGAATCGCGGATCAGGGCGGTGTCGCCGGCTTGGTGTTCGGCACCGCTGTGCAGGTCGTTACTCAGATCGGCGAGGGTTCGGCTGCTGCCGGCGACCTGCTCGGCGTTGAGACGAATGGTCCCGACCAGATCCACCAGGTAGGCGCGCAAGCGATTGAGCGACGCCTGTATGTCATGCAATTCGCGATTGGTATTGCCCAGCTCGATGTCGCGGCTGAAGTCGCCTTCGGCCCAGGTGGACAGGGCTGGCGCCAGGTTGGTCAGGGTTCGGGCCAGGCGTCGTTGCAGGGTATCGATGAGCAGTGCGATCAGCAGGATCAGCCCGATCATCACACCCTGCATCAAGCGCACTTCGCCCTGAATCTGCCCGTGCTGCGCGCGGACCACCGGTTCGAGTCCGGCAATCGCTTGCTGCACGGCGGCGATTTTCAGGTGTGTGGCGGCACTGAGGTCGGTGCGTTTCTGGATCTGATCACGGGTGCGCGACAGCTCGGCCGGGTAGCGTGTGAGCAGGCTGTTGAGTTCACGCTTGAGGCCGACACCAGCGTCTTCCGCGGCGGCTTTCTCGTTGTTCTCCAACCCCATCATCGAGGCGAAATCATCGGTGCTGGATTCTGTCTTGGCGGCTACGCCGAGCAATGGCAAGCTGGCCAGCAGTTCCGCCTGAGCACGGATGCTGGCCACTTCACGCTCGACGTCGGCGGCCAGTTCGCTGCGGCCGCTGCTGATCAGTTTGTCCCGGGCCAGAGAGAGTTTGCCCAGATGTTGAGAAGCGGCGAGCAGCGGCGTCAGGTAAGCCGCGTTTGCGCTGGCGTACTGGTTGAGCTGGTCAAGACTGGCGCCGAGTTCGCGCTCGGCTTGCAGCAGCAATGCCTGCGGGTCGCCCGCGAGTTTGCCGGCGGCTAACAGGTCGGTTTTGCTGAACTCATCCAGCGTCGACAGGCTCGGGCGCAAGGTCTCGGCCAGTGCCGGTGGCAGCTCGGCCAGATCTTTTTGCAAGACATCAATCGCCTGGCTGGCGCTGCTCAGGCGCAGGGCATCGCCACTGGCGAGGTAGTCCTCGATATTGCGCGCGACTTCATTCTGAAATTTCTGGGACAGCCCCAGGTAACGCTCCATCAACAGATAGGGGCGCTCCAAGGCCTTTTGCGACCACCACAGCGTGGCGCCAAGGGCCAAGCACACAGCGACTAAAAGGAGGGTGTTGAGATTGGTCAGCAGCTTCAGGCGCATAGCGGGTCTACCAACGGCAGAATGGTAAGCGCCTGAATTTATTGCGTTTGTGTTACAGGGTTATGACCGAATCGGTGGATTCTGATGAAAAAGTGGCACTTTGCTGTGACGTTCGCGCCGCCTGAACACGATTTCGTCCGGCGTCCTTGGCGCGGTACAGCGCCTCGTCTGCCTGGCTGGCCATCATCAGGCTGTCGGAGTGCTCGCACAACTCCACCACGCCGGCACTGAACGTGCACCACAGGTCTTGAGGCTGCGCCGGATAGTGGATTTCGGCAAAGCGCTGACGAATTTCATCCAGCACGGCATAAGCCGATGCGAGGTCGGTGTCAGGCATGACGATTGCGAATTCTTCACCGCCATAGCGGCCGATGAAGTCGGTCTTGCGCAGGCGTTGCTTCAGGAACAGCGCCAGGCTCTTGATCACCCGGTCGCCCATAGGATGCCCGTGGCTATCGTTGACCCGTTTGAAGTGGTCGATGTCGAGCATCGCAAAGCTCAGCGGCTTGTTCTCACGGCGGGAGCGGAAACTGCAGTCTTCAAGCAATTGCAAAATGTGCGTGTGGTTGTACAAGCCGGTCAGGCTGTCGCGGACCATCCGGGCTTTCAGATTGCGTGCCCGCGCCGCGCGGTTGCGCACGGTGGTGATCAGGTGGCGCGGCTTGATCGGTTTGGTCAGGAAGTCGTCGCCGCCTTCGCTCATCGCGTCGAGCTGCTTGTCCAGATCGTCTTCGGCCGACAGGTAAATGATCGGGACGCTGACGTAACGGTCGTTGTGACGGATCACCTTGGCCAGTTCCGTACCGGTGCAGGTCGGCATGTACATGTCGAGGATGATCAGGTCAGGCTGAAAGTCCGAGAGTTCGGCCATGGCCTGAATCGGATCGATCAACGTGCGCGTGACGATCCCGGCGCTATTGAGCAGGCGCTCGGTGTGCAGGGCCTGGGCGCGGGAGTCGTCAATGATCAGCACTTTATAAGGTTCGTACTGGGCGACGCAGGTCAGGACTTCGATTTTCTCCAGCAGGCTCGAAGCCTCCAGGGTGCCGGTGAGAAACTCCTGGCCGCCGGCGCGCACGGCGGCCAGGCGGGTTGGGGTGTCGGTTTCGTGCAGGCTGAAGAACAACAGCGGCAGGCGATGATCGAGACCTTCTTGGGCTTCGGCGGCCAGTTTCAGGCCGATACCGGGGCCACTGAAGTCCACGTCCATGACGATTGCAGCGGGCAAACGCTCGACCATCGAGGCGCGGAACGCGGCAACGCTGTCGAGGGATTGGGCGCTGAGCCCGAAAAATTCCAGTTGCTTGGCCAGGCGCTCAGCGCGGTCGTGATCCTGCAGCATCACGTAGATCGGCTTGCGCAACGGCGGCAGGAAGGTTTGTTCGTACTGATCGCCATGCCGCAGGCCGGTACGCGACAGGCGCTGCATCAAGCGATTGAGGTCGGTGATCAGCCCGCTGCTCAGGCGTCCGCGATTGGCGTCGACAGCCTCCAGCGACTGGCCGATGTGGCGCGCCAGTTGAGTGTGTTCCGGTTGTTCGAAGCGCTCGGCAAACCGCAACAGGCGCAGGTTCGCCTCGCTCAGTTCCGATAAGTCGGTGATGGACCACTCACTGCGTTGCAGGCGCTGCCAGATCTCAAGAATTTGACGTGCCTGATGAATTACCCGCTGGGCAAAGTGGTGCTTGAGGCGCTCACGGCTGGGGTCTTCTGGCTCGGTCATATCCTGACTACTAGTTAGGGTAAAAGCTGAGATCGACTGGTGGCTCTATGCTAGCACCTCTTTGCAATTGCACGAGTGTCGTACGTCAATAATCTGTAATGCGGCGTCATTCAGTTTGTGACCGGCTGGTCGGATAGGCTCAAGGCGTGTGCTTCCTTTATAGTGGCGCCTCGACGATGCAATCCTGGCTCACAGCAGCGCGCCGATTAATACGCGGCAAAACGAGGCACGATGGCGTAGGGTTGTGGTCGAACCGATGAACTCAAGTGATTGAAAGGATATCGCCATGCTGGACTGGAAGAACCGCGCGGGCAGTGCCCCTGAACGTGCCGCTGAACCGAAGTCGGCCACCCGCAGTTATATCGGCGGCCTGCTGTTCAGCCGGGCGCTGGCCACCTTGATCGGCCTTTACCTGCTGGTGGCGATTGCCCTGGGTTGGTATTGGAGCGAGGAGCCCGCGCTGTTCCCGGTCCAGCAAAATGCCCAGATCGCTGCCGAGAAAGAAGGCAAGCAGATGGTCGTCGGCTACACCACCGTGGAAACCCTCAAGACCGTCGCCGGTACGTTGCTGACCAAACCGGGTGGCTACATTTCCAACGACCGTTTCCCGCCGGGCCTGTGGATGGACAACATGCCAAGCTGGGAATATGGCGTGCTGGTCCAGGTTCGCGACCTGAGCCGTGCACTGCGTAAAGACTTCGCCCGCTCCCAGTCGCAATCGGCCGAAGACGCCGACCTGGCCAAGGCCGAACCGCGTTTCAACTTCGACAACAAGAGCTGGGTGCTGCCTTCCAGTGAGTCCGAGTATCAGGAAGGCATCAATTCGCTGAGCCGCTATCAGGCGCGGTTGTCCGATCCTAACCAGAAAAGCGCCCTGTTCTATGCCCGCGCCGACAACCTGAACAACTGGCTCGGTGACGTCGGCACCCGCCTGGGTTCGCTGTCGCAACGCCTGTCGGCCAGCGTCGGTCGGGTCAAACTCAACACTTCGCTGAAAACCGAAGTCCTGACGCCAGGGCAAGTGCCACAGGTGGACGAAGAAATCGTCGAGACGCCGTGGATGCAGATCGACAATGTGTTCTACGAGGCTCGCGGTCAGGCCTGGGCACTGTCTCACCTGCTGCGCGCCATCGAAGTCGACTTCGCCGACGTATTGGCCAAGAAAAACGCCACGGTCAGCGTGCGCCAGATCATCCGTGAGCTGGAAGCATCGCAGGAGCCGGTCTGGAGCCCGATGATCCTCAACGGCAGCGGCTTCGGTGTACTGGCTAACCACTCGCTGGTCATGGCCAACTACATTTCCCGGGCCAACGCTGCAGTGATCGATCTGCGTCAATTGCTCAATCAAGGCTGAGTCATGGTTGATAACGCCAAAGAGGCCGCCCATCGCGCGGCCTCGGATGCCGAACAGATCGCCTGGGTAGACGAGCAGGACAACCTGCTTGGCGCCCTGGTCCGTTCCGATTTGCGCGAGCGTGGGCTGATCGGGCGCGGCACCTACATCATGCTGTTCAATTCGGCCGGTGATCTCTGTGTGCACCGCCGAACCTTGAGCAAAGCCATTTATCCGGGGTACTGGGATGTGGCGGCAGGGGGCATGGTGCTCGCCAGCGAAACCTACGCCGAGTCAGCTGCCCGCGAGCTGGAAGAAGAGCTGGGCGTGAGCGGTGTGGAACTGACCGCCCACGATCACTTCTTCTTTGAAGACACCGGCAACCGGCTCTGGTGTTCGGCGTTTTCGGCGGTCTGGGACGGGCCGTTGATTCTGCAGCCCGAAGAGGTGCTTGAAGCGTGCTTTATGCCCATCGATCAGGTCATGCTGGAAATCCAGCAAAAGCCTTATTGCCCGGACTCTCTGGCGGCGTTGAAGCGCTATCTGCGCGCGCAACGGGATGGCGTCGCAAAAGAGCTGTAAATTGGCGCCGATTGGCTCTTAGCAAGTCGGCTTTTTGCCGTTACACTGCGCGACCTTTTCAAGCTGAACCCGCACGTCTGGTTCAGTAGCGCTGCCCCTGCCTGAGTGGGGCTTCGCGGTCGATGGCTCCTGCCCAGGTTGCCGCGACCAGTCTTTGTCCTCCCAAGAGGATTGCCGGTGGCCAAAAAAGCCGCATCCTTCGCCGCCCTTGGTGGCCTGGTATTTTCCACCGACGCAGGTCGTCATTGCCCTGATTGCAGTAAACCGGTGGACGCCTGTATCTGCAAACAGACCGTTATCCCGGCCGGCGACGGCATCGCTCGCGTGCGTCGCGAAAGCAAGGGCCGTGGCGGCAAGACGGTGACCACCATCACCGGCGTGCCGTTGGCCGAAGACGCGCTCAAGGAACTGGCCACCACGTTGAAAAAACGTTGTGGCACAGGCGGAGCGTTGAAAGACGGGATCATTGAAATCCAGGGCGATCATGTCGAGCTACTCTTGGGCGAGCTGATCAAACTCGGTTTCAAAGCGAAGAAGTCCGGCGGCTAGCAGCCTCTGTGAAAACCACCCTCGGCTTGATCCAGTCCTGAAAACGGGTCTGGCGTCGTCTACATGGTTTTCACAGAGCCTGTTCTGACTGGTTTCTAAACTCAAACCTGAATGTGAGGTCTATCGCCCTTGCATGCAGGCTAATCGTCATTTTCATTCTTTAGACTGCGCCGGCCTGAACCCAGGCGACGCTCTATGACTTCTTTATAGGGGACTTCAATGTCCGTACGACGCACACGCAAAGACGATGGCAGCCAATGGACAGTTGCGGACAGCCGCAGTGTTTACGGGATTCGCCATTGGGGGGCCGGGTATTTCGCGATCAATGACGCCGGTCGCGTCGAAGTTCGTCCGAACGGTCCGACCAGTTCGCCTATTGATCTGTTCGAGCAAGTCGACCAACTGCGCAAAAGCGGTTTGTCCTTGCCATTGCTGGTGCGTTTCCCGGATATCCTGCAAGACCGCGTGCGTCAGCTGACCGGCGCCTTCGATGCGAACATCGAGCGTCTGGAATACCAGAGCAAGTACACCGCGCTGTACCCGATCAAGGTGAACCAGCAAGAAGCGGTGATTGAAAACATCATTGCGACCCAGGACGTCTCCATTGGTCTGGAAGCCGGCTCCAAGCCAGAGTTGCTAGCGGTATTGGCGCTGGCGCCGAAGGGCGGCACCATCGTTTGCAACGGTTACAAGGACCGCGAGTTCATTCGTCTGGCGCTGATGGGCCAGAAGCTGGGTCACAACGTCTTTATCGTGATCGAGAAAGAATCCGAAGTCGGCCTGGTGATCGAAGAAGCGGCCTCGCTGAAGGTCAAGCCTCAGGTCGGCCTGCGCGTACGTCTGTCGTCCCTGGCCTCGTCCAAATGGGCGGACACCGGCGGCGAGAAATCCAAATTCGGTCTGTCGGCGGCACAATTGCTGTCGGTGGTTGAGCGTTTCCGCGCCGCGGGCCTGGATCAGGGCATTCGCCTGCTGCACTTCCACATGGGCTCGCAGATCGCCAACCTGGCGGACTACCAGCACGGTTTCAAGGAAGCGATTCGTTACTACGGCGAACTGCGCAACCTCGGCCTGCCAGTGGATCACATCGACGTGGGCGGCGGTCTGGGCGTTGATTACGACGGTACGCATTCGCGTAACGCCAGTTCGATCAACTACGACATGGACGATTACGCCGGTGTCGTGGTCGGGATGCTCAAGGAATTCTGCGACGCGCAGAACCTGCCGCACCCGAACATCTTCTCTGAAAGCGGGCGCTCCCTGACCGCTCACCACGCCATGCTGGTGGTGCAGGTCACCGACGTCGAGAAACACAACGACGACGTGCCGCAGATCGACAACAAGGAAGAACTGCCGGAAACCGTGCAATGGCTGGTTGACCTGCTGGGCCCGACCGACATCGAGATGGTCACCGAAACCTACTGGCGCGCGACGCACTACATGAGCGACGTGGCCACCCAGTACGCCGACGGCAAGCTGACCCTGGCGCAAAAAGCCCTGGCCGAGCAATGCTACTTTGCCGTGTGCCGTCGCCTGCACAACTCGTTGAAAGCCCGTCAGCGTTCGCACCGCCAGGTGCTCGACGAACTCAACGACAAGCTGGCCGACAAGTACATCTGCAACTTCTCGGTGTTCCAGAGCCTGCCGGACACCTGGGCCATCGGCCAGGTCCTGCCGATCCTGCCGCTGCACCGTCTCGACGAGGAGCCGCTGCGCCGCGCCGTGCTGCAAGACCTGACCTGCGACTCCGACGGCAAGATCAAGCAGTACGTCGACGAGCAGAGCATCGAAACCAGCCTGCCGGTACACGCACTGAACGAAGGTGAAGACTACCTGCTGGGGATCTTCCTGGTCGGCGCTTACCAGGAAATCCTCGGCGACATGCACAACCTGTTCGGTGACACCGACTCGGTGAACATCTACCAGAACGCCGACGGCAGCGTGTACCACGCCGGTATCGAAACCCACGACACCATCGAAGACATGCTGCGTTACGTGCACTTGTCGCCGGAAGAGTTGATGACCCACTACCGCGACAAGTGCGCCAGTGCACGCATCACCGCGGCCGAGCGCACCCAGTTCCTCGACGCTCTGCGCCTGGGCCTGACCCGTTCGTCTTACCTGTCTTCGTAAGGTAGGGCACCGCTCCCATCAGGTTGTCTGAAAATGTTCCGCACGCTGCGGAAATTTCAGATGGCCTGGTGCGACGCGTCTTTGATTTCCCGCGAAATGACTCACATCCTCGTCTATCCCTGCGATGTGGTCTTCTTTTCGCGTAGGTCATTTCCTAAGTTGTAGTTCAGCTCTCTACTCGGCCAACTCTCTCAGAGAGAATCCCCAGCCGCCCCTCCTGTAGAGAATCGCCGATGTTCGATCCAGCCAACGAGACGTCATTTCGTCTGGATGTAGAGGGTCTGCCTGATCCCTTTGCGGTCTTGGCCTTTAGCGGCAGTGACGCGATCAGCGAACCTTTTGAGTTCAACATGGAGCTGCTGATTGACGATCCGGCACTGGACCTGGCAAGCCTGTTGTACCGGCCGGCCTTTTTGCATGTCGGTCCACCGGGAAACGGTTTTCACGGACAGTTGCATGAACTGGTCCAGGCCGGACAGAGCGCCACACCCAGGCGCTGTCGTGTACGCCTGAAGCCGAAACTGGCCTGCCTGGCCCAGCGATTCAGCCAGCGTATTTTCAGCAACCGTTCGGTCCCGGAGATCCTCGCCCAGGTACTCAAGGAACATGGCATTGCCGGCAAGGATCGGCGTTTCGAGTTGACCGGCGATTACCCGCCTCGGGATTTCTGCACGCAGTATCAGGAATCGGACCTGCAGTTTTTCCAGCGGCTATGCGCGCAGGAACGCCTGCATTACCACTTCGAGCACCGCAGGCGTGGTCATTGTCTGGTCTTGGGTGACGGGCATGTTCAGGACGGCGCAGAGTTGCCTCCGATGAATTTGTCCACTGGCCCCCGAATGCACAGCCTGCAACGGGCTTGGGTGGTCGAAGTCGATGAGCCTCAACCCGATGTAGCCAGACCTGTCGCGGTGCAATTTGACTGGCTCTATCAGGGCGAAGGCGCGGCCCCCAGCCACTGTTGGTTGTCGATAGCGCCTGAATTGAGCGGCGCCCACACCCTGCCAATGAGAGAAGGTCTTGAGGTGCTGGTGAGCTTTATCGAAGGCGATCCCGATCAACCGCTCATCACCGGATTTCTTTGCGGCCCCCCAGTCGCCCAGGCGCCAGGCTTGGCCGATGCGCAGCCCGCTGTGGTGGCGGATAACAATGTGTCGGTTGATGGATTGTTGCGCCTGTTACAGTCCAGCGAACCGTTGGTGTTGCTGTGTCTGCTACCCGGCGGGGGCAGTTTCGTACATTGCACACAAGTCCTTTGCGCGTGCCGGGCAGCGACACAGCTTGGCCAGAGCGGTGCACCATGATTGCCGCCCAGGCTCCCGATCCAACTTCACAATGGCTCTTGCTCGATGTGCCGGGCGTACCCGGGGCCGGAGCAACGCTGCGGCAACCCTTTGCCCACGTCCGCCAGTACGGGCTGTTTGACGACACCGAATGGCAGTCGTTACGGGATCACGGGCCCGTGCTGGTCGACCTCAAGGGATGCCCGGCGCTGGCCGAGCGTTGTCTGCGCGAACCCCACCTCTGGAGCGGGTTGTGGCTGGTCAGTCAGGCGCCTGCGTCACAGTTGCTCGAGCATTTACGCCGCATGCTCACCGTCACTGTTGGCCTGCACCACCGCGCCTTGCTGAGTTTCTACAACTCCCACACGGCCAGTTACTTTTTCGATGCCTGCGATGCCCCGGAACTGAGTCGCTGGCTCGGTCCGATCCGGCAGATACGCTGGTTCGGTGGAACCTGGGCTGATCGGGCCATCGGTTGTCAGGGCTGGCAGCAGTTGTTCAATCCAGGGCTTGTCGTCAAACCGCTAGGGATTGAGGAAGATCTCAGTGCGCGTCAGCGCGACGCTTTGCAAACCTGCCTGCTGGAGCAGCATGCCTGGCGCTGGAGCCAATCCACCGGTCGCGATTACACCCGTCTATGGTCCCATCTGAGGGAAGGGCTGGCGCTGGGCTTCAGCGAGCGACCGGTGCTCGACGGCTGGTTGTGGCTACGTTTGCAGCACCCCGGCGCAACGCCTGAACTGCCTTTGTCGGGCGCCACCCAGCAGGCGCGTCTCGATAGCCTGCGCACCCTGTGGCAGAACGCTCAACCCAGAGAGGGCCCTGACCCCATCATCCAGTGAACCAGCCGTCGTTCTTGCGCAAGTACCAGGCAAACGCACCGAGGGTCAGGCTGCGCAACACCATGAACAGCAGAAAGGTGATCCACAGTCCCTGGTTGCCCAAGCCTTGCAGCGCCCAGGCGAAAGGCAGCAGCAGAACCACGGTCAACAGCATGCCGTTGCGCATTTCCCGGGCGCGAGTGGCACCGATGAACAGCCCGTCGAGCAGGTAACTCCATACCGCAATCAGCGGCAGCGCGGCGAGGTAGGGCAGGTAGATGAAGGCGGTGTCGCGCACGCTCTGGATGTTCGTCTGCATCTCGATAAACACATGCCCGGCGAACGCAAACAGCACGGCAAAGCCCAGGCTCGCCAGCAATGACCAGCCGCAGGCGACCACCAGAGAACGCCGCAGCGCCCCTCGATCACGGGCGCCGATGGCGTGCCCGCACAGGGCTTCCACGGCATGCGCCAAACCGTCCAGTGCGTGGGCCGTCAGCAGTAAGCCGTTCAGCAGCAGTGCGTTGGCGGCAACGGTGGCATCGCCAAGTCGCGCGCCTTGTACAGTGATCAGGAAAAACACCGATTGCAGCGCCAGGCTGCGGATGAAGATGTCGCGATTGACCGCCAGCAATGGCCGCCAACTCTGCCACAGGGCCAACGCGGCCCAGACGATATGACCGGGGTAGGCGCGCAGGGCTTTGCGCGTCATCAGCAAACCGATCAGTGCGCCGGTCCATTCGGCAATCACCGAGGCGCGGGCGGCACCGACCACGCCCCATTCCAGCCCAAGGACGAACCACAGGTTCAGCGCGATGTTCACCAGGTTGGTGCTCAGCAGAATCGCCAGCGGCGCCCGGGCGTTCTGGGTGCCGAGGAACCAGCCGACCAATGCATAACTGGCCAGCGCTGCCGGCAGTCCGAACAGCCGCGTGTGGAAAAACTCGCGGGTCAGTTGATCCAGCTCTGCCGAGGGTTGCATGAAGTGCAGCGCGACGCCGCTCAAGGGAACACCCGCGGCCCCCAGGACAATCGCCAGCCCCATCGCCAATAACAAGCCTTGCAGCAAAATCTGCCGCAACGCTGCGCCATCCCCGCGGCCGGCAGCCTGCGCCGCGAAACCGGTGGAGCCCATGCGCAGAAAACCCATGGCCCAGGCCAGGAAGGTATACAAACTGGCCCCGACGGCGACGGCCCCCAACTGATGGGCGTGGGGCAGGTGGCCGATGACCGTACTGTCGACCAGCGCCACCAGCGGTACGGAAATGTTCGACAGAATCATCGGCGCAGCCAGCGCCCAGACCCGGCGATGGGTCGGGCGGTCACGCCAGTCGGCAATCAGGTTGGACATGCAGGCTCCTTGGCGAAGCCGGCATTGTAGCGATAGTTGGAAGTGATCGTTCCCACGCTCTGCGTGGGAATGATCAATCGCGAGCAGGCTCGCTCCTACAGAGATTTTTGGGTGTCAGTGGATGATCCAGCTCAGCAGCCACAGCCCCAACAGCAACCAGATAATCCCCATGATGACCGACGCATTCATGAACGCCCGAATCGCCGACCACAACAGCATCAACCCCAGGATCAGCGCAATGATGTTGATGATCGAAGTGTCCATCCCCAGTGTCCGGGACAACCCATCGACAAAGTTGCTGCCGGCGTGGCTCAACAGGTTGAACAAGCCACTGAGGGCGTCAACGATAAAGCGGATGACCGAACCGAGCGCCTGGCCGAGCCATTCGAAAAAACCTTCTACCTGCATGTCGTTAACGTCCTGATGTAAGTGGTTGAGCCTTGGGCCATTGATCGCAGTGGCGAGTTCCCCACAAGCATAGAGGGTTGCACTGCACCTGTGGGAAAAGCGCCCTTGCCATCCCCGGCCATCCCCCCGAAGCTATACGCCTTCAGGAGAGCCCGATGAACCTTGTTGAACTGACCGAACGCCTGCATGCCATCCGTGACCGCAACGACTGGCGGCAATTCCACAGCCCGAAAAACCTGGCCATGGCCGCCAGCGTGGAAATGTCCGAGCTGGTGGAGATTTTCCAGTGGCTGACCGAAGACCAGTCGCGTCAATTGCCGGCCGACAAGCTCGCCCATGCCGGGCAGGAAGTCGGCGACATCGTGCTCTATTTATTGCTGCTGTGCAGCGAGTTGGGGCTGGACATGAATGAAGTCGTGCTCAGCAAACTCGCGGACAGCGAAAAGAGGTTCAGCTGATGAGTGATCGTCATTTCGATCAACTGGCGACACGCTTCGCCGAAAAAATCTACGGCGGGGCCAAAGGCGCAATCCGCCTGGCGGTGCTTCAGGCCGACCTGGCCGAAACCCTGCCGGACCGGCCGCTGCGTGTGCTCGACATCGGCGCCGGCCTGGGCCACATGTCGTTGTGGCTGGCCCAGCGTGGTCACGACGTCACGCTGGCCGAGCCCGCCGAACCGATGCTCGAAGGCGCCCGCCAACGTTTCGCCGAGGCGGGGCAGAGCGCGACTTTCATCCAGGCACCGTGGCAGGAACTGCTCGGTCAGCTCACCGAACCCTACGACCTGGTCCTGTGCCATGCCGTGCTGGAATGGCTGGCCGAACCTCACGCGATTTTGCCGGTATTGCATCAATTGACGAAAAAAGACGGCTGGTTGTCCCTGGCCTTCTACAACCGCGATGCGTTGATTTACCGCAACCTGCTCAAGGGCCACTTTCGCAAGATGCGCAAGAACGACATGGCGGGCGAAAAGCAGAGCCTGACCCCGCAACAACCGCTCGACCCGCGGGAATTGGCGGCGCAACTTGAGGGCTTGTGGCAGGTCGAAACCCAGAGTGGCGTGCGGGTTTTTCACGACTATATGCCCGTGGAATTCCAGGCCCGTGCCGAGCTGGTGGACCTGCTCGAAATGGAACTGGCCCACCGTCGTCACCCGAGCTTTGCCGGGCTCGGGCGCTACTTGCACTGGATCTGTCGGCCGGTCTGATCGGAGCTCGAAATGAAAAGTCGTTCAGGGTTACTGGTGATCTGTCTCGGGCTGGCGGCCTGTCAGGGCGGCAACCCGTATGTGGCGTCGTCGAATCCGATTCCGCCGGCGCCGCCGGGCGCTGCCAAGGTGTTCGATCGCAGCGCCTACCCGGCGCCGCCTCATGACTATGGGCGTTATCGCAGCTGGGCGTGGCTCGACGGCCATCTGCCGCCGGGCACCACCTGGGCCGACCCGGCGCAGGTGGCCGAAGTGGTCAGCAACGCCCTCGATCAGCGCGGCTTGCGTCCGCTGCACGATAACCGTCCGGCCGACCTGTTTGTCAGCGCCAACCTGCACATCGAAACCCGCTTGCGCCAGGAGCGCGACGACTACGGTTACTACGGCGCTGGTTATGGCGGTTACAACCACTATGGCAACGGTTACGGCATGTACGGCAGCGTGCCGATCGTGCGCACGTATCAGGAGCAAGTCCTGGTGGTGCAGGTGGATCTGTACGACGCCGGCACCGGTCAGCCGGTGTGGAGCGGCAGCGCCGAAACCGGCCAAAGCGGCAGCCAGAGCGAACAAGCCGATGCCCTGCGAAAGGCTGTAGAAAAGGCAATGTCGGCGTATCCTCCGAGTTAGCTTCTGTCGATAAGAAGCATTGCGCAGGTGACGCCTCAACCGGAGAAAGATCATGTTCCGACGTCTCGCTGTACTGGTTGTGGCCGCGCTGCTCAGTGCCTGCGCCGCCAACCAGGTCAATCATGACTTTGACGCCAGCCGCGATTTTGCCGCCTACCGCAGCTGGAGCTGGAAAGAACCGGCCCTGCAATACCGCCCGGATGATCCGCGGATCAAGAGTGACCTGACCGAACAACGCATCCGTGAATCGGTGACCGATCAGCTTGATCAGCGCGGCTTGCGCCCGGCCGCCACCGGCACCCGGGGCGATTTGAACGTACAAACCTATCTGATCGTCGAAGAGCGCCAGCAACAAGTCACCACCAGCTATGGCGGCGGTTATGGCAACCCCTGGAACGGTTACTGGGGTGCGCCGATGTACAACGAAACCCGCAACGTCAGCTACAAAGTGGCGACCATCCAGATCGACCTGCTCGACGGCAAGGACGGCAAACTGGTGTGGCGCGGCAGCGACGAGCAACTGCTCAGCGGCTCGCCGAACCCGTCGGATCGCAGCACTGCGATCCACGAAACCGTGGCGCGCATCCTGGCCAACTATCCACCCAAATTAGCCCACTAATCCCCTTGTAGGAGTGAGCCTGCTCGCGATAACGGTGTAACAGTCAAAATTGATGTCGACTGACACTCTGCTATCGCGAGCAGGCTCACTCCTACAGGGGTTTTTGTTGTCTGGGCTGGCGAGTTGCCAGCATTCTGGCCAACCCTTGTCTACACTGCTCTTCACGATCGCAGAAAGCCCCGGCAGTGCACCGGCAAAGGAGTGCGCGATGTCTCCCCGCTTGCAGTTTCGTGGACCGGCCCGGCAACGGGGGGCGATTGGCTTGATGGCGGCGCTGACCATGGCGGCGGCGCTATTGTGCCTGGTGGTTGTGGTCGACACCGGCCGGCTCTACCTGGAAAAACGCAACCTGCAACGGGTCGCCGACATGGCTGCGCTGGAAGCCGCCACACGGGGCGGTGACTGCCTGGTCGGCGCCTCCGCCGTCACCTACGCCACCGCCAGCGCCCAACGCAATGGTTTCGCCCTCCCCAGCGCTGGCCGCGCCTTGGCCGTTGTCTGCGGCGCGGTGACCGTGAACGCCGGCAACCTTCGGGTATTCGCGGCGGACCCGAGCAAAAGCGAAGCGATCCGGGTCATCGCCAGCCATGTGGTGCCGCAGAGTCTGGTCGGCGGTCTCGGAGCGATGTTCGGCGGCTCCCCTGCCAACTCGACCATTAACCTGAGCGCCACGGCCGTTGCGGGTGTCGCGGGGCCGCCGGTGGCCCAACTGAGTATTCAAAGCACGCTGGCAGACGTTAATTTGTTGAACGGTATGTTGTCTGGCTTGAGCGGTGCGCCGATCAACTTGACCGTCGCCAGCTGGAACGGTTTGGTGGCTGCCAATATCAACCTGCTCAAATACATGGATCAGCTTGCCGTTGACCTGCAGGTCACCGCCGGCGACTACACCCAATTGCTCGGCGCAGACGCCACGGTGGGCCAGCTGCTGCGAGCTGCCGCGACCGTGGCCCAGGCCAATGGCGCGACGGCGGACGTTCAGACCGGTTTGAATGCGCTGGCCAACACCGTCGTCAATCCGCTCAAAGTGCATTTGGGTGACATCTTGCAGTTGCAGACGGGCAGCACCGCGTCCGGCCTGAACGCTAACGTGAATGCCTTTCAACTGGTCCAGGCGTTTATCGAACTGGGCAACAGCAAGAGTGCGCTGACGGGCACGCTTCCGGTGAATCTGTTGGGGTTGGGCCTCGGGGCCACGGCAAACATCAAGGTGATCGAGCCGCCACAGTTGTCGGTAGTGGGTAACCCGGCCTTGGCAAAACTGGCGCCGTTGGGCGCCAATCGAATCTATGTGCGCACCGCGCAGGTCCGGGTGTTGGTGAGCCTGGATTTGTCGCTGGTCACTAACCTGACCGGTTTGGTGACGAGCACTTTGTCTGTGGTCACCGGGTTACTGGGACTCGATTTGTATGTATTGCCCAATCCCAATCTGGACGTGAGTCTTGAGGCGGGCGGGGGCAGCAGTTACGTCACCGACTACACCTGCGCCAGCGAATCCAATAAAAGCCTGACCGCTTTCACCACCACCACCGTGGCTGAATTGCGGGTCGGGCGGGTCAACTCCAATTGGGCCTCCTCGATTGCGCCTCTGAGCGTCACGCCCTTCACCTTGCTCGATATCCGGCATGCCGGCGTGCCCTTTTCCGGTGGTGGCGCTGAACTCAGGATCGACAGCCCCGTCGTGCCGACCAGCGCATCAACCACGTTCATCAACCCGCCGAAAGTCGGGTTGGCCCCCTCCAGTCCGCCTTATACCTTGACCGCCACCAATGCGATCTCCGGCTTGTCGCAGGCGATCAATCCCTTGCCATTGATTGTTCACACCCCGTCATTCAGTCCCGGCTTCCTGCTGCAGGCGGTTTTCGATTTGCTGAACTCGCTGTTGACCAGCGTGCTGTCGCTGTTGACGACAACGCTGAACTCGATCCTCAGCCCGCTGCTCGACAACCTGCTCAACACCGTCCTGAAAACCCTTGGCATCGAGGTCGGGAAAATTCAGGTCGGCGCCAACCTCAGCTGTCACTCCGGTCGAGCATCACTGCTGCTCTGATCATCCAACGCAACCGGCAGCTCGATGCAAAACCGTGCGCCCTCCACTGAGTTGCGAACGCTCAGGCGTCCGCCCATGTTCTCGACGATGCCGTAGCTCACCGACAACCCCAACCCCGTGCCGATGCCGACCGGTTTGGTGGTGAAAAACGGTTCGAAAATCTTCTCCATCAACCGCGGGTCAATGCCGCCGCCATTGTCCTCGACCCACAGCCGCACCGACTGCTTGTCCCGTTCGGCGTACACCGAAATCCACGGCTTGAACTCGCGGTCGGCCTCGCGTTTGCTCAGCAGCGCGTCCCGGGCGTTGACCATCAGGTTGATCAACACCTGCTCCAGCTGATCGACGTAGCCGCGCACTTGCACGTCAAAACCGGTCTCGCTGACCCGTAGTTCAACGCCTTTGCCGCGCATGCCTTCGGCCAGCAGCGACAGCGTGCCCTCGATGGCCTGCGCCGGGTTGAACGGATGCTGTTCGATCTCCGAACGACGGCCAAACACGCGCATGTGATCCACCACTCGCGCGGCGCGCTGGACCTGGGAATCGATACGGTTGAGCTTGTCGGTGAGGTAGTCGATCTGCACCTCGCCCGTGCTCAGGCGCTTGAGCACATTGACGATGGCCATGCGCATCACGTTCAGCGGCTGATTGATTTCGTGGGCCAGGCCGGTGGCCATTTCGCCGAGGGTGGCCATTTTTGCGCTCTGCGTGAGTTGCTGCTGCGAGCGCCGGACTTCGGTGTTATCGCGCCCGACGGCCTGAATCTCCAGCAGGAGCCCTTGCTCATCGAACACCCCGCGATCAGACCAGACCCACCACGCGTGCTCCCGGCCGGGCAGTTGCAGGTTGATTTCCGCGGTGCTCACCGGGAACTCAGGGCTCAGTTGACTGAGTCGCTGCACGAACGCTTCACGTTGTTCGTCCGACATCCATTGGCCTAGATTCACCCCGGGCAATTGTTCGGGCTGGCATTCCAGATAGGTCGCCAACGGCCGATTGCCGAAGGTCAGCGTCAGGTCCGGGCGATACCGGCAAATCATCGCGGGCGAGTCCTCCACCAGAATCCGGTAGCGCTCTTCACTCTGTTTCACCTGTTCGGCGGCCAGGGTCGCTTCGGTGACGTCCAGCCACAAGCCGACGGCTTCCACCGGCAGGCCGAGGTCATCGCGCAGCAGCTTGGCCTCATCGAGCAGCCAGTGGTAATCGCCGCGATGGTCGCGCAGTCGGTAACGGGCACGCACCGAGCCTTCGCGCAGCAACTGCCGGGTACGCTCGAAATACTGATCGCGGTCCTGCGGGTGAATGCGTTCGATCAAGGCCCCGGCGCTGCAATCGGCGAGGGTCAGCCCTAGTAGCGGCAGCAGGCTGTCGCTGAAAAACGTCGGTTGCAATGCGCCTTCGACGTAGCGCTGCACGTAAATCACCGCGGGTGAGCTGGCGATCAGGTTGTCCAGTCGCGCATGGGCGGTGGCGGCGTTCTGTTGCTGATTTTTGATATCGCTGATGTCGAGCATGAAGCCAACCAAACGCCGCTGTTTACCGGCGCCCAGGGCCTGGCCTTGCAGGCGATACCAGATCGGCGTTTGTGTGGCTTCGGGGCGGTGCAGACGCACACACAGCAACAACGGCGTGCCGGCGTCCTGCAAGTCCAGCAGGCGACTGCGCAGTTCTTCGCGGTCAGCGGGGTGAATGTGGTCGAGCCATTCGTTCAACGGTAATTGCGTGCTCGTCAGGCTCAGCACGTTGGCGAGCGACGGCGCCAACTGCACCTGGGCGCTGTCGCTGAACATTTCCCACCAACCGGTGCCGAGCAATCCTTGCAGTGATTCCAGCCGTTCCAGTTGCAGTTGATGACGATGCTCGCGCAGGCGTTCCAGCAGCGGGCTGGCCAGTGCAGCGCAGAGCTGCAACCAGTCACTGTCGTTGAGATCCGGAGCACGTTGCTGCGCCGTATACACACCGCAGAGTAACCACGCGACCACACCGTGAGCGTCGTAATAGGGCACCGCCAAGCCGTCGGCATGCCCGAAGATGTCTTGCAGGCGCGGGTGCGCGGCGGGCGTCAGGTGTTGGGCGACCGAGCCGTTCAAACTGTCGAGCCCGGTGCCCAGGCGCTGAGCGTTTTGCCACAGCTTCGGCGCATCGAGGGCGGCGTATTGCTGATGAATTTGCCAGCCCTGAGCCTGCTCATCGAGCAACGCCACCGCAACGCAGGGAATGTGAAAACGTTGCGCCAGCACCTGAAGCTGATCGAGCAAAACATCGGGCAGACGCACCAGGCTGCACAGGCGCAGCTGTTCGCTGATCTTCGCCGTGAGTAACTGGTTCTGTTCGCGGCTGCGCGATTGCCGGCGCTCGAGCAAGACGTCGCCGATGTCGAGTAACTGCAACAACCAGTTTTTGTCCGCGGGCTGGACCCAGCCGCGCAGGTGCAGGGGCTGTCCGCTGACGGTGTAGAAGTCCAGGTCCAGGGTCTGTCCCTGCCAGTCGGCGGGCACACCTTCGACCGCGAGGCTGCTGTGGGGCATGAGGTAATCCACCAGCAGCGGGGACTGCGCGGCTGGAATCTGCTGGGCCAGCATATGCCGCAGCGGTCCCGTCTGATGAATCACCCGGCCTTCGGCATCCAGGTACAGTTGCAAGCCCACACTCTGCACGCACAGGGTGTCGGGCATGGTCACAGGCTGTGGCGGATGGCGGTTCAGCAGACGGCCGAACAGTTTGTCGCCGGAACTCAAAATTGCAGACTCGAACTGGCGCTGAGTGTCGCCGGCAAATTGGGCACCGAACCGATCCCCGGCAGCACCAGAAACGGCACCACACGGTTGAGCTTGCTGGTGGGGTAATCGACTTTGACCTTAAGCACTCCGGCGACAAAGGTGATGGTGGAATCGGTGGCGGCATTGAAGTTCAGTGCGGCAGGAATCCAGGCCAACTGCCGGTTCAATTCTGCTGCTGCGGTGGCTTGCACGGTGGCCGCGTAACCGGGCGCGCTCGGGTCCACCGCCACGCTGCGGCGAACCGCTTCAGCGGTCGACTGGTTGAACGATTGCATCAGCAACAGCGGCAAGCTGTAACTGACAATTGCATAGAACACGGCGAAAAAAAGCACGAACACCAAGGCGAACTCAATCGCAACGGCGCCTTTTTGTTTGCGGGGGAGGCTTGATTTCATGAGTGCGTCTACCCTGACTGTCACAGCGTGATATCAGCATAGAATCATTCAGCCATAACGGATGTTTTTTACCGAATGCAAAGCTTTGTATTATTGATCTGGCTGACGCTCTGCGCGGCACAGGATGCCCGGGAAAAGCACATCGCCAATGGCCTGACCCTCGGTGCAGGCGCGTTGGCGCTGACCTGGTTGTTGTGGACCGACACCACCTGGCTGGGCGCTGAGGCCGCGCAGGGCGGTTGGGCGTTGTTGCTGGCGCTGGCCTTCACCTTGCCCGGTTATGCGCTGCGCCGCATGGGCGCGGGCGATGTGAAACTGATGGGCGCCCTGGGTCTCGCGACGGACGGTATACACCTGCTGGGCAGCTTTATCGGTGCCGCACTGGCCAGTGTTTTATGGCTGCTGGTGGCGCCAAGAGTCTGGCTTCATTTGGGTCAAGGGCTTAGGGCTCGTCTTCGCTACCTGGAGCCGGGAGTGTCAAGGAAGCAGCCATTTGCGCCCTTTGTGTTGGTGGGGTTGTTGTTCACGTTCGCCTGGATTCACTAGTCGCCCGTTCTATGTACAGAGTCAGAAAGTGCGTCTACTTTCAAATCACTGGTTGTGCAGCCTGGGGCTGTCAGTACAGGAGCGGTCAGCGTTGGCCTGAGCATGGAGTGGCGCGTGAATAAGTTTACGTCTGCGGTAAAAATCCTGGTGGTCGATGATCAGCCTTTGATCGTGGAGGAGCTGTGCGAATTCCTCGAGAGCAAGGGCTATGGCTGTATTCCGTGTGAGTCTGGCCAGCAGGCGATCGAGCGCTTTGAGGAGGATCTGGATGTCGGCCTGGTGCTGTGCGACTTGCAGATGCCTGGGCTGAACGGGATTGAGTTGGTTCAGGTGTTGCAGCGGTTGTCTGGCAAGCACCGGGCGTTTGAAGCCATCATGCTGACAGGACGTGCGGACAAGCAGGATGTGATCAAGGCGCTGCGGGCCGGGTTTGCTGATTACTATCAGAAGCCGGTTGATCTGGGTGAGTTGCTGGAAGGGGTTCAGCGTCAGGAAGTGGCGTTGCAGGAGCGGCAGAAAAATCTGCAGCTGGGGCATTTGAATCAGAAGCTGCAGTATCTGTCCGAGTCGATCGATGATTTGTATCAGGATCTGGATAAGGTTCGACGTGGGCCTCAGGCGGATGTCGGCGACGCTGAGGTCAGTGATGTGGATCGGGTGGAGATGCCGGCGATTTTCAATCAGTTGTCGCCACGACAGCTGGATGTGGCGCGGTTGGTGGGCAAGGGGCAGACCAATTATCAGATTGCCTGTGAGCTTGGGATTACCGAGAACACGGTGAAACTGTATGTGTCGCAGGTGTTGCGTTTGACGCATATGCATAACCGCACCCAGTTGGCGTTGGCGTTGTCGCCCAGCAGTTCCGGGATGCGCCAGCGGGTTACGGCTCACTGATTTTCCTCCGCTGCACACTGTTTGACCTGTGGGAGCGAGCCTGCTCGCGAAGGCGGCAAACCACACACAAAAAACCAAAACCTACCCCCCCGACCCACTGCTCACCGTCCCCCCCTGATCCTGATCAAAAAACTGCGGGATCTCATGCTCATAACTCTTCAACCAGCGCTGCATGCTCAGCTCGCGTTCAGTCGCTGTCGAGGTCTGTGGTTTCTGCGAAGCAGCCTTGTTGCTGCTTTGCAGTTGCAGCCAGCCTTCGGTTTCCGCTTGTTGTGGCGAGGATGGGCCGTCGAGCGCAAGGGCGGCGAGGGGCAGGGCCAGCAGGCCGAGGCAGCTGAGGACGATTGGTTTCATCGCAAAGGACTCCCTATTGGAGGCTCGGCGTCGTGACGACGGCGACCTGGTTAACAGGAATCGGGCCTGTCTTGCCCGGGGTCTTGAGTTTTTGTGCGCGTTCCTGGGCTTCGGTGACTTGGGCGGGGCTGAGGCCGAGGCGGCTGACGAGTTCGGCGGCGCGGCTCCAGTCGTCCTGGTAGATCAGTAGCGTCACCATGTTCAATGCGGCCAGTTGATCGCCTTGCTTGAGTTCCATGGCGGTGAGGAATTCAAAGCGTGCATCGTCGACGCGCAGTTGATTGAGGTACACCACGCCGAGGTCGTTGCGGATTTTGTCGTCGGTGGGCGCCAGCCGCGCGGCGCGCAGCAAGTGAGCCTGGGCCAGGCCGTTGTCGCCCTTGGCTGCAGCGAGTTGGCCCAGGCCGTGTTCGGCTTCGGCGGCCATGCAGGTGCCGAGCAGGCTGCGGTATAACGGCTCGGCTTCGCTGCGCCCCAGCAGGCGGTAGACCTTGGCCCGGCGCAGGCGTACGTCGGCCACGTTGTCCGGCAGGCTTTGCAGGTTGGCCAGGCTGGCGTGCAGTTTGCCGTCGTTGGCCATGTCGTCGGCCAGGTTTAATTTCAGCTGTTCATCGGCACTCAATTTGCTGCAACTGGCGCTGCTGGTCAGGGCGCTCCATGGTGTCTGGCCGTCGGTGGCGCAACCGCCCAATAACAGCAAACTCAAACCGGCAATCATCGCTTTCATCAGGACCCCTCTATGAACCAATGGCCCGGGCCAGGGCGGTGAAGCCCGGGCCGGCCAGCACGATCAATAACGCCGGGAAGAGAAACAGCATCATCACGACGGACATTTTGGCGGACATCTTGGAGATGTATTCCTGCAGGCGCGTCAGGCGCCGGTCATCGAATAATTGCTTGAGCGTCAGCAGGGATTTCATCGCACCGCCGCCCTGGTGGATCAACTGTTCAAGGATCACGCAGGTGTCGGTGAATTCATCGACCGCCAGCAAACGGCTGACCTTGTGCAGTTCTTCACCCAGTTCCAGGCCGGAATCGACACGGGCCAGCACCAGACGCAGTTCATGGGTCAGCGCGGGCATGAGTTGTTTGCCTTCGGTGCTCAGGACGCGCAACGACTGCTCCACCGCCATGCCCGATTCGAACAGGATGCGCAGCAGCGGGATGAAGGTGGAAATCTCGGACGCCAGTTGTTTTTGTCGACGCAACGAGGCAGCGGCGAGTAAGCGCTTAGGCAGCAAATAGCCGATGGCCGTGGCGAACAGCGGGGCGATCCAGTGGTTCTGCGCATCGGGATAGAACACCCCCTGAATCAGCAAACTCATGGCCAGTGCCAGCACCGGCACGCCGACCTGGCACGCGGCGAACAGTGAGCGACGACGGGTGCTGCGCCAGCCGAGGCGGTTGAGCAGTGCCTGGGTTTCGTTGTCCAGATTGACCGAGCGCTGACCGATCCGACTATTGCCCAACGCCTGCAACCAGAGACCCAACTGGCTGTGACCGAGCGGCTTGCCGTCCAGCCGCTGGGCCACCTGACGCGCCCGTCGACGCTGGTCCAGCAGGCTGCTGAGCAGCAACAGCGTGGCCCCGAAAAACAGCAGTGCACTGATCAGTAGAGGCATTTTCATACGCTGCGCAACATGCGCCAGAGCGCGAGGCTGCCCACCGCCTGCAAACCAAACGCTGTCGCGAGCATGATTTGCCCCGAGTGGTCATTCCACATGGCGAGTAAATAGGCCGGGTTAGCGATCAGAAAATAACCGGCCAGGCCCAGCGGTAAACACCCCAGCACCCACGCGGTTACCCGGGTTTCACCGGTCATGGCGCTGAGCTGGCGGGCGGCCTGCTCGCGCTCACGGATCATCTTGATCAGGTTCTCCAGCAGTTCACTGGCATTGCCGCCGTAGCGATGATTGACCTTCAAACCCAGGGCCAGCAGGCGCAGTTCATCTCTCTCATACAACTCGGCGAAGTCCGACGCGGCGTCGGGCAAGCTGACACCCAACTGCACGTTGCGCTGGACCCGGCCCATGGCATTTTTCAATGGGTCATCGGCGGCTTCGATAGCGCCGAGCAGGGCATCGGCCAGGGTTCGACCGGATTTCAGGCTGCGCACGGTGTGATCAAGCAACGGCGGAAGTTGTTCGATCATGCGCTTGAGCCGGCGCTGATAACGCCAGCCGACATACAGCCGCAGGAGCAACGGCGGCACCAGTACAAACAGCAGCGCACCGATCCAGCCACCGACGACAACGCCCAGCAAAATACCGAGGGCCCACAGCAGCACCCAGCGTCCCAACCGTTCAGTCGGACGCCCGAGACCGGCGCGCAAAAACGCCCGTTCCGGCCCGGCCCAGGAGGTTTTTTCGACGACGATTTGCGGCTGCCCTTGGCTCAGGCGACCCAATACGCGTTCGGTCCCGGTCTGGCGCAGCCCGCGGAGCAACAAGCGGATCGATAGCCCGAACAGGATCAGGCAAGCGAGAATCAGCAGCGCCGGTTTGAGCATGCCGTGGCCTCAGTGCGGTGAGGAAACAAGTGCCGTTTCGCGGCGCAGTTTGTCGCCGGCGGGGTTGACCGCCTCGCGCATAAAACCGAAACCGGTGCGACGGTCGAGCCGGAACAAGGTGTTGGTGACGTACACGTCTTCGCGCACGCCGACCACTTCCACCACCTCGCTGACGCAGCGGCGACCGTCGGGCATGCGGGTGAGCTGGATCACCACGTCCAGCGCGGCGCAAACCATCTGGCGCAAGGTTTTTTCGGCGATGGTGCGGCCGGTCAGGCCGACCAATGTCTCCAGGCGCAGCAGCGCGTCCTGGGCATTGTTGGCGTGCACGGTGCTCATCGAACCGTCGTGACCGGTGTTCATGGCCGTGAGGACATCGAGCACTTCGACGCCGCGAATTTCGCCGAGGATGATCCGGTCCGGACGCATCCGCAGGGCGTTGCGGATCAGGTCGCTGGACTTCACTTCGCCGTGACCTTCGGCATTCGGCGGCCGGGTTTCGAGGCGCACGACGTGCGGGTGGCCCAGTTGCAGTTCGGCGACGTCTTCGATGGTGACGAGGCGTTCGTGCGGATTGATCAACTGGCTGAGGATGTTCAGCAACGTGGTTTTGCCGGTGCCGGTGCCGCCGCTGATCAGGATGTTGCAGCGCTTGCCCACGGCTTCCTGAATGAAGTCGTAGATCGCCTGATCGATGGTTTGCATTGCCATCAGGTCGCTGCTTTTGAGCATGTCCTTGCGAAATTTGCGAATCGACAGACACGGCCCGTCGAGGGCAATCGGCGGAATGATCGCGTTGACCCGGCTGCCATCGGGCAGGCGTGCATCGACCATGGGCGAGGACTCATCGAGCCGTCGGCCCAAGGGCGCGAGAATACGTTGCATGACGCGTTCGACGTGGTGCGAGTCAATGAAACGCAAGTCACTTTGATGCAGCACGCCGTCGCGTTCGATGAACACCCGGTGCGGACCGTTGACCAGAATCTCGGTCACGGACGGGTCGCGCAGCAGCACTTCCAGCGGGCCGAAACCGGTGAGTTCGTCGACCAGTTCTTCGGCCAAGCGCTCCATCTCATAACGGGAAATCGCCAGGTGCAGCCGGGCAATGTATTCGGCCACTTTGTCGATGACGAATTGCGACAGCGCCGGCCGCGACCCTTCCAGCAAGTTTTTTCCGGACTCTTCGATGGCATCGATGATGTAGCGGTGCAACACCAGTTTCAGGCCTTCGTTGTCGGTGTTGCCGGACGGCGTGCGCGCCGGGGCGCCGAAGAGTTTTTCCGTACTCATTGCGCACCCCTCAGCCGGTTGAACCAGCCGATCCTGGGTTTGGCCAGGCCTTCGGAGCGTTTGGCCAGGCCTTCGCCGAGGGTGCGCAGGCTTTGGGTCAGGCCTTCACGCGGGGCCAGTTCGAACAGGCTCACACCCTGGTTTTTGGCGTTCAGGCGCACTTCCGGGCTGAAGGCCAGAATCGCGAAGACTTCCATGCCGAAGCTTTTGCCCAGGGTGTCGGCGTCGGGTGCGACATTGCGCAGGTAGCGGTCAATCAGTAACCGGGCGTGATCGAGCTTCATGCCTTTTTCGCGCCACAGGTTGAGCACCGCGAGGTTGCGCCGGCAGTCGAGCACGTTCTGATCGGTGTACCACAGCAGCTTGTCGCAATGACTGACAAAGGTGCGCAGCGCTTCGCTGTCCGGCTGGCCGGTGAGGTTCACCACGATGTGCTGGAAGTGTTGGCGCAGGGCGCTGAGCAGCATGTACAACTCGGCGGCGCTGGTGCGCTCCAGTGGTTCATCGTGGCTGGCGTAGGCGAGGATTCGCAGTCCCGCCTCATTGCTGGTAAACGCACTGTCGATCAGCGTGGCGTCGAGGCGCCGCAAGTGCCGCACGGCGTCACCGAAATGAAACGAGCTCTCCAACCCGAGCAACGCCAGGCTGTCGCCGCGCGGCAAACCCAGGTCCAGCAACAAGGTTTGCTGGCCGCTTTTCTGCACCACTTGCGCCATGTGGTTGGCGATCAGCGCTCCGTCGGCGTTGGTTTGCGCACCGTAGAGCACGGTCAGGCCACCGAGCTGGGTGCTCGGCGCCACCGTTGGCAGGCGTTTGCCGAGCCGGCGCACCAGCCCCGAGACTTCACTGGAGCGCGAGCCATAGGCGACAAAATCCCGCGCACCGGCACGCATCGCATTCAGCACAAGCTGATTGTCCATGCCATCGCCCAGCGCCACGATCGCCAGCATCGGCTTGGCTTCCAATGCGCCTTCGATCAGCGCGCTTTGCGCCACCACGTGTTCGCGGTCCAGCCCGACGAACACCAGGCTGGCGAAGGTGACGTCGACCAGCGCCAACAGTTCGTCGAGGCTGCCGCCGCCGGCGCTGACCACCTGGCCCAACGGGGCGAGGGCGCCTTGCAGCCACTCAAGGTCAGTGTCGTTGCGCGTGATCGCGAGGAAGGTCTGGCTCAGGTTCTGGCTCATTGCGATAACCCGCTGCGTTTATCGAAGTTGCCGTCTTCGAGGAAGAACATGCGATAGAAACCGGGGTCGTAGTTGCGCAGTTGTTCACCGGGCAGCGACGGCAGTGGTGCATTGACGGCCAGCGGTTGAACCAGGTGGGGGGTGACGATCATCAGCAGTTCACGCTCTTCGCGCCTGATTGATGAACTACGAAAAAAGGCGCCGAGGACCGGGATATCCCCCAGTCCCGGAAACTTGTCGACCTGTGACGTGTTTTGCGTGCTGATCAAACCGCTGATGACAAAACTCTCGCCATCGGCCAAGGAGATGCTGGTGTCGGTGCGGCGAATGGTGAACGCCGGAACCGTGGTGCCCCCGATGGTGACAGCGTTGGCGAAATCAAGCTCGCTGACCTCCGGCGCGACTTTCAGGGCGATGCGATCGGTGCTGACCACGGTCGGCGTGAGCGTCAGGCGGACTCCGAATTCCTTGTACTCGATGGAGTAGCTGTTGCTGTTGGCACTCGGCACCGGGATCGGGATCTCGCCGCCCGCGAGAAAACTCGCGCTCTGCCCGCTGATCGCCACCAGGCTCGGCCGCGCCAGGGTGTAAGCGAAGCCGCTGCCTTCCAGGGCGTTGATGATCGCCAGGAAGTTGCCGCCGCCGGCGACGATGTTGAACATGTCATTGGCCAGCGGAATGCTCGGCACGGCGATGCGTGGATCAAGGTTGCGCAATGGCAGCACTCGCGGGGTCACGGCGGTGTTCGGCACGGTGCCGGGGGAGCCAAAGAGGAAGTTCGAGTTTTTACCGTAGATCGAGGTGCTGGCCTCTTTGAGTTTGGTCCGGCTGACCTCGACGAAGCGAATGTCGGTCTGCACTTGCGACGGTAGCAACGGGTCCTGAGAGGCCAGGGTTGACTTGCCGGTCATGGCCGCCGTGGCGCGACCCTGCACAAACACCATGCTTTGACGCGGGGCGCTGGCGCACGCCGTCCAGACCATCAGGCTGGTAGCGCCGGGCGCCATGCCGGTGAGCAAAAAGGCCTGGTTACCGTTGACCCGCACGTCGGCGATTTTCGGATCTCCCACGGCCAGCCGCGTAATCGCCACCGGGGATTGCACTTCCTGCTGCAAGCCTTCGCCGACTTGCAGTGTCGCCGGCAATTGGCCGAGTGCGGCACAGTTACCGCTAGCCGCAAAGGTTGCCGTGAGTGGCACGCTGCTCAGCAGCGTGCCCCAGAGCAGGCCTTGAAACATGAACATGGTACTTCTGCGCATGTAGATGCGTCCTTGCTCAATTCAGGGAGTTTGTTGAGTGATCTGATTGCCGCGAATGACTTCCACGCCTTTTTTCTGCGGTGCCGAACTGGCACCGACGGTGAGGGGTTTGGGGGTGCCGACGAGGGCCAGTTGACTGAATTGCACGAGGTCGCGATTGGCGCTGGCGAGATTGGCCGGCGAAGCGCTTTCGCCGGCCCAGTAATGCGCCAGGCGTTTTTCTTCGGCGCTGCGCACGGCCAGGCGCAACGTGCCGGCCTGGGCCGCGAGCGTCAGGCGACTCAGCAAGGGTTCGGGGACGGCGAGCAACACCGAGCGTGCGTTGGCCCGCAGTTGGTCCTGCTTGAGTTGTTCTTCACTGCTGCGCGCCGGGTTGGCGGGACGCCCGTCGTTAGTCAGCCCCAATTGTTCGCCGACCCCGAGTACGCGCAACGCCGGGACTACCACCTGGGCTGATTGCTGAGTGTTGTTGGCGTCGGCGCGCAGAAACAGCATCACGTCGACATAATCTCCAGGGCTCAGTTGTCCGCCGGCATTGGTCACTTCGTCCACTGCGACCGCGAGTGCTCGTTCATTGGGGCGGATCATCCGTGCCAGCGAGCTGCCGGCCTCGAAGCTTTGATCGTTGAGCCAGGTGCCGGCGGTGAGGGCGTGCCAAGGCGTACGGCCAATCGCTTGCTCAAGCGTGGTCAAACTGCCGGCCGGGGCGGTACGCAGTTTTTCGAGGGTGACGTCGGCTGCGGTGATTTGAACGAAGGGGGCTACGTCGTGCAGCAGGACCACCACCGGTTGGCGCGTGGGATCGTCCATTGGCACAGGGGCTGGAGCGGTTGGCGCTGTGTTAGCGACAGGTTGCGCGGCAGGCTCGGGAGCGGGTTGACGGCTCAGCGCAAGTCCCCAGTAACCGGCAATGATGGCACCCACCAGAAACAATCCGGCCAATCCCAGGGTGACGCGGCTGTTCATGAGGGCTCTCCCTTTCCAGCTGCCGATGATCCGTACCGTCTCGAACGAGATAGATTCGCAAAAAAGCATTTAAATACATGGAACTATTTCGCTATTTGAAGGTAGCGCAGCTAGAGCAAAACGCCATTACTGGGTGGCAAAAAAACGAGGAAATGGGGGTGTTTGAAATGCCAGGCCCCGTTTTTTGCCGAAAACGGGTGGGGTACTACTTAAGTATTAATACGTTCTTACAGTTGTTGGGTTGGGGAATGCCGACAATGCTGATGCTGGCAAAGGGGAATCATGTTGCGACCGTGCAACACCCGCAGTCCTTAGGAGAAGTCGTCATGTCCTTTAAAAGCGCTTTTCAGCACATCAAGAGCGAGATCGTTTTCTACTACAACCTGGCCAAAGACACCGAAGGCGCTTCGGGCATCGAGTACGCCATCATCGCGGGTCTTGCGGCAGTGGCTGTGGGCGTTTTCATGGGCTCCATTACAAGCGCTTTTACTTCGCTTACCGCCAGTATCAAAGCTGTGCTGCCTGGTCCTTGATCATTGCTGTTTGCCAACTAGCCTGAGTGGTTCTAACGTTATCGCCTGGTCCATTGCAGGAAGCCCTCATGAATGCGCCCGCACACCCACGGCAACAGCTGCTCCTGGTCGATGACGAGGAGGACGCGTTGATGGAACTGGCGGAGTTGCTGGAAGGGGAGGGTTTTTGCTGTTTTACCGCAACCTCGGTCAAGCTCGCCTTGCAGCACTTGACCCGCCATCCGGACATTGCGCTGGTGATCACGGATCTGCGTATGCCAGAGGAAAGCGGCATGTCACTGATCAAGCGCTTGCGCGAGCACACGTCGCGTCAGCATTTGCCGGTAATCGTCACGTCCGGGCACGCGGACATGGAGGATGTCAGCGACATGTTGCGCTTGCAGGTGCTCGAACTGTTTCGCAAGCCGATTTTTCACGTGCGGTTGCTGGAGACGCTGGGTAATTTGTTTCCGCAGCCTGTGGCTCCGTCTTAGTCTGGACGACCGCTATCGCGAGCAGGCTCTCTCCCACAGGGATTTGTGTTGTTGCGCAAATCCAGTGTGGGAGCGAGCCTGCTCGCGAAAGCCATTTCAAACTCGCAAGATATTTTGTTGCCTGGCATCAAGCCACCGGCCGCCAATGCCCGACCATGTGCTCAAGATTTCCAACACCTACCAACCGAAAATCCCCACTGGATCCCGCCGCGCTCGCCAGTAATGTCACTTCACTGGGCAACCGCACCGGTTTGCGAAATTGCACGGCAATCTCGATGTTCGCCGTCGGCAAGTGATCGGCCAGAGCCGCCAATGTGCGTGCCTTGTTCCATAACCCGTGGGCAATGGCGGTCGGGAAACCAAACAGTTTCGCGCTGACGGCACTCAAGTGAATCGGGTTGTAGTCGCCGGACACCTTGGCGTATTGCCGACCAATGTCGGCCGGCGCTTTCCAGCGGGTCACTTCGATCATCTCCAGCGTCGGGGCCAACACGTCCTCGAGCGGTTCGCCGTCCAGTTTGACGCCCCGGCACAGCATCTGGCTTTGCGCCTCCCAGAGCGTTCCCAATTGATCGTCCAACGTGGTCACCAGATCGAACGTCGCACCCTTGGCATGGGGTTGCAGATTCTGCACCTGCACGCTCACGCGCACCCGATTCACGCCGCCCATGGGGCGCAACACGCGAATGCGGTTGCTCAGGTGAATCAGCCCCAACAGGGGAAACGGAAACTCCTTGGCCGTGAGCAATTGCATCTGCAAGGCAAACGCGAGGATGTGCGGATAGGTCGGCGGCAGCAAGCCGTTGTCGGCAAATCCGCAGACGTTGCGATACGCCGCCAGGCGTTTGGGATCGACATTGACCCAGCAGTGCAACCCGGTGTCGGGCAGGGTGGTGCCGGTGATTTTGCGTCGCGTCGCCGCTCGCATGTACAACGCCGGCAAGCTCGGTTCGCGGTTGAGTGTGTGCCAGTCGGTGATCATCACTTAGGCCCCCAGAACGCTTTGTCCACAGACCCGCAACGCCTGGCCGGTAAACGCGCCGGTGCCCGGTTGCGCCAGCCACGCCACGGCCTCTGCGACGTCCTGCGGCAAGCCGCCCTGGCCGAGCGAGCTCATGCGCCGGCCCGCTTCACGCAAGCCGAACGGAATGTGCGCGGTCATCTGCGTTTCAATAAACCCAGGCGCCACTGCATTGATGCTGATACCGCGTTGATCCAGCAACGGCGCCCAGGCTTGCGCGAGGCCAATCAGCCCGGCCTTGCTCGCCGCATAATTGGTTTGCCCGCGATTGCCGGCGATGCCGCTGATCGAGGCCAGCAAAATCACCCGACCGTTGTCGCGCAGGGTGCCGCTGTCGAGCAGGGCCTTGGTCAGCACTTGTGGCGCGTTGAGGTTGACCGCGAGTACCGCATCCCAAAATTCCGGGGTCATGTTGGCCAGGGTTTTATCGCGAGTGATCCCCGCGTTGTGCACCACGATGTCGACGCCGTCGGGCAGGTGTTCGATCAACTGTGCAGCGGCGTCTTCGGCGCAAATGTCGAGGGTGATGCTGCGTCCGCCAAGGCGTGCGGCGAGAGCGTCGAGATCGGCTTTGGCCGGTGGCACATCGAGCAGAATCACCTCGGCGCCGTCACGGGCCAGCGTCTCGGCGATTGAAGCGCCGATGCCACGCGCTGCACCGGTTACCAACGCCTTGCGTCCCGCCAGCGGTCGAGTCCAGTCCTCAACGGGCGTAGCGCACGCCTTCAAACGAATCACTTGCCCGGACACAAACGCGCTTTTCGGCGAGAGGAAAAACCTCAGCGGTCCTTCCAGCTGATCGTCCGCACCGTCGCCGACATAGATCAACTGCAAGGTGCCACCGCTGCGCAGTTCCTTGGCCAGCGAACGGCTGAAGCCTTCCAGCGCGCGCTGGGCACTGGCGGCGAACGGGTCGCTCAAGGTCTCCGGTGCACGACCGAGAATTACCAGGTGTGCGCTGTGATCGAGGTTTTTCATCAGCGGCTGGAAGAATTCGCGCAGCTGTTTGAGCTGATCGGTCTGCAGCAAATGACTGGCGTCGAACACCACGGCTTTGAGTTTCGGACCGTGGCCGGGAATCCACGCGGTGGCCAGGGACGGCTCGGTACCGTAGCTGTAAATCGCGTCGGTCAGGCGATTGGCTAAAGCGCTGACCTTGTCCGCCAACGGGCCTCCACCGATCAACAGCGCCCCTTCGACAGGCCGCAGCCGGCCTGCCTGCCAGCGCTCCAGGCGAACCGGCGACGGCAAACCCAGGGCCCCGACCAGGCGATGGCCGATGGACGAATTGGCGAAGTCGATATAACGGTCTGACATGGAACGTGCTCCGGCGGCTGAGGTTCAAAGTGTGGACCACGAATGGCAATCAGTCGTTCGATCCACGAGATAAGGCCTACGCTTGAACATTGCAGAGTAGTTGGAGCTTGGGTTTAGCAGAACTTGCGGGGTCATGCAGAACCTGTGAGAGCGGGCCCGCCCGCGAAGGGGCCAGCCAATCCGACATTGTTGTTGGCTGATCCACCGCTATCGCGGACAAGCCCGCTCCCACAGGGATGTGCATTCACATTTCATTTTTTTAAGGAGCTTTTCATGACTCAGCTGCGCCGCGTCGCGATTATCGGCGGTAACCGTATTCCTTTCGCCCGCTCCAACGGGGCGTATGCCACCGCCAGTAACCAGGCGATGCTCACCGCAGCGCTCGAAGGCTTGATCGAACGCTACAACCTGCACGGCCTGCGCCTGGGGGAAGTGGTCGCGGGGGCGGTGCTCAAGCTGTCGCGGGACATGAACCTGACCCGCGAATGCGTGCTCGGGTCGCGGCTGTTGCCGGAAACGCCGGCCTATGACATCCAGCAAGCGTGCGGCACCGGGCTGGAAGCGGCGTTGCTGGTGGCGAACAAGATTGCCCTGGGGCAGATCGATTGCGGCATTGCCGGTGGCGTCGATACCACCTCGGATGCGCCGATCAGCGTCAGTGAAGGCCTGCGCAGGATTTTGCTGCAAGCCAACCGCGCCAAGACCACCGGCGACAAGCTGAAAACATTCCTGCAATTGCGCCCCGGGCATCTGATTCCGGAATTTCCGCGCAACGGCGAGCCGCGCACCGGGTTGTCCATGGGCGAACATTGCGAGCTGATGGCGCAGACCTGGAGCATCCCCCGCGAAGAACAGGATCAACTGGCGCTGGAAAGCCATCAGCATCTGGCCGCGTCCTACGCCGAAGGCTGGCACAACGACTTGATGACACCGTTCCTCGGCCTGACCCGCGACAACAACCTGCGCCCGGACCTGACCCTGGAACAACTGGCCAAGCTGAAACCAGCCTTCGAGAAAAGCGCCAAGGGCACGATGACGGCGGGCAACTCGACGCCACTCACCGACGGTGCGTCGCTGGTGCTGCTGGGCAGTGAAGAATGGGCGAAGGAACGGGGGCTGCCGATCCTCGCGTACCTGCGCGATGGCGAAGCGGCGGCGGTGGATTTCGTCAACGGTGCCGAAGGCCTGTTGATGGCGCCGGTCTACGCGGTGCCGCGCTTGCTGGCGCGCAATGGCCTGACCTTGCAGGACTTTGATTACTACGAAATCCACGAAGCCTTCGCCGCGCAAGTGCTCTGCACGTTGAAGGCCTGGGAAGATCCTGACTATTGCAGAACCCGGCTCGGCCTTGATGCGCCGCTGGGCTCCATTGACCGCAGCCGCCTCAACGTCAAAGGCAGTTCGCTGGCGGCCGGGCATCCGTTTGCGGCGACCGGCGGGCGCATTGTCGCCAACCTGGCGAAGTTGCTGGACGCGGCGGGCAAGGGGCGGGGATTGATTTCGATCTGCGCGGCGGGTGGCCAAGGCGTCACCGCCATCATCGAACGCTGAAGAAACACCGTAACCTGTAGGCGTGAGCAGGTTCACGCCTACAAGGATTCTCGGCATCAAATAGATTTGTATGAATCTGCTACTTGGCCTAACGTCGGCCCCATCAGCCCTCGTGCGATATAAGGCTCGTTGATGCCGACTAACGGACAGATCTCCCTCGAACGAACAATCCCAACCCTGTCGTTACTGCCCCGACCGTTATTCGCCCGGGTAGAAAGTCTTAACGCCGGGTCCTGGACACCCCCGCATCGCCACGACTGGGTGCAGTTTTCCTACGCCATCAGTGGTGTCCTCGGCGTGCATACCGCCGAAGGCAGTTTCTATGCGCCGCCGCAGTGGGGTATCTGGATTCCGGCGGACCTTGAACATCAAGTCGTGACCTCGATGCGCGCCGAAATGCGCAGCCTGTACGTGCGTCGCGAAGATTGTGAGTGGGCGGACGGGCGCTGCCGGGTGCTGGAGGTCACGCCGTTGGCGCGGGAGCTGATCAAGAGTTTTTGCATGTTGCCCGTGGAATATCCACAAGGCGACAGCCAGGAAGCGCGGTTGGTGGGTGTGTTGCTGGATCAGTTGGCGAACTTGCCGGAGGTGGGGTTTTCCCTGCCGCTGCCACGGCATGAGCGGCTGCTGGGGTTGTGCAACGAGTTGATTGAAAGCCCTGAGCAGAACGTGACATTGCAGGCGTGGGCGGAGCGCTTGGGCACGTCGGAAAAGACCCTGATGCGCCTGTTTCAGCGCGAGACGGGTTTGAGCTTTCGCGGCTGGCGACAACGGATGCGGCTGTTGTCTTCGTTGAGTTTGCTGGAGGAGGGCGACAGCGTGACCAATGCAGCGCTGGCGTGTGGGTATGACTCGACGTCGGCGTTTATTGCGGCGTTCAAAGGGCTGTTCGGGTTTACCCCTGGCGAGCTCTTCAAGCAATAACACCACCTGATCCTTGTAGGAGTGAGCCTGCTCGCGATAGCTGACTGACCTTCAACATTGATGTTGACTGACATGGCCTCATCGCGAGCAGGCTCACTCCTACAGTGGATGTGTGGTGTTCTTGAGATCAGGTTTTGAAGCGTCGAACCAACCCGTCCAGTTCATTCGAAAGCCCGGCCAGGCTCTGGGAATCCAGACGCGCCGAGTTCGCCAGTTCCGCGACCAATTGCGCGTCGCCATGGATCTGGCTGATGTGCCGGTTGATGTCTTCGGCCACGTGATGCTGCTCTTCGGCCGCGGTGGCGATCTGCGTGTTCATGTCGCGGATTACGTCCACCGACTCGCGAATCAACCCGAAGCTGTTGCGCGCTTCGCCGATGCGGCTCACCGACTGCTGCGACACTTCCAGGCTCGCATGCATCTGTTGAGTCACCTGGCTGGTGCGCTTGGCGAGGTTGCCGAGCAGACCGTCGATCTCTGCCGTGGAATCCGCCGTGCGCTTGGCCAGCGCCCGCACTTCGTCAGCCACCACCGCAAACCCGCGACCTTGCTCGCCGGCACGGGCCGCTTCAATGGCCGCGTTCAGCGCGAGCAGGTTGGTCTGCTCGGCGATCGAGCGAATGGTCCCCAGGATCGACTGGATATCGTTGCTGTCGCGCTCGAGTTGCTGCATCGACTGTGCCGACTGTTCGATTTCCTGGCTCAAGCGATCAACGCTGCTTACTGCCGCATCAATTTGCTGCTGGCCTTCGCGCGCCTGGCGCTGGCCACTGTCGGCAGAGTCCGCCGCCTGACTGCAAGAGCGCGCGACTTCGTTGGCGGTGGCGACCATTTCGTGGAACGCCGTGGACACCATGTCCACCGCTTCACGCTGACGCCCGGCGGCTTCGGCCATGTCGTTGGAGACCTGGGTCGAGCTTTTCGAGGTGGCGAGAATCTTGGTCGCGGCGCCGCCGATGCTTTGGATCAGGTTACGAATCGCGGTCAGGAACTGGTTGAACCAATTGGCCAGTTGCGCGGTTTCGTCGCTGCCACGGATTTCCAGGTTCTTGGTCAGGTCGCCTTCGCCTTGCGCGATGCCTTCCAGACCGCTGGCCACGCTGCGGATCGGCCGCACGATGACACTGGCAAAACTGGCGCCGAGGATGGCGAAGAACACGGCCAGCACGGCGGCGATGATTGCGATCAGCCAGGTCAGTTGGGTGGCCGAGCTCATCACGTCGTTTTGTTTGATCAGGCCGATGAAGGTCCAGCCCAGTTGCTCCGACGGCCAGACGTTGGCCATGTAGCGTTCGCCATTGAGCTCGACTTCCACCAGGCCTTTGCCGGCCTTGGCCAGTTGTGCGTAACCCTCGCCGAGGCTGCTCAGTGGCTTGAAGTTGTGCTCCGGTTGTTTCGGGTCCACCAGGACCATGCCGGTGTTTTCCAGCAACATCAGGTAGCCGGTTTCACCGAGCTTGATCTGTTTGACGATTTCGGTGAGCTGCTTGAGCGTCACGTCGATGCTGACCACGCCGCCGTTGCTGCCCAACTTGTTGTCGATGGTGCGCACGGTGCTGACGTAAGTCGCGTCGTCCTGTGCCCAATAGTAGGCCTCGGTGCGAAACGGCTTGCCCGGTTTGGCCTGGGCTGCTTTGTACCAGGGGCGCTGGCGCGGGTCATAGTTGTTCAGCTTCGCATCGTCCGGCCACGACACATAACCACCGGCCGCGGTGCCGAGAATGGCGTAGGCGTAGGACGGGTGACTGTTGCCCAGGTCCTGCAGGAGGCCGAAGACTTTTTTGTCCATCTCGCCTTGCGGAATGCTCTCGGCGTTGGCGCTCATGTAGGTCTTGAGGCTGTCGTCGGAGTTTTTGATCAGCGGTTGTTTGGCCAGATAGTCGACGTTCTGGCTGATGCCGTCGAAAAACAGTTGCATGGCGTTGCTGACCTGACGAATTTCGCGGCCGCTGCCATCGACGAAACTCTCTTTGGCATCGCTGCGCAGGTTCATCACAACGAGGGTGGCGACCAGCACCACGGGCAAGCAGGCGATGATTGCAAACGCCCAGGTCAACTTCTGTTTGATGTTCATCCGCGCTCCAGATTTTCTTGTAGGCCCACGCAGTGCAGATGACTCGCGGAATATTGGCAGCCGAAAACGTTGTTGTTCATCTCGGGTCCGTGAGTGCGCCGTCGTTTTCTGTAGGAAAGATTGTCGGACAAATACCTTTGTCACTGAGGACTTCGGCTGCTGGCGGGGGAAATTGAGGCCTGTTTGGAAAAATCCTACGAAGGGTACGAATCTGGATGTCAGCTTCTGTCGTAAATGCCCTAAAAACCATTCGCTTACGTGTGTCATCGGCTCAGCTATGATCTACGGCGGTCATTGACGACCGGCGGCGAATGAGCAATTAATCCGGCACATTGTGTGCATCACGACGTTCATAGGTCGGCAACCCCTCCCCCGAACGAGTGGATTGCCGTATAACGAATGACTTTCGCGTGTTTGGTAATAAAGGACCCACAATAAAAGCTGATGAAGACTCCAAAACGCATTGAACCCCTGATCGAGGACGGTCTGGTCGACGAGGTGCTGCGCCCACTCATGAGTGGTAAAGAAGCAGCTGTTTATGTGGTGCGCTGCGGCAACGAGTTACGTTGCGCGAAGGTCTACAAGGAGGCGAATAAACGCAGTTTCCGTCAGGCGGCCGAGTACCAGGAAGGCCGCAAGGTACGCAACAGCCGTCAGGCTCGTGCCATGGCCAAGGGCTCCAAGTTCGGCAAGAAAGAAACCGAAGACGCCTGGCAAAACGCCGAAGTGGCGGCCCTGTTCCGTCTGGCCGGTGCCGGTGTGCGGGTGCCCAAGCCGTATGACTTCCTCGAAGGCGTACTGCTCATGGAACTGGTGGCCGATGAATACGGCGATGCCGCGCCGCGTCTGAACGACGTGGTGCTGGAACCGGACCAGGCCCGTGAATATCACGCGTTCCTGATTTCACAGATCGTGCTGATGCTGTGTACCGGTCTGGTGCACGGTGACCTGTCCGAGTTCAATGTGCTGTTGACCCCGGACGGCCCGGTGATCATCGACTTGCCTCAGGCGGTGGATGCGGCGGGCAACAACCACGCGTTCAACATGCTGGAACGGGACGTGGGCAACATGGCGTCCTACTTCGGGCGGTTTGCGCCGGAGTTGAAAAAGACCAAGTACGCCAAGGAAATGTGGGCGTTGTACGAAGCCGGCACCTTGCACCCGGCCAGTATCTTGACCGGCGAGTTCGACGAGCCGGAAGAGTTGGCCGACGTTGGCGGGATCATGCGTGAAATCGAGGCTGCGCGGCTGGACGAAGAGCGTAAGCAAGCGATCCGCGCTGCTGACGACGCGCCCCCGAGCAAAGCCGAAGAACCGCCTCCGCCCTGGATGCAGTGATGGGCTAAACAAAAACCCGGCTTCGGCCGGGTTTTTTGTAGAGGCTTTATTTGTGGAACCGCGGCGTCTGCATCGCGGGCAAGCCACGCTCCCACAGGTTAGATGTCGATCACAGATCCGTGGTCTGCACATAACCTGTGGGAGCGTGGCTTGCCCGCGATGGCGTCAGACCAGACAATCCACAACAGCCAGACCCTCCACACTCAAGGATTGAATGTGAACACCTCCACCCGCAACGCCCGACTGATCATCGCCGCCCGTCTGGTTTCGGACTTTGGCGCTTTCCTCAACATGGTCGCCCTGGCCACTTACGTTTACCTGCTCAGCAACAGCGCCATAAGTGTCGGCATTTTCCTCGCCAGCCGTGTCGGCGGAGGGATTTTCGCCAGTCTGATCGGCACCCCGTTCTATCGCCGCTGGGGCGGGCGCATGCCGTTGATCGCCTTCGACCTGTTGCGTGCAGGATTGCTCGGGTTGTTGCTGGTGCTGCCGGTGAGTCAACAGGCGCTGCTGCTCCCCGTTATCGCGTTCGGCCTGGGTTTGGGCAACTCGATGTTTGCCATCGGCCTGAACAGTCAGCTGCCGCATTTGATCGATGGCGTACACCTGCTCAAGACCAATGCCTGGATCACCTCCGCATCGTCGGCCGCGATGGTCGGCGGCAGTCTGGTGGCGGGGCTTTTGGTGGCGGCGTTTGGGTTTGAAACGGTGTTTGCGCTGAACGTGGTGACGTACCTGTTGGCCGCGTTGTTCATATTGCCGCTGCGATTTTCCATCCCGGCAGCCAGTGATGAGTCGTCCCGCAAGGGCGGTGAATGGGCGGCCCTGCGCCAAGGGTTGCACAGCGCACCGGTCGTGGCCGCGATGCTCGCGGTCACCATGGCCGACACCCTTGGCAGTGCCGCGCACAACGTGGGTTTGCCAATAGTTTCCAAACTGCTGACCCCCGAATCAGCCAGCACCACGCTGGGCTTGGCGCTGGCGGTCTGGGCGTGCGGAAAGTTAATCGGCGCTCGAATCGCCAGTCGCCTGAAAGGCTCGGACAACATCAATCTGGAGCGGCGATTTTTCTTCGGGGTGTTGCTGATGTCCTGCGGCTTCATCCTGATGTTTCAGCAGCAGACCCTGTTCGGTTTGCTGTTGTTCTCGTTGCCGGCGGGATTGGGTGACGGCTTCTCGGAAGTCGGCTTGATGTCCCGTTTGCAACGCGAACCGGACGCTCTGCGTTTGCCGATTTTCAGTTTCTTAACCCTGCTGCAAATGACCGGGTTCGGCGTCGGCATGTTGATCGCCGCACCGTTCTATTCATGGTGGACGCCGGGTGCGGTGGTGTTGCTGTTCCACGGCATTCCCCTCACCACGTTGCTGGTGGTGAAGGGCCTGGCGATCAGGGGCGCACAGGTTCGGCGCAGCAGCCCGACGCCAGGTTCTTGAGGATCGGGCAGTCGGGGCGATGGTCGCCTTGGCAATGCTCGACCAAGTCTTGCAAGGTGTCGCGCAACTGGCCGAGTTCGCGGATCTTCTGGTTCAGCTCGTCGATGTGCTGACGGGCCAAGGCCTTCACGTCGGCGCTGGCGCGTTGGCGGTCCTGCCAGAGGGTCAGCAGCTTGCCGACCTCTTCCAGTGAAAACCCCAGGTCCCGGGAGCGCTTGATGAACGCCAGCGTGTGCAGGTCGTCGTCGCCATAAACCCGGTAGCCGCTGTCGGTGCGATGGGCAGCCTTGAGCAGTCCGATGGACTCGTAGTAACGGATCATCTTTGCGCTCAGGCCGCTTTGACGGGCTGCTTGACCGATGTTCATCAATTGTCCTCCAGGTCCTTGGGCTTCCAGGTTTTCAACAGTAACGCATTGCTCACCACGCTGACGCTCGACAACGCCATGGCCGCCCCGGCCAGCACCGGGTTGAGGAAACCGAACGCCGCCAGCGGAATGCCGATCAGGTTGTAGACGAACGCCCAGAACAGGTTCTGCCGGATCTTCGCGTAGGTCTTGCGGCTGATCTCCAGCGCCGCCGGCACCAGCCGTGGATCGCCACGCATCAGCGTGATCCCGGCCGCGTGCATGGCCACGTCGGTGCCGCCACCCATGGCGATGCCGATGTCCGCCGCAGCCAGCGCCGGGGCGTCGTTGATGCCATCGCCGACCATCGCCACCACGCCGGTTTTTTTAAGTGTGGCGACGGTGGCGGCTTTGTCGGCGGGCAGCACTTCGGCGTGGACATCGGTGATGCCCAGTGCCTCGGCGACGACTTTGGCACTGCCACGGTTGTCGCCGGTCAGCAGGTGACTGCTGATGTGCCGCGCGCTGAGTTGTTGCACGGCTTGCAGGGCACCGGGTTTGAGAGTGTCGCCAAAAGCAAAGAGGCCGAGCACTTTCGATTCAGGGCTTTGTTCGATCAGCCAGGACAGGGTTCGGCCTTCGGTTTCCCAGGCGGTTGCCGAGTCCGCCAATGAACCCGCGTTTAAAGCACTTTCTTCCAATAGACGACGATTGCCCAGTGCCAGTCGACGCCCCTCAAGCGTGCCGGCGATGCCTCGCCCCGTCAGCGATTGACTGTCGCCGACATCCGCCACGGTCAAGCCGCGTTCGGTGCAAGCGTCCAGCACGGCCTTGGCCAGCGGGTGTTCGCTACCTCGTTGCAACGCACCGGCCATTTGCAGCAGGGCCGCTTCATTGCCGTCGATAGCCGTCAGATGGGCAATACGCGGTGCGCCCGAGGTCAGCGTGCCGGTCTTGTCGAATACCACCGCACTGACTTCATGGGCGCGTTCCAGTGCTTCGGCGTCTTTGATCAGAATCCCGTGACGTGCCGCCACGCCAGTCCCGGCCATGATCGCTGTTGGCGTGGCCAGTCCGAGGGCACAGGGGCAGGCAATCACCAACACCGCGACGGCATTGATCAGGGCGGTTTCAATCGGCGCGCCGTACAGCCACCAGCCGATGAAGGTCGCCAGGGCGATCAACAGAACAGTAGGCACGAACACCTGGCTGACTTTATCCACCAGTTTCTGGATGGGTGCCTTGGCGGCCTGGGCGTCTTCGACCAGACGAATGATGCGCGCCAACACGGTTTCCGCGCCCAAGGCCTGGGTGCGCACCAACAATCGCCCTTCACCATTGATCGCGCCGCCGGTGACCTTGTCCCCCGGTTGCTTGGGTACCGGCAGGCTTTCGCCGCTGATCAGCGCTTCGTCGGCGTGGCTCTGGCCTTCGACCACTTCGCCGTCCACCGGGAAGCGTTCACCGGGTTTGACCATGACCAGGTCATTTAGGCGCAGGGCACTGATGGCGACGTCTTGTTCGCGTCCCTCGATCACTTGAATCGCCCGCTCCGGACGCAAGGCTTCGAGGGCGCGAATGGCGCTGGCGGTCTGGCGCTTGGCGCGGCTTTCCAGGTATTTGCCGAGCAGGACCAAGGCAATCACCACGGCCGAAGCTTCGAAATACAGGTGCGGCATGCGCCCGGCGGCGGTGGCCCATTCGTAAAGACTCAGGCCGTAACCCGCGCTGGTGCCGAGGGCGACCAGCAAATCCATGTTCCCGGCCCCGGCGCGCACGGCTTTCCAGGCCGCCACATAAAAACGTGCACCGAAGATGAATTGCACTGGCGTTGCCAGGGCGAATTGCGCCCACGCGGGAAGCATCCAGTGCACGCCGAACGGTTGCAGCAACATGGGCAGCACCAGCGGCAAGGCGAGGAGGAGAGCCATGATCAACGCCCAGCGTTCACGGTGCAGGCGCTGTTGTTGAGTGTCGGTGGGCGGGTGTTCGACTTCCCAGACACTGGCGGCGTAACCGGCTTTGGTTACTGCCGCGATCAAGGTCTGTGGATCGATCTGGCCGAGCAGTTCGAGGTGGGCGCGTTCGTTGGCCAGGTTGACGCTGACGCTCTGGACCCCCGGCACCTTCGCCAGCGCACGTTCGACCCGGCCGACGCACGAGGCGCAGGTCATGCCGTCGATGCTCAGTTCCAGGCTGTGGCGGGGCACGCTGTAACCGGCCTGTTCAACAGCGGCCATCAACGCGGGCAAGCTGTCGCTGGGCGCCTGGACGCGGGCCTGTTCGGTGGCCAGGTTGACACTGACGGCGGTGGCGCCGATGACTTTGCTCAAGGCGCGTTCGACACGCCCGGCGCAACTGGCGCAGGTCATGCCGGCAATCGGCAGATCGAATGTGGTGGATTCGGACATCGGTCGTACTCCCTGTAGTAGATACCCACAGGATCAACCTTGCCATGCGGGCAAGGTCAAGCACCAATATTTATGCCTGCGCCGAACCCTGTGGGAGCGAGCAAGCTCGCTCCCACAGGGGCTTCACATTGGATTTGCTCAGTATTCGAGAGAAGCAGGCTTGAGGTACATCCCTTCCTGCGTCATCGCGATCCGGTACTTCAACACATCCCCCGCCTTGAGCGAGATGATCTGCGAACCCGGCGCGAGCATGCCCGGGTTGCAACCCGGCACCTGGCCCGGCAGCAGTTTAAGGCGCAGGGACACGGGGCCCGGTGGCAGGTTGAACGAGGTGCTTTGTTCCTGGAACAGTCGTGCGGACAGTTGGTCCTGGATGTACACACCGATTTCGCAGGAGGTCGCGACTTCCAGGCGCTCGCGGGAAATGATCAGTACGCCATAGTCCTCCCCGGCGGCTTGAACCGAAGGTGTCGCGGCAAAGAGGCTGAGCAAGCCAAACAGGCTGAGAGCTGACCAGCGCATGGCTGAATCTCCTGAAATCGAGTCATTGATGCACGCAGCTTGGCCGAGCACGACGCCGAATGCCAGCCCGGCAGATTGTTGAAGAACTTGACCTTGCCATGGTGGCAAGCTCGAGACTGTTCGCAACCTCAATAAAGGAGCCACACCATGCAAGTGTTCAACGTTCAGGGCATGTCTTGCGGTCACTGTGTCAAAGCCATTACCCAGGCCTTGCAAGCCAAGGATCCGGCGGCCAGCGTGCGGGTCGATCTGGCGGCCAAGGAAGTCGGGGTTGAGAGCGCGCTGACGGTTGAGCAGGTAATCGCCGCGATCACCGAAGAAGGCTACGACGCCAAAGTCGCCTGACCCAACGCACTCCTACAGGGAATCTACATTCATTCAGCGGGTTTTTAATAGTTAGCGAGCTATCGGAATGTTCAAGGCGTTCATGCGCGGCTAGACTGTGGGGCCTGCCGACCCATGCTCAACTGGATGCCTGATGAATTTCCGTACCATTTTGATTCTTGGCGCCCTGACCGCTTTCGGTCCGCTGGCGATCGACTTCTATCTGCCCGCCTTCCCGGCAATGGCCCTGGCCTTCGGCACCGATGAAAAACACGTTCAACTGACCTTGGCGGCGTACTTCCTCGGTTTGTCGATTGGTCAACTGGCCTACGGCCCGGTGGCCGATCGTTTTGGACGGCGTATCCCGTTGCTGGCCGGGGTCGGTCTGTTCACCCTCGCTTCGCTGGCCTGCGCTTATGCGCCGAACCTCGAATGGCTGATCGGCGCGCGTTTTGTCCAGGCGTTGGGCGGTTGTGCGGGGATGGTGATTTCCCGTGCGGTGGTCAGCGATAAATGCGACGCCGTGGGGTCGGCGAAAGTTTATTCGCAACTGATGCTGGTCATGGGGCTGGCACCGATTCTCGCGCCGATGCTCGGCGGCTTGCTGGTCAACACCACGGGTTGGCAGTCGATCTTCCTGGTATTGTCCGGTTTCAGTGCCCTGGCTGCCTTGGCCGTGGCACTCGGGTTGCCGGAAAGTTTGCCCGCGCATATGCCGCGCCAGCCGCTGACGGGGGCTTTGCGGCAGTACGGTCGCCTGTTGTCCGACCGGGTCTATCTCGGTCACGCCCTGACGGGTGGCATCGCCATTGCCGGGATGTTTTCCTACATCGCCGGATCACCGTTCGTGTTCATCAAACTCTATGGCATACCGGCCGAGCATTTCGGCTGGCTGTTCGGCACGAACGCGGCGGGGTTTATTCTGGTGGCGCAAGTCAATGCGCGATTGCTGGCCAAGCGGGGGCCGGCGTTCCTGCTGGCGCGTGCCGTGTGGGTTTACCTGACCGCCGGCCTGGCGCTGCTCGCCGTCAGTGCGCTGCACCCTGAGCACCTGTGGCCGTTGCTGATCCCGCTGTTTATTTGCATCTCCAGCCTCGGTTGCATCCTGCCCAATGCGTCGGCGTGCGCCATGAACGGGCAGGGCGCCCGTGCTGGCAGTGCGTCGGCATTGCTTGGGTGCCTGCAGTTCACCGTCGCGGCCGGTGCGGCTGCGCTTGTGGGTGTTTTACACGATGGCAGCGCCGTGCCGATGGCGATGGTCATCAGCCTGTGCGGACTGTTGGTGGTGAGCGCTGCAATGCTCACCCGTCGTTTGCAAAATGCCCGGGCGCTGGCACAAGCCCAGGTCTGAGGCAGGACTCAGCCAGCAGCGCGCTGCTGTTGGCGACCGGGAATCTGGTGGGGGGCGTACAGGCGGGCTTCGAGGGTTCGGGTAAAGGCCAGTGCTTCGGCTTCACTGCGAAAGGTCACGGCATGCTGGTCCAGACGGACTTGCCACTGAGATTTAGCCACTTCTTTTATCAGGATCTTCATTGCTGATCTCTCCTCTCGTAAAAGTTGCTACGTAAAGATTGTGCCGCAGAGATTTCGATTGTAGACCCGAATACGATCGCTATTGTGACAGACGTCAACCTTCGGACTGACGGTGTCGCTCATTGCTGAGCGACACTGTTTCATCATGTTTCAGAAGCCTTCCAGCACAATCTTGCCCTTGGCTTTGCCGCTCTCCAGCAGCGCATGTGCCCGGCGCAGGTTGGCCGCATTGATGGTGCCGAAGTGCTCGCCGACCGTGGTTTTCAACGTGCCAGCGTCGATCAGCCCGGCAACGCGGTTGAGCAGTTTGTGCTGCTCGATCATGTCCGCGGTTTCGAACAGCGAGCGCGTGTACATGAACTCCCAGTGCAGCGACAGGCTCTTGCGTTTGAGCTTGGTCACGTCCAGTGACTTGGGGTCATCGATCAGCGCCAGTTTGCCTTGCGGCGCCAGCGCCTCGACCAGTTGGTCCAGATGCTGATCGGTCTGGGTCAGGCTGGCGACATGGGTCACGGCGTCCACGCCGGCACGCTTGAGTTCGTCGCTCAGCGGTTGGCTGTGATCAATTACCAGGTCTGCCCCCAATTCACGAACCCAGTCTTGGGTGTCCGGACGAGAGGCGGTGCCAATGACCTTAAGCCCGGTGAGCTGGTTGGCCAATTGCGTGAGGATCGAACCCACGCCACCGGCCGCGCCAACGATCAGCAGACTCTGGCCTTCATCGGTGTTGCCTTCGCGAACTTGCAGGCGCTCAAAGAGCAATTCCCAGGCGGTGATGGCGGTCAGCGGCAGTGCGGCGGCTTCGGCGAAACCGAGGGTTTTCGGCATGTGGCCGACGATCCGCTCATCCACCACATGGCGTTCGCTGTTGCCACCGGCACGCGCAATGGAGCCCGCGTAAAAAACCTTGTCGCCGACCTTGAACAAGGTCACGTCGCTGCCGACGGCCGTGACCACACCGGCCACGTCCCAACCGAGCACCTTGGCTGCGCCTTCTTCAGGCTGGACGTTCTGGCGGACCTTGGTGTCCACCGGGTTGACCGAGATGGCTTTGACTTCCACCAACAGATCGCGCGGACCGGCAACCGGTTCTGGCAGCTCGATGTCTTGCAGGGAGTGCTCGTCGCTGATCGGCAGCGAATTGTAGTAGGCAATGGCTTTCATCTAAGGAGCTCCGAAAGGTAATAAAAGAAGGGGTAGGCCTGATGCCAGCTGCTACAAAGTGCGCGTCGGCGGGAGGGGTCAGGCCACGGTACGCAGGCGCTTGAGGTCGAAGTGTTCGAGGAAGTCGCCGGCCTTGGCCCGGAAATTCTGGATATGGGCGCTGGCGTCATGCGCTTGCAGGGCTTCGTCGCTGCTCCACTGTTCGATCATGTAAAAGGCCAAGGGATTGGCGAGGTCCTGGTGCAGATCGTATTGGCCGCAACCGGCCTCGGCGCGGGTCGGTTCCAGCAGGGCGCGCAGGTGCTGTTCGAGAGCGTCTTGCTGGCCGGCTTTGGCGATGAGGGTGGCAATGGCGGTAAATGGCTGGGACATGAACGACTCCGGGAGCGTGATGAATTCGATTGCACAGATGATTGGCTATTTCGCCGCAAGATAAAACCCGCTAAAAGAGCAGTCTCTTTCAATATTTTTTTGATAATCGAGGCTGAAAATGCTGCGTTTCGATGACTTGCAGCTGTTCGTTCGCGCTGCCGATCTGGGAAGCCTGTCGGCGGCGGCGCGGGTGATGGACATGTCCGCGGCGGTGGCCAGCGCGGCGTTGAAGCGCATCGAGCAACAACTCGGTGCCCGCTTGCTCGCACGTTCCACCCGCAGCCTGCGCCTGACGGCCGAAGGCGAGGGCTTTCTGGAATATGCCCGGGCGGCCCTGAGCAACCTGGATGAAGGGCGCCGTTTGCTGGCCAGTGGTCAGGACCAGGTCAGCGGGATTCTGCAACTGTCCGCCCCGTCGGACTTTGGCCGCAACCTGTTATTGCCGTGGCTGGACGAGTTTCAGCGCGAGCATCCGAAACTGACCGTGCGGTTGTTGCTGGGTGATCGCATTGCCGACTTGTTCCGGCAACCGGTCGACATCGCCCTGCGTTATGGCGAGCCGGAAGACTCGAGCCTGGTGGCGCTGCCCATCGCCCCGCAGAACCGCCGCGTCCTGTGTGCCGCGCCGGATTACCTGGCCAGACATGGCGAACCCCGGCAGCTGGAGCAATTGGCCCAGCACAATTGTTTATTGTTCATGCTCGGCAGTCGGGTCCACGATCACTGGAGTTTCCATGACGGCAAACGCGAGGTCGGCCTGACGGTCAGCGGTGATCGTTTCAGTGACGATGCTGATGTGGTGCGTCTGTGGGCGGTGGCCGGCGCCGGGATCGCTTACAAGTCCTGGCTCGATGTCGCCGCCGATGTGCTCGCCGGGCGGTTGAAAGTGTTGATGCCGGAACTGCTCTGTGAGCGCGCACCGCTGAATTTGCTGTGCGCCCATCGCGCACAATTGAGTAAGCCTGTGAACCTGTTGCGGGAAATGCTTGCCAGCCGATGTGCTGATTTGGGCAGACAATTCCCGACGATATCGGGCAACGATCAATAGTCGCAGGCAAATAGAGAAATTTCTGTCAGCAACTATCAGCACCCACGGTTTCCCAAGGGCAGGAACCGGCGGTTAACCCGCTTATACTAGCGCCCGCCTCATGTACGCACCGTCGATCTCGCGATGGCGAGTCCGCGTTACAGTCGGCTGGCACTCCGTTCAAGTACCCGACCTTTGCCCTGGCTGCGAAGAAATGGCTCGGGTGAGCGGGGGACTTTGCCCGGCTAATGGCGGTTTCCGCGTCTTGGCCGACGACACATTACTGGTCAAGATGTCTCTGAGCAGCAGACGAAACGATTCAACAGGGAGTGAATACATGGAACATGCACCTTGCATCAGCCAGATCGCCACGTTACTGGCTGACCCAAAGCGCAGCGCAATGATGTGGGCCTTGATGGACGGCGCGGCGCGGCATACCGAAGAGCTGGCGTTGTTGGCCGGCCTGTCACCCTCTTCGGCCAGCGCGCACTTGGGGCGATTGTCCGCAGGCGGTCTGTTGAAAGTTGACGTTCGCGGGCGAAAGCGTTTTTTCCGCCTGGCTGCCCCCGAAGTCGGCGCGGCCATCGAGGCATTGGCCAGCGCCACGCTGGCCAGTACGCCACGGGAAGTCCCGGATGTTTTCAAGCGTCCCAATCCCGTCGCCAAACCTCAGGCGGCGCCATCTTCACTGCTGCGGGCGAGACTGTGCGACGACCATTTGGGCGGCACCCTGGCCGCCGACCTTTACCAGCGATTGCTGGATGCAGGCTGGATCGAACAGATCGATCAGCGGGTCATGATTACCCATAAAGGCTCGACGCAACTGGCGACACGCGGCGTGTTCATCCAGGCGCTGGCCCATCGCAACAGTCGAGTGGCCTGCGCCTGCCCGGACTGGAGCGAAAGACGCCCGCACATGGGCGGTTCACTGGGGGCGGCGTTGTTGCAGCTGTTCATGCAATCGGGCTGGTTGAGCCTGCCCAACGAGTCCCGCGCCTTGCAGATCACCGCTGCGGGGCAGCGTGAAATCCATCGTTTCGCCAAGGAAACCGAACTGGAAATGGCGCTTTAGAGCGTCCTGATGTCGACGTCTGCCGGCATCGTGTTCAGGCGTCGTTCAGAGCTGTGGACAGGTCGCATCCAGCAATAGCCGCCAGACACTATCGCGCACACTCGATCCAGGGACTTTCGGATGAGGGGGATGTGGTATGGAATCACGTGGCTTCAGCGCGGCAGAACGATTGGAACGTCTGCCCATCAGCGGTTATCACCGGATCATTTTCATCATCATTGCCCTGGCGTTTTTCTTCGATTCCATGGACCTGGCAATGATGACCTTTCTGCTCGGCTCGATCAAAACCGAGTTCGGCCTGAGTTCGGCGCAGGCCGGGCTGCTGGCCAGTTCGAGTTTCTTCGGCATGGTGCTGGGCGCCTCACTGTCGGGCATGCTGGCCGATCGCTTTGGTCGCAAGCCGGTGTTCCAGTGGAGCATCGTGCTGTGGGGCATCGCCAGTTACCTGTGTTCTACGGCGCAGAGCGTTGAAACGCTGACCTTGTTCAGAATCCTCCTGGGCATCGGCATGGGCATGGAGTTTCCGATTGCCCAGTCGATGTTGTCCGAGCTGATCCCGGCCAAACGGCGTGGGCGCTACATCGCGTTGATGGACGGTTTCTGGCCACTGGGTTTTGTCGCGGCCGGGGTGCTGTCCTATTTTCTGTTGCCGGTGATTGGCTGGCGGGACATCTTCCTGGTTCTGGCGGTGCCGGCGGTGTTTGTGCTGGCGATCCGCTTTTTCATTCCCGAGTCGCCACGCTGGCTGGAACAGGCCGGGCATCATGCGGCGGCCGACACGGTGCTGCGACGGATCGAAGAGCGTGTGCGTGTGTCGCTGGGACGTGGGGACTTACCTGAGCCGGTTCGGCTGCCGCACGTGGCGACTACGCCAGGCAACTTCTTTTCCGCGTTGCAACAGATCTGGTCGCCGCAGTATCGCCAGCGCACGATGATGATCTGGAGCGTCTGGTTCTTTGCCTTGCTGGGTTTCTACGGCCTCACGTCCTGGCTCAGTGCCTTGCTGCAGCAGTCGGGTTTTGCCGTGACCCAGTCGGTGTATTACACGGTGCTGATTTCCCTCGGCGGGATTCCCGGCTTCCTCATGGCCGCCTGGCTGGTGGAGCGTTGGGGGCGTAAGCCGGTGTGCGTGGTGACCTTGCTCGGCGGCGGGGTGATGGCGTTTCTCTACGGGCAAAGCGCAGTGTTTGGCGGCAATGTCAGCCTGTTGATCGCGTCGGGGCTGTTGATGCAGTTCTTCCTGTTCGGCATGTGGGCGGTGCTCTACACCTACACGCCGGAGTTGTACCCCACGTCGGCACGCGCTACGGGCTCGGGGTTTGCCTCGGCGATTGGTCGGGTGGGCTCGTTGCTCGGTCCATTGGTGACGGGGTTGGTGTTTCCGGTGACCGGGCAGGGCGGGGTCTTCGCGTTGGGGGCGATGTGTTTTGCGATTGCGGCGGGGGTGGTGTGGGTGTTCGGGATGGAGACGCGAGGGAAGACGCTGGAGGAGTTGACGGAAGCAGTGGTCGTCAATTAATCACAATCCCTGTGGGAGTGAGCTTGCTCGCGATGGCGGCCTTACATTCAACAATGATGTTGGGTGTGATGGCGTCATCGCGAGCAAGCTCGCTCCCACATGTGATCTTCAGCAGCCTTACGGTTTTACCAACCGGGCATCCAGGCTGTTCTGCGCCAGGCGCTTGGCCTGATCCTGGGTCATGCCCAGGTCGGTGTACAGCGCGTGGAAGTTCTCGGTCACGTAGCCGCCGAAGTACGCCGGGTCATCGGAGTTCACCGTCACTTTCACGCCACGCTCGAGCATGTCGAGAATGTTGTGCTGGGACATGTGATCGAACACCTTGAGCTTGGTGTTGGACAACGGGCACACGGTCAGCGGGATCTGCTCGTCGATGATCCGCTGCATCAAGCGCTCGTCTTCGATGGCGCGCACGCCATGGTCGATGCGCTGGATTTTCAGCAGGTCGAGGGCTTCCCAGATGTACTCGGGCGGGCCTTCTTCACCGGCGTGGGCCACGGTCAGGAAGCCTTCGTGACGGGCACGGTCGAACACGCGCTGGAACTTGCTCGGCGGGTGTCCCCTCTCGGAACTGTCCAGGCCCACGGCGACAAACGCATCGCGGAACGGTAGCGCCTGATCGAGGGTTTTCTGCGCCTCGTCTTCGCTCAAGTGGCGCAGGAAGCTCAGGATCAGACCGCTGGTGATGCCCAGTTGCTGCTCGCCATCCTTGAGCGCAGCGGCGATGCCGTTGAGCACCACTTCGAACGGTACGCCCCGGTCGGTGTGGGTTTGCGGGTCGAAGAACGGTTCGGTGTGAATCACGTTCTGCGCCTTGCAACGCAACAGGTACGCCCAGGTCAGGTCGTAGAAATCCTGCGAGGTGCGCAACACGTCGGCGCCCTGGTAATACAGGTCGAGAAACTCTTGCAGGTTGTTGAAGGCGTACGCTTTGCGCAGGGTGTCGACGTCGCTCCACGGCAGGGCGATCTTGTTGCGTTCGGCCAGGGCGAACAGCAGCTCAGGCTCCAGCGAGCCTTCGAGGTGCAAATGCAGTTCTGCCTTGGGCAGGGCGTTCAGCCAGTCGTACATGGTCTTTTCTCATCAGGTGCAGATGGCGAGCATTCTACAGATGCTCGTAGAAACATTTAGCAAAACCTGACCAGCCGGTTGATCACACCGCTTCCGGTTCCCGTCGATAAGCGTAGGTATCGGCGAAACGCGAGAGCAGGAATTCGGCGCAGGTAGTGGCCGGGTATTTCGCCGGGTGCACGTCATCCTGACAACCGGGCAGGCATTGGATGCGTGTGTCGGGGTGCGGCTCGGCGAAGAATGGCATCGAATAACGGTCCACGCCCAACGGGCTGAGCACCCGATGCGGCGTCGACAGGTAACGGTCGTTGCTCCAGCGCGCCATCATGTCGCCGAGGTTGACCACGAACGTGCCCTCAATCGGTGGCGCGTCGATCCATTCGCCTTTCACGTTGCGCACTTGCAAGCCACCGGCGGCGTCCTGATAGAGCAGGGTGATGCAACCGTAATCGGTGTGAGCGCCGGCGCCTTGTTGTTCGGCGGAACTGGCGGTGTGGCGGGGCGGGTAATGGATCATTCGCAACACGCTGACCGGATCGTTGAAACGGCTGTCGAAAAAATCCCGCTCGATGCCCAGGGCCAGCGTCATCGCACGCAACAGGGTTTGGGCGAGGGCCTGCATGTCGACGTAGTGTTGCTCCATCAGCGCTTCCCACCCAGGCAGCAACGGATGACGGTTAGGCCCGCGCAAAGGTTTTTCCGCCAGGACTTCGGGGTGATCGGCCGGCAGGTGCAGGCCCATGTCGAAGGTTTCCTTGAGGTCGCTGGGCTTGCTCGGGTCGAGTTGTTCGGTGGCGATGGCGCCGTAGCCGCGGTGATGGCGGGTTTGGGTGATGTCGATTTTCAGCTTTTCGGCAGTGGGTTGGGCGAAAAAGTGTTGGGCGTGGTCGAGTACGGCGGCGATGCGTTGCGCGGAAATCGGGTGGCCCTTGATGTAGAAGAAACCCCATTCGCGGCAGGCGTGGTCGATCTCGGTAGCGACGGCTGTCCACGCATTTTGGTCATCGCTGTAGAGCGGGGCGATGTCGATGATAGGAAGACGGTTCATGCAATTGTCCTGAGGAATACGCAGTCTGAAAAACACCGGAGTACCCCTGTGGGAGCGAGCTTGCTCGCGATGAGGCTGACTGTTAGTCTGCTATCGCGAGCAAGCTCGCTCCCACAGGTACGGTGGTGTGGCTGAAATGGATTACTTCGGAATCTCGGCCTTCATGCCTTCAACGTAGTAGTTCATCGACGCCAGCTGGGCATTGCTCGCCGTCGCCCCCGCTGCAATTTTCTCTACGCCGGCCTGATCCTTGATCGGCCCGGTGAACGGGTGCAGCGCACCGCTCTTGATGTTGGCAATGATCTGCTCGGCTTCGGCTTTCACCGGTGCCGGCACCAGGTCACTGATCGGCAGTTCAACGGTGCCTTCCTTCAATCCACCCCAGTAATCCTGGGATTTCCAGTCGTGGTCGAGCACGCTTTGGGTCGCCTGAATGTAGTGCGGACCCCAGTCGTTGACGATGGATGTCAGCACCGCTTTCGGCCCGAAGTGCGCCATGTCCGAAGCGTAGCCGACGGCATACACACCGCGACGTTCAGCCGCCTGGATCGGCGCCGGGCTGTCGGTGTGCTGGAACACCACGTCCACGCCCTGGTCGATCAGCGCGTTGGCGGCGTCGGCTTCCTTGCCTGGGTCGAACCACGAGTTGACCCACACCACTTTGATCTCGGTGCCGGGGTTGTACTTGTTCAGGGCCAGTTGAATGGCGTTGATGTCGCGGATCACTTCCGGGATCGGGAAGGAGGCGACATAGCCGATCTTCTTGGTCTTGGTCATCTTCGCCGCGAGGAAACCGCCGACGTAGCGCCCTTCATAGGTGCGCGCGAGGTAGGTGCCGAGGTTCTTGTCCTGCTTGTAGCCGGTGGCGTGCTCGAAGGTGACCTTGGGAAATTGTTTGGCGACTTTGAGCGTCGGGTTCATGTAGCCGAAGGAGGTGGTGAAGATCAGGTCGTAGTTGTCCTTGGCCATGTTGCGGATTACCCGCTCGGCGTCGGCGCCTTCCGCGACGTTCTCCACGTAATTGGTGGTGATCTGCGAGCCGAATTTTTCAGCCAGCACCTTGCGCCCCTGTTCATGCTGATACGTCCAGCCGTGGTCACCGATCGGACCGATATAGACGAAGCCGACTTTCAGCGGGTCGGCGGCGCTGGCGGTCAGGCTGGCGCTCAGACCGATGGCCGCGGCGACGGCGCAAAGCAGCTTCTTCAGCGGACGTTTATGCATGAATTCCAACTCCATTTTGTTTTGTGGTTGGAAGGGGTGATGCAAATTGCTGACCAACAGGACAACAAACGACGTGAGACCGTGTCGAGGCCATCACGAGCAGGCTCATTCCTACAGGGGAACGCATTCCAATGTAGGAGTGAGCCTGCTCGCGATGCGGCCCTTGAGGCCGATAAAAGTGCACGCCCTGAACCTGCTGCCATCCACTGGTGCGCTAAGGTGTAACGAAACGTTAGCGCTTCACCGCAGTCAGTAGCTCATCACTCTGCTTTCGCTTCACTGCGCAAAAAGGCCCGCAATGTTCACACACCTCAAGCAAGAAGCATTTCTGCTGCTGGCCATGTTCGCCGCCGTCGTCGCGTACCCGCTGGAGCACTGGATGCTCCACAGCGGCCAACCGGTCGCGCTGGCCGCCGGGCTGGTGTTGATTGCGTTCATCGTCGCCGCCTCCATGCGCGTCGCCCATCACGCCGAGCTGTTGGCGGAAAAAGTTGGCGACCCCTACGGCACGATGATCCTGACGCTGGCGGCGGTGCTGGTGGAAGTGGTGATCCTGGCGATCATGATGAGCAACGAAGCCTCGTCCACTCTGGTGCGCGACACGATTTACTCGGCCGTCATGCTCGACATTAACGGCATCCTCGGCCTCGCCGCATTAATGGGCGGGCTCAAGCACGGCGAGCAGTCCTACAACGATGATTCGGCGCGCAGCTACAGCGTGATGATCCTCACGGCCATGGGCGTGTCGATGGTGGTGCCGGAGTTTATTCCCGCGGCCAACTGGAAGATTTATTCGGGCTTCACCATCGGTGCCATGGTCGTGCTGTATGCGTTGTTCCTGCGGATGCAGGTCGGGCCGCACAGTTACTTTTTCAGCTACAGCTACCCTGAAAAACGCCGGCGCAAAGTCCCGGAAGAAGAAGCCGAACCGGTCAATGTGGCGCTGAGTATCGGCACGTTGGTGTTTGGTGTGGTGGTGATCGGCGCACTGGCCGAGGTGATGTCCAAGACCCTCGATCTGGGGCTGGAAGGGACGGGCGCTCCGCCGGTGATTACGGCGATTCTGGTCGCGGCCATTTCGGCGGCACCGGAGATTCTGACGGCGTTGCGCGCGGCGTTGGCCAATCGGATGCAGTCGGTGGTCAACATCGCGATGGGGGCGTCGCTATCGACGGTGATCCTGACCGTGCCGGTGATGGAAGCGATGGCGCTGTATACCGGCCAGCCATTTCAGATGGCGATGACGCCGGTGCAGACGGTGATGATCTTCCTGACGTTGATCGTCAGTGCGATTAACCTCAACGATGGCGAAACCAACGCCATCGAAGGGATGACCCACTTTGTGCTGTTCGCGACATTCATCATGTTGTCGCTGCTCGGTCTCTGAAACCACCACAAATCTCCTTTAGGAGTGAGCCTGCTCGCGATAGCGGCGTATCAGTCGACACTGATAGCGTCTGACACACCGTCATCGCGAGCAGGCTCACTCCCACAGTTTTAGATTTGTGTTGTATCAGGTTCCGGCGATCAGTTGGCGAGCGGCCTGGCTGTGGTCGGCAATCAATCCTTTGAGGTCCAACCCCTCAACCTGCCCATCAATCACTCGCCACTTGCCACCGACCATCACCCGATCCGCCCGATCTGCGCCGCACAGCAGTAACGCCGACACCGGATCATGGCTGCCGGAGAAACGCAGTTCATCCAGTTTGAACAACGCCAGATCCGCCTGCTTGCCAACCGCCAGCTCACCGATATCGGTACGCCCCAGCAGACTCGCCGAACCCTTGGTCGCCCAGCCCAATACCAGTTCCGGCGTGATCTTCTCCGCACCATAACGCAGGCGCTGGATGTACAGCGCCTGGCGGGTTTCGAGCATCATGTTCGACGCATCGTTGGACGCCGAACCGTCCACGCCCAGCCCGAGCAACGCGCCCGCCGCTGTCAGGTCCAGCGTCGGGCAGATGCCGGAAGCGAGGCGCATGTTCGAGCTTGGGCAATGGCAGATACCGGTGCCGGCAGCGCCGAGGCGGGCGATTTCGTCCGGGTTGAAGTGGATGCCGTGGGCCAGCCAGGTACGCGGGCCGAGCCAGCCGACACTGTCCAGATAATCCACGGTGCGCAGGCCGAAACGTTGCAGGCAGAAATCTTCTTCGTCGAGGGTTTCGGCCAGGTGCGTGTGCAGGCGCACGTCGAGTTTGTTTGCCAGTTCAGCACTGGCGGACATGATTTCCGGAGTCACCGAGAACGGCGAACATGGCGCCAGGGCGATCTGGATTTGCGCGCCGTCGCCGCGTTCGTGGTACTCGGCGATCAAGCGTTGACTGTCGTCGAGGATCACTTGGCCTTCCTGCACGGTCTGCTGCGGTGGAAGGCCGCCGTCCTTCTCGCCGAGGCTCATGGAACCGCGGGTGAGCATGGCGCGCATGCCCAGTTCGCGGACGCTTTCGACTTGCACGTCGATCGCGTTTTCCAGGCCTTCGGGAAACAGGTAATGGTGATCGGCCGCAGTGGTGCAGCCAGACAGCAGCAACTCGGCCAGCGCGACTTTAGTGGCGAGGGCCAGTTTTTCCGGGGTGAGGCGAGCCCAGACCGGGTACAGGGTTTTCAGCCACGGGAACAACGGCTGATTGACCACCGGCGCCCAGGCGCGGGTCAGGGTTTGATAGAAATGGTGATGGGTGTTGATCAGCCCCGGCAGGATCACATGCTCGCGGGCGTCGAAAACGTGTCCACAGGGCGCGGACGGTTGCTGGCCGACGGCGAGCACTTCAACGATCACACCGTCTTGCACAACCAGACCGCCACGGGCATCGAGGCCATTGGCAGTGAAGATAGCGAGGGGATTTTTTAACCAGGTACGGGATGCGGGCATGTTGGCCGGCTCCTCTGAAAGTGGGGTTCAGGGTTGCCAGCTCAGTGATTACCCTGTCTGCTGATCCAGGATCGCCGCGGGGGCGAGGTGCGGAGTTTCGGACAAAACGCAGCGCCGGGCAAGCCCGACCCGACCAGACAACAAAAATCCCTTGTCTGGAATGATCCCCCGTGGGAGCGAGCTCACTCCCACAGGGAATTGTGTGGTGATTACCAGGGAATGGTTTCACCTCGGTAATTCACGAAGTGATGCCCGCCCTTGCCGGTGTAGGCATTTACCTGATCAACCAGCCCACGGGTGCTGGTCTCCACATCAATGTCCGCACCTTCACCGCCCATGTCGGTTTTCACCCAGCCCGGATGCAGCGACAGCACGGTAAGTTTGTGCTCGCCCAATTGCGTCACAAAGCTGTTGGTCATCGAGTTCAGTGCAGCCTTGCTCGCCTTGTACAGCGCCAGTTCCGGTGCGTCCGACATGGTCACGCTGCCGAGCACCGAACTCATGAACGCCAGCACGCCGCTGTCCGGGCGAATCTGCCCGACGAATTGTTGGGCCAGGTTGATCGGGGCCACGGCGTTGGTGAAAAACAGCTGGCCAACCTCGGCCAGCGTCGCGCCGCCCGGTGTTTGAACGTCCGGGCCCTTGACCCCGGCATTCACGAACAGCAGGTCAAACACGTCGCCCTTGAGCTGTTGGCTGAGGGCGATCACCGCCGACTGATCGTCCATGTCGAGTCTCTCGATCCGCACGTTGCCCACGGCCCGCAGGGCGTCGGCGTTTTGCGGGTTACGCACGGTGGCGGTGACATGCCAGCCGTCGGCCAGCAGGGTTTTCACCAGGCCGAGGCCCAAGCCTCGTGAGGCTCCGATGATGAGCGCGGTTTTTGCCTTGGACATGAGTGGCTTCCTTGAAAAAAGAGGTTCACGGATTCAGTGGACAGCGTTGCCCGAGCCGTTGTTGCAACTCGTGACGCAACGCGCCGAGTTCATCCATCCGGGTTTCGATCAGTTTGAGTTTGTCTCGCAGCAATTGCGTGACGGCGCTGTCTGGATCAGGCGACTGCCGGATTGCCGCGACACTGTTGCCGATTTCGCCGAGGGTAAAACCCAGTCTTTGAGCGGTCTTGATGTACTGCACCAGTTGCACCATGTCTGCCGGGTAGTCGCGATAACCATTGGCGCTGCGTTGCGCCGCGATCAATCCGCGTTGCTCGTAAAACCGTAGCGTGTCACGGCTGACGGCGCTGGCCTGGGCTAATTCACCGATGCGCATGTTGACGTCTCGAGAGGGCTTGACCTTGGAGCATACTCCAGGCTTTAGCCTTGTTGCTCCTCGAATATATATGGAGCAGGGCCGATGTGGACTTCAGCGCAATATCGCCGGGTGGTGCGGGGCAGTGCCTGGTATGACTTGATCGTGACAGCGGCGTTTGTCACGCCGTGGAGTTTTGCGGGTTTGCATGGGGCACTGACGGGGTTGAGTCAGGCGTTGGATTTGCCTGGAACACTACCGGCGTTTGAGCCGATGCACATGCTGATGGCAAATCTGTTGGGGTCGATTGTGTGCGTTTGGGCGGTGCTGCGGATTCGGGATCCGCAGCAGGTGTTTGGGCGGTATGACGCGGTTGGAAGATTCCTGTTTTCGGCTTGGCAGCTGTATGCCTTGCTGCATGGGGCCAGTTCGCTGTTAGTGGTTTTCCTGGTCTTTGAATTGGCTTGGGGCGTGGTTCAGGTGTTGCCAGTTCGGCAGCCATCGCTGGCAAGCCATGCTCCTACGGGCGCAGCGCCAAACCTGTAGGCGCCGAGCTTGCTCGCGAAGGGGCCGGTCGATTCAATCCTAATGCCCACCCTGCCACGGCTGCCCCAACGACACCGGCGCATACAACCTTGTCCGCACGGCATCCCGCGACAACAACACCAACACCACAATCGTCGCGACATACGGCAGCATCGCCAGCAGGCTCGACGGAATCGCCAGCCCCAACCCCTGCGCCACCAAATGCAGGATGCTGGCGAGCCCGAACAGGTACGCCCCCAGCAGCAAGCGCCACACTCGCCAACTGGCAAACACCACCAGCGCCAGCGCAATCCAGCCGCGCCCGGCGCTCATGTTCTCCGCCCACATCGGCGTGTACGCCAGGGACAGATACGCCCCGGCCAACCCGGCCATCGCACCGCCAAACAACACCGCCAGCGTGCGCACACCCAACACCGGCAAGCCCATCGCACTGGCGGCGTCCGGGTTTTCCCCAACCGCTTGAATGATCAACCCGACGCGGCTTTTCAAAATCACCCACGCCACCAACGCAAACAGCGCGAATGACAGGTACACCAACAGATCCTGCGCAAACAGCATCCGCCCGATCAGTGGAATCTCGCTCAAGTACGGAATCGCCACCGGCTCAAAACCGGCCAGCGGTTTACCGACCCACGCCGCCCCGACAAACGTCGACAGGCCCACGCCGAAAATCGTCAGCGCCAACCCGGTGGCCACTTGATTGGCGTTGAACACCAGCGCCACCAAGGCAAACAGCGACGACAACAGCATCCCGGCGAGCATCGCCAACAGCACACCGAGCCACAGGTTGCCGCTGCTCAGCGCGACGATAAAACCGATCACCGCACCAAACAGCATCATCCCTTCCTGACCGAGGTTGAGCACGCCGCTCTTCTCGCAAATCAATTCACCCAACGCCACCAACAGCAACGGCGTGCCGCAACGGACCATCGCGTAGAAAATATTGCTCAGCAGATCGATATCCATCACAGCGCTCCTGCAGGTACGGTGGCTGGTGCGCGACGGGCCCAGCGCACGTTCAAGCGTGGTCGGTAGAGAATCAGCACGTCGCTGGCCAGCAGGAAAAACAGCATCATCCCCTGGAACAATTGGGTGATGGCTTGCGGCAGGTTCATGCTCATCTGCGCGCTCTCGCCGCCGATGTACAGCAGCGCCATCAGCAGGCTGGAAAACAGAATGCCGACGGGATTGAGTCGCCCGAGAAACGCCACCGTGATCGCCGCGTAGCCATAGCCCGGCGAGACCTGCGGCACCAATTGGCCGATCGGCCCGGTCACCTCACACACGCCGGCCAGCCCCGCCAAACCACCGCTGATCAACAGCGCCAGCCAGATCAGACGCTTCTCGCGAAACCCGACGAAACCCGCCGCGCGCTTGTCCAGCCCCAGCACTTTGATCTGGAAACCGATAAAGCTTTTCTGCAACAACACCCACACCGCAACCAACGCCAGCAAGGCGAAATACACCCCGGCGTGAACCCGGCCATCCTCCATCAGCAATGGCAATCGGCTGAAGTCACTGAACATCGCCGACTCCGGAAAATTGAACCCGGCCGGGTCCTTCAACGGCCCATGCACACAAAACAGCAGCAGGTTCAGGGCGATGTAATTGAGCATGATGCTGGTGAGGATTTCGTTGGCGTTGAAGCGCGTGCGCAACCACGCGGTCAGTCCGGCCCACGCCGCGCCGGCCAGGGTGCCGACCAGCAGAATCAACACCAGTGCCCAGCGACTTTGCAGGTCGATGATGTTCACCGCCAAGGCACTGCCGGCCAACGCGCCGAGCAGCAATTGACCTTCGGCGCCGATGTTCCAGATGCGCGCCTGATAGGCCACGGCCAGCCCCAATGCACAGAGCAAAATCGGCAACGCTTTGACCAACAGTTCCGAGACGCCATACCCGTCGCTGATCGGTGCGATCAACAAGGTGTGCAAGGTCAGCAACGGATCGTGGCCTAGCGCGATAAACAGTAATGAGCCACAGCCCAGCGTCAGGGCCGCCGCGAGCAACGGCGAGCACCAGAGCATCAGGCGTGATTGCTGGCCACGGGGTTCGAGAGAAAGCAGCATGGAAAACTCCGTTAAGCCGATGCGGGTGCAGGTGAGTGAGGGGCGTCGAACTGGCCGGCCATCCAGCCGCCGACGTCAATCAAGCGTGTGTCGACGGTCGCTTTCAGTGGCGACAGGCGACCGCCGCACAACGCGCCGAGGCGGTCGCTGATCTGGAACAATTCGTCGAGGTCTTCGGAGATCACCAGGATCGCCGCGCCGGCATCGCGCAAGGCAATCAGCGCACGGTGAATGGTCGCGGCGGCGCCGACGTCCACGCCCCAGGTCGGGTGTGCGGCGATCAGCAGTCTGGGTTGCTGGAGGATTTCCCGGCCGAGGATGAATTTCTGCAAGTTGCCGCCGGACAGGCTGCGGGCCGGTGTCTGGGCATCGGGTGTCTTGACCCCGAAGCGACGGATGATCTCTTCGGCCAACGCGTCGACCTTGCGACGCTGGATCAAGCCGTTGCTGACCAGTCCTTGTTGAAACGCCGTGAGCAACGCGTTGTCGGCGAGGCTCAATTCCGGCACGGCGCCGTGACCCAGTCGTTCCGCGGGGACGAAGGCCTGGCCGAGTTCGCGTCGTGCATCGGGTCGCAGGTGGGCGACCGCTTGCCCGGCGAAACGGATCGTTGCGCCGTTGTTTCGGGTCAGCCGTTCTTCGCCGCTGAGTAACGCCAGCAATTCATCCTGACCATTACCCGCAACACCGGCGATGCCGACGATTTCACCCCTTTGCACTTCAAGATCTACATCCTTCAGCGAGCAGCCGAACGGATCGGGATTGAGCCAGGACAACTGACTGACGCTGAGAAACACCCCGCCGCCTACCACCTTCGGATAGTCCGTAATTGTCTCGGCGACTTCGCCGACCATCAGCCGCGCCAGTTGCCGGTCCGAGCACTCGGCGGGTACGCAATGCCCGGCCACTCGACCGCCGCGCAACACGGTGGCGCTGTGGCACAGCGCCCGGACTTCACCGAGCTTGTGGCTGATAAACAGAATGCTGCAGCCCTCGGCCGCGAGTCGGCGCAAGGTGATGAACAGTTCTTCGGCTTCTTGCGGGGTCAGGACCGAGGTCGGTTCATCGAGGATCAACAGGCGGATGTCTTGCATCAGGCACCGAATGATTTCCACCCGTTGCCGCTCGCCAATCGACAGGCTGTGGACAAGTCGCTCGGGCTCCAGCGCCATGCCATAACGGCGGGACACTTCACGAATCTTCGGTTCCAACTGTTTTGGTGTGCCGGCCGCCGCGCCCATCGCCAGGGCAATGTTCTGCGCCACGCTCAATGTCTCAAACAGCGAGAAATGCTGGAACACCATGCCGATCCCAAGACCACGGGCCTGGGAAGGATTGCGTATGTTCACGCGTTGTCCTTGCCAGATCATTTCCCCGGAATCGGCCTGGGTGACGCCGTAGATGATCTTCATTAACGTGCTTTTGCCAGCACCGTTTTCCCCAAGCAAGGCATGGATTTCGCCAGGCGCAATGGTCAGGTCGATGGCGTCGTTGGCCAGGCATCCGGGGTAGCGTTTGCTGATGTGGCGCAATTGCAGGCGGGGTGTTTGATCGGGGATCGGCACGGGGTTGGGCATGACTGACTCGGGTCGATGGGCGTGATGCTTGTGGATAAAGCAATTTCCTGGCCATTGGGTCAGGAAAGCTGAAAATCCGCGCAAGCACAGGCCTCAGGGTCAGTGCATTGCGATCCATCGACACCGGGCCAGGCACCACTTGAGGGCGAAGCTGTTGATCAGGCTCCAGTTTTGCTCGCAGGGGATTGGTTAAAAAATGAACAGTAGCCCGCAAGCCATGCCGGACATGGGGCCGCGACGACCATGAACGGGTTATCCACAGATTGCTCCACAGTATTTGTGCGCAAGCTCAAACGTCGGGCATAAGTACCGTGCGGCTATCTTCTAAAGGTGATAACCCGCGCTAACTGTTTGTTTTTACGTGAATTTAACGTTGGTGGTGGGAAATTGGACGAAAAATGAACAAAGCCCGCAAACCCGCATGACAGAAGGGTTACAGGCACATGTGCTCAGGTTATCCACAGCCGGGTGCACAGTAGATGTGGGCAAAATCCCGACGTCGGCGGAATAAGGGTGAACGTTGTTGGTGCGTTCAGTGCTGCAACACAATGCGTCCGCGACTCAAGTCCGCCAGTTGTGTTTGCAGGGCAGGGATCTGTGCTTTTCCCATCGCCAATTGCAGTTCGACGCCGTTAGCGGTGAACGTTTCTTCCACGATCAGCCCGCCCAGTTCCGTCACGCGAAGTTTCACCAGCGCCAATTCACTGAAGACACAGGCGCAACTGACGGGCACTCGGCTGATCAGCTCAACCTTGGGCGCCGCTTGCAGGCATTTGTTAGCACCGCCGCCATACGCCCGGGCGAGGCCGCCGGTGCCCAATTGAATGCCGCCGTACCAACGAATCACCAACACCGCGACCTGGTCGCAGTCCTGTGCTTCGATCGCCGCCAGAATCGGTCGGCCTGCGGTGCCGCCGGGCTCGCCATCGTCGTTGCTGCGGTACTGGTCGCCGAGTTTCCATGCCCAGCAATTGTGCGAAGCATTAAGGTCGCTGTGCTGTTCGAGGAACGCCTGGGCGTCAGCCGGGCTTGAGATCGGCGCAGCGAAGGTGATGAAGCGGCTTTTGCGAATCTCTTCGCGGTATTCGCAAAAACCGCTGAGGGTAAAAGGCATAGGTATCTTAATTAGACGGGGTCAGGCCGCAGCCTTTGAGAATGATGCGGATCAGGTTATTGCCGGCTTCTTCCATGTCTTGCTTGGTCAGCTTGGTACGCCCAGTGACCCGGCAGATCTGGGTCGCGAAGTCGGCGTAATGCTGAGTGCTGCCCCACAACAGGAAGATCAGGTTGACCGGATCGACCGGGTCCATTTTGCCGGCGTCGATCCACGCCTGGAACACCGCGGCCCGGCCCTGGAACCAGGCGCGGTAGTCCTGGTTGAAATACTCGGTCAGGCATTCGCCGCCGCTGATCACTTCCATGGCGAAGACTCGTGACGCTTGTGGCTGGCGCCGGGAAAATTCCATCTTGGCGCGGATGTAGCGGGTTAATGCCTCGGCCGGATCATCCTCCGCAGTCAATGTGTTGAAGGTGCTGTCCCACAACTCGATGATGTTGCTCAGCACCGCCACGTACAAACCGAGTTTGTTGGTGAAGTAGTAATGCAGGTTCGCCTTGGGCAACCCGGCATTCTGGGCAATGGTGTTCATGCTGGTGCCTTTGAACCCGTGACGGGCGAACTCGTCTTCGGCGGCTTTGATGATGGTCTCTTCGTTCTTCTGACGAATGCGGCTGGCAGGTTTACCGCCGTGAGCTGGGACTTCAAAGGTCATAGGCACTTCCAGACAGACAGGTAGGTGGGTGCAACCAGTGCGTTGATAGCGCACCCACGGGCTTCAGACAAGTCCCGGTTCACAGGATTCTTCGGTTGTTCAGCGCGTCGCAGCGAGGCTTTCCAGGAAACTCTCCAGTACCAGATGCGGGCGACGGCCCTTGCGCGTGACCGATGCAAGGCTCAGGTCATAGAAACGCGCCTTCGGTTTCAGCGCACGCAAGCGACCTTGTTGCACCCAGAGGCTGGCGTAATGATCCGGCAGGTAGCCGATGTAGCGCCCAGTGAGGATCAGGAACGCCATGCCCTCACGGTCCGAAGCACTGGCGGTGCAGTTGAGTGCCTGGTAATGGGCCTGGATCTCCGCTGGCAGTCGGAAGGTCGGCGCGATCGCGTCCTGGCTGTTGAGACGGTCATCGTCGAGTTGTTTGTCGTCGACGTAAAAAAGCGGATGGCCGACTGCGCAATACAGCAGCGAGCGCTCGCTATAGAGCGGCTGATATTCCAGCCCCGACAACGCACTGGCCTGCGGCACGACGCCGACGTGCAAGCGGCCATCGAGCACACCTTGCTCCACTTCATTGGGCGCGATCATGCGGATCTGAATCTGCACGTCCGGGCCGCGTTCCTTCAATTGTGCCAACGCGTGGGTGATGCGCATGTGGGGGAGGGTGACCAGGTTGTCGGTCAGGCCAATGGTCAATTCGCCACGCAAGTGCTGGTGCAGGCCATTGACCTCGGTGCGGAAACTTTCCAGCGCACTTAATAGCTGCAAGGCCGATTGGTACACCTCGCGACCTTCTTCGGTCAGGGAAAATCCGGCGCGACCGCGTTGGCATAACCGCAAGCCCAGGCGTTGTTCCAGATCGCTCATTTGCTGGCTGATGGCCGAGCGACCGATCCCCAGCACGCTTTCCGCCGCCGAGAAGCCGCCGCACTCGACCACGCTGCGAAAGATCCGCAACAAGCGGATATCAAAGTCGCTGACTTGCGCCAGTGGATCGGGACGACGCGTGCTCATAGTTTAGTAGCGGCCTGACTGAACGTTAGAAGAGTTGGATTTCACAGACTTTATCCCCGTGGCAATTTAGCTGCAAGAACGCTTTTGATCTCTATGCCGCTTATTGCCTGCGAGGTTTTGCCCATGAACTTGCCTGAAAACGCCCCGTCTTCCCTGGCCAGCCAGCTCAAGCTTGATGCTCACTGGATGCCCTATACCGCCAACCGTAACTTCCAGCGCGACCCGCGTCTGATCGTGGCGGCGCAAGGCAGCTGGCTGACCGACGACAAGGGCCGCAAAGTCTATGACTCGCTGTCCGGTCTGTGGACCTGCGGCGCCGGGCACACCCGCAAGGAAATCCAGGAAGCGGTCGCCAAGCAATTGGGCACGCTCGACTACTCGCCAGGCTTCCAGTATGGCCATCCGCTATCGTTCCAACTGGCCGAGAAAATCACCGACCTGACCCCGGGCAACCTGAATCACGTGTTTTTCACCGACTCGGGTTCCGAGTGTGCGGATACCGCAGTGAAAATGGTCCGCGCTTACTGGCGTCTGAAAGGTCAGGCGACCAAAACCAAAATGATCGGCCGTGCTCGCGGTTACCACGGCGTGAACATCGCCGGCACCAGCCTCGGCGGTGTGAACGGCAACCGCAAAATGTTCGGTCAGGCGATGATGGACGTCGATCACCTGCCGCACACGCTGCTGGCGAGCAATGCCTACTCCCGTGGCATGCCGGAGCTGGGTGGTATTGCTTTGGCCGATGAGCTGCTGAAGTTGATCGAGCTGCACGACGCGTCAAACATCGCCGCGGTATTCGTTGAGCCGATGGCCGGTTCTGCTGGCGTACTGGTTCCGCCACAGGGTTACCTCAAGCGTCTGCGCGAGATCTGCGATCAGCACAACATCCTGCTGGTGTTCGACGAAGTGATCACCGGTTTCGGCCGTACCGGCAAAATGTTCGGTGCCGATACCTTTGGCGTGACCCCGGACCTGATGTGCATCGCCAAGCAAGTCACAAACGGCGCAATCCCGATGGGCGCGGTGATTGCCAGCTCCGAGATCTACCAGACCTTCATGAACCAGGCGACGCCTGAGTACGCGGTTGAATTCCCGCACGGCTACACCTACTCCGCGCACCCGGTGGCTTGCGCTGCTGGCCTGGCAGCACTCGATCTGCTGCAAAAGGAAAACCTGGTGCAGAGCGTGGCCGAGGTGGCACCGCATTTCGAAAATGCGCTGCACGGTTTGAAAGGTTCGAAGAACATCATCGACATTCGTAACTTCGGCCTGGCCGGTGCGATTCAGATCGCGCCGCGTGATGGCGACGCGATCGTGCGTCCATTCGAAGCGGGTATGGCGCTGTGGAAAGCCGGGTTCTATGTGCGCTTCGGCGGCGACACCCTGCAGTTCGGCCCAACCTTCAACAGCAAGCCGCAAGACCTTGATCGTCTGTTCGACGCGGTCGGCGAAGTGCTGAACAAGATCGACTGATTTTCTCTTCTATATAGAGGCGTCCTTATACGGGGCGCCTGTGGACAACTTTTCAGGAGCGTTACATGAGCCTTATCCCGCATTTGATCAATGGCGAACTGGTGACCGAAGACGGTCGCACGGCCGACGTGTTCAACCCGTCTACCGGCCAGGCGATCCACAAGCTGCCATTGGCCAGCCGTGAAACCATTCAAAAAGCCATCGACTCGGCCAAGGCTGCATTCCCGGCCTGGCGCAACACGCCGGCAGCCAAACGTGCCCAGGTGATGTTTCGCTTCAAGCAACTGCTGGAACAGAACGAAGCACGCATTGCTCAGCTGATCAGCGAAGAGCACGGCAAGACCCTGGAAGATGCGGCCGGCGAATTGAAGCGCGGTATCGAGAACGTCGAGTTCGCGTGCGCTGCGCCGGAAATCCTCAAGGGTGAATACAGTCGTAACGTTGGGCCGAACATTGATGCTTGGTCGGACTTCCAGCCGTTGGGCGTGGTGGCCGGTATTACCCCGTTCAACTTCCCGGCGATGGTGCCGCTGTGGATGTATCCGCTGGCCATCGTCTGCGGCAACTGCTTTATCCTCAAGCCGTCCGAGCGCGATCCGAGCTCCACGCTGTTGATCGCTCAACTGTTGCTGGAAGCCGGTCTGCCTAAAGGCGTGCTGAACGTCGTGCACGGTGACAAGGCGGCGGTGGACGCGCTGATCGAAGCGCCGGAAGTCAAAGCGCTGAGTTTTGTCGGTTCGACGCCGATTGCCGAATACATCTACGCCGAAGGCACCAAGCGCGGCAAACGCGTTCAGGCACTGGGCGGCGCGAAGAACCATGCGGTGCTGATGCCGGATGCGGACCTGGATAACGCGGTCAGCGCGTTGATGGGCGCTGCCTACGGTTCTTGCGGCGAGCGTTGCATGGCGATCTCGGTGGCAGTGTGCGTCGGTGACCAGGTGGCGGATGCGCTGGTGGAAAAACTGGTGCCGCAGATCAAGGCGCTGAAAATCGGCGCGGGGACTACGTGTGGTCTGGACATGGGGCCACTGGTCACCGGTCAGGCACGCGACAAGGTCAGCGGTTATGTCGAAGACGGCGTTTCTTCCGGCGCGACCCTGGTGGTCGACGGTCGTGGCTTGAGCGTGGCCGGTCATGAGGAAGGTTTCTTCCTGGGTGGCTGCCTGTTCGATAACGTCACGCCTGAGATGCGCATCTATAAAGAAGAAATCTTCGGGCCAGTGCTGTGCGTTGTTCGGGTCGACAGCCTGGAAGAGGCGATGCAGCTGATCAACGATCACGAGTATGGCAACGGCACCTGCATCTTTACCCGTGACGGTGAAGCGGCGCGGTTGTTCTGCGATGAGATCGAAGTGGGCATGGTCGGCGTTAACGTACCGTTGCCGGTGCCGGTGGCTTACCACAGCTTCGGTGGCTGGAAGCGTTCGCTGTTTGGCGACCTGCATGCGTATGGTCCGGACGGTGTGCGTTTCTACACCCGTCGCAAAGCCATCACCCAGCGCTGGCCGCAACGTGCGAGCCATGAGGCGTCGCAATTTGCGTTCCCTAGCTTGTAAGTAGAAGGGAAGAAGGCCGGCCCCTTGGGGCCGGCCTTTGTGTTTCCGGGCCTTTTTGCCTTATATGACAGAATTGTGAAATTAAAGGTTGACGGCAGATTCTGGATGTCTATAATTCGCCCCACTTCCGGCGCAGTCGAAACGAAAAACTCCTTGGTAAACAAAGAGTTACGCAGTTTTCGGCAGCAGGCGGCTTCAGGTCATCGAAGCGCAAAAGGAGTTGAAAAAGAGGTGTTGACAGCAGCGTGTAACGCTGTAGAATTCGCCTCCCGCTACCGAGTGATCGGAAG
>NZ_JAWRXJ010000152.1:0-302 GCF_046535095.1 Pseudomonas sp. SIMBA_041
GGTACTGCTGAAGAGAAGTTCAAAGCGTTTGAAGATGCTGGTATCGCGTATACACGTGACCCATCTAAACTTGGCGACAAGCTAAAAGAAGTTACTGGTTGGTAAGATAGGCATTAGTCTACAGTTAAACTACTAAATCTCGAGCTGATGGCACGCGCAGGTTATAACCCTCAGGCGGCTGTTACCCTGTGGCAAAAAATGCAAAAAGCAAGCCAAGGTGAGCCACCACAATTCCTCAGCACTCACCCAACGAGCAGCAGCCGTATCGCAGAGTTACAGTCATTGATGCCAAAAGTTACGCC
>NZ_JAWRXJ010000038.1:0-557 GCF_046535095.1 Pseudomonas sp. SIMBA_041
CATTGCGGTGTGAAATACCGCAATGGTGCACTCTCAGTACAATCTGCTCTGATGCCGCATAGTTAAGCCAGTATACACTCCGCTATCGCTACGTGACTGGGTCATGGCTGCGCCCCGACACCCGCCAACACCCGCTGACGCGCCCTGACGGGCTTGTCTGCTCCCGGCATCCGCTTACAGACAAGCTGTGACCGTCTCCGGGAGCTGCATGTGTCAGAGGTTTTCACCGTAATCACCGAAACGCGCGAGGCAGCTGCGGTAAAGCTCATCAGCGTGGTCGTGAAGCGATTCACAGATGTCTGCCTGTTCATCCGCGTCCAGCTCGTTGAGTTTCTCCAGAAGCGTTAATGTCTGGCTTCTGATAAAGCGGGCCATGTTAAGGGCGGTTTTTTCCTGTTTGGTCACTGATGCCTCCGTGTAAGGGGGATTTCTGTTCATGGGGGTAATGATACCGATGAAACGAGAGAGGATGCTCACGATACGGGTTACTGATGATGAACATGCCCGGTTACTGGAACGTTGTGAGGGTAAACAACTGGCGGTATGGATGCGGCGGG
>NZ_JAWRXJ010000153.1:0-301 GCF_046535095.1 Pseudomonas sp. SIMBA_041
TCATTTTTCGGCGGATATCCAATAAAGCCATTGAATTTATTCAAGTTTAGGTAGAAATCGCCATGAAACGCACTTTTCAACCGTCTGTACTGAAGCGCAACCGTTCTCACGGCTTCCGTGCTCGTATGGCTACTAAAAATGGTCGTCAGGTTCTGGCACGTCGTCGTGCTAAAGGCCGCGCTCGTCTGACCGTTTCTAAGTAATAAAGCTAACCCCTGAGTGGTTAAGCTCGCATTTCCCAGGGAGTTACGCTTGTTAACTCCCAGTCAATTCACATTCGTCTTCCAGCAGCCACAACGGG
>NZ_JAWRXJ010000154.1:0-300 GCF_046535095.1 Pseudomonas sp. SIMBA_041
CTGGCGGTGGCAGTTCATCGCAAGGCCCGCGCCCGCAGCTTGGCGGTCGTGTCGTTACCATCGCAGCGGCAGCGATTGTCATTATCTGGGCGGCCAGTGGTTTCTATACCATTAAAGAAGCCGAACGCGGCGTGGTAACACGCTTTGGTAAATTCAGCCATCTGGTTGAGCCGGGTCTGAACTGGAAACCGACGTTTATCGACGAAGTCAAACCGGTGAACGTGGAAGCCGTGCGTGAACTGGCCGCTTCTGGTGTGATGCTGACGTCGGACGAGAACGTAGTGCGCGTTGAGATGAACG
>NZ_JAWRXJ010000155.1:0-300 GCF_046535095.1 Pseudomonas sp. SIMBA_041
GGATGTCCGGACGCTCCCGGGCCAGGTCGCCAGGCAGGCCCAACTGCAGGTTGGGCAGCGGGCGGCTCAAGGCATTATCAGGCCGCTCCGCGAGCAAGGTTTCCAGGGCTCCGGGATGCTCCCCCAGCAACAGCGCAATACCGCCGATCAGTTCGACGAACGTCGTCACATAAGCCAGCCATCCCGGCAAGCCGAGCGAGACGAAGAACTGCGCGGTGCCGGGCATGCCGCATGCGGAACGCGCCTTCCCGGATCTCGCCCCCAACGATCAACATCCCGACCATGTCCACGCCCACCGAC
>NZ_JAWRXJ010000156.1:0-299 GCF_046535095.1 Pseudomonas sp. SIMBA_041
GTAAACGATTAAGCCGGGATGAAGCCCGCGAACAGACTCGCCTGCGCCTGCTCGACGCAGCGGCCCTGCGCATTGCAAGGAAAGGGCTGGCTGCGACCAGCGTGGAGGACATCGCCGCCTGCGCCGGCTATACCCGCGGCGCGTTCTATTCGAACTTCAACAGCAAGAACGACCTGTTCCTCGAACTGCTCCGTCGCGATCATCAGAACGTCCAGGAAAACTTGCGGAAGCTGCTGGATGCAGACCCGCTCAGCGAGGGGCTGCAAAAGCAGCTCACCTCGTTATACGCACAGCGTTAT
>NZ_JAWRXJ010000157.1:0-298 GCF_046535095.1 Pseudomonas sp. SIMBA_041
TATAAGTGGAATAAATGAAACTAATTTTTTGGCGATGATGTACAGGTACATTCCTGAAGCCAAAGGAAAAATTTTTAGGGGATTAGCAGGAGAATATGAATTCTTCACTAAAATTCTTGAAACAAAAACGCTTGCAACCGAGCAACAAACCACCCAGTTATATGATGCAATGCAGGCTGCAGGATTTCAGATAGAGCCTGAATTATTGGATTTAAACCATAGTACCGAGATCGGTCAGGAGATGCTTACATTGGCAGACCAACTTATCTTTTCAGTGATGGTGCCAGGAAAGTTCGGC
>NZ_JAWRXJ010000158.1:0-298 GCF_046535095.1 Pseudomonas sp. SIMBA_041
GCCTTCGCGCCGGCGCGAGACCCGCTACCGGATCATCCAGGGCATGGTGCGTGACTTCCCCAACCAGGCCGCCATCGCCTACACCCCCGCCGACCTGCGCCGCATTGCCTCGGAAGGCAAGGTGGCGGTGGTGATCAGCCTGCTCAACGCCTACGCCATGGGCGACGACCTGGACCAGCTGGACCAGTGGGCCGCACGGGGCATGCGCCTGTTCGGCTTCAGCTATGTGGGCAACAACGACTGGGCCGACTCGTCGCGCCCGCTGCCCTTCTTCAATGACACCCGGGACGCCCTCGGC
>NZ_JAWRXJ010000039.1:0-544 GCF_046535095.1 Pseudomonas sp. SIMBA_041
GCCATCGCCCTGATAGACGGTTTTTCGCCCTTTGACGTTGGAGTCCACGTTCTTTAATAGTGGACTCTTGTTCCAAACTGGAACAACACTCAACCCTATCTCGGTCTATTCTTTTGATTTATAAGGGATTTTGCCGATTTCGGCCTATTGGTTAAAAAATGAGCTGATTTAACAAAAATTTAACGCGAATTTTAACAAAATATTAACGCTTACAATTTAGGTGGCACTTTTCGGGGAAATGTGCGCGGAACCCCTATTTGTTTATTTTTCTAAATACATTCAAATATGTATCCGCTCATGAATTAATTCTTAGAAAAACTCATCGAGCATCAAATGAAACTGCAATTTATTCATATCAGGATTATCAATACCATATTTTTGAAAAAGCCGTTTCTGTAATGAAGGAGAAAACCCACCGAGGCAGTTCCATAGGATGGCAAGATCCTGGTATCGGTCTGCGATTCCGACTCGTCCAACATCAATACAACCTATTAATTTCCCCTCGTCAAAAATAAGGTTATCAAGTGAGAAATCACCATGAGTG
>NZ_JAWRXJ010000159.1:0-297 GCF_046535095.1 Pseudomonas sp. SIMBA_041
GGTGGAAGTGAACGCCTGTTTAAAACAGCTCGATAACAAAGATATCGCTGACTACGAACACAACCAGCTGATGCGTCGCCTGCGCCAGTTGATCGCCCAGTCATGGCATACCGATGAAATCCGTAAGCTGCGTCCAAGCCCGGTAGATGAAGCCAAATGGGGCTTTGCCGTAGTGGAAAACAGCCTGTGGCAAGGCGTACCAAATTACCTGCGCGAACTGAACGAACAACTGGAAGAGAACCTCGGCTACAAACTGCCCGTCGAATTTGTTCCGGTCCGTTTTACTTCGTGGATGGG
>NZ_JAWRXJ010000160.1:0-297 GCF_046535095.1 Pseudomonas sp. SIMBA_041
ACCTGAGCGGTCGGTCCGTCCTGATTCGGTCGTCGATCGAAGGTGCCGGCGGGTCGTCGGTGTCGTCTTCGGGCGGCATGCCGACGCTCGCGAATGTTTTCGCCGCTGGCGATGAAATCGCTGCGCCCGCGACGGCCGCACCGCCGCGCGAGATCGGCTTCGCTGCCGAACTGGTGCTCAACGAACTGATTGTATGCGCGATTTGCGCGCTTCTCTATCGGCTGAAGCCGCGCGCGGGCATGGTCGCGTCGATCGGCCTGACGATCACGATCGCCGCAGGCGCTTTCGCGCTGTTCC
>NZ_JAWRXJ010000161.1:0-296 GCF_046535095.1 Pseudomonas sp. SIMBA_041
GGATAGCGTTGTGGGGTTGGTGCCACTGACAACTATGCCTCGCTTATCGATAGTGACTTGCCGATAAGCGCCGGCAACCTTATCCGCCGGAAGGGCTGCCACCAGGGAATCATCCACATATTGACGAGTCGCCAGCACCACCGCCGGATCAATCTTCAACACGATCTGCGCAGTGTTGGCGACGATGAAGTTCATGCGGATGACCTGGGTCTTGCCGGTACCCTGGGCCAGCAGGGGCTTGAAGCTCGGAGCGCAGTTGGCCACCGCCACCAGATCGCCGTCGGCATCGAACAAGC
>NZ_JAWRXJ010000162.1:0-295 GCF_046535095.1 Pseudomonas sp. SIMBA_041
GTTGATGCAGGCAGCGCATATTCTTTATCTAAATACTTGACGATCTTGGTGCCCGCTGCTGGAGTCGATGGTGTAGCCGGAGCGCTCGTAGTGTTTCCTTCACTCTTTCCTCCGCACGCTGTGAGTGCAACCATCAATGCTGCCATAACCCCTAATCGTAGCGCTAGTTTTTTCATCTGTTTATGTGCTCCCCCTTTTAATAATCCATTCAAATCAATTGATAATGATTATCATTATGGATTATAGAGGAAGACGAGGTATTCCACCATGGACAAAATCCAGAATGGTCATGGAC
>NZ_JAWRXJ010000163.1:0-295 GCF_046535095.1 Pseudomonas sp. SIMBA_041
ACTACCTTTACCTGGCTCACTCCAAGCTGCGTAGCTGCTCGTTCGGCCCCGAACTGCGGGTGGGTGAACTGCCCCGCCACCTGGACGGCATCAGCCGGATTCGTCGCGACGGCCAGGTGATCTGGGAAAAGGCCTTCCTCAGCGGTGAGGACAACATGTGCCATAGCCTGGCCAACCTCGAATACCACCACTTCAAGTACGCGCAGTTCCTGCGTCCCGGCGACGTCCATGTGCACGACTTCGGCACCGCCGCCCTGTCCTTTGCCGACGGTGTACGCACGCGCCCCGGCGACCG
>NZ_JAWRXJ010000164.1:0-294 GCF_046535095.1 Pseudomonas sp. SIMBA_041
TGGAGCCTTAGTCCAGTCTACCACACTATAATCAGATGCAGCTCCATTATTTATTGTAAAACAATGTGGAGCACCTTCGGAAGTGTCATTATAATTAGGAGCATCTCCAAAAACACCTGTATATTTAATGAATTTTGAAATCTCTTTCTCAACATCTTCCATCGATCTAACCGTTTCATATGTATTCTGAAAGCTCTCTACGAAACTGTTTCGTAATGCTCCCATTCCATACAATGTCATTTCAGAAGTATTCTTAACAATTAAGTTTACAGAACCAGGTCCTCAACGACCATG
>NZ_JAWRXJ010000165.1:0-294 GCF_046535095.1 Pseudomonas sp. SIMBA_041
CGGGCACGTCTGGGAACCAGCCAATCCTCACTGTCCCTTCTACGGCGTGGTCGGCGGGCACGATCTCGAGTAGAGAACGCTGAATTCGCGACCAATCCTCTCGCTGCGGCCCCAGCTTTGAGACCAGCTTCATAAATGGGCTCGTCGGCGCGCTGTCCGAGTACCGAATCGCTGGAAGCCGGCCGTATCCACGCTTTGAACCCGCCAGGATAGCTTGCGGACGCATACTCGGCACCTTCAAATGGCTGCCACCGAACATATCAAAGCGCCACTGCTCGCCGTTGTGGTTGATCG
>NZ_JAWRXJ010000166.1:0-294 GCF_046535095.1 Pseudomonas sp. SIMBA_041
GTTCCTTTACCAATTTGTCTGCCCCTAAATAAGAACGTTCGTTCCTAATTATGTACAAATAAAATGCGAACGGGCAAATAGAAAAAAACTCCACCTTTTCAGTGGAGTTCAGGCTTGTCATTTTCAGGAGGTCCTACCAAAAGAGTTGTGCTGTCGCCTTCTGGTGGCCCAAATATGGGGCTTCCCCATCCATCTGGCGATGCGAGTAAGTTAGAGACACCGTTGCCTTCTCTGGGTCCACAGCAAGCTGTCATGCTGGCATATCCTGGACCATCTTCCATCTTCATTTGATCC
>NZ_JAWRXJ010000167.1:0-293 GCF_046535095.1 Pseudomonas sp. SIMBA_041
GTCTAAGCTTTGATTCTGCGAGTCTTCAAACTTTTGCATACTACCGCGCATCTCTGCTAGTTCACGCTTCATATCTGACTCAGTCTGACGGATTTTTGCAAGCTCATTTTGCATTTGTTGGCGCGTTTCAGCCAGATCAAGCTCAGCTTCTATTTCAGACTGTAAAATGGATACTGTACGGCGCAGTTTGGCATACCATTGCCCAGCCGTACGTGCGGCCTGCGGCAGTTTTTCTGGGCCCAATACGATTAAGGCTATGACGCCAAACAAGAGTAACTCGGAAAACCCGATAT
>NZ_JAWRXJ010000168.1:0-293 GCF_046535095.1 Pseudomonas sp. SIMBA_041
CCTGCAACCATGCATGGCCGCGAATGGTTCAACCGACAAGTCCCTGGAAGTGGTCCTTTGATCTGGTTCGCTGAAGTGTCCGCTATGTGCAACGTCAACTGTGGCAATGGATACGTTGTTTCAAGAGGCTACTCACGATTCTTGTAGACGGGCCGGAATGAAGCACTTAACGGTCGCGACTGCGCACCGCTTCAAGCACCCGGCCCTACGCTGATCCCGCGACGCTGTCTGATGTCGGTGAGCAATCCATGGGTCCTTTGGGTGGCAATTTGTCGTGCGGCACGCGGCAAGGG
>NZ_JAWRXJ010000169.1:0-293 GCF_046535095.1 Pseudomonas sp. SIMBA_041
GCTTGTACAGAATCTGGTTCAAGTGGGTGGCGACCACGGTACTGGCGTCCACCACGGTGTAGCCCAGGGACTGCGCCTGCGGCCGTTGGCTGATTTCGATCCACACCGCTTCCAGACCAAAGGCCGGGTCCCGAGCGGAGATGCCGTTGAGCGTGCCATAGACCTGCCCCGGGTTGATCGCCAGCTCGCGATCCGGATAGATCTCCGCTTCGGCCAGGATCACCCCCATCAGGGTCAGGCGGTAGGCGCTCGGCGCCGGGTCCAGCGTGTCGCGGACATGCACCGTGGGCATG
>NZ_JAWRXJ010000170.1:0-292 GCF_046535095.1 Pseudomonas sp. SIMBA_041
TGCATTTCGCTGCGTTCAGCGCCGATCACGCGGCCTTCGGTGGTCACCAATAACAAACGCTGTCCTGGCGGTGCCCACTTATCAATCGCCCGGAATAGACGCCGCCACCACATTAAATCGTTGGGCGGATCGTTCGCCAGCTCCGCTTCAACATGCTGCTCAATCATCAGCCCCTGACGCTGTTCGCTATCCAGAAGCTCGGACATCTGGCGTGAATCGAGCATGGGTAACATCAAAACCAACATCAACACCAGCGCCAGCGTCAGCCAGAAGATGGCGAAGATGCGCGCGG
>NZ_JAWRXJ010000040.1:0-529 GCF_046535095.1 Pseudomonas sp. SIMBA_041
TGCCGCAAATTGCCAATAGCCTGGGCATCACCGATGGGGTCGCGGGGTTGATGGTGACCGTGCCGGGCATGGTGGCGGCGGTGTCGGCGCCGGCGATCATGCTCGGCGCGGGGCGGATGAATCGGCGACATTTATTGCTGTTGTTGACCCTGTTGCTGGTGGCGTCCAACGCTGTTTCGGCGTTGGCGCCGTCGTTGTCGATCATGTTGGTGGGGCGCGGCTTGTTGGGGGTGGCGCTGGGTGGATTCTGGGCGGTGGCGATTGCGGCTGCCGGGCGTTTGGTCAGCGAGTCAAAAGCGGCGAAAGCGACGGCGCTGATTTTTGCCGGGATTACCCTGGCGACGGTGTTCGGTGTGCCGTTTGGTACGTTTGTCAGCACGCTGTTTTCGTGGCGGATGTCGTTTGCCGTGACCGCGGGATTGGCGTTGCTGGCACTGGCGGCTCAATGGCTGACGCTGCCCTCGCTGCCGTCCCGCGAGGGCTTGCAGGTGCGCGCCTTGTTGGCGTTTCTGTCGCGCAGCAATGCCCG
>NZ_JAWRXJ010000171.1:0-290 GCF_046535095.1 Pseudomonas sp. SIMBA_041
TCCAATGAAGTCGCGCCGTTCGGCGGCATCAAGGCTTCGGGCCTGGGCCGCGAAGGTTCCAAATACGGTATCGAGGACTACCTCGAAATCAAATACCTGTGCATCAGCGTCTGATCACCGGTTAAAAGGCTTTACCTCTGCCAGCGGGGCGCGAGAGCGACGTCTCGCTGGCCTTTTTTACATGCAGTACCTGGTGGCCAGGGCGTTCACGGCAGTCGATCAACGAATACTGTGCGCGAGCACTCCCAGCCACCCCCGAATAAAAGCGCCATTCCGATCGGCGCAATGAG
>NZ_JAWRXJ010000172.1:0-289 GCF_046535095.1 Pseudomonas sp. SIMBA_041
TGACGATCGCAACCGCGTCGATACCGTCGTCGCGCGCGGCTTCGGCACGCGCCATTTCGCGCCAGTCCACATAGCTGCGAGCGATGCCGGCTTCATCGGCGCTCGCTTGCGCTCGCTGCGGATCGGACGACAACGCACCCGCCACCAGTTCGAAGCGGTCGTCGAGCCGCGCCGCGATCCGATGCACCGCGCCGATAAATGCGCCCTGTCCGCCGCCGACCATGCCTAATCTGAACCTTCTTCGTGGCATCACCCTCGCTCTCCTTTGCGATCGATCGCAATCAAATGC
>NZ_JAWRXJ010000173.1:0-289 GCF_046535095.1 Pseudomonas sp. SIMBA_041
GCCGTCGTACACACGATTGAGCCGCACACGCATCGCTTCGAGCGTCGCATCGTCCATGTCGTCGTCGCGCTCCGCGCGCATCAGCTCACGCAGCGCGACGCGAATCTCGACCAACCCTTTAATCCGCTCGAGCGCCTTCTCGCTCTTGCCTTCGACCAGGCGGGCCTGCCGACCGTCCAGAAGGTCATCGAGACGCTGCGCGACACGGTCGGCTTCTGTCACAAAATACGCGCCGATTTTCACGGTCTCGGGCACGTCGATCGGCTCGGCGGCAACGGCGGCGATTGCG
>NZ_JAWRXJ010000174.1:0-289 GCF_046535095.1 Pseudomonas sp. SIMBA_041
TTGGTTGGTGTCAGCCAATCCGAGGGCTTCAATCTCGGCCAGCGAGGCGAGGAGGACTTCCCTAGGCGTGCGATTGCTGTCCCGAGAAACGGTCAATGCAATCAAGGCGGTCAGCTCAAGATCAAGCGCAGCAGCCAATTTTTGGCTCACATCCAACGTCACTGAATGCTTACCGCTCTCCACCTTGCTGATGGTCGTTTGATCCAGGCTGGAAGCCATGGAGCGCTGCGTGTTGCCTTTGCTTTGGCGCAGCATTTGGAGCACTGCCGCAAAGGATTGGCGGAGCGAC
>NZ_JAWRXJ010000175.1:0-289 GCF_046535095.1 Pseudomonas sp. SIMBA_041
CATGTAACGTGGCACGTCGAGGTTCTGCGGTGCTGGCTTGTCGCGGAATACCCGTCCGGCAAGATCGTAGGTCGAGCCGTGGCAGGGACACAGGAAGCCGCCTGGCCAGCCGTCGGGAAGATTCGGCTGAGGACCAGCCTGGAACCGGGGGCGTGGCGTGCAACCAAGGTGGGTGCAGACGCCGACGATGAGCAGTATGGTCGTGCGCTCGGCGCGCGAACGGTACTCGTTACTGCAGTACCCTGGCAATGGCATCGAAAAGGGCCGGGTGCTATGCGGGTCTGCAACG
>NZ_JAWRXJ010000176.1:0-288 GCF_046535095.1 Pseudomonas sp. SIMBA_041
CGGGCATAACAGCCTATGCCCAGGTGGGTCTTAATACCGAAAATCCTAAAAGCACGATGGATGTAAGTGCCAAAAGAAATGCAGCAGGTCTTCTGACTGACAATGCTCAATTAATAGGATTACAAGCGCCCCGCCTCACCCGTACAGAATTAACAGCCAATATAGCAACTTACGGCACCAATCAAAAGGGAGCCTTAATTTATATTACCGATATCTCAGGTGGTGACACCTCTGGACAAAGAGCTAATATTGATACCATCGGCTATTATTATTTTGACGGGACCACAT
>NZ_JAWRXJ010000177.1:0-288 GCF_046535095.1 Pseudomonas sp. SIMBA_041
GCTGACCTGATGCGCGATGCCGACCTGCTGCCGGCCGTCCGTGATGCCGCCCACGCCCTGATCGCGCGCTGGCCGGACCACGTCAGCCCGCTGCTTGACCGCTGGCTGCGCCATGGCCAGCAATATGGCCAAGTGTGACGCCAGTCCCAGAATGGATCCAGATTTGCGGCGGGACTGGTCATACTTCGCGTTTAAAAGAACGAGTGGATACGGACCATGACTGAAGTTGCCCTGGACACCGCAACCCCACACGCCCCCTCTGTCATCAGGCTGCTGCTCGATAAGGTG
>NZ_JAWRXJ010000178.1:0-288 GCF_046535095.1 Pseudomonas sp. SIMBA_041
TACCATCTGCAACGCGGAAGAAGCCAAGCGTTTGCTTGCCAACGCCGTGACGTTGCATCAGTTCGATGATGACGCAATCTATGCGCCGCCCGAGCTTGAGTTCTCGTCGCATTCCCGTGATATCTATCAGTTGCTTACGCCGAAGACGGTGCGCAAGGAGCATCGGCTCCGGCAACTCACCTTCGGGTTGACCAAACGTGAGCTTGTCATCGCAGCGACCGCGCTGGTCGTCCTGGGAGCGGGAATCGCAGGCTATGTGTGGCATTCCGAAAAGCAGGCAGAAGAGGC
>NZ_JAWRXJ010000041.1:0-524 GCF_046535095.1 Pseudomonas sp. SIMBA_041
GAAATAATTTTGTTTAACTTTAAGAAGGAGATATACCATGATCCTGGACGCGGACTACATCACCGAAGAAGGTAAACCGGTTATCCGTCTGTTCAAAAAAGAAAACGGTGAATTCAAAATCGAACACGACCGTACCTTCCGTCCGTACATCTACGCGCTGCTGAAAGACGACTCTAAAATCGAAGAAGTTAAAAAAATCACCGCGGAACGTCACGGTAAAATCGTTCGTATCGTTGACGCGGAAAAAGTTGAAAAAAAATTCCTGGGTCGTCCGATCACCGTTTGGCGTCTGTACTTCGAACACCCGCAGGACGTTCCGACCATCCGTGAAAAAATCCGTGAACACTCTGCGGTTGTTGACATCTTCGAATACGACATCCCGTTCGCGAAACGTTACCTGATCGACAAAGGTCTGATCCCGATGGAAGGTGACGAAGAACTGAAACTGCTGGCGTTCGACATCGAAACCCTGTACAAGGAAGGTGAAGAATTCGGTAAAGGTCCGATCATCATGATCTCTTACG
>NZ_JAWRXJ010000179.1:0-287 GCF_046535095.1 Pseudomonas sp. SIMBA_041
GTGGATCAATCACAAGATAGTAAGGTCAGCGGCGCGCAGTGCTGGTCGGGCCGACGTTGACGTGCAGCTAATCGGCCGGCTCTCTTTGCCTTATTCTGATTTTTTAAAATCAGCTAACCGGAGAATGACATGAGTGGCGAAGCTCTCAACAATGCGCCTGCAAGCGAATCGCGACGCTCGCGCGCCCGTGTGAACCCGGACGTGAAGCGGCAACGGTTGAATCCGCTTGATGGCGACGAAAACGGTGTAAAGGTCGTTTTCGATGGCCGTGACACATACGACGTACG
>NZ_JAWRXJ010000180.1:0-287 GCF_046535095.1 Pseudomonas sp. SIMBA_041
GCGATCCATCCGGATCGCCTTTTTTATTACTTCACCACTTTCAAACTGGGCCGACCGCTGGGACGCGGCGGCTCGCTCTCGGGTGGCGGAATATCATCATCCGGCTCAATCTCTTCTTCGTCTTCCATAGGCGATTCCAGATCGAACACCATGCCCTGACCGTGCTCCCGGGCGTAAATCCCCAGGATCGAGGCGATAGGCACGTACAGGGTGTGTGGCACACCGGCGAAGCGCCCTTCGAAGCTGACCGCCTTGTTGTCCATGTGCAAATGCCGCACGGCTTGTGG
>NZ_JAWRXJ010000181.1:0-287 GCF_046535095.1 Pseudomonas sp. SIMBA_041
TGACGCACAAATGGATTACTACCGATTTTGCGGAAGCATTGCTGGAATTCATTACACCAGTGGATGGTGATATTGAACATATGCTGACCTTTATGCGCGATCTGCATCGTTATACGGCGCGCAATATGGGCGATGAGCGGATGTGGCCGTTAAGTATGCCATGCTACATCGCAGAAGGTCAGGACATCGAACTGGCACAGTACGGCACTTCTAACACCGGACGCTTTAAAACGCTGTATCGTGAAGGGCTGAAAAATCGCTACGGCGCGCTGATGCAAACCATTTCC
>NZ_JAWRXJ010000005.1:0-560141 GCF_046535095.1 Pseudomonas sp. SIMBA_041
GGGGCCTTCAAGGGCGAGAAAGGTTCGGTCAAGGCGGTGGTTGCCACCCTGCGAGGGGGCCTCAAGGAAGTCGATCCGGGGGACTGGAAGCCGGGAGAAAAAGGTGAGTTCAAGTACGCCGTTGCGGTGACCTATTACAAGCTGGAAATCGACGGCAGCGTGATGTTTGAAATCGACCCCCTCAACTCGATCCGCGTCATTGACGGCGTCGACCAACTGGCCGCCGTGCGGTCTGCCCTGGGCATGTAAGGAGCCACACCATGAGCAATGCAAAAGACGTCCTGCCCAAGTGGCTGCAACTGGGTGATGGCATTGCCACCGTCGTCCTGTCTCGACCGAGTGAGGCCAACGGCATCAAGGTCGACAAACTGACCCTGCGTGAACCGACGGTGCGCGAGATGCGCGCCGCCACCTTGCAGGGCGGTACCAACGAAGAAGAACAGGAAATGGTTCTGTTCTGCAGCCTCGCGAGCATCGGCCGGGGCGATCTGGAGGGGCTGCTGATGCGTGATTACCGTCGTCTGCAGACCGCCTATTTTCGTCTGGGAGCAGACGACGGGGTTTAATCCCAGACTGCAAAAGGCCCTGGCCAAACGCTTGGCCGCCGAGCTGAATTTTTCAGCGGCCGACATCCAGAGCCTGTCGTTTTCCGAGATGGTCTGGTGGCTCACGGACTGAGCCTAATTCCCGCTCCCACAGGTAACCTGTATGGCGAACAAACTCTCGCTCGGGCTGGTGATTGGCGGCGCCGTCGATTCTTCACTCGGCGCCGCCTTCAAGAACGTCAGCGGCGAAATGAAAAAGCTCGAAGCGCAAACCATGCGCGCCAAGGGTCTGCAGAAAGTCATCGGCGAGACCATGCGCCTGCGCGATGAATGGAAAAAAGCCCATGACAGCGGCGCGGCCAATGCCGGTGCGCTGCTCAAGAAGCTGGAAGCCAATAACGCCAGCCTGAAAAAGCAGGGGGTTGAGGTCGGGCGCCTGAGTAAAGAATACCTGGCGCTGGGCAAGGTGGTGCGCAGTGCCGAGTTCAAGGCCAAAGGCATGGGCCAGGTGCAGGACGGGCAGGAGAACCTGCGCAGTGGATTCGGTACGGCGGTGGCCGGCACGACTCTGGCCGCTGTGCCGACCAAAATCAGTGCGGACTTTCAGGCGATCATTCGCGACATCGCGATCAAGTCCGGTACCGCCAACACGCAGCAGGAAGTGAACACCGCCCGCGACATCGTTCAGACCTCAAAGGACACCGGCATGGCCAACACCCAAGTGGCCGAGCTGGTGAACCAGTTGGTCGGTGGCGGCATGGATCTGACCGAAGCGCTGAAATATGCTCCGGTGGCCGCGAAGTTTGCGGTCGGGCAGGGCGCTTCGGGAGCCGATACGGCGAAGATGATTCTGGCGATGCAGAACAATGCCAAGATCACCGACCCGCAGAAAATGGAACAGGCCTTGGCGTCGGTTGCGCTGCTGGGCCAGCAAGGCAGCTTCGAGGCGGCCGACATGGCCAAGTGGTTTCCAGAGCTGTTGGCGCAGATGGCCGGCACCGGCATCACCGGCCAGGAAGCGGTCACGCAACTGGGGGCGATGCTGCAGGTGCAGATCAAGAGCGCCGGCAGTGCGGATGAAGCGGCGAACAACCTGAAAAACTGGGTCGCGAAAATTGGCTCGGAGGACACGGTCAATGGGTATGCCGATGCCGGGATTGATTATCAGGGCTCGATGAACGCCGCTATTGGCAAGGGCTTGTCGACCTTCGAGGCCAGCTTCGAACTGGCGCGTCGGTATGTGGAAAAGACCGACCCGAAAAAGTCAAAGCAGTTGGATCAGGGCCTGACCCAGATCAGCCAGGAGACGGATCCGGCCAAGGCGCAAGCGATGGCCGATGCCTTGGCCGCCACTTTGCGTACCGGCGATCTGTTTGCCGACATGCAGGTCAAGACGGCCCTGATGGCGTACACCCAGAACAAAAAATTCTACGCGGACCTGAAGCAAGGCGCCTCGGACCCCAGCGGTCCGCGCAAGGACATTCTCGACAAGAACCTGAGCGAACGTCGCGAGAGTTCGTCGCAACGCTGGGCCGAAACCGGTCAAGCGTTCAACGATTCGCTGCGGGCCATTGGTGACGCCCTGCGCCCGGCGACGGATGCGCTGGCCACCGGTATTGCCGGCGCGGCGCGGGGCTTGACCGCGTTGTCCGAGCAAGCGCCCCAAGTGGTGCTGGGCCTGGCGGCGGTGAGTGCCGGGGCATTGGTGCTGGGCAAAGCCTGGGCCACGCTGAAGATCGGCCGGGGCCTGGCCAACATCGCGCGAGGTTCGGCCGGCGACCGGTCCAACATCGTGCAGCGGGTGTTCGTAACCAACGCGAATGACGACGAAGACGACGGGCTGGATCACGGCAACGAAGGGAAGGGCGGAAAGGGCGGAAAGGGGCAAAACCCTGCCAGTCGAATGTCCCATGGCCTGAAAGTGGGCGGGGCGCTGGCGGTGGTCGGTGCCGGCGTTCAGGCATTGGACACGTACCAGAATGCGACCACCCGTGATGAAAAGGCCGAAGGCTACGGCGAGGCGGCGGGCGGGCTGGCCGGTGGTTTGGCGGGTGCAGCAGCCGGTGCGGCCATTGGTTCGGTCATTCCGCTGCTCGGCACCGCGATTGGCGGAGTGATCGGTGGCATCGTCGGCGCGTGGGGCGGCGGTGAGCTGGGCGCGACCATGGGCAAGGCGTTGTTTGGCGGCCCGGACACGCCGACCCAAGCACCGATCGGCATCTTGCCCATGGCTGCCGGCCAGGAAGTGGGCGCGGTCGTACGCTCGATGGAAAACACTCCCGCCGCGCCGGTAACGGCGGCGGCATTGATGTCGAGCACTGCGATAAAAACACCGGAATGGCCGAAGGTCGATCAACAATTCACTTTCGCCCCGGCCCCGGTCATTACCGTGCAGGGCGATGTGAAAGACCCGGCGCAGTTGGCTCAAGCGTTGATGCCGCACCTGCAGCGCCAGTTTGAGGAGTTCGCCCGGGAGGCGCGCGCCCGCCAGTTGTTTGATGCGCCCCATGTGGGTTGAGGAAATGTGATGACGGATGAAAAGACCTACCTGCAGCACCTGCAGGGCGGATTGAAGTACATGGTCGACGCCGGTGAAGCCGGGCGCACTGACCTCGAGTCGATGACAGGACCCATGAATGGCGCGCTCAATGAAATCAGCGGGGCGGCCGATGCGCTGGAAGGCTTGCCCTTTATCAGCGAAGACCTCAGTGACAAGACCCGGCGTCTGCAAAGTGCAGTCAACTCGGCCCAGGCCAAGATCGGTAAGGTCGCGAGTTTCTATAACCAGACTCAACGATCCCTGGCGCAGTTCGAGCAGCATTTTTCCGCACTGACTGAGCAGATTGGCCGCTTTGGCGCGGCGTTCAGCAAGGTCGCCGGCAAGGCCAATGCCGCGCTGGGCAACATCTTGCCCACGGAATGGTTTGCTGGCGACATGACGCCGATCCCGGACGCGGTGAAGCCGTTCCCGCACCTGCTGATCCTCTATCCGCTCAAGGCCAACGAGCGGCCGTATTACTTCAACCTGGACACGGCGGCCTTTGACGAGCTGCGCCGGCAGACGTCGTTTCGCTGGGCCGCGCAGGAACGCCTGACCCGGCGCCCGGCGCAGCAGGCCGTGGGTCAGGGCGAGGAGAAAATCACGATCAAGGGTGCGATCTACCCCAGCTACAAAGGCGGGCTGAAGCAACTGGATACGCTGCGCAGCATCGGCGCGAAGTTGCTGCCGCTGAACTTGACCACCGGTTACGGCGAGGTGCTGGGCAACTGGTGCCTGACCAACATCGACGAAGAACAGAGCGCTTTGCTGCCTGGGGCGATCCCGCGCAAGCAGGGTTTTTCACTGGAGTTTGTCCGTTATGGCGATGACTTGCAGAACAGCTGACGGGGATCTGCTCGACACCCTGTGCCACCGCTATTACGGCCACCTGAACCGCAGCGTCGAGGCGGTGTTGGCGGCCAATCAGGGCTTGGCCGATGAGCCACAACCATTCCGCGCCGGCCTGTTGATCACGCTGCCGGAGCTGGTGATCGAGCCCGACAGTGTGATTTCGCTGTGGGATTGATCCCGTGATTCAGCCCGCGAAATGCGGGCTTTTACTTTTTTTGAGGGCGAGTATGCAACCGTTGTTCCGTATTGTCGCCGACGGCGCCGACATCACCAGCTTGATCAATGATCGGCTGGTCTCATTGCAGCTGTCCGATCGGCCCGGCATGGCCTCGGATACGTTCGAATTGCGCATTGATGACCGTGACGGCGCGGTATCGCTGCCCGTGCGTGGCGCGAGTATCGAGGTCTACCTTGGGTATGCCGGCGCCGACCTGACCCGCATGGGCCGCTACACGGTGGACGAAGTGGCCGTCTCCGGCCCGCCGGACACCCTGGTGATCAGCGGCAAGGCCAGTGACATGCGCGGCAGCGGCAAGACCACCCGCAGCGGCAGTTGGGAGGACGTCAGTTTGGCGCAGATCGTCGGCGACGTGGCAGCGCGCAATGGCTGGCAGCCGTCGTGCCCGGTCGATACCCGTGTGCCGCGCATGGATCAACTGAATGAATCCGATTTCAACTTCCTCACCCGCCTGGCCAAGAAACACGACTGCACCGCCAAGGTGGCCGACGGCAAGCTGTTGGTTCTGCCGCGACAAGGTGGGCAGAGTGCGAGTGGCAAGGCCTTGGGTCTGATCACCTTGCAACGCAATGACGTGACCCGCTGGCAGTTTCGCTTGAGCGACCGCAGTGCGCATCAAGGGGTCAGCACCCAGTACCAGGACTCGGACAGCGGGGAATTACAGATTTCGTACCTGGACAATCCCAACGTGCCCGAGGGCCTGCCGCCGGTGCATACCGACCGCCACCTCTACCCGGACAAAACAGCGGCCGACGAGGCCGCAAAGGCGCGTCTGGCGGCGTTCAATCGTTCGACGGCCTCGGTGCGCCTCGATCTGCCGGGCCGGGCCGACCTGTTTGCCGAATGCATGATCAAGGCGCAAGGCTTCAAGCGCGGGCTCGATGGCGAGTACCTGGTGGAGTCGGTCGATCACACCTTCACCCCGTCCGGGTGGACGGTGTCGGTCGAGTGCAATGGTGGCAAAGAGGGAAAGTCCAAGGCGTCAGGCAAGCCTGAGAAAGTCGTGCTGGAAGTGCCAGCTTGATGGCCCGGGAGGGTGATCAGCCGTAAGTCGAAGAGGTTTTAACCCCGAAGTAAAAGGAGCGGCCAGTCTGGATGCGTCAACATCCAGCCTGGCCACCGTCCCCGCAGATTGTCCCTGCAAGTCCCGCCAAGGCTCCTGCTCTGTGCACAAAGCAGAGCGAGCCTAGCACCTGTTTATTTATACAGTAAAGGCCTTGCTATCATGTCTACCCCTATCATCCCTTGGATGGGCGGCAAACGCCGTCTGGCCGATCGCCTTATCCCGCTGTTTCCACCGCACGAATGCTACGTCGAAGTGTTTGCCGGCGGCGCCGCGCTGTACTTCATGCGGCCCCAGGCCGCGCCCGTGGAAGTGCTCAACGACATCAACGGCGACCTGGTCACGCTGTACCGCGTGGTGCAGAATCACCTCGAAGAGTTTGTGCGCCAATTCAAATGGGCGCTGAGCTCACGTCAGGTGTTTGAGTGGCAGAAAATGACCCGCGTCGAAACCCTGACTGACATCCAGCGCGCGGCCCGCTTTTTCTACCTGCAGCACCATGCCTTCGCCGGCAAGGTGTCCGGGCAGACCTTCGGCACCGCGACCACCACCCCGTCGATCAACCTGTTGCGCATTGAGGAAAACCTCTCGGCTGCCTGGCAGCGTCTGTCCGGCACCTACGTCGAAAACTTGCCCTGGTTGGAGTGCGCGGAACGCTACGACCGCGCGCACACCTTCCACTACATGGACCCGCCTTACTGGCAGACCGCCGGCTATGGGGTGGATTTTTCGTTTGAAAATTACGAGCGCATGGCCGACTTCATGCGCCGCTGCAAGGGCAGGGTAATGGTCAGCATCAACGACCACCCCGACATCCGCCAGGTGTTTGAAGGCTTTCATTTCGAGACGCTGGACATCCGCTACACCACGACCAATCAGCGCCAGGGCAAGGCCGAGGTCAGCGGCGAACTGGTGATCATGAATTGGGAGCCGGCAGCATTAGGGGGACTGTTTTAGACTGAGCCTATTTATAGCTGATCGATGTAACGCCGTGTTGGCCTCCGACTATCATTGTTAGAGATGGGGTTTAACCCATATTCAAACTTTTTGAAGCTGACCTCTCATGGACAAACAACTGATTGGACTCTCAATTCTGATGACGCTCGTGTGGACATCAGCGGTCCTATGGGTGATGTACTGGATGTGGAACTAGAGGTGCGCCGTCGTGCAAAACGTGGTGTTAAACGACAAGATGAAGCGGGAAACGGACCGCCTTCTGGCGCAGATAGCTGGCGCTGACACACTGATTATTGCAGTGAAGGCGGGAGCTCGGGCGGAAGGGTTCGTTCTTGGGATGGAAACAGTTGGTGCCTTGCGGATTGGAGATGCAGAAAATCTTTACGTTGTTTTGGAATCTGCGCTGGAAGAACGCCTCAAATGTGTGGCATCGATTTAGAACTAGTTCGGAGTAGTAGGTTGCTTAGCCCCATGAGCTCTATCAGCTCGGACTGTATTGGCGAACATTACCGATGGCACCGGCCACCTGAATCATTCGAACGCTTCGGTTGGCTTTCCTTGTAGCAGCACCATGTGTTTCACGCGCTCGTAGAATGTGGCCGGGTTCAGCCATTCGCGCGCCAGATCTGGCTAAAACGTCAACGGCGTCGGTCGTGGATATCGACCAAGCCCCGAACCATCCGGGGCTTGGTGAGATCAAACGGCATCACTGTTTACGATTTCCACCACCGCTCTGTTCACCTCCTTTACGCCCCGCTTCAGAGGCTTTCTCCCGATCATTGGCAAAGTTTCCGCCGCGACCGCTTCCCTGGCCACCGTCAGATTGACCAGATTCGCTTGATTGGCGTCCTCCCGACGCCTGACCACCTTTTTGGCCTGCCTCTGAGGCTCGCTGGGGATCATTGGCAAAATTGCCGCCAGACACTGATCCGCCTTTCTTACCCGCATCAGAAGCCTTTTCTGGGTCATTAGCGAAGTTGCCTGGATTGTCGTTTCCTGAATTAGCCATTTCTATTCACCTCATCTGATATCGACACGAGCATTTGCTCGTCTAATTCCGACGATGGAAAAAAACAGAAAGTTTGGAGCAATACAGCAGATTCGCGACGGGTGGAAATACACTATTGGTTCCATCGAAAAAGGAAAGATACGACTGGTGGTTTCGGGGTTCAAAATGTGGTTCTAGACATTATATTTTGCCGTTCATCAGTTGGTTGTAGGAACGCCAGACAGAAAACGAACCATTGAGATTTGAACGAGATCTATAAAAATGCCTGTATTGGCCATGCCAGGCTGCTCGTGTTACTCCCAATTGCCCGCACTGACGTGCGGGCTTTTTTTTCGCATTGCAGGCCCATAGCAGGGAAAGAGGACCATCCTTTTCATACGCCTTTAAGTAACCTCCTCGCCTGCCATGAGGCGTTTTAAACGTTGCCAATCATCGAATGCAGCGGCACGCGTTGCGTCGGCTTTTGCTTTTGCTGCGGTAAACCTGGCCCACGCTTGCGGACTCCGGTCGTCCTTTATCAGTTCGTAGGCTTCACCCTCGAGTCGATCGGCTTCGTGGAATAGTTTGGTATTGGAAGCGACTTTATCGTCCCAATACCGCTCATCGGTGAAGCTCAATTTACGCTCATTCATTTTCTACATCCTCCCAGGCCGCGCACCGCGCACTGGTGAGACCAAAACGCTCAGCCCGCTCAGCCCGCTCAGCCGCTCAGCCGCTCAGCCATTGGACTGAAACGCGTTTGATCGGCGCTCGTCCAGAACTCGGGGGGGCTAACACAAGGCCTGCATCGTCGCCCAAGGCCAGGCTTTTACAGTGTTCGTCCGCTTTCAAGCCAATGAAATATTACTTGGGCTGACATGAAGCCTGTAATCAATACGAACAGCCCTGTGATCATCAGTTTCTCCTGACGCTCATGAATTGATGATGTTGGGCTTTATTAAAAATTCCTTCGAAAAGACGACAGGAACGAGCGCCTATACTGATTAATCGATTGCACCTAGGACCAATCATGTCTGCCCATCAGGCTATCCAACACATAAAAACCCTCTACAATCAGGCTAATGCTGTACAACTTTTTGCAGGCTAGGCGTATGACTCCGCTCGATAGGCTTCTCGAATGGCATGGGTGCTGGACGCTGTCAGATAACGTCATAACTTGCAGAAAATGCGGAGCTGGGCAACCGGAATCGGACCGAGAAAATGCGTTCCTTCATGCTTGCGGATGCAAGGCACTGATTTTTGAATGCCACCCATGGCGGGCATTAGGCGAAATCCAGAACGAATTCGCAAAAAATTCTAAGCGCTAGATTGTTGGCATGAGACACCATCAATGGCGCGTGTTCACCAACGTATACCCCCATTGGCAGATTCCGCTGGTTGTTAAAGCCCCTTACAATAGGCGCTGATCAGTCGCTTTCTGTTTTTTTCGGCTGTTGATGATCTAGCGGAGCGCCGTAAAACTTTCTTAGCAATTTCCCCCATTCGTCCAGCGCACGTGCGAGACGGTGCTGCTTGAGCTCCCAAGACTGACCATATGCCCGACCTTCGCGAATGGCTTTTACAACGTCCTCGTGAGCTTCCCGATATTCCTGCAAAGCGACCGCCATCGCTTTTTGAAAACGGCGAACGGTTCATCAATTTAATCCCAAAAGAATGTGAGCAAGCTGTCAGCGCTGCGGATCATTCCGAGGTGGGGAAAAGCTGCCAGGCGGTCGACCATCAAGGCAGGGCATCGGATCGGTTTCAATGCCACGAAGTAGCGTTGCCCATGCGTCATAGGCGTGTTTCTGGCGCATCGCAGCTTCAGTCCAGCGCGTGCCCGAGATGTCATTGGCGACGACGAGCATCATCAGTTGGTTCGTTGCCGCATCCAGTTCCAGTAAAATCTTATGGGATTTGAAACGGAAATCATCGACGCTAATCATGATCAAAGGGTCCAACAGGACTGGTTCGGCACTACGAACCGTTATTCCTATGAATTCAGTGTGGAGTCTTTTGAGTTAGAAGCAAAAAAATAAAAAATTTCTTCGCACGATTGTCGATGACGAATTTAGGGGGGCGCAACATTACTATCTCACCTCGGTGAACTACCCGGCGCACCGGTTAGACGTAAAGGAACACGCCCTACACTCGGGCTATTGAACGCGCGTAGGCAGCCGTTGCCATCTCGATCATGACGTTTCTTTCATACGCATCAATGATTCCCTGGCTTCGATACTCATCGGCCAGTCTCAATAACTCGTCATATTTCTGATTCGTGCTCATCGAGTTTTCAGTACTGGTCAATAATTCGTGCCATCTGGCGTACGCCAAAATTTTCGCTCCGTTGTACATGCCGGCCACTCCGCAAACTTTTTCGGTAGAGCCCAGCGGCTACTGCGTGTTCACTGATGGCGACGTACGGTGGTACTGCGATTGAGTGAAGTGCTAACCGTCATTTCTTCTGAATTTTTTTCCACGCATTCAGCTCTCTAGCTCATAGCAAGACGGTTGAGAGGCGATATGAAGTTTTATCGCATTAGCTACCTGCTCCATGGTCAGCCCAAGACATTCATCATTCGAGCTGCGTTGATGAATAACGCGGAGGCGTGGCAATGGGCGAGTTGCGACGCAGGATTGGTTCCTATACCCAAGCCTGGCCGTCCGCCGCTAAAACGCTATTCAAAACCGATGGCTGAGCGATTCGGGGTCACCGAAGTTCAATGGCGGGAACCTACCTCCATGGATTGGGAGGAGAAACAATGAGTGTTCCTAGGTCCGTTTTAGCGCGGGTCACCCAGCGCCTATTAACCCGCATTCCATCTACTTTAGCAGGGCTATGCCTGCTTCCATGGGAGTGCATGGTGCAGGCTAACCCCCCAATGAGTGTATTTCAGGAGAGAAGGGTTCGGTCAAACGGCTAGCGTGTTGATCTATTGCATCTCACTGATAACGAAAGTTTTATGGATTTTTTGGACACTCCTACAAATCCCTGATTTGGAAACCCAGTTTTCGAATGAAGCCGCCACCAAACCACTCGTCAGGAGTGCCACTCGTCTAACTGAACATCCATTTCGTTCCTTCCCGGTCTGATGCTCTGGTCTAGCGAGGCAGTGAAATAGCTAGCCGAATGGCCTTTTTTGTATGACGCCTAACCGTCGCGTCCGGCTAAAGTCCACCCAGGCAATACGTATCGCGGCGTTAATACGGCCGAGTTCTACACGCTTCGTCGATAATGTCGATGAAATCATCATGGGCCACCGGCTTGCTCACGTGGTAATTGAACCCCGATTGCCTGGCTTTTTTCTGGTCGCTGCCGGTGCCGTAGCCAGTCAGCGCAATGGCCGGTGTGTATTTGTGATGGGGGATCTGGCGAATGGCCTGGATGAGTGCGTGGCCGTCCATCACTGGCATCCCGATGTCGGAAATGATCACGTCGTAGCTGCCCTCTTTCGCGGCTTTCAGCGCCAGTAGCGGGTCGCTGAAGGCTTCCACATGGGCTTCCTCCATTTCCAGCAACATCTGCAGCACTTCCATCACGTCTCGGGAGTCATCTACCAACAGCACTTTCTGACCAAGAAGGCGCCCTGATTCAGCCGAGGTCTGCGCTTGTTGCGCCTTTTGTTGAAGGGGATGGCACAGCGGCAGGCGAATGGTAAAGGTGCAGCCACGACCAATCCCTTCGGAGCGCACTTCCACCGAGCCTCCATGAGCTTCCACCAGTTGCCGCACCAGCGACAGGCCAATGCCCAGACCTTCGCGCTGGTGGGTCGCGTGCTGGTTTTCTGCCTGACTGAACAAATCGAAGACCTTGTGCAGATTGTCCTGTTCAAGGCCGATGCCGCTGTCGATGACATCCAATTGAGCCATATCCCCGACGCGTTTGACGATCAACTCAATATGGCCATCCTTGGGCGTGAATTTCAGAGCATTGTTCAACAGGTTCCAGATGATCTGTTCCAGGCGTGTGCTGTCGGCATCGACCACCAGCGCCGACTCTGGCGGCTGTGGTAGCTGCAGGGTGATTTCACAAGGGTGTTGATCGTTGATCACCACCGTGTAGATGTCTTGCAGAACTCGACCAAAATCCACCGCCTGTTTTTTCAGCTTGAGCTTGCCGGTGCGCACGCGTGCAACGTCGAGCAGGTCATCGATGATCCGCGCTTGGCTCGACACCGCGTCGCAAATGGTATTGACCGCCTTCATGGCTGGGCTGACGCTTTTGGTCATTGGCAAGCGGCGTAGCAGTTCGGCGTTGAGTTGAATGAGGTTAAGCGGGTGCTTGAGCTCATGAGACATCACCGCGAAAAATTCGTCCTTGAGGTGGCTGCTGGTCTGGGTTTCGGCTAACCGCTGGCTTTGCTCTTCGTGCAGACGCTTATGACCAGTGAGGTCACGGGCAATCTTCACGTACCCCTTGAGGCTTTCGCCTTCAAGTCGGATGACCTCACCACTGCAGTAAAAGCGGCTGCCGTCCTTGCGCAAGTGCCAGCGCTCGTCTTCGCCCCGACCCTGCTCCCGCGCCGCGCGCAGTTCGCCTTCCGCGGCGCCTGAGTTGCGTTCCTCAGGCGTGAAGATCAGATCGTAATAGGCGCCTAGAACGTCCTCCTTGCTGTACCCGAAAATCAACTTGGCCCCGGTGTTCCAGTCGATGATCACGCCCTCATCATCGAGGATGATGATGGCAAAATCATGGGTGTTTTCAGCGACCAGGCGCATGCGCTCTTCACTGATGCGCAATTCCTCCTCAGCGGCTCGGCGTTTGGAGATATCGATGAAGGTGAGCACCGTGCCGTCAATGTGATCCTCACTGGAGCGGTAAGGCAGCAGACGCGCGATGTACCAGTGCTGGTCGTTGCTGCAGACCTCGCGTTCGATCATGTTCAGCGACTCGAACACAGCCGCCGCATCTTCGGCCAGTTCCGGGTAGTCCAGGCGATGGGTGATGTCCATCAGCGAGCGCCCGGTGTCGACGGGCAGCATGCTGAAGATTTCGGTGGCGCGCGGGGTAAACCAGCGGATGCGCATGTTGCGATCGACGAACACGGTTGCGATGTCGGTGGAGGCAATCAGGTTGGTCAGGTAGTCGTTGACCTTGTCGGTTTCTTCGACCTTGGTTTTAAGTTCGGCGTTGACGGTCACCAGCTCTTCATTGATCGACTGCAATTCTTCCTTGCTGGTTTCCAGCTCTTCGGTGGCCGAACGCAGCTCTTCATTGATCGCCTGCATTTCCTCATTGGACGCCTTGAGCTCTTCGCTGGAGATTTCCGACTGTTCGATCGTCTCTTGCAAGTGCTGCTTGGTGCGCTGCAGTTCATGCTCAAGGTTGGCCAGTATCTGGTTTTCGGTTTGGCTGGCGCTGACATCAATCAGCTCCTCAGGATCGACTTCGCGCTCCTCGAAGATTATCAGGATGTACTCACTATCGGTCTCGTCATCCTTGTAAGAATGCACGTTCAGATCAACCAGGTAGATGCGTTTTTCGCGCTCGATGCGCACCTTGCGTGAGGTAACCGGTAGCCCGCTCTGTTGTACCTGAAACAGTGTGGTACGAATATCCAGGCGCAAATCCGGGTGGGCCAGGGTCAACAAGTTGCGTGATATCTCACCGGCCACGTATCGCAAAAAACGCCCGGCGCCTTCGCTCATGTGCAAGATATTGGCGTTGGCATCGACGATGATGCTCGGCGGCGCAGCCTTCTCCAGTGCACGCAGGTGAATGTCGGCAAAGGAAATCTTGCGTGCCGCCGCCGGCGCCGGGGGATGGGTGTCGACTGTGGTGCGGGCGTAACCACCGCGCGGCAGGGTGGGGGCGCGTCGGGGACTGGACACGCTCTTGGCGCGGAAAATGCGGTTACGTTTGTCCACGGGTGTAAACAGATCCAGGCAGCCGTCGATGGATTCCGAGGAACCGAGGAATAGGTAACCGCCAGGGCGCAACGCAAAGTGGAACATCTGCATGATGTCGCGCTGCACTTCGCGGTCGAGGTAGATCAGCAGGTTACGGCAGACAATCAGGTCGAGTTGCGAGAAGGGCGGGTCGAGCAGCAGGCTGTGCTTGGCGAACAAGACTTTCTCACGGATTTCCTTGCGCACGCGATAATGGTGGTTTTCCAGGGTGAAGTACTGGCGCATACGCGATGGCGGTACGTCGGTAATGATTGCTTCGGGATAGACACCGTTTCGTCCAAAGGAAATGGCACGATCATCGATGTCACTGGCAAACACCTGCAGCTTGGCCGGGTTGGCGTCCAAGGCGAGCTGTTCGGTTAGCAAGATGGCCAGGCTGTAGGCTTCCTCGCCGGTAGAGCAGCCTGCCGACCAGACGCGAATTTCATCCCGATGCGGCAAGGCGTCCTGCAGCGCTTTAACCAGATCGGGAATGACATTGCGCTCCAAGGCCTCGAAGGCCTCGCGATCGCGGAAAAAATTGGTCACGCCGATCAGCATGTCCCCCAGCAACGCCTTGGTTTCTTCGGGGTGGGATTGCAGGTAATCGTAATAGGCGCCCAGATCGGGCTGCGCGGTGACCTGTAAACGACGTTCGATCCGGCGCAGTACGGTGGCCCGCTTGTAATGCTTAAAGTCATGACCGGATCCCGCGCGCAGTTGGGACAAAATGTCCTGCAGCCGCTGTTCGGCCATGGCGGCATCGCGCTCGGAGGCAGGAGGGATGGTCTTGATTTCCGGGTCATTGGCGGTTGGCAGCGTGATGGCCCGAGCGTTGTGCCAAAGCTCGATCAATTTCTGCGGCATCTCCACCACGGGCAGTACCAGATCGACCATGTGCGTGTTGATGGCGGCACGGGGCATGCCATCGTATTCGGCATCTTCCGGAGTCTGTACCAAAGTGATGCCACCTTGTTCCTTGATCCTCGACAGTCCCACCGCGCCATCGGTGCCGGTGCCCGATAACACCAGGCAAAAGGCACGCTCCTTGTGCACATCCGCCAAATCCCGAAAGAACAAATCGATGGCGACGTGCATGCCGGGCGGTCTATCCGCCGGTGTCACCGACAGATAGCCATCGTTCATCATCAGATTGTGCGCCGGTGAGATGACATACACGGTATTCATTTCGATGGCGATGGTTTCAGTCACCTGCCGCACCGGCATTTTGGTGACTTCCTGAAGGATGCGATCGACTTGGCTTGGATAATCGGGCGACAAGTGAAAAATAATGACGAAGGCCATGCCGTTGTCGCTGGGCATCTGCTCGAAAAATGACTTCACGGCTTGGAGACCACCAGCGGAAGCGCCGATGCCCACGACAGGAAAAGGCAGGGTGCTGGGGATTAGCTCCTTGCGCTGTGGGACGTTCGGGGAGCGCTTCACGGAAGACTTCATGATCAATAACCTGAATAGAATAGCTGCAGTCAAATTCTTGTGCCGTGCAGCCATAATACTCTATGTTTTTCTGAATCGACGGTGACAACCTGGCTTGGCAGGCGCTACTTGGCTGGAATCGAAATTATAATGGAGTCGACTTCCGCGTTGCAGTTGCTCGTTTTATCAGCCGTGTCCACTATCGATTAGCTAAGTCTCATTAATTAATTCTTTTACCCTGTCCTTCGAATGTGTCGTCTTCTGTACAGTCTGGAGCTCTTGCGAGGGGAAATGCGCATTGAGCAAAGTGATATGTTCTAGCGCTTCGGCGAATAGATTATTGGCCTTCTTTCGTAGCTGTAAATAAACGAGAAACGTTTCATTGTCGAAATCACAGCTGTCTAGAAGGTCGAGGGCTGTACGATTGATTGCGTTCGCCTGCTCAAAAAGCTTTTTGTTTTGCTCCATTGCTACACGGCGGCAGGCATTAATCTGGTCGGCTGAATAATTCGACATGATGATTTCCACCCTTCAAATCATCCTTGGAATAGCTGAACGCCCCAATCCTGAATGGCGTCGATTTCGGTTGGCTGAAGTTCAGACCAAGGAATCTTCGAGGAATATCAAAAAGGTTCTATTTAAAAATTCGATCCTTTGACGACTTGGAAACGCCGAAAAAAACCGCTTTTTCAGTGGTCAAAGACGGCGCACGCGGGAGATCTGATGCTCAGCAAGAGTGCCCTACCATTGATCCAATGTTCGCCCGGATATAGCACTGTATGCCTTGGCGACTAATGGCCTGGAAAACTCACAACGCCTGTGCCTTACTCGAAAGTCAAGTCGAGGAGGGGAATGAATGCGTCGTAGAGGCCCGCAATTTTGGCTTTGGGTCAACAATCAGTTTCCAACAAGAATCCATGAAGAACGGCTTAAGGATGGGCGGCAAGTGGAAGTACAAGCACGCATTACGCACAGCAAAGCAGTGCAAATATTTATCGGGATCTATCACGCAAATGGCGCCCCGATGCATGAGGAGGTCTATGACCGACAACGCTTGGAACAGCTGGGTAGTGGTCTGAATTGGGGGCTTCAGCGTGCGCGGACGATTCTGTTGGAGAGCGAGCCCTTTTGCGCGCCCCATCGTCCACAGTTGACTTTGGGACCGGTGATTACGGATGACGCAACGCTTGTACTCAGACGTATGGAGATGACGGAGCAAGAGCAGCGCAAGCTTAAGATGCTTGATGCCAGGGCGGAATACGCTGCTGCCCAGTCGGCAATGTTGATCCTTATGCGTTCCGGCTCCTTCGACTTCAGCGTTTGGAACGCGCATCGCGTTCGTTTACAGCAGGCTATTGACCGCAGAATTAACCTGCTGAATACGTACCTGCATTAGGTATCGCAGTTGAAATAGCGGTGGATGGCCGTATTAACCGGGAAAACCAACTGCGTTAAAAAAGATAGTAATACTGACGCCTCGCCTCGCCTCGCCTCGCCTCGCGCTACGCTCTAACTACGTATCCGGTTCTACTCCAACAGGAGGCGCCCATATGCTGCGCGTAAACGAATCATCTCTCATAGACTCGCTCGACCCACTCTCAGTTTGTCTGCCGACGGAGTTGCTGCAATGCGATTGGGAAAGGGCGATGAAAAACATCATTCAGGCTCGCACGGAGCTGTCCATTTTAGAGCACGTTTCAATCGCCCGGGGTTTTGCATGGGGTGTCTACGCAGGAGCGCTGGTTGACCATCCGGGATTCACTTCGATGGGCGCGGAAATCATCTTGGCCCACCAAGAGGCCTTGATAAACGCAAGACCTGCCGGTAACACTAATTGACGATTTTGGCCGATTGATGCCCGTGGCAAGAGGCAGAAAACGACCCAGTCTGTGTGAAAACGCCTGCAATTGTCTAATCTTCTAATCTTCTAATCTTCTAATCTTCTAATCTTCTGATCGTCGAGATCGCAGTGGGGATGTTCCTGAATCGATTCATTGAAGGTGAGGTTCGGACGCAAGTCGCGTTGCTGCCGGAGTGCCTGGACGATTACGTTACCGAAGAAAATCCAGTGCGAGTGGTAGACGTTTTCGTTGATGAACTCGACCTGGGTACATTTGGATCTGAAGGTGTGGCTTCTGCTGAAACCGGGCGTGCGGCCTACCATCCGGCGATCTTGCTGAGATTTATATCTACGGTTATCTCAATCGGATTCAGTCTAGCCGCCGGCTGGAGCGTGAGGCCGCGCGCAACGTCGAATTGATGTGGCTGATAAGACGTGTACTGCGAAAGAAGAATTGTACTCATTCGGCAATACGCCGTGAGGGTAGTGCGCAAAACCTCCTCTACAGGCCGCGAGTTTCAGTTTGCATAAACACAAAAAAGCGGGTGATTTGCCACCGCTGGAATTGTGGATATCCCAATAAATACAATAGGTTAGTACGCTCTAGTCCCCAGCATGGGGTGCTAGGGGTCGAGTGTTCGAATCACTCCGTCCCGACCATTATTCCTGAGTAAAATCAGACACTTGAGCCGATCAGATAGATCGGCTTTTTTGTGTCTGCGCAAAACCCGCGCAAAACTGGCGCAAAGCCACCCGGTGATTTCGCTGATATTCAGGTCCGGAATTGCTTCGGACCAGACGATTTCCTCGTGGTCCCGCGGGTAGTTTCTGGTCATGCCCTCGCTCGCATGGCCAGCAATTTTCTGACCATCCTTTCCGGCCTTCTTGTACAGGTGCAGCGACAGCGCTCGCACTTCGTGGAAGCCCGGCATCTCTTCTTCCTTCCATCCCGCGTAGCAGTTCGCCGCCTCCCTGGCCTCCTTGAATGCTCGCGTCAAATACCTCTCCTCAATCTTTGTCCAGTGATCCTTGGTCTGCGCCTGTTTCTGTTTCCGGCGCTCGGGCTTTCGGTGCACCAGGTAGGGCGATACGACATCGTCACGGCATCGGCTGATGACCGCCTGCAACTCCGGCGTTATCAGAAATCGTAGCAAGGAGATCAAGCGTGATCGCTTGATGGTCAGCATTCTGGATAAAAAAGGACGATGTTTTGAGTGATCTCGTGATGAGAATTATGTGCTCCCTTCCTTCGCCTGCTGGAAGCTTAAGAATCGAATAATCGACTGTGAATTCTGTTTTATCGGTCGACATAGCGTCCTTGCGAAATTGGGTTAAGGAATGCACGGAAAGGTAACAGATTTGGGGGATCTGCTTTCTCAAAGTCAGCGTACCGCCTGCACTTGATGACTCAATGTTCTCCCAAGTGCGTTGTGCCAGCACCGGGCCTACTTGAGATTTGGTGACGTACTACACTCATCCGCAGACGCCGGCGGGGGCGGCGATTAGATCAATGATGACTCATTGAGTGTGCGCACATGAAAACGTTGAAATCTATCGCTTCAGGTTCGGCGCTTGCCGCCCTTAGTCTTTCCGCTGGCGCTTACGAATCCGATTTCCATTTTGGCCTTACCTGGTGGCTGGCCCGCCAGACTGGTTTTGATTTACAGCAAAGTCAGGAAATTGCTCGGAATAACGAGCTCACTGATACCGGCATGCTCGATGCGAAGCACGCAATGATTTGGGAGCTATGCATATGGCGAAACACATGCGCCAGTAAGATGACCAGGGCAATGCATTTTCGTTCAAAGACGCCACCCCCCGCGGAACCTTCGGCACGGGAGGTGACTGAAGGCGCCGTATATGCAGAGGCGCAGTCAATCAGCATCATAAAAACACCCAAACATGAAGAGCCGAAGGTCCAAGGTTGGTTCGGCCAAGCGCTCCACGGCAGGCAGGATGCTTACTCACACGCGGGGCAAAGCGATACGGTCTGGCCATTCTGCCCAACTGAATGGTTATGGACGCATCCCATCACCCAGGGTGGTTTTTTGGCTCACGACGCCGACCAGACTTTCCGGAATACGGACAAGTGCGCTAAAGCAGCATTAAAGACTTACAACCTAATGCTGCAATATCGAGCAACGATGAAACTCAGCACTAAACCTAAAGAGCCAGGAGAGCTGACCGGCCGGATCGGGAAGTTTTGTGAGGCCCAGACAAAGGCCGAAAAAGCTCTGTGGTTTAAGGCTGAACATGTCCCGCAGGGGGACGCTATTGCAAAGAACACCAGCCTTAAGGATGGCGGCGGAAATTTTGCCGGGGCCCCACGGATAGATTTACGACCTGGCCCGCCGTTGGCCAAGGATGTTCAAGGCTCGGTCCCCGAATACGAGCAGCAGGAGCCAGGCTGGCTACCCTCGATTGCGATCAATGAGGATCTCAAAAGCTTCCTCATGAATGCGACCCCTAGTTCCTCGCCTCAAGGTAAGGAATTCGCTCGTGGATTTCTGAAAGCGGCGCTCACAACGCCTCCGCACAAGATGCCGGCTGGTGTTGAAGTGTTTTGGGGAAAAAAAGACTTTGTCCAGGCCGACTTAGACATTACCAAGTTGCTTCGACTGAGGCTGAAGGACCAAGGCAACGCTGACACGTTGTCCGTCAAAGCCGGCTCCGTAAATCCCGACGATTACCTAACGTTCACCGAAGAGAACTGGCAGGCCGCGCTGATACCTGTTCGGGGTTCGAAGGAGCCGGCCCTTGTTGGCGAAAGGGATGGCAACATTGTGGTCCTCGCCATACTTCGAAATGCGCCCAACGATGTACTGATGGTTGAGGTCAAGCCTGACCAGACAGTGAATATCCAAATACTGGTCGCTCACTGAGGTTGTCTCAAGGGCAAGGAAGCCCACGTTTCAATATGCGCTTCAGGTAAAAGGTTCGGGCTAAACCTTTAGAGTCGGTACCATTTGTATAGAGCGATCAGGCTTGGCCGAGCTGCGCATTCGATTGTGGATGGTGGTTACTACATCCTTCGATACCGTAATTCCGGAGTCAGGGTGTCCGGTACCTGCACAACCTCGACCAGTGCGACACGTTCCCTCGTGGGCAGGGGTGTGCATCGGCTCAGTGAGCGAAATGCCGTCCTTCTCGTTGCCGTAGTACTTCACCAGGTAGGCGTTGACCAGTCGTTGGTTGGCGCCGGATTGGCAGATGGTCGAGATCGGGTCATAAGCCGATCGGCCGTCACCTTTGTAATACCCGCCATTGGCCTGCTCGAAGAATGCAGCGACGACGCCGTGTCTTGCGGCTCTGGCCAGCACGGTTTGTGTCGGCTGGTCCGGCGAGCTTCCGGCGGCGTTCTGTCCGAAGGCTGTCATGTGTGCCGCAACCATCGCGAAGTGGCCACCTTTGACCTGGGCAACCTGTGTGCGCAGTGGTTCCACCGCACTGAAGTTCCGTTGAGACGAGCCGTTGGCGCACTCGGTGAGAAATGGCGTAGCTATCGGCTGCACCAGTGCGTGATGCGTGCCGCCGGCACTGATGGTAGATATCCGCTTACTCTCCACAAATATATGCATAGCCAGGCAACACAAGTTCCAACGTCGACATCATCGGTGTACTGACTAAGCTTGAGCTCAAACTTCAGACTACCGGTGGTCCAGCTGTATTGGTGACCGTTAAACAGATCGCGATAGTCCGACTCGCTCGACAAGTACCAGCACTTATCGGTTTCGGCGTAAGCCACCCATTTTTGGAGCGTGACTGTCAGGCCTTCCGGTCCGATCGTATCGTCGTATCGGAGATGGTCAGGGCCTGGATTTTTGTTTTCCATGGGCAATACCTGTCCTTTGCCTCCATAGCGGCTGGCTTTTGAAGGAGAGGGATAAAGCTGACCAGTGGTCAGACTGTATGAATTATCTGAGGTGACCGTACTCGACCGTTCGAGGAGCGGCTGTTTCTCAATGGCGGTGAGTTCCGCCCAGGAGAAAGGCAATGGCTTCTATTGACGACTTCAGATTTGAGTCGCACCAGCTTCTATTAGAACTTGACGCTGCCACCATGGGAATGATGACGCTGGTTTCATCTAGGTGTGTTTCAGGTCCCGAGTGGGATGCTGCAAACAAGAGGCAGCACGAAGCCTATAAATGCTGGGATGCCTTTATGAATGCCCCGCTCATCGCCGGCACCAACAATCTCCCGCCTGCTATCTGAGCGACTCATTCAGCGAATGGCGCTGACGTTTAAGGGGGAGGGATTTAAGGTTTCGTGTGGACGTCGAGAAGGTGCTCGACTTGATTCGACTGCATAAGTAGCGCGAAACGCACACGACACCCTGAACCCGGCCACTGCGTCGGGTTTTTTTATGGGTGCTCCATTCCCTGACTATTCTCATTTGACCTGAAACGGCAGAGGGAATTTACATATGAAGCGGAATTGGAATTACATCAAGGCACTTCTTGAGCAAGTCGAGCAGGCAAATAGAAAAGGAATTCTTCAAGAGCATGCTCTGAACGTAGTGTATGGTCACGACACTCATGACCAGGTCAAAAAGGAGCAGGCGACCCATGCACTCCAGCTCATCGTCAAGGAAGCATTCGTGGAGAGCACCGTGGACGCCTCAGGCGTGGAGACTTTGATCTCGCTCACATGGCGAGGCCATGACCTGCTTGATGACATGAGAGCGAACGTCGCCAAGTACGAATTCAAGCACTTTCATTAAGTCTCCTCCTACTAAGCCTCGCCATCGTGCGGGGCTTTTTCGTTTCAGATGCGTGGTAGAGCAGCGGTCAGCTTGTCGGGCTCATATCCCGAAGGTCGATGGTTCGAATCCATCCCTCGCAACCAATCCACTGCAGCCAGGGCAGCCTCACGGAAGGCTTGGACACTGATAAGCCGGCAATCGCAGTGCTACGACAAAACACCGACAGCCCGCGCATCCAGATCTGACAGTGCTTTCTGAGTGGCGCGAGACTGAATCAGCGAGATTGATGCAATAGGGTGTCGACGTTAGGAAGTCGTTAGCTCGCCATCATAGGTTCGAATCACTCCGTCCCGACCCTATATTTAAAAAGGGTCGCGAGATTTTATCTCGCGGCCCTTTTTTATTTTCAGTGTCCCGTACTGATAGAAAAGCTGCCGCCATTTAGCGCAGCTTTTTCAGCGATCACAGCTCGCTGATACTGACCCAGCGCTGGTCCCGTGCCGCCAGTCGAATCGCCGTCGCCAGTCGCTCCACTTCAAAGGCTTGCTCGAAATCAGTGCCGGCTTGTCCGTGTCCGGCCAAGGCCATGATCAGCTCATGCACTTCCAGCGTCTTCAACTCGTTGTAGCCCAGCTGATGCCCCGGCGCCGGACTGAACGCTGCGTAACCGGGCAGGTTCGGCCCGGCCAATAAACGCTGGAATCCGTCTTGCCCGGCGCGGTACAGGCGTAACTCATTCAAACGTTCCTGATCGAACGCAAGGGTGCCTTGTGTACCACTGATCTCGAAGCTCAGATGATTCTTGTAACCGTGCTTGAGCCAACTGCTGCTGAAGGTACCGCGCGCACCGCTGGAAAAGCGCAGCAAGGCATGAGTCTGATCATCGACAGCAATGTTACGCGGTTCCAGGCTACCGGCCGTGGCCGGGCGCTGACGATGCACGGTCTGGGAATCGGCGCACACTGCTTCGACAGTGCCGAGCAGATGGCGCGCCATGGCGAGCAAGTGGCTACCCAGATCGGCCAGGGCCCCGCCGGCATGTTCGGCCTCACAGCGCCACGACCAAGGGGATGCTGGATCGGCCATGAAGTCTTCGCTGAATTCGCCTTGAAAGCTGATGATCTCGCCGAGACTGCCGTTCAGTATCAGTTCCCTTGCCAGGCCGATGATCGGGTTGTGCTGGTAGTTGTAGCCGACACGCGTGACGACGCCTGCATTCTTGGCTGCCAGGTGCATGGCATTGGCTTGTTCAAGGTTCACCGCCAGCGGCTTTTCGCAGTACACCGCCTTGCCGGCGCGAATAGCGGACATCGCCATCGGGTAGTGCAGGTGGTTGGGTGTGGTGATGGCGATCAGGTTGACCTTGGGATCATCGACCAATTGCTGCCAGTCGTCATAGGCGTGCTCAAAGCCCCAGGCGGTGGCGCATGCTTGCGCACGAACGGGGTCGGCGTCGGCCAGGGCGGCGAGGTGAAGCGTGAAGGGCAGTTCGAATGCCGCACTGACGTTACGAAACGCCAAGGCATGGGCACGACCCATGAATCCCGTGCCGATAAGTCCGATTCCGAGTTCGCGCATGACAGATCCTTTGGATTCTTGTTTTCAGAGATCCAATTAATAGAATATTTATTCCTTTTTATCAATTTATGAAAATAATATTTACATCAGGCTGCTGGATCGCAGCCAGTGATTGGGCGCAGTGGGTTCGGTTCTGCCTCGACAGCCGCTGCGCGCGGAGCCAAACGTCAACGTCTCGGTCAGTCGTCGAACCCGACCTGCTCGTGAATATCGTCGACCTTCAACTCCAGTCGATAGGCCACGGCGATAAACAGCGCCTGGCACAGGCACAGGGTTGCACTCAAAGAACGGAACGCAAACGAACTGCCTTCGTTGACGAGCAGAAGAGTGTTGGCGCGCTTGGCCAGGGGAGAGAGATTGCTGTCGGTGATGATCAGGGTTTTCGCCTGTTGATGCTGGGCGATGCGCAGGCAGTGCTGCGTCTCCTTGCCGTACGGCGTGAAGCTGATGGCGATCACCAGGTCATTGGCGCGCACGCTGCGCATTTGCTCGCGGTAGCTGCCGCCGAGTCCCGAGACCAGGTGGATGCGCTTGTTGGTGTGTTGCAGGTTGTAGACCAGGTAATCGGCTACCGCGAACGAACGGCGCACGCCGACCACGTAGATGTTGTCGGCATTCACCACCATGTCCACGGCCTTGTCGAAGGCCTGGTCATCGAGTTCCAGCCCCAGTCGTTCGATGCCCGACAGGGTCGCATCGATGCACTCGCGCGCCAGGTCGCCGCCGCTGGCTTTCTGCGATTTGTTGGCGATCATGCTGCGAATGCGCTGCTGGTAGTTCTGCACCGGCGTGGTTTTGTGGGTATACGCCTCACGGAACAACGCCTGCATTTCACTGAAGCCGCTGAAGCCGAAACGCTGGGAAAACCGCACGATGGCCGACGGGTGCACTTCGCATTCGCGGGCGATGTCGCTGATGCGGTCGACCATGATCCGGTCGCTTTGCTGGCTCATGTAACTGGCGATGCGTTTGAGCTGGCGCGGCAGGCTGTCGTATTCATTGGTGATCAGCTGCAGCAGACGCTCGGCATTGATCGGGGGGCTGGCGAAATCGCCCTCGGGCGTGCTCTCGGTCGATGCCGGCTGATCGGTGCGGGACATAGGGAATCCTTCAGGCTTGTTCTTATAGGGACGATGGTTCACCTCGTCCCCTGACAATAGGTTGGCTGTGCGCAGTCTACAGGGTAGGCCCGAACAAAATCATGAGCTTGCGGCCATGTGAAGCTTGCTGAATCGATGCACTGCCTCTGGAACGCTCGTATCAAAGTTTATTGGAAAAAATATTCCATGTAAAAAATATATAGAATAATTATTGATATTTCGGTCCCGTACGTTCTAGTCTGCATCCACCAAGAGTGTTCGGCGCGGCCATCGCCTCGAACACAGGCTGATAAAAATAACAGGAGCCAGCATGGGCCAGACTCGTTTTGCCAGTGGACGTCGGTTGGATCTGATTTGTCTGGGGCGCCTTGGCGTCGACCTTTATTCGCAGCAAATCGGGGCGCGGTTGGAGGATGTGAGCAGCTTCGCCAAGTACCTCGGTGGATCGTCCGCCAACATCGCTTTTGGCACGGCGCGCCTGGGTATGAAATCGGCGATGCTGAGCCGGGTGGGTGACGATCACATGGGCCGCTTTTTGGTGGAATCGCTGGCTCGCGAAGGTTGCGACGTCAGCGGCATCAAGGTCGACCCGGAGCGCCTGACTGCCATGGTCCTTCTGGGGCTCAAGGATCGCGAAACGTTTCCCTTGGTCTTCTACCGCGAAAACTGCGCCGACATGGCACTGCGGGCCGAAGACATCAGCGAAGCCTTCATCGCATCCAGCAAAGCGCTGCTGATCACCGGCACCCATTTCTCCACAGACGGCGTGTACAAGGCGAGCATCCAGGCGCTGGATTACGCCGAAAAGCATAACGTCAAACGGGTGCTGGACATCGACTATCGCCCGGTGCTTTGGGGCTTGGCGGGCAAAGCTGACGGCGAAACCCGTTTCGTCGCCGACCAGAACGTTAGTCAGCACGTACAGAAAATTCTCCCGCGTTTTGACCTGATCGTCGGCACTGAAGAAGAGTTTCTGATTGCTGGCGGCTCCGAGGATTTGCTCACGGCATTACGTAATGTCCGGCGGCTGAGCGCTGCGACCCTGGTGGTCAAGCTCGGCCCGCAAGGTTGCACGGTGATTCACGGGGTGATCCCGGAACGTCTCGAAGACGGCGCCATTTATCCGGGTGTGCGAGTGGAGGTGCTCAATGTGTTGGGCGCTGGCGATGCCTTCATGTCGGGCTTCCTTGCCGGTTGGCTGGAAGATGCCAGCGATGAGCGCTGCTGCCAGTTGGCCAATGCCTGTGGTGGTCTGGTGGTCTCCCGCCACGCTTGCGCCCCGGCCATGCCGACCCGCGCCGAACTCGACTATCTGTTTAACAGTCCGGTGCCGATAACCCGGCCTGATCAGGATGAAGTGTTGCAACGTCTGCATCATGTCAGCGTGCCGCGCAGACAGTGGAAGCAGTTGTTCATTTTCGCCTTCGATCATCGTAGGCAACTGGTGGAACTGGCGCACAAGGGCGGGCGCGAGCTGAGCGCCATCGGTGAACTCAAGCAACTGTTTATCAAGGCCGTGGAGCGCGTCGAAACCGATTTGCGCAAGCAAGGCATCGAAGCCGATGTCGGGCTGTTGGCTGATCAACGCTTTGGCCAGGACTCGCTCAACGCCGCCACCGGTCGCGGCTGGTGGGTCGCTCGCCCGGTTGAAGTACAAGGCTCGCGGCCATTGGCTTTCGAGCATGGTCGTTCCATCGGCAGCAACCTGATCGCCTGGCCGCAGGAACAAATCATCAAGTGCCTGGTGCAATTCCACCCTGACGACGAGCCGTTGCTGCGACTGGAGCAGGAAGCACAGATCAAGGGTTTGTATCAGGCCTCCCAGGTCAGCGGTCATGAACTGCTGCTGGAAATCATCCCGCCCAATGATCATCCGTCGACCCATCCGCATGTGTTGTATCGCGCCCTCAAACGCCTTTACAACCTGGGCATTTACCCGGCCTGGTGGAAGATCGAAGCGCAGAGCGCCGAACAGTGGCAGCAACTCGACGAGCTGATTCAGGCGCGTGATCCGTATTGCCGAGGCGTGGTGTTACTGGGCTTGAATGCGCCGGCCGCAGCATTGGCCGAAGGGTTTCAACAGGCCAGCAAGAGCCAGACTTGCCGTGGTTTCGCCGTCGGCCGAACGATTTTCCAGGAGCCGAGCCGCGCGTGGATGGCCGGTGAAATCGACGATGAAACGCTGATCCGTCAAGTGCAGGACACGTTTGTAGAGCTGATCGATGCCTGGCGCACAGCCCGAAGCTGAACATTTTCAATGTGCGAACACTGAACCTGTGGGAGCGAGCTTGCTCGCGATGGGGCCTTCAAAGGCACCAAGATCAACGCGAGCAAGCGCGCTCCCACAGGGTTTTGTGTCGCTCTTACTGGTTAGAAAAAACAATAAAAGGTGCAGCCATGCCCGCTATTCGAATTGGCATCAACCCGATCTCCTGGAGCAACGACGACCTGCCGTCCCTCGGTGGCGAGACGCCGCTGAGCACCGCGTTGAGCGAAGGCAAGGAAATCGGCTACGAAGGTTTCGAACTCAACGGCAAGTTCCCCAAGGATGCCAAAGGCGTCGGTGACGTGCTGCGGCCGTATGACCTGGCGCTGGTGTCCGGCTGGTATTCCAGTCGTCTGGCCCGTCGCTCGGTGGCCGAAGAAATCGACGCCATCGGCAGCCATGTCGAGTTGTTGGCGAAGAACGGCGCCAAGGTGCTGGTATACGGCGAAGTCGCTGACTCCATTCAAGGCCAGCATATCCCGTTGGTCGAACGCCCGCAGTTCCACACCGAGCGCGCCTGGCAGGAATACGCCGACAAGCTCACCGAACTGGCACGTTTCACCCTGTCCCAAGGCGTGCGCCTGGCCTATCACCACCACATGGGTGCCTACGTCGAATCCCCGACCGACATCGACAAACTGATGGCGCTGACCGGCAGTGAAGTCGGTCTGCTGTTCGATTCGGGGCATTGCTACATGGGCGGTGGCGAACCCTTGCAGGTGCTGCGAAAACACATCAAACGCATCTGCCACGTGCATTTCAAGGACGTGCGCAAGCCAGTGGTGCAGTTGGCGCGCAACAACCTGTGGAGCTTCCCGGACTGCATCATCAACGGCACGTTCACTGTGCCCGGCGATGGCGATATCGATTTTGGCGCTTTGCTCGACGTACTGCTGGCCGCCGATTACCACGGCTGGCTGGTGGTCGAAGCCGAGCAGGATCCAGCGGTGGCGCCGAGTTATGCCTACGCCAAAAAAGGCTACGACACCCTGCACGCACTGCTCGACGAGAGGATTGCACTATGAGCCTGCTGGTCAAAAGCAATGCCCGTGGCCGGACCATGGTCGAGCTGGGCAAAGGTGAGCTGCAATACGTCGGCTTCGCCGCTTACCGCTTGAGCCTGGGCGAAACCCTGCCGGTGTCGGCCGGTGATAAAGAGCTGTGCCTGGTGCTGCTCAGCGGCCGGCTCAGCATCAAGGGTGAAGCGCCGGGGCAGGGCGCATTCGACTGGGACAACATCGGTGATCGTCAGTCGGTGTTCGAAGACAAATCCCCCTTCGCCGCGTACTTGCCACCGGGCAGTCAGGCGCAAGTGGTCGCGCTCAGCGACGTGCAAATCGCCGTGTGCGCCGCGCCCGGTTCAGTGAGCAACGGCCTCGGCCCACGGCTGATCAAACCTGACACCATGAAGCGCAGCGTGCGCGGCAAAGACGCCAACACCCGTTACGTCTGCGACATTCTGCCGGACACCGAACCGGCTCATTCGCTGCTGGTGGTGGAAGTGCGTACGCCGTCGGGTCACTCCTCAAGCTACCCGCCGCACAAGCACGACACCGACGATTTGCCGCACCAGAGTTTTCTCGAAGAAACCTATTACCACCAGATCAACCCGCCCCAGGGCTTCGTATTTCAGCGGGTGTACACCGATGATCGCAGCATCGATCAGGCCATGGCCGTGGAAAACAGCGACCTGGTGGTCGTGCCGAAGGGGTACCACCCGGTCAGCGTTCCGTACGGCTATGAGTCGTATTACCTGAACGTGATGGCCGGACCGAAACGTGTCTGGCAGTTCCATAACGATCCGCAGCACAGCTGGCTGCTGGATCTCTGAACCAGACAGCCTGAATTCCAACTTCTGCACGGAGAACACGATCAATGAGCAATGCCCCGATCATCGGCCATTACATCCACGGTCAAGTGCTGGACAGCAGCAGCGAACGGTTCAGCAACGTCTTTAACCCGGCCACCGGCAGCGTCCAGGCGCGCGTCGGGCTGGCCAGCCAGAAGACCGTAGACGAAGCCGTCGCCTCGGCCCTGAAAGCCTTTCCGGGCTGGTCCGAACAGTCGTCCTTGCGCCGTTCTCGGGTGATGTTCAAATTCAAGGAATTGCTCGACCAACATCACGATGAGCTGGCAGAAATCATCAGCCGCGAACACGGCAAGGTGTTTTCGGACGCCAAGGGCGAAGTCACCCGGGGCATCGAAATCGTCGAGTACGCCTGTGGTGCGCCGAACCTGCTGAAAACCGAGTTCAGCGACAACATCGGCGGCGGCATCGACAACTGGAACCTGCGTCAGCCGCTGGGTGTGTGCGCCGGCGTCACGCCATTCAACTTCCCGGTGATGGTGCCGCTGTGGATGATCCCGCTGGCGCTGATCACCGGTAACTGCTTCATCCTCAAGCCGTCCGAGCGCGATCCGTCCGCCAGTGTGCTGATGGCCCGCCTGTTGAGCGAAGCCGGTTTGCCCGATGGAGTGTTCAACGTGGTCCAGGGCGATAAAACCGCGGTCGACGCCCTGCTGCAGCACCCGGACATCGAGGCCATTTCCTTTGTCGGTTCGACACCGATTGCCGAATACATCCACCAGCAAGCCACCTCGCGTGGCAAGCGTGTGCAGGCACTGGGCGGGGCGAAGAATCACATGATCGTCATGCCCGATGCCGATCTGGATCAAGCAGCGGATGCCCTGATCGGCGCGGCTTACGGCTCGGCCGGCGAGCGCTGCATGGCGATTTCGATTGCCGTGGCAGTGGGCGATGTCGGCGACTCACTGATTGCCAAACTGCTGCCGCGCATTGATCAGCTCAAAGTCGGCAACGGTCTGAAGGGTGACAGTGACATGGGGCCGTTGGTGACGGCCGAGCACAAGGCCAAAGTCGAAGGTTTCATCGACGAAGGCGTAGCCCAGGGCGCACAGCTGATCGTCGACGGTCGCCACTTCAAGGTGCCAGGCGCCGAGAACGGCTTCTTTGTCGGCGCGACGCTGTTCGACAACGTCACGACCGAGATGAGCATCTACCAGCAGGAAATTTTCGGACCGGTGCTGGGCATCGTACGGGTGCCGGATTTCGCCAGCGCCGTCGCGTTGATCAACGCCCACGAGTTCGGCAACGGCGTGTCCTGTTTCACCCGCGATGGCGGCATCGCCCGTGCCTTCGCCCGCACCATCAAGGTCGGCATGGTTGGCATCAATGTACCGATTCCGGTGCCAATGGCCTGGCACTCGTTCGGCGGCTGGAAACGCTCGCTGTTCGGCGATCACCACGCTTACGGCGAAGAGGGCATCCGCTTCTACAGCCGCTACAAAAGTGTGATGCAGCGCTGGCCTGACAGCATCGCCAAGGGCCCTGAATTCAGCATGCCGACGGCCAATTGATACACCTGTGCGGAGAATAACAACAATGAGCAAACCCCTGCGTTTCGCCCTGAACCGTATGGTCGCCCCACGCTTGTCCCTGCCGGCATTCATCGAGTTGGCGGTGGCCCTCAAGGCCGACGCCATCGAAATTCGCAACGACCTTAAAGGGGTCGAGATCGAGGACGGCACGGCACCCGAGCGCGTCCGTGAATTGTGCGCGGCCAAAGGCGTTACCGTGCTGTCGATCAACGCGTTGTATCCATTTGATGTGTGGAATGACGAGCGCCGTGCGCAGGCCCTGAAACTGGCGGCTTATGCCCGTGATTGCGGCGCGCAAGGGTTGGTCATGTGTCCGCTAAACGACCGTGCCGATCCGCGTACCGAGGCCGCACGCGCTTCAGGGCTGCGCACGGCGTTGACTGAACTGGCGCCGATCCTGCGTGAACACGGCATTGTCGGTTTCATCGAGCCGCTGGGGTTCGAAGAGTGCTCGCTGCGCCGCAAGCGCACAGCGGTGGACGCGATCAAGGCCATCGGCGGGCTGGATGTGTTCCGTCTGGTGCATGACACCTTTCATCACCACTTGGCTGGCGAACATGAATGCTTCCCCGAGCTGACCGGGCTGGTGCACATCTCCGGCGTCGAGGATGCCGAGGCCCCGTTGGCGACCATTCGAGACGGTCATCGGGTGCTGGTGGGCGAGGGCGACATTCTTGGCAACGCGGCGCAAATCGACGCTTTGCTCAGCAGCGGTTATAGCGGCTACCTGTCGTTCGAACCGTTTGCCGACAGCGTCCATGGCCTGGCGGATATCCAGCAGGCGATTGGGGCGAGCATGGATCACCTGCAAAAAACCCTGGCCTGAGGCCAACGCGGATCAAATGTGGGAGCGAGCCTGCTCGCGAAAGCGCTGTGTCAGGCGACATCGATATTGACTGTGCCGCGGCCTTCGCGAGCAGGCTCGCTCCCACAGGGTTTCTTCGTTTATTGAAGGATCGGTTATGACTACGACACGACTGACCATGGCCCAGGCCCTGGTGAAATTCCTCGATAACCAGTACATCGAGGTCGATGGGGTTCAAAGCAAATTCGTCGCCGGGATCTTTACCATTTTCGGTCACGGCAACGTGCTGGGCCTGGGACAGGCCCTGGAGCAGGACAGTGGCGACTTGATCGTCCATCAGGGCCGCAACGAGCAGGGCATGGCCCACGCGGCGATCGGCTTTGCCAAGCAGCACCTGCGGCGCAAGATCTACGCCTGCTCGTCATCGGTAGGCCCGGGGGCGGCGAACATGCTGACGGCCGCTGCGACGGCGACCGCCAACCGCATTCCCTTGCTGCTGTTGCCCGGCGACGTTTACGCCTGCCGCCAACCGGACCCGGTGCTGCAACAGATCGAGCAGTTCCACGACCTGAGCATCAGCACCAACGACGCGTTCAAGGCCGTGAGCAAATACTGGGACCGCATCAACCGTCCCGAACAACTCATGACGGCGGCGATCCACGCCATGCGCGTGCTCACCGATCCCGCTGAAACCGGCGCGGTGACCCTGGCCTTGCCACAAGATGTGCAGGCCGAGGCCTACGACTATCCTGATTACTTCCTGCAAAAGCGCGTGCACCGCATCGAGCGTCGTCCGGCGACTGAAGCGATGCTCGGTGATGCGCTGGCACTGTTCAAAGGCAAGCGCAAGCCGCTGATCATTTGCGGCGGTGGGGTTCGTTACTCCGGCGCCAATGCGGCCTTGCAGGCGTTTGCCGAGCGCTTCGATATTCCTTTCGCCGAAACCCAGGCCGGCAAAAGTGCGGTGGTGTCCAGCCACCCGCTGAACGTCGGCGGGATCGGTGAAACCGGCTGCCTGGCGGCGAATCTGTTGGCCAGGGACGCGGATCTGATTATCGGTATCGGCACCCGCTACAGCGATTTCACCACCGCGTCGAAATCCCTGTTCCAACACCCGGACGTGCAATTTCTCAACCTGAATATCAGCCCCTGCGATGCCCTGAAGCTCGACGGCGCGCAACTGCTGGCGGACGCCAAAGTCGGTTTGCAAGCCCTGGCTGAAGCCTTGGGCGATTACCGCTCCGCGTGGGGCGACCAACCGCATCTGGCCAAGGTGCAACTGGACGAAGAAGTCGACCGGATCTATCAGGTCGAATACCAGGCGAAAGATTTCGTCCCGGAAATCAACGACCACATGGACCCGGCCGTATTGCGTGAATTCATCGAGCTGACCGGTTCCTGCCTGACCCAGAGCCGCGTGCTCGGCGTGCTTAACAAAACCCTGGCCGACGACGCGGTGATCGTCGCCGCGGCCGGCAGCTTGCCCGGGGACTTGCAGCGCAGCTGGCGCAGCAAGGGGGTGAACACCTATCACGTCGAGTACGGTTATTCCTGCATGGGTTACGAGGTCAACGCCGCCTTGGGTGTGAAGCTCGCCGAGCCTGAACGAGAGGTCTACGCGCTGGTTGGCGATGGCTCTTACATGATGCTGCATTCTGAACTGGCGACCTCGATCCAGGAGCGCCGCAAGATCAACGTGGTGCTGCTCGACAACATGACCTTCGGTTGCATCAACAACCTGCAGATGGGCAACGGCATGGACAGCTTCGGCACCGAGTTCCGGTTTCGCAACCCGGAAACCGGCAAGCTCGACGGCGGTTTCGTGCCGGTGGATTTCGCCATGAGCGCGGCGGCTTATGGCTGCAAGACCTACAAGGTGAACACGGTCGAAGCGCTGCAAGCCGCATTGGCCGATGCGCGCTTGCAGACCGTGTCGACGCTGATCGACATCAAGGTCCTGCCCAAAACCATGATTCACGGCTACCTGTCGTGGTGGCGGGTCGGCGTGGCGCAAGTCTCCACCAGCGCCCGCACCAATGCCGCGGCCAAGACCCTGAACGAACGACTGGCCAAGGCCCGTCAGTACTGATTGCCCTGAAACGCACAACAACACATCTAGGAGTCTTTTCATGTCTTTGAAGCTTGGAGTCATCGGCACCGGGGCCATCGGCCAAGACCATATCCGTCGTTGCAGTCAAACCTTGCTTAACAGCCAGGTCGTTGCCGTCACCGACATCAACTTGCAACAGGCCGCCAATGTGGTGTCCGACCTGAAGCTGACTGCCGAGGTCTATCCCGACGGCCACGCGCTGATCAAGGCGCCGGAGGTCGAAGCGATCCTCGTCACCTCCTGGGGACCGAGCCACGAAGAGTTTGTGCTGGCGGCGATCGCGGCGGGTAAACCGGTGTTTTGCGAGAAGCCGCTGGCGGTCACCGCTGCAGGCTGCCGCAAAATCGTCGAGGCTGAAGTGGCTCACGGCAAGCGCCTGGTTCAGGTCGGTTTCATGCGTCCCTATGACGAAGGCTATCGGGCACTCAAAGCCGTGATCGACAGCGGTCAGATTGGTGAGCCATTGATGTTGCACTGCGCGCACCGCAACCCGACCGTGGGTGAAAACTACAAGACCGACATGGCAATCACCGACACGCTGATCCATGAGCTGGATGTGTTGCGCTGGTTGCTCGATGACGACTACGTCTCGGTGCAGGTCGTATTCCCGCGCAAGACCAGCAAAGCCCTCGCGCACCTGAAAGACCCGCAGATCGTATTGCTGGAAACCGCCAAGGGCACGCGCATCGACGTGGAAGTGTTCGTTAACTGCCAATACGGCTACGACATCCAGTGCGAAGTGGTGGGGGAGACCGGCATCGCCAAATTGCCGGAGCCTTCGCAGGTTCAATTGCGCAGCGGGGCGAAGCTGTCCAACGCGATTCTGATGGACTGGAAGGATCGGTTTATCGCCGCGTATGACGTGGAGTTGCAGGCGTTCATCGATGGCGTACGCGCCGGGCAGGTGGGGGGGCCGTCAGCGTGGGACGGGTTTGCAGCCGCAGTCGCTGCAGATGCGTGCATCGAGGCGCAGAACAGCGGGGCGATCGTCAACGTGGCTCTCCCTGATCGCCCGCACTTCTACGGCTAACCGGCCTCCCTGTAGGAGCAAGCTCGCTCCCACAGGGTCCGCGTTCTATAAGGAGAATATTCCATGCGTATCGGACTTGTCGGTTACGGCCATGGCGGCCGGTTTTTCCATGCTCCGCTGATCAGCAGTTTGCCGACGGCGACGTTTGTGGGGGTGGTCACCCGTTCGCCAGAGCGCCGACAGTTGCTGGCGGCCGAGCACCCTGGGGTGCCAGCGTTCGACAGCATCGGCCAACTGGTGGAGGCCGGGATCGATGTGCTGGTGGTGTCCACTCCGCTCAAGGGGCGTCCGGCGCTGGTACTCGACGGCATCGAACACGGTGTGGCGGTGGTCAGCGACAAACCGTTTGCCGCTGACGCGCAGCAAGCGCAAACCCTGATCACCATGGCCGAGCGCCAGGGCGTGCAACTCAGCGTCTACCAGAACCGTCGCTGGGACTCGGACTTCCTGACCGTGCGCAAACTCATCGAATCCGGTGCGTTGGGCCAGGTCACCCGTTTTGAATCGCGGATCGAACGTTACTCACCACAGGCGGTGAACAACGGCAGTGGCGGCGGCTTCCTGCGCGATCTGGGTAGCCACCTGGTGGATCAGGCGTTGCTGTTGTTCGGCCCGGTAACAAAGGTCTACGCCGAACTGGAGTACCTGGAAAAAGGCCAGGTTTTCGATAACGGCTTCTTTGTGTCCCTGACCCATGCCAGTGGCGTGACCTCACACTTGGGCGGCAGTTGCCTGCAAAGCACTCCCGGCCCGCGCTTTCGGGTGACCGGCACCCAAGGCTGTTACAGCGTTGATGGCCTGGACGGGCAAGAAGCATTGGCACTCGCCGGGCTCTCGCCAAAGTCCGAAGGTGAACGTTGGGGGGTTGAAGAGCATCGCCGCTGGGGCTGGTTTGAACAGGGCGAACGGCGCGAACGGGTTCCGTCCGAGCGCGGTTGCTGGAATCAGTTCTATTTACAGCTGCAAGTCGCGTTGCACAGCGGTGGCCCGCTGCCTGTGGACGCCTATGACGCACTGGCGACCACCCGCGTGCTAGACGCTGCGCGACTGAGTTTCGAGCGGCATCAAGTGGTGGAGTTGAGCCCGTTCAAGCGTCATGGAACAAAATCAGAATAAAATTCTAAAATGAGTTGATATGGAAATTATTTTCCAATAAAGTCATTTTCAGCGACCTGCCTCGCGACCCGTTTCAACCCTTTGCGCTTGCCTGCTTACTGAAATCGTCACGCCTCATCCATAAAACCAACAAGAATGTGGAGAAAGACTTTTCATGAAGACCAAGATCCGCTTTGCCTCTCTTGCCTTGTCCCTGATGTTCGCCAGCGGCGCGGCGCTCGCCGATATGAAAATCGGCGTCAGCATGTCCCAGTTCGATGACACCTGGCTGACCTACCTGCGCGAATCCATGGACAAAAAAGCCAAGTCCTATCCCGAGGGCGTGCAGTTGCAATTCGAAGACGCTCGCAGCGACGTGGTGAAGCAACTGAGTCAGGTAGAAAGTTTCATCAGCCAGAAGGTTGATGCCATCGTGGTCAACCCGGTGGATACCGCCGCCACCCGGAAAATCACCGAAGCCGCCGTCAAGGCCGGCATCCCGCTGGTCTACGTCAACCGCCGCCCCGATGACCTGAAGCTGCCCAAAGGCGTCGTGACTGTCGCCTCCAACGACCTGGAAGCCGGGGAAATGCAGATGCAGTACCTGGCTGACAAGATGGGCGGCAAGGGTGACATCGTGATTCTGCTGGGCGACCTCGCGAACAACTCCACCACTAACCGCACCAAGGGCGTCAAAGACGTACTGGCCAAATACCCGAACATCAAGATCGAGCAAGAGCAGACCGGTACCTGGTTGCGAGACAAGGGCATGACCCTGGTGAACGACTGGCTGACCCAGGGCCGCAAGTTTGACGCGGTCATCGCCAACAACGACGAAATGGCGATCGGTGCCGCGATGGCACTTCAACAGGCTGGCGTCGACAAAGGCAGCGTCCTGATCGCAGGTGTCGACGGTACGCCGGACGGCTTGAACGCGATCAAGAAAGGCAACATGACGGTGTCGGTGTTCCAGGACGCCAAGGGTCAGGCCGACGGCTCCATCGACACCGCCGTGAAAATGGCCAAAAACGAGCCGGTTGAACAGGCCGTTTGGGTGCCGTACCGCTTGATCACCCCGCAAAACGTCGACACGTTCAAATAGCCCGTCCGTTCAATAACAACAATAAATACGCAAGGTTGCGACCGCGACCTTGCTGATGGAGTACCTGATCATGTTCGCTTCAGCGACTGCTTCGAGCCCCCCGTTGGTGGGTATCCAGCCAACTGCAACACCTGTCGATGAGCCGTACCTGCTGGAGATCATCAACGTCAGCAAGGGGTTTCCCGGTGTGGTGGCCTTGTCCGATGTGCAGCTTCGGGTACGCCCCGGTTCTGTCTTGGCCCTGATGGGCGAAAACGGCGCCGGCAAATCCACCCTGATGAAAATCATTGCCGGCATCTACCAGCCCGACGCCGGTGAACTGCGCCTGAAGGGCAAGCCGGTGGTTTTTGAAACGCCACTGGCTGCGCTCCAGGCCGGGATCGCGATGATCCATCAGGAACTCAACCTGATGCCGCACATGAGCATCGCCGAGAACATCTGGATCGGCCGTGAACAACTCAACGGTTTCCACATGGTCGACCACCGGGAAATGCACCGCTGTACGGCGAAACTGTTGGAACGCCTGCGGATCAACCTCGATCCGGAAGAGCAGGTGGGCAACCTGAGCATCGCCGAGCGGCAGATGGTCGAGATTGCCAAAGCGGTGTCCTACGACTCCGACGTCCTGATCATGGACGAACCGACTTCGGCCATCACCGACAAGGAAGTCGCCCACCTCTTTTCGATCATTGCCGACCTCAAAAGCCAAGGCAAAGGCATCATCTACATCACCCACAAAATGAACGAAGTATTCGCTATCGCCGATGAAGTGGCGGTGTTCCGCGACGGCGCCTACATAGGCCTGCAGCGGGCCGACAGCATGGACAGCGATAGCCTGATTTCGATGATGGTCGGTCGTGAGTTGAGCCAGTTGTTTCCAGTGCGTGAAAAGCCGATTGGCGATTTGCTGCTGTCGGTGCGCGACCTCACGCTGGATGGCATCTTCAAAGGTGTCTCTTTCGACCTGCATGCCGGGGAAATCCTTGGCATTGCCGGGTTGATGGGCTCCGGCCGGACCAACGTTGCCGAAGCGCTTTTCGGGATTACCCCAAGCGACAGTGGCGAGATGCGTCTCGATGGCGAGGTGGTGCGCATCAGCGATCCGCACATGGCGATCGAGAAGGGCTTCGCCTTGTTGACCGAGGATCGCAAGCTCAGCGGCCTTTTCCCATGCCTCTCGGTATTGGAGAACATGGAAATGGCGGTGCTGCCGCACTACGTCGGCCACGGCTTCATCCAGCAAAAAGCCTTGCGGGTCTTGTGCGAAGACATGTGCAAGAAGCTGCGGGTAAAAACCCCCTCACTGGAGCAGTGCATCGATACCTTGTCGGGCGGTAATCAACAGAAAGCCTTGTTGGCGCGCTGGCTGATGACCAACCCACGCATCCTGATTCTCGACGAGCCGACCCGCGGTATCGATGTCGGCGCCAAGGCCGAGATTTACCGCCTTATCTCCTACCTCGCCAGCGAAGGCATGGCCGTCATCATGATTTCCTCGGAGCTGCCGGAAGTGCTCGGCATGAGCGACCTGGTAATGGTCATGCACGAGGGCGACCTGATGGGCACCCTCGACCGCAGCGAAGCGACTCAGGAACGAGTGCTGCAACTGGCCTCGGGAATGTCCCCGTGTCATTAAATCAAGGGTGAGCACGGTTTCTGTGACGAGGGGGGGTGCTCCCGCCGGGGTGCCAAGCGGCCCCAATGTCTCGGATTGACCGTAGAACTGGCGAGCGCTGCGCACTCGAACGGGAGCAAGTTCCCTCGCCACACTGATTTCATTTGAAGGGTGAGTGGTTATGAACGCGATACTGGAAAACAAACCGGCAACCGCACAGGTCAAGAGTCGCCGGCGCTTTCCGACCGAGCTGAGCATCTTCCTGGTGCTGATTGGCATCGGCCTGGTGTTCGAGATTTTCGGCTGGATCGTGCGCGACCAGAGCTTTCTGATGAACTCCCAGCGGCTGGTATTGATGATCCTGCAAGTGTCGATCATCGGTCTGCTGGCGATTGGCGTGACTCAGGTCATCATCACCACCGGTATCGACCTGTCGTCTGGTTCGGTGCTGGCCTTGTCGGCGATGATCGCGGCCAGCCTGGCGCAGACCTCTGATTTTACTCGGGCGGTATTCCCGTCGCTGACTGACTTGCCGGTGTGGATCCCCGTAATTGTCGGGCTCGGTGTCGGACTGCTGGCGGGGGCCATCAACGGCAGCATCATTGCGATCACCGGGATTCCACCGTTCATTGCCACCTTGGGCATGATGGTCTCTGCCCGTGGCCTGGCGCGTTACTACACCGAAGGCCAGCCGGTGAGCATGCTATCGGATTCCTACACTGCCATTGGTCATGGCGCGATGCCGGTGATCATTTTTCTGGTAGTGGCGGTGATCTTCCACATCGCACTGCGCTACACCAAGTACGGTAAATACACCTATGCCATCGGTGGCAACATGCAGGCGGCGCGGACGTCCGGTATTAACGTCAAGCGCCATCTGGTCATCGTCTACAGCATTGCTGGGTTGCTGGCAGGACTGGCGGGCGTGGTGGCTTCGGCCCGTGCTGCCACTGGGCAGGCCGGGATGGGCATGTCCTATGAGCTGGACGCGATTGCCGCAGCGGTCATCGGCGGGACCAGCCTGGCGGGCGGGGTTGGACGCATCACCGGCACGGTCATCGGCGCACTGATTCTTGGCGTGATGGCCAGCGGGTTCACGTTCGTCGGCGTCGATGCTTACATCCAGGACATCATCAAGGGCTTGATCATCGTGGTCGCAGTGGTCATCGACCAATACCGCAACAAGCGCAAACTCAAGCGCTGAAATGGACTGCGAACAGCGGGAGCCTGTTCTGGCTCTCGCTTCCCAATACCCCGATCGTTGATCGATTGGGGGGGTTATTGGCGCTCCGAGCGAATGGGTATCGCTCCTTGCTCTTCCGCTACTCCCTCAGGCATCGCCACTGCCGTAGCGAAATTTAACGCCGTCATGTACATCAACCCTCTGCCAGGCTCGGTCAGCCTGGCGTTTACGCATATGAAGTCGAACACCTCTTCAGCCTGGGCTACTTCCACCACCACATTGACTACCCGGGTGAGCACCGCCTCTGGCACTTCGTCGCGGGGTGCTTTGGCGGCCTGCAGTATGGCCACGCCTCGGCAATTGACGCTGTCCGCGCGGGTAATGCCATGTGTCTCTCGCAATAGCTGCAGCAGCGTGCGCTCAGTGCCATCGTCGGGCAACACGCAGGTAATGAGTTTTGCAGCCCCACCCGGTACGCCTGCGACCACCAGACTCACGAGGCATTCTCCTGTTTCAGCATCTCGCGGGGGATGTAGGTCGCGACTTTTTCCACGGGGGTCGCATAGATCATTCCAGCTCCGGGAACATTCAAATTGGCCGCATGATAGATCGCCTCCAGTACCGCATCCTGGTAGTCGGCGGCGACCAGCAGGCTCACTACTTCCTTCTCCGCATCGATGGCGATGCTGAGCAGGCCGAGTCGCTCACGGGGGCCGATCCCGTTGGCGTGGTAGACGATGGCACCTGGCGCGCCCATGCCTTGGGCCGCACGGATCACCAGATCTGCGCGCCCGACGGGGACAATGCAGGTGATCAGTGCAACGTCAGTGAGGTAGGTAATTCCTTCAGCTTTCATCCTGCTTCTCCCGTGCCCATTAATTGCTTCGCAGGTTGTTCCGCGGCGGCCTTTGTCTGTCTCCACAATTGGAAACGCGCCCACTGTCCGAGGAGCATGACGCTGATGACCGGGCCGACGGAGGCCATGCAAAGAATGCCGAAACCCTCGACGGCGTTGGTCGCATTGCCCAGTCCCAGGCCCATGGCCAGAACGAGCGGAACGGTGATCGGCCCCGTGGTGACACCCGCGCTATCCCAGGCCACGTTGACAAATTCTTCGGTCGAAAAAATCGTCAGTACCACCGCGAACAGGTAGGGCGGCACCACCAGCCAGACCAGTGGCAGGCCGAACACCAACTTGGCCACACCCACGGCAATGCCGCAGGCGACACCTATCGATACAGCACGGATAAGGCCGCGCTTGCGGATAAAACCGTTGGTCAGTGTCTCGGCGGTGACGCCGAGCGCATTCAGCGCGGGTTCGGCGACGGTCGCCCCATACCCGAGCACCCAGGCGAAAACCAGGGCCAGTACCAACCCCACCTCATACCGGTAGAGCGGGGAGTCGTCCGAACCCGGCGTCTGCATGAAGGCCGCTGGAATCAGCGAGCCCGCACTGCCTCCCAGCTTGGACAGGCCATAGGTCAGACCGAGATTAAACAGGCACATGCCCACCACAGTCAGGGCGATGCCGAGGAAGATCTCGCCGCGCCGTGGCAGGCTTTGGCGCAGCAGCAGTTTCAGGACGATCAGCAGGAATATCACCAGCGGCACGATGGCCCGCAGCCCGGAAACGATCTCCAGTCCGGGGCTGACGGTGTGCCAGTCAGCCGCCAGTTGTCCGGCGCTGGCCGCCGCCTGCGCCGCGGCGATGATGTCTGCCGGCGAAGAGATGGCCGCGACGTACAGGCCCAGCAGCATGACGCCGATCACGGGAAACAATGAGGCGAGGGTGACAATACCGAATCCGGACAGCCCGGAACCGCCCTTGCCGGCAGCCGCTGCGATGCCGATGCCCAACGCCAGCACCAGCGGGACAGTGACCGGCCCGGTGGTGACCGCGCCGGCATCCCAGGCCAGGCCGATAATCTTTGCCAGCTCAGGATCACTGCTCATGTACACCGTCAGCAGCAGAACGGGCGCCAGTGATAAATAGATCAGCGGCTTCAGGCTCCAGCCGTAGAGGAAGCGCAGCGTGCCGATGACAGCTGCCAGACCGACACTGGCCCCCACCACCAGAACCAGTGCGCTGGTCCATTGATTGAGGATCGCCCAGAGGTAGGGCGCGCGCTCTGCCGAAACGTTCTGCCCGGCGGCGCGCAGCGCACCGATAGCGGGCTCGGCGAACGTCACCCCGATGCCCAGCAGCAGGGTCACCAGCAACACCACTGGCAGCGATAACTTGCGCGGAAGGTTGCTGCCGATGATTTCGCCGAAAGGCATCAGGCCAAGTTTCAGGCCTTCCATGAACAGCATCAGTCCGACGATGACGGCGAACAGGCCTGCCGTGACAAGCACCGAGTCCTCAACCAACTGGCGCAGGATGATGATCTGAAACAGCACCAGGTACAGGGCCAGCGGCACCACGGCGCTAAGCTGCTCCATAAAACGGACATTGAGATAAGGCTTGAGGATGGCGGCGATCTCGCCGCCACGTAATTTCACTGCTTTGTGAGGGGCGGCCTGCCAGTGGCCATCGGCATCGCGAACCGGTGCGCAGACCAGTTCACGCATGGGGATTTCGCGGCGACCTGCTCCGATCTTATGCAAGTATTCGGCGTAACGAATGGTGTCTTTCATAGAGTCATCTGTTGAGGTTGATCTACGGGTGTTCGACCATCAGGCGGTCTCGTCTTTGTCGCGGTGTTCCCAGACCTCCGTTGAGTCATCAGCGTAGCAGGGGAGATGAGGAGTGACTCGATGTGAGCCCGTTCCCTTGAAACCCAGTTCGAACTGAACCAGGTTAATCAACTCGTACGCATCAATCGGCTTCAACAGAAAGTCGACCACATTCAAATGCATGGCCTCAATGGCATCTCGAACCTCTGCATCTCCGGAAACGATCACAACGGGCAGATCCGCCCACTCGGACTTGCGGATCTCGCGAATCAACGCCAAGCCACCCAGCGGATACATATGCAAGTCAGTAATCACCAGCCCGATCGAACTGTCGATTTCCAACAAACACAAAGCCTCGGCGACACTGTCAGCCGTCACACACGCGACGCCATTGACTTGAAGAATTTCGGCCAGCAACTCGCGTGTGGCGTCGTCATCGTCGACGATCAAGGCTGTTTGAAGTGGCAATCCCGGGGCCTGAATGGCGGCGTTGATTGCCGCTCGCTCGGCGTCACTTAAAAGGTCGTAGTCGATCATCGGCTTCTTGGTCGGGAAGAGGGTTTCGAGGGTTTGAATCGAGCGACCCACAGGGCCGCTCAATTCAACTGCGCATTACCAGAGAATGTAAGCAGAGGCCGTTGTTTGATTCAGATCGATTTCACCAACTTCCAGTACTTCATATTCGGCACGGATACCAATGTTGCGAAATACATCAAATTCAACGCCGGCCCCGTAGGTCAGGTCCACGCCAGTGTCGTCATCGCTGGCATTACCGTCAGCATCCCAAGCGTGAGCACCGACACTACCGAATACTCGCACGCGATCGCCTATCGGAAAGCCGATATGGGCCGCGGCCTGAACTGACTTGCCATCGAAATCAAGATCCTTGTCTTCGAATTGGCCGAGATCAACAAATGCGCCTTCGAACGCGAGATAACTGTTGAGGCGATAGCCTGCAAAAACCTTATAGCTGGTGTCGTCATCGCTCAGCTGGGATTTGTCGGTTTCAATGCTGCTGACGCCGGCGCCAAGATACAAACCCTTGTCATCCGCCAATGCCTGAAAAGACAGTAACGAAAGCAGCGAAACGAAGCCAAGGTTTCGAAATAACATGTGAGGTGAAGTCCTTCTACAGGTTGTCGGTGGTGAGGTGAACGCCAAGAATTTGAGTGATCGCGAAGGTTGATAGAAATCAATGATTGATATTTTGTGTGCGTTATAAGCTGTCAATCAGCCAGGCTAACGCGACGCCACATAGGTACGCGGCCAGGCAAAAGAAGATCTTTTGTTTGAGCGGTAATGAATTCAATCGATAGCGCATGCTGGTCCCTTCGGCTGAGAAATAAGCAATGTTGGCCATTCGGGGGAGCGGAGAAAAATTAATGATTGTTATTTTTTGATCTGGCGCTTATCGAAGTTGCAGTTTGGATGAGTGGCGCCGGGCGGTTTCCGAAGGCACTTCCCCATAAGCATCGTGATACGCCTTGGAAAACCTGCTCAGGTGGTGGAAGTTCCAATACATGGCCGTTTCGGTGACCGTTGGCCAGGTGTTGCGGATCAAGTCTCGGCGAACATTGGCGAGCCTTACATTTCTAATGTAGGCAATCGGCGTCACGCCGAACGTTTCAACGAAACCATGATGCAAGGTACGAGTCGTCGTTCTGAGTTGTTTGACCAGCGCTTTCATACACAGCGCTTTTTTTGCATTGGCGTGGATGTATTCGATGGCTTCTATCGCCACCCTTCTTCGGGTCGGGGTTTTAAGCGCGGAGCGCCCAACCGGCGTGAGTGCCCGCAGCAGCGAAGTCAGCAATGCACTTTCAATGCCTGAAGCTTTCGAGCTGTCACGCTGTTTTAAAGAAGGGGTTTTGACGTCGATTGCGTAAGCGCTGATGGCTTGAATGGCAGACTGTATTAATTTGAAGTTGGCCACCTGAAAGCGCTGTTCCTTTCGATTGGCCAGGACGTCGATCGCGGGATGATTTTCCAGGCACTGGGCATAGTGTTCCAGCGTCGTGGTCAGGGTGAACAGCGTTTCATTCGGCTCACAGGTGTAACGCACGGGTTCATCGCTGTGCAGCGCGATGATTTCGTTGGGGCGCAGTTCATGATCATTGACGATGGGGCGGCCAACGGAAGTCTGTGAAATGGCAAAGCTTACACAGCCATGAGGCACAGAGCTGATCATCGTGACCGCCGAATCAAACTCCAGCCGACTGCATTGCACTCGGGGGCTATGCATGAGTTTGTGCTGTCGAATGTTCGCCTCATGTTCTGAGGTGATGAGGTTAATCTCCCATCGGCCAATGGTTCTATTGGCGTTGTCCGCAGGAGTAGCGGTTACATGAAAGACTTCATCAGGGATGCTCATGGAATTGAAGGCTCTTCAGCTAAATGGACGGTGCCAGGCGATGCCGGCATAAGCTCCAGCGCCGCGGCAAAAACGTACGCGTCGCTCAGGGGGGTATCCACCAGGCTCTGAAGTTTGCACGGCGCTAGCTTCGACCCGAAAATGGCCGATGTTTCACTGGCTGGGCCGATCGCGGCGGCATCAAAGGCAAAAAAATCGTCGACTCGATAGTCTGTGCAAATCTTGTAACGAGAGTGCTCATCGTCCTGCGACTTCTTGTTGCTTTCAACACGCGTCATGTCGGAATTATAAACTTCCTTGTCATAGGCCATGGCCTTGAGAGAAAGCAATACACCAAACGAAACGGTTGCGAAGTTTTTTAGCTGCATTGACGTGCTTTCCTTGTTAGTGATTTTTCAGTCAGAGCCTGGTGTCAGCCGCATGATGCTCACGGCTTGGTCTGTGGATGATCACGCGCCGGCGATGCTAATTAAAGTCAAAAACTCATATTGCCCAGGGTCAGGCAGTCAAGCGCAGAACAATTATCAAAGCAGGATCAGAGCAGGGTCGTCATTGATGACGTGTTGTGGCGGAGAAGGTCGGGGGGTGTTGTTTGTTCCTTCCTCGTCATGAGATTCATTCTCTGAGTAAATCTGAAGGTGCGACAATTTCAGCTTTTCATTCGGACTCAATTCTATTGAGTAGAAGTCAATCTCGGTGCTGCCGTTGGAGTATTCATCGTGTGCCACTGAATGAAAGGGCAATGCCGCTAGAGACAGGACTGCCAGCATCTTGGTCATCATCGGTATGACGGCTCGCAAAAATGTATGTGTCGGAATAAGCCTGGAGCCGTTGTTGTGCTGAGCGACAGCAGATCGGCTCCGAGAACGGTAGAGGAGGGACTTTGAAGGGGGAGATCGGTTGATACAAATTAGTAATTATTATTTTTATTATTGACCCGGTTTCAGCAAGCTCAGTGATTCATGCAGCGTAGGCGGCCAAGATCATGCACATAAAAACACACGGTGTTTTTATCATTCGTAGGGATCAACTCGTAATTTAGAACGGCGCCTTCTTGCAGAACATATTGACGTCTGAAAAAAAGATCAGGTGTTTTTTCAATCGCAAACAGTTCTGTGTCCTGGCTAAGTTTGACGTTGTTTATTTTTATCTGAACGTGATGGTTACTTTCGCGAATGATGTCCGCCGTCAGAGTGGCGTTACGAATTTTTCCGTTCAGGCTTTCCAGAGTGGTTTGCGTCAGTCGACCGTGGCCAATGGTCAGATACTCTTCGGTATTGAGCTGATTGAGATCTTCCAGCCATTGACGGGTGATGGTTTGATAACTGATATTTTCCATGTAATAGGATGGCGAATAAACCAGGGAGAAAATGCAAACGGCGTTGATGATTGCCAGCACTGTCCAGTGCGCAATGGGCGGTATTGTCTTCATAGGGTCGTCTCCAGGCATTGGCGGATCATCAATGCGAGGTCTTTTTGATCACTATTTAATTGCAAGTTTACGGTGCTTTCATCCGGGCGAACGCATGAAACGGAATAGTTTGATTTAAACAAGTTCAGCCAGACCTGACCTTTCAAGTTCAGCGAAGCCTGTTGCACCTGTTTAGCTGAAAGATCCCTCAGTGATTCAGCTTCAGCGACGCTATTGCCGACTGCATGGATAGTCAGGTCGTTCTGTTTGAGGCTTGAAACCTCTACATTCCGCGTATCGAAACCAGAGTGGAAACCAGAGTGGAAACCAGCAAATGCGCAGACGCCCAAGGTCAGGACATAACCGACTGACAGCGCCTTCGTCATGTAAGTCGATTGTGTGGTTTTGCCAGGCCGTAGCGGGGCAGGCTGAATGTCGGCTGGCGCAAGCTCCTCAGTAACGGGCGCAGAAGGTTGCACGGCCTCCTCTGCAGGCACCGGCAAATCCGTCTGTGCATCGACGACATACTGACGATTGAAACAATAACCTCGTCGAGGAACCGTCATCAGAATCTCATGATCCCGACTGTCATTAAGCAGGTTTCTAAGGGAAAAAACGGCCTGATTCAAACTGCCGGAGGCGACGACGCGGTCATTCCAGGTGTAGTCGATGATCTCATCGCGGCTTTTGGTCTGGCCGGGTTCCATCAGCAGCAGGTCCAGCAGACGGGATTCAGCCCGGCCTATCGTGGAACTTTGAACATCGCCATAGGGCGTGGTGATGGAAAGCAAGGCGGTATCGGGGTCGAAAAGGGCCATGGCACCATTTTTCAACTTGAAGGCGTAGCGCATGGGAGTCCTCCGTTCGGCGGTTCTGGCTGAGTATACAGACGGTTTGGATGGGCTGGATTTGACGCGATCCATACGGGTCAGGGAGCTGAACGGCTACAAGCGGACAAGCGCGGAAGGTGCGGAGGGAGCCCTTAGAGACGGCTGGGATAGCGCAAAAAAAGCATCACTGGAATCAAGCAAGGGTAGCCCACGGAGTTTCTATCGAGGGCAGTGATGATGCTCGATACGGGTCATCGGCGCTAGCCGAAAACTGCGAGGCAGATTGTTCAGGCGGGCCAGCGCTCCATCAAGGAGCGCCTGGATCAAGGCAAAACGTTATAGCCACGCTGTTGCAGGCAGCTGCTGTACACGGAGTTGTTGGCGGTGACGCTTTGGTCGGTGGCGGCAGCGTCCTGACGGCGCTCCTGGCGTTGTCTGGATCCCCCGATCACCACACCGGCCGCGGCGGCACTGCGCGCATTGTTCTGGCGATAGTCTTGCTTGATATCGTCGTCGACCTGGTCGTAGAGGTTGTCGTGTTGGCGGCCTCGAACCTCCGCGGCAGTGGCTCCGACGACCGCCGCTTTGGTCGCGCCTTTTACCCGACCACCCGATGGCGTTGTGTTTTGGATCGGGAATTGGGCATTGGCCTGAGATTGGCAGGCGCTGGTGTCTTGCTGGATCGTCTGGGAAGTTTGGCTCTTCAGCGGCACCACGGTCACCGCCAATGCCTGCGAACTGGCGAGCAATGCCAGGGCCGATAAGGTAAACGTCAGTATTTTCATCAAGCCGGACTCTCGTAAAACGTCGTTTCGTGGCCTTACAGTTTGTTCAGGCCAGAGGCTGAAACCCCATGCGCGTCTACTCGCAATGGGGTACTCCGCGGGGGTTACTGCTTGGAAAGCAGTGCGTGAATGTCGTTCGTCACGTCTTTAAGTGCGACCTTGAAGTCATTGGCAGCGATAGGCTGGCTGGCGTTTTTCAACGTCGCGCCGAACACCTTGCGTACCACCTTGGCGACTGCCAAACCGGTGTTGGCGTCGACCAGGTCGGCTTCAATAAACATCTCCGCCGTCTGATCGCGATGGCCGGTAGCGGCTTGAGTGGCCCCGATAATCCCGCCGATTGGAACGGCCTCATACCAATGCATGCCCTCGTTGTTGGCGCTGACATGGGTAATCGCCGCCTGCAAGATCAAGGTCCGCGAAGCGGCCGGTGCCTGTTTTGCAGTCGAGACAATGGTGTAGGAGGGGGCCAGGGCAGTCTTGATACTGTTGCTGGCCATCGTCTGCACGTCTTGCAGGGTTTTCAGGTTGACGCGTTCGGTCGGTTTCGGCGCCGGATACAGCTCTACTTCCTTGAACACGACAGTGGAATAGGCGTGAGGATCAAACCCGGGCGACACCCAGCGCAGCACTTTCTGTTCGCTCGGCGTCGTTTGTTCTTCCAGCCCCTGATAATTGGCCAGGAAGCCCGAATACTGCTCTTGCTGCGCCACTTTCGAGACGCAGCCGACCTGAAACACGCAGCTCAAGGCGATACCCGCAATCCATTTATTCGACATGCTCATGTGTTCTGTTCTCAAGTGATGAAAGTTGTCATTCAGGTTCCGGCAAAGCGGGGCGCATGCTGCCCGCACTGACTGGATAATCCGAATCAATAACCCTCAAAAACTATTAAACATGGCCGCCGGCGCATCTCCGGCCCTCAACCCGAATCTTTCCTCAAGGCGTGTGTCATGAAATGAAAAGCCATTGTCGTCTGATGAGAAGCGGTTCCCAGGGCGGCATCCTACAGTCCAATCAGCGCATTTCGACGCAGCAAGCCAACATTGCAGATTGGAGAATAAGAAATCATGGCCAAAGCCGTACGCTTCTACGAAACCGGTGGTCCCGAAGTCCTTCGCTATGAAGACGTGGAAGTCGGCGATCCCGGTCCAGGCCAGGTTCGTCTTCGTCATGTGGCGGTCGGCTTGAACTATGCCGACACTTACTTCCGCAATGGCACCTACCCGATCCCTATGCCCAACGGAATGGGGGTTGAGGCTTCCGGTGTGGTTCAGGCCGTCGGGGAAGGCGTGACCAATGTGCAAGTGGGGGATCGCGTCACCTACACCGGTTTTCTCAATACCCTGGGTGCCTACAGCACCGAGCGTCTGATCGCGGCCGCACCGCTGATCAAGTTGCCGGAAACCATCAGCTTCGAAACCGCCGCCGCCATGACCATGCGCGGCCTGACCTCGTCGTACCTGATGCGCCGCATCTACGACTTCAAGGCGGGTGACACTATTTTGCTGCACGCCGCTGCCGGTGGTGTCGGCCTGATCGTTTCGCAGTGGGCCAAGTTGCTCGGCGTGAACGTCATCGGCACCGTATCCACCGAGGCCAAGGGCGAAATTGCCCTGGCTCACGGTTGCAGCCATGTCATCAACTACAGCCATGAAGACGTCGCCCAACGCGTTCGTGAAATGACCGACGGCGTGGGTGTCAACGTGGTGTTCGACAGCGTTGGCAAAAACACCTTCGAGGGTTCGCTGGATTCGCTCAAGCGTCGCGGCCTGATGGTGTGTGTCGGGACTGCATCCGGTCCGATTCCGCCGTTCAATCCAGCGCTGCTGGCGATGAAGGGCTCGCTGTACATGACGCGCCCGGCCCTGGCTGACTACATCGCCGATCCGGCGGAAAAAGCCGAGCTGGCCGGCGAGCTGTTCGACCACGTCGGCAGCGGTCGCATCAAGATCGAAATCAACCAGCACTATGCCTTGCAAGACGCCGTCCAGGCCCATCGCGACCTGGAGTCACGCAAGACCACTGGTTCGTCGATTTTCGTCATTTAAGGAGCTGCCAGCCATGAAAGTCGAACAATTGACCTGCAGCATTGGCGCCGAGCTGATCGGCGTCAACCTGGCCGACGCGGTACATGACGACGGTCTGTTTGCCGAGATTCGTGCCCAGCTGCTCAAGCATCGGGTGGTGTTCCTGCGCGATCAGGACATCAGCCGTGCCGACCACGTGGCCTTCGCCCGTCGTTTCGGCGAGCTGGAGGATCACCCGGTGGCCGGCAGCGACCCGGATCACCCGGGGCTGGTGCGCATCTACAAAAATCCGGACCAGCCAATGGACCGCTACGAGAACGCCTGGCACACCGACGCCACCTGGCGCGAAGCCCCGCCGATGGGCTGTGTACTGCGTTGCGTAGAGTGCCCGCCTGTGGGCGGTGACACCATGTGGGCCAACATGGTCCTGGCCTATGCGAACTTGCCGGAAGACGTAAAGGTCAAGATCGCCGACCTGCGCGCCCGCCACAGCATCGAAGCGAGCTTCGGTGCCGCCATGCCGATTGAAAAACGCCTGGCGCTCAAGGCGATGTACCCGGACGCCGAACACCCGGTGGTGCGCACCCACCCGGAAACTGGCGAGAAAGTGCTGTTCGTCAACGCTTTCACGACGCACTTCAGCAACTACCACACCCCTGAGCGGGTGCGCTTCGGTCAGGACGCCAACCCTGGCGCCGGCGAGTTGCTGCGTTACCTGATCAGCCAGGCGTACATCCCTGAGTATCAGGTTCGCTGGCGCTGGAAGCCGAACAGCATCGCCATCTGGGACAACCGCAGCACCCAGCATTACGCGGTCATGGATTACCCGCCGTGCCATCGCAAGATGGAACGCGCCGGGATTATTGGCGACAAGACGTTCTGATCGATCCCCTCTGAATTTTGTACTCGTAGACGCGCCTGCCAGGCATGACCGGCAGGCGGACAATCATAAAAACTGGAGTTACTCATGCAATTCTTCGACGATTCCCTGCACCCGGAAAACATGGAAAAAGTGGTCATCACCGTGGCCCCGTACGGCCCTGAGTGGATGCCCGAAGATTTCCCGGAAGACATCCCGCTGACCATGGACGAGCAAGTCCAGAAAGCGGTCGAGTGCTATGAAGCCGGCGCGACCGTGCTGCATCTGCACGTACGTGAACTGGACGGCAAGGGTTCCAAGCGCCTGTCCAAGTTCAACGAATTGATTGCCGGCGTCCGTGAAGCGGTGCCGGACATGATTATCCAGGTCGGCGGTTCGATTTCCTTTGCACCGGAAAGCGATGGCGAAGCCGCGCTGTGGTTGTCCGACGATACCCGCCACATGCTGGCCGAGCTGACGCCAAAACCGGATCAGGTCACGGTGGCGATCAACACCACCCAGATGAACATCATGGAATTGCTGTATCCGGAATACCTGGAAGGCACTTCCCTGGCCAACCCTGCCTACCAGGCGGCCTACAGCGAAATGACCGTACCGGCCGGCCCGGCCTGGGTTATCGAGCACCTCAAGCGTCTGATGGACAATGATATCCAGCCGCACTTCCAGCTGACCGGCATGCACGCTTTGGAAACGCTGCAGCGCATGGTGCGCAAGGGTCTCTACAAAGGTCCATTGAACCTGACCTGGATCGGCATCGGCGGCGGTTTCGACGGCCCGAATCCATTCAACTTCTTCAACTTCATCCACCGCGTACCGGACGGCTGCACCCTGACCTCCGAGTCGCTGCTCAAGAACGTGCTGCCGTTCAACACCATGTCGATGGCCATGGGAATGCACCCGCGCGTGGGCAACGAAGACACTATCATTGATCACAAGGGCGAGCGTTTTGGTTCGGTTGCCCAGATCAAGCAGACCGTGCGCATTGCTCATGAACTGGGTCGTGAAATCGCTACCGGTAAAGAAGCTCGCGAGATTTATCGCATCGGTGTGAAGTACGACACCATCGAAGAAACACTGTTGGCCAACGGCATGGCCCCCAACCGCAAGGCTGGGCAAAAAGGTGTGCCGCAACGCGGCTGACCGACAGCGGGAGCGAGGGGGGTAGACCCCTCGCTCGCTGCAGTGAAACACGCTCGATAACAACAATAAAATAATGTTTCGAGGAGGCTGCATGGCCTTTCACCCTATCGCCGCCGACGATGACGACACCAGTGGTGTCGGTGTTGCGCGCAAATATGCCTGGATCGTCTTCGCACTGACGTTCGGCCTGTTGATTTCCGATTACATGTCCCGCCAAGTGCTGAACGCGGTATTCCCGATGCTCAAGGGCGAGTGGGCCCTGACGGACGGCCAGCTGGGTTTGCTCAGCGGCGTGGTGGCCTTGATGGTCGGCCTGCTGACGTTTCCGCTGTCGTTGATGGCTGACCGCTTCGGCCGGGTTAAAAGCCTGGCGCTGATGGCGTTGCTGTGGAGTCTGGCCACGCTGGGTTGTGCGCTGGCGCAGGACTACCAGCAAATGTTTATCGCCCGCTTCATGGTGGGTGTCGGTGAGGCTGCGTATGGCAGCGTCGGTATTGCCGTGGTGATTTCGGTGTTTCCGAAACACATGCGGGCCACCCTGGCCAGTGCCTTTATGGCGGGCGGGATGTTCGGTTCGGTGTTAGGCATGGCGTTAGGCGGCGCTATCGCGGCCAAGCTCGGCTGGCGCTGGTCGTTTGCCGGCATGGCCCTGTTTGGTCTGCTGCTGGCGGTGCTTTACCCGATCATCGTCAAGGAAGCGCGCATTGCCCCGCAACGTGCCGCCCAGGCGGGCAAAAAAGCCGCCGCGGTGGTCAAGCGTCCATTGCGCACGCTGTGCTCCAGCCCTTCGGTGATTGCGGCTTACATCGGCAGTGGCTTGCAACTGTTCGTGGGCGGCACCGTGATTGTGTGGATGCCCAGCTACCTCAATCGCTATTACGACATGGCGCCGGACAAGGCGGGCGGTGTCGCGGCGATCATCGTCCTGTGCAGCGGTGCCGGGATGATCCTGTGCGGCATGCTCAGTGATCGCATGTGTCGTCAGTCGGCCGAACGCAAGGTCGCTTTGGCCATCGCGTATTGCCTGGGCAGTTGCCTGCTGCTGTCGGCGGCGTTTGCCTTGCCGCCGGGACCTGCGCAATTGCTGTTGATTTGCCTGGGCATGTTGATTGCCGCCGGCACAACCGGCCCGGCCGGGGCGATGGTTGCCAACCTGACCCACTATTCGGTGCACGGTACGGCGTTTGCCACGCTGACACTGGCCAACAATTTGCTCGGCCTGGCGCCGGGGCCGTTCATCACCGGCAAGGTGTCCGACCTGATCGGTTTGCACGCGGCCTTCCAACTGGTACCGCTGGTGAGTATCGCGGCAGCGGCGGTGTTCTTTTTTGCCAAGTGTCATTACCACAAGGATATCGCCCGGTTGGCGGGTGAACGTGTCAACGATTCTGTAAGTGAAGCTGTGGTAGAGGTGAAGGTGTGAGTGTTCGTTTACGTATAGATGTATTTTTCGATTTCATCTGCCCTTGGTGCTTGATCGGTAAGCGCCAACTGGAGCGCGCGCAAGCGTTGCTGCACGCGCAGCAACCGGATGTGCTGGTCACCACGGTATGGCACGGGGTGCAGTTGTTGCCTCACCTGCCGGTACAGGGTGAACCGTTCGCCGAGTTCTACCTCAACCGTCTGGGCAGCGCCGAAGCGGTCACCATGCGTCAGGCTCAGGTGCAGCAGGCGGCGAAAGCGGTAGGGGTAGACGTCGACTTGAGTCGCATCACCACCATGCCCAACACCGCGGACGCCCATCGTCTGTTGGCGCATGCCAACTCGCGGGGTAGCACGGCTCAACGCGACCAATTGCTTGAGCGTCTGTTCGCCGCGTACTTCCAGAACGGCGAGGACATCGGTCGCCGCGAGACGTTGATCACCATCGCCCAATCGTGCGGTTACGACGCCGACGCGGTGAGGGACTACCTGAGAGACGAATCCGGTCCCTTTGTCGGTAACGAGGTCGGGGCCTCCAGCGGTGTGCCGAGCTTTCTGTTCGACCGCCAGTTAACGTTGGTCGGCGCGCAGCCTGCCGAGGTGATGCTGAGCGTCATGTACGAAGCGCTGGAACGCCAGCGCATGCAGACCCCGTCATGACGCGTCGTGTCCCGGTGCCTGCCGCAAAGCTCCCGCAGGCGGGTGGTCGTGCGCTGTTCGAATTCGAGAACAAAAGCCTCGCGCTGTTCAACGTCGAAGGCGACGTGTTTGCCATCGATGACAGTTGCCCGCACCAGGGCGCTTCGCTGTGCGGCGGGCGCCTGGATGGCCGGGTGATTCAATGCTGCGCCCATGGCCTGCGCTTCGATCTGCGCAGTGGTTACCTGCTCAATTCCACCCAGCTCAAGGTCAACAATTACCCGGTCGAGCTCGTCGACGGCCAGGCTTTTATCGTTATCGCTTCTGAGGAGTCCGCGCCATGAGCGCCATTGCTCTCACCCGTATCCATAGCCGAACACGCGAACTGGCCCCGGGTTTTATCGTCAGTCTGATCGTGGCCGCCGCCGCTTCGTTTTTGTCCGAGCACTACGGTGCACCGGTGATGCTGTTCGCCTTGCTGCTGGGCATGGCGCTGAACTTCCTGGCCGGGGAGGGCGTGTGCAAGGCCGGTATCGAATTTACCGCGCGCACCGTGTTGCGCCTTGGCGTGGCCCTGCTGGGCATGCGCATTACCCTTGAGCAGATTGCCGGTCTGGGCTGGAAGCCAGTGGCGCTGGTAGTGACGCTGGTGGTGGTGACCATTGGCGTTTCGGTGATTGCGGCCAAGATGCTGGGTTTCCAGCGTTTATTCGGCATGCTCACCGGTGGCGCGACGGCGATCTGTGGCGCTTCGGCAGCGCTGGCACTGGCGGCAGCCTTGCCCAATCATCCGCAGAAAGAACGCGCCACACTGTTTACCGTCATTGGCGTGTCGGCCCTTTCGACGATGGCGATGATTGTTTATCCAATGATTGCCAACTGGTTGTCATTGTCACCGCAAATGGCGGGTATTTTCCTCGGCGCCACCATCCACGATGTGGCCCAAGTGGTCGGTGCCGGTTACAGCATGTCGACCGAAACGGGCGACACGGCCACGGTGGTCAAGCTGATGCGAGTCGCCATGCTCCTGCCAGTGATCGTCTGTGCGGCCATGGTCACGCGCATGCAAGGCGCCGAAACGGGCGGCAAGCGACCGCCGCTGCTGCCGTGGTTCGCCGTCGGCTTTCTGCTGCTGGCGTGCATCAACAGTACGGGATGGATAGCGCCCGTCGTTCAAGGCACGGTCAATGACCTGTCGCGTTGGTGCCTGGTGGTGTCCATCAGTGCCCTGGGCATGAAGACTCAGCTCAAGGAGCTGGCCTCCGTCGGCATCAAGCCCATTCTCCTGATGGTGGGGGAGACGGTGTTCCTTGTCGTCCTGGTGCTGCTGTTGCTGCGCTGGGGGTTCTGAGCCCGGTCAACATCCGTTTTATGGCAGCGCCGCACCGGGTTTGACTCCTCAGCACTGTGCGGCTCTCGGTCGGTGTCACAAACGCCGGCTTTTCGCGGCGACTGTATAAGCAGTCGCCGCTTTTTTCGTTGGTTCGAAAACAGTTTGTGATGAGGTAGCTATTGTGGCGAGGGAGCAAGCTCCCTCGCCACAGGGCTGCGGTTACACAGTTGGCTCAATGCTTTTAGCAGCAGCGCTATCTAAAAGGGACGGGTTAAAGAAAATCCCGATCAGGTAATTAGGCCGGGGGGATTTGGCTTGAGAACTGAGCGCGGCTGTATCTAGGCGTTGCAGGTCAGCTGGAATAGATAGGCTGGATCATAAATTTTTTTGCCGAGTATTCCTTCCAACGCACCAAGCTGCTCGGCAGTGAGGTTATATCCCTCCCAGCCTTGTTGGTCCGCCGTCCATCCCATAATCGCTTTCAGCTCGTTATCGTAGCCACTCGGCAATTTTTCTTCGAATGCGATGAGCTCGGTTTTTTTATCAAATGCTTCTATGACGTAAATCATGGTTCCACACTCCTGGTCTTATCTGCGGGTTTGGTCTGCTCGCCCGTAGTTGGATCATATTCACCGAGATGACGACCACGTTTGTCGTACATCTCGACAGCTCCGTGCTGCGAGTCCCATTCGAAAATTATCCCTTTTGGGTTTTTCCATCGCTTCCTAAGTCCGCCACCGCCTTTTATGGGTGTTTTACGATTTGACTTCGTCGCGTCAGGAAAAGCAGTAAGGCCTGTCGGTGCCGGATGGTAATTGTGATCAGAAACACTCACCACAATGTAAACCGGCTTCACCCCCGACCCCACCGGGAACACCAGAATGAAATCCTTGTACTCCGGCGGATACACCGGATTCACTATGATGCTGGCCGCCGCCGGCGTCGGCGGGTACACCCAGATATGCGGCGCCGGTGGTGCCGTTTCCAGCGCAGGAATGCCGAGGATGTCCGAGCCATCCACGGCCGGTGTCCAGATCAGCTCGACGCCATCCCCAAGATCCGCCACCTGCTGACTGCCGCGCAGTGTGAACTGCACAACATCGACCATTTCCCAATCACGGTTTTTGCCGGTGTAAAACCCGTAGCCCTTGAGGCTGCCGTCAGCCTGTTGCTCGACCTGAAGCCTAACGCGGGTTCTGGCCTGTTTGAGGGTACGCAGTTGGTCTTCGGTATAGAGCGCGCTATCACCCAGGCTCGGCGTCCAGAACAAGGCGACGACACCGGCCAATGTCGCGGCCCCGGCAGCGCCAAGGCCCAGAACCGGGGCAGCAAGAGTTGGGGCGCTAAGGGCGAGCCGCCCAATGCCGAGGGAGACGGTACTGCCACTGATGGTTTCGAGATTCAGCAGCCCGGCGTCGTCTACGTCACGAGCGCCGAGCCACGCAATTTTGCCGTAATCCTTGAGGCTATCGGTCGGGACCACACCCGAAGGACTCGAGTAATTAATGATGGCGTCTGACTCCTTGATCATGGGAGCCAGCATCCATCGCTGCTAAACGAAGTGGGTGGCGGCTGTACGCGGGTTAGCAGACCAGGGATCAAGGAACCCGGCGCACCGAAGTGCCCCACGCATAGCCGCCATAACGCAGAGCAACTGACGAAACAGTGTCGGTTGATCAGAGGCGGCACTGACGTGCCTTGATATTTGTCCGAGCTGCTAAACCCGATCGCTGAATTGTCAGCGACCCGGAAACGATAGAGACCCGGACCAAGGCGCACAAGCCGGCGGATTCTGGCGTAGCCGTAGGCAACGGCGCAAGGTCTTGTGGCTTTCCGGAAGTAACCTGGAAGGGTTTTAAACAGGCGCTTTCGGGCGATGTTTAATACCCCGAATTCCCGGGGGGGGGACTCAGGGGTTTGGCGGCCTCAGGATTCGTTATGACCCGGGACAGATTTGGCGCTGCCTTGCTTTTGTGCGCGCCACGCTGCCGGTGGCATGCCGAACTGGGTGATGAACCAGCGCGTGAAAGAGCTCGCCATCGAGTACCCGAGCATGTCGGCGATGCGCCCCAGCGAATAATTCGGATTCTCCAGGTAACGCAGGACCAGATCGCGGCGCACGTCGTTGATCAGGTCGTTGAAGGCGCAGCCATCGTCTTTGAGGCGTCGTTGCAGCGTCCGTACGTTCATTCCCTGGGTCTGGGCGATTTGCTCGATGGTGGCGCGGCCCATGGGCAGCAGCAGGTAAATGGCCTTGCGCACCTCGAACAGCAACGACTCGCCTTCATGGCTCAGCAACGAGTCGAGGTAGCCCTGAGCGTAACGTGCCATGGCCGGGTCGGCGTGGGGGTTGGTCACGTCCAGGCTGGCATTGGGGCAGACAATGCCATTGAACTCGCTGCCGAACTCCACGGTGCAGCCAAACAGGCGACGATGCAGTTGCAGGTTGTCCGGAGGCTGGTGCGTGAAGTTGACGCTGTAGGGGTGCCAGTGCGCGCCGAGCAGGGCGGCGCACAAACGGAACATCACGCCGATGGCCAGTTCGTTGGCTTGCCGTGAAGGCATCGGCGTATCGGTCACGACCTCTTCGCGAATGATCACCATCTTGCCGGCCTCTTCAATGAAGATGGCCAGCGAATCATTCATCAAGTGACGGTAATGCACCACCACCTGCAAGGCTTCGCGCAGTGTGCGCTGGTGCGTGAGCAGCAGGCTGACCACGCCGAAATCCGAGAGCTGGCGTGACTCGGCCATGCTCAGGCCGAAGCTCTGGCAACCACTGGCGACGGCGGAATCTTCCAGCACGCGCACGGCGGAATCGATAGGGATCCGGTGTTCCGGCGCCAGCAACTGAGCCCTGCTCAAGCCGTTGGCAGCCAATACATCACGCGGGTTGAAACCCAGGTAATTAGTGACCTCCAGGTAGTTGGTCAAGACGGCGGCGCGAACAAGCTTGGTCATGCGTGGGTCTTCCCTGGGCCGGTGAGGGTGGAAATGAGCGTGGCGACTATATCCAGCACGTCATGAAATGGAAAGTTGTTGGTTGAGTGTAGTCAGGCGCCCGGTTCTCCCTTTAAACGTAGCCATCTGATCGCGATAAATCCGTCCACGTATTGATTACAGTGGCCTTGGGCAAACCTGCCGTGGTTTTCGACCAGCGGGCACCTCACGTCGACGCCCCCGAATTTGTCATGAAAAGAAAAGCGACTGACGTCTAATGTAAAGCGTCCGGGGTGGGCGCTCTTTAATGTCAGCACTACAAAAACGTCTGACCAATGAGTCAGTCGAGTCATCGAGAAAGCGTAGGTGCTGACGTGGACAAACTGCAAACTGCTGCAACCGTTTTAATCGTACCGGGCTTGCGTGAGCACGTGGCCGAGCATTGGCAGACTTTGCTTGAAGCCAGGCTTGCCAAGGTACGCAGCGTCCCACCGCTTGAAACCGACAAACTCGACTGCGCTGCACGGGTCCGTGCGATCCAGCATGAACTGGAGCAAATCGACGGGCCGGTGATTCTGGTCGCCCACAGTGCCGGCGTATTGATGGTCGCGCACTGGGCCGCGTTGCACAGCCGTCCGATCAAGGGCGCTCTGCTGGCCGCGCCGCCGGACCTCGATGCCACTTGGCCGCAAGGCTACCCTTCTTCCGAATCGCTGCGGTCCCATGGCTGGAATCCGCTACCCGAAGGTCCGCTGCCGTTCCCAAGCCTGGTGATTGGCAGCACCAATGATCACCTGGCCAGTCTCGAAGCCGTCAATCGCATGGCTCGAGGCTGGGGTGCCGAACTGCGCAATCTCGGTGCAGTAGGTCATCTGAACCCGGCTGCAGGATTTGGCCACTGGCCAGAAGCCGAAGCTTTCATTCTCGAGCTGGATCGCTAATTCAGGCGCCGGCTGGCCGCAAGCCAACCGGCATTTGCCCTCAATCCTGAGCAACGCAAAACCCTGGTACAAGGGAATGCGTGAGGGCGGCTGCGCTTAAAACAAATACAAAAGGCGGAGACAACGCAATGCACAACAATAAGAGTCACGGGTTCACGGTTTCGCGTTACACATTGCTGGCCTCAGCCATTCTGGCCGCGTCCATGCCGACCGCCCACGCGGTTGAACTGGATACCGGTAACCCGGACTGGACCGCGCGCATCGATAACACCATCAAGTACAACTACGGTGTGCGCACCGAAAGCGCCGACAAGCGCATGTTGGGGACGCCAAACAACAACGATGGCGACTACAACTTCCGCAAGGCTGGCACCAACATCACCAACCGTATCGACCTGTTGACCGAGATGGACGTGGTCTACAAGAACACCATGGGCTTTCGTGTCAGTGCCGCCAGCTGGTACGACAAGGCGTATGAGAACACCGGCTCCAACTCCAACCCGTTCGTCAACGGCAACGATGCACGCTCCGGCCTGGTCGCCAACGACCCACGCCTGGCTGCCGTCACCAACGACAACGTCGGTTTTGGCAGCCCGCACCTGAGCAACTACGCCCAGCGTTACTACACCGGCCCGTCCGGTGAAATCCTCGATGCATTCGTGTTCTACAGCACTGAAGTGGGCGAAGAATCATTGCTCAGCATGAAGGCCGGTCAGCACAACGTGTTCTGGGGCGAGACCATTCTCAACCCGGTGCATTCGATCAGCTACGGCCAGTCCGGCCTCGACCTCGCCAAGCTGGCGGCGTCGCCTGGCACTGAAGCCAAGGAACTGTTCGTACCGCGTAACCAACTGTCGACGACCTTCACCGTTAACCCTGAGTTGACCATCGGCGCTCAGTATTTCCTCGACTGGGATGCAGCTCGCTTGCCTGAAGCCGGCACCTACTACGGTGGTTCCGATCTGGTGGGTTTCGGCGCGCAATCGTTCCTGTTGGGCAACACCAACGCCGTGGTTCCGGGCAGCCCGCTGGGTTGCGGCCTGGCGCCGTGCAACGGTTTGACCAACGTGGTGCGTGGGCATGACCTGACGCCGCACAGCAGCGGTGACTGGGGCGTCATGGCCAAGTGGTCGCCGGCCTGGCTGGACGGGACGCTCGGCGTCTACTACCGCGAGACGTCGGAAATCCTGCCGCAAGCCTGGCTGGATGCCCGAGGCATATCGTCGGCCAACCCGAACGGCACCCGACCAGCAGGGCAAGTGCCTGCCGTGGTCAACACGCTCAATTCGTTGAACACCGCCACTTATCAACTGGCCTATGCCGACGACATCAAGATTTTCGGCCTGAGCCTGTCCAAGGACGTTGGCGGCGTGAGTGTGGGTTCCGACCTGAACATCCGTCACAACATGCCGCTGGCCAGTATCCCGGCAATCGTCAGCTCCACCAGTCCGTTGGGCCTGGGCAAAGGCCTCGGCCTGTTGCCGGCGCGCACCGATGCCACGGGCGTGATCTACGACACCCCGAGCCGCGGCGACAGCATGAGCGCCACCGGCGAGACGTTGCACTGGACGTTGAACGGTCTGATGACCCTGCCTAAAACGCCGGTGTTCGATCAGGCGACAGTGCTTGCCGAACTGTATTACAGCAACCTGTTGAGCATCGATGACAAAAACAAGGCGCTCTACAAGGGTGAGGACAGCTATCGCGGTATCGACAAACCGACCCGTGATAACTGGGGTATCGCGGTCAACTTCACACCGACCTGGTACCAGGTATTCCCGGGCGTTGACCTCAACGCGCCAATGTCCGTCAACGTCGGCATCGACGGCGTGTCCCCGGTGTCCGGTGGCGGTGCCAAGGACACCGGCAACTATGCCTTCGGCGTGGGTGCCGTTGTGTACAACAAATACTTTGTCGACCTGAAGTATGTGGACTCTTTCGGCCAGACCGAGAAGTGCAATAAAAGCGGCGTGAGTACCGGCCCGACGGGGGGCGACGGCTCTACTCCCAACGCCTTTAGTGGTAACGAAAACTATGCGTGCTACGCCGGTGGCTACTCGTCCTTTTCCGGTGGCGGTGCCACGACTGAGGATCGTGGTGCTGTGTACCTGACAATGAAAACCACCTTTTGATTCATCACTCGCTTACTCGACGTAAGCAGGAGAACCTCAACATGAAATTTGTACAAACCGTGTTGGCTGCCTCGCTGGCGATGGTTGTTGCCGCCCAGGCACACGCTGCCGTATCTGCTCAGGATGCCGCCAAACTGGGCAGCAGCCTGACCCTCGTCGGCGCTGAAAAAGCCGGGAATGCCGATGGTTCCATCCCGGCCTATGACGGCGGCCTGACCACGCCACCCGCCAGCTTCAAGGCCGGTGACAGCATGCGCCCGGATCCGTTTGCCAATGAAAAACCGCTGCTGGTGATCGACGGTAAAAACGTCGATCAGTACAAGGGTCAGCTCACCGCAACCACCGCGGAACTGGCCAAGCGTTTCCCGACGTTCAAAGTCGAGGTGTACCCGACTCACCGCACCGTTTCGCTGCCTAAGGCGATCCTCGACAACGGCGTGAAAAACGCCACCGGCGCCAAGTCCCTTGAAGGTGGCCTGGCCATCGACAACGTGCTGCCGGGCGTACCGTTCCCGATTCCGCAATCGGGTAATGAGGCGATGTGGAACTTCCTGTTGCGCTATCAGGGCGTCAGCATCAACTCCAAGTACGACTCCTGGAACGTTGACTCCGCGGGCGTTCCAAGCCTGGCGACCACCGGGCAGGCATTCATCTCTTATCCGATCTACGAAAACCTGGCGCAGCCGATCAGCAGTGCCGACGTGTACTACCAGATGAAGCTGCAATACACCGGCCCGGCGCGTCGTGCCGGCGAAGCGGTGATGCTCAAGGACGCCGCCAACCCGCTGCAACAACCGCGTCGTGCCTGGCAGTACTTGCCTGGCCAGCGCCGCGTGAAGCTGGCTCCGAACCTGGCCTACGACACGCCTAACCCAGGCACCGCCGGCGCCGGTACTTACGATGATGTGTTCGTGTTCAACGGTGCGCTGGATCGCTACGACTGGAAGCTGGTCGGCAAGCAAGAAATGATCGTGCCGTACAACACCTACAAGCTGACCTACGTGCAGGATCCGAAGTCGATCACTACGCCTAATCACCTGGCATCCGATTATGTGCGCTGGGAAAAACACCGCGTGTGGGTCGTCGAAGGCACCCTCAAGGCCGGTGCACGTCACATCTACGCCAAACGTCGCTTCTACCTCGACGAAGACAGCTGGACAGCTTTGGCCTCGGACCAATATGACGCCCGTGGTCAGCTCTACCGTGGTTCCTTTGCCTTCCTCAGCCAGAGCTATGACAAGCAGGTGCCTGACTCCACGCCGTTCATGATTTACGACCTGGTGGGCGGTTCCTACAACATCAACGGTGTAGTCGGCCCTTACGGCGGCATCAAGTACATCGATCCGCTCTCCAAGGCGCAGTGGTCGTCGGAGTCCCTGGCGGGCGCCGGCATTCGCTAAGCAAACCGCAACAAGGCGTTCATCGGTCCACGGCCCGCAAGCCGTGTGACCGGCGACGGTCGGTGCTCGCCGATCGTCGCGGCGCCGGTTTTCAACGTCGGGCTGCACGCTTGCAGTCCCAGACGCGGTTTTCCCAAGAGGACGCGGTATGTGTTCGTACAAAAAGTACCTGCAGTTAACGCTCGGCGCCCTGCTTGTCATGTCGCAGGGCGTCACCCAGGCGGCCGGTTACATCGATGTGCTGGACCTGCCCGCCAGAGTCAGTCCGCTGGCGGTCAGCAGCCCGTTGACCGGCATGACCCGTGCGGGCGACCGATTGGTTGCCGTCGGGCAGCGTGGGCACATTCTCTATTCCGATGACAGCGGTAAACACTGGCAGCAGGCTGTCGTGCCAGTGAGTGCCGATCTCAGTGCGGTGAACTTTCCATCGGCCAGGGAAGGCTGGGCGGTCGGTAATGACGGCGTGGTGTTGCACAGCAGCGATGCGGGCGCGACCTGGACCAAACAGCTGGACGGCCGTCAGATCGGTGAGTTACTGATCAAGCATTATGGTGCGTTGGCCAGTGCCGAACCGGACAACGAACAATGGTCACACTGGGCCGCCGAAGGGCAGCGGCTGGTAGAGCAGGGCGCCGATAAACCCTTGCTCGACGTCTGGTTCGCCAATGAAAAACTGGGTTACGCGGTCGGCGTGTTCAACCTGATCCTGCGCACTGAAGACGGCGGCCAGACCTGGACCCCGTTTCAGGACCGCACCGACAACCCGCAAGGCTTTCACCTGAATGCCATCGCCTCCACGGGGGATGCGTTGTACATCGCCGGCGAGCAGGGTCTGTTGCTCAAATGGGACGACGCCAGCCAGCGTTTCGCTGAAGTGCAAACGCCTTATCAGGGCAGCTTTTTCGGCGTGCTTGGCAAACCCGGCGAAGTGCTGGTCTACGGCTTGCGCGGCAACGTATTGCGCAGCACCGATGGCGGTCAGAACTGGACCGCGCTGGACACCGGCCTGCACATCAGCGTCACCGCCGGCCTGATCGATAACCATGGCGACTACCGCTTGTTCACCCAGGGTGGGCAGATGCTGGTCAGCCAGGGTTCTGGCGCGCAACTGCACCTGGTTCAGCAGCCTGTACCGACGCCGATAGCTGGCGCCACCGAAGCCTCCGACGGCTCGTTGGTCGTGGCTGGCAGCCGTGGCGCACTGGCGCTGTCCGTCGTTAAGACCTCGAACCCTTAAAGCGAGAACCCAGACATGGGCAACATAAAACAACAAGAAGCCATGCCGGTGATCCGCGACGTGCGCGATTTCGACCGTCGCTCCGGCAACCTGCTGGAACGCCTGGTCTTCAACTACCGCCCGCTGTTCATGCTGCTGATGGCGCTCGCCACCGTGGTGCTGGGCTTCATGGCGGTCACCCGTCTGGAGCTGCGCCCCAGCTTCGAAAAAATGATTCCGCAGAGCCAGCCGTACATCCAGAATTTCCTGGAAAACCGTGCGTCCCTGCGCGGCCTCGGTAACTCGGTGCGGGTGGTGGTGGAAAACACCCAGGGCGACATTTTCGACCCTGAATACCTGGACGTGCTCAAGCAGGTCAACGACCAACTGTTCCTCACCGAAGGCGTTGACCGCGCCTGGATGAAATCGCTGTGGAGCCCGGCGGTACGCTGGACCGAAGTCACCGAAGAAGGCTTCCAGGGTGGCCCGGTGATGCCCGACACTTACCAGGGCAAGCCTGAGCAAATCGAGCAGCTGCGCCAGAACATTTCCCGTGCCGGGATCGTCGGCAGCCTGGTCGCCAGCGACTTCAAATCCAGCATGCTGATTGTGCCGCTGCTGGATAAGGCGGGCGCCGGCGGAAAGCGCATCAACTACCATGAATTTTCGCAGATGCTCGAAGAGCAGTTGCGCGACAAGATCGAATACGCCGGTGACAGCGCCGCGCGCAAGTCCGGCGTCGAAGGCAAAGGTCACTACAAAGTCCGGGTGATCGGCTTCGCCAAATTGATGGGCGACCTGATCGACGGCCTGATTCAGGTGATGATGTTTTTCGGCCTGGCCGTGATCACGTCGCTGGTGATCATTTACGCCTACACCCGTTGCGTACGCAGCACCTTGCTGGTGGTCGGCTGCTCGCTGATTGCGGTGGTCTGGCAGCTGGGCATCGTCGCCTGGCTGGGTTACGCCATCGACCCGTACTCGGTGCTGGTGCCGTTCCTGATCTTTGCCATCGGCGTGTCCCACGCCGCGCAGAAGATGAACGGGATCATGCAGGACATCGCCCGCGGCACCCATAAACTGATCGCCGCGCGCTACACCTTCCGCCGTCTGTTCATTGCCGGGGTCACCGCGCTGCTGGCCGACGCCGTGGGTTTCGCCGTGCTGATGCTGATCGACATTCCGGTGATCCAGGACCTGGCGATCACCGCCAGCATCGGTGTCGCCGTCTTGATCTTCACCTCGCTGCTGCTGATGCCGGTGGCGCTGTCCTACGTCGGCGTCGGTGCGAAAGCCGCCGAGCGCGCGCTGAAAATCGACACCCGCGCTGAAAAGCACAAAGGCTTTGGCCGACTCTGGGATTTGCTCGACCGTTTCACCACCCGCAAGTGGGCCACGGGCGCCGTATTGGTCGCGGTGCTGATGGGCGTCGGCGGCTTCATGGTCAGCCTGCACCTGAAAATCGGCGACCTGGAAAGCGGGGCGCCGGAGCTGCGTGCCGACTCGCGCTACAACCGTGACAACGCCTACATCACCCAGCATTACGCACTGTCCAGCGACCTGTTCGCGGTGATGATCAAGACCGCACCGGAAGGCTGCCTGAACTACAAGACCCTGGTATTGGCCGACCGTCTGGCCTGGGAGCTGCAACAGAACCCGGGCGTGCGTGCGACCACCTCGCTGGTCAACGCCGTGCGCCAGATCACCGCCGGCACCTACGAGGGCAACCCCAAGCTCAACAGCATCCAGCGCAACCAGGACGTGCTCAACTACGCCGCGCAACAGGCCTCGGTCAACTCGCCGGAGCTGTTCAACAACAATTGCTCGCTGATGCCGGTGATCGCCTTCCTCAAGGACCACAAGGCCGAAACCCTGGACGAAGTGGTCGCCATCGCCGACAAGTTCGCCAAGGAAAACAGCACCGACGATCGTCAGTTCCTGCTCGCTGCCGGCAGCGCCGGGATCGAGGCTGCGACCAACATCGTGGTGCGCGAGGCCAATCACACCATGCTGCTGTACGTGTACGCGGCGGTGACGCTGTTCTGCCTGATCACGTTCCGCAGCTGGCGCGCGACGCTGGTGGCGCTGCTGCCGCTGGTGCTGACCTCGATCCTCTGCGAAGCCTTGATGGTGGCGATGGGCATCGGCGTGAAAGTCGCGACCTTGCCGGTGATCGCGTTGGGCGTCGGCATCGGCGTCGACTACGCGCTGTACCTGCTGAGTGTGCAGCTGCATTTCCAGCGTCAGGGGCTGTCGTTGTCCCAGTCGTACCGCAACGCCGTGTCGTTCACCGGCCGGGTGGTCGGGCTGGTCGGCATCACTCTCGCCGCCGGCGTGGTGTGCTGGGTCTGGTCGCCGATCAAATTCCAGGCCGACATGGGCATCCTGCTGACCTTCATGTTCCTGTGGAACATGCTCGGCGCGCTGATCCTGATTCCGGCCCTGTCGTACTTCCTGCTACGCGAAAAGTCCCTGGAAACACGTCCTGTCGAGGACGCTCTGCTGGCGCCCGCCGAAGAAGCCGGCACCTCGCACACTTCACCTGTTCCACATGCCTTGAGCACACCTGAGTAAGTCACTATGTCCGAATACAAAGCTCCCTTGCGCGACATGCGCTTCGTCCTCAATGAAGTCTTTGAGGTGTCCAGTCTGTGGGCGACATTACCTGGCCTGGCCGAGGTGATTGATGAAGAGACGGCTGCCGCGATCCTCGAAGAGGCCGGCAAGATCACTGGTGAAGTGATTGCACCGCTGAACCGCAATGGCGACGAACAAGGCTGCACCTGGAACAACGGCAAAGTCATCGCGCCGGACGGTTTTGTCGCCGCGTACCAGGCGTTCGCCGAGGGTGGTTGGGTCGGCGTGGGCGGTGATCCGCAGTTCGGCGGCATGGGCATGCCCAAGGCGATTTCGGCGCAGGTCGAAGAGATGGTCAACTCGGCCGGCCTGTCCTTCGGCCTCTACCCGATGCTGACGGCCGGCGCGTGCCTGTCGATCAATGCCCACGCCAGTGAAGAGCTCAAGCAGCGTTATTTGCCGAACATGTATGCCGGCACCTGGACCGGTTCGATGTGCCTGACCGAAGCCCACGCCGGCACCGACCTGGGCTTGATTCGTACCCGCGCCGAGCCTCAGGCCGACGGCAGCTATAAAGTCAGCGGCAGCAAGATTTTCATCACCGGCGGTGAGCACGACCTGACCGAAAACATCATTCACCTGGTACTGGCCCGACTGCCGGATGCACCGGCCGGTCCTAAAGGTATTTCCCTGTTCCTGGTGCCCAAGGTGCTGGTCAACGACGACGGTTCCCTGGGCGAGCGCAACGCGCTGTCCTGCGGGTCCATCGAGCACAAGATGGGCATCAAGGCCTCCGCCACCTGCGTGATGAACTTCGACGGCGCCACTGGCTGGATCGTCGACGCGCCGAACAAGGGCCTGGCGGCGATGTTCACCATGATGAACTACGAGCGTCTGGGCGTCGGCATTCAGGGGCTGTCCTTGGGCGAGCGCTCGTACCAGAACGCTGTCGAGTACGCCCGTGACCGTCTGCAAAGCCGTGCGCCAACCGGTGCGCAGAACAAGGACAAGGCCGCCGACCCGATCATCGTCCACCCGGACGTGCGCCGCATGTTGTTGACCATGAAAGCCTTGAACGAAGGAGGCCGTGCGTTCTCCAGCTACGTGGCCCTGCAACTGGACACGGCCAAGTACAGTGAAGACGCGACCACGCGCAGTCGTGCACAGGAATTGGTCTCGCTGTTGACCCCGGTGGCCAAGGCGTTTCTCACCGACATGGGCCTCGAAACCACATTGCACGGTCAGATGATTTTCGGCGGCCACGGCTACATCCGCGAGTGGGGCCAGGAGCAGTTGGTGCGTGACGTGCGCATCACCCAGATTTACGAAGGCACCAACGGCATCCAGTCGCTGGACCTGGTCGGGCGCAAGATCGTCGGCAGCGGCGGGGCGCTTTACCGCTTGTTCGCCTCCGAGGTTCGCCACTTCGCCGCCAGCGCCAACGCCGAGTTCAGTGAGTTCAGCAAGCCGTTGAACGCCGCCGTGGACGTCCTCGACGAATTGACCGCGTGGGTGCTCGACCGGGCGAAAAACAACCCGAATGAAATCGGCGCAGCCTCGGTCGAGTACCTGCAAACCTTCGGCTACGTCGCCTACGCCTACATGTGGGCACTGATGGCCAAGACCGCCATCGGCAAGCAGGCCGAGGACGACTTCTACGTCAGCAAACTGGCCACCGCACGCTTCTACTTCGCCCGCCTGCTGCCACGCATCCATTCATTGAGCGCATCGGTCAAGGCCGGCAGCGAGTGCCTCTACGAGCTGGACGCCGCGCAGTTCTGATCGCCAGGCCCCCGCGACTCCCGACTCCGCGTCGGGAGTCGATTGCAACTGAGTGCATCGAGGGGCTCTGAGCCAATAACATAAGGACCAGGAACCCAAACATGATGGCGACAAAAATAATCCCGCCCGCCGATGGCGCCTACGCCTATCCCTTGCTGATCAAGCAATTATTGCTGTCCGGTGCGCGCTACGAACCGGGTCGCGAAATCGTCTACGCCGACAAACTGCGCTACGACTACCAGACCCTCAACAAACGCATCCGCAAACTGGCCAACGCCTTGACGGCCGCCGGCGTGAAAGCCGGGGACACCGTGGCACTGCTGGACTGGGACAGCCATCGCTACCTGGAATGCTTCTTCGCCGTGCCGATGATCGGCGCGGTGCTGCATACGGTGAACATTCGTCTGTCGCCGGATCAGGTGCTGTTCACCATGAACCACGCCGATGACGATCTGGTGCTGGTGCATGATGATTTCCTGCCGTTGCTCGAGCAGGTCCAGGATCGGTTGACCACCGTCAAAGGCTATCTCCAACTCACCGATGACAGCGCCGCCAGCACCTCGTTGCCGGTGCTGGGTGAATATGAGCATTTGCTGTCGCTGGCATCAGACCAGTACGACTTCCCCGATTTCGACGAGAACTCGGTGGCGACCCTGTTCTACACCACCGGCACCACCGGCGACCCGAAAGGCGTGTACTTCACCCATCGCCAACTGGTCCTGCACACCCTGAATGCCGTTGGCACGCTGGGCGTGTATCAAGGCCAGCCGCTGCTGCGTTCCGATGACGTGTACATGCCGATCACGCCGATGTTTCACGTGCATGCGTGGGGCGTGCCGTATGTCGCCACGCTGATGGGGCTGAAGCAGGTTTATCCGGGCCGCTACGAACCCAACAGCCTGGTCCGGTTGTATCGTGAGGAGAAGGTCACCTTCTCCCATTGTGTGCCGACCATTCTGCAAATGATCCTGAACTGCGAGGCCGGGAAGCAAACCCGTTTCGAGGGCTGGAAAATGCTCCTCGGCGGCAGTGCGCTGACCCTCGGTATCGCCAGCGAAGCCAGCGCCAAAGGCATGGTGGTGCACAGCGGTTACGGCATGTCGGAAACCTGCCCGTTGCTGTGCCTGAGTTACCTGCGTGACGACGTGCTCAAGCAACCCATGCAAGACCAATTGGCAACCCGCATCAAAACCGGCACCCCGGTGCCCATGGTTGACCTGAAAATCGTCGATGCCAGCGGCAACGATGTGGTCCATGACGGTGAGTCTCTCGGCGAAATCGTGGTCCGCGCACCGTGGCTGACCCAGGGTTATTTGAAAGAACCGGCAAAGGGCGCCGAGCTCTGGCTCGACGGCTGGATGCACACGGGCGACATGGCTTCCATCGACTCGATGGGCGGCGTGGAAATCAAGGACCGCATCAAGGATGTGATCAAGACCGGGGGCGAGTGGATCAGCTCGCTGGAACTGGAGAGCCTGATCAGCGAACACGCGGCGGTGATGTCTGTCGCGGTCGTCGGCATCGTCGATGAGCAGTGGGGCGAACGGCCCATGGCGATGGTGGTGTGCGAGCCGGGTCAGTACCTCGACAAGCAAATCCTCGAGACGCACCTGCAGACATTTGTCGAGAGTGGGCGTATCAACAAATGGGCGATTCCGAAGCAGTTCAAGTTCGTGGCCGAGATTCCCAAGACCAGTGTCGGGAAGATCAACAAGAAGCTGATTCGGGAGAGTGAGGCGGGCTGACGGTTGAAGCAGTTGTCCGGCTCGTTGGGTCGATAAAAGAACGTGGCGTGGGGGAGACCTCACGCCACGTTTTCGTTTGGGGTTGCTTGTTGATTGTGTGGTGTTATTTAAGGATTTGGCCTACGCCGTTTTCCTACTTCTCTGACTGCTTTCCTGATTGATCTCCCGCAAAGTCTCGCGCGCTCAAAACGCTGCGCGAGGGCGAAATTTCTGGGCAAGGTCGTCGGAAGTTTCCTTCAAGTTGTGGCGGCTTTGATGAACTGGTGCGAAGTGAGATCCATGGATAGTCTTTGGCTGTCGCTGCAAATGCAGTGGCAGGGTGTAGGAACCCTTGGATTTTCACCGCGCGTCAGCGCTGTCGTGTGATTGCGGCACTTACTTAGTGTCCGTAAGATCGTTCGCGGCGGCTGTGCGCGGGACACGCTTCGGCGTGGCTGAGTTTGGTGGATCCTCAGTTTCCTACTCCCGCGTACGGCTGCCACCCAAGCCCGTAGGAAGGCCGTTGGTAGCTTAAATTTATCCGCCCAAGGTCTGAAAAAATGAAAACCCTTCACCCCGATCCACCCTACGAAAAACCCATTCCCCACCCCAAAAGCCGCTTCATGGCGCTCACCAGCAACTGCACCGACATGCCCACGCTGTTCGTCGACACCCACGCGCCGCTCGATGTTTTATACGAAGCTGCCAACTACCGGATTCGCGCCGTCACCCAGGTACTGGAAAACATGTCGATGCGCGGTTCAGTCGAGTGCGAATCCTTCATCCTCAGCGACTTTGCGCTGCTGTGCGCCATCCCATTGCGCGATGGCTGTGATGTGCTGGATGTAGTGGGGCGGCGATTGCGGGCGCAGGCTTCGGATTAGCGCCGCTGAATAATCGTTCCCACGCTCTGCGTGGGCATGCAGCCCATGACGCTCTGCGTCAAACGGGTGCCCGGCTCGACACCGGCAGTATGGCTGGAACGCGGAGCGTCCCTTGAGGCGTTCCCACGCAGAGCGAGGGAACGATCGTCGCAACGATCGATGCTTTCGCAATAGCGACTCACCGCAAAGCACATGCGCAAGGAGGGGTCACCCACCAGTGGGTGCCACTCCTTGGTGCAAAAACTCACTCAGAGCAAGTAACCCGCAGCCTGGGCGAGGTGGTTGTCCTGCACACCAGCGATCAAGTGCAAGGGGATGTGCTGTTGTTCTTCCATGACGGGCACTTCGAAGCACCCCACAATTTGAACGTGCCGCTCACTCAATCCGGACGACTCTTGTGCCTGTAATTTAACCATTCTCGCGTGGTTCGCTGCGATTTCACTGAGGGTTGACACGTTAAATCTCCGGTGACTCACCAGGCGTTTCGCTGGGGTCCTTAAATGTTGAGTGGATTGTCGTCGCGTCAGATTTACGTCGTTTCCGGGCGGCTACGACCGGCCTCTGCAATCCCTGCGCCAGAGCGTCTCGTGCATTGCGCGACACGATTTACCAAGCGACGAATGGTTGAAAGGACAAGAAAGTTTCTGGGCGTGTCGTCGGAGAGTTTATGAAAGTTGCAGCGGTTTAAATGACCGTATGCGCCTTTCGACTGCGCATACGGTGTCGCGAATGCTCTGTAACGTCGCTTACTTGATCTCGACGTCGTTGAATTTCACGACGCTGTCATCGCCGTGATTGGTCCGCAGGCTCAGCTTGAGTGCAGGGGAATTTTGTAGATCACCGCGTCCTTGCTCAAACGCCAATCTCACCCGCGTGGGTACGCCGCGCACAACCGGGAAGGTTTCGCGGTTCATGAACTTTGAAGAGCCTACCTGCATCTTGTCGATGTTCAGCGCCCCACCGGTTTCTTCGAACAGACTTGTGTCGGAGTTGAAGTGAAATTCACCGTCCAGGCGGGTATTCGTCAGCTCGAAATCACAGTTGGGCGAACGCCCGATTTTCTCGCAGCCCAACAGTTCGATGCGCACACCGTCAATCACCTCGATGCGTTTGCCCAACATACTGGCACCGCCGTTCTCGATGAATTTCTGCTGGTTACGGGCGAAGTCGAAACTCGGTTTTGCGTATTCACCACCCAATGCGAAAAAAATCACCGCCAGGCCCGCCGAGAGGATCACCAGCATTGCACCTTTGAGCATCTGCGGGAGGCGGCTGGCATACCAGCCCAGGAAAATGACCGACAGAAAAACAAAGGCACTCATGAACAGGATCACGTTTTTCCAGTTCAGAAAGCTCAGCCCGAACACGGTAGGGTCTGGAAACACATAGGTGATCAACCCCCACATAGCAGCCAGCAGTGCACTGATGCCGCCCATGATGCGCGTGATAAGACCGGAGATTTTCTTCGGTGGCAGTGCGGTTTCCATGTAAATCCTTGAGTGATTTCGTCGACGGGCGTTGTTGCCCATCGAGAGAGATTGAAATAGGGAAGGGCGCTTCATGGAGTCCATTATCGAAGCGTTAGCTGTCAATTTTGAGCGAAATCAAGGGGGATGGCAATCTAATGGCCAAGGTCGTCTGTTTCGCCTGAAAGCAGGGAGCGAGAGTGGGCTTTGTTATATCAAAAAAGAATAAATAGATAATTATATATTCCTTTTATTGCTTGCCTGATGGGTGCACGTTGGAGGCCTGCACATTTTGTGCGTATTGGCCCGACATCAGACAGGAAGCCTCATCATGACCATCAAAGCGATTAACGTCCGGAACCAGTTCAAGGGCGTTATCAAGGAAATCGTCCAAGGCGAAGTGGTGTCCGAAATCGACGTGCAAACCGCCTCCGGCATCGTCACCTCAGTGATCACCACCCGTTCGGTGCGCGACCTTGAACTGAAAGTGGGCAGCGAAGTGATTGCCTTCGTTAAATCCACCGAAGTCTCGATCGCCAAGCTCTGAAGCCCCCAGCCAACACATACTTTGTAGGTTGTGCCATTCCTTAATTTATCGGCATTGGCCAGTCACCCCCGAGGTTTTCATGACGACACCTTTCAAGCGCTCCGCACTAACCCTGTTCGCCACTTCCGTGGTGGTGCTGAGCGCATTACTCAGCCCGGTGGTTCAGGCCGAAGGCAAAATCAGCATTGCCCAGCAATTTGGTATCGGTTACCTGATTCTGGATGTGGTGCGCGACCAGCAGCTCATCGAAAAACACGGCAAGGAGCAGGGCCTCGACATCAAGGTCGACTGGAACAGCATCTCCGGGGCCACCGCCATGAACGAAGCGCTGCTGGCCGGGGCGCTGGATGTGGTGTCGGCCGGCGTGCCGCCGATGCTGACGATCTGGGACCGGACCAAGGGCAAGCAAAACGTCAAGGCCATTGCCTCGCTGGGGTCGATGCCCAATTACCTGCTGACCAATAATCCGAATGTGAAAAGCCTCAAGGACTTCACCGAAAAGGACCGAATCGCGGTGCCGGCGGCGGGGGTAGGTTTCCAGTCGCGCACCTTGCAGATCGAAACGGCCAAACAGTTTGGCGTGGACAATTTCAAGAAGTTTGACGATATCTCGATCAGCCTGGCCCACCCCGATGCAACGTCGGCGCTGATCGCCGGCGGTTCAGAGATCAACTCACACTTCTCCAGCCCGCCGTTCCAGTACCAGGAACTGCAAAGTCCCAACGTGCACAAGGTGCTGAGTTCCTACGACGTACTGGGTGGCCAGGCCACGTTCAACGTGTTGTACACCACCGAAAAATTCCACGACGAAAACCCGAAAACCTACAAAGCGTTTTACGCAGCGCTGGCCGAGGCAGAGCAGATTATCAAGGCTGACAAGCCCGCAGCGGCCCAGACCTATATCCGCGTGGAGCAATCGAAACTATCCTTGCCATTGGTTGAGAAAATCGTCGCCGACCCGGAAATCGATTTCACCGTGGTGCCACAGCGAACCTATATCTATGCCGAGCAATTGCAGACGTTAGGGGTGCTGAAAAACAAGGCAGACAGCTGGAAAGACTATTTCTTTGAGGAAGCACATGGCGGTGCAGGCAGTTGAGACACGCTCGAACATCATGCAAACCCCGACCTACCAACGGCTGGACGTCGCCAACGGCAAGCCGATCAAGCTCTGGACCGAAGGCGTCCCGGTCGAAAACGAAGCCCGGCAGCAACTGATCAACACCGCGAAGATGCCGTTCATCTTCAAGCATCTGGCGGTGATGCCTGACGTGCACCTGGGCAAGGGCTCGACCATCGGCAGCGTGATTCCGACCGTGGGCGCGATCATCCCGGCGGCCGTCGGCGTCGATATAGGCTGCGGCATGATCGCCGCCTGCACCACGCTGACCGCTGCGGATTTGCCCGACAACCTGCACGGTTTGCGCAGCGCCATCGAGAGAGCGGTGCCCCATGGCCGCACGCTGGGACGTGGCGTCCGGGACAAAGGCGCCTGGGACAGTGTTCCGAAACAGGCCGATCATGCCTGGTCGGCGCTGGCTTCACGGTTCAAGGCAATCACCGATAAGTACCCGAAACTCGCCCACACCAACAACCGTGGGCATTTGGGCACGTTGGGCAGCGGTAACCACTTTATTGAAGTGTGCCTGGATGAGACCGACCGGGTCTGGTTCATGCTGCACAGTGGTTCTCGCGGGGTCGGCAATGCCATCGGAAACCTGTTCATCCAACTGGCCCAGGCCGACATGCGACAGCACCTCGCCAACTTGCCGGACCGTGACCTGGCCTATTTCAAGGAAGGCAGTCGGCACTTTGACGATTACGTTGAAGCCGTGGGTTGGGCGCAGGATTTTGCCAGACAGAACCGTGCGCTGATGATGCAATCGGTGATTCAAGCGACCCGGCAAGTGATCAGGAAACCCTTCGAGGCGGCGCTGGAAGCGGTGAACTGTCACCACAACTACGTGCAAAAAGAGCGGCACTTCGGCGAGGACATCCTGGTCACTCGCAAAGGTGCGGTGTCGGCGAAGAAGGGCGAGTTGGGAATCATTCCGGGGTCGATGGGCGCGAAAAGTTTTATCGTTCGCGGACTCGGCAATGAGCAGTCGTTCTGCTCCTGCAGCCACGGCGCCGGCCGCACCATGAGCCGCACCAAGGCGAAAAGTCTGTTCACCGTCCAGGATCAGGTTCGCGCCACCGCCCACGTGGAATGTCGCAAGGATGCGGCGGTGATCGATGAAATCCCGATGGCCTACAAAAACATCGACGACGTGATGCACGCCCAGCGCGAACTGGTGGAAGTGCTGCACACCTTGCGCCAGGTGGTGTGCGTCAAGGGCTGAACACTTCCACTCACCGAGCGATTACTTGTACTTGATCACGATGCCTTTGAGCTTGCGGCCCTGAATCGTTTCGATGTCGCGGCTCCACAGCGGCCCGCTGACATACGCGCCGACGGTCCCGATATGGTCGTAAACCACGACCACGGCATCGCCGCCAAGCTTGGCGGATTCCTCCCGCAGCTTTTCTTCAACCTGTGTAATCGGCGGGGCTGGGTCGACGCTGGCATCGATCAGCACTTCACCCAACCGAACATGCGGGCGAAGGGGCTCGGTGCGCAACACCACCACTTCACTGGCCAGTGTTGGGGCCGGATGTTCGACACCCACATAGGCTGTGGTCTGGGCATCGACGGTGGCGCAGCCATTGAGCGCGAGCAGGGCGGCGGCGAGCCCTCCCGCCAGCAGCGACATTTTGCAGCGGGTGGACCAAGGGGCATGGGCAGGCATAGCGGGTGTCCTCCGAACAATCCGTTGCCACGCGGGTGGCTTGTTGACGGTAGCAGACGGTCCGGGAGTTGCCAGAAAGCCCAACGTTCGCAGGTTGGGCTTTTTCAGGCCGGAGGCCAAAGCGTGTTACTGATCCTTCTCGCAGTTGACCATCCACGACACGCCGAACCGGTCCACCAGCATGCCGAAACGCGCCGCCCAAAACGTCTGTTCCAGCGGCATTTGCACGGTGCCGTCTTCCGACAAGGCATTAAAGACCCGTTCCGCTTCGGCGATGCTGTCGACATTCAGCGACACCGAAAAACCGGCCATGTCATCGACGGGACGATCCGGTGTGGTGTCAGACCCCATGATCGCCTGATCGCCCACCACCAGGCGGGTGTGAATGATCAGGTTATGAAGGTCTGTCGGCACGTGCTCGCCGGCCGGGGTTTCACCGAAGGTCATCATGGCTTCGATCTTGCCGGGCAAACTTTTCTCATAGAAAGTGAACGCCGCTTTGCAGTCGCCGTTGAAGATCAGGTAGGGGTTGATTTTCATGGTGTGCTCCCGGTAACGAAGGAGGCCGGGCGTGGCTGATCGACCCCCGGCCCACAGTAATTGGACGCCATTAGCAAAGCGTTAGAGGGAGGGTTTGGCAAAATTCGTTTAGATGATTTTTCTATTGAAGCGGGGTGTTTTATCGCCTGGACACGCGTGCACCTGACCTTGCATCAGGTGCTCACGCCACCGCGCGTGGCGCCGAAGGCCGCAGTAGACGCTCAATGGCCCCGCTCACCATGTTTTCCAGCAGTTCATCGCGCTCATGGTCGTTCAGCGGATGTTGCATCAACCAACTGGGGGCGCTGTTGAGCAAATTGGCGATGGCGTGTGCTGTGGCGCGTCTCGCCTGTTCACCGACCCGCGGTTTGGTGCCGAGCATCAGCAGCAGGCGGTGTTCGTATTGCTCGCGCAATTGCCGGACGCGCGCCTGTTGCTCGTCATTGAGGCAACCGCTGTCGCGTTCCGCCAGACGAAAATGCCACGGCATTTCCCGGTGCAGATTCAAATGCGCACGGATCAGGTTTTGCAGCTTGTCGCGTTTCGCCGGGCCCTTTTGATCGAGGCGATCCAGGGTCGCCAGCAGCTCTTCGTAGAACTCCTCGATCAGGTCGAGCAGCAAGTGCTGCTTGCTCGGGTAATGGTGATACAACGAGCCCGCGGAAAGCCCCAGGCACGTCGCCAGCTCACGCATGCCGACCTGACCGAAACCCTTGCTGGCAAACAACTCCAGCACTTTGTCCCGGTACTCGGCAAAGCGCGAGCAACGCTCAGGCATAGGCATGGAAGCCACGTCCTGTTTTACGACCCAGATAACCGGCGGCGACCATTTCCTTGAGCAGCGGAGCCGGGCGGTATTTGCTGTCGTTGAAGCCGTCGTAGAAGGCTTCCATGATGGCCAGCAAGGTATCCAGGCCGATCAGGTCGGCCAGGGCCAGCGGGCCGATCGGCTGGTTGCAGCCCAGGCGCATGCCCGCGTCGATGTCTTCGGCACTGGCCAGTCCTTCCTGGAACACCAGAATGGCTTCGTTGATCATCGGCACCAGAATCCGGTTGACCACGAAACCCGGGCGGTTGCCGGCGGTGATCGCGGTTTTGCCCAAGGTGGTCGCCATGTCCAGGGCCAGGGCATGGGTGGCGTCGCTGGTTTGCAGGCCGCGAATCACTTCAATCAGGCCCATCACCGGCACCGGGTTGAAGAAGTGCAGGCCGATGAAACGCTCAGGCTGGCTGACGCTGGCGGCGAGTTGGGTAATCGACAGCGACGAGGTGTTGGAGGCAATCACGCACTCGGCACTGACCTGCGCGGCGATTTGTTGCAGCACGCGCAGTTTCAGGTCAAGGTTTTCGGTGGCCGCTTCGATCACCAGTTGCGCGTTTTTCAGGCTGTCGTATTGGGTGCTGGTGCGAATCCTGTCGAGGGCGACGTGCTTCTGTTCCTCGGTCAGCGTTGCCTTGGCGACCTGGCGATCGAGGTTTTTGCTGACGGTGGCCAGCGCTTTTTGCAGGGCGCTTTCGGAGATGTCGATCAGGGTCACGGTGAAGCCGGCCAGCGCACAGACCTGCGCAATCCCGTTGCCCATGGTGCCCGCGCCGATCACGCCGATGTTTTGCAGATTCATCTTGCCGTCCTTCCACTCATACCTTGCGATACCTTGGCCGTCACAACGGTCGAAGGCGTACTATTGGCCGCGAGTCTAGAACCGGCCGTTCAGTTGTCCTATGCCGCAACTGTTCAACGCTGCTGGTGTTTTTTGCCATTCAAGTGTCAGGGAGCGAAACGTTCACATGCGGGAAAACGACTCGGTTGCCGTTTATTTCGTGCAGGCCATGATCCACGCTCTGGGAGGAGATTCGCAGCGCCTGACGGCTGTGCTGGAACAGGCCGGTATCGACCCGGCGTTGATGGCTGATCCCACGGCGCGGGTGCCGGCCAGCGCGTTCGCCGAGCTGTGGCTGATTCAGATCCGCGAGTTGAACGACGAGTTTTTCCGGCTCGACTCCCACGGCATGCCGCCGGGCAGCTTCGCCTTGATCTGCCGCGCCTTGATTCAAGAACCCGACCTGCACAAAGCCATGCGCCAGTGCCTGGCCAATTTCGGCCTGTTCCTGCGCGACTTCCGCGGCACCCTGAGCGTGCGCGGCAAGCGCGCAATCATCAGCCTCGACACCCACGCGCAAAACGACGACGTCAGCCGTTTCGGCGAAGAGACGTTCCTGGTGCTGATGATCAGCCTGCTGTGCTGGCTCGGCGGACGACGCATTCCCATCGACCGCGCGGACTTCCGCCATGAGCGCGTGTCCCTCAGTGACGACCGCCTGCTGTGGGGCCCCAACCTGACCTTCGGCGCCGAGCGCACCGAAATCGAATTCGCCAGCCACTACCTGCGCCTGCCGGTGGTGCAAGACCTGGCCTCACTCAAAGTATTCCTGCGCACGGCCCCGCAATGGCTGGTGATCCGTTTCCGCAACCAACACGGCCTGGCCTCGCAAGTCCACCAGCGCCTGCGCAACAGCGACTACAGCGAATGGCCGACCCTGCAGGATTTCGCCCTCGAACAACACCTGAGCCCCAGCACTTTCCGCCGCAAACTCGAGCGCGAAGGCTGCTCGTATCAGGAGATCAAGGACGAAGTACGGCGCGGCGTGGCGTTTGAACAATTACGCCAGAGCAAGGCGAGCATCAGCGACATCGCTGAACGGCTGGGCTTTCAGGAACCGAGCGCGTTTCATCGAGCGTTCAAGAAATGGACGGGGGAGAGCCCGGGGCGGTATCGGGCGCGGTTTCAGGTGGGTGTGGAGTAAAGTCGACTGTTCTGGTGTATCAGTCATTCCAAGGAAAGCGCTGAAGGATATAGCGAGGTTTGCTGGAGCCGATTCGCTTGGCGCTTAATGTTATGTCGTAGGTTTTATAGAGATTCGCGTTCACCTCATTCGGATTGGGGATCGCTCTTGGGATACCTCCGTAAATAACCAAACCGTCGATGGTCCGAAATTCGAATGCCCGCTTATCCGGGAGCGCTCCAATAAACTCACCCGTGAACGTCTCTGTCGTTTCCTGGATGTTATCCAGGCTTAGCCGAGTCTTGCTTTTGCGGACCTGTTCACTGTCTGTGAACTGAAATTGACGGGTGGGGGTGGTCAGAGAACAAGAAGCGTCGTAGCTGGACAGCTTCCCCAGAAAATCTGCGACGCTCGACAGGGCTCTATCGGCCAATCTCGACACCGGTTCGGAGAGTTCTTCATCACTCTTCGTCGTGGCTTCGAGCAACTCGGTCATAAGGTCGATGGCTTGTGAAACCAAAGAGATCCCTTCCATTTCCGCTTGCGCCGCAGGAGGGACTTCCTCCAGTTCGAAGCCAAAAGAGCCGAGCGCCGTTCCCGTTATGAGTAACTGATTGTTTGACCGATTTGGAATAGGGCCTTTATCGGCAAGAGTTCCGGAGATTGACGCCGCAATGGTAGCAATAGCTTCACTGAACGCTTGCGTTGCTGCCGTACCAAATTCGGCCAATACCCCCTGAGTACCTAAAACGGGGGCGCCACGATAGGTAATGACGACCTTCGCAGGTTGGTGCGTGTTCTGACTATTCGCTTCAAGCGCTGATGTCGCTTGCGCAATTCGAGAGCGAATGGACATTGCGGATAGCTTGCTGAGCCCAGGTTTGGCTAGCTGCTTCTCCAGAAAGAGGAGCTCTGCCGACGTGTGCAGGTATTCGTTTCTATTCATGTGCTAGCTGTGTAAACCCACCACGTTGTTCACGGATGCTATTCGGCTAATTGGTGGCAAATAACTCAGGCTGGCATGCGGGCGATGCCAGTTGTACTCGTGCAACCATGACGTCAGGTAGGTCGCGCGCTGATCAATCAGCTCAATGTTCTCTGCAAAACTACCGTTCAGCCATTGGAATCCTTCAGCCATGCCCATCCTGTGCAGCTCAGAGCGATGCGAGAGATAGCCATGCAGAATTTGACATCGATCCTGACTGATCGCGAAGCGTTCTATGAAGGCCAAGAGATCAACCTCATAGGGAGATCGATCCATCCCGGCAGGGTTTTGTTAATTGATGGGAGGGATAAGTCCCTCCGGGTTCCATTCAGGTATCAATCCCGGCTTCCTTGCTCAGTGATCTGAAAGTCGGTCGATCCTCATCCTGACGTCCTCTTGCGTCAAGCGAACAAACGTTACAGTTGATTCGCATCACGCACATTGCCGGGCTGAAGTACCCTGTCACCTTGTTTGCCCTCTGCGAGCTTTCCCCCCATGCCAGCGGCCCTTAACCGCCTCACCGCTCTGTTCGACCAGGCCCGACGCGCCTTGCTTCTGGTTTGGGGCACCTCCCGTGGATTGTTCCTCGGCCTGGTCCTGGCCACCCTGATTGCCGGTGTCCTCCCCGCGCTGGCCGCCTGGATCGGTCAACGCATCGTCGACGCAGTGCTCAGCGCCATGCAGTTGCACGCGCAGCAGGGCAGTGCGCCGTTGTGGCCGGTGGTGCGTTATGTGTTGATGGAGGCGGGGGTGTTGGCGTTGTTGTCCGGTACGCAGCGGGCGCTGTCGGTTCAGCAGTCGCTGTTGCGCGTGCAGTTGGGGCAGAAGGTCAACACGATGATTCTGGAGAAAGCCCAGACGTTGTCGTTGGTGCAGTTCGAGAACTCCGAGTTTTACGACAAGCTGGTGCGGGTGCGGCGCGAGGCGTCGACCCGGCCGCTGGCGTTGGTGATGAAGTCGTTGGGGCTGATCCAGAACCTGATTGTGCTGATCAGCTTTGGCGTGTTGCTGGTGCACTTTTCGCCGTGGGCGCTGGTGCTGCTGGTGGTCGGTGCATTGCCGGTGTTTTTCGCCGAGGCGCATTTTTCCGGGGATGCGTTTCGGCTGTTCACCCGCCGGGCGCCGGAGAGCCGGCAGCAGAATTACATCGAGACGCTGCTTTCCCACGAGGGGTACATCAAAGAGGTCAAGCTGTTCGGCTTCGCGCCGCTGTTGTTGCAGCGTTATCGCGACACCTTCGCGCGGCTCTACGCCGAAGACCGCCGCTTGACGTTGCGTCGCGATGGCTGGGGATTTGTCCTAGGCCTGCTCGGCACGGCGGCGTTCTACCTGGCGTATGCGTGGGTGGTGGTCGATGCCGTTCACGGCCAGATCACCCTGGGGCAAATGACCATGTACCTGGTGTTGTTCAAGCAGGGACAAACCGCCGTCAGCAGCAGCTTGAGCGCCATCAGCGGGCTCTATGAAGATGGCCTTTACCTGTCGAATCTCTACGAGTACCTGGCCGAACCGGTGGTGGCCGATACCGGGACGCTCACGGAAGGTGCCGTGCCTGGCGATGGTCTGCGATTCGAGAACGTCGGCTTCACGTATCCGGGGGCGAGTCATTCCGCATTGGAAAGCATTGACCTGCACCTGGTGCCGGGGCGCAGCCTGGCGCTGGTGGGGGAGAACGGCTCGGGCAAGACCACACTGATCAAGTTGCTGACCCGTTTGTACCGCCCCGATCAAGGGCGCATTTTGCTCGACGGCAGCGATTTGCAGACATGGCAGGAGGTCGCGCTGCGGCAGCGCATCGGCGTGATCTTTCAGGATTACATCCGCTACCAATTCTCGGTGGGCGAAAACATCGGCGTCGGCGACACCTTGGCGTTCAACGATGAACAGCGCTGGCAGGATGCGGCGGCCCAAGGCATGGCCGCGCCGTTCATCGAGCGTCTGGATCGCGGGTATGCCACGCAGCTGGGACGATGGTTTGCCGGAGGGCAGGAATTGTCCGGCGGGCAGTGGCAAAAGATCGCGTTATCGCGCGCCTACATGCGCCGCAATGCCGATATCCTGATTCTCGATGAGCCGACGTCGGCCCTCGATCCGGCGGCGGAAGCGGCGGTGTTCGAGCATTTCAGCGAGCACACCGAAGGTCGCATGACGTTGCTGATTTCCCATCGGTTTTCCAGCGTGCGCAATGCAGACCACATCATCGTGCTGGACCAGGGCACGATCCTTGAGCGTGGCGATCACGACAGCCTGGTGGAGGCGGGTGGGCGTTACGCGCAGCTGTTCAACCTGCAAGCCCGGGGTTACCGCTAGGTTTGGCTTTCATCAAACCATCGATTGCCTGGCGATACTGACTGCCACCCAGAATCATGCTGTTGTTATGCGTCCCTCCGGGCACCAGCAGCAGGCGCTTGGGTTCATTGGCGGCATTGAATAATTGCTGGCTGAAGCGTGAAGGCATGAACGGGTCGGCCAGGCCGTGGACCACCAGCAGCGGCATGTCGATGCCGACGATCTTGTCGATGGAATCGAATTTCTGCGACACCAGCCAACGCACTGGCAGCCATTTCACGGGCAGGTTGCTGTCGGCCACTTGCGCCACGGCATCGCCCAGCGAGGTGAACGTGGACTCGATCACCAGGCCGCGCACGGGCACGGGGTCATGGTGCTTTTTCGCTTGTGCGGCCAGGTCTGCCGCGAGGTCGATGGCCACCGCGCCGCCCAGGGAATGGCCGTAGATCAGGCGCTTGTTGGCGTCCGGTTGCATCTGGGTGAAACGCTCCCAGGCCGCTCGGGCGTCTTCGTAAACACTGGCTTCCGAGGGCAGGTCACCTTTGCTTTGGCCGAACCCTCGGTAGTCGATGGCCAGCACCGAGTAACCCATGGCGCGCAATTGCTCGATGCGAAACGCCTGGCCCGTGAGGTTCCAGCGCACACCGTGCAGGTAGAGGATCGACGGTGCATCCCGGCGCGCGGCTGGCCACCACCAGGCATGCAGGTTTTGCCCGGCCTTGAAGCTGGCGGGTTTGATGTCGAACTCCTGCACATCGCTCGGCAGGCCGCGGTACCAACCGGCGGTGCCCGGCTCGATGCGAAACAGCAGCTCGCGTTCCTTGTATTTGAGCACGCCACAACTCACCGGCAGTCCGACGATCAGCGCGGCCATGCACAGCAACGGTAGCCAGCGACGGCCTAAGCGGCTCAACCAATTCGACAACATGCGATGGTCCGGAAGATCAGCAGGAAAGGACGGGTTTTAACAGATGCGTGGTGGGGGCGGGAAGAATTTCGACAGCCGTACGAGGTTGTGGGGTGAACGATCAGGCCCCATCGCGGGTAAGTCGAATCGTCGCACCGTCGGTCCCACATGGGATCCCCGGTGTTCACAAAACCACTGTGGGAGCCGAGCTTGCTCGCGATGGGGCCATTGCCGGCAAAGCAAAAATCCCGATCAATCCACCTTCAACACAATCTTCCCAACATGATCCCCAGCCTCCATCCGCGCATGGGCCTGTGACGCATCGTTGAGTGCATACACCTTGTCGATCATCGGCAGGCAACGCCCGGCGGCGAGCACTGGCCAGACGTACTCGCGCAACTGTTCAGCAATCGAGGCCTTTTCTTCGCGGGTGCGTGAGCGCAACAGGGAACCGGTGATGATCGCGCGCTTGGCCATGATCGCCAGCAAATCGACATCCTTGGCGTGAGCACCACCAAGAAAGCCCAGCATCACCAGTCGACCCTCCATGCCCAGCGCCGCAATATTGGGATTCAGGTACGAACCGCCCATAATGTCGAGGATCACGTTCACGCCTTTGCCGGCGGTTTTTTGCGCGATGACCTCGGCGAAATCCTGGTCGCGGTAGTTGATCGGCTCGGCCCCCAACTGGCGGATCACCGCACACTTGTCCTCGCTGCCCGCCGTGGCGAATGCCTTGACCCCGAACTCGCGGCACAACATCAACGCGGTGGTGCCGATGCCACTGGTGCCGCCGTGGATCAGGGCGCGCTGGCCTTTGCTGGCGCCGCCCATCTCGAACAGGTTGGCCCACACCGTGAAGAAGGTTTCCGGGACTGCCGCCGCGTGAACCCAATCCATCCCCTCAGGGATCGGCAGTGTCTGGCCGGCCGGTGCCACGCAATACTGCGCGTAGCCGCCGCCGTTGGTCAGCGCGCAGACCTTGTCGCCAACAATGAATTCGCTGACGCCGGCGCCGATGGCCACCACTTCCCCGGCCACTTCCAGCCCCGGGAACGGGCTCATGCCGGGTTTCAGCGGGTACTTGCCGGCACGTTGAAGCGCATCAGGGCGGTTGATCCCCGCAGCGTGCACGCGAATCAACACTTCGCCCGCCGCCGGGGTGGGCACCGGCTCCTGACGCGGCTTCAACACCTCGGGGCCGCCGGGCTCGGTGATTTCAATCAGGGTCATGGTTTGAGGCAAGGTCATGTCGAAGTCCTGGGACAGAGAAGTCATAACAGTGGGACCGCATTGAGGGAGCGGTGATTCAGTTCAAAACAGGCAGCAAATCATCACGACGGTTGAGCAAACGCATGCCCTGTTCCAGCAGCAGTGCAACCACAATCGCACCGGCCGCGATGACAAACAACAAGGCGTGATGACCGCCGCTGGCATTGAACAACGCCGAATAGGCAAACCCGGCGATGGCCTGAAAGGTGGCGAACGAAACCGTCGCGCGGCTCCAGGCCACTTGCTGCTGATGATGCTGCGGGATCAGTTCGTGAACCCGTGCCAGCGCCAACGGGACGATGCCCGGCGGGAACGAGCCGAGAATCACCGCCAGCAAGGCCAGCGCCGTAAAGGAACTCGATATCGCCAACAGGCCAACGGCAATTGCTTGCACCACCAGCACCACGCGAATACTGACCTTCGCGCCGAACTGATCCGCCAGAAAGCCATAACTCACCGGCCCGATAATCGCGCCGAGGCCATACATCACCCAAATCAGTGCGCCGACGTGCGGCCCGGCACCGAGACCACGGGCGACGTAATCCACAAGAAACACCATGGCGGGCACCAGTCCGGCGGCCATGAACGCGTATTGAGCGAACAGCAGGTATACCCGTGGATCAGTGGCCGTCTTGGGCTCGTCGATTGACGGCGCGACGGCTGGGTGGTGCGCCTCTGACGGCCAGCCGAACCAACTGGCAGCGGTGAGCACCAGGGACAACAAACCGAGGCCAAACCAGGTCTGCTGCAAGCCAAGGCTCAGCAACGGCGGAACAATCGTCCCCGAACCGGCAATGCCCAGGCCAATCCCTAGAAAAATCGCACCGCTGGCCAACCCGCGGCGTGATGCCGGCACGTGGGGCAACACGGTCGCGGCCACCAGCACCATGATCGCGCCACCGGCAACGCCCGACAGCAGGCGCCAGCCAAAGAACCAACTCACCGACAAGGGAAAGCCACAGGCGAAAAACGACAACGTCACCGCCAACATCATCAGCCGCAGCGCGGTTTTGTTGGAGGTGCGTTGCGCGACAGGGCGGCCGATCAGGGCGCCAATCAGATAGCCCACGAGGTTGGCGGCGCCGAGGTAAACCACGTCGCTGGCGCAAAACCAGTGCGCCTGGATCAATGCGGGAATCAACGGCGTGTACGCAAACCGCGCCAGGCCAATGCTGACCAGACTGGCGCTGAGGCCGGCGAAGATCGGCAGCCAAATGGCGCGTCGCGAGGGGGTCGATGAGCTGTGCATGAGCAGGATCCTGAGAGGTGTTTGCTGGCCTTCAGCCTACCGCGATTATCTGATGCAATAACGCAGCGATTTTGCGTTATGGTGATGCGTATATGCATCGGTAGGAGAGCCGCATGAATTGGGATGACGCACGGGTATTTCTCGCGGTTTGCCGAGAGTCGACACTGCGCGGCGCCGCGCGGGTGCTGGGGGTCGATCAGGCCACGGTGGGGCGACGGATTACGGCGCTGGAAAAGTCATTGAGTGCCACGTTGTTCCTGCGCACCTCGGAAGGTTATGCACTGACCGCCGTCGGCGAGGCGGCGCTGGCGGCGGTGGAAAAAATGGAGCGCTCGGCGCTGGAGCTGCAGCGGCAGATCCAGGGGCTGGATGACCGCTTGACCGGGCTCGTCAGGGTCAGTACCACCGATTCCATGGCCATCGATTTTCTGATCCCGGCCATTGCGCGCCTGCATCAACAGCACCCCGACGTACGCGTGCAACTGGACGCCTCGACGCAGATTCTCAGCCTTGCCAAACGCGAAGCCGACATCGCCGTGCGCAATACCCGGCCGGATAACCCGGACCTGATCGCGCGACGAATCGCCCGCTGGCCGGTGGGGCTTTTTGCGTCGCAGGCGTATGTGGACGCCCACGGCGTGCCGGCGCCGGGCTCGGCGTTCGAGGGGCATGATCTGGTGGTGTATCAGCCGTACCTGCAAAACCAGAAGGACATGACGCTGGTGTCGGAGCCGTTGCATCGCGGGCGGATTGTGTCGAGCCTGAGCTCCAGCCTGTTGGTGCGTCGATCGATTGCGGCGGGTATCGGGCTGGGGGAAATTCCGGTGTACATGGGGGAGAGGGACGGGTTGGTCAGGCTGTGGCCGGAACGCACCCGACCGCTGCCGTATGACGTCTGGCTGGTGACCCACGCCGACTTGCGGCACACCGCGCGGGTGCGGGCGGTGATCGATGAAATTGTCGCGGTGTTCTCCGGCACCGGCGAATAACACACCTGTAGCCGCTGGCGAAGCCTGCGTCCGGCTGCTACAGGGATTTGCGTTTAACAGTTATGGCATTTCAGGCAGCTCTTGCGGGCGCAGGTCGAATACCAGCACTTCAGCATCCGCACCGTTGCTCAACGTCAGCACCTGCTCATTGCGAACCCGCACGCCATCACCTTCCTGCAACTGCACGCCATTGAGTTCAACGCTGCCACGGGCCACGTGCACATAAGCATAACGATTCGCCGCCAGTTCCAGCGCAGCGCTTTCCTTGCCGTCGATCAGCGCGGCGTACACACGTGCGTCCTGTCGCACTTTCAGCGAACCCTTGTCGCCGTCGGGGGAGATGATCAGTTGCAGACGTCCGCGTTTCTTTTGCGTGCTGAAGTGCTCTTGCTGATAACGCGGTTTGGCGCCGCTGACTTGCGGCACGATCCAGATTTGCAGGAAATGCACGGGCCGTGTCGCCGAGTGGTTGTACTCGCTGTGGGCCACGCCACTGCCGGCGCTCATCAACTGCACATCACCCGGACGGATCACCGAACCGGTACCCAGCGTGTCCTTGTGTTCCAGCGCGCCTTCGAGCACGTAGGAGAAAATCTCCATGTCGCGGTGAGGGTGTTGGCCGAAGCCTTTACCGGCCGCCACGCGGTCATCGTTGATCACCAGCAGGTCTGAAAAACCCTGTTCTTTGGGGTTGCGATAGTTGGCGAAGGAAAAGGTATGGAACGACTTCAACCAACCGTGATTGGCCGCGCCGCGATCAGAAGCTTTGCGAAGGGTCAGCATGATGAAATCTCCTGTTGGGACGTTGATTCGTCCGAGTGAGGAGAAGGTTAATGGTTACTAGCTGGTGCAATAAGTAGATGAAAATTGAAACACTGTCCTGATGAGGTTGACAGTAATGTGCGGACGATCACGCATTCTTTCCCGACACAGGCGCCACGATTGGCCATAATGCACAGCACCCTTTTAACGCCTTACACACAACCCCCTGTAGGAGTGAGCCTGCTCGCGATCCCGGTGTGTCAGTCAACATTGATATCAACTGATACCCCGCGATCGCGAGCAGGCTCACCTACAGGGACCGGTGTCTGGCCGGTATTCTTTTTTGACTTCAGTGATTTCTAACCCATGAAAACCGTGGCAATGGTGTTATTCCCGGGCTTCCTCCTGCTCGACATGGCCGGTCCCATGGAGGTGTTTTCCATCGCCAACCGCTACCTGGCCCCGGCTGACCACTACGTCCTCACGACCATCGGCACCGAACCCGGCGCATTGCGTGCGTCCAACGGCGTCAACGTCCAGGCCGATCTGCACATTGATCAGGCAACTCAAGGCTACGACCTGCTGCTGGTGCCGGGCGGCCCCGGTGCCTATAACGAGAAACACCCGCCGTTGCTCAACTGGCTCACGGGCGCGGTGAATCGCGCCGGGCGATACGGTTCGATCTGCACGGGGGCTTTCGTGTTGGGGCACGCCGGTTTGCTCGACGGTTACCGCGTGACCACTCACTGGCACTACACCGAACGGCTGATCAAAGGCTTCCCCAAGGCCACCGTGGAGACCGATCAGATTTACGTGCTGGACCGTAACCTCATCACCTCCGGCGGCGTGACCGCCGGCATCGACCTGGCGCTGGCGGTAGTCGCCGAAGACCATGGCAAAAAAGTCGCGCAGGACGTGGCCAAAGTGCTGTTGGTGGTGATGAAGCGCCAGGGCGGACAGGCGCAATTCAGCCCGTTGATGGCCACGGTTGCCCCGCACGAAACGCCGATCACCCGGGTGCAAAACTATGTGCTGGAACACCTGGATGAAGCGTTCTGCATCGAGCGCATGGCCGGTCTGGCAACCATGAGTGCGCGGCACTTCACCCGGGTTTTTGCCCGGGAAGTGAACATGACACCGATGGAGTTTTTGCAAAACGCGCGCATCGACCGCGCCAGAAGCCTGCTGGAAACCAGTGACCTGCCGCTCAAGACGGTGGCGTTCAAAAGCGGCTTTGGCAGCGTGCGCCACATGCGTTTCCTGTTCGGCGAAAAGCTTGGCCTGACCCCCAGTCAGTACCGTGAACAGTTCAGCTAGCGTGTTGTGTCCGTCATGCGCACCTTGATGGCCGGGACGCTCCCTCCGTGGCCGTTGAACCGTCACGCAGGGCTGCCAAGATACCCCTGAACTCTTTGCAAGGGAGGTGCGGGAGCCTGGAAGGCGAGTGCGAAGGTGGGTTGTGGCACTTAGAGCCTGGCCAGGTTTTCAGCACGCGAACGTGCATGAACAGCCTTACAGATTTGATCAGCGAAGCGGTGCTGCATTTCGGCCCCTACGCGTTTCACCAACGGCAACGGCTGATCCTGGACGGTGATCGGCCGCTGCGCATGGGCGGGCGGGCCCTGGACATTTTGCAGGTGCTGGTCGAGCGCGCCGGGACGGTGGTCAGCAAGGACGAACTGATTGCCCGGGTCTGGCCGACGTCGGTGGTCGAGGAAATCAACCTGCGCGTGCACATTGCTGCGCTACGTCGCGCCCTGGGCGACGGGCAAAACGGTCAGCGCTACATCGTCAACATTCCCCAGCGCGGGTACAGCTTTGTGGCCCCGGTGCAGCACCTGCCGGCAGGCGCGCCTGTGTCGATCCAATCCATTCAAAAAGCTCAACACAACCTGCCGGCACGGCTCACGCCGGTGACCGGTCGTGACTCGATTGTCGGCAGTCTGGTGCGGCAGTTGCCGGTGCGGCGTTTGATGACGCTGGTTGGCCCCGGCGGCATCGGTAAGACTACCGTGGCGTTGCGCGTGGCTGAGTTGTTGTTGCAACACTATCAGGATGGCGTCTGGCTGGTTGATCTGGGGTCGATTGATGATCCCGCGCAAGTCGTTGACCATCTGACGCGCGCCCTCGAATCCGATGTCGGGACTGCCCTTGAGGCGTTGGCGCAGCGCCACGCGTTACTGGTGCTCGACAACTGCGAGCACCTGCTGCAGCGCTGTCGAACGCTGGTTGAAAGCCTGCTGATCGCGGCGCCCCGGCTGTCGATTCTGGCCACCAGCCGCGAACCATTGTTGGCCGCCGGGGAAACGCTGGTGCGTCTACCGTCGCTGGCGGTGCCGCCCAACTCCGAGTGGCAGAGTGTGGCGCAAGTCATGGGCTATTCGGCCGTGCAACTGTTCGTCAGTCGCGCCCGCGCCCGTCAACAAGGCTTTGCCCTGCGCGAACAAGACCTCAGCACCGTTGGTGATATCTGCCGCAGGCTTGATGGTTTGCCCCTGGCCATCGAGCTGGCGGCCGCGCAAATCGACGCACTGGCTTTGGTCGGGCTGCAATCCCAGCTCGACAATTGTTTTCAGCTGCTGACCCAAGGCCGGCGCACGGCCGTCCCCCGGCACCAAACCCTGAAAGCTGCGCTGGACTGGAGCTATGAGCAGTTGAACCCAAAGGAGCAAACGGTGTTGCAGCGCCTGGCCGTGTTCAAAATGGCCTTCACCCTGGACGCCGCCATGGCGGTGATCAATTGCTCGGTACTGCCGCCCGGATGTGTGATGCAAGCGGTAGAACACCTGGCACTCAAATCATTGTTGTCGGTGGAGGAGGGCCGCGGTGTGACCCGCTACCGTTTCCTCAACACCACTCGCCTCTATGCCTTGGAAAAACTCGAGCACAGCGGAGCGTTGCGCGATTTCGAAAGGCGCTACGCCCGTTTTATCAGCCGAGGGCGCTCCACGTCAGCTGGGCAACTGGCGTTGCAACTCGTCGAGTAACCGGCGGACGTTCATCAGGTCCGGTGTGGCAAAGCCTTCGGTGAATTGCTGGTAGATCGGTGCCAGCAGTTCATGGGCCTGTCGATAGCGACCCTGGCGCTGCCAGAGCCGTGCCATCGACGTGGCGCTTCGTAGCTCCCAGGCGAGGGCGCCCTGGGTTCTGGCCACGTTCAGTGCCCGCATCAGCACGGCCTCGGCCGCCTGGTTTTTCAACGGGCAATCCTCTTCCAGTAGCGCATTCGCTTTGGCCCGTAGAATTTCTGCCGTGCTCCAGCCGGCGATGCCGGTATCCGCGCGTTGCAACAAGGTGTCATCGACGAAACCGCTGTCCAGCGTGACCATGATGTCCTTGATCAACCCACTGCCGGGTGGGGGCGGCAAGTGCCCCTCTGCCTGGTCGATCACCTGCGCGTAGTGACGTGCCCACGTGTAGAACAACAGCACCGAATGTTTTTGTGCTTGCTCCAGCAGCAGGCGCAGGAGCTCGCGGGCGCTGCGGGTGTCGCCGTTGTAGTGGGCGATCAGGCAGCCGGCCAGGGCCAGGGTGTAACAAATGGAAGTGCCATGGTTAATCTGAATCGCGATGTCCAGTGCCTGGCGGGCCGTACGCCAGGCCTGCTCCGGTTGGCCCTGCAACCAGAGGATGCGCGCCAGAATCGTCAGGGACGCAACGCTTTGGTCGTATTGCACGCCAAAACCGTGGGTGAAGCGGTTGAGGTGACCACTGTGGGCCATGCGCTGGATCACTTCTTCGGCGTTGGCCCGGGCCCGCCCCTGATCCCCGGCAAAGTGCAACGCGAGCACGCGCAGTCGGTGGGTGCTCAACGCGAGCACGGCGTCGTCATGCCCACCCAGTCGATCGAATTGCAGGCTCTGTTCCAACGCCAGTTGATAATTTCCGCAGCTTAGATTGACCGCCATGTGCCCGGACACCGCCCGCAACTGACCGGCCATGTCACGGCACTGTCTGGCCAACGTTCTGGCGCTGACGAAGGCGTCGATGGTTTCCACAGTGCCGCCCTGGGTGTGGTAGCAGGAGCTGCCGAGGGCCAGTTTCAGGCTCATTTTCAGCTGAGGGCAGGGCTCGGGTGTGGCATCGAGCAGTGCCAGCGCCTTGCGCACATAAATGCCATGCTCCTTGAGCAGCGACAGTTCCTGCCACAGCGGCATGGACGTTGCGGCCAACTGGATGGCCAATGTTTGCGAGCCGTGCCCGTTCAAGCCCCAATCAAGCGCCGCGCGAATGTCCTCCAGACCCCGGGCATACCGCTTGATCCACAGACTGGTCGGGATGAGCTCCCAGTCATTGCGTGCCTGGTGCATCAACGCCAGGCAGCGTTCGGCATGGCGGACTCGCGTGTCCGGCAGGTCGGCGGCCTGGTCGAGTTTTTCCAGGGCGTAGCTGCGTGTGGTGTCGAGCAGGCGATAGAACACGTCTTCGTCGCCCACTTCCACGTTCAGCAGCGACTTGGCCACCAGTTGGGTGATCGCACCAAACACCTTGTCGGGGTCGATGTGTTCACCAACGATCACCGCCGCTGCGGATTCCAGAGTGAATCCGCCCCTGAACACGCCCAGCCGGCGCAGGCAGGTTTGCTCGCAGGGCGTCAGCAGTTCGTAGCTCCAGTCGAGCGTGGCGCGCAGCGTCTGGTGCCGACCCAATGCCGGCTGACACCCTTGGGTAAGCAGGCGAAAACTGCCTTGCAGCTGCTCCAGCACGCCGCTCAAACCCAAGTGGCCGACTTGCGCGGCAGCCAGTTCGATGGCCAGCGGAATGCCGTCCAGGCGATGGCAGATGTCGATCAACAGTGGCAGCTCGTCATCACTCAGTTCGAAGCTGTCATGGCTGGCCATCGCCCGTTCGACGAACAATTGCAGCGCCGAGAACGTCATGGCCTGAGCGCGATCCAGCACGGCGATGGGCGGTGGGCAATCCAGCGACTCAAGGCGCTGGACGAACTCGCCTTCGGCCCGCAGGCTTTCGCGGCTGGTGGCCAGAATGTGCACCTCGGGCGCGGCGCGCAGGGTGCTTTCACAGAGCAGGGCGATGGCGTCGACCAGGTGTTCGCAATTGTCGATGACCAGCAGCATCTGGCGGTCGCGCAGGAAGGCCGCCAGTGCGCTCACGGGTTCGCCATCGTGCAGGGACAACTCGAGCAGCGTCGCCAAATGGGCGGTGATCATCAGCGGGTCGTTGATCGGTGCGAGGTCCAGCAGGCGAATGCCGTCCCGGTAGCGCCCGATCAACTGTTCGGCGACGCGCAGGGCCACGGTGGTCTTGCCGATGCCGCCGGGGCCGACGAGGGTGATGAAGCGCTGGCGTGCCAGTTGTGTCACCAAGTGATCGACCAGGGACTGGCGCCCGATCAGTCGGGTGCGGCGCACGGGGAGGTTATGGCCGTTGGGCACCGGTCCTTCGAGTTCGGGGTGCTGCTCGATCCGTTCCAGCGAATAAGGCGCGACAAAGCTATAGCCGCGCTGTGCCACGGTGACGATGTAGCGCTGGCCGGCCTGGCCGTCGCCGAGGGCTTTGCGCAACGCCGCCATGTGCACCCGCAGGTTGATGTCCTCCACCACGCTTTTGGGCCAGACCGCCGCAATCAGTTGCTGCTTGCTGACCACGTGCCCGGCGTGCTCCAGCAGGATCAACAGAATGTCCATGGCACGTCGGCCCAGGCGCAGGGGCTGGTCGGCCTCCATCACCAGGCGTTGTCCGGGGTAGATCCGGTAGGGGCCGAAATGCACAGCCTGTTCGGGGGAAAGGGTCAACGTGTCGCTCCTGCTTGCATCCGTCTAGTACGCTGTTTTCGAGCATGTTCCGCAGGTTTTCGGATCAGTGCAATCCGGGTGGCGGATGACTGTCGGGTGTTCGCAGCGACTGTGTGTACCCGTCACCCTTGGCCGGTGCCGTGTTTACGGTAACAAAGCCGGGGTTACGGCTTTTGGCGCGCCAGGGAAAATTAACAACGTTTAACTCGTGCTGCGTCTGGTCTACGCCCAAAACTCTGGTTCTTCAACGTCCACCGGTCAGTCGTTGTAGGAATGAGCCTGCTCGCGATAGCGGTGTGTCAGTCACCAACCCTGTCGACTGATAGACCGCTATCGCGAGCAGGCTCACTCCTACAGGGGGGTGTTGGTATTTAAGTCAAGCAGGGATTTATTGTCATGAGGACGCTGGAATGAGCAACGTGGTGGTGGTCTATCACAGTGGCTACGGGCACACCCGTGTCATGGCGCAGGCCGTGGCCCAGGGGGTGGAACGGCACTTGGGCAGCACCTGCCTGTTGATTCCGGTGGAGGAAGTGGACGACCACTGGGACCGCTTGCACAGCGCCGACGCCATCATCTTCGGCTCGCCGACCTACATGGGCAGCGCCTCGGCACCGTTCAAAGGCTTCATGGAAGCCACTTCGGCGTTCTACCTGGCCCAACCCTGGCGCGACAAACTGGCCGCCGGGTTCACTAACTCCGGCAGCCTGTGCGGCGACAAACTCAACACCTTGCTGCAAATGGCCGTGTTCGCGGCCCAGCATTCAATGATCTGGGTCGGCCTCGACCTGCTGCCCGCGCGCTCCGGCACCGGCGTGTTCGATGGGCAGATGAATCGCTTGGGCAGCTCGCTCGGTGCCATGTCCCAATCCAATGTCGAACAACCCCCCGAACTGGCCCCGCCACCCGAAGACCGCTGCACCGCCGCGCACTTGGGCGAGCGCGTGGCGCGGCTGGCCGAACGCATGAACCACTCACCGGTTTGATACACCCCCGACACTCGCAAAGGAGATAACCCATGACAACATTCACCACCCGCGACGGCACCGAGATTTACTACAAGGACTGGGGCACCGGACAGCCCATCGTCTTCAGCCACGGCTGGCCGTTGAATGCCGACAGTTGGGAGTCGCAGATGATCTTCCTGGCGTCCAAAGGTTACCGGGTCATCGCCCATGACCGCCGGGGGCACGGGCGCTCCAGCCAGCCGTGGTCCGGTAATGACATGGACCATTACGCTGACGATCTGGCGCAACTGATCGAGTTGCTGGACCTCAAGGATGCGGTGCTGTTCGGCTTCTCTACCGGCGGCGGCGAAGTGGCGCGCTACATCGGTCGCCATGGCACGGGCCGGTTGGCCAAGGCCGGGCTGATCTCCGCGGTGCCGCCGCTGATGCTCAAGACCGAAGCCAACCCCGGCGGCCTGCCGATCGAAGTGTTCGACGGCATTCGCCAGGCGTCCCTCGTCGACCGTTCGCAGCTGTACATCGACCTCGCCAGCGGTCCGTTCTTCGGCTTCAACAAACCGGGCGCGAAACCGTCCCAAGGCATGATCGACTGGTTCTGGATGCAGGGCATGATGGCCGGCCACAAGAACGCCTATGACTGCATCAAGGCCTTCTCCGAAACCGACTTCACCGAAGACCTGAAGAAATTCGACATCCCGACTTTGGTGGTGCACGGCGACGCCGATCAGGTCGTGCCGTTCGAAGCCGCGGGCGTTGCTTCGGCAAAACTGGTGAAAGGTTCTACGCTCAAGATCTACCCAGGCGCACCGCACGGCTTGACGGATACCCACAAGGATCAACTCAACGCTGATTTGCTGGCGTTCCTCAACGGCTAACACTCGCTGCTACAGGTGCCCGGGCCCCTGTAGCAGCTGTCGAGCCCCGCGTTGGGCGTTATTGTGCGTGAAGTTGAGCGGTGTAGGCGGGTGGATGAGGGTGTGAGCGTACCGTGCGGCAGCGCCAGGCAAACGGATTGATGCCTTCGCTGCGGGTGAAGATGTGGCAGAAGTGCGCCTGATCGCAGAAGCCGCATTCGAGGCTGATTTGCGTGAGGCTCAAGTCGGTGTCGCGGATCAGCTGCTTGGCCCGTGCAATGCGTTGCAGACGTATCCAGTCCTGAGGCGAATAACCGGTGCTGCATTTGAACGCGCGGGAGAAATGACTGCGCGAGAGGGCGCAGGCCCGCGCCAGTTCAGTGACCTCGACGGATTCATCGAGACGGTCGAGGATCAGTTGTTTCGCCAGGCTTTCGCGCCATGGGGTCAGGCCGCCGGTGGTCTTCTTTGGCGATTCAGTGACTGCCACGCGGGCGACGTTTTGCTGAGAATGAGCCATGACAAATGTCCGTGTCGGTGAGCTTCATTCTTCGTCGCGGGGTGTTGGCAGGCGAGTTAAACGTTGTTAATTCCGTCCTCGCGCAAATCCGGCAAAGGCGCTAACTCAGCACATTGCTGCAATTTCTTCAGACGCAGTACTTGCACTATTGATGTCATCCGGTGGCGTTAGGCGTGGCCGCTTTTTTTTATCGATCAAGGGTGAAGGCATGAAACATTCTCTGGTTTGCGCATTGGGGCTCGCGGTAGCGCTGGCATCAGGCACTTCCTCGGCGCAGGCACCGGCGCAAGTCGGCACACAGGCACCGGGCTACTTCCGCTTGGCGGTGGGCGACTACGAAGTGACGGCGTTATTCGATGGTTACAACGACCTGTCACCGAAACTGCTCAAGGGCCTGACACAAAGTCAGATTCGCGCATTGCTGGCCCGTCGCTCGATTGAAACGCCGGGTGTGCAAACCGCGTTCAACGCGTTTTTGGTCAACACCGGCAAGCAGCTGATTCTGGTGGACACCGGCGCCGGCCAGTGCATCGGCGCAACGGCCGGCATGCTCTCGGACAACATGAAAGCCGCCGGGTACGAGCCGTCCCAGGTCGATGCGATTCTGTTGACCCACCTGCACCTTGACCACGTCTGCGGGCTGGTCGACGCAGAGCAAAAACCAGTGTTTGCCAATGCCACGGTCTACGTGGCAAAAGCCGAGGCTGATTACTGGCTCGATCCTCAAGCCATCGCCAAGGCCCCAGAGGGCGCCAAGCCTTATTTCAAAATCGCCCAGGATTCCACCGCGCCTTACGTTGCGCAGGGTCGTTTCAAGACGTTCGAGGCCGGTCAATCGCCCGTGCCGGGTGTGGTCGATGCCACGCTGGAGAGCGGACACACCCCCGGCAGCACTACGTACCGCTTCACCTCTGAAGGGCAGAGCATTCTGTTCATGGGGGATCTGGTGCATAACCTCGCGGTGCAATTCGAGCACCCTGACGTGTCGATCGCTTTTGACGTCAACAGCCAGCAAGCGATCAAGAACCGGGCCAAGGTGTTCAGTGACGCTGCCGCCAGCAAGACCTGGGTGTCGGCGGCGCACTTGCCGTTTCCGGGCATCGGTCACATCGCAACCGAGGGCAAGCACTTCCAATGGGTGCCGGTCGAATACGGGCCTTACAAACGTGCGGCCAAAGTACCGCTGATCGAGTAAAGTCCCAGCGTTTCGTGCCTGGCTCAACACACAAAGGAACCGTGCTTATGAACCGTAACGATCTGCGCCGCGTCGACATGAACCTGTTGGTGATTTTCGAGGCGCTGATGTTCGAAAAGAACCTGACCCGCGTCGCGGAAAAACTGTTCATGGGCCAACCGGCGGTGAGTGCGGCGCTGGCGCGGTTGCGCGATTTGTTTGACGATCCGTTGTTGCTGCGCAACGGACGCGGCATGGAACCGACCGCGCGGGCACTGGCGATTCTCAAGGAGTTGCAGCCGGCGATGGACACGATCTCGGGCGCCGTCAGCCGGGCCAAGGAGTTTGATCCGGCGACCAGTTGTGATGTGTTTCGTATCGGGCTGTCGGACGATGCCGAGTTCGGTTTGTTTCCGCCGTTGCTGCGGCAGCTGCAAGAAGAGGCACCGGGGATTGTGGTCGTGGTACGGCGCGCCAACTACCTGCTGATGCCGGCGTTGCTGGCCTCCGGGGAAATCTCTGTGGGCGTCAGTTACACCACCGACCTGCCGGCGAACGCCAAGCGCAAAAAACTGCGCGATATTCCCTGCAAAGTGCTGCGCGGGGACAAGCGTCCGGGCACGCTGACGCTGGATGAATACTGCGAACGGCCCCACGCCATGGTGTCGTTCTCCGGCGACCTGAGCGGCAACATCGACCTCGACCTGGCCAAGCTTGGACGTAGCCGTCGCGTGGTGTTGGGCGTGCCGCAGTTCAGCGGCTTGCGCGCATTGCTCGCCGGCACCGAGATGATCGCCACCGTACCGGACTATGCCGCGTGCGCGCTGGTGGAAGGCTGTGGGTTGCGTGCTGAAGACCCACCGTTTGCCATCGATGCAGCGCAATTGTCGATGGCCTGGAGCGGGGTGCATGACAACGACCCGGCGGAGCGCTGGTTGCGCTCGCGAATTAGTGAATTCATGTCGGGGCCTTTGCCCATTCCAGCCTGAACGTGGCGGCTTACGGACCGGGCAGATTCCCGCCTGCAGGAAACTGTGTGGGTATGACGGCCGGTTTCAAGGCAGAGCCACTCGTCTGAAAAAACCGTCTACCTGTCAGTTCTGACAGTAGCGACTATTCCCGATCCAGTGTGAGATAGGCCAGTACCCCAAGGGCAAGGTCGATCCCGCACTGAGAGCGAACGATGAATAATCTGACTGCCGTAACCACCCATGACTTGCCCCCTCCACGTATCAAGGAAAACCCGGTTTTCACCCTCCTGAGTCCGGTGGCGGTCAGGCATAACCTCACAGTCGTGGCGAACTACGACAGTCAGACCACGGACAGGATCCGCGTCACATGGCAAGGGGCACCGGGCACGCCGGCCGAGGGTTCCTATACCTCGGGCTTCGTCGAGGTCGGAAATACTCGCCCTGCGGAGCTACGAATTCCCAATTCGCTGGTGACCTTCAACCTGGGCCGTACGGTAACGCTGACCTACACCGTCATCAGTGAAGACGACCCGGAGCCCAGAACCTCGCAGCCATTGATTTTGTATGTGCTGCCACTGGCACAAGGCGATATGCCCAGACCGTTCATCCCGCAGGCGGACAACGCGGGTGAAGGCTTGGTTCTGAATGTGAATGACCTGACCGAATTCACGCTGCGAATAAATGGATGGCCCCTGATTGCCTACAATCAAAACCATTGGCTTCGGCTCAGGGGAACCAACGCCAACGGCAGTGCTTTCGAGGCTGTGTACTGGCCTCGCACGGTTGTCGATCAGCAATTGATCCTTCACGGCTTCTATGCCAAAAACTTTGTTGCCGATCCGCTTAAACGGCTCATGGATCGCAGCACTTTGATTCTGGAGTTCATGGCGACGCTGGATGGAAGCGATGATGAGACCACAGCGCTGATTTTTGCGCCGCGCAACTACATTGTAAGAACGGATGCACCGAAAACGCCGGTGATCCTGTCGGTAAGAGATCCACTCGGTCAGGACATCGCTGATGGAGGTGATACCGAGTACGGCAGCGTGACCCTGGAAGGTACCGCTACAGAGGGTGAAGATGTGGAAATCTTTGCCAGCAACATTCCAAAAGGCACGGCCACGGCCGATTCCGGTCGTTGGAAGCATCAGGTGACTGGACTGACCGACGGGTTACACGAGTTGAAGGCCAAAGCCTTGTATGGCGACGGCGCGGTATCCAATTCGTGGAGGATAAACGTGAGCCTGCAAAAGCGGCAGTTGTCGATCAAGGAAGCGCCCGATCACGTCAATCTGGATCCCCTGGCGGCGTTGCAAAGACTGACCGCAGTGCTGGATTCTGAAATGGCGCCTGGCGATCTGCTCACTGTGAGGTGGGCAGCCGCGCCCGGCACGCTGCCAGCGGGCTCACACACGACAAGCGCCGTTTTGGCCGGCAATACTCGACCCATCGAAATACCGCTGCCTGTTTCATTGGTCGCGTTTAGCCTGGGTAAAAAAGTAGAGCTGACGTTCACCTATACCCGCGGGACATCGGATCCGGTGACCTCTCAACCCTTTCCCCTTGATGTTCTGACGATCCCGGCGGTCGAGCTCATTGCTCCGGTGATTACCCAGGCGAACGGCACGACCGTGCTGGACCTGAAAGACGTCACGTCCGGCGCGACCCTCAGTTTTGGTGGCTGGCCACATATCGCCCAAGGGCAGCGCATCTGGCTGGATCTGGAGGGTGAAAACGCCAGTGGTGGCAGCCACAATCTCCAGACCTGGGCGGGCTCGCGCAACTCGGTGCACCGTGCTTGGGTCACGAACAATGGCTTTAGCATCACCATTGCGTACAGCTATCTATCGCTATTGAGGGATGGCAGCCGGTTGGCCATTCGCTTCCGGGTAAATATGGATCAGGTGGCAGATGACGCGACAGCGATGGTCTTCGGCACGCGTGAATATACTGTTCGAGCCGTTCCCTGAACCGGGCCGGTTTATCGATACCTTGATCGATCCTGCCCGTCATGCAGGTCCCCTGTGGGTGTGAGCCTGCGTCGCTTGGTAGATCTGTGCTCTTCCACAAAAAGAGCACACCCATCCAATTTTTCCCGTCCCCACACCGGCACTATCGAAAAACGTCCCGGCGCATCATTGCCGGTGGTTTTTCATTTGTGCAGGTAGCCCATGAACACGTCGCTACGGGATGAACGGGTCCAGGACTGGGGACTGCTGTTTCTGCGGGGCAGCGCCAGTCTGTTCCTGCTGTGGGTGCACGGCTTGCCGAAGCTGCTTGACTACAGCGCTCAACTGCACGTCATCGAAGACCCTTTCCACCTTGGCGCCAACCTGACGCTGATGCTGGCGATTTTTGCCGAGGTGCTGTGCCCGTTGCTGATCATTGTCGGACTGTTGGTGCGTTTGGCGTGCCTGCCGATCTTGTGTGTGTTGCTGGTGGCGATGGTGGTGGTGCATCCGCAATGGAGCCTCGAGCAAGGGCAATTCGGCTGGTTGTTGTTGATCTTGTTCACCAGCATTTTCATCGCCGGGCCTGGTCGGCTGGCGCTCAATGTCCGATTCACCGGAGCGTTGCGTTATGCCTGAAGCCAAACCTTTTGAAGAAGTCGTGACCCTGATCATCAAGCACCGGGTCAAGTCGGGTTTTGAAGTGCCTTACGAAGCCTGGCTGCGCAACATTGTCAGCATCGCCGGGCAGCAGGAAGGGCACTTGGGCGTGGACGTGATGCGCGGCAAAAACGCCGGGCTCGACATGTACACCTGCGTGCTGCGCTTTTGCACCACCGAGGCGATGCAGCACTGGCTCGATTCGCCGCAACGCCTGGAACTGGTCCGCGAAGCGACGCCGATGCTCGCCGACGGCGACCAGACCGAGGTCAACCCGGTCAATGAATTCTGGTTCGCGCCCCAGGCCGACGCCGCGTCGCCACCGCCGCCACGCTGGAAGCAGGCCGTGGTGACCTTGCTGGTGATTCTGCCGCACACCTTGCTGGTGCCGCTGATCTGGGGACCGCTGCTGCAACTCAACGCGGTTCTCTCCAATTACGTCGTAGCGACGTTTCTGATCACGCTCACCATCGTGCTGTCGGTGGTGTACCTGTTCATGCCCATGGCGACCCGATTATTCGCGCCCTGGTTATCTCCTTCCCCTCAGCCCAAGGAAACGCGATGAACGCCGATCTGATTCTGTTCAATGGCCAATTTCATACCGTTGACCGTGAAAACCCGCTCGCCAGTGCCGTGGCGATCAGCGACGGCCGCTTTGTCGCGGTCGGCACCGATGCCGAGGCCATGGCCCTGCGCGGTTCGGGCACGCAGGTCATCGATCTCAAGGGCCGCTGCGTCATCCCCGGCCTCAACGACTCGCACCTGCACCTGATCCGTGGCGGCCTCAATTACAACCTCGAACTGCGTTGGGAAGGGGTGCCGTCGCTGGCCGATGCCTTGCGCATGCTCAAGGATCAGGCCGACCGCACACCAACGCCGCAATGGGTGCGCGTGGTCGGTGGCTGGAACGAATTCCAGTTCGCCGAAAAGCGCATGCCGACCCTCGAAGAACTCAACCAGGCAGCACCGGACACCCCTGTATTCGTCCTGCACCTGTACGACCGTGCCTTGCTCAACCGTGCCGCGTTGCGCGTGGCCGGCTACACCCGCAATACGCCGAACCCACCGGGTGGCGAGATCGTGCGCGATAGCAACGGCGAGCCGACCGGCATGCTGGTCGCGCGGCCCAACGCGATGATTTTGTACTCGACGCTGGCCAAGGGGCCGAAGTTGCCGCTGGAGTACCAGGTCAACTCGACCCGCCAGTTCATGCGCGAACTCAATCGTCTCGGTCTCACCAGCGCGATCGATGCCGGCGGTGGTTTCCAGAATTACCCGGACGATTATCAGGTGATCGAGCAGTTGGCCAAGGACCAGCAATTGACCATCCGTATCGCCTACAACCTGTTCACCCAGAAGCCCAAAGAAGAACTCACCGACTTCAAGAACTGGACCAGCAGCGTGACCCTGCACCAGGGTGACGATTACCTTCGGCATAACGGCGCCGGGGAAATGCTGGTGTTCTCGGCGGCGGATTTCGAAGACTTCCTCGAACCGCGTCCGGACCTGCCGCAAACCATGGAAGACGAACTCGAGCCGGTCGTGCGCCACTTGGTGGAGCAGCGTTGGCCGTTCCGTTTGCACGCCACCTACAACGAATCGATCAGCCGCATGCTCGACGTGTTCGAGAAGGTCAACCGCGACATTCCGTTCAACGGTTTGCCGTGGTTTTTCGACCACGCTGAAACCATCACCCCGCAGAACATCGAGCGGGTGAGGGCGCTGGGCGGGGGTATCGCGATTCAGGACCGCATGGCGTTTCAGGGCGAATATTTTGTCGAGCGTTACGGCGCCAAAGCTGCCGAAGCGACGCCGCCGATCAAGCGCATGCTGGCCGAAGGCGTACCGGTCGGCGCCGGCACCGATGCCACGCGAGTGTCCAGCTACAACCCCTGGACTTCGTTGTACTGGATGGTCAGCGGCCGGACAGTGGGAGGGCTTGAGCTGCATGCCGAAGGCCTGTCCCGGCAGACCGCGCTGGAACTGTTCACCCACGGCAGCGCCTGGTTCTCTTCCGAGCAGGGCAAGAAAGGCATGATCAAGGTCGGTCAATTGGCGGACGTGGCGGCATTGAGTGCGGACTTTTTCAGCGTCGACGAAGAAGCGATCAAGTGGATCGAGTCGGTGTTGACCGTGGTTGGCGGCAAGGTGGTGTATGCCGCCGGTGACTTCGAAAAACTCGGGCCGGCCAGCGTACCGGTGCTGCCGGACTGGTCGCCGGTGGTCAAGGTCCCGGGCCACTGGCGTCCGACCTCGCCGATGCAGGCGCAGGTTCACCATTGCAGCGGGCCGTGCGGCGTGCATGCCCACAGCCATGAAAAAGCGCGCTTGTCGACTGCGCCGGTCAGCGATTTTGCCGGTTTCTGGGGCGCCTTTGGCTGCTCGTGCTTCGCGTTCTGACGATCACAACAAAGCGCCGATGGACTGTGTCGGCGCCCGACGTAATACCCATCCACCGAGGAGTTTCACATGAGCAACGTTCCGTACAAACGCCTGAACAAGGATGATGCCGTGGTCTTGCTGGTCGACCACCAGACCGGTCTGATCTCGCTGGTTCAGGATTTCTCGCCCAACGAATTCAAGAACAACGTCCTGGCCCTCGCGGACCTGGCCAAGTTCTTCAAACTGCCGACCATCCTCACCACCAGTTTCGAAAACGGCCCGAACGGCCCGATGGTGCCGGAACTCAAGGAGCTGTTCCCGGACGCGCCGTACATCCCGCGTCCAGGCCAGATCAACGCCTGGGACAACGAAGACTTCGTCAAAGCCGTCAAAGCCACGGGCCGCAAGCAGTTGATCATTGCCGGTGTGGTGACGGACGTTTGCGTGACGTTCCCTACGCTGTCGGCGCTGGCAGAAGGGTTTGAAGTGTTCGTCGTCACCGACGCCTCGGGGACCTTCAACGAAACCGTGCAACAAGCGGCATGGGCGCGTATGACGGCGGCGGGTGCACAACTGGTCAACTGGTTCTCGGTGGCCTGTGAGCTGCAAGGTGACTGGCGCAATGACATGGAAGGCTTGGCGAATCTGCTGTCGCCGCGTATTCCGAACTATCGCAATTTGATGAACAGCTATTCGGCGCTGACGTCGAAGTAAGTCCAGCCCCAATGAAAAGTGCCCGCCAATGCGCGGGCATTTTTTTGCCTGACGAATGCGCTTTTTGTAGCAACCGCCGAGCCTAGTCCGACTCCTGTAGCCACTGCTCGTCAGCTGCTACGCGAATTGGGTGTGTAATTGTTGGGGTGTCGATACCCTGAAAAACGGCTATAAAGTGTTCGACTGTCAATCAGGCTGTGACAATGAACCCGTTCGAAGATATGCGTATTTTTTGCCAGGTCATGGACTCCGGCAGCTTCACCGCGGCGGCAGATCAATTGGGGTTGTCCAAGCAATTCGTCAGCCGGCGTTTGATGCAACTCGAAGAGCGCCTGGGCGTGCGCTTGCTCAATCGCTCGACCCGGCGGCTGGACGTCACCCCACTGGGGCAGAGTTATTACGAGTCGGCCTTGCGCCTGCTCGGTGAAGTCGAGCAAGTGGAGCAGGGCATCGCCGGGCAAACCACCGAGCCACGGGGCACGATTCGCATCAGCGCACCCTTGTCGTTTGCATTGGCGCATTTGGGCAGCCTGCTGCCGCTGTTCTTGCAGCGTTATCGCGACGTCACCGTGGAAGTGGACCTGAGTGATCGCCCGGTAGACTTGCTCAGTGAGGGGTATGACCTGGCGTTGCGTATCGGCATTCTTGAAGACTCAACGCTGATCGCCCGACGCATCGCCTCGATCCAGCGTGTGTACTGCGCCAGCCCGACGTACCTGGCCGAACGTGGCACGCCGCTTAAACCCGAAGACCTGCACGACCATGACTGCCTGCCGTACGGCCACGGTCGTCAGGTGCAATGGCGGTTTGAAGGGCAGGGCAAACCGCTGACCGTCAATGTCACGGGCCGGATGCGGGTCAATAACGGCGAGTTGCTCAAGGACGCGGCGATTTCCGGGATGGGGATTACCTATTTGCCGACATTTATCGTCGGTGCAGCCTTGAAGGACGGCAGGCTGGTGCCGGTGCTGGAGGCGTTTCAGCCTGAGCCGCTGAGGTTGTCGGCGGTCTATCCGCAACACCGCCAGAGCTCGCGCCCGGTGCAGGCGCTGATCGAGTTTTTGCGTGAACAGCTGGATCAGACTGAAGACGAACTCTAATCCTCACACAGTTCCCCCTGTAGGAGTGAGCCTGCTCGCGATGACGGAGTGTCAGACGACATCAATGTTGAATGACAAATGGCTATCGTCGGAACGCTGCCCGGAGCAGGCTCGCTCCTACAGTTGGTTTGTGGATGACCTGGGCTTAATGGTGATCAGGTCCTTTTGTCATCGCCGTTGACATGAACACCACGGTCATCACCGACTTCGCCGTTGGCATGGACGCCACGGTCATCACCGACTTCACCATTGGCGTGGACGCCATGGTCATCGCCGATTTCGCCGGCGCGATGAACACCATTTTGGTTGTGTGACACTTCGCCGGAGCGATGAACGCCATTTTGGTTGTGGGACACTTCACCGGAGCGATGAACGCCGTTTTGGTTGTGGGACACTTCACCGGAACGATGAACACCATGGTCATCGCCTACTTCGCCGTTGGCATGAACGCCATGATCGTCGCCAGGTTCGGCGTGCGTGCCATTGCGACCGGAGTTGGAGGAGGCTGTGTTGCCGGCATTACCAGGGCCGTGGTCGCTGCCGCTGTGACTGCTGCCGCTATTGCCGCCGCTGCCACTGTTGCCGCCACTGCCGCTTCCACCGTGACCGCCGCTGTTGCCGCCGCCACCGTTTCCACCGCCGCCATTGCCTCCGCCGCCACCGCCATTACCGCCGCCACCGCCGCCACCGCCGCCACCATTGCCGCCGCCACCGCCGCCACCGCCGCCATTTCCGCCGCCACCGCCACCGCCACCATTACCGCCACCACCACCATTGCCACCGCCGCCATGACCTCCGCCATTGCCGCCACCGCCACCACCGCCGCCGCCGCCACCATCCTTGGCCTGAGCAGTCGACATACTGGACAGACTGTCCGGTATCAATACGGTGGACGCCGACAAGACCGCGCCAATAGCTACTGCCAGTAAAAGCTTGTTGATGTGCATGTCGTTCTCCGTCTTATTCAGGGTTGGAACGTTGATGAACAATGCAACGTGCTGCTCGATTCAATAGGTGAACACCACACCTTCCGAATTTATTCAGCTGAATCGCCGATAAAAAACGCAACGTAGCGCTATGCCTCATTCCAGAGCCTTAGTGAATGCTTGAGGCAAGCTCGAAGATCGGCATGTACATCAGGATCACGATGACCCCGATCAACAACCCGATAAACGTCATGAGCAGCGGTTCGAACAACCTGACAAACCATTCGAGCCAGCGACTGATTTCTTCGTCGTAGAAGTCGGCGCTGCGTTCCATCATTTGCCCGAGGTTGCCGGACTGTTCGCCGGCGCGCAGCAAGCGCAGGGACACCGGGGTCACCAGGTGATTGAGCTCCAGCGCGGCCGACAGCGATTGGCCCTCGCGCACCCGTTCGCAGGCTTCGTCCAGGCGTGTGCGCGAAGCCACGGTGAGCAAACCGCGCACCATGCCCATGGCGGTGACGAGGGGAATGCCGCCCTGCAACAGAATCCCCAGCGAGCGATAGAAACGCGCCAGTTCGTACATGAAGATGCGTTGGTGGATGGCCGGGAGTTTTTCGATCAGGCGGTCCACGCCCCGACGAAAGGCCGGTTGGCGCTGGAGGAAGGCGAGGGCGACGATGATCGCCAGCAACCCGCCGAAGAATTCGCCCTGATGCGCATGGAGGAACATGCCGCTGGTCATCAACACTTGCGACAGCCACGGCAGGTTCGACCCCAGGCCTTCAAACACCAGGCTGAAACGCGGCACTACGTAACCCATCAAAAACAACACCACGCCACCGCCCACCACCAGCAACAGCATGGGGTAGATCGACGCGCTGACGATTTTTTGCCGAACCTCGTCCATGCGCTGGCGATAGCTGACATAGCGGCCCAGGGCTTCGCCCACGGCGCCGGTCTTCTCGCTGGACTGCACCAGTGCCACATACAACGGCGGGAATATGGCCGACAACTGACCCAGTGCCTGGGAGAACGATTTGCCCTCGTACAGCAAGCGCACCAGCTCACTCAAGGTTTTGCGGGCCTGTGGCGCGCTTTCTTTTTCGGCCAGGCTTTCCAGTGCATCGATCAGCGGCAGGCCTGCATTGAGTAGGGTGGTCAGTTCCTGGCTGAACAACACCAGGTTGAAGGTCTCTCGCTGTTGCAGACGCAAGGCGCGCCAGTGCCGTTCGGCATGCAGGCTGACCACCCGCAACCCCTGGTCTTCGACGATGCGCCGAGCCTCGCTGTGACCGGGGGCCTCGACCGTCATCGAGACCACGCCGGCCTTGCCCACGGCTTTGAGATGAAAGCGCATGGTCTTCCCCCGTCATTGCCAACTGGTGACTTCGGCGTTTTCGCCTTCGCCACCGGGCTGCCCGTCCTTGCCCATGGACAGCAGATCGTACTCACCGTTTTCGCCGGGATAGCGGTAGGTGTAGTTACGGCCCCACGGGTCCTGCGGCAATTTTTTCTGCAAGTAAGGTCCGGTCCAGTGGGTTTCATCGCTCGGCGCGGTGACCAGCGCCTGCAAGCCCTGCTCGGTCGACGGGTAGTGCCCGACCTCCAGGCGATACAAATCCAGCGCCTTGCCCAGGCCTTCGATTTGCGCCTTGGCGACCTTGACTTCGGAACGGCCCAGTTGGGCGAAATACTTCGGCGCGACGATGCCGGCCAACAGCCCCAGCACCACCAGCACCACCAGCAGTTCGAGCAGGGTGAACCCGCGTTGCGTACGCGGGGCACAGCACAGACGTTGATTCATGATGACCTCACACAGTCGGCAGAAGGGTCGCGATAAAGGCTTATGCAATTGCCATGCAAAGCCCCTGGCAACCTTCTGAACCTCCCGTGCTACGGCCTTTCACGCTTACGGCACAGTGCTTGCGTATGGCTGATTAACGATCGGCCAGTGGGGCATTACCCCCAATTTTCGGGGCCGGCCAGGGGAGGTAGAACAATGAAAACACTCACCACTGGATTGCTCGGATGCCTGCTATTGACCAGCGTCGCACAGGCCGATGTCTTCGTTTCCGTGGACGCCAAGGGCAGCTACGTTTTGTCCAACGTTCACCGCCCCGGCCGCACCTATGAACGGGTTATTCACGAGCCCACCGCAGCGGTCGTCAGCCTCGACCAGCAACCGCAGATGATCGCCGCGCAACCCTACGCCGAGCTGGTCTCGGCCGCTGCCAAGGCCAATGAAGTTCCGGAGGCGCTGTTACACGCGGTCATTCGCGCCGAGTCCCGCTACAACGCCGACGCAACGTCCGCCAAAGGCGCTGGCGGATTGATGCAGTTGATGCCCGACACCGCGCGGGAGATGGGGGTCAAGGATGTCTACGATCCGAAGGCCAACATCCAGGGCGGCGCCAAATACCTCAAGCGTCTGCTGACCCTGTTCGACAACGACATTGCCCTCGCGGTAGCGGCCTACAACGCCGGCCCGCAAGCGGTGCTCAGCCGTGGCGGGGCGATCCCGCCGTTCGCCGAAACCCAGCGCTACGTGCCGGATGTCCTGCGCCAATACCGGCGTTTGCAGGGCCTGGCCGTGGACGCGCCGTTGTAGTCGAAACCCCGTGCCGGCTTGCCCCAATAGTGGGGAATGATGGCCCCGGCAGAAAAGTGGGGAATTAGTGGGGAATATCCCCCGAGTTATTAAGTCGTCAACTTAACTGACTGAAAAACAACACAATTATTTTTGGCATGGCGATTGCTCCAGCGCACTTGTCGAGAATTGTTCCTTGTGAGCACCCAATGCGAGGTCCGTGATCATGTCCGGCATACCCCACGCTCATTACCTGATTAATCTGCTGTTGTTTTTCGCGCCCTTGTTTGGCATCGAGATGGCCGAGGCGGCCGCCCGTTGCGAACGCAATCTGGTGGCGAACGTCGTGGCGCTGGATCAGCCGCTGATGTTCAACCGCCTCGGCGCACAGAACGCCAACGGCATGATGTTCGCCCTGCGCCGCGACGTGGTCGACGACCACAACATGCCCCTCGCCCAAGGGGGCGCAGCGGTGCCGGGCAAAGTTTCGTTGCGGCCCGACAAACGTCCGCGTCCACTGGTGCTGCGTGTAGCGGCGGGTGATTGCCTGACGATCAATCTGCAGAATTTGCTGGCGTATCAGGCCAACCCCGGCAAGCACGAAGAGACCGACGTCGAGGGCGCAGAAGGGGGAGCAACCGGTAATGCCGATCAGTTCAAGGTCGATGAGCAAGTCACTGACCGCCATGTCGGCTTCCAGGTCAACGGCCTGCAAGCGGTCAACAGCATTGACGACATCGCGTCCTTCACCGGGCGCAATGCCAACACGCTGATTCCGCCCGGTGCCACGCGGTCCTACACCCTGTACGCCGAGCGTGAGGGCGCGTTTGCCGCCAGCAGCCGTGGCGCCACATTTGGGGGTGAAGGTGATGCGGGCAACGTTGCCAACGGCCTGTTCGGTGAAGTGGTGGTGGTGCCCAAAGGTGGCCGTACCTATCGCAACACCGTGACCGAAGAAGAGATGCGCCTGGCCAGCACCGGCCGCACCCCGGCCGGTCAGCCGATTGTCGATTACCAGGCGCGCTACCCGCAGCGCGAACCGTGGATCCGTGAAGGCAAGGCCGGCACCCCGATCATCAGCATGGTCGATGGCAGTGAAATCATCTCCAGCGAGAGCGACGCGATCGTGATGGGCAGTAACGCTGATGGCAGCTTCCCGCCCGCGACTTATCCGCTGGAAGCTATCGGCAAACGCAACCCGGCGCTGCCTAACCGGCTGGAGCCGTTCCGCGATTTCGCCTCGCAGTTCCAGGATGAAGTGGCTGCGACTCAGGCGTTCCCGGCGTATTGGGCTGACCCGGTGATGGCCCACGTGCTGGAGCCGACCCGCGACGCGTTCATGATCAACTACGGTTCCGGCGGCATGGGCGCCGAGGTGGTGGCCAACCGACTGGGTGTCGGGCCGATGCACGATTGCCTGTCCTGCGCCTATGAAGAATTTTTCCTCAGTTCCCACACCGTGGGGGACGTGGCAATGCTGGTGGATGTACCGGCCAACGTCGGCCTGGAAAACATTCGTCCGGGCGAAACGCCACGCGCCGATCAGGTCGGGGTCAAGGCGACCATGGCGCTGTATCCCTCCGAGCCGGCCAACGTCAACCACAGCTACATCGGTGACTTCGTCAAATTCCGCAACACCCACAACGGCCACGAGCAACACATCTTCCACTTGCACGGGCACCAATGGCTGTTCAACCCCAACGACGATAACTCCGACTACGTCGATGCCCAGGGCATCGGTCCGGGCGCCGGCTACACCTATGAAATCGCCAATGGGGGTTCGGGCAACCGCAACCGCGTGGCCGGCGATGCGATCTATCACTGCCACTTCTATCCGCACTTTGCCCAAGGCATGTGGAGCATGTGGCGGGTACACGATGTGTTCGAGGAAGGCACCAGACTCGAAGTCTCCCAACAGGGCAACGACGGTTATCACAGCGAACCTTACGCGTTGCGCAGCGGTAAACCGGCGGCGGGCGCACGGGCCTTGCCGGATGGCGAGATCATTGCCGGCACGCCGATTCCTGCGGTCGTGCCGCTGCCGGGCAAAGCCATGGCGCCGATGCCGGGCAAAGTCGCGGTCGTACCGAAGATCAGCGAAACCCTGGTGGCCGGTCATGACGATGACGACGAGGAGGGCGATGACGACGGCGAACATCACGGCGGTAGCGGTGGTGCCCAAGCCATCGGTTCCCTGGCCCTGGTGGATCGCAGTGAAGCCAACCGCAACGCTGACGGCAGCCTGAAAAACCCGGGCTATCCGTTCTGGATCGGTGGCATGGAAAGCTCGGTCGGCCAACGTCCACCAACTCCGCCGCTGGACATGCTCGACGCCGCCAAGGCGCAATCCCTGAAAACCAGTGGCAATGCCTTGTGGGCCAACCTCGATCCGGCGCAGTCCGGTGGCTGGGATGGCGGTCTGGGGCGGCACTCACTGGACGGGTTCTCATCGGGTGGTCAGGCGCACACCGTCACCACGTCGCTGGATTTCTCCAAGGAAGTGACCCGCGCCAAACCGATTTATATGCCCGAAGAGGGCACTGAAGTGGAACAGGCGGCCATGGCGTTCCACGCCCAAAAGGACCACCCGAGCTTCGCCGTGCTGCCGGGCAATCAAGTGGTGGCGCGCAACTTCCGCACCAACGGCGCGTTGCCGATGGCGGGTGCGCCGTACTACGAACCGTGCATGGATGATCGGCAAAAACGCCTGACCGCCAGCGCCGGCACCGGCGAGTTCAACAGCGGCGAACGGGTCGACGGGTTGTCGTTTACCGGTTCCTCGACCTTCACCGCCGACCGTCCGCGCATCTATAAGGCTGCGAACATCCAGTTCGACGCGGTGTACAACAAGGTCGGCTACCACTTCCCGCAAGCGCGCATCCTGGCGCTGTGGGAAGACGCCTGGCCGGTGATCACCAAACAGCGTCCGCCAGAACCGCTGGTGATGCGCATGAACACCTTCGACTGCGTGCAGTACCAGCAAACCAACCTGGTGCCGGCCATCTACGAGATGGATGACTATCAGGTGCGCACGCCGACCGACGTGATCGGTCAGCACATCCACCTGCCGAAATGGGACCTGACCGCCGCCGACGGCTCGGCCAACGGCTGGAACTATGAAGACGGCGTGCTTTCCCCCGGTGCCGTGCAAGAGCGCATCCACGCAATTCGTCTGTTCAACCAATGCGAAGGCACCGACCCGCGTGACGGCACACCGACTTGCCCGGTAGCCAAGCAGCATCCGTTCTTTGGTCAATATGGCCGGGCCGATTGGGTGGGCGCGCGCACAGCGATGCAGCGCTGGTTCGTCGATCCGGTGGTCAACAGCAAAGGCGTCGACCGTGGCCTGGGGACCATTTTCACCCACGACCACCTGGGCCCATCGACGCACCAACAGATCGGTCTGTACGCCACCGTGCTGGCAGAGCCGGCCGGTTCCACCTGGTTCCACGCCGAAACCGGCGAGCCGTTGTACAGCGGCGCGCGGCAGGACGGCGGGCCGACCTCGTGGCAGGCCGTGATTTCTACCGGTGACCTGGACGGCGACGGCAAGAACGACAGCTTCCGTGAGTTCTTCCTCGAATACAGCGACTTCCAGCACGCCTATGAAGCCGGTGTGTACGTGGGCGCCGGGCCGAATGGCGTGCCGGATGCGCAATCCTTCCCGGCCACCGCCGACAGCTTCCGTTATGCGATCAACCCGCCGGTGCGCAAGGAAGCCGCGACCCTGCTTGAACAGGTGGTTGAAGCCCGCGGCGGGCTGTCGCCGGGCTGCCCGAGCCGGCCTTGCCCGCAAGCCATCTCGGTGGATGACCCTGGCATGTTCGTGGTCAATTACCGCAACGAACCGCTGGCCCTGCGGGTGTATGACCCGAACAAGGTCGGCCCGGACGGCAAGCGCGGCATGCAGGCCGACGGCCTCGGTGGCGACCTGGCGTACGCCATGCAAAGCCGCACTGACCGGGCGATCCCGGCGATGAACCTGGCGCCCAACCTGGTCACTGCCGCCACCGGGCCCACCGGCGGCACCACGCTGTTCCCGCCACACATCAACAAGGGCGGCGCGGAACCGGGGGACCCGTTCACGCCGATGCTGCGCACCTACACCGGTGACAACGTGCGGCTGCGGGTGCATGCCGGCGGTCATGAAGAGGAGCACAACGTGACCCTGCACGGCGTGAAGTGGCTGCAAAGCGGTTCCGGTTTCGGCAACAGCTCCAACTCCGGCTGGCGCTCGTCGCAAATGATCGGGATCTCCGAGCAGATGGGCTTCATCGCGCCGGTCTCGATGTTGTCCAGTTCAGCGGCGATCACCGGGGATTACCTGTACTCGATGGACGCATCCCTGGAAGGTTACTGGAGCGGAATCTGGGGGGTGATGCGCAACTACACCGCGCAACGCAACGACCTGTTCGCGCTGCCGAACAACCCGAAACCGGCGGGCATGCGCAACACCGTGGCCTTCGATGGCGCCTGCCCACGGTATGGCGCCAACCCGAACGGCATCGGCACCCGGCCGACCGTGCAACGCAACTATGAAGTGGTCGCGGCGCTGGCCAACGACATCCTCGGCAATCCGCTTAACCTGTCCATGGCGGACCCGGCGGGCCTCGGCCAGCATGTCGGCGGCCCGTTGAATCCGGCGGGCGGTACGCTGGTGTACAACTCCCGCGCGGTGAGCATTCCACAGGTCACGGTAAACGATCCCCAGGATGGGACGACCTTCACCATCGGCGGGCAAAGCGGCCCGCTGCATGACCCGACCGCGATTCTGTACGTGCGCAAATCCGACCTCGACCCGGTCACTGGCAAGCTGAAACCCGGTGTGCCTGTCGAACCGCTGGTGCTGCGCGCGGCGGCCGGTGACTGCATCAACATCACCCTGGAAAACCGTTTGCCGAGCGTGATGCCGGACCTGGCCCAGACCGCTTCGGTGATGGGCATGGTCAAGCGTGACCGCAACGGTGGCGAAGGTTCGACCACCTTCAGCAACAACCTGATGCGGCCGTCCAGCACGGTGGGCTTGCACGCTCAACTGCTGGCGTACGACATCACCAAATCCGACGGCACCAACGTCGGCACCAACCCGATCCAGACCGTACCGCCACGTGTTGGCAACAGCGGTGCATACCCGACGCGTACTTATCAGTACTACGCCGGACACCTGGAGCGTGAAGGCAAGCCGATTACCCAACTGGGCCGCAGCGTCGACAACATCAACGCCACGGCGGTGGAGTTCGGCGGGCTGAATTTCACCCCGGCGGACGTGATCAAGCAGCCACAAAAAGGCCTCGGTGGCGCGATGAGCATCCTGCCGATCGGTGCCACCTGGGTTGAGGACGCGCGCAAGGTCAATGCGACAGTCACCGCGCCAGGGCAAACCACCTACCGCGACTTTGCGATGGTCTGGCAGAAGGCGCTCAACATGCGCTGGGCCAATGGCCGGCCGGTGGAAGGCATTGCCTCGGAAGCGGGTGTGCCGACCGATCCGCAGGACAACTCGAGCATGGCCATCAACTATAAAACCGAACCGATGTGGTACCGCTTCGGCCTGCCGCCGGACGCGCCGTTCGGTCACGCCGATGGCAACGGTTACGGCGACGTGCCCAACGCGCACATGGCCTACAGCAACGCGCTGGTGGGGGGCGATCCACAGACACCGGTGCTGTATGCCAAACCGGGGCAACCGTTCCGCACCCACATCCTGATGCCTACCGGTGGCAGCCGTGGTTCGACGTTCCAGCTGGACGGTCACGTCTGGTCGGTCAACCCGTTCCAGTCGGAGAAGAGCGACACCGGCGGTTACCCGATGATGACGCCGGGCGTGGGTTCGGTGCGGTTCGGCTACAACCCGATGTCGATGTACATCGGCGCCCACGAAAGCATCCTGCCGGCCGCGCACTTCAGCTTCATGCACCCGAGCGCCGGAGGCAGCAATGCGATACCGGGCGACTACCTGTTCCGTGACTACGCCGGCTACGGCAATACCGCCGGGCTGTGGGGGTTACTGCGGGTGACCAACGAACCTGAACCGGCACCGGCGCCGTAGACCGAGGGGATGGGAACGACATCAACCCTGTGGGAGCAAGCTCGCTCCCACAGGGGCTCGGTGGGGCAGTAATTGATCTGAAGGGGAGAGAGGGATGAACAGGACCATCAGAATCGCCAGTGGTGCGCTGGTTTTAGGCGTCGCGCTGATTAGCCTTGGCGTATGGCGCACCGTGCCGCCGAGCATGCTCAGCGAAGTCGCCTTGCCCAACACCTGGAGCGGCCAGAGTCTCTCCCGTGACGGGGTGTCGGTGGCGCTTGAGGTCAAGCCTTTGGCCAAGGACGGTGTACTGCGCGAAGGCGAGTTTGCCGACGTGCAGTTCCGGGTCAAGGACAGCACTTCGGGCCAGCCATTGTCTGGCGTCAACCCTGGCGCCTGGCTCGACCCCGAAACCGTTGCCGCCGACCAGGCCCAGGGCCGCGAGCAAAGCTGCAAATCCCGGGTCGGGGTGTTCCTCAAATCGAGCATTGGCGCGCGGCCGCTGCTGGATCTGAACAGCTACTTCCTGCTGGTGATGAACCGCGATGCCAGTGTTTCAGTGGTCGATCCGTCAGTGTCGGTGGGCGGCATCACCAGCACCATGGCCCGGATCGATCTAAAACAACCGCCGATGGATTGGGTCACCCCGAAGGACAACAAACGGGTGTTTTTGTCGATGCCAGCGGCGGGGGAAGTGGCGGTGATCGACAGCGAACAATTCAAATTGCTGGCGTCGGTGAGCGCCGGCAGCAACCCGGTGCGCGTGGCCCTGCAACCGGATGAGCGTCTGTTGTGGGTCGGCAACAACGCGTCAACCGCCGACGAGTCCGGCGTCACGGTCATCGACACCCGCAGCCTCAAGCCCCTCAAACACCTGGCCACCGGGGCCGGGCATCACGAAATCGCCTTCAGCAAGGACAGCCGCTTTGCCTTCGTCACCAACCGCGACGACGGCACCTTGACCATCATCGACATCGCCAGCCTGACCGTCAGCAAGCAACTCAAGACCGGCTCGCACCCACTGTCAGTGGCGTACTCGCCGCTGTCCCAGGCGGTGTACGTCGCCGATGGCCAGGACGGCACCGTGACCGTGGTCGACAGCGCCAGCCTGGCGGTGCGCCGGGTGATCAAGGCGAAGCAGGGCTTGGGGCCGATGGGCTTCAGCGCTGACGGTCGCTTCGGCATTGTGCTCAACACCCTGGAGAACCAGGCCTCGGTGATCGACGCCGCCACCGATTCGCTGATCCATGAACTGGACGTGTCGGCCGAGCCCTATCAAGTGGTGTTCACCAAGGCCTATGCCTATGTCCGCGGTCTGGCGTCGGCCAAGGTCACGATGATCAACCTGTCGTCGCTGGGCCAGGGACGTACGCCGATCAGCCAGGGTTTCGAAGCGGGGCCGCAAGCACCACGGCTGGCCGGTGATCTGCCGCTGGCGTCGAGCCTGGCGGTGTCGCGGGACGACAACGCGGTGTTCGTGGTCAACCCGGTGGACAACACCACTTACTTCTACGCCGAAGGCATGAACGCGCCGATGTCCGGGTACCCCAATCGCGGGCAAGTGGCGCGGGCGGCGATGGTCATCGACCGCAGTTTGCGCGAGGTCGAACCGGGGCTGTACAGCGCGCGGATCAAGTTGCCGTCGGCCGGGCGTTTCGACGTGGCGTTCCTGCTCAATCAACCGAACATTATTCATTGCTTCACTGCGTTGGTTGAGCCGGACCCATCAATCGCGCAACACCCCGGCGTGCCCCAAGTGGAATTCATGCTCGACAAGTCCACGGCCACCCTCGGCAGTCCTTATGTGGTGCGCTTTCGCATCGTCCAGGGCCAGCAGCAGACCCGGCGCAGCGGGGTCAAGGATGTTCAGGTGCGCTACTTCCGTGCGCCGACGTCACGGGTGCAGGAAGTCGCGGCCCTCGACGTGGGCAACGGTATCTATGAAGCCCCGGTGACCCTGGACCAGAACGGCGCGTGGTACTTGCACGTTCGTGCGGCGTCGCTGGGTGCGAATTTCGACGACAAGACCTTTGCCAGCGTCCGGGTTCTGCCCGGCACTGCGAACTGAAGAGGACACCGACATGAACCGCATCGCACACCGTGGATGGCTGACGTTCTGCCTGTTGGCGGCCGGTATCGGTCAGGCCCTGGCGCATTCGGCGGACGAGCACGCCGGGCACGACATGCCAGCCAAACCCGCCACGTCCGAAAGCGCACAGGTCAAGTTCGCCGACGTGGCACTCGTGGACCAGAACGGCAAATCAGTGCGCCTGGAAAAGGACCTGATCAGCAACAAAATCGTGGTCATGAGCTTCATCTACACCAGTTGCACCACGGTCTGCCCGGTGGTGTCCTCGATCATGGGCAAGGTGCAAAAACAACTCGGTGCTCGGGTCGGTGGCGAGGTGCAACTGGTGTCGATCAGCGTCGACCCGCAGCGCGACGATGCCAAACGCCTGAACGACTACGCCCGCAATTTCCAGAACGGTCCGGGCTGGAGCTGGCTCACCGGCAGTTCGCAGTCGATCACTGAAACCCTCAAGGGCCTGGGCTCGTTCAGTGGCGACTTCAAGAACCATCAGCCATTGATCCTCGTCGGCGATGGCAACAGCCGTCACTGGACGCGCTACTACGGCTTCACCGACCCGGCCGTCCTGACCCGTGAAGTCGAGAAGATCAGCGGCCAGCGCAATGCCCACGCCAAACACACCGCCATTGCGATGGAGCAACAGCCATGAGAGCGCTCGCCCTGATCCTCTTCACGATGTGCTTTTGCATTGTCAGCTTGATGGCGTTTGCCCACGAAGGGCACCAAGAACCCGCGCCGGCGGTGGCCGGCGCGCAACCGGCGACCGGCACGCACGATGCGAAAACCTGGTTCACCGACACGCCGTTGCAGGATCAGAACGGCGAAACCCTGCGCTTCTACAGTGACGCGCTGCAAAACCGCGTGGTGCTGCTGAACGTGATTTTCACACGCTGCAACGATGCCTGTCCGCTGATCACCCGCAAGCTCAAGGAAGTACGTGAGTTACTGGGCGACAAGGCCGATGGCATCACCTTTATCTCCCTTACCAGTGATCCGCTGCGCGACACGCCGGCGGTACTCAAGGCTTACACCTTGAAACAGGGCGTCGATGGACCCCACTGGTTTTTTCTTACCGGTGACAAGGCACAAATGGACCTTGTCCTGAGTCGTATCGGCCAGATCGTGCCGACCCCCGAACAGCATTCCACGCAGTTGATCGTCGGTGACGTGGCGAACAAGCGCTGGAGCAAAATCCGTCCCGATGCCCCGGCCGCCGCCATTGCTCAGCGCTTGCAGTTGCTGACCATGCCCGTGGCCGGTCGTTGAGCGCGCCATGAAAACGTCCCTGGTCCTCGGCCTGCTACTGCTCGGCGGCATGCATTGCACCGCCCACGCGTCAGCGCTCACCCCCAGCGAAAGTGCGGGCAAACGCCTGTACCGCGAGGGGCTGTCCGAGAGCGGTGAGCCGGTCATGGCCCGGGTTGGCGCGGCCGACATGATCTTGCCGGCCAGCAGCTTGCCGTGCGCCAACTGCCATGGCGCCGACGGTCAGGGGCGCCCGGAAGGCGGGGTGCGCCCGCCGGACATCAGTTGGTCGCGGCTCTCCAGCCGTTATGGCCAGGAGCAAGTCAACGGCCGTGACTATCCGGCCTACACCGAGGGCGCGTTGGCCCGAGCCATTGCCGAAGGTCGCGATTCGGCCAACAACCGACTCGATCCGGCGATGCCGCGGTTCGTGCTGTCGATGAAGGACCAGCGCAACCTCACGGCCTACCTCAAGCGTGTGGCCGATGACCGCGACCCCGGTTTGACCGCCGACAGTCTGCACCTGGGCACCTTGTTGCCCAGTCAGGGGCCGCTGGCCGATGAGGGCGCCACGGTGGCGGCGGTGCTCAAGGGCAGCGTGGAACGCATAAATCAGGCGGGCGGCATTCATGGTCGACAAGTGAATTTGACCATCCTCGACCCTGGCCCGGACCGCGCCAGTGCCGAGCGGGCACTGGAGCAACTGATCGAACAGGAACAAGTGTTCGCCCTGATCTCACCGCTGGCCCCGGCGCTGGATGTGGACCTGGCGGCGCGCCTGGAACAGGCCGGGATTCCGTTGATCGGGCCGCTCTCGTTACAAGGCATGGCGCAGGCCAGTCGGCAAATCTTTGAACCGTTGCCGGGGCTGCGCGAACAGTTGATCGCCCTGGCCGACTACGGTACCGCCAATTTGCGTGTGCTCAAGGGGCCGACGCTGATTACCTTTCCGGACGAACCGAGCCAGCGGCAGGCGGCGCAGGACCTCGGCCAATACTTGCAGGATCACGGCTGGCAAGAAGTGCGGTTGCAAGCCTACGACGAGGCACAAGACGAACTCCCGCTGGGCTCGCGCTCAGTGTTTTACCTGGGCAGTGGCAGAGGCTTCAGTCGTCTGGCCGAGCGTTTGCAAAAAGCGGGGCAGGTGCCTTACCTGTTCGCGGCCTCGAATCAGGTGGCCGGTGACGTGTTGCAAATGCCCAGCGGGTTTTCCCGACGATTGTTTTTGGCCTACCCGTTCGTGCCCAGCGACTGGACGCTGGCCGGGCGCCTGGCGCTGACGCAATTGCGCGAAAATCAGGGATTGGGCGGTCAGCACGCGGTGCTGCAAGTGGGTGCCTACAGCTCAATGCTGCTGCTGAGCGAAGGCATGAAGCAGGCCGGACGCGACGCCAGCCGCGAGAAGCTCATCAGTGCCCTGGAGGGCTTGCATGATTTCGAGACCGGGTTGACCCCGTTGATCAACTTTGGCCCTGGCCGCCGTCTGGGCTTGAGCGGTGCCCACGTCGTTACGGTGGACTTGCCCGACCAGCGCTTCTTTGTGGTTGCACCCTACAAACCCATTGCTGCCATGCCCTGACCGGAGGCCGATCATGAAACTCAACATTGCGCTGATGCTGCTGACACTGTGGGTCCCGGTCGCCTGGTGCAACAACGGCCCGGCCGCCGCGCGGGTCAATGGCGAGGAGATTTCCGAGTTTCGCCTGGAGCGCTATTTCGCCGAATTCCTCGAAGATCAGGGCAGGGCGGTGGGCAACATTCGCAGCCCCAAGGCTTATAAGCAGCTGCGGCAGAAAGCGCTGGACGCCTTGATCGACAAGGAGCTGTTGTGGCAAGAAGCCCTCAAGCGCGGCGTGGTGATCAGCGATGCCGACGTGCAACGCCAGGTTGACCAGACCCGACAAGCCATCGGCGGCCCCGAGGTGTTTGCCCGCCGGCTCCAGGACGCCGGTTTTGATGAAGCCAGTTTCACTGAATACACCCGCCGTGAACTGGCGGCCCAGCAAGTCTTTGCCGAACTCGTCCAGGCAGGGGGATCACCGGATGAAAAACAGGTCCGGGCGTTTTACGAAGAACACCGCGCCGACATGAGCCGGCCCGAAGAAATCCAGGCCCGGCACATCCTGGTCAAAGTGCCGCAAGGCGCCGATGCCGCCACAGTTGAAGCAGCGCGGCTACGCTTAGTAGAGATGCGCACGAAAATCAGCCAGGGCGAGGACTTTGCCAGTGTCGCCAAGGCCGGCTCCGAAGATGCGTCGGCCAGCGAAGGCGGGGACTTGGGCTATTTTCCTCGTGGGCGCATGCTGCCCGAGTTCGAAGTGGCGGCCTTCGCCCTGACGCCGGGGGCCGTCAGCGAACCGGTGCGTACGCCGTTGGGCTGGCATTTGATTTATCTCCAGAACCACTTGGAGGCAACCGATGTCTCAGAAACGCAGGGGCTTGAAATGGTCAGGGCTTACCTTGCCCGACAGCAACAGGCTCAAGCACGCCTGCAAGTCCTGGCGCAGCTTCGATCAAACAATCGAATCGAACGGATTGACGATGATTGAAGCTTCACCCCCAAATGTGGGGAAAGCTTCAGTGCAAATCCGGGCGCTTCCCCGTCTTTGGGGGACGGGGTTTGCGAGCGAAAAGGTTTTGTCATGGAAATCAACGCGATGTGTCGACCAAAAAGCGGCACTCAGTCTGGCATGAAGTGTGCGTTAGCCTAATTAAGGCGCGTACTCCCAGGCACGGATATCGGACCTGCGGTTTCAAGGAGTCCACCTTGTTGAACAAAATACTGGTTGTTGAAGACGAACAGCTGCTTGCACAAAACCTCCGGGATTATCTGGTGGCGCAAGGGCTGGATGTCCTGGTAGCGAACGACGGTGCGAAGGCCATCGGCGAAGCCGAAAAATTTGCACCCGATGTGATGGTGTTCGATTACCGCTTGCCCGATATGGAAGGCTTTGAGGTGCTCGATGCTGTCCGCCAGAACAGGAAGTGCCATTTTGTGCTGATTACCGGGCACCCCACCGCTGAAGTCTGTGAGCGGGCCCTGCAACTGGGAGTCAGCCATATCCTGTTCAAACCGTTTCCATTGGCGGAACTGGCCCGAGCAGTCTGTGACCTTTTAGGGATGGAGCGCGAACCCAAAACGGGCGTGAGCACCTCCGAAGGATTCGTCGAACGACGCCAGAGCAGGACCGAGAGTTTCCCGCTGCAGTTGTACGACGGGAGTTGGGTGCTTGCAGATCGCCGACGAAGTACATCGGCCTCCATGGCGCCAGACGACGAACAACTGCTCACCGGGGAGTAATTGGCGCGACCAGACGTTCCGGCACCCGCCGCGATGACTCGCCGCGCCGACAGGGCTCAAAGCCCCGGGCGTTGGAGAGCATGCCATGGACCGTCTATCCCTTGCCGTCGAACCGGCGTTGCTGGACTGTGTACCGTCTCGTTTTTCCAGTGAGCAACTGGCCCAGGCCCGGGCTCGAGCCACCAGTACCGGCGAACGGGTACTGGAAGCCCTCGGGGTGTTGTGCGAACTGGCTCCGATGCCCTTCATCCAGTGCCTCGGCACCACCCTGCATTATCCGGTGCTCGACACCGACAGCCTGTTCAAGGCCATCCCGGTATTTGACCGGGTCACCCTGGCCCAATGCCTCAAGCGCGAATTCATCCTGCTGCGTCACGAAGACGCGGTCATTGGCGTGTTTGCCGACCCCTTCGATACCTCGCGCCTGGCCTGGATCGACGACTGCCTGCACGGTGCGCCGCTGTACCTGGTGCATGCCGACGACCTGAAAGCCTACCTGGCGCGTCACGAAGAAAGCTTCCACGCGGTGGAATCGCTCAATGCCCAATCCGACACCGGCGTTGAAGTCGACAACCTGCAAAGCCTGTCCCTGACCAGCATCAGCGAAGACGCCAGCGTCGTCGTCAAACTGGTCAACTCGACCCTCTACGATGCCTTGAAAATGCACGCCAGTGACATCCACCTGGGCACCACCGGCAGCGGTCTGGTGATCAAGTACCGGATCGATGGCGTGCTCAACAACATCAGCAAAATCCAGGGCAGCGAGTTCGCCGAGCAGGTCATTTCTCGGGTCAAGGTCATGGCCGAACTGGACATCGGCGAAAAACGCGTGCCCCAGGACGGTCGCTTCAAGATCGGCATCAGCGGCCGGCAGATCGACTTCCGGGTGTCGATCATGCCGAGCATTTTCGGCGAAGACGCGGTGCTGCGGGTCCTCGACAAACAGGACCTGGCCGACAAAGTCAGTGGCGTGCAATTGCAGGCCCTGGGTTTTGAAGAGGAAACCCTGCGCCAACTGCGGCGCCTGGCCGCCGAACCCTACGGCATGGTGCTGGTGACCGGTCCGACCGGCAGCGGCAAAACCACCACGCTGTACGCGATGATCACCGAGATCAACCACGGCGTGGACAAGATCATCACCATCGAAGACCCGGTGGAATATCAACTGCCGGGCGTGCTGCAAATCCCGGTCAATGAAAAGAAAGGCCTGACCTTCGCCCGGGGTTTGCGCTCGATCCTGCGCCATGACCCGGACAAGATCATGGTCGGTGAAATCCGCGACCCGGACACCGCGCAAATCGCCGTGCAATCGGCACTCACCGGTCACCTGGTGTTCACCACCATCCACGCCAACAACGTGTTCGACGTGATCGGCCGTTTCACCCAGATGGAAATCGACCCCTACAGCCTGGTGTCGGCCCTCAACGCGGTGTTGGCGCAGCGGCTGATCCGCCTGGTCTGCGCCAGTTGCAGCGCGCCGGTCACCCCCACCGACGACGAATTGCTTGCCTCGGGCCTCGATCCCAAAGACGTCGGCCACTACCACTTTGTGCATGGCAAGGGCTGCGGCCACTGCCGGGGCACCGGGTATCGCGGGCGCAGTGCGATCGCCGAGCTGCTGCACCTGGACGACGAGCTGCGGCAAATGATTGTCGAGCGCCAACCCATTTCGAAGATCAAGGCCCACGCCTGTAAACGCGGCTTGCGGCTGTTGCGCGAGTCGGCCCTGGAACTGGTGCAACAGGGGCGTACCACGCTCGAGGAGATCAATCGTGTCACTTTTGTCTCGTGATCGGTATATCGCCGTGCTTGGCGCCAGCGGTGTCGGCCTCGGCCAACGCCGCGGCAGCGACACCCTGTGGCTGGGCAGCGTCGGCTTCATCGACGAAGGCTTCCACGCCTGGGCCGTCGCCCTCGAAACCCTCGACCGTTTGCTTGGCGAACACACGCAGGCCGGTGCGGAACTTTGCGTGGTGATCTCCGGGCACTTCAGCCGTTTCTGCCTGGTGCCCTGGAGCGAAGAAATCAGCAGCCCCGACGAACTGCTCGGCTTCGCCCAACTGTGCTTCGAAGACCTTTATGGCGTACCAACGCAGCCCTGGAGCATGGTGCTGTCGGCTGAGCCGGCGGGTTACGACCGGATCGCCACTGCACTGCCGCAAGACTTGCTGACGCGCCTGCGCAGTCTGGTCAGCGGTCGCGGCATGCGCCTGCGTTCGGTGCAGCCGTACCTGATGGCCGCGTTCAACCACTTCGACAAGAGCTTTGAGGGCGGCGACTTTCTGTTCGTCGTCGCCGAGCCGGTGCGCAGCGTGCTGCTGCTGGCACGGGAAGGGAAGTGGGCGGCGGTGCGTTCGGTGGGCAGCAGTGACAGCGATGCCGCACTGACCGCACTGATCGGCCGTGAAAGCCAATTGCAGGCCTCCACCAGCGAACGGCCGCTCAGCGTCTACCTGCACGCACCGGCGCGCATCGACTCGCATCCCGACGTGCCGGGCGTGCAGTTGCGCACCCTTGAAGAAGACCAGACAGCCGTACGCGACAGTTTGTACGTGATGTCTCGGGCGGTGGCCTGACATGCGCCCGCTGATGCTCGACTTCCAGCCGCGTCGCCGTTCCGGCCCATTGGGCTGGAGCTTGCTGGCCGGTGGTGTGGTGTTGGCGCTGGTGTGTTTCTTCGTCCAGCAACACCTCGACGAAGAGGCCTCGCAACAACAAGGCCATCTGCAACATGCCCAGCGTGCACTCACCGGCGACAACGGCAGCAAGGTCTCCCTGACCCCGGCCGAAACCCGTGAGCAGGCTCAGAACCTGGCCGAAATGCGCAAAGTCTCCCAACAATTGCGCCGGCCTTGGGAGCGTCTGTTCGCCATGCTCGAAGCCATGCCACGCGACAACGTTGCCTTGCTGACCCTGACCCCGGATGCGCGCAAAGGTCAGGTACGCATCAGCGCCGAGGCGCGGGATCTGGAAGCCATGCTCGAATTCCACCAACGTCTGGAAGCCAGCGACGAGCTGTCCGACGTGTCGCTGCTCAGCCACGAAATCGTCGCCAACGTGCCGGAACACCCGGTGCAATTCAACCTGTCGGCCAGCTGGGAGATCGGCGATGCGAATCCCTAAATTGATCGTCCACGAATACCTGCAAGGCCTGGGCGTTCCTGGCCTGGTGGGCATGGCGCTGCTGCTGGTCGCTTTGGTGTATGGCCTGGGCGGCTTGATGCCGGACTGGCAAGCGCTGCAACAGCTGAGCCAGCAGACCCGTGAAGCCGGCGAGTACCTGGCCAAGGTTGAAGACGGCAGCGTCGCCGCCCCGGTGGTGCCGCAGCGTCAACTCGACGATTTCCGCAGTAAACTGCCGTCGCAGCCACAGGCCACCGTGGCCATCGACAAGATCTACGCGCTGGCCAGTCAGGAACACATCACCCTGTCGCGCGGTGAATATTCGCTGGGCATCGACCCCAAGACGCACCTGGCCCGTTATCAGATTCTGCTGCCGGTGCGCGGCAGCTATCCGCAATTGCGACGCTTCCTGCACGCCTTGCTCGGCCAGTTGCCGGCGGTGGTGCTGGAAGACGTGGAGTTGCAGCGCAAGAAGATCGCCGACACCGACCTGACCGGGCGGATCCGCATGACCCTTTACCTGTCGAGGTCATGATGAATACCAAGCGCGTACTGGGTTGGATGGCGTTCTTCGGTGTGGCCGCGGGACTGGCCTGGGGACCTCAATATTTCCAGAAAACCGATGAGGGCGACGAGTCTGTCGCCGCCTCAACCACCCCGGTCAAAAGCAAAACCGGCACGCTGCCGGCTGTAACGGCCAACGGCAAACCGGTGGTGATCAAGGACCTCAGCCCGTCCGGCGACCTGTTCACCGCCCGCAGCTGGAAGGTCGCGCCGACCCTCGCCAGCGTCATCGAACAACCCGTCAACCAGACCCCGGTGGTACAAGCCCCCAGCGTACCGCCGATGCCTTTCCAGTTCATTGGCAAGCTCAATGACCGTTCCGACCTGCAAGTGTTTTTGCAGAACGGCGAAAAAATATACGTCGTACGCAAAGGGGATGTGATCGACGAAACCTGGCGGATCGAGCGGATTTCCGATGTGGAACTCAGTTTTGTCTACTTGCCTCTGCATTTATCCCAGACCTTGTCTGTGGGGAGCGCGCAATGAACACATCCCGTTTGCTGTTGAGTGTCTGCATCGCTGCAGCGCTGGCCGCGTGCAGTTCGGCGCAGCTCGCCAACCAGGAGGCGTCCCAACTGATCGAGTCGGGGCAATACGAGGCCGGCCTGGCCCGTATCGAAGAAGGGTTGCGTGAAGACCCTCGCGACACCGAACTGCACCTGGCCCTCAACAGCGGACGAGCGCTGGCGGTCACGAATTTATTGAGCCAGGGCGACATGGCCCGCGCCACGCGTGATTTCCCCTCGGCACGAATGGCCTATGGCCGAGTACTGAACATCGAGCCACACAACCGTCGCGCCCAAGAGGCGCTGAGCCAGCTCGACTACCTGCGCAGCATGGATGAAAAACTCGAACTGGCCCGTGGCGACCTGCGTCGCGGAGACATCTACGGCGCCGAACGCCAGGTCAAACAGATCCTCGAACTCGACCCCAAGAATGAAGGTGCTCTGGAACTGCAAGGCAACATCCGCCTGGTGCAGAGCCGCAACGTGGTCCCGTACCCACAACTGCGCACCCGCCTGGACCGCCCGGTGACCCTGGAATTTCGCGACGCCAACCTGAAAACCATTTTCGAAGTGCTGTCCCAGGTGGCCGGTCTGAATTTCATCTTCGACAAAGACCTGCGCCCGGACATGAAAGCCACGATCTTCGTGCGTGACGTGCGCATCGAGGACGCGGTGGAACTGCTGCTGCAACAGAACCAGTTGCACCAGAAAGTGGTAAACGAAAACACCTTGCTGATCTACCCGGACTCGCCGCAAAAGCTCAAGGACTATCAAGAGTTGGTGATGCGCACCTTTTACCTGACCAGCATTGATTCCAACACCGCGCTGAACATGATCAAGACCATGCTCAAGACCCGTGACGTGTTCGTCGATGAGCGCCTCAACACCCTGACCATGCGCGACACCGAAGACGCTGTGCGCATGGCCGAAAAGCTCCTGCAATCGCAAGACCAGTCCAACCCGGAAGTGGTGCTGGAAGTGGAAGTGATGGAAGTGGCTCGTCAACGGATTCTCGACCTTGGCCTGCAATGGCCGAACACCTTCGGCGTGATCAACACCGACGGTTCGCCGGTGACGATCCTCGATCAACTCAAAGGCATCGACTCCAGCCGGATCTCCATCTCGCCGTCGCCGCAAGCCAAGATCAACGCCCAGGACAACGACATCAACACCCTGGCCAGCCCGGTGATTCGTGTCAGCAACCGTGAGCAGGCGCGCATCCACATTGGTCAGCGCGTGCCGATCATCAGTGCGACCTCGGTGCCGTCGACCCAAGGGCCGGTGATCACCGAAAGCGTCACCTACCTCGACGTCGGTCTGAAGCTGGAAGTGCAGCCGATCGTGCACTTGAACAACGAAGTGGCGATCAAAATCGCTCTGGAAGTCAGTAACGCCACGCCGCTGGAACCGACCCGCCAAGGCACCATTCCGGTTCAGGTTGATACCCGCAACGCTCAGACCACGCTGCGTCTGCATGACGGCGAAACGCAGATCCTCGCCGGCCTGGTGCGTAACGACCACGGCGCCACGGGCAACAAGATCCCCGGTCTTGGCGACATCCCGGGCCTTGGCCGCTTGTTCGGCAGCAACAAGGACACCGTCGGCAAATCCGAGCTGGTGCTGTCGATCACCCCACGGATCGTGCGCAACCTGCCGTACCAGAGCCCGTCGGACATGGAATTCCCTACCGGCACCGAAACCAGCATGCACATCCAGGCGCCGGATCGGCGGATGGAGCCACGGATTCAGAACGAGCACATCGACCGCTCGGTGCCTGGCGTGACCACCGAAGTGACCGTCGGCCGGCCGGTGGCTTCCGCCACTCCTCAAGTCACTGTTGAGAAGCCTTGATCATGAACGCCTCGCAACGCGGTTTTACCTTGATCGAAGTCGTCGTGACGCTGGCCCTGATCGGCCTGCTGGCCGGTATGGCCGCGCCGCTGACCGAGACCGTGGTGCGCCGGGGCAAAGAGCAGGACTTGCGCACCGCGCTGTACCAGATTCGCGACGCCATTGACGCCTACAAGCGCGCCTTTGACGCCGGCTACATCGAGAAGTCGCTGAACAGCAGCGGCTATCCACCCAATCTTCAAGTGCTGGTCGAAGGCGTGCGCGATGTGCGCAGCGCCAAGGGTGCCAAGTTCTACTTCTTGCGCCGCGTGCCCCATGACCCGCTGACAGCGGTCAAGCGTGACGACGAAGGTGGCTGGGGGCTGCGCTCTTACGACAGCACGGCTCAAAACCCGCGGGAGGGTGAAGACGTCTTTGACGTTTACTCCAAGGCCCGGGGCAAGGGGCTCAACGGCATCGCCTACCGGGAGTGGTGAGCATATGCGTCGGCAAAAGGGCTTTACCTTATTGGAGCTGATGGTGGTCATGGCAATCATCGCGACGCTGATGACCATCGCCTTGCCACGCTATTTCAACAGCCTCGAAACGTCGAAGGAAACCACACTGCGCCAGAGCCTGTCGGCCATGCGCGAAGCATTGGATCACTACTACGGCGACACCGGACGCTACCCCGATTCCCTCGATCAACTGATCGAACAGCGTTACCTGCGCAACGCGCCGATGGACCCGATTGCCGAGCGTAAAGACACCTGGGTGCTGGTCGCGCCGCCGGATGGCGTGGCGGGCGGGGTGGCCGATATCAAAAGTGGAGCCACAGGGAGGGCGCGCGATGGCAGCCTTTATTCCGAGTGGTAAGCCGGCTGACGAGGCGGGGTTCACCTACCTGGGCGTGCTGTTTCTGATCATGGTGATGGGCATGGGCCTGGCCAGTGCCGGCGAGTTGTGGGCAACCGCCTCGCGCCGCGATCGGGAGCGTCAGTTGCTGTGGGTCGGCACCCAATATGCCCAGGCCCTGCGCAGCTACTACCGCAGTTCACCAGGCCTGGCGCAGTACCCGAAAGAACTGGCGGACCTGCTGCAGGACGAGCGTTTTCCCTCGCCCAAACATCATCTGCGCCAGCTGTACCCGGACCCGATTGGCGGGGGTGAGTGGACGCTGATGCGCGGTTTCGACGGGCGCATCACCGGCCTCAACAGCCCCTCGACGGATACGCCGCTCAAGCAGAATGATTTCCCCAGCCAATGGTCGGATTTCGCCGGCATGGCCAGCTACAAAGACTGGCAGTTCGTGGCCGAGAAGGCCTTCCTCGACGGTACGTCCGGCCCGCCGAAAAGCCAGTCCGCACGGCCTCAGGGGCTGTCGCCATGAACAGACACTGGCTCGCTGTACTGATCCTCACGTGTGTAGCGTCTTTCGCCAGCGCTGGCGAAGAAGAGGAAATGCTCGGCTTCATTGTCGATGACACGATCTCGCACATCGGCCACGACTTTTACTACTCGTTTAGTGAGCGTCTGCGCGCCACCAGCCCGATGGATTTCAACCTGGTGGTACGTGAACGACCTTCGGCTCGCTGGGGCAGCCTGGTGACCGTGGAATATCGGCAGCGACTGGTTTATCGGCGTTTCTTGCCGCCGAACACCGTGGACCTTCAGGAGGAAGCCTACCAGGCGGCCGACATGGTTCGCGCACAGATAGCCCAGCAGAAGCTGGAGGCCTTGTTGCAAGACACCACGGACCTGGAGAGGGACGAATTATGAAAACGACAACGTTCTTGCAGTGCACCGGTTTTTTACTGTTCGGGCTTGGCAGCGCCAGCCTGGTCCAGGCCACGGAGCTGGTGTACACGCCCATCAACCCTTCGTTCGGCGGCAACCCGTTGAACGGCACCTGGCTACTCAACAACGCCCAGGCGCAGAACGACTATGACGATCCGGACCTGAAAAACCGTACCGCCGTGGCCGGGACCACAGCCCTGGAGCGATTCACCAGTCAGTTGCAATCGCGGTTGCTGGGGCAAGTGCTGGACAACATTTCCTCCGGTAATTCGGGGAGCCTTTCTACTGACGCTTTTATCGTCAACGTTGTCGACGACTCCGGTGCACTGACCATTGAGGTGACGGACCGATCGACCGGTGAAGTGTCGGAAATCCAGGTGAATGGCCTCGCTCCTTAAAGGGCTTTGGGTCGATGGGGAGTTAGGGACATGAAAAAAATAATTGCGCTAGGGCTGATGTTGGCAACCTTACAAGGGTGTGGTTTGCGCGAGCCGATGTCGGCCGAGCAGGACACCAAGACCCCGACCCTGACACCTCGGGCGTCGACCTATTACGACTTGTTGGCCATGCCTCGACCCAAGGGCCGGTTGATGGCGGTGGTGTATGGTTTTCGTGACCAGACCGGGCAATACAAACCGACCCCGGCCAGTTCGTTTTCAACCAGCGTGACCCAGGGCGCGGCGAGCATGTTGATGGATGCGTTGCAGGCCAGCGGCTGGTTTGTGGTGCTGGAGCGAGAAGGGCTGCAGAACTTGTTGACCGAGCGCAAGATCATTCGCGCTTCGCAGAAAAAGCCCAATACGCCGGTGAATATCCAGGGTGAACTGCCTCCGTTGCAAGCGGCGAACATGATGCTCGAAGGCGGGATCATTGCTTATGACACCAACGTTCGCAGTGGGGGGGAAGGGGCGCGTTATCTGGGGATCGATATTTCCCGGGAGTACCGGGTGGACCAGGTCACGGTGAACTTGCGGGCGGTGGATGTTCGCAGTGGGCAGGTGTTGGCTAACGTGATGACCAGTAAGACGATCTACTCGGTGAGCCGTAGTGCCGGGGTGTTCAAGTTTATCGAGTTCAAGAAGTTGCTCGAGGCTGAAGTCGGTTACACCACGAACGAGCCGGCGCAGTTGTGTGTGTTGTCGGCGATCGAGGCGGCGGTCGGGCATTTGCTGGCGCAGGGGATTGAGCGGCATTTGTGGCAGGTAGCAGGTGATAACACGCCGGATGCCGATGCCACGCTTGACCGGTACCTGACTCAGTCGAAGGTTGATCCGGAGAGTGAGTAAACCGAGGCGGCCTTCGGGCCGACCTGGTTTTTGTTGTTGGGTGTACATATCCGTTGCTGCGGTAACGGCCGCTAATGGTTTCGCTCTTACAGCGAGTCCCTTTTGTCAAACGCCACAAAAGGAACCAAAAAGTCTCGCCCCGAGCGTCCGGCCCCTCGCTAAGGCTCGGCGTTCCTTCGTTCCGGTATCCATCCGGGGACACTGCCCTCCGGTCGGCTTCGCTTCGACCTACATGCAGCGTGTTCGACTGCGTCGAACGGCGCTGCGCGCCACTCCCCGGATGCACACCTCCACTCAGCCTCCCGAGGGGGCGGGTGGATCAAGATCAAGAGCTGCAGGCGAGCTAACGCTCGGCCTGATGAGTGGTGAGAAGCCAGGGCTGTACGCCGATTTATTGTAGGAGCGAGCCTGCTCGCGAAGGCGGACTCACATTCAACATTGAAGTCGACTGACACACCGTCATCGCGAGCAGGCTCGCTCCTACAATTGGATTGGTTTCTGCCGGGAATTTAGCGCTGTAGTGCGGGTTTTGGTAGTTCGAGGTTGTCCATCATTCGGTTCGCGGCCAGTTAGGCGGCAAAATCGCCGGCCATCACGCTGGCCTGGGCCAGGGATTCACAGGTGTGGGCCAGGAGGTCTTCGTCTTTGAGGTCCGGTGCGAGGAGGAACATGGTGCTGGGTTTGCGGGTGAGCGGTGATTTCAGGACCGAGGGATTGAGGTAGTGATTCAGTGCGCGTTCGGCGGCGTCGTGGAATTTTTTGGAATCGACGGATTCGTAGGGGGAAACGTCGTCGGTTTCGGGGAGATTTGGTGTTTCTTTGATCATGGTGAAGCTCCATTCGAAATAGGGAGTTCGCCACGACTGCGACCAAGCAGTGGGGTGGCAACCTGTACGCAGGTTGGTCGACCAGGGAATGGAACCCGGCAGGGCCTAAGTCCTCCCACGCACGGCTCGCCATGAAGCAAGCATGAAAAGTGCGCCATTCCAAACCTGGGCGACCAAACCTGGTCGCTGAATTTGCAGCGTCGCGAAGGCTGTTTAACATTCAACATTGAAGTCGACTGACACTCCGTCATCGCGAGCAAGCTCGCTCCCACACTTATTTAATGATCGTTCCCAAGCAGAGCGTGGGAGCAATCACACGCAAAAAAACCGCGACCCTCACCAAAGGCCGCGGTTTTTTTCGCCTTGCGATTATTGCTGCAACACGGTTGCCTGGTTGGCGCTACCAAACTGCTGCACGGTCGCCGTCTGGCTTACGCCGCTTTGATCAACACTGGCAATGTTGCCGGTGCCGCCCTGGGTCACATAGGCGACGTTCATGGTGTCCGCCTGTTTGACGGTGATCATGTTGTCGCTGCCATACAGCTGTGTGGTGTAGGCCTGGTTGCCGCTGCCCGACTGGTCGAACTCGGTGCTGTTGCCAGTACCGTTACTGCTGCCCTGGGCCAGGTTGGTGGTGCCGCGCTGGTCGGCGATGAGGATGTTGTCGCTGCCGTTCTGGTCGAAATACAGCTCGTTGTAGGAGTCGGCCTGGCTGACCTTGGTTGAGTTGCCGGTGCCGGACTGGTTGGTGGTCATGATGTGGCCGGCGCCGTTCTGGGTGAAGTTGGCGACGTTGTTGGTGCCCACCTGATTGACGGTCGCACGCTGGTTGCTGCCGAACTGGCCACCCGTTTGCGGGCCTTTCCAGTTGCTGGCGTAGACCTTGTTGCCAGTCCCCACCGAATTGGCGTTGAGCACATGGCTATTGCCGCTTTGGTAGGTGAAATGCACGTTGCCGGTGCCCGCTTGATACAGCGCGACGGTCGAGCCGAGGGATTCGAACTGGTCGGCATAGATCGCGTTGAGGTCGCCGACTTGCAGCACCGTCGCCACGTTGTTTTGGCCGAAGCTCTGGTCGACCACGGTTTCGTTGGTCTGCCCCATCTGATTGATGGTGGTCTGGCTGGCAGTCTGGCTGTCTTGCCAGACTTCGCTGCCGTTGCCATCGCCGAGCTGGTTGATGCTTATCGTGCCGCCCAGTCCGTTGCGTTGATCGCCATAGGCATAGTTATCGTTGCCCGACTGGTTGATGTTGATTTGGCCACCCACGTGAAACACCTGCTCGGCGGTGCCGTAGTTGGTGTTGCCGAGCTGGATGATGGACGCAGTGTTTTCCACGCCCAACTGCATCTGTTCGATGTTGGCCTCGTTGTTGTCGCCTTGCTGGAAGGTCGTGCCGGTGGAGCCGTCCTGACTGTCCTGATAGATAAACGAGAAGTTGCCGTTGCCCAGTTGTTGTTGCAGTGCCTGGCTGGCGCCCACGCCAATCGACTGACTGGCATGGCTGGTGTTGAACGTGCCGACCTGCTGCTGGGTGATGGTGCTGCCGTTTTCGTACAGTTGCTCACCATAACCGGCGTTGTAGTCACCGACCTGGGTCTGTTCGATGGTACTGCTGGCATTGTCCTGCAACGTCGCCGCATCGTTGCCCGATCCAGCCTGCTGTTGGGTGGACGTGCTGAAACTGGCCGTGGTCTGTTTCACGTTGGCGATGTTGGCATCGCCGTTCTGGTTCTGGATGGACGTGCTGTCGTCGGCCATCGCCTGGGCACTGAGGATGACCAGTATGGCGGCGGTGAGGGGCATTAATTTGAACATGATGGAACCTCCAAGTGGTGCAGTGCTTTAGCGATATTGTTTGACGGAGACGCTCATGCCGTTCCCGGACTGGGTCACGGCGCTGGAGAGCCCCGTGCCGGCCTGGACGATGCTGGCGTCGTTGTTATTGCCGTTCTGGGAAATCTGCGCACGGTTGTGGCTGCCGGTTTGTGTGATCGAGGCATCGTTGCCGGAACCTTGCTGGTTGATCATGGCCATCAGGTCGTTGCCTTGTTGCAGGATGTAAGCCTCCTGATTGCTGCCCGACTGGACGATATTGCCGAGCAACGACTGGCCGTTCTGTTGCACCAGTGCGATGTTGGCCTGGCCGTTCTGGTCGATCAGCGCGTGCTGGCCAACCGGTGGGGGTAACTCGCCCAGGTCGCCACCGGGACCGAGGTCGTTGTTGTCCATCAAGTCATCGGCGCGCACACCCGCGCTGCTGCAAAGCAGAAGCAGGCAGAGCAGGGCGGCGGTCGACGTTTTCATGGCTGAGTCCTTGGTTGAGGGCTTGCCCCACCGGCCATTGCGGTCGGTGGGGCGAGCGTTTACTGCACGGTGACGGAGACGTTGCGCACCGAGCCCGGGGTTGAACGGATGGTGGCCGTCGGGTTGAGCGATGGGGCGACCGTGGTGTTGGTGACCGTCAGGGTCCAGCGTCCGGTAATCGCCACGGTGGCGGTGCCCAGGGTGACCAGCCCGGCCGGTGTGGTGACCTGGACGGTGACCGTGTTGCCGACGATCGTCGACGAGGTACCGGCGAAGTTCCAGGTGAAGCGGTTGCCGGCACGGGCGGTGACCGTGGCAGCCGTCACGTTGAAGACTTCAAGGACCAGCGGTGGCGACACCTGCACGGTGACCGTGGCCGGTGCCGACAGGGCGCCGAAGCTGTCCCGGGCGACGTAGGTGAAGGTCGTGGTGAAAGGCAGCAGCACCGTAGCCGGAGGCGTATAGGTGATCGCCGTGCCGTTGATGGCAACAGTGCCGCGTCCTGCTGCCGGTTGGGTGAGGCTGGCGACGGCCAGCGGCAGGTTGCCTTCAGGGTCAGTGTCGTTGGCCAACACGTTGATCGTGACGGGTGCAGCCTGGGTCGAGACGCTGTCGTTGACAGCCACCGGCGACTGGTTAGGCGCCACAGTGACGGTCACGGTCACCGGATCGGTCGAGGCCAGGCCCTTGGCGTCTTGAACCTTGTAGGTGAAGGTCGTGGTCAACGGTGCATTGACGACGGCGGGCGGGGTATAGACCACATTGTTGACGGCCAATGCCACGGTGCCCTGGCCAGCGGCCGGTTGTGCCAGTGCCGTGACGCTCAGTGGTGTGTTGCCGTCCGGGTCGCTGTCGTTGGCCAGCACGTTGAGGGTGACCGGCACGCCAAAGGTGGTGCTGCCCACATCGGCAACGCCGATCGGCGCCTGGTTCTGACCGGTATCCGGTGCGGTACCGACTACAACGACCGGCTCGGTGTCACTGCCGCCCGCGGCCGACTTGATCGTCACGGTGGCCGGTGGCTGCAGCAGATCCGGAACGGTCAGGCGTTGCAGCGTGCCGTTCTTCGACAGCCGCCCATAACCCTGAGCGACCATGTCCGGTATGCCCACTTCGTCGGTGGAAGTGGCTTCGATCAGCAGGCTGTGATTGCTCCAGTTGTAGCGGGCGGTCTGGATTTTCACCACATCGCTGAGTTTGCTCGACACGGAGGTCGGACGGGTCGAACCGGTCGGGTTGGTGGCGGTGATCACGACGACCGGAGGCACGGCGCCATTGGCCAGGAGGTGCTGGCCGAAGAACTGGCCGTTGTTATCGCCGACCATGGTGGTCTGACAAGGCGAAACAGGCGGGCCGGGGACCAGGGCGATGCTTTCGCGGAAGCACAGGGCCGAGCCGTTGTCGGCTTTGCCAAAGACTTCGACGCGGGTGCTGTTGCCTCCCGTTCCGCCGGTGCGCCGGTACGTGGCGCGGCTGATTTCCACCGGTGTTTGCGCGCGGCTGTCGAGCACTTTGCCGGACAGGGTGAAGAGGCTAGTCTCGATAGTCCCGGCGGGCCCCTGGATGCGCACGAAGTTGGTGTTGTTGGGGCTGCCGGTCACGGCTTCGGTGAGGTTCGGATCGCCGACGAAGGTTTCGACGGCGCCGGTTTCCTGGTTCACTTCCGTGTATGGGCCGTTGACGCTGCGCAGGAATGGCCCGATGGCACCGTTGACCGCACCGCTGAAGACCCCTGGCGCACCGACGCCGACGTCTCTGGTGATGTTGATCGCACGACGGCCGGGGGTGGTGACGTTGACCGTTTCCACGCCGTAAGGGTGGGTGATGGTGTAGGTGCCGGCGACGGGAATGTTGATCCTCATACGGATCCGCGCGAAGCTGATCTGATCACCGTCGAGCGGGTTCCCGCCGGCAAATGCCGCTTCTATCCCGGCGACGTAGGCGTCCATCCCGTAGCCTGCGGCGTTGTTGGGGATGGTGGTCTCGGCGAGGAACCAGAAGGATTCGTCTGGCCAGTTATCCGGGAACACCATCGGCTGGGTGTCGTCGAAAATGCCCGGTGCCGGCAGCAGGGTGCACATGTAGGCTGGCGGTACAGAGGCGCCTACCCGCGAGCTGACGGCTTTGGACTGGCACAGCTCCATCGACAGCAGATTGTTGTCCTGGTACCAGATCGGGAATTTCCCGGTGGCAAAGGTATAGGGGCCGGGGTCGACGGCAGCGAGTTGCGCGAAAGCACTACCGGACAGCGATAGAGTCAGTCCCAGGGCGTTGAGCGCCAGGCGTGGCCAATTGTTCATGATGCCTCCTGATGAGGATCTGGGCATGTGAGCGTTCATTGCACGATGACCACTTCTTCGGTGTCGCTGCCGCCATTGGATGACGTCACCCGAACCTGGGCTGGCGGAATCGGCGAGATGCCGGTGGCCAGGCTTTTCACGGCACCATCACCACTGAGCGCGCCGATGGCGGCCCCGGTACCCGAGGTGGCGGTGAGCACCGGTGGCGAGGTTTCATCACTGGTCGAGGCGACGATGGTGATCTGGCCATTGCTCAGGCTGTACTCGGCACGGGAAATCACCACCAGGTCACTCAGGGGCATGGGCAGGGTCGTCGGCGTGCTGCTGGCGATGGCCAGGTGGTTGTCGGCGGTCACTTGCAGGGTGTTCGGCAACGATGGATTGGTCGACGACTGCGCGTACCAATGGCCGGTACTGTCGGCTTCGGTGAAGTTCAACACCGGGTTGTTGCTGTCCAGGGTCACTGTCGCCGGTGCGGGCGGAGCCATGACGAAGACGTCTTGCTGAGCCACCGGTGCGCTGGTACCGGCATGCCGTGAGTAGGTGCTGCGCTGGGCGATGACCGGGGTTGGCCGGACCACCGTCGACAGCTTCCCGGAGACGGCAAAGAGGTTGGTGCGCAAGTCCAGGCCATTGGGGCCTTCGATGCGCACGAAGTTGGTGTTGAACGGACTGCCGGTGACGGCTTCCGTGAGGTTCGGGTCGCCAACGAATTGTTCGGCGGCACCGGTGACCGGGTTGGTTTCGGTGTAGGGGCCGTTGACGCTGCGCAGGAACGGTCCGACATCGCCCTTGAGCGCGCCGTCGTAGGTTTTCGCTGCGCCGATGCCGATGTCCCGGGTCATGTTGATCGCCCGCCGCCCGGGGGTATCGACGGTGAACACTTCGACGCCATAGGGGTGCGTCACGACGTAGGTCCCGGCCGTGGGCACATCGATACGGATGCGGATGCGCGCAAAGCTGATCTGGTCGCCTTCCACTGGGTCGCCGCCGCTGAAGGCTGCTTCAACCGCAGAGACATACGTCAGGTCGATGCCACGGGTTGCATCGACGATCGTGGTTTCGCCGGTCGCCCAGAACGCTTCGTCGGGAAAGTTGGTCGGGAAGACCATTGGTTGGGTGTCGTCGAAAACACCCGGTGTGGGGATCAACGAGCACATGTAAGTCGGGGCGCCGGGTGCGCTGGCCACCCTGGAACTGACGGCCTTGGACAGGCACAGATCAAGGGTGCGACCGTGCGTGTCTTGATACCAGGCGGCGAAATTGCCGTTGGCGGGCAGGTAAGGTCCGGTGTCGACTGCAAACAGCGCCGCCTGCGCAGCGCCTTGGGCCAGAGCGGACACGATCAGGGCGATCGTGGTTTTGGACAGTAAAGGGTGCATGAGTATTCCCTCTATCAGAAGACCTGCCCCTTGGGGGTGGGTCAGTTGAGAGGGCTTCGGCAACTTCCATACCAATCTTTGAAAACCGCCGCCTCAGGCCCGCAGTGAAAGCCTGTGGCACTGGCGCAGCAAAATCGTGCCGGGCGTTGAAGCGGGCGACTGTCCCCAGTTTTGGGGGGCTATGGGGGCAGTGGGGCAAACGGGGGAAGTGGGGGGGACAAAACCCGAAGCCGGGCAAACATCGGGCAGTGGGCTATAAACCTATAGGGAGCACCCGGAAACCACGTCGATGACTATTCAAGCCACAGCCCTGCTCAAAGAAGAAGGCGACATTCGCCTGAGTTCGCGCAAACAGCCGTTCAACCTGCTGCGCTGGTTTTCGCTGATCAGCATGGCGGTGATCGGCACGGTGGCTGTGGCGTTGGGCGCAGTGTCCACGCGCTTTGTGATTACCGAGAGCGTGCAGCGTGATGCGTTGCTGACCTCACAGTTCATTGAAGCGATTGCCTCGGCCGAGGTGCGCCATGTGTCCATTCCTCACGTGCGGACCATGGGCGAGTTGCTCGACCCGCGCAAAGACAAGGATTTCCCCGATGTCGACCCGCAGGCCCGAGCCAGTGCCCGGGGTGAGTTCCTCGATCACATCCAGCATTTGCCCGATGTGATCCTGGCCAACATCTACGCCCCGGACCGCATGGTGATCTGGTCCACCAACCCTGAATTGATGGGCACCACGATCCATGCCGACGAGGACCTCGATCAGGCATTCGGCTCCAAGACCCCGGTGTCCGCCAGCTATCACAACGTGGACAAGGCGCGCATGGAGCAGAAGTTCGTCACGCCGCCGGACTACATCTTCATCGAGAATTACATCCCGCTGTTCGACGCCGACCGCAACAACGTCACCGCAATGGTCGAGATCTACAAGGAACCCAAGGACCTGATCGAGCGTATGGAGCGCGGCCTGGCCCTGATCTGGCTGGCCACGGCCCTGGGTGGCGGGCTGATCTACCTGGGCTTGTACTGGATCGTGCGACGGGCGGCGATTCTGTTGGCCACGCAACAAAAACAACTGATCACCAACGAAACCTTTGTCGCCCTCGGGGAAATGTCTTCGGCGGTTGCCCATAGTTTGCGCAACCCGTTGGCGACCATTCGTTCCAGCGCCGAGCTGGCCCTTGAGTTCGACAGTGGCCCGGCCCACAAGAACATCAACGACATCATCGGTCAGGTGGACCGCATGTCGAAATGGGTCCGGGAATTACTGCAGTCTTTGCGACCGCTCAATGACGAAGCGGAGCCGGTGAACCTGGTTGCCTGCTTGCATGACAGCCTGCTCGCCTTCGAGCATCAGATCGCCAAGGCCAATGTTCACGTAGTGTTCGAGCCGAAGGAAACACCGATGGTGTTGAGCCAGCAGGTGCAGCTGACGCAGATCCTCAACAGCTTGCTGGCCAATGCGCTGGAAAGCATGGATAAGGGCGGCACGCTGACGATCTTGCTGGAACCGACCGATACCAAAGGTATTTGTGTGAGCGTCAGCGACACCGGCAAAGGGATGAACGAGGAGCAGCGCAGCATGGCGTTCCGGCCGTTTTTTACCACCAAGCAAGGTGGCTTGGGCGTCGGGCTGGTGCTGGTGAAGCGCATCATGGATCGTTTCAGTGGCGCGGTGACCCTGGACAGCCGTGAAGGCGAGGGCACGACCGTCCGTTTGTCGTTTAAACGATTCCCCTGAAACTGGGTGTGAACTTCCCCCGTTAGCGGGTGTCAGGACCCAGTCGTTTTTTCGGCGTATGGCACATTGATGTTGATAAGCCATTGTTTTTTCGGGTGTTAATACTTTCGTATAAATTAGTTACAAATCTGGCGAGCTCCTTGCAAAACCCCCATCACCCCCTTCATGACTTCGAGGCGGCTGGTGATGGACACAAAAGCGCGTTATCCCTTCAAGTGGTTTGGCCTGTTGACGCCTCTGGGCGTCCTTCTGACGATGACGCTGGGCACAGCGAATCTGCGTGCCAGCCCGATTGATGACGAGCGACAGCCAGAACCGTCCGACCCTTCGTCCTACTACGACGAACCGGCTGACGAAGCCACGGCGTTGAATGCCATTTTGACCATGCCGGAGGCCAACGAAGATTCCTTCGACCTGCCCGATGGTGTCAAAGGCACCCGCATGACCACGCGGCAGGAAAATGTCCTGCCGCCGGCGGTGCAGACCAGTTTCAACTACCCCACCAATGGCAAGCCGAGCCCGTTGTTTGGCGCCCAGCCATTCACTCAGCAGTTGGTGCTGTTCGAAGAGTTCGGCCCGGAAAAACTCGACCCCACCACACCGGCGGCGCCGCTGGGTTTTCCGCCGGCAGCGGTAGGCCCGTTGCCACAACAGGACCCGACCAATGCCGCCCGCAGTGCACCACCGAGCGCGGCACTCGATGCCTTCATGCGTCAACCGGGGCTGACACCGTTCCCCAGCCAGTATTCCAACGTGGTGGATCGCAACCCGTGGCAGGCGCAGATTGAAGTGTTCCTCAACCGCCATATCGGCTCGTCGGCTGAAGGTCGTCCACCAGGAAAAGGCTGGTCGCATCAACGCTGGAACGAGTTCTACCCGCAAATGGCCTACAAAACCGTGCAAACCGGGGCGAGGCTCAATAGCGGTTGGCGTGACAGCCTGCAAATGCACCACTACGCCATGGGCGAGTTCGGCCCCGGTGGCCTGTATCACAACGTCGCCGGGGTGCCGGCTACCGATGGCACAGCCAAAGGGGTCGACGCGCGTTTCCACCCGAGCATGCCGGTGCAGAATCACAATTCGGTCTGGACCTTCGACGGCACGCTGCCGCCTAAATTGCTGATGGTGCGTTATGGCCAACCGGTACTGATGCGTCACTACAACGGCTTGCCGATCGACCCCGCCGCCAACATGGGCTTTGGCTTGCACACCATCAGTACCCACGAACACAACGGTCATGCGCCGGCCGAAAGCGACGGTTATGCCAACGCGTTTTTCTTCCCCGGGCAGTATTACGACTATCGCTGGCCGATCCAGTTGGCCGGTTACGACACCATCAACACCGACGCTCATGATCCACGCGCGGCATTCCCTTGCTCGCCAGGTGAGACCCTGTGGACCAACGATATGAGTCCGAGCCGCAAGACGTGCGAGAACGGCACGATCAAGATCCGTGGCGACTGGCGCGAAACCATGAGCTCCCACTGGTTCCACGACCACATGCTCGATTTCACCGCGCAGAACGTCTACAAGGGCAACGCGGCGATGATGAACTACTACAGTGCCCTGGACCGTGGCAACGAATCGGTGAACGATGGCGTCAACCTGCGTTTCCCCAGCGGCAGTGCCTTGCCGTGGGGTAACCGTGACTATGACGTCAACCTGGTGTTCGCCGACAAGGCCTGGGATCAGAACGGTCAGCTGTGGTTCAACCCCTTCAACACCGATGGCTTCCTCGGTGACCAGGTGCTGGTCAACTGGCAGTGGAAACCGAGCCTCGATGTACGCGCCCGCAGCTATCGGTTCCGCATGCTCAACGGCTCGGTATCGCGTTACTACAAGTTTGCGCTGGTGCGGGAAATCAAGGGCACCAGTGGCGAGTTCCAAGGGCCTAAAGGCTCGGGTGTGTCCTATGCCCGCGTGCCGTTCCACATGATTGCCAACGACGGCAACATCATGGAACACAGCGTGCCTTTCGACGGCTCCATGGACCTCGACGCCGACGGCGATAAACAGAACCACAACGCAATCCTGCCCACCCAGGGCATTGCCGAACGCTTCGACATCATCGTCAACTTCGCGAAAAACGGCATCAAGCCGGGGGACAAGATTTTCTTCGTCAACCTGCTGGTCCACGACGACGGCAAAGGCCCGAAAGAACCGGTGTCGCTGGCCGACGTGCTGTCCGAGAAATACCTGGCGGTCATCAAGCAAGGCAGCAAAGGACCGCAGTGGGATAAGGGTGACCCGGCGGTGGGCAAGGTGTTGCAACTCAACGTCAAGGCCTACACCGGTCAAGACCTGGCGATGGACCCTGCAGCCTACGAACCGGCCAAACCGGGCAAAGCTGAAGGCCTGGTGATGATCCCGCTGAAGATCCATCGCGACAACGCTGCCGACAAGGCACTGCTGGCCCAGGCACGCCACCGCACCTTCACCTTTGGTCGTTCCGACGGCACCGATGAAGCACCGTGGACGGTCAAGACCGACGGCGGCTTCGGCTTCCACATGGACCCCCGGCGCTTGAACACGGCGACCCACTTGGCCAACGGTCCGACCGATGCCGGTGCTGCGGGTTTCGGCACCCTGGAGGTCTGGAACATCAAGGCCGGCGGCACGGGCTGGAGTCACCCGGTGCATGTGCACTTCGAGGAAGGGATCATCCTCAGTCGCGGCGGCAAGGCGCCACCGGAATGGGAAAAATGGGCACGTAAGGACGTGTACCGCATCGGCTCGGAAAAAGATGGCCTGGATAACGTCGAGATGGCGATCAACTTCCGCGAATTCGCCGGGACCTACATGGAGCACTGTCACAACACCCAGCATGAAGACAACTCGATGTTGCTGCGTTGGGACATTGAGAAACCCGGGCAATTCCAGTTGATGCCCACACCGCTGCCAAGCTGGGATGGTGTGCGCTACGTCAACTCCGCCGCGCTGCCAACCTTCCGCACTGGCGACGGCTTCGGCCCTAAAGTCGTGGTCAAACCATGAAACGCCGCGAGGGAGCCGACCTGCACGTGCACACGCCGCGCTCCCGCGCCCTGGGCATGCACCTGATTCTGGTACTGGTCACTTGTCTGCTGGCCAGTCAGGTATTGCTGGCCCATGAGGGTGTGCTGTCGCCGACGGAATCGGCGACACCCTGGGGCGGCGACTATTTCCCCAACACTCTGCTGACTGACCAGGACGGTCAGCAGGTGCATTTTTTCGATGACCTGATCAAGGACAAGGTGGTGGTGATCAACTTCATCTTCACCTCGTGCAGCGACTCTTGCCCACTGGAGACCGCGCGCCTGCGCCAGGTGCAAAAGCTGCTCGGCGACCGGGTCGGCAAGGACATCTTTTTCTACTCCATCAGCATTGACCCCTTGAGCGATACACCCGAAGTGCTCAAGGCCTATGCGCAACGGTTCAAGATCGGTCCGGGCTGGAAATTCCTCACCGGGGAATTTGCCGACGTCACTGAGCTGCGCAAGAAACTCGGGCTGTTCATTGAAGGCGTCGACAACGGACGTAGCAAGGACCACAACCTGAGCCTGATCGTCGGCAACCAGAGTACCGGTCGCTGGATGAAAGCCTCACCGTTCGAAAATCCATGGATTCTGGCCGATCAGTTGGCCAACACCTTGCAGAACTGGAAAAAGGCCAGCGCGGAAGAAAGCTACGCCGACGCTCCGCAAATCCGCCCACCAAGCAATGGCGAAGAATTGTTCCGCACCCGCTGCGCGTCCTGCCACAGCCTGGGCCCAATGGACGGGCAGGGCCTCGGCATGCGCAGCATCGGCCCGGATCTGATCGGCGTGACCCGCCAACGCGACCCGGCCTGGCTCAACCGCTGGATTCGCGAGCCGGACAGGATGCTCAAGGAGAAAGACCCGATTGCCGTGGAGCTGTTTGAACGTTTCGACAAAATACCGATGCCCAACCTGCGCCTGGATGAGAAATCCGCGCAGTCGATTGTGGATTTTTTGCAGGAAGAAACCGAGCGCCAGCAGCCTTTGCAAGCGGCACAGGCGCAATAGCGGCGAAATACTATCATTGGGTCATCAGGCACGTTCAATGCGACCTACACTGATCCGTGACATGGCTGAACAGGCTAGATACGAGCATCCAGGACAACCCTATGGCGACAATAGAACAACAAAAAGAACCTGCGCCGGTCACGCCGGCAGCAAAGGGCCAAAACCGGTTGGGACAGTTCAATCTGCTGCGCTGGTTTTCCCTGGGCAGCTTTCTGATCATCGCCGCCGTGGCGCTGGGTTTGGGCTATGTGTCCACGCGTTTTGTCGTCGATGAGAGCATCGAACGTGACTCCATGCTGACCGCGCAATTCATTCAGGCCATCGGTGATGCGGAAATCCGTCACGCGGGCATCCCCCTCACAAGAACCATGGGCGAAATGCTCGATCCGCGCGATGACAACGCCTATTCCGACGTCAATCCAGGCGCCCGTGCTGCGGCCCGCATAGAGTTTCTCGATCATGTCGAACACTTGCCGGACACGCTGCTGGCGGTGGTGTACGCCCTGGATCGCACGGTGGTCTGGTCGACCAATCCACAAATGATCGGCATGCGCGTCGAAGGCGATGAAGAATTGGACGAGTCCTTTGAAATGAAGGAAACCGTCTCTACCAGCTATCACCAGATCGACGAGGAGCGTCCCGAACAGATGCTGTTGCGCGAGCCCAAATATCTGTTCGTCGAGAACTACATCCCGATGTTCAACGCCGACAAAAGCAAAGTGATCGCCATGGTCGAGATCTATAAGGAGCCAGTGGATCTGGTGGAGCGCATCCAGCGTGGTTTCAAGGCAATCTGGATCGCGACAGTACTTGGCGGCCTGGTCATTTACCTTGGGTTGTTCTGGATTGTTCGTCGGGCTGCGACGTTGCTGCAGAGCCAGCAACAGCAACTGATTACCAATGAGACGTTTGTTGCACTGGGGGAAATGTCCTCGGCGGTGGCGCACAGTTTGCGCAATCCGCTGGCGAACATTCGCTCCAGCGCCGAACTGGCCCAGGAAATCGCCAGCCAGAGTGCGCAGAAGAACATCGGCGACATCATCAACCAGGTTGATCGCATGTCACGCTGGGTGCGGGAATTGCTGGTGTCGCTGCGGCCCATGAATGATGACTACGAAACGGTCGACCTGGTGCTGGCCATCGATGACACCCTGAGTGCCTTCGATGCGCTGATCAAACGTTCGAACGTGGAGGTGCACTTCACACCTCAAACCTGCCCACCGGTCGTCAGCCAACAGGTGCTGCTCACGCAAATTCTCAATAGCCTGTTTGCCAACGCCCTCGAAGCCATGCCCAAGGGCGGCCACTTGACCGTCGAGATCGAACAGGCGCAGCCGGGCCATGTGCGCATGACCCTCAGTGACACCGGCAAAGGCATGAGCGCGCAGCAGCAACAGATGGTCTTCAAGCCGTTCTTCACCACCAAACAAGGCGGGCTGGGCGTAGGCCTGGCCCTGGTCAAACGAATAATGGAGCGTTTCGAAGGCTCGGTCGACCTGACCAGCCAGGAGCAGGAGGGAACCCGCGTCTGTCTCAATTTTAAAGTGGCAACGGGAGGGGAATATGGAGCACAGCATATTGCTGGTCGAGGATGACGAAATCCTCGCCGAGAATATTCAGACCTACCTGGAGCGCAAAGACTTCGAGGTGACGGTCTGCCACTCTGCTGAAGATGCACTGGAGCAATTGAGTACGTTCGCCCCGGACGTGGTGCTGACCGACAATTCGTTGCCTGGCATGAGTGGTCACGACCTGATCCAGAAGCTGCGCATCAGCGCGCCGGATCTGAAAGTGATCATGATGACCGGCTACGGCAATGTCGAAGATGCCGTGGTGGCGATGAAGGAGGGCGCTTTTCATTACGTCACCAAACCGGTGGCCCTTCCCGAGCTCAAGCTGCTGCTGGACAAAGCGTTGGCCACGGACCGCATGGAGCGCACGCTGTCGTTCTATCAGGAACGCGAGGCGCAGAAGTCCGGCGTGCAGGCCTTGATCGGCGAATCGGCGCCGATGAACTACCTGAAGAACACCATCGCCCAATTGCTCGACGCCGAGCGCCGCATGGCCAACGCCGACCTGCCGCCGGTGCTGGTGGAAGGCGAGACCGGCACCGGTAAGGAACTGGTGGCGCGGGCACTGCACTTCGACGGCCCGCGCAGCAAAGGCCCGTTCATTGAATTCAACTGTGCATCGATCCCGTCCAACCTTGTGGAGTCGGAACTGTTCGGCCACGAGAAGGGCGCCTTTACCGACGCCAAGGACCGACGGACCGGCCTGGTGGAAGCGGCCGATGGCGGCACGCTGTTTCTCGATGAAGTCGGTGAAATGGACCTGTTGCTGCAAGCCAAACTGCTCAAGCTGCTGGAAGACCGGACCATTCGCCGGGTCGGCGCGGTGAAGGAGCGCAAGGTCGATCTGCGGGTGATCAGCGCCACCAACTGCAACCTCGAACAAATGGTCCAGCAAGGCAAGTTTCGCCGTGACCTGTTCTTCCGCCTGCGGATCATTTCCATCAAGGTGCCGCGCCTGTATGCCCGTGGCGAAGACATCCTGCTGCTGGCCCGGCATTTCCTGTCGATCCACGGCAAACGCTATGGCAAGCCGAACCTGCATTTCAGCGATCAGGCCGAAGAGCTGCTGCTCAGCTACAGCTGGCCGGGCAACGTGCGCGAGCTGCGCAACATGCTCGAGCAAACCGTGCTGCTGGCTCAGAGCGATACCATCGCCGCGCACCAGTTGAACGTCTGCCTGAGCCTGGTGGACGACCCGCCGATGTATCAGCATGAGCCGCAACACCATGAACCGCGTCCGGTCTACAGCGGCACGGAGTCGATGAACCTGCCGGAAGTCGAGCGCGACATGGTGCGCAAGATGCTCGACAAGACCGACTGGAACGTTACCAAGTCCGCTCGGCTATTGGGCCTGAGCCGCGACATGCTGCGTTACCGGATCGAAAAACTCGGCCTGGCACGTCCGGATAAACGCCAGTGGTAGCGCTTATTGCAGCACCGGGCCCTGACGGCTGAGGCATTCGAGCAGGCAGGTCGGGTCGAGGACTTCCTCGTTCACATAGACGCCATGCTCGGCATCGTAGGTGCGAATGAACACCCGGGTGGAGGCATCGGCGATTGTCGGCGAGCGTGAGTCGGAGAACACGTGCTGGCTTGAAACCGGCACGAAAGTCTGGGGCGACGTCGGGATGTACGACCCCGGCGGAATGATGTTCATGGAGGGGGGAACCGGGTGAGCGAAGGGCTGGTCGGCCCCGTAATAGTTGAATTCACTGCTGTAGTCGGTGGTCGGCGTCAGGCTGTCGTCCGCGTGGGCGGCGCTCGCCAGTGTCAGGCAGACAGTGAGCAGCATCAGATCGGATTTTTTCATGGCAACACCTGTGCATTCGGTTTTCGCGCAATTCCCCAAGGTCATTAACTATAGCTGTCGTGCGGGCACGCGTTCGCGATGCCCGGTTTACAAGATTCCAACAGGTTTTTTCAGCACTCCGATCTAGACTTGGGCCGGTCAATCAAGACCCGAATCTGGAGCGTGCAATGGAAATGCCGACACAAGAACAAGCCATCGCCAGCAACCGCGAGGCGTGGAATGACTCCGCCCGACACCACAAAGACACCCGCGAATGGCGCGATTTGGTGAGTGCCGTGGGGCAGCGGGATTTTTCCTGTCTGGATGCGACGTTGACTGGCGTGCTGGAACAGGTGGGCGTCGACGGCCGGGATGTGGTGCAACTGGGCTGCAACAACGGCCGCGAAAGTCTCTCGCTGTATGCGCTGGGTGCCCGCAGCGTGGTGGGCGTCGATCAGTCGGCCGCGTTTCTCGATCAGGCGCGGGAGTTGGCGTCGCGCTCACCCCATCAGCCTGAATTTATCGAAGCCGATATCCATCAGTTACCGACCTCGTTGCATCAGCGTTTCGACGTGGCCCTGATCACCATCGGCGTGTTGAACTGGATGCCGGACATCGGCGAGTTCATGCAGCATGTCGCGCAAACCCTCAAGCCGGGCGGGGCGCTGGTGGTGTACGAAACCCATCCGTTCCTGGAGATGTTCGACCCTGAATCGGCCGATCCGTATCGCCCGCACAGCTCGTATTTTCGCAGCGAACCGTTTGTGCAGAATCAGCCGATTGTGTACGAAGGCAAGGTCGAACAGCCGGCTGCGGCGTCCTACTGGTTTGCTCACACCCTCGGGGACATCTTCACCGGTGCCCTCGATGCAGGGTTGCAGATCAGCCACTTCAAGGAATACCCGCACTCGAATCGGGAGGAAGTGTATGACCGGTATGAGCGGCAGGTGGCGCAGTTGCCGATGTGTTTTTCGTTGGTGGTGAGGCGAGCACTGTAGTCAGAAGCGGCTCTCAGTGAGCCGAGTGATTTACCGAATGACCCGGCTGCGCGCAGCGATCAATTCCAAGGGCATGAATGACTTTCAAGACCGTATCAAAACGAGGTTTTGCACCCGGAGCGAAGGCCTTATACAGGCTTTCGCGCCCCATACCTGAGCCCTTGGCTATTTGTGTCATTCCACGTGCTTTTACCACATAGCCGATAGCACGAAGAAACTCCTCGTTGTCGCCGTCGGATGTCCGCCAAAAATCCCCTGTAGGAGTGAGCCTGCTCGCGATAACAATCGTTCAGTCACATCAGCTTTGAATGCGCCAGCGCCATCGCGAGCAGGCTCACTCCTACAGTTTTGACCTTCATGAGGCACAGCGTTTGTGTCCGGCGTAGATCCCTGTGGGAGCGAGCTTGCTCGCGATGACCGCACCACGGCTTATCTGTCAGCCATCAAACCTGAGAGCCCGGATTTTCAGCGGTTCAAATCATCCGCCTCATGCCGTTCAGGCACCTGGCTTTCCTCATCGCCCCACGTTCGATTGACGCGCTGCCCGCGCAGGACCGCAGGTCGCTTGGCAATTTCCTCCGCCCAGCGTTGCACGTGGGTGTATTCGTGTGCAGACAGAAACTCGGCCGCCGAGTACACCTTGTCCCGCACCAGTTGGCCGTACCAAGGCCAGACTGCAATATCGGCGATGGTGTAGTGATCGCCCGCCAGGTAGGGGCTTTCGGCCAGTCGGCGATCGAGGACATCCAGCTGCCGCTTGGTCTCCATCGTGAAGCGGTTGATCGGGTATTCAAGTTTCTCTGGCGCGTAGGCATAGAAATGCCCGAAGCCGCCGCCCAGGTAGGGCGCTGCGCCCATTTGCCAGAACAGCCAGTTCAAGGTTTCGGTGCGTCCTGCCACATCGGTGGGCAGGAAAGCGCCGAATTTTTCCGCCAGATACAGCAGGATCGAACCGGACTCGAACACGCGGATGGGCGGCTTCGCGCTATGGTCCAGCAACGCCGGGATCTTGGAGTTCGGGTTGATCTCGACAAAGCCGCTGGAGAACTGATCGCCGTCGTTGATGCGGATCAGCCAGGCGTCGTATTCCGCGCCGGTATGCCCAAGCGCCAACAACTCCTCCAGCAGAATGGTCACCTTCACCCCATTGGGCGTGGCCAGTGAGTACAACTGCAACGGGTGCTTGCCGACCGGTAAGGTCTTGTCATGGGTCGGTCCGGCGGTTGGCCGGTTGATGTTGGCGAATTCGCCGCCAGACGGGGCGTTGTTTTTCCAGACCTTGGGAGGAATGTAGGTTGCTTTGCTCATGAGACGGACCCCCATTGTTGGCGTGCTGTGATCACAGACTGCAGATGGACAATGCTGTGAACCATGGCAGAAGGCCGTTCAGATGTCACTGATGTCTGGTGAGGGGCCCCTGTAGGAGCGAGCCTGCTCGCGAAAGCGGTGTCACTGACACCGCAACGCTCAAGCACACATCAAGCCTGCGCCGCACTCGTCACCACTGGCCGGCCCGGTTTGCGCAGTGGGTCCAGGCGTGAGCCGGTATAGGTGGATTGGCGGTAGAAGCGCCAGCGGCCGAACAGACCATAGACGTGAGTCACGCGCCCCTGTTCTTGATACCCCATGCGGATGTGCAGTTTGAGGGCCGGGATGTTGTGGGTTTCGCAGGTGTCCACCACCTTGTCGCAGCCTTGCGCCTGCATCGCTTCCCACAGGGCGACCTGGACATCCACCGACAGGCTGGTGCCGAAGTAGGCTCGGGTCATTTCGCCGCCGAATTCAAAGAACTCACCGGGTTTGACCGGGAACCAGCAGCCGTAATAGTGACGGTCGTGATAGTCACGTGTACTGCCCCAGATGAACGCGCAGGCATGGCCTTCGTCGTCCAGGTACATGTGCCCGGTGTGACCTTCGGCGGCGAGTTCGGCCATGGTGCCGACGCGGTCACCAAAATGCTTGGCGAATGCCGTGGCGTTTTCCGGGGTGATGATCACCTTGCGTAAGCCCGAGTAGGGACGCAGTTTGTGCGGCGGCACCGGGCTGACCAGGTCGCGCTCCATCCACAACAGTTCCCAATGGAAAAACACGTAGCGCTTCCACAGCGTATTGAACGTGCGGCTCAGACCTTTTTGTTTGATGCGTTCGCGAAGCTTGTCGAGTGCGTTCATGAAGCCCTCCTTGACGAAGGAATGGTCTTGCGTGGATGAAAGTAGTGTGGGTATAGCGCACAGTGGCCATTTAATGGCGCTGCCATCTCTGGCCTTTTGTTTCAACGTATGTAACCGTTCGGACACATTTTCAGGCGTTAAAAATCCGTGTGGTGTTTATTCCATTACGGCCTCCGCACGCTCGCTGAACGACTTGCCCACCACGGTGTAGGCGACTCGCTCCACCCCCGGCAAACGATGCTCCAGCAGGGCACTCAACGACTCGCCCTGATCCAGATAAGCATCGCCAAAATCGGCACCGAGCTGATTGGGGTGCGCGACAATTTCCAGCAACCCATCGAGCGGCGGCGCTGCATTGCGCAGATCAACCGGGGTACACACATAGTCAGCGGTGGCGCCGGCCAGATGGGTTAAGCGCCGATTGAGCAGCTCCTTGAACACGCGTTTGGGCAGGCTCAGGTTTTGCCCCAGGTTGCGCGCCAGCCGTACCGGCACCCCTTGACGGGCAGCGAAGCGGGCGACGATTTCACCGATGGGCCAGATGTTGTGTACGTGTTGATGGGAGTCCAGATGGCTGGGGCGCACACCGTTGTCCAGGCAACGCTGCCATTGCGCTTCGAGTTCTTCGAGCACCGCCGCCCGATCCCGGCGACTGAGCCACAGACGGTGGCGGGGCAGGTTGAGGTCGAACACGCCGGCGCTGTCGCAGAACGTCCGGCGACCCAGAATCGACCGGCTCAGGGGCCGCCCGTACGTGAGGTTGAAGTGCAGCCCGATCCGCCCTTCGAGCATCGGGTGCCGTGCCATCACACACGCCGCTTCGAAGGCCGGCATGTTGGCCATGGCCGTGGCGGAACTGATGACCCCGGCCTGAAAGGCCCCGAGGATCACCGCGTTTTCGCAGGCACTGAGGCCGAAATCGTCAGCGTTGACTATGACTTGGCGAGGCATGTTCGCTCTCCATGATGGTTTTTGCCGGCTCGACGGCTTTGGCGACAGGCGCGGCAACCGGTGCGGGTTTGACCGCTGCTGCCGCACGCCGGGCTTTCCACTGTTGCCAGGCCGGTTTGAGTCGCTGCCAGAAGCGCAACGCCAGGCCCAAGGCGAGACCGCTGGGGCGCCAGGAATAGAAACTCCAGCGCCAGTGCTCCAGCTGTCCAGTCATGCGTTCGTGCAGTTGATGGCTGGAGTTTTCCAGGCTGACCCGTGAGGCATCGATCCAGCGCCAGTTCTCGTCCAGCCCCCAGCGAATCCATTCTTCAAGCAGCACCCGGCCGCTGCCCAGGTCGGCGTATTGCGGCAGGAAGGCCAGGTTGTAGTCATACAGCCGACCTTGCTCCAGCAACCCGAGACGGTAGCTGATGCAACGGCCGTCCAGTTCCAGCACCACCACCCGCACCAGCCCCTGTTCGGCGAGGGCGGTGAAGGCGCGGTCCATCCATTGTCGATGACGCTCGTCAGAGAAAATCCCGACGCCTTCGTCACCTTTCCAGCTCACCGCTTCGACTTCGCTGATGGCCTGCAGCAACGGGCCCATGGTCAAGGCGTCCGGGGTGATCCGTCGAACCTGAGCACCACACGCGGCGATGCGTTTACGCGCACGCCGCAGTTTGTAGCGCGGGTCGCCGGACACTTCCTGATGGTCGGCCTCGCTGATCAAGTGCACCGGCACCCTGCAGCTGAGTCGGCGTTCGCCGGTCGAGCTGTGGGTCATCCATTGCGTCAGCACGCTTTCCTCGCCAACTGGTTCCGGGAGTTCATTGAGTTGCAGCAAGGCATGGGGCAGCCGTCGACGAATCTCGACCAAGGCCTTGCGCATATCCTCGGCGTCCAGGTTCGTGAGCAAGGCGAGGCGGTCGGCGAGGGGATAACCCAAATGATGCAGCACCCGAAACGGCAACCCGGCGAACCGCTCGACGGACGCCACCAGCGGCAGGCACAACTGCAACTCATTGCCTTGCCAGCCCAGCAGCACGTGCAGGTGCTGCCCGGCAGTCAAAGCCTGTTCAGACGCGGCCATCCAGGCCAGCGTGTTGAACGGCGTGTGGTCCGTCACCCGCAGACGCAGCGCTTCGTAAGCCGCTGCCGGGAAGTCAGCGGCGCACAGTGACGTGCGCCATTCCAATCGTGCCGCCATAAGGTCAGGTCGCCGAGGCTGGGACAGGTTCACGGGCCGGTTTGCGCAAGGCATCCAGACGCGAGCCTGTGTAACGGGTTTCGCGGAAGAAGCGCCAGCCGAACAGGCTGTACACATTCATGATCCGCCCTTGCTCCTGATACCCCATGCGCATGTGCAGCTTGAGGGCCGGAATGTTGTGGAACTCGCAGACATCCACCACCTTGTTGCAGCCCTGGGCCTGCATGGCTTTCCACAGTTCCAGTTGCAGGTCCACCGAGAGCGTGGTGCCCCAATAGGCGCGGGTCAGTTCGCCACCGAATTCGAAGAACTCGCCTTCCTTCACCGGGAACCAGCAACCGTAGTAGTGCTTGTCGTGATAGTTGCGCGCGGCCCCCCAGATAAACGCCACTGCATCGCCTTTATCGTCCAGGTGCATGTGCCCGGTGTAGCCCTCGCGGGCCAGTTCGGCCATGGTCGCTACGCGGTCACCAAAGTAGCGGGTGAACGCCACGGCATTCTGCGCGGTAATGGTTTCCACCCGCAGTGGCAGGTACGGCCGCAGCTTGTGTGGCGGCACCGGGCTGACCAGGTCGCGTTCCATCCACAACAGTTCTTCGTGGAAAAACACGTAATGCTTCCAGACTTTTTTGAACGTGGCGCTCAGGCCTTTCTGTTTGATCTGTTCACTGAGTTTGTGCAAAACACTCATGTTATGTCTCCTGACGGCGTTGGCCGTGTTGGGAGTGATGCATCGCGCGGCAAGGGCCTGCGCGGAAAACCAATTCAGGGTGTTCATGAGGCGCTCCAGCCCAGAGCGAACAGGGTTTCCCCTGGCAGATCGAAGCGGACGCGCCCGTTCTGGCAGGTGAAAGGCGCGTCGCGGCTGCGGTTGTCCGCGCCGAAGTAACGCAATGAGCCTTTGAGCAGCGGGCAGGTGATGCCGGCCAGGCTCACCTGCTGCAAACGCTTGCCTTTGTTGACCCCCAACAGGCTGCGTTTGACGTCGTCGGCCATCGCCAGTACGTCGACTTCGAAGGCGTTGTTTTCCATTTGCATCACGTTAGCGAGCCAGTGCTGCTGAATGAACTGCTGGGCAAAACCCACCGGTTTCAATTCGAAGTGATCGTCGCCGAGGACTTTCAACATGCCCTTGGGGTAGTTCGGTTCATCGGCGGCCTGGAACCAGTTGAGCATTTCCAGCAAACCGTCCTGGGACGAGTTGATGACCACAGATGCCCACCACAGCGAGGCGAAATGCGTGTCTTGATCGTAGGGGCTCAGGCTGGAACCGCTGGACATGTTGGTCTGGTCCAGCAACAAGGCTTTGCGTGGTCGGCCCTTGCCATCGAGCCCAACCAGATCGGCGGCGCGGCGCACGCTGTCACGGTAGACCCGGGTTGCCAGCAAGTCGCGAATCATCCATTCGTGCCAAGCGAGGGCATCGACGTTATCGCCCGATTCCGCCAGCAAACGCCGGGCCCAATCGATGCCGCGCTTGTCGGCGGCGTTGTCGGCGAACGGACCGTTGACCAGTCGTGAACTGGCCGGCATGGCGATGCGCACACCGGCCTTGGCATTGGCCGGATTGCTGCGCACTTGCCGGGCCATGCTATTGAAAATGCTTTGGTACTGGGCGTAGCTCGAATAGTTGAGATTCGGCTCGTCAGCGAAACCGATGTAGTGCGTGCCCTTGCCACCGAGGGCGCGGGTCGAGGCGAGCCAGGCGTCGAGGCCGGTGTTGCTCATGGTGTCGGCGCGCAAATCGGCCTGGCGCTGGCTGCCGGCCAACAGCGTGATGTCTTGATAAATGCCGAAGCGGTCCTGATACACCTGGCGGAACGCATCTTCGTACTGCGGCTTTTTCGCGGTGACGTCGACAAAGGTGTAGTAGGCGCCGGCTTGCGGCTTGAGCGCATCGAGCACCGCATAACTGGAGGGCGGCGGCATCACGTAGGGCAGGGCGATGCCGAGGTTCGGCGTCGGGCCGAGCACGTCTTTGCCCAGCGTCAGGCGCACATCACCTGCGTCTTCGCGCAACGGTTTGAGCTGCTGCGGGTCCTGGGCGAACAGGTTGGCGGTGCCGTCGAGCCAGAACGCGACTTTGCCGCTGCCTTGCAGGCGCAGGCGCCACACTTGTTCGTTTGAGGTGACCGGTAACTCGACCTGATCGAACTGCCAATAGGCCCGATAAGGTTTCAGCGCCACCGACACCTGTTTGCCGTCGCCCACCCGTTGCGCTTGCAGGACGCTGACGCCGCCGTGGAACTTACCGGCCAGCACCGCGTGTTCACCCGGCGCGACCTTGAAAAACAACTCGTCGCCGTCATGGGTTTCGGCGCTGAAATGCACCTTGGCCGGGGCGAACAGCGCCACGGTGCTGTCGTCGTGTTCAACCTTGTAGCGGCGAAAGCTGTAACCCGGAATCTCCAGTTGATAGCTGGCCGCATTTGGCGCCAACGGCCAGCTCTGGGTGCCGCTCAATTCACTGGCGGCAATCTTGCGTTCAGCCTGAAGCTTGCCTTTGCCGTCGAGCAGGTACAGCTGTTCTTCGTTGGCATCCGCTTGCCACGCCGGAGTCCAGCGCACCGTCAGCGTGTCGGGACGCTCCGGTTGCAGGTACAAGCTGCCGTCGCGAATGTCCGCCCAGCGCATCGGCCCGGCGTAGGCGTCGAGGGAAAGACCCAGGCTCACCAGCAGCGCGAAATACCTCATGCCGATTTCCGTTGCAGCATCAGCAGCATCGGTGCCACGTCGCTGGGCAGGATGATCAGGGTTTGCCACACCGGCACGCCGCTCAAGCGGCAGTACATGACCAGCAGCGCGATGGTCACCGCCAGATAAGCGATGGACGAAGCGGCCGCCGCGCCGACGATGCCGTATGCCGGGATCATGATCAGGTTCAGCGCCAGATTCAGCAGGGCGCCAAGGCCCATCAACAGTGAGATGGTGCCGGGGCGGTTTTTGCCCAGCAAATCGAGGCGCAGGATGCTTGCATAGCACAGGCCGAGCAGGCCCGGCAGCAATGCCAGCAACGCCGGATACGCCGGTTGATACGCTGCGCCGAACAGCGTGACGATCAGCCATTCACCGATCACCGCCATGGTCAGGCAGGCGCCGAGCATCACCGTCGCGGTCAGGCGCAGCGCCAGCGGCGTGACCTTGTCGATGCCTTCTTCCTGTTGCAGCAGGCGTTTCATCAGCGGCGTGGTGACCGCTTCCGGCACGATCAGCAGCAACTCGGCGGCGGCGCTGGCCATGGCGTAATGACCGAGCGCGGTACTGCCGAGCAGGGCGCCGATGAACAGGTAATCGGAACGCAGGATCACTTGCTGGAACAACAGGTCCGGATGGCTGCGAGCGCTGTAACGCAGCAGTTCGTTCTGGCTGGCGCGGTCCCATTGCAACTTCAGCGGTTGATCACGTTTGAGCCAGACCCAGCCCGCCAGCACCACCAGGCTGATCCCCGCCAGCCAACTGATCAGCGCCGCTTCGAGGGCCGACTCTTTCCACATCCAGAACAGCGCGAGGAACAGCAACAGCGGCGCCAGGGATTCCACCAGGCGCAAGGCGTTGAACGCGACCACGCCGCCCGAGGCGTTGTGCAGTGTCAGCAACCCGCTTTTGAGCACGGTTAACGGCACCGCCAGCAACAACAGCCAGGCGAGCAGGCCCAGTTGCGTGGTGATGTCGAGTTCGCTGCCGAATTCGCGCACCAGCGCCACCACCAGCAAGGTCAACATTGCCGCCAGCAGACAGCCGAACACCAACACTTGGCTTAGCAGCAAACCCATCGGCCGCTGCTTGGCCGCTTGATACCCGACCGCCGAGTTCAGCCCGCCGCTGGTGGCGGCGCTGATCAGGTCAGGCAGGGTGCTGAGCAGGGCAAACAAGCCGCGTTCACTGGGGCCGAGAATCCGCGCCAGCAACACGTTGCGCAGCAAGCGCAGCGCAATCATCGCCAGTTTGGTGCCCATGCTCAGGGCGAGGTGCTTGAGGTAATGGCTACGGCTCATGCGCGGGCCCCGCGATACAAACGCCATGACAGCAGTTGTGGGTTGCGCGCCACGCGTTGGCTGACGCCGAAACGCGGCAGGTTCAAAGGGTCTTCGCTGCCGCGATAAATCCCGGTGCCGGTGCCCAATGCAAACGGGAAGTCATGCAAGGCGACCTGATCGCGCACTCGCGCATCGTTGTCGCCGTTGGGGTAGCAATAGACCGGCAACGGCCGGTTGCAACCGTGTTGCAGGGCAACGCGGCTGCGGCTCAGCTCTTCATGCAAGCGTTGATCGTCGAGGCCGGTGAGGATCGCGTGACTGGCGCCGTGCGGGCCGAAACGCACCAACCCGGAAGCTTCCAGCGAACGCACCTGATGCCAGTCCAGCGCCTGGGGCAACGACTCGTCCGGGCAGGCATCGGTCAGTTGGTTCAACGTCATCGGGCTCAGGCTTTTCAGGCTTTGCAGAAAATGCAGCAGCGCCAGGCTGCGGCGTTCCTCATCCAGTTCCGTGAACGGCACCGGCAAGGGGCGGCCAGCCTGTTGCAGTGACTCGATCAAGCGCACTCGGGCGGGTTCACCGTGGCTGCCCCACAAGGTTTCACCGATGCTTTCCCACCAGAACCGCTGACGGCTGCCGATGAAATCGGTGGAGAGGAAAATGCTCGCCGGCACCTGGTATTTTTGCAGCAGCGGGTAGGCATTCACCGCGTTGTCACGCCAGCCGTCATCGAAGGTCAGGGTGATTTTCGGCCGGTCCGAGCGGATTTTTCCCGGGTGCAGAATCTCCATCAGCGGCACGCAATCGAAGTGTTTTTTCAGCCACGCCAGCAAGTGCTCGAACGCCTTGGGCCCGACGCACAATTCATTGCGGTGGGGCAGGGCGGCGGCCTGATCGTCGGCCAGCACCCGGTGCAACATCAGGATTACCCCGGCGCCTTGCAGCTGACTACGCCCGACCGGCGAATTGAGGTAGAGCCAACCACTGGTGCGCTTTAGTAATTGTTTGATCGCCATGGCTCAATCCTTTCAACGATTCTGTTCGGGGTTCCACTGGGCGTACCGTTGGCCGCGCAGGAACTGCCACAGGCCGATGCTCATACCGGCCAGCGTCACCAGCAGGAACGCGGCGAGGCGAAAGGGCTTGGGCAAGCGGTGTTGCGAATCCAGCAGGCCGGCGATGGCAATGGCATAACCAATCAGTTGCGCGATCAGGCTCAGGCGATAAAAACCGTGGTCGTCCCACAGCCAGAAATTGCTCAGCAGCAACGGCAACAACAGGATCGGTGCCAGACGCCGGATCAGCTTGTGGCTGATCAACGCAATCGAATACAGGCCATGCTTGAGCGGATTGAGCAGCTCGCTGCGCTGCGCCAGGCTTTGCAGGCCGCCGACGGTGACACGCTGGCGGCGACGGAATTGCTTGTCGGCCTCATCGACGCCCTGGTCGATCACTTGCGCCTCGGGCACATAGACGATGCGTTTGAAGGCGACCGGCGCGCAGGTACTGATGAAGAAGTCGTCGTTGACCTCCGCCGGCACGTTCTGGAACAGCTCGCGACGCAAGGCCAGCAACGCGCCGTCAGCGGAAACCATGCAACCGGTGCGATTCTCGACCCGGCGCAGCCAGCCTTCGTAATGCCGATACAGGCTGTCGCCGACGCTCAGGCCACCGCCCGTCACGGGGATCACCATGTGCCCGGCACAGGCGCCGACCTGCGGATCGCTCAGCGGCGCGAGCAAATGGCCGAGGGTGTCGCGCGACCATTGGTTGTCGGCGTCGGTGAACACCAGAATGTCGCCGGTGCTCAGCGCCACGCCGGCATTCAGGGTCGCGGCTTTGCCCTGGCGCGGCAGGTCGAGCACGGTAATGCGCGGGTCAATCACATTGCGTGCGCAGGCCACCGTGTCATCGGTCGAGCCGTCGCTGGCCAAAATGATCTGCAGCGAGGCCGGCGTGTAATCCTGGGCGAGCAGGGTGCGCAACTTGTGTTCGATGTGCCGCGCTTCGTTGTGCGCGGCAATCACTACGCTCACGTTCATCGGTTCCGGCGCGCCATGACGGCGCGCCGCGAACAGCGGCGACAACAGCGTCAGCAACAAGGGATAACCGAGGTAGGCGTAAACCGGGAGCAGCAGGCACAACCAGAAAATGAATTCAGCCACGGGCGGGCCTCCTGGCATTCCAATGACACAGGCTGAGAACGAGCGCGGCCCCGGCCAGGTGCAGGCGCACCCAGTGCAGGCCCCAGAGTTGCAGGGTCAGGCCGATGTCGCGGTGTTTGCGGCTCTGGCGCAGGCTCATGATCAGCGCCGGCACGGTGGTGATGGCCAACATGACCGCCGCGTGATGCGGAAAGCCGTCGCACAGGGCAGAGATCGCCAGCAAATCGAGAAACCAGGCGGCCAGCGACAACAGCGGAAAACGCAGCAGCCGCAGGCTCGCGCCATGGGTGCGGAGCAGTTGCACGTGGCTGCTCTGGCGCCACATTTCCTTGCCCATCCACTCGCGCCAGTTCATTTCGTAACCCCAATGCAGGGCCACGCATTCATTGACCGCGAGGATCCGCGCGCCGGCCTGGTGCAGGCGCAGGGTGAAGTCCTTGTCCTCGCCGGTGCGCAGGCTTTCGTTGAAGCCATCGACCTTGTCGAACCAGCTGCGACGCATCAGCAGGTTGGAGCTGGGCAACCAGTCCACCAGACGAGATGCCTGGGACGAAGGGCGCAATGTGCGGCGCTGCCAGGCTGTGGCGTACCACGGGGCTGCGGCCGGGGTGTGCAAATCCAGGCCGAACACATCGGCCTGCCCCTTGCTTTCGAGAGCGACCAGTCGCGTCAGCCAGTCTTCGGGCATCTCGACGTCGGCGTCGATGAACGCGAGCCATTCACCGGTGGCGATGGCGACTCCGCGATTGCGCAGGGCGCCGATCAGGATCCCCGGCTGCTCCAGGACTTGCGCACCGAATTGCCGGGCAATCTGCGGGCCTTCATCGTGCGAGCCGTTGTCGACCACGATCAGCTCGCAATCGAGGCCGGCCGCGTGGGCGGCTTTTTTCGCGGCCAGCAAGGTGCGGGCGATGTGACGCGCTTCGTTGTACATCGGAATCACAATGCTGATTCGGCTCATGCCTTGGCCTCCCGTGGCGGGCTTTCTTCGGCTTTCACACGCAGTACGCTGGTCAGGGCGAGCATGATCCACACGTACTTCTGGTTGGGCGCACTGAGGAACATCAGGAACAGGGTCAACGACAGAAAGCTCATCGCCAGGTGCGTCATCAAGTCCGCTTGCTCGCGGTTGGCTCGCTGCATCCAGATGCGTCGGGCGCGGATCAGGTTGTACAAGCCGAGGGCGAGCATGCCGACGAACAGCAGGCCGGCGGGAATCCCCAGTTCACTGAAGATTTCCAGGTAGGTGTTGTGGGCGCGGCGGTACAGGTCGCCGATTTTGCGGTTGGCCGAAAACGCCTTGGCATAACCGGTGGTGGCGTAGTGCAGCGGGAAGGTGCCGGGGCCGGAGCCGAGCAGCGGGTTCTCGCGGATCATCGCGCTGCCGACCACGATGTATGAGGCACGGCGGCCGAGGGATTCGTCCTGACTCTTGGCCCCTGCGCTCAAGATACTCAGGGACTGGATGCGGGCGATGTAACCGGCGGGCATTGCATAAATGGCCAGGGGAATCACGATCACCACGGCGAGCATGGCAAACCCCAGATGCCGTGGGCGGATACGCGTCAACTCGGTGCGGTAGTGCCAGGCACCGATGATCAGGCTGAGAAACAACACCACCAGCCCGGAGCGCGATTCGGTCTTGGTCATGCCACCGAGCAACAGCAGGCAGCAACCGCCCCAGAACAGACGATGCAGCAGGTTCGGGCTGCGGATCACCAGCCACAGGCCGAGCGGCACGGCGAAGGCGATCAGCATGGCGAAGGCGTTCGGGTCTTCGAGCAACCCGGCGGCGCGCCCCTGATCCTGATATTTGCTGGAGAACATTGCCAGCACGCAGGTCATCGTGACGCTGGCAGTGACCAGTTTGGCGAACAGATCGAGATTCAAGTCCCGCCCGATCATCAGAGTGATCACAAACAGAATCAGGCCAACACTCAACTCCCGCAGATGCCCCAACGACATGCCCATGTCATCGGTGTTGAGCAGGCTGAGCAGGTACAGCACCAGAAACCAGATCAGGTAGCGCCAGGTATTACTGCGCAGGCGCTCGGACGGAATCTGCCGCAGGGCCAGTTGCAGCATCAGGATCACCGCCAGCGACGCGCCGATGAACTTGGTGCCCGACAGCGAACTGTCCTTGAAGAACCCTTCGAACGGCACCAGCGCCGCGATGCCGAGCAGACCCCAGGTGGGTTTGCGGTACAGCAACGCAACACCGACCAGACCCAGCACCGCCCCCGGCGCCAGAAAAGGATAAGGACTGGCCAGCAAACCGAGGCAGACAAGGCCGAGCAGACTGACGATCGAGAGCGGAAAGATCACGCGCGTGCCTCCCGTGCAGTACGGATATAAAGCTGCGACCAGCGTTCGGCCAGGGCCTTGAGGTCGTAACGATCCAGTTGGGTACGTTTTGCGTTGTCGATCAATTGCGCCGCCAGTGCCGGTTCCATCAGCAAGGTGTCGATCTGGCGGGCGAGGGCGGCGCTGTCGGCGGGCGTTGCCAGCAAACCGTTGTGCCGGTCTTGCAGCACATCGGGAATGCCGCCGACGCCGAACGCCACCACCGGCACTCCGGCCTGCATCGCTTCGAGCAGAATCATTGGCGTGCCTTCGGTGCGCGAGCTGATCACCAGCGCATCGAGTTGGCGCCACCACCGCCCCATGTCGGTCTGATAACCCGGCAAGGTGATGCGCGTTTGCAAACCGGCGGCATTGATCCGTCCCAGCAGCGTTTCCCGTTCCGGGCCGTCGCCGAGCATCACGGCGTCCAGTTGCGGGTGTTGCTGACACAACGGGATCAGCGCATCGAGAAACAGGTCCGGGCCTTTTTCACTGCTCAGGCGCCCGACGTATCCGGCCAGCCAACGCTGACGGTCAACGTTGGGTGACCACTGCGTGGCAGCGGCGGGCAAGCCATTGGGAATCACCTGCAACTTATCGGCCCGCACACTGGCCTGACGGCACAGCGTGGCGATGCTTTCGGCGACGCAAACCACACGATCCACCGAGGCGGTGCGGCACAGTTGCAGGCTCAGCCAGGTGTAGAACTTCTGCTTGCGACTGCGCGGAGTGAAACCGTGCTGGGTGATTACCAGCGGCAAGCGCAACAACGTCGCGCCGACCCAGCCAAACAACAGGCCTTTGAAATTGTGCGTATTGATCAGCGGTTTTTCCCCACGGCGCTGACGTAAATGCGCGAGCAACTCCCCCAGCCCGGCGCAACCACGGCAGTCCACCCCGGCCTCGCGAAACCGGGCGATCAATGCGGGCGGCGCATCGAGAAACAGCACTTGGTGCTGCCCCGGCGTCGCCAGGCAGTGGTCGAGCAGCATCCGCTCAGCCCCATAGAACCCACCGCTGCTGAGCAAATGAATGATCGGCAGGGCGGTGGCAGGGTTGAGCGGCGCGTTCAATTGCGCACCCAATGCACGAGGCGTGGCACGGACCAGTTCTTGTGTGGGTTGATCGGCTCCACGCTTTGATCGTTGATCACCAACAGCACCGGTAAGCCCAATTCGTGGGTGATTTGCGCAGGCGCCTTGAAGCGGTGATCGAAGAACTCACGCACGTAGACCAGGGCAATCGCCAGCAGCAGACCGGTGAGCAAGCCGAACGGGATGATCAGGAACGGCTTGGGAAACGCCGCTTCGGTCGGTTCATACGGTGGGCTCAGGACACGGGCGTTGGACAGGTCGGTGTCCAGCGATCGGGCGGTGCTGCTTTCGGCAAAGCGCTGGGCGTAGGTCGAGAACGCTTTGTGCAAGGCATCGATCTCGGTGTCCATCTGCCGCAGTTTGCTCTGGGTTTCCTGCAACTGGTGGATGCGGTTCTTGAACTCGGCAATGCGCGCGGTCTTCTGGTCGATCACCGAGCTGACAATCGCCAGGTCGTTGGTGCGTTCCTGAATCCGGTTGCTCACCACTTTCAAAAACTGCTGACGGGTGCGAGTGATCTGTTCGCGGGTCAGCAACATCGGCTCACTGCTGGGCTGGAAGATGGCCAGGTCGTTCATGTAGCGGCTGACCTGGTTGGTCAGTGCCTCACCCATCTGTTTGATCTCGCGATCTTCAAACGCCACGTTGTCCACGGTGGTGGTGAAGGTGTAGGGGAAGGTGTAGTCGTTGAGCTTGTTATTGCTGGCGGCGGCCAGACTGGTTTTCAGGTAGTCGAGCCAGCGTTGGCTTTGCAGGCGGCGGTCCTGATACAGGTTGAGCGCTTGCTCCTCGGTGTTGATCGCGTTGAGGCGGAAGGTGATTTCTTCCTTCGGATCAGACGAGCCGACACCTTCGAGCAACGCCAGCCGGGTGCCTTCCAGGCCATCAAGGCGCACCTGATATTGGTGCTTCTTGGTTTCGTAGAAGGTTTGTGGCAGGTCGATCGATTGCAGGTCCTGACGGCTGGCCAGGTAGTTTTGCAGCAAGGCCGCGACAAACTGCGTGCCTTGATGCGGATCACCGAAGCTGTAGATGATCGAGATCACGTTGGACCCCGGCAGGGTTTCAATCTTCAGTTTGTCGATGGCTTCCTGGGTCAACGTATCCAGCGTGGTGTCGCGCACCGGATCGGTTTCCATGCCCAACGCGGTTTTCACCGGGTTGATCACGTACTCACGCAGTGGCGAGGTGATGAAGCGTTTGATCGGTTGCAGCACCAGTGTGTTGAACACGCCGGGGGCCGGGGTGTACTCGCCCTTGTCGCGCAACTCGCTGATGGTCTGCCGGATCAGGGCCGGGGAGCGCAGGATATTGCTCTCGGTTTCCATGTCCGCCAGCGAGGGTGGAATGAAGGTGGCGTTGTCCACGGTCAGTGACGTGGTGGCGTCACCCTGGGAAAGTTTTTTCGACTGCACGATGACTTGCGCGGTGATGTCGAAGCTCTGTTTGAGCACCAGCGGCAAGACCAGGGCGATCACTGCAAAGACCAGGAATACCCGCTTCACCAACTGCTTGTTGGCAAAGAAGATCCTGAAGAACTCGTGCAGGTAGTTTTCCTTTGGATTCATGTCAGGTCACCTGAGAGTCAGTTGTTGTTATTGCTGTCTTTGTTGTCGACGCGGTAGCCGAAGCTGAAGCCCACACCCTGGAACAACACGACGTCTGCCAGTTGCCGCGCAAGCTCACCGGCGCTGGCCAGTTTGGTCTTGGGCACGAAGAGCATGTCGTCCGGTTGCAGGTAGGCGATTTGCGAAGCATCGCCGGCCAGGGCTTTTTCCACGTCATAATGCACGGCCTTAACCTGATTGCCGTTGCGGCGCATGATCACCACCGAATCGAGCCGTGCCTTGGCATTGCTGCCGCGTGCCAGCGTCAGCGCTTCAAGCACCGAGACCGGCCGGCGAATCGGGTAGGAGCCCGGTTGGCCGACTTCACCCAGCACATAGATTTCGTTGCCGGCGGTGGACTTGAGCAGTACGTCGACGGTCATCCGTCCTGGCAGATCGGCGTAGCGTTTGTTGAGGAAGGTTTCCAGTTGATTGACGGTCATGCCTTGCAGTGGCACGGCGCCGATTTCCGGGAAGCTGGCATAACCGTCGGTGCCAACAGTGATCTCCCGGCTCATGCCGGTAGCGGGGTGGTTCAGGGCACTTTTGAGGTTGGATTCGTTGCTCAGCGGGCTGATCACTTGCACGGTCAACTGGTTGCGGTTGGGCTGGAACAGCTGTTTGCGCTGATACGCCCGCTGGATTTCCTCACGCGCCTGCTCGCTGGACAGCCCGGCGATCTTCACTGAGGTGTTGGCGCCTGGCAGTTCGATGGTGCCGTCAGGCAACACCAGTTGATTGCCGTTGAGCTGGCTGGCGGCGGTGAAGTTCAGGCCGATCTGATCACCGGACTGGATGCGGTAGGCGTCCGAGCCGCTGGTGCTGATGTGGAAGATCACGTCCAACACGTCCTGTGGCCGCAAGGTCTGTTCGACCTTGGGCATGTCGGTGGCCTGGGCGTTGGCCGGTGAGGCCGTGAGGATCTGCACTGGCATTTGGGTTTCGGTCGAATTGCTGGTGCAACCTGCAAGCGGCAGCAACAGCAGGACAAGCATTCTGGCGTTCATGGCGTCATCCTTTTCTGGTTGCTTACAGGTTTTTGTACAGCCATTTCGGCATGTAGTACTTGCGACGGTTGAACACGCTGCCGACCATTTTTGCGCCGGCCTGGGTCAGGCGCTGGACCGCGGCTTGTGCCACTTCCCAGCGGGTGTCTTCCGCGCGCACGACCATGATCACGCCGTCCACCTGCGTGCTGATGACCAGGGTGTCGGCGGCGGAATACACCGCGTCGGCGTCGATCACCACAAAGCGATACTGGCTGCCGAGCTGATCGAGCAACGGGCTCATGCTTTCGGCAGTCAGGTGTTCATTGCCGCGGGCATAACGGCCGTTGGGCAAAATGTCGAAGGGCAGGCTGGCGACGTTCACCACACAGTCCTGCAGCATCGGCGGGCTCTGGTTGTTGAACATCAAGTCGCGAAAGCCGCGTTCCTTGGTCAACCCCAGTTGCTGCGTGAGGTTGTTCGAGGACTGGCTGGCGTCGACCAGCAGCACCTGGCCGCTGCTCATCTGGGCCAGTTGACTGGCCAGTGCCAGCGCGCTGGTGGTGGTGCCCGCGCCGGGGTTGGCGGCGGTCAGCAGTAGGATCCGCAGATCTTGATCCAGCACGGTCGAAGTCAGGTTGGACTCGCTCGGGTTGGCGATACTCAGGCTTTTGGTTGATGAACCGTCCATTTAACTCGCTCCGTGGCCGCTGAATACTTTGAAGGGGGTTTTCAACAGGATCTTCAGATCAAGCAAGAGGCTCTGCTCGGCGATATAGCTGAGATCCAACTCAACGCGCTGGTCGAAGTCGATATTGCTGCGCCCGGAGATCTGCCACAGGCCGGTCATGCCGGGGTAGATGCTCAGGCGTGCGAGGTGGTTATCCTTGTAGCGGTAGGCGTTGAACGAAGTAGGCCGTGGGCCCACCAGGCGCATGTCGCCGGTCACTACATTGATCAGGTTTGGCAGCTCATCCAAGCTACTGCGCCGCAGGAATCCACCGATGCCGGTGATGCGCGGGTCCTTGTCGATCTTGAAGTCGATGGCGTCGGCGCCATGCTTGTTCAAGTGTCGCAGGGACTCTTTGAGCTCCTCGGCGTTGGCCACCATGGTGCGGAATTTGTACATGCCGAAGGCGCGACCGCGGTAGCCGGTGCGTTTCTGCACGAACATCACCGGCCCCGGGCTGCTGAACTTGATCGCCAGCGCCAGGCCCAGCAGTACCGGCGAAATCAACACCAAGATCATCAACGCACCGAGGCAGGCGACCACCCGGTTGGTGCGTGACAACGTCCAGGGTCGACCGCCGTCACGGCCAGTCATCCAGCCACGCCCCTGCATGTGAATAGCCGCATCCATGCGAATCCGGTGCTCGGGATCGAGGCGTTTGTCCCTGCGCATTTGTTTGAGGGGCACACCTTTTTCATGTCCAGTCATAGAGTCCTCCGCTGAAGTTCAGCCGCAAGCGGCGCGTGGGCGATAGGCAGTTGGTAGTAATCGCGGAACCAGGCGATGAAACGCCCGAGTCCTTCATCCAGCTCGATACAAGGCTGAAATCCGGTAGCCCGCGCCAGGTCACTGGCGTCGGCGCAGGTATTGAGGACGTCGCCCGGCTGCAAGGGCAGCAACTCGACGATGGCCTGTTGACCAAGGTGTTTTTCCAGCAGTGCCAGGTAGTCCTTGAGTTCCACCGGGTGCTGGCCGCCAATGTTGTAAATGCGCCACGGCGCCATGCTGCTGGCCGGGTCCGGTTGCTCGCGGTCCCATTCAGCGTTGGCCTGCGGTGGGCGATCGATCAGACGGGCGATGCTTTCGATGATGTCGTCGATGTAAGTGAAGTCGCGCTGATGCTGGCCGTAGTTGAACAGCTTCAGCGGCTGGCCCTCGGCGATGGCGCGGGCGAACTGGATCGGCGACATGTCGGGCCGGCCCCAGGGACCGTATACCGTGAAAAACCGCAGCCCGGTGCAGGCAATGCCAAACAGGTGGCTGTAGCTGTGGGCCATCAGTTCATTGGCTTTCTTGGTCGCGGCATACAGCGAGAGCGGGTGATTGACGCCGTCCTGCACGGAGTACGGCGTGTGCTGGTTGGCGCCGTACACCGAACTGGACGAGGCGTAGATGAGGTGTTGAACCGGGTGCCGGCGGCAGCTTTCGAGAATGTTGAGGAAACCGCTCAAGTTGCTGTCGAGGTAGGCCCGAGGATTCTCCAGTGAGTAACGCACCCCGGCCTGGGCGGCGAGGTGGATCACCACCTCGGGTTTTTCACGGGCGAACAGGGCTTCGATGGCCGACGTATCGGCCAGGTCCACCGTTGCGAGCTGGAAAGGGCCGACCTGCTCCTGCACCCAATCGACGCGATCGCGCTTGAGTTGCGGGTCGTAGTAATCGTTGAAGTTATCGAGGCCGAACACCTGGTGCCCGTCGCGCAACAACCGCAACATGCAATGGGCACCAATAAAACCGGCCGCTCCGGTGACGAGGATCTTCATGGGCGCGGCGCCTCGGGTGCAATGTGTCGCAAACCGATACCGCTGTAGTGCAAGCCGGCGGCAGCGACGTGCTCCGGGTTGTACAGGTTGCGACCGTCGACGATCACCCGCGAACGCAATTTGCTCGCCAGCAGGTCGAAGTCGACCACGCGGAAGTTCTTCCACTCGGTGCAGATCACCAGCGCATCCGCATCTTCCAGGGTGTCGTCGCGGGTGGCGCATAAATGCAGGTCTTTGCGATAACCGTAGAGACGCCGGCATTCGGACATGGCTTCCGGATCATAGGCCTGTACCGTCGCGCCTTCGGCCCACAGGGCTTCCATCAGGTAACGGCTGGGCGCTTCGCGCATGTCATCGGTGTTGGGTTTGAACGCCAGGCCCCAGATCGCGATGGATTTGCCGGCCAGTCCATTCGGGAATTGTGCCTTGAGCTTGCCGAAGAGAATGTGGCGCTGGGTGTCGTTGACGTCGGTGACACTGCGCAACAGGCGCAGCGGCATGCCATTTTGTTCGGCGGTGTGCAGCAGGGCGCGCAGGTCTTTGGGGAAGCACGAGCCACCGAAGCCGCAGCCTGGGTAGATAAAGTGGTAACCGATGCGCGGGTCGGAACCGATGCCCCGGCGCACCGCTTCGATGTCAGCCCCCAGCAGTTCGGTGAGGTTGGCCAGTTCATTCATGAAACTGATGCGCGTGGCGAGCATGGCGTTGGCGGCGTACTTGGTCAGCTCGGCGCTGCGGTTGTCCATGAACATGAGCTTTTCATGGTTGCGGCAGAACGGCGCGTAGAGTTCGCTCATCTGGCTGCGGGCTTCATCGTCGAGCGTGCCGACGATGATCCGGTCCGGGCGCATGCAATCGGCCAGGGCACTGCCTTCCTTGAGAAACTCCGGGTTGGACACCACCCGCACATTCAGCGCGCTCTTGCCACGGCGCTTGAGTTCTTCGTTGGCGGCGGCAGCCACCTGGTCCGCGGTACCGACCGGTACGGTGGACTTGATGATGAAGGTGCGATCGGCCTCCATATGGTTGGCGATCTGGCGGGCGACACTCAGCACATGGCTGAGGTCAGCGGAACCGTCTTCATCGGCGGGCGTGCCCACGGCGATGAAAATCAGCTCGGCGTGTTCGACCGCATCGCTGGCCTGGGTGGTAAACAGCAGCCGACCGGCCTTGATGTTCTCTTCCAGCGTGCTGGAAAGCCCAGGTTCGCTGATCGGTGGCACTGCTTGTTGCAGTTGTTTTATTTTATTTGGATCAATGTCGACACACAGGACGCGATGTCCGACATCGGCCAGTGCCGCTGCTTGTATCAGGCCAACATAGCCCGTACCAAATACGCTCACGTCCATATTGGCGTGCCTCGTAAGACGGTTGAGATAACGAAAATAAGACTGTCAAAAGGGGTATAGCCCAGCGTTGGGAAAGCGTGTCAGCAAAATGACATTCTCTTGTGGTAGCCAAACCCCCATTTTGGGGGCCAAATGCCATCAAGTGCTTGTCGGTGCTGGATTTGTCGCGGTTTTGAGGGGTTTTTAAGGACCTGAAGAAAACGATGGACGGTCTAGTGCCTTGAAAGTCCGGGGAATTTTCCCCACAAGTGTGTCAGATTTGAGTCAACGTTTTTTTGACGCTTTGTGTAAAAGTCCGACAATTCTTGCGCTTTGATGGCCCGGTGCTAGTGTCAAAAAATGGCCGACAATCTATTGGCCAAAAGCCCTTCATGAGTACCTAAAGAGAATGATTCGATATCTCAAAGAAGTACTGTTAGTTCTCTATTTACTTAAGAACTACGACTATTACCTCGAACGTTTAAGTGCGATGGGCATCGGTTTTCCGGTGCTTCTTTTCGGCGGCATGTTTATCGCGCTGACGGTGGCGCTGTTTATGACGGCGTACATCCGGCAGACGCTGGTCCGCCATCTGTTCGCCCTGGTGATGTTCGTGTCGGCGGTGTTTTTCGATGTCTATACGCGGGTCACGGCTGATTACCTGACCTACAGCAGCTTCGTGTCGCTGGTGTATTCGGGCGGCTTCATCCAGGAAGCGATCTACCAGTACCGTGATGCAATCATCAGTGGCCTGCTCGGCGGCATGCTGCTGTTGTTCGGCATCGGCCTCAAACCGCGTCGGCGCATGCCACTGCCCGGTGCGTTGCTGGTGGCGGCGCCGGTGCTTGGGGTGCTGCTGCTGAGTGCGGTGTTGTTCGTGCGGGCCGGCGAGGGCGCCCGGGGCTTGCCGATCATGTACACGCCGCTGGCCTACCTGAACCTGTTTACCTATGAAGCCCTGCACAACACTGTCGGCCCGCGTGAGCCGGTGAGCCTGGCGCGTAACGACGTACCGGTGGGCCACGACATCGTGTTGATCATCGACGAGAGCATTTCCGGCAACTACCTGGACATCAACGCGCCGTTCGGTGTGCACAGCAACCTCAAGGAACCGCGCCCGGGTGTCGATATTTTCAACTACGGGTATGCCGCCTCGATTGCCAATTGCAGCGCCGACACCAACGTCACGTTGCGCTACGGCGGTACCCGTGCCGACTACATGCGCATCAACACGACGATGCCGTCGATCTGGCAGTACGCCAGGAAGGCCGGTCTGCGCACCGTTTACATCGATGCTCAGCGCACCGGCGGCAACCTGCAGAACCTGATGAACGATGCCGAGAAAAAGGACATCGACGAGTTCGTGCAATTCGACCAGACCAGCGTGCGTGATCGCGACATGGCGGCGGCGGCCAAACTGGTTGACCTGCTCAATGACGGCAAGCCGGAATTGGTGGTGATCAACAAGGTCGGCGCGCATTTTCCGGTTCACGATAAATACCCGGACGGGTTCATGGCGTACCGTCCGACCTTGCCGCGCGGGCAGTTTGTCGAAGTGGCCGATACCGGAAAGCGTGACGGGTTTAACGGTCAGCCGGATGACTGGGTGTTGTACCGCAATGCCTACAAGAACACCTTGCTGTGGAACGTCGGGGAGTTTTTCTCACGGGTGTTCGCCCAGGCTGATTTGAGCAATGCGCTGTTGATCTACACCTCGGACCACGGGCAAGACCTTCATGAACGGGGCAATCCCGGGCTCAATACCCATTGCGGCGGTGACCCGGTGGAAGAAGAGGGATTGGTGCCGCTGGTGGTGATTCAGGGCAGCGGGTTGAAGACTTTGGACTGGTCCGCGCAATTGGCCGCGAACAAAGATCGCTCCAGCCACTACAACATCTTCCCGACGTTGTTGCAGTTGATGGGGTATGACCTGGCGGGGGTTGAGGCGCTTTACGGAAAACCGTTGAGTGTGTCGACGGCTGATGAGTTTACGTTCAATTATCGGTTCAATGCGCGGCTGGGGGCGAAGCCGGAGTGGAAGCATATTGATTTGGAGAGCATTGTGACGCCGTCTCAGACGCCGACGAGTGTGGCGGTGGGGCAGTAAATTTTGTTGTTGTCTGGGCGGGCCTTTTCGCGAGCAGGCTCGCTCCCAGATTGGATTTGCGGTGTACACACCCCCCCCTGTGGGAGTGAGCCTGCTCGCGATGGCGTCGCCCATTCACCCGTGATCTGAAGGCTGAGCCCACCGCGTCCGATACACTATCCTTGCCTCACGCTTCTTCACGGAATTGCCCATGCTTCAGGTCCAAGGCGTCTTCAAAAGCTACGCCACCCCGCAAGGCCTGCTACCGGTGCTGCAAGGCGTCGACCTGATCCTAAAACCCGGCAGTAGCCTGGCGTTGATGGGCGAGTCAGGCAGCGGCAAAAGCACGTTGCTGCACCTGATTGCCGGGCTGGACAAGGTCGACCGGGGCAGCATCCGCAGCGGTGAGCATCGGCTGGAGCAGATGAGCGAAGGGCAACTGGCCCACTGGCGGCGTACCGAAATCGGCCTGGTGTTCCAGCAATTCAACCTGATCGGCAGCCTGCGGGTCGAGGACAACCTGGCGTTTCAGGCGCGGCTGGCAGGGCGGCATGACCCGCGCTGGCAGGCGCATCTGGTGCAACGCCTGGGGCTGAGCGATGTGCTGCGACGCTATCCCGAGCAACTGTCCGGCGGCCAACAGCAGCGCGTCGCACTGGGCCGCGCATTGGCTTCGCAGCCGAAATTGCTGCTGGCCGACGAACCCACCGGCAGCCTCGACGAAGCCACCAGCGACGAAGTGTTGAAGCTGCTCCTGGAATTGCTCGACGACACGTCCACCACGTTATTGATGGTCACGCACAGCCCACGGGTGGCTGCGCGGCTGGCGGAAAAAGTGGTGTTGCACGGTGGCCGCCTGGTTGGCGCGGACGAGCGCTGAGGTGCGGGTTTTTCGCGAGACGTTACGGGCACTGCTGAGCCATTGGCGGCAGCACCCAGTGCAATTTTTCAGCGTGCTGACGGGGTTGTGGCTCGCCACCAGTTTGCTCACGGGCGTGCAGGCGTTGAACAGTCAGGCGCGGGAAAGCTACGCACGGGCCAGTCAATTGATCGGCGGCGAACCACAAGCCTGCCTCAGCGCGCCCGGTGGCGGGACGTTTTCTCAGGCGTTGTTTGTCGACTTGCGCCGTGCCGGGTGGCCGGTGTCGCCGGTGCTGCAAGGACGGGTGACGCTCAAGGGCCATGAAGAGCAGCGCTTGCAGTTGATGGGTATTGAACCGGTGTCGCTGCCGGCCGGCTCATCCGTGGCGGGGCAGGCGTTGCCGATTGAGCAGGTTGTTGAGTTTTTCAGTGCGCCGGGCAGCACCTGGATCTCGCCGCAGACCCTGCAAACCCTGGGCTTGCAGGAAGGTGAGCGTCCGCTGAGTTCGAGCGGTGAGCCTCTGCCACCGCTGCACGCAAAAACCGACATGGCCCCCGGTGTGTTGCTGGTGGACATCGGCTTCGCCCAGCAGATTCTCGGTCTGCCGGATCAACTGTCGCGCTTGCTGTTGCCGAAGGATTTCAGCGCTGCGTTACCCGACGCGTTCAAGGATCAACTCCAGCTCAAGACAAGCGGTGAGGAGAACAATCTCGCGCGCCTGACCGAGAGCTTTCACCTGAACCTCGATGCCTTGGGCTTTCTGTCGTTCGTGGTCGGCCTGTTCATCGTCCATGCAGCCATTGGCCTGGCACTGGAACAACGCCGAGGCCTGCTCAGGACCCTGCGCGCCTGTGGCGTCAGCGCGCGCATGCTCATCACCTGTCTGGCGGTTGAACTTGGCGGTTTGGCGCTGGTGGGTGGCCTCGCCGGTGTGGTCAGCGGCTACCTGTTGGCCAGCGTGCTGTTGCCGGATGTCGCCGCCAGCCTGCGCGGCTTGTATGGCGCTGAAGTGGCGGGGCAGTTGAGCCTCAGCTCGTGGTGGTGGCTCAGCGGTATCGGCCTGAGTCTGCTCGGTGCATTGCTGGCCGGTGCCAACAGCCTGCTGCGGGCGGCGCGTTTGCCGTTGCTGGCATTGGCCGATCCACAAGCCTGGCATCAGGCCCACGCACGCTGGTTGCGGCGCCAGGGTTGGGTGGCGGCGACGGCGGCGGTGATTGCGCTTAGCACTTTGATCTGGGGCGACAGCCTGGCCAGCGGATTTGTGCTGATGGCGGCGCTGTTGCTCGGTGCCGCACTGGCGCTGCCGGTGTTGCTCAATGCCGTGCTCCACCTGGTTTTGCAGCGCAGCCATTCGGTGCTCGGCCAATGGTTTATCGCCGATTGCCGTCAGCAACTGCCGGCCCTGAGCCTGGCCTTGATGGCGTTGCTGTTGGCGTTGGCGGCCAACATCGGCGCCGGCAGCATGACCGCCGGTTTCCGCGAGACATTCAGCAACTGGCTCGAACAACGCCTGACCGCCGAGCTCTACGTCAATCCGCAAACCCCGGCGCAGTCCCGCGAGCTGAACACCTGGCTCAAACAGCAACCGCAACTCTCGGCGGTGCTGCCCAGCTGGCAGGTGTCGATCCAGTTGCAGGGCTGGCCGGCGGATATTTTTGGCGTGATCGATCACCCGACCTATCGCCAGCATTGGCCGCTGCTGGAGTCCTTGGGTGACAACCCGTGGGATCGACTGGCGAAGGACGACGCGCTGATGCTCAGCGAGCAATTGGCCCGACGCCTGAAGGTACGTCTCGGTGATCACCTGACGATTCCCACCCCAGGCGGCCCGTGGTCGCCGCGCATCGTCGGGATCTACGCCGATTACGGCAACCCCAAGGGCCACTTGCTGGTTAACGTCAACCATCTGCTGCACGGCTGGCCACAGCAGGCGCCCAACCGATTTAATCTGCGCATCGAGCCGGCATTGATCCCGGCGTTTGTCAGCGCGTTGCAGGCGCGTTTCGCGCTCGACGACAACCGCATCGTCGATCAGGCGCGGCTCAAGGGCTGGTCGACGCAAGTGTTCGAACGCACTTTCGCCGCCACGGCCGCGCTCAACAGCCTGACCCTGTGTGTGGCGGGCGTGGCGTTGTTCATCAGCCTGCTGACCCAAAGCCAAAGCCGCCTCGGGCAGTTGGCGCCGCTGTGGGCGCTGGGCGTGACGCGTCGGCAATTGATGCTGCTCAACCTCGGGCAAACCTGGCTGCTGGCAGTGTTGACGTTGGTGCTGGCGTTGCCGCTGGGGATCGCGCTGGCGTGGTGCCTGGATGCGGTGATTAACGTCCAGGCGTTCGGCTGGCGCCTGCCATTGCGGGTATTTCCGATGCAACTGTTGCAGTTGATGGGGCTGGCGCTGTTCGCGACGTTACTGGCCTCGGCGTGGCCATTGTATTCGCTGTATCGCACGCAACCGGCGGACCTGCTGAGGACGTTTGCTCATGAGGATTAAGCTCGGCTTGCTGCTGGTCATTCTGTTGAGTGGCTGCGACAACTCCACACCTGTCGAGAAAGGCTTCGCCGGTCTTGGGGGCGAGGCGGCAACGTTTACTCCGGTGGTGCCCGGTCGTGTGTTCAGCTTCCCGGCGGATCACGGGCCCCATGACGGTTATCGCATCGAGTGGTGGTACGTCACCGCCAACCTCAAGGACGCGCAGGGCCGTGAATTCGGCGTGCAATGGACGCTCTTTCGCAGCGCCTTGAAAGCAGCGCCCGAAGTGGCTGGCTGGGCTAACCAGACGATCTGGCTGGGGCACGCGGCCGTGACCTCGGCGACGGTGCATCACGCGGCCGAACGCTACGCCCGTGGCGGCGTCGGTCAGGCGGGCGTGAGCGTGGCGCCGTTCAATGCGTGGATCGATGACTGGCGTTTCAGCAGTCAGGGGTCTGATCCTTTAGCGGATCTTCAACTCAGTGCGCGGGACAAGGCTTTCGGTTACCAGCTTCGGCTGACATCCACGCGGCCGCTGGTGCTGCAGGGCGATAAAGGTTTCAGCCAGAAGTCCGAACAGGGCCAGGCGTCGTATTACTACAGCCAGCCGTTTTTTCAGGCCAGTGGCTCGCTGGACATCGACGGTAAAACCTACCAAGTCAGCGGCCCGGCCTGGCTCGACCGCGAATGGAGCAGCCAGCCACTGACTGCCAACCAGACCGGTTGGGACTGGTTTTCCCTGCACCTCGACAGCGGCGAGCAGGTGATGCTCTACCGCATGCGCAACAAGAACGGCGCGCCTTACCTCACCGGCACCTGGATCGACGCCGAGGGGCAGACTCAGCAACTGCACGCCGACGACATCCGCCTCACACCGCAAGACACCGCCAAAGTTGCTGGCCGTACGATGCCCGTGCGCTGGTCGATCAAAATCCCCGGCAAGCACCTCGATATCACCCTCAACGCCCTCAACCCCAACGCATGGATGGATTTGCGTATTCCTTACTGGGAGGGGCCGGTGCAACTGAGCGGCAGCCATGCCGGGCAGGGCTATCTGGAAATGACCGGTTATTGAGGCGGAACTCTCGGCTGATCGACGTCCTCCTACGTTAACAAGCCCGTTCACTGGAGCCCACCATGAGCGACGACCTCAAACCGCCAGACCTTGCCTCATGGCAGCGCCTGTTCGACGACAAAGCCTACTGGCAACAATCCCCCGACGCCCATTACGCCGAACTGCTGCGGGTGGCCGACGACTTGCTGGGGCAGGGCGCCATCGACCTCCAGCAGTGGCAAGACTTGAAGGCCAGGGCCGAGCAATCGCACAAAGACTCGCCGGCCGTGAACGTCGCCCAGGAAGTCGATGATCCTGAAGCCTGAGGCGGCCCCAACGAACGAGAAAGTGATGCCTTACAAGACACTTGGCTGACTTGGCGCAAGGAAAGTGGAAAAAGCACCGACCACAACGAGCCCACTGGGCAAGAAACTGCAAAAACTCTTTGAAGAGCGTCTATGCTCATTTGCACACATCGCGCTGACGCCTGTGCCAGAGCGGTCTGCTGCCCTTTATTACCAAGGAATGTATCGCCTATGAAACTCCATGCACTGACCAAAGCCATCACCCTCGCTACCTTGCTGTCCGCTGTCAGCCTCGGCGCCATGGCTGCCGATATCCCGCTGGCTGGCGTCGTGTTAGAGGATCAGACCACCGCCACCGTCGTCTCGGTCGACGCCGCAAACCATCAAGTCGTGCTCAAAGGGCCTGAAGGTAAAGAAGTTTCTGTACAACTGACCGACAAGGCGAAAAACCTTGGCAACTTGAAAGCCGGCGATCAAGTCGATATCAAAGTCGTTCACGCCGAAGCGGCCTACCTCGATACCGACGTCTCGAAGGCCCTGCCAGGTTCCGCCGAACGCACGGGCGACGTTCGCGCAGCGCCAGGTTCCGCCAAACCGGCTGGTGAAGCTTACCGCCAGGTTGAAGTTCAGCTGAAAATCACCCACATCGACCTGAAGAAAAACCAGGTGACCTTCGAAGGTCCGAAGGGTAAATCCAAAACGGTTGACATCGTAAGACCGGAAGTTCAAGCCAAACTCAAAGACCTGAAAGTCGGTCAAACCGTTGTCGTCACCTACACAGACATCCTGCAAGTGCATACTCACGCCCCTAAAAGCTGAGTATTGACTCTATAAAATGATTGTTCTTGTATAAGTTTTTTGTACAAGAACAATCAGTTTTAATGTTCTAGGTGGTGAGTTTTGGTGGCGGTTTAAATAGTATTGCAACCGACATTTTGTTAAACATTGTGTTTGAAGATTTCATGTTCGCTAAGCGGACATATTCGAAAACTTCTATTAAAATGCCCCCGTTCGCCCAGTGTCACGGCTCTTTACCAGTGCATGGAATGCCGAGGCCATCGCACTGGGCGGACACCTTCCTTTGAAGTGTTGGCAATGAATATATATAAAACGGGCGATCGTATGATCGCCCGTTTTTTTATGCGGTGTGTTTTTGTAAGCGTCGGCCAATAACGTCCAGCAAATCGCAGCCGTCGCGCAGTGGAATTGCAATTACCCGGGCTAAGTCCTGAAGTAGCGCGTTGTCGGCTTTGAGCGAATCACCCAAGGATAGAGTTTCCACCAGTTGGGTGACACTGCGGATTCGGTAGGCGGCTGTGTCGTGCAACACATCGAGAGGCGCTTCCGTATCAATCAGCAGGGAAGGGATCAGGCAGTCGATGCCGGTGATGGGCATGTATCGAGCCATGGGTGACCTCCTTCTCTCAAGATTGGGTGCTTTGTGGGGCTTCGGAGGCGTCGCCAGGAGGGTCGAGATTGTCCAGCGCACGGTTCACCAACAATTCACCCACTACCGCCAGCTGCTGGATTGATAGCGCGAGGCTGCGGTGTGAGCCTTCGAGTTTGCAGGCCAGGTCGGTGGTGAGGACGTGGCTGATGGGGTCGGGGGTGTTCGGATCTCGGAGGTGGGCGCTGATGGTGCGTTGGGTGGCTTGGCTGAGATCGATTGGGTCGACGGAATCGGGTGGACATTTTTTCATGGTGAAGCTCCTGTAGGGACGGAGCCGCAAAGCGGCATTTGCATGCCTTGATCGTGTTCGGTCTGTCAAAACCGGTCGCTGAGGTTGCAGCGGCTGGGGGAGGTTATCTGGGGGAGTGGGGGAATGAAAAGGGACGGAATGAAAAGCAGTGAAACAGTGAAAAGGGGACGGATTTATTTTCTTGCATGAAAAGCGTAAAAATAAATCTGTCCCCTTTGTTGTCTTTTGAAATCCATTTTATGCTTTTGATTATCATGTGTTGCCACTTGGATGTTGTATTTTTTACTCCTGAATAGCACCGGAGTCTTTATCGTTCAGGTATACCGAGGGGCCGCAAAGTAAAGGGGATTTTGTTGTGAGCTCGATCATTGAGTTTTTGTTTGATGCTTGGATTGTGAATGTGTTTTCTTTTTTTGTAATTGTTATATTTAATTTTTCTGTTGTAGGTATATTTTTGATCAGGGCGTTTTTGATATCGCCACAGTTTAATCCGATTCGACATGTGTTGAAGTGGGTCTTTTTCCATTTTGTAGGAGGTGCGTCAGGGAGTTCTTCTATATCAAATTCCATTATTATCATTGGTCTGCTGTTATCAATATTTAAAGCAAAAAGCTCAATGGTTCCGATCGCTATGGGTGTCGTGAAAATCTGGTTAAAAAAAGTGCTGCCGTCAATATCATTCCAGAATTCCATAATTACTCCTTGAAGTAGAAGTGATCTTTTGCACCTGGGATTTTACCCCTTCTGGTGTTTTCAATCGGTCGTAGATTAAAGTGAGCAACCTGGTCGCCTTTATTCCCAGGCTCAAGGCGAAAAGGGGACGGATTAATTTTCTCTCACGAAACTAAATCCATCATCTTAGTGTTTTTTCTGATTTATTTTTTAAATGTTGGTTGGGTGCAAGGAGCTTGATTGAGCGAGAATGTCTACAAATACAGGTAGAGACTGATTTGTTTTATTCAATGAGATTAGTATGATGGCGTCGCCTAGCTTCAGTGCGCCACAACCATCTTCTTCATTAGATATTAATTCGGCCGTTATGTGTAGACCTCCGGAGTTGAAGTGAATTGATGGCGCACAATCACTTGATAGGGGGATGTTTTCACTCCAAATGAAATCATCATCGATGTCAATTTCTACATCATATGTTTGGTTTTCTTGTATTTCTACACTAGAAAAGAGCGATCTGCCAACTCCGTAAGTTGTGGAAAACTCTACGACTGTTCCGAATGTCGTGGGCTCAATGATGTGGAGTATCGTCACCTTCATCTATTTAGTCCCCAGTGGAACGCGAACAGCAGTGTTGTCGAAATTCATAATATTATCTAGTAAGTCGAGTGTCCATATTTCTTTATGGTAGTAATGCGAAAAGGGGACGGATTTATTTTCTTTCGTGAAAATAAATCCGTCCCCTTTTTTTTATTTTTACACGTTTTTTACAACTCCAGAAAACAGAGTGGAGTCACTTTCTACAAAGGCTTTCTATTTTGATTGCTAAAAAAACTATTGTAATCTGATAAAACTTTTTCCCAGTTTTTGAATAGCTGATCCTCAGATCCTTCGATGCCTTCTGATGCCGGCATGTATCTAATTAGAGGTGAAAGTTCCTCTGGGTAATCGAAGTCTGAATATATCTGCTCCACTATATTTAATGGGTCGCTGTAGCTATCTTTATTATCAAACAAAAATGAAAGCAGTAAAAAAATCCATGGTTTTGCTTTGTCTGTTTCAATAGCTGGTTCGTTGGTAGCAAGTCCGCGGAGTAAATCGAGTGTCAAGTAGCTTTCTTGCGGTAATAAAGACGCAAGGCTAATGGCCTCTTGTGAAGATTTTTCAGTTAAACCCTCGCAAGCGAATTCAGATACACCCTTTTCGTTTATGAAGCTGTGTTCCAGTCCATAAAGAAGCTCACTCCAGTTTAGCCAGGGTGCGTGTGCATATACGTAGGAGCCGTCAAGTAATAAGTCTTTCATACGTTGCCTACTTTGGCATTCTCGATGGTATTTGGTTTGGTGTGCCAGTAATTCTGCCCTCTGGTATGAATCTCTGGTGTGTTAATTGCAATTTCGAGTTCACAATCCATTCGAAGACTCCGCGTTTATCGCTCATTGTCCCTTCGAGTTGAGTAAGCGTATTGCTTGTGCCATCCCCTCCCTTGAGCGGGAATACTCTTCCTCTGTCAGGAATCTGATCAACGACATAGCTAGGAGCTCTATGCATTGGATCTTCTTTTAAAGCGCTGCCTATCGGTTCCGCGGCTTTTATTTCTTGTGCAGCATACCCAGCACGCTGTCTCTCAAAAAGTGCCACGTTGTGGGCCGAGTTTTCCCGTGCCTCAGGGGAGTTAGGAGCACCTTCATTTACTGTCGCTCTGGTCGCTGGGCTTTTCACCTCGCTTGATGAGTTGGAGGCAGCATCTGGGCATCCACTCAACCCCAACGGATCCACCCACCCCGTAGGGTTAGGCACATACTGGTAGTTGTTCAACCCACCCGCAAGCTTGATCGGATCCGACGTCAGATACCGCCCGGTCCCCGGATTGTAGTAGCGATGCCGGTTGTAGTGTAAGCCTGTCTCCGCGTCGAAGTACTGCCCCTGAAACCGCAGCGGGTTGTCGATTTCGGCAACATCGATTGCGACGAGGTTGCCATAAGCGCGGTACTTGGCCGACCACATGATCTCGCCACTGTAGTCCGTGAGTTCTTGCGGCGTACCCAGATGATCGAGCTGATAGTAAAACGGCGTCGCCTTCAGTGGACCTTCGCCATCCAGCATTGCTAGCGGACGGAAGCTGCCCGGTTCATAGATGTAAGTGCGATAGCGGTTGTCTGCGCTTTCGGCGATCAGGCGTTCGCCTTGCCACAGGAATTCAGTGGTGCTGCCGTCGACGGTTTTCTCAATACGCCGGCCGAAGGCGTCGTACTTATAGGAAGCAACGCTGCCCCCCGGCAGACTGGCACCAATCAAACGGTGCTGGCAGTCATAACGGTATTCGGTGACGAGTTTCTGCCCGATGCCGCGACGTTCGCGGGTCAGGTTGCCGTAGGCGTCGTAGTCGTAGTGGCGGTCGCCCTGTATCAGCAGGCGGTTGCCTTTGACGTTGGCCAGGTTTGCGCTGGGTTGGTCGCCTTGGCCCAGCAAGTTGCCCGCAGGGTCGTGGGCGAAGCTTTCCGGGGTGCTGCCACGGACGTTGATCAGGCGGTCGAGCGGGTCGTAGTGGTAGCTGCGATTGCCTTTGCGGCTGTCGTCGATGCCGGCGAGGTTGCCGTTGGCGTCATAGGCGTAGCGGCGGTGGAGCAGGTTTCTATCTTTTTGGCTGACGCTGTGTGCTTGCAGACGACCTTGTTCGTCGTACTGGTACTCACTGAGTAGCAGGCCCTGTTGGCGTTTTTGTTCGGGCGAAAAGGGGACGGATTTATTTTCTTTCCTAAAAATAAATCCGTCCCCTTTTTTTTAAGCCAATTTTGGCGGTCAGTGCCAGGGTAAATGCTTCTTCCGACGCGAACCGGGAAGTTTCCAGTAACTCTAAGAACCACTCTGCATTTAACGCAGAGAAAAGTTTCAACCATTCAGCATTATTGGCCTTGTGAGCTGGGACAGCAGATCCACCCAGTCCATGTCCCTTGCCTTCAAAAAAAAGAAAATAGTCATCGGCGTAACAATACCCGATCAACTTTGGCCACTCAGAACTATGGGGGAGCTCCGGTACAAGATCCTTTTCGGCAATTACGTAATAATTTCGGACCTTGGACTCCTGAGGTAGGCGGGAGCCGGAAAGCCAGATAAGGCATTGGGTCGCCCTGTCAATGTCGTCCATCAAGGCAGATTCTTTTTTATCCAGCTCAATAAATGCCCCACCTGATTCCTTAAGATAGAACATCATCCAACCCTCACGTCCTTCGTTGACGATCAAGTAGCTTTGTCCATAACCTTCGACAGTGAGTGACCAGCAGCCGAAAAATACTCGCTGGTCCGAGAATTCGCTAATGGTGAAGCCGGCACGCTGAATTGCATTTTTCAGTTCGGAATAAGGCATCGGTAGGCTCCCGTCATGAAATAAATCCGTCTATTTAACCGCTTTTTCGGAGATCTTTATTGTTAAAGATTCTCTAAATCAGTTGGTCCGCCATCATTAATCAGCTTTGATAGTCGCCTGTTGTAAAGCTCGATGTCCTGTGCGTTCGTCGTTTTGTTTATTTCTTGGCGCAGGAATTCCATACATTTAGATATTGTCAGTTTTTCCTTGCTAGACATATCCCTGATTAGGTCAAATCCATCTTCCGATAAAACTGGGGCTTTTTTTCGCATGTAGTAATAGCACCCTATATTTTCGAGAAGATCGTTCGCGTCTTCTACGGTGCTTTTTACAGTCGTTACGTATTTTTCAAATGCATTTTTTAGAACTGACGCTGGATTTTTTTGTGTCTTGAGAAAGCCGCAAAGTCCTTGCCAGTTAATGATGTGTAACTGAGTTCCCCAGTCAGGATCTTTTGTGAAATAAATGCCGATACCTCTGAAGTATTCTGGGAATTCATCTCTGTTTAACGCTTTTTCAAAATTGCTGATCATTGAAGTTGTTCCCAGTCATCAAATTGGCTCAAAAGTTTATTCATGTCCGCTCCGTGATTGATTTTTTCAGATCCAATCAGAGCTGCTTCCTTTGTTCCACTTTTTGTCTCGCCTCCAGGCACCCATTCTTTTGGATAAGCACCTGCTTCATTGCCATTTGGAATTTCATATTTAAATCTAGGATCATCAGGCTTGATTTTGACGAGATAGATTTTGGCAGATGAAAGGTCTGCAGAGCCAAGATTGAGCTCCCTGTTGAGCACTTCCCAATTACCACCACTAGCTTTGTACTTAGCAACCACATTGTCCATTTCGGACGGCAATCCTACAAATTTCCTAGGAGGGAATGTTGGATAGCTGGAGCGTTCAATCCATTCGTCAATAACGACAAAGGAGCCTCCCTGATTCTTGAAGGCTTCTTCGTGCATGTTTACGTATTGCTCCGGCAAATATTCACGAGTATCGGCAGGCCGATTTCCCTTTTCAAGGTTAATCACTTCATCGTACTTAGCCTGAGACATCGGAATGCTATCGGGTTTCGTTGCATTTGCCGAATTATTGGGCAGCTTGCAATCAGGCCCCGGACACCCCGAACTCAACCCCAACGGATCCACCCACCCCGTAGGGTTAGGCACGTACTGGTAGTTATTCAACCCCCCCGCAAGCTTGATCGGATCGGGCGTCAGATAACGCCCAGTGCCCGGATTGTAGTAGCGATGCCGGTTGTAATGTAAGCCCGTTTCCCCATCGAAGTACTGACCCTGGAACCGCAACGGGTTGTCGATTTCGGCGACGTCGAGGGTGGCGAGGTTGCCGTAGGCGCGGTATTTCGCCGACCACATGATCTCGCCGCTGTAGTCGGTGAGTTCCTGCGGGGTGCCGAGGTGGTCGAGCTGGTAGTAGAACGGCTCGGCTTTGAGCGGGCCTTCGCCGTCGAGCATTGCCAATGGGCGGAATGACCCCGGTTCGTAGATGTAGCTGCGATAACGGTTGTCGGCGCTTTCGGCGATTAGGCGTTCGCCTTGCCACAGGAACTCCGTCGTGTGGCCATCTACGGTTTTGGCGATGCGGCGGCCAAAGGCGTCGTATTTGTAGGTTGCATTGCTGCCGCCGGGGAGGCTGACGCCGATCAGGCGGTGCTGGCAGTCGTAACGGTACTCGGTGACAAGTTTCTGTCCGGTTCCTCGACGTTCGCGCGCCAGGTTGCCGTAGGCGTCGTAATCGTAGTGGCGGTCGCCCTGCATGAGCAGGCGGTTGCCTTTGACGTTGGCCAGGTTTGCGGTTGGCTGGTCGCCCTGGCCCAGGAGGTTGCCCGCCGGGTCGTGCGCAAAGCTTTCCGGGGTGCTGCCACGGACGTTGATCAGGCGATCAAGCGGATCGTAATGGTAGCTGCGATTACCTTTGCGGCTGTCGTCAATGCCCGCGAGGTTGCCATTGGCATCGTAGGCGTAGCGCCGCTGGAACAGGTTGCGATCTTGCTGACCCACCGTGTGGGCTTGCAGTCGGCCTTGTTCGTCGTACTGGTATTGGCTGAGCAGCAGGCCTTGTTGACGTTGCTGCTCGCGGCCGGCGCTGTACTGGTGAGTGGTCAGGCGCGAGCCGTTGAGGTCGATGCTGCTCAGGCGACCGCCGGATTGGTGGCGGTAGTCGAGTTTGCTGCCGTCGGGGAGGCGGCAGTGGCTCAGTTGGCCGAGTTTGTCGTACTCGTAACGCGTGGTGCCCCAGCCTTGGTGTTCGGTGATCAGTCGGTCTTGCAGATCGTATTCGTAGGCGAGAGGCCAGTGGCCGTCGTCGACGTTAACCAGGCGACCCAATGCATCGTAGCTGTAGTGAATTTTTTCGCCATCGGCCAGGGTTTTTACCAGCAAGCGCCCAGCGGCGTCGCGCTGGTACTCGGTAATCAGTTCGCTACCGTCGTCGCCAAATTCGGTTTTCTTCAGCAGTTGGCCGTTGAGGTCGTACTCGTAAGCGGTGCGGCGACCGTCGAAGCCGGTTTCCTGCTGGATCAGGCCGTTGGGGTAGTAATCGAGCTGGTAGTGCTCGCCACGTTCGTTTTCGATCTCGCTGAGCAACAGGCGCGAGTTGTCGTAGTGGTAACGCAGTTGGCTGCCGTCCGGGTTGATGCGACGGCTGACCAGATGCAGGTTATCCGCATACTCGTAGCGGGTGACGCGGCCCAGTTCATCGCGTTCGGCGGTGACTTTGCCGTAAGCGTTGTAGGTGAACGCACGAGTCGCACCGCCGGGCAGGGTAATTTGCGCGAGGCGGTTCGCGGCGTCCCATTGATAGTGGGTGATCGCGCCGCTTTCATCCTGACGCGTGATCTGTCGGCCCAACGCGTCGTAGCGATACTTGCGCTGGCCGCCGTCGGGCAGCTGTTCTTCGAGCAGTTGGCCAAGGTTGTTCCAGCCCAGTTGGTGGCGACTGCCATCAGGATGACGAATCTCCAGCAGACGGCCCTGGCGGTTGTAGCTGTAGTGGGTGGAGTTGCCGTCCGGGTCGATTTGTTCGGTGATGTCGCCTTGGTCGTTGCGCCAGTATTTCCAGGTCGCCGGACCACGATTCACCACACGAACAAAACCGTTGTAGTACTCGTAAGTGGTCGGTGCGTCCTCCGGTGGAATCACCGCGACCAGTCGGCCGGCTTCGTTGTACTGGTATTCGGTAACTGCTCCGAGTGGATCTTTTTCGGCAATCAACCGGCCCTTGTCATCGTAGGCCTTGAGGTGTTCGGCACCATCCGGGTCAACCTTGGCGACCAGTCGAGCCTGATCGTCGTGGGTGTAGATTTCTTCGCTGCCGTCCGCGTTGGTAACCGTGACGCTGCCCTTGTCATCCCAGGCGTAATGCGCGTCCATCTGCGAGAAGCTTGCCCAGTGATGGATGCAGCGTGCCGACTTGCCTTCCTTTTCCCATTCCCAGTAGAAACTCGCGCCACCGGCCAGTTGGCGCTCAAGAATGACGTTTTGATCGTTGTAGGCGTAGCGTTCTGCTTCGCCCGCTGCGTTTCGGGCTTCGATCAGGCGGTGCTGGGCATCGTAGCCATAGGTGACCAGAGTCTGAACGGTACTCCAGGCATCTTCCAGATTGTCCGCCGGGCTGAACTGCTGATAGTCGATGGCAACGATGTGCCTGCGGTCATAACGCACGAGGAGGGCGCGACCGGCACCGTTATCGACACGCTTGATTCGCCCGTGGATGTCACGGGTGATGTGCAGGCGATTGCCGTAATCGTCGCTGATGGCGATCAGCGTGGCGCCCTTGCTGTTGTAGCGGAAATGGTAGAACTGCTTGCGTTCGCCGGCCTGCGTGAGGACTAGCTCGGAAGTGTCGTCACCGATGAAAATGGCCGCTTCCGAGAGGCTGTTGGTGATCGCCGGACGCTGTACGCTTGGCAGCGGGAGCGTGGTGACGCGGTTTTCATGGTCAGTCCAGAGGACTTCGTCGTCGTGGATGTCGACGCGTTGGGCCAAGGCATGGCTCCAGCCGTAGCCGAGGCCGCAATCGATTTCTGCGGCGCTGGTGCGATAGAGTCGCGTCCAGCTGAAGGGCAGCAAACCGCCGAGTTCGCCATCGGTCAGGGTCAGCAACTCTTCGCCCGTAACCATCGATACGGGGCAACCATTGGTGCAGGTTTTCTTGGCGCAGGTGGCGCTTTTATCGTCGGGCGTCTTCGACTGCGTCGGAACGTCGTCGACCTTTTCCTTGGGTGTGAGGGTGGTCTGTTTTTCTTTCTTGCCACGCGGAAACGAAGAAGCGTCTTTCACTTCCTGCTTCGGCGTATCCGTGGTTTTCGGAACCTGACTTTTGGACCCGTTGGCGGCAGCCTCGTCGATTTTAATCGCCGCCGTTTTGGTAGGCTTCATCGGCACATTCTTGGCGCTGGCAATCAACGGTTTCGACACTTCAGCGTGTGCCGGCAGGCTGTGTTTGCCGCTCAACGTCATCAGTTTCGCGGCCAGTTCTTCAAGGTACTTGATGGCTGTACCGGACTTGACGGTAGACATTGCCTTGGTGCCAACCCGCACAGCGATCCCCGCACCACCGGTGAGGCAAATGCCCAGCACCACGTTGATCAGGAACTCCGCTGCAATCGCCGTCACTACGTCAACAATGACCTGCGGCGGCAGCATGCCGACCCAGGCAACAATTGCCGAAACGTAGATGAACATCAGGGGTTCATCACTGAGGATCAACAGGCCTGAAGCAATGGACTCCTTGGAGGCGGCATAGAGCTTGTCGATCTCGACATCCGACAGGTATTTACGCAGCTTTTCGAGATTTTCCTTCGGATGTGCGAGCAGTTCGAACAGGCTTTTGATGTCGTCCCACAGCCTGAGCAATGCTTTCTCCAGGCCATCCATCGCTTGTTTCAACAGAATGACCGAACGGCCCATGCGGTCGGCCTCCGAGTAGCTGGCCCACTGTGGCTGGAACTTGCCCGACCATTCACTTTGCAGCCAGCCTTCGAGATTGCCGATTACGCCCTGATAGGAATCGTAGAGCGCTTTGACGTCGCTCTGGGAAACGTTGGGGAAAAAGGTGATGCGGTACATCTGGCCTTTCTTGCAGCCGTCGATCACCTTGATGCCGCTGGGGCCTATAGTCGTTTCAATAACAGGGCCGGTGACGTCGTCGTAGAGCGTGCCTTTGGTGACAGGCTCCAATTTCACTGGCGTGTTGCCGATGGGGACGAAACGCGCTGACTCGAACATGTGGATCAGGGTGAAGTCGCCCGCCAGGGGGCAGGTCGCGTAGGTCTCGACTGCGCCGGTTTTGGTCTTGCGTTTGGTGAGGCTGACTTCATTGCCGACTTTGAATGTCTGGTCGACATCCAGTGCCCAACCAGTGAGGAAACCGTCCGCCCACTCCTTGTAATCGCTCAGGCAGTTCTTGAAATCTTTGAGAATCAGATTCACGTCAGGCGTTTTGGCGTCCAGCACGCGCAGGACCAAGGTACCAATCGGGGTATTCATGACGTGACTTCCTTTGTCAGCTGAGCAGCAAGACGCTCTGCCATATCTTCTGTGTTGGGTTGTTGGCGGACGAAACGCTCGACCTTGTGGCGCAAATTACTTTCGGGGAAGGCAAAGAACAGTTCAGGGCAGTCCTCGCCCAGCCACTGCATCAGGTTGTCGACGACGGTGCAGTGGTCTTTTTCCGCCAGCGTATCGAGCAGCTTCTGTGGCACTTCCCACCACGGCCATTCCTTTGCTGGAGGAACGGATCTTGGCCCCACCTCCAGGCTTTGTCCGTTGATAAGGTAACGGTCGAACACTGGTAGGACCTCGCCAGCACCGGCGCCCAGGCCTTCAAGAATCGGGTAAATATGCCGGCCGTCCCAGAACCGGAAAAACACCTCGGTGCCATCGGGCGTAAGCACCTGGGTCAAACTGCGTAGATGTTCGAACACAACGTAGGAGGTACTAGTAGACACCGCCAGCCAACCCCAATCCTCAGCATCGGTTTCGGTAATCCACTGCATAAAACCAGCGTTTGGCTTCAGCTCGGCGAGATAAGGCATGACGGGCTGCCAATCGGCGTAAGGCGTGCCACCCCAGATGGGTATCAGTTCCGGTGCCATCTCTTGTTGGTAAAAGGCCTTGAGCGGTTCGGCATCGCTCGCAGCACTGACAATCAGATAGAGACGCTCATCGGCCTGCAACGGCCGCTCAGCCAACCACGCCTGCGGAGTCAACAGATCAGATCGCACAAGCACCTGCCTTACACTTCTCGCACTCTTCACAAAACGGCGCATTCCGCTTCAACGTATTGATCTGCGCCGGCGTCAACACCGCCCCCGCCTTATCCGCATCCGCCTGCTTCAACACCCCCGGCAACAACGGCGCAGCCCCGGTCCCGCTGCCCGGACTCCCCCCGGAGTTCATATTGATCACCGGCCCGCTCATGGTTACGCCGCCGGCATCGATCTTGATAAAGCTGCCACCGCCGATCAGGGTCAGTTCGCTTCCCGCTTCAAGCACGACTTTCATGCCGCTGCTCAGGTGGATTTCCTGGCCGGCTTCAATGAACTGCCCGGTGCCAATCTTGATGTGCTGATTCACGCCCACGGTCAGGTGGTCGTTGGCGCGGGCTTCGACTTTGCGATCTGCGTAGACGGTGTGGTGTTCTTCGGCCTTGAATTCGCTGTAGCTGTTTTGCTCGACGGTGTCGTGGCGTTCGTTGCCGACGCGGATTTTCTGGTCGTGTTCGACGTTTTCGTCCCAGTCGCGCTGGGCGTGCAGGAAGATTTGTTCCTGGCCCTTTTTGTCTTCGATGCGCAGTTCGTTGAAACCGCCGCCACCGGGGGAACTCAGGGTCTTGAAGGTGCTGCGGGTCTTGTTCGCCGGCAGTGGGTACGGGACGACGTTTTCCTTGTGGTACAGGCAGCCGCTGATCAGCGGTTGGTCGGGGTCGCCTTCGAGGAAGGTGACGAGCACTTCCATGCCGATGCGCGGGATGGCGATGCCGCCGTAGTGGGCGCCGGCCCAGGCGGAGGAGACGCGCAGCCAGCAGCTGGTCTTGTCATCGGCCTGGCCTTCGCGGTCCCAGTGAAATTGCACTTTGACGCGACCGTACTGGTCGCAGTGGATTTCTTCACCTTTGGGGCCGGTGACCACGGCGCTCTGGCTGCCGAGGATCCGTGGCTTGGGATGATGCAGCGGCGGGCGGTTCGGCACGTCCCACGGGGTGGCTTGAAAGCGGTTGCGGTAGCCCTGGTGGAAATCGTCTTTGAGGTTGGTTGTGCTGCTGGTGACCGACTCTTCCAGCACTTGCGGCTGTTTGCCTTCGTGGAGGATTTCGGTGAGTAGCCACAGGTCGTTCCATTTGGCTTTCGGGTGTTGGGTCAGGGCCAGGAAGTGGCCGCTGACCAGTATCGGCTGATCGCTTTTGCCTTCGGCGAGCTGGAAGTCGCTGCGGTGACGTTCGAGGGCGCGTTTGGCCAGGTGCTTGCCGCGTTCGCGGTCGAGGAAGCGGCCGGGGTAGTCGTAGTCTTCGAGGTCGGGCAGGGCGTCGCCACGGTTTTCGCTTTCGAGGGTCAAGCGTGGTTTTTCGAAGTCGTAGTCGCGGCGGGTGGTGCGGCTGGTGCGGGTTTCCAGGCGCAGGTCGAAGCGCTTGATCACCGGGTCGTTGGCGACCATGCCGGAGTCTTGCTGATAGGCCACAGGCGCGAGTTTCGGGAACACCGTCTGGTCATCGCCGAACACCAGCTTGTGGGCCGTGGCGCTGTGCTGGAAGTGGTAGTGGATACCTTCTTCTTCGCACAGGCGCTGGATGAATTGCAGGTCCGATTCGTCGTACTGAACGCAGTAGAGGCGTTCGGGATAAATCGCCCCGACTTTGAATTCGTAGGCGTTGCTCTGGATGCCATGCTCTTCGAGGACTTTGCCGATGATTTTCGGCACGCTGAGGTTCTGGAAGATGCGCTGGTTGATGCGGTGCGCCAGGTAGGACAGTTGCGGGCGCAGGGTCACCGCGTAGCGGGTCAGGCGTTTGCCGGAATCACCCTGGGCGGCACGGTAGATCTGGCCGTGAATGCCGCTGCCGTCCGGCGAGAGCTGCAAGAAGGCCGGTTTGTGCAGCAGGGTTTCGAGGTCCAGGGACGGCTGTTCACTGACCAGCTCCACCTCAAACACGAACGGTTGGCTGATCGCCTCCCGGCCTTGCAAGGACAGCACCTGCAAATCGCTGGAGAGACCTTCGATGGTCAGGGCAAAGTGAGTCTGATTGGCCGGCGCGAACATCCCTTGTTCCTCGTGCAGTGCTGCGGCGTGCGCCAATGGCCGAAAAGGCCTCGGCAGACGCAAAAATTCTGGAAGGGCGAAAACAACATCGACCAGCAGAGCTGGCCGATGCTTGAGACGGTCGGCCTGATTTAGGCGACCGGCAGACGCCAGTCATCGGAACCCGAAGTACCGGAAACTTCGTGGGTCCAGGTGATTTTGCGGTAGGTGAACTGCACTTCTTCCAGGTGCGTGAAGTGCGAGTTCGACGGGTCCTGGCAGTTGTGCATTTTGTTGTTGATGGCGACGATGATGGCGTCTTCCAGTTTGGTGGTGTAGTAGTGCTCTTGGGTACCTTGAGCCGAAGTGCGGTACCACTGGATAACGATTTCGCTCATGCGCTCGCCGGAAGTCAGAGCGGCTTGCAGCAGTGGCGAGGACTTGTCGTAGACCTTGGTGATGACCACAGGCTTGTGAACGCGCTGACCGGTTGGCTGGCCGGATTGCGGGTCACGCGGGATGATCACGTCGTGGCTGAAAGCCTGAACCATGACCTGGTCTTCGTGGCCTTCCTGGTAGGTGTTGCCAACCGAATCGGCGGTGAACGCGCCGGCGGTGATCAGACCTTGTTTTTCGCCAGTGACGGACATGTACGCTGGTGTAGCCATGGGTGTGCTCCTTGCTAAAAATTTTGGGGTGCCCGGGAGGCGTGTATCGCCCGGTGGGTGCCTGACTGTTATCAAGGTCCGTGCCAGAAGCGGTTAACGTTATATAAATCAGTGGGTTGAGTCGGTTTTATAACGATGGAAAAGATTTTCACCTTGGAACCCAAAGGAATGTGCGCAAGAACTTGCACACCACTGCGCAACTTCTTGCGCACTCGGCTGGAGGGCCTGACAGGCCGGGCGATCAGCCGCAAGGCAGGACATTTTTGGAGGATGAGTGCGCAACTTCTTGCGCATAACGGCCTTGCGCCACCCGTCAACGGCGCCTGACATCCGGTGCAACGAATGGGCCGGCCGCAGGGTCCATAAAAACAGCGCCGTCGAGCGTCCGAACAACCCTGAAACGGAGTGAGAACGACATGAAAATCCTGATGGTTTTAACGTCCCACGATCAATTGGGTGATACCGGCAAGAAAACCGGCTTCTGGCTGGAAGAATTCGCCGCTCCGTATTTCACCTTCAAGGACGCCGGTGCTCAGCTGACCCTGGCCTCGCCCAAGGGTGGCCAACCGCCGCTGGACCCGAAAAGCGACGAGCCCGACTTTCAAACAGAAGCCACCCATCGTTTTCGCAAAGATTCCGCCGCCCAAGCGGCGCTGGCGTCTACGGCGGTGCTGAGCACCGTGAGGCCGGAGGATTACGACGCCGTGTTTTATCCCGGCGGTCATGGTCCGCTGTGGGATTTGGCCGAAGACCGCTATTCGATTGCGCTGATCGAAGCGTTTATCAAGGCCGGCAAACCGGTCGCGGCGGTCTGTCATGCGCCGGGTGTGTTGCGTCACGTCAAAGGCACGGACGGCCAGCCGTTGGTCAAAGGCAAGCGCGTGACGGGCTTTACCAACTCGGAGGAAGAAGCGGTGCAACTGACAAAGGTCGTGCCGTTTCTGGTGGAAGACATGCTGAAGGAGAAGGGCGGGATTTATTCCAAGGGTGATGACTGGGCGAGCTATGTGGTTGAGGACGGGTTGCTGATCACCGGTCAGAACCCGGCGTCTTCGCAGGCGGGTGCTGAAGCGTTGTTGGCGAAGCTCCGCTAAACCCGCAGCCGCTGGCGCACGTTGCGCCAGCGGCTACATGGGGTGTGTCTCAGATGGCATGCCCCAATGTGGCATAGCATTCTTCTACCGAGCGCCGCTGCGTCTCGGCATACAACCCCAGCTCATCAATCGTTAATCGTCCCAGCGCCTGTTCAAACGCCTGTTGATTCGAATGCTCGCCATAGTGGGTTTGCGCCGCGTCTCCCAGGTTCGACTGGAAAATCCCCGCCGCACTCACCGGCAGAAAGTCCTCATACACCAGCGGTTCGACCCGCAGATACCCGCCGTCCAGCAAATCCTCCAGCGACAACGATTCCAGCTTGTCCGCCTGCAGGCCTTTTTCCGTCACGAAGTAGCGAAAGTACGCCAGTTCCTGTCGGCGCATGCCTTCGTACGTGTCAGGGAATTCGCCAAAGTGCTGGGTCATCAGCGCGTTGTAGCGTGCGGCATTGGCTTCATTGGGGAAGTCTTTCAACTCGTCCCGAGCGGCGTTGAGCAAACGGTCGTACAACGCCCGTCCCTTGGGTGTCAGCGCGGCGCCACGCTGCTCGATTTCACCGAAACGCGCGCTGTGGCTGCCACGGGTTTCAGCTTGATCGGTGAATGCAACCGGCTCGTCCAGCGCTTTGAAACTGGTCTGGCGCAGCAGGATCGGGCACTGCCGGCGGGGCGGGCCTTCGACCACCGCTTTAGGGGTGATGCCGTGGGCAGGCATCTGCGCCTGGACGATGTCGATGTCCAGCGTGCGCGGGGTCAGGTGGTTGATGTGCGGGCCTTTGAAGGCCACGACGTCGGCGATCAGGCGATGCTGGTGGCTGAGTTTCTGGTATTGCTCGGCGGTAACCGTGGCGCTGTGGTGCCAGCGGAAGGTTTCCAGCGCCTGTTCGACGAACTGCTGCGCTTCTTGTTCGGTAAGGCCGCCCTCGGTTTCCGCACGTTCGATCAGGGTCAGCGCTGCCGGGGTGAAGATCTGGCGTTTGTCCAGCACCGACTGGGCGAAGGCCCGCAGGTCCAGGTCTTCGATCAGTTCCAGGCGCAGCAGCGAGGTGAATACGCGGAAGGGGCTGACCTGCAACGCGTCTTCATGCACCGCGCGAAACGCCGTGGAATGCACCGGCACGCCGGCCGGGGTCAGGTCGTAATAACCCACCGGTTGCATGCCCATCACGGCGAACAAACGGGCGAGCGTGGCCAGTTCTGCGGCGGTGCCGACGCGGATTGCACCGTGACGTTCCAGATCCAGGCGTTCGATTTCGCCGGTGCTGTTCAGCTGACGGGCGATCTGCGGGTCGTTGTCCAGCACGTATTGGTTAGTCTGCTCCACTAACTCCATGAGTGCGCCGTACAGGGGCACTTCTTCGCGGTACATGTCGGACATCGCTTTGGAGAAGCGTTGACGGATCAGGTCAGGGCTGACGAAGGGTGACTGGCTCATGAAAGAAATTCCCGGCGCGGTGACGTAAAGGATGTGCGAAAAGATCGCAGCCTTCAGCGGCGCCGACAAACGAAGAATCTTACGGACTTCATTCTCCCCAGGACTGCTGCACTACCGCTCGTGTAGCCGCAGCCTCGCGTTGCTCGTCAGCGGCTACAGGGTCGCGTTAGAGGGGCGCGTTACAGGTGCGAGCGGCTTTCGGTGCGCAGCGATCCCAGGAACTCGCGATACAGACGTGCGGTATTGGCCGGCTGTTCGACCATCGGCATGTGCCCGACGTGGTCCCAGATATGCACCCGCAGATCGACGATGCCTTTGCTCCAGACGGCCACGCTGCTGACGTCGATCAAACGGTCCTTGTGCCCCCACAGCAGCAGCGCCGGGCATTTGATGTCGGCCAGTTTGGGTTCCATCGGCGGGCTGGCGCGGAAGTCGTTGAAGATTTCTTCCAGCTCATCGCGACTTTGCTCATAGCGCTGGGCAACGGCGTCCAGCACCACGCCAGGCACCCACGGCGGTTCGGCCATGGTCATGGCGTAGAAACGCCGAAACTCTTCCCGCGAATGAATCAGAAAAGGGTTGTGCCCCTTGGCCAGGTGTCGCTCCAGATCACTGGCCTCGGGCGCAGTGACGCCGGCCGGGTCGATCAGCGCCACAGAAGCGATGCGGTCCGGGTAGGTGGCCGCCAGCCACGCCGCGATGTAGCCGCCCATGGAGTTGCCGATCACATGCACTTTCTCGACCCCGCAGACGTCGAGCAGCTGGATCATCCGCTTGGCCTGCAACGGGATGTCATAGCCGCCACCGGCCTTGAAGCCGGTTTCGCCATGGCCGGCAATGTCTGGAATGATCACCCGATGCGTACCGACAAAATGCCGGGCGAAGCGCAACCACAGGTTTTTATCGGCGCTGTAGCCGTGCAGCATCAGCACACTGCTGGACGCCTCATACGGCCCGCCTTGCCAGGTCGAGACGGTCATTTCGTTGATCGGCACGACGATCTTGTGCAGCCGATACAGCTTGGCTTCAATCGCCATGTTCCAGTCGTACAGCCAATAACCGATGGTCGGGTAGCTCAACCAGCTCCAGGCCACGATAACCGCGATAATGACGACCAATAGAAGCATCGGATGACTTCCTTAAACGTGATCAGGACAGAATGTGGTCGGCCGGTTTCAAGGCCCGGGTCAATCGGTGATAGCTGAAACTAAACCCCGGAAACATGGCGATCACATGACCGCTCTTGCTTTGATACCAGCTGTGACAGCCTCCAGACTTCCAAACGGTGCGCTCCATTTCCCTGTGGATCATTTCAGTGTAGGTACGTTCCGCTTCGGGGCGTACTTCAATGCTGCGTAAACCCTGTGCTTTTAACGTACGGATGCAGTCGAGGATGTAATTCATCTGCGATTCGATGATAAACAGCGCCGAGGTGTGGCCAATGCCGGTGTTGGGGCCGGTGACGATAAACAGGTTCGGGAAGTCCGGCAGGCTGGTGCCCAGATAGGCCCGCGGGTACTGCGCCCAGACGTCCTTGAGTCGTGTGCCGTGTTTGCCGGTGACGGGGTAGGAAATCACCCCGTCAGTGGCGTCGTAACCGGTGGACCAGACGATCAGGTCGAGGTCGATGTGCTGGCCGTCCTGAGTGACGATGCCGGTTTCATCGATGGACGCGATGCCCTGTTCGCGACTGTGCAACGTTACGTTGGGGCGGCTCAGCGCCGGGTAGTAGGTGCTGGAGACCAGCACGCGTTTGCAGCCGATGGTGAAGTCCGGAGTCAGTTTTTTGCGTAGTTCGGGGTCCGGCACCTGGCGCTTGAGAAAGCGCAAGGCCTGATGCTGAACCATGCGGATCGCCGGTTTCGAGTATTTGAAGGCAATCACGCGGGTTTCGAACTGCCAGTAGATCATCCAGCGCAGCAGTTTGTAGGCCGGTTTCAGGCCCAGCAGCCAACGCTGGAAAGGACCAAACGCGCGGTCAGCCCTCGGCAATACCCAGTGCGGCGTGCGCTGGAACACATGCAGGTGCGCGACGTCCGGGGCAATCGCCGGAATGACCTGCGCGGCGCTGGCACCGCTGCCGACGATGGCCACGCGTTTTTTCCGGTAATCGTAGGAATGGTCCCAGTTGTTGGTGTGAAAGGTCTTGCCCTGAAAGCGTTCCACGCCTTCGAAGTGCGGGACGACCGGTTGGCTCAACGGCCCCGTCGCGTTAATCAGAAACTGCGCGTAAAACGTGCCTTTGCTGCCGGTGTGCACGGCCCAGCGTTTGTTGGCGTCATCCCATTCGATGCGTTCGACATTGGCCTCCAGCTCGACCCTGTCGCGCAGGCCGAAGTGTTCCACCACGTACTGGGTGTAGTGGTGCAGTTCCGCCTGTTGGGCGAACATTTGCGTCCAGCGATAGGGCGTAAAGGACAGCGAATAAAGGGGCGAGGGCACATCCACCGCTGCGCCGGGGTAGGTGTTCTGGCACCAGGTGCCGCCAAAAAAGTCCCGCCGCTCCAGCAAGCGAAAATCGTCGATGCCGGCCTTGAGCAAATTGATCGCCGCGCACTGACCGCCAAAACCGCTGCCGATGATCAACACTTGAAAAGTCTGCATGGGCCTCCCTTTTTAGAGTTATTGATTGAACCCTCCCTTCATGTATAGCCAAACATTGGGGACTCGCCTCGTGGCAATACCCCGGTATTCAAGCCGCTCACCGGTGATGGCTATTTAACGTCGCCCTGATAGACTTCAAACGCACCTGCAAGCCCGGTGTAATCCGGTTCCGATGAGTGGCGCAGAGGCCCTATGGCAAAAGCGGGGAAAGGACTTTCATTAGCCAGGAGGCTTTATACATCGCGAACCCTGGGCCTGGCCTTGGGATTGTTGTGCGTGGGCGCGGCGATGTACCCGCTCGACCCGGCACCGTGGGTGTGGGGGCTGATGCTGTTCAACGGCGTGTTGTGGCCGCACGTTGCTTATCAGTGGGCACGTCGGGCCAAGGTGCCGTTTCACGCCGAGCACCGCAACATCCTGGTCGACGCCTTTCTCGGCGGTTTCTGGGTCGCGGCCATGCAGTTTAATCCACTGCCCAGCGTTGCAACGCTGTCGATGATGGCGATGAACAACGTCGCCATCGGCGGCATGCGATTCCTGTTGGTGGGCACCGTCGCGCAAATACTCGGGATGGGGGTGGGGTGGCTGGCGTTTACCCCCGCGTTCATTCCGTCGACAACACCGTTGCAGATGTTCGCCTGCATGCCGCTGCTGATCCTGTATCCCTTGGCGCTTGGCTGGATCTGCTTCCGTCAGGCCACCACCCTGGGTCAGCAAAAGCGCGAGTTGCTGGCCCTGAGCCGTACCGACAGCCTGACCGGCCTGCTGAACCATGGCGCCTGGAAGGATCAACTTGAAGTCGAATTCCAGCGCTGCCAACGCCTGCAGCAGGGCGGGGCGATTGCGCTGATCGACATCGACCATTTCAAAGCGATCAATGACACCTACGGCCACGTCGCCGGGGACATCGTGTTGCGCCAGTTGAGCAAAATGCTCAAGCAAAACCTGCGCGTCGCTGATGTGGCCGGGCGCTATGGCGGCGACGAGTTCTGCGTGATCCTGCCCGATATGCCGTTGAACAGCGCCGCTGCGACGATGGAGGCACTGCGCGACCGCTTTGCCACGTTGGGTTACGAGCAGAGTCCGGCGTTGAAAGTCAGTTTGAGTATTGGCCTGGCGTCTTTCAGTACGGCGCACACCGATGCGACGTTATGGCTCAACGATGCGGATCAGGCGTTGTATGAAGCCAAGACCACGGGCCGCAATCGCGTGATCTGCCGCACCAATGGCAAGCCCTTTCGTGAACTGCTCGACCCGGTCTGACCCTTTACTGCAGGTTAATCTTCGGCCATGGATTATTGTGTGTCGCATTCGGTCTAGAGCCTTGCGTCGTAGTCAGGTAGGGTGTTTTTGACCCCGACACGAAACAAGGACCGATTCATGACGCTCAATCTCCCTCGCTCCCTTCTGGTCACCAGTCTGACCCTCGCCCTCGGCGCCTTCGCTCCTGCAGCCTTCGCCGAACCGCACAAACAAGTCCTCGCCGATTCCGAGCAATACAAGGGTGAAGCCCTGAAACTGCTGGAGCGGCTGGTCAACATCGACTCCGGATCCGGCTATGAGCCCGGCCTGACGCAAGTGCGCGACATCGCCATCGACGAGCTGAAAAAGCTCGGTGCGACCATTGAGCTGGTGCCCAACACACCCGACACAAGCAGCCACGTGATTGCGACGCTGAAAGGCACCGGCAAGGCGAAAATCCTGCTGATGGCGCACATGGACACCGTCTTCAAGGAAGGCTCCGCCGCCGAGCGCCCGTTCCATATCAAGGACGGCCGCGCCTATGGGCCCGGCGTGATGGATGACAAGGGCGGCATCGTCGCCGGGATCTATGCGCTGAAAGTCCTGAAAAGCCTCGACTTCAAGGACTACGCGCAGATCACGTTCCTGCTCGACGCCAGTGAAGAAACCGGCTCCGACGTCGCCACCGACCTGATCAAGAAAACCGCCAAGGCCCACGACGTGACCCTCAACCTCGAACCGGGTCGTCCGGCGGATGGTTTGGTGGTGTGGCGCAAAGGCAGTGCGACGGCGGTGGTGGAAGTCAAAGGAAAAGCCGCTCACGCCGGTGTCGCGCCGGAACTGGGGCGCAACGCTGCCATGGAAGCCGCGCATCAGATTCTGCAACTCGGCAAGTTGGGTGATGAAGAGAAGAAAACCACCATCAATTTCACCGTGATCAAGGCCGGCGACCGGACCAACGTGATCCCGGACCAGGCCACGGCCAAGGCTGACGTGCGGGCGGCGGTACCGGAAGAATTCGACCGGATCGAGAAGGATCTGGCGCGGGTTTCCAAGGACAAGCTGATTGCGGATACCGAAGTCACCACCACCCTTCAGCGCGGATTACCGCCGATGCCGCAGACGGCGGAGTCGGATCGGTTGATGGCCATGGCGCAGGGGATTTACGGCGAAATTGGTCGCAAGTTGACCGAAGAAGGCAGCGGCGGGGCGGCGGATGCCAGTCTCTCGGCGGGTGTGGGTACGCCGACACTGGATGGGTTCGGGATTGTGGGCGGCAATATCCATACACCTGAAGAGTACGCGGAGGTAGAAAGCGTGGCGCCGCGGATTTATCTGTTGTCGCGGATGATTATGGAATTGACCAAGCAGTAATCCGCACCACTGATCGTTCCCACGCTCCGCTTCGGAATGCAGCCCTGGACGCTCCGCGTCCCTTCGAAGCCGAACGCGGAGCGTCCGTTGAGGCATTCCCACGCAGAGCATGGGAACGATCATCACTCCTTCACACGCATAAACTCTTCGGCCCAACGAATGTAGTCCTCAGGCTGCGTGTACGTATGCGTCAGCTCCGTCGCGCTCAAGTCGGACGCCTGGGTAAAGATCTGCCGCTGCTCGCGCAAGCTGTCGTACGTCGCCTTGATCGCCGCAAAGTAAGCGCCATGCCCGTCAATGGTCACCCGCACGCCCAGTTCGGCCAGGCGTTTGTCGTCGCGCAGCGCCGGGTTGCCGTAGGTGACCAGCATCAGCGGCACGCTCAGGTGTTCGGCGATTTTTTCCAGCTGATCGAAGTCCTGCACGCCCACCATGCAGATCCCGTCTGCGCCGGCGGCTTGGTACTGCTGGGTGCGGCTGATGATTTCCTGGATCGGCAGAATGCCGGCGTTGGTGCGGGCGATGATGGCCATTTCCGAATCAACCCGGGCTTCCAGCGCGGCGCGGATCTTGCCGACGCCTTCTGCGACCCCGATCAGGTCGGTGGATTTGCGGCCGAATTGCGCCGGCAGCAAGGTGTCTTCAATAGTCAGGGCGGCGATGCCGGCGCGTTCAAGTTCGACGATGGTGCGCATCACGTTGAGCGCGTTGCCGTAGCCATGGTCGGCGTCGGCGATGACCGGTAGTTGCGCGACGCGGCCAATGCGCGTGGCCTGTTCGGCGAACTCGCTGAGGGTGATCAACGCAAAGTCGGGGGCGCCCAGCACCTGCAACGATGCGACGGAGCCGCCCAGAATTCCCACTTCAAAACCCAGGTCAGCGGCAATGCGGGCCGACATCGGGTCGAAGACCGAAGCCGTGTGATAGCAGGTGTTGGAAGCGAACAATTCGCGAAAGTTACGGCGCAAATCTTGATGGGAAAGCCTGGACATACGAGTTCCACCACTGCAATTGGAATGGAAGGGCTTGAGCAAAAGTGTCAACGCCGAAGGAACAAAAGGCTATCACGGGGGCGGGGGGCAAATGATGACGAATTTACAGGGATGCCGGTTTTTTCGTCGGTGCGTTCAGAAAAAGGCTGCAGACCTGATCGGTCTGCAGCTTGCGGCATGTTTAACGGTGGCGCGTTCAGCCGTTAGCCGTCACGTTCCAGATTTGCTTGATTTCATGGATGTTACCCACGTTATAGCGAAGCACGAATTCGCCACACGGGGATTGCTTGGTAGTCTCGACGGGAGTGTTGATCACGTTGGTACCTGCACGCAGCAGCGGGGTTTCATTCCAGTTGTTCGTTGGCTTGTTCATGTTTTCTTCCTTTGGTTTTTATCGGGTAGCGAATGACTACCACTATTAAGCAGTGCCAGCGTTTTTTCAAAGAACGCTGTTTCCTGCGTAGCAATACCGGGATAAGTCGGTATGTAGTTTTCGTCGAAGCACCACGCTTCTTCGTTTTTAACCGATCGTTGAGGATGGATCAGTAAACTCAACGAAGCGGACATTGTTTTCGGGGGGAGCTGCTTGTGTATTTCCTGTAGTGGAAGCATGTGCAGGACCTCGCCGGGTGCGAGTTTAAGTACTCGCTCTTCGCCGAGTATCGGTCTTGCATTCACGCGAATCGGTGTGTCATCAAGTATTTTTCGGGTCACGGTTATATAGCCGTCGCCGCTGTAACCCATGGCATAGATTTCAAAGTCGTGGGTGTGGTTCAAATCGTAGATGAACGTTTCACTTTCGTCTTGAGAAGAGACCGGTGACCAAAAACCCAAACGAACAGTAAACAGGTCGTTGTAATGCAGAACAAAAGCGTAAGCGCTATAGATACTGTTGCGTGTGCTGAAACCTTCTTGCTGAATAATGTTGTAAAGGTGCTCGCTCAGCAAGGTACGGTTGGTACTCAGTTGACGTAAGTCTTCTATTATTTGTGGCTTGTCTCGCTCTAGATCGTAAGCCGCCATTCGCTCAACAAATGTATTCAGCTTCATGCCGCTTCACTCTGTTGTTCGAGTAAAACATTCAGGCGACTGTTTTGCAGGTTTCTCAACAGTGGTACGAAATGCAGTGCGGCTTGCGGATCGATTTTATGAATGACCTGAAATGCTTTCCACGCGACGGCGGGGTGGTAGTGATAAATCAATTCTTCGGCCACTTTGCCAGCCCCTGGATCCTGCGCCGCTTCAAGTAGTTCAAGGCTCACCAGGTAGCGTGCGGCGCTATCGTCATGGGGAAACCAGGCGATTTTGTGTCGAGAGGCACGATCAAATACCCCGATATCTGCGCTTTTATCTGGCAGGTTGATACTGCCAATGAATGTCGCGTGCCCGTCGCCTGTGGGGTTGCTGTCGAACAGGACCTTCGTACCGTCGATGAATAACGGGTTGTTGGCGTCGACAATGACCTGCTTTCCAAGTATCAGATTGTTGGCTTCTACTCCATAGAGCTGGACAGGAAATGACTGGTCGTTGATGGCAAACAAAACACTGTTGCCTGGAACGGTGTACAGCTGCGGTGACGGCGGTGCGCGATCAGGTACTTTGAGACTGATGTTTCCACTGTCGTTGCAGTACAGTGTCAATGTTCCGGTGAGGGTGTTTGTTGACTTCATGATCGTCGCGCTTTTAGATGTTTCATGAGGGTGTTCAGGCGTGTTATGCAGCACGCTGACTAACTTATGAATTTCAGCGGATGTGTCCAGTGTTTTTAAAGTGGTTATCAGTTCGTTGGATGATAAGGTTGCGTTTAAAAGTGTCTTGATCATGAAGTGTTCTGCTTCGGTTCTTTGGGGTGGGGCGATCAGCTGGTTTGAGGTTGTGCGAAATACCGGGGCGTAAGATCAATTGTCTATAGGACGTTGCGTGGTGGGCTCGTTTAATGTGGCCGGTTTGTGTTTTTAGTATGGGGAGGACGACCACTAAAGGCAATTTAGTAGTTGTTAGTTGATGTTGTCAGTTGTTAATGGATGTTTGTGGTGGGCTGATCCGCTATGGCGGAACTTTGGTTTACATGGATTATTAACACCATGGCGACACTGTTACGCCGCCACAGCCTGCTGCTGTTGCTTCAACAAAGGCACCGCACGCACCGAATTGCCAGGTTGCAGTTGCAGGCGTTTGGCGGTGAGGCGGTCGACCACCAAACTGTTGCCGACCAAGCGTGCCTTGGCCACGGTAATGCGGCAGTTTTCCAGGCGTCGGTTGTGGATCAGCCACACCGGGGCCTGTTCGTCGGGTGTGCCAATGGCCAGTACCAGCGCCTGGCTGTCGCGCACGCTACGGATTTTCGCCACCGGCGCTTCGATCACCGGCCCGGCGTCGAAGATGTCGATGTAACCCTGATGGGCAAAGCCCTCGGCATTCAGGAGTTTCATCGCCGGCACGGTGTTCGGGTGCGCTTTGCCGATCACCGCCTGGGCCTGCTCAGTCAGCAGGCAGGTGTAAAGCGGTTGGCGCGGCATCAGTTCGGCGATGAAGGATTTATTGCCCAGCCCCGACAGGTGGTCGGCGTAGCTGAATTCCTTTTTGAAGAAGTGCCGGCCCAGGCTGTCCCAGAACGGTGAACAGCCGTGCTCGTCGGCGCTGCCACGCAGTTCGGCGATGAGTTTGTCGCCGAACAATTGTGGGAACTCGGCGACGAACAGCAGCCGTCCCAGCGACAGCAGCCGGCCGTTCGTACCCTGGCGTTGATCGTGACGCAGGAACAGCGAGCACAGCTCCGATTGGCCGGTCATTTCGTTGTTCAGGAACAAGGTCGGAATCTGTCGCGCAATCCCAAGATCCGGCGAAGCGCTGACAGTCAGCCCCACCCGGTAGTTGTACCAGGGTTCACGCAGGCCTACGGCGCCAGACATTGCACTGACGCCGACCACTTGCTGATCGTCATCCTCCAGCACAAACAGGTAATCGGCATCCGCACGCTCCACCTGTTCGGCAAATGTCCGCTGGGCCCAGCGCACCCGGTGCACCAGGCGATCCTCGTTGGCCGGCAGGGTGGTGAACCCCGGGCCGGCCTGTTGCACCAGATCCATCAAGGCGGGCAGGTCGGTGACGCGAACCGGGCGGACAATCATGATGCAGCTCCTTCTTTGCGCCAGTTCGGGCGCTGTCGTTGGGCACAGGGCCGGGTGATGCTCACAAGGCGATCAGCCGGATCGGGCTGCCATCGGTCACGTTCAAGGCCTGACACATCTCGGCGCTCAACCCCACCGGTTGCCCGGTTACAACATCCAGTTCGACGACGATCGCGCGATAGCCTTCGAGCGCATCGTTGCTCACCAGGTAACGACCGCGTGCATCGATGGATGAGCGCCGTTGCACCGTGCCTGTCTGGCTTTGGGCGATGGAGAGCACGTTCGAAGTGCGCGCATACAGGGTAGGGCCACCGTCGAACAGGTCGATGTAGCTGTTGGTTTCAAAGCCTTCGCGCTCAAGAATATCGAAGGCCTCCTGGCCGTCCGGGTGAATCCGGCCAATGCAGTCCTGGGCCGCCTGGGGCAGCATCGGCACGTAGATCGGGTACTGCGGCATCAGTTCGGCGAGGAAGGTCCGGGTTTCCAGTCCGCACAGCCGTTCGGCCTCAGTGTAAGGCAGGTCGAAAAAGTGTTTGCCCACCGCATCCCAGAACGGCGATTGCCCCTCATCGCTGCTGTAGCCGACGATTTCGGTGATGACCGCGTCGGCAAAGCGCTGCGGATGGGCGGCGATGAACAGCAGCCGTGCCCGTGACAGCAGCTCCGAAAATGCAGTGCGCACCAGCGTGGTATCGATGTGAAAGCCGCGCAGCAAGGTGTGACCGTTGAGGTCCTGGCACAGCGACAGCGCCGGCACGCCATGTTCGATGTTCAGTTCCCGGGAGGCGCTGGTGAAGTGGCGGTTACGCAAGCTGTAGAACGGCTCGTTGAAGCCGGCGGTGGCCAGGAGCTCTGAACAACCTGCCAGGCGTTGGGTCGTCAGGTCCTCCAGCACGAAGAAGTAATTCTCCGGGCCCTGTGCCTCAACGTCTTTTTCGAATGAGGCGCAGGAATCGATAATCCTCTGGCGCAGGCGTTCGGTGTCGTCCGGCAACGACGTGACACCCACCAGGCTGTCGCGCGCCAGTTGTTGTAACTGGGGCAGGTCGGTTAACTCGACTGGGCGTAAGACCAGCATGGATGTACTCCTGTATCAAAGGGTTCGGCGATGTGTTCCGAACCTGACTATCACTGTCGGTTTCCACGCGTTGAAGCAGCGATCGGCTGATTTGTTGTCAGACGCCGCACTTTTTATCTTAAGCCGTTGCTCGGCTCGGACAGCACCCTGGGGGAGCCGGTTTTGTTGAGCAAAAAATAGGTCAGTCCCAAGGCTATGGCGCGGGGAGGGCGCGTAAACAGGCGGGGCCAGTGCAGATGGACTTGTTGCAGGTGGGGACGTGGTTGCAAGAGAGGGCCGAGCCCGTTACGCCGGTACGGGGCCAGCAAGGCGCGTGTGACCTTGCGTTCCGACGACGTCAGCTCCAGGCCGGCGTCGGTGATCAGGTCTCTGAAGGTGGGCATCCGGGCTCCTGCTGGATGGCGATGTCGGTTTCATTTCACAAATTGCGAAAGCAGTATTTATGTAGCCGAGCCTACAAGTCTAGTGAATTTTTCCACGCCTTTTTTGAGCCCTAAAACAGGGCGTAAACCGCGCGCTAAAGGGGCTACATGGTAGTCGATAGAGCTTGTAGGCTATCGCCCATAAACGTGTCGGAGATTGCCGAGTTTCACCGGCCCGCTGCAGGGGCAAGCCAGGCGTGCCGGTTGAAACGAAACGCCCTGAGTCGGGCTTCTTGCGGCACAATCAGGCGAATATCGTCGGCGCGTTGCCGTTTCCGTTTCATCGCCAGGGTGTTTATCCGTGCAAACAACCCGTTTGACCTTGATCTGTCACGCTCGAACCGTCGCACAGAAATTGGCGCGTTTTCCTACGAACGAACCGCTGGAAATGGATTGGCAATCGGCGAAGGGGTCGCGTCGTCATGCGTTCAAAGGGACGCCGCGTTTGCTCTGCGGTCCGGAATTGCGCACCCGGCAAACGGCCGCACTGTTTGGCGATGAAGTTGAAGTGGTCGATGCATTGAGCGATTGCGACTTCGGGCAGTGGCAGGGCGTGCGCATTGATGACCTGCAAACGTCGCAGCCCGAGGCGCTCCAGGCCTGGCTCGATGACCCAACCTCGGCGCCCCATGGCGGTGAGTCGGTGGCGCAACTGGGTCAGCGTGTGGCGCAGTGGCTGCACACCCTTGAGGCAACGCCGGGGCATGTTATTGCGGTCACCCATCCGTTTGTCATTCGCGCTGCGCTCACCCTGGTATTGCAGGGTGCGGCGTTCAACCAGATTGACGTTGAACCGTTGTCAGCCATTGAGTTGCGGTTCACCGGCCGCTGGCGCCTGCGCTTGCTCGGCACTGATGCCCAAGGAGTGCTGTGATGAGAAAACTGTTGGTCATCGGCATCGGCGCCGGCAATCCCGACTACATCACGATGCAGGCTGTGAAGGCGTTGAATCTCGTCGATGTGTTTTTCCTGATGGACAAGGGCCAGGACAAAGATTCACTGATCCACCTGCGTCGCGACATCTGCGAACGCTACATCACCGATCACGACTATCGCTTCGTCGAAGCCCACAGCCCCGAGCGTGAGCGCGGTGAGGTGGACTACACGAGCAGTGTCGAAGACCTCAACCTTGCCAGGCAATTGACCTTCGAACGCCTGATCAACGAGGAAATGACTGACGAGCAATGCGCCGGTTTCCTGGTGTGGGGCGATCCGGCGTTGTACGACAGCACGATCCGGATTTTGCAGGCGATCCTGGCGACGGGGCGCTGTGTGTTCGAGTTCGAGGTGATCCCCGGCATCACCAGCGTCCAGGCATTGGCAGCGCGCCATAAAGTGCCGCTCAATCGCATCGGTCGCTCGATTGAAATCACCACCGGGCGCCGTTTGGCCGCGGGGCAGGTGAGTGACGCGGACAGTGTGGTGGTGATGCTGGATGCGCAAGATGCCTACCGTCAGGTGGCTGATCCGCAGACCGTGATTTACTGGGGGGCTTATTTGGGGACGCCGGATGAGATGCTGATCAGCGGCAAGCTTGAAGAGGTAGCGGATGAGATTGAGCGGGTGCGCAAGGCGGCTCGATTGGCGAATGGGTGGATTATGGATACCTATCTGCTGCGCAAGCCTTGAATCCAGTGGTGTCTAGGCTGGCCTCATCGCGAGCGAGCTCCCACAGGAATTTCAGGCGTTATATCGATCCAATGTGGGAGCGAGCTTGCTCGCGATGGGGCCCTGAAGGTCAGCTCAAATACCAGCCATGTCCCCACGCCCAAACCGCTCCCGGTACACCGACGGCGGCACCCCCACCACCCCCCGAAACGCCACCCGAAAACTCTCCACCGACCGATACCCGCACTGCTCGGCAATCTGATCGGTATTGTGCCCGGTGCCCTCCAGCAACTCCCGGGCCCGCGCCAGTCGCTCATGCTGCAACCAGGCTTTTGGCGACATCCCGGTGGCTTCGGTAAAGCGGCGCAGAAACGTTCGCTCACTCATCGCCGCCTCGCTCGCCAGATCACGAACCTCCAGCGGCTGGTGCAAGCGCTCCCGCGCCCATTGCATGACGCGTGACACGTCACTGCGCGGCGTCGGGCTGACCGGTGTCGGAATAAACTGCGCCTGGCCGCCAGTGCGTTGCGGCGACATCACCAGCCGCCGAGCCACCGTGTTCGCCACTTGCGTACCGAAATCCCGCGCCACCAGGTGCAGGCAGGCATCGATGCCCGCTGCGCTGCCGGCCGAGGTAATCAATTGACCGGCATCGACATACAACACCTGCGGGTCCACCAGAATGTGCGGAAAACGTTCAGCCAGTTCAGTGGTGTAGCGCCAATGGGTGGTAGCGCAGTGACCGTCGAGCAAACCGGTCGCCGCCAGCACAAACACCCCGGAACAGATCGACAGCAATCGCGCTCCGCGTGCATGGGCCTTGCGCAAGGCGTCGAGCAAGTGTTCGGGCACCGGCGCATGACGGTCGCGCCAGCCGGGAATGATGATGGTCCGGGCATCTTCGAGCAGCTCCATGCCACCATCGGCCAGCACTTGAATGCCGCCCATGGCGCGCATCGGGCCTTGGTCCACGGCGACAATCCGGTGTTCGTACCACGGGAAGTCGAACTCTGGCCGTGCCAGGCCGAAGATCTCCACGGCAATGCCGAATTCGAAAGTACAAAGGCCGTCGTAGGCCAGAATCGCGACCAATCCAGGGTTAGGCTGCATTTGGCGGAAAGTTCCCGGTGAGTGTCTTGTGCGCCACTGTAGCGGCAAGTGGCGGGCGGATAAAGTCTTCTCACGCCCACACACTATGGAGTACAGAACATGACCAGCCTGGTTCGCGAAATCCCCGCCGCCCCTTCGGCCATTGCCTTGATGCATTTCAGCAACCGCCTGACTTTCGAAACCGACTGTTCCGACGTCCACACCAGCCAACAGGCCGGCGAAGTGGATTTTGTGCTGGTGGACGTACGCGGTCCGCTGGCGTTCGAGCGCGGCCATGTGCCGGGCGCGATCAATATTGCGGGGCGATTGCTGACCGCTGAAGGTCTCGCGGCTTACCCGAAAAGCAGTTTGTTCGTGGTGTATTGCGCGGGCCCGCATTGCAACGGCGCCAACAAGGCCGCTGTGAAACTTGCGGCGCTGGGTTACCCGGTCAAGGAAATGATCGGCGGGGTGACGGGGTGGCTGGATGAAGGGTTTGAGTTGAGTGTGGCGGTGCAGCGGCCAGCCTCGACCGCCATAGGGTGTGAATGTTGATCAACCATTGCGCATAGCGGACGAAACGGTCCACCACCCATCCAGCGTCGCCTGCAACCAGTCATATACGGCGGTGTAGGCGGCGCTGTCCTGTTCACCCCGAGGCAACGGTGATTCCTCACCAAAGTGTTCATTGAGCATCGCCACCGACCCGGCATTCCACTCCGGATGGAACTGCAACCCCACACGCATCGGCCCCACCCGATACATCTGCTGTTCGCATTGAGCGCTGCTGGCGAGCAATTGCGCGCCGGGCGGCAGATCAATCGCGTCTTCGTGCCACTCCAGCACCTTCAGCCGCTGGCCATCGGCGAACGTCACCTCAGTCCAGCCGGTTTCGGTTCGATCCATCCGCCGCACCTGTCCGCCCAGACTCAGCGCCAACAACTGCGCCCCCAGGCAAATCGCAAACACCGGAGCGCCCTGATTCAGGCTGCCCGCCAACCACTGCCGCTCGGCTTCCAGCCAGGCCGGGCCAGCACTGGATTCGTAAGGCCCACCCAACACCATCACCGGTGTCGCGCTCACCGGCGGCAATTGGCCGAGGTCTGCGCGAAAGACGTTCAGCGTCAAGCCTCGGGACGTGGCCCATTCAGCAATCGCCCCGGGACCTTCGGCGGGGTGGTGCTGGATCAGGTTCAATGTTGGCATCAGGATTCCCTGTCGTTTTTGTGTGTAGGTTTTGTCTGATTAAAGGACTTGTCCTACAGTCTGTGCACTGCGGTGGCGCACACTTCAAGGGACTCCGTTACGCGAGCCACTTTTCTGTAAGTATTTGTCGCTTAAACACAATTTGCCCATTTGAAGCCACTCTAGACTGCCGACCACTTCGGTTTTCACCGGCCGAAAGCCAATCGTAAGCTGCCAATAAAAGCCTCCGCACACGGGAGTTATAAATGAAAAAGCTAGTGATGTTCGGTGCCCTGGCACTGTCGATGTTGTCCCTGACCGCTGTGGCCGATGACGCCAAGCCGATCCGCATCGGTATTGAAGCCGGCTACCCGCCATTCTCGATGAAAACCCCTGACGGCAAACTGACCGGTTTCGACGTGGACATCGGCGATGCGCTGTGTGAGCAGATGAAAGTCAAATGTACGTGGGTCGAGCAGGAATTCGACGGCCTGATCCCGGCGCTGAAAGTGAAGAAAATCGACGCGATCCTGTCGTCCATGACCATCACTGACGACCGCAAGAAGAACGTCGATTTCACCATCAAGTACTACCACACGCCGGCGCGCTTCGTGATGAAGGAAGGCACCGACGTCAAGGACCCGCTGACCGATCTCAAAGGCAAGAAAGTCGGTGTGCTGCGCGCCAGTACCCACGACCGCTTCGCCACCGAAGTGCTGGTGCCGGGCGGGATTCAGCTGGTTCGCTACGGTTCCCAGCAGGAAGCCAACCTGGACATGGTCTCTGGCCGCGTTGACGCGCTGCTGGCCGACTCGGTCAACCTGGACGACGGTTTCCTGAAAACCGACGCCGGTAAAGGTTTCGCCTTCGTAGGCCCGGAATACAACGATCCGAAGTACTTCGGTGGCGGCGCCGGCATTGCCGTGCGCAAGGGCGATACCGCCCTGGCCGAGCAGTTCAATGCCGCTATCACCGAAATCCGCGCCAACGGCAAGTACAAGCAAGTGCAGGACAAGTACTTCAAGTTTGACGTTTACGGCGAGTAATCACGCTGTTCAAAAAAGTGGCAACCGTTGACGCGGTTGCCATTTTTTTTGTGCATTCTTTCTAGCAACAGAGAACGCTGTAGGAGTGAGCCTGCTCGCGATAGCAGTGGGTCAGTCGAAATTTAATGACATGACCCACCGCTATCGCGAGCAGGCTCACTCCTACAGGGGGATCTCACTGTTCAGATTTCAGGAGTTTATCCATGCAACGCACCGACCATTCACTGCCCTGGAGCCACCTGGGCACCGAACGTACCCTCAGCGTGTTTCGCTACGGCGCGGGCACGCGCAAGGTCTACATTCAGGCCAGCCTGCATGCGGACGAACTGCCGGGCATGCGCACGGCGTGGGAGTTGAAGAAACGCCTGGCCGAACTCGACACCCAAGGCCAACTGCAAGGCGTGATTGAACTGGTACCGGTGGCGAACCCGATCGGCCTCGATCAGCACCTGCAAGGCAGCCACATGGGCCGCTTTGAACTGGGCAGCGGCAAGAACTTCAACCGCTCGTTTGTCGAGCTCAGCGCACCGGTGGCCGCGTTGATCGGTGACCGATTGGGCGACGATGCGCAGGCCAACATCGCCCTGATTCGCCAGACCATGGGCCAGGTCCTTGATGGTTTGCCGGCACCGGCCTCGCAACTGGAAGCCATGCACCGCTTGCTGTTGCGCCATGCGTGTGATGCCGACATCACCCTCGATCTGCATTGTGATTTCGACGCGGCGATTCATCTCTATGCCTTGCCGCAGCATTGGCCGCAGTGGCAATCCCTGGCTGCGCGGCTGAAGGCTGGCGTAGCGTTGTTGTGTGAAGATTCCGGCGGCAGCTCGTTCGACGAATCGTGTTCTTCGCCATGGTTGCGTCTGGCGCGGGCGTTTCCTGACGCCGCTATTCCCCCGGCCAACCTGGCGACGACGCTGGAGTTGGGCAGCATGGGCGACACGCGGGTTGATCAGGCTCAGGCTAACTGCGAGGCGATCCTCGGTTTTCTGGCCGAGCAGGGATTCATCAAGGGCGCATGGCCGGCGGCACCGAGCGAATGCTGTGAAGGCATGCCGTTCGAAGGCACCGAGTACCTGTTCGCGCCGCATCACGGGGTGGTGAGCTTCCTGCGCAACGCCGGTGAATGGGTGGAGCGGGGCGATGCACTGTTTGAAGTGGTCGACCCGTTGAATGACCGGGTGACCACCGTGCGCGCCGGGACGAGCGGCGTGTTGTTCGCGATTGATCGCGGGCGGTATACACAGCCGGGGACGTGGCAGGCGAAAGTGGCGGGGCGCGAGCCGATTCGGGTTGGGAAGTTGATTAACGATTAACTTCGGAGTCTCTAGTGCTTCCCCGGGCCTCATCGCGGGCAAGCCCAGCTGCCACAGGGGATCAGTGTTGAACACACATCTGTGATTCAACAAAGCCCCCTGTGGGAGCAGAGCTTGCTCGCGATGGGGTCATCAGCAACACCTGATATATCAGGGCTCACAGTGCTAGGCTCACCCCCGAATCCTGTTTCTGTAAAGGAAGGCCAATGTTGAAATTTCTCGCCATGCTGACACTGCTGGCATCCGCCTCGGTCCACGCTCAAACCCCGCTGCAATCCGATCTGCCCCTCAAGTACCTGGAACAAGCCAACCCCGAGTCGCAACACCAGCCACTGGTGATTTTCCTCCACGGTTACGGCAGCAACGAGCAGGACTTGTTCGGCATCAAGGATGATCTGCCCGCGACTTATACCTACCTGTCGGTGCGGGCGCCGATGACCCTGGAAGAGGGCAGCTACCAGTGGTTTACCAAGAAGGGCGAGGGCGCCTATAACGGCAAAACTGGCGACTTGAAGTCCAGCGGTCAGGTGCTGCTGGATTTCATCGCTCAAGCGGCGAAAAAATATCACACCGAACCCGACAAGGTGTTCCTGGTGGGGTTCAGCCAAGGCGCGATCATGTCCTACGAAGTGGCGTTGCGTCACCCCGAGGCAGTCGGCGGGATTGCAGCGTTGAGCGGACGGGTTCTGCCAGTCCTGAAATCAGCGCTCAAACCGGATGAAAACCTCCAGAAACTGGCGATCTTCATCGGTCATGGCAAAGAGGACAACCGCCTGCCGTACAAGGACGGAACAGACGCCGACACCCTGCTGAAAAGCCTGTCCCTCAAGCCTGAGTTTCATGGCTACGAAGGACTCGGCCATAACATCAGCGAGGCCGAGATTGTGGATTTGAACGCCTGGCTGCAGCGCCTCAACCCTTGAAGCTTACTTGCCGGTGACGATCTGTTTGATCAGCGTTTCATGCGCGGCCATGTCACCCGGACGGGAAATCACCTGAACCACTGCCATGCGGTTACCCGATGCCGCCATCAGCGTGGTGTTGAGGGTCATGCCGCCCCCTTGCGTGGCGGTGCTGTCCACCTGACGCAACCCCAGGCCTGACGCTTTCTGTGTCAGGCTTTTTTCGCTGAGTTTGTTGAAATCCGGCAGGGCCTTGCGTTGTGCGGCTTCGAAATCGGCGGCCGTACCGTCGAGAAACGCGCCGTCGTTGTCTTTGACGGTGACGTCTGCCGGCAGGTTGTTTTCCGCGGCGATCACCACGGTCTTGGTGGTTTCGTTGGTGTACATGGTGCCGCTGGCGCCGGATGGGCTGGCCGGCAGCGTGTTGGCGGTAAAGCCCTTGGGCAGGGAGAAGGTGAACTTGCCGCCCAGCATCGAGACTTTCTGCGTGGACGATGGCGTGGTGGCCGTGGCCTTGGCGGCCTGTGCATTCAACGCGCCCAGACTGGCAACCGCCGTCAGCAACAGGACAACGGCTTTTTTACTCAACAGTGACATGCAAAAAACTCCAGGGATGATCGCGCTTTGAGGGCGATCATCCCATGGACGTTGTGAAGCATTCCAGCGCGGCGGTGGTTTACACCCCGCGTTGCGACGGATAGCTGCTGATCACATCAAGAAACTCGATCCGCCGATCCTCGGCCAGCAACTCCGGCAGCAGCGCTTCGTACACCTGGCGATAGGGTTTGCTCAGGTGACGGGCGATGAAGTCTTCCTTGCTGCAATTCCAGGTTTCGTACAGCACCAGGGTGTTCGGGTCGTCTTGCAATTGGTGGACCCAGGTGTTGACGAAATCCGGCTCGGCAGACATCTGGTGCACCACCTCCAGCAGCCGTTCCCTGGTTTCGGCGAAACGTTCGGGTTTGGCTGGCAGGTAAACGATAAACGCGACTTGATCACTCATTTCATCACCTTCAAATGCTGGAGTCGGGACCGGATCTGGAGACTCAGGCCTGGTTTTGCGGGAACAGGTTGCGACGGGTTTCTTCGTCGAACTCGGCCTTGAGCTCCAATTGCTCCTTCAAGCCGTGGGCACGTTGAGCGGCTGGGCGGGCGCTGATTTCGTCGAACAGGCGCTTGACGTTCGGGTACGCCGCCAGGCCGTTTTCGCCGAGGATGTACGGCGCGTAGTTGGCCCAGCCCCAGAGCGCCATGTCGGCGATGCTGTAGGTGTCGCCGGCGAGGTATTGATGATCGGCCAGGCGCTGGTCGAGTACGCGGTAGTGACGTTCCACTTCTTTCAGGTAACGGTTTTTCGCATAAGCCAGGTCTTCCGGCGCGTGGTGAAGGAAGTGCACGGCTTGACCCGAGAACGGTGACAGGCCGGTGGCGATGAACATCAGCCACGACAGCAGTTCGGCATTGCCGGCAGCGGTGGTCGGCAGGAAACGCTGATGTTTTTGCGCCAGGTGCAACAGGATAGCCTGGGAGTCAAACACTGTGGCGTCACCATCAACGAGTGCTGGAACCTTGGCGTTCGGGTTGATCGCCAAAAAGGCTGGCAGGTGCTGCTCGCCCTTGAAGGTGTCGACGCCGATCAATTCGTAAGGCGTTTGCAGTTCTTCAAGCAGCAGGGCAACTTTCATCGGGTTAGGCGAAGGGTGGAAAAAGAATTTCATGGTGCAGGCCTCAGTCGGGTGGGTTGTGAACTGAGGCTGATGTTGAGGGAAACCCGTTCGATTGACGTACGAGGTTGTTGCTTTACTCGTTCGATGTTATCGAACGTGTTGCGATAGCCGTCTCGGAGGATCGCGTGGTGGCAATCACCGCGCCACCAATGATCAACAGCGCGGGCACGATCAGGATCGGACTGGCCTGGCTATCGCCCACGGTGATCAACAGCAGCGTGGAAATCAGCGGCGCCAGGTAGGAAAGCGCCCCCAATGTCGCCAGACTGCCGTGCTTGGTGGCGTGGTCCCAGGCCAAAAACGCCAGGCCCACCGGTCCCAGGCCCAGGCAGAGGATCGCGGCCCATTGACCGGCATCCGGCCAGACCGTGGTTTCAAACAGCAGATGGCAGATCAGCCCGCCGATGGCCACCAGGCCGCAGACACCGCCGATGGTGTTGCTGGGCACGTCGCTGAAGCGTCGATTGAAGACTGAATAAACGGCCCAGATCAGCGCACACCCAAACGCCGCGAGATAGCCGGCCACCGGCATCGCCGCACCCGCCGCTGGTGCGTGTTGCTGCATGATGAACGCCGTGCCGGCGAGCCCTAGCAGCGCGCCGAGCATCTGTCGCTTGTGCAGCTTTTCCCCGGCCGATAACGCTGACAACAACACCAGCAACAAGGGCCAGAGGTAGTTGATCAGACTGGCCTCGGCGGCTGGGGCGGCTTTGAGCGCGAAAAAATACAGCGCGTGATAGACGAAGATTCCGCTGAACCCGGTCGCCCAGACGGCCCAGGGTTGTCGCCAGCTGCTGAAACCGGCGATGCCACGTCGCCCCAGAATGACCACGCTCGCCGCGAAGGCCACACCGAAACCGAGCGCCATCAGCTGAAACGGGGGAATGCCTTGGGTGAGGGTGGTCAGCAGCGCGAGGCAGGACCAGAGGAATATGGCGACAACGCCCACGGCAGTGGCTGAGCGGGCAGTGCGCACGGGTAACGTGGCGTGATTCATGTCTGGTCCTTCAGCACGGTGAGCGGGCGACATCCTGGCCCGCAGCTGTGAAGGAGCTTAGCGGTTGATCGCGGATCGTCCAGGCGCGGTCGTCGGCTTGACCGGGCGTGCCAGCAATTGCCGGGTGACCCCGAGCATCGCCACTGAAACCGCGACGCCGAGGGCAAACGCGCTCAGCCCCATGTGCGGCAATGCCAACGCCAACACCAGACAAAACGCCGCGAACGAATACATGCCGGTCGCCGTTGCTCGAAGGAGTGCGGCGGTAAACGCCGGGCCCCGGGTTTGCTGGGAAAACACTGCCATCACGCTGCCCAACACCGGGAACACCGCGAGCAAGCCGCTCCAGCGTTCGCCGACGGTGCTCGCCAGCAACGTAACCGCGAGGGTGAGCAGGGCGCCGGCCATCATGCGCAGCAGCAATTTATCGGACTTCGGCGCCGGGCCGGACACCAGCGGCTTTACCTTGGGGAACAGGTAAGGCGCAGCGAGCAGCGCAGTCGCCGCGGCGATGACTGAGAACACCAGGGACGGCGGGATCAGCGACAGGATGACGGCCGCCAAGGCCCAGACGGACAGCGACACCAGCAGCGCCAACGGCCAATTGGCGCGCTGGGCAACCTGGGCATAGGTCACGCAGAAGGCAATCATCGCGAACATCGCCGATAACGCGGCCGTCGCCGATTGGGCGGCAAACACTTCACCTTGCTCGATGGCGAGGAAGAACAGAATCGGCCCGACCACCACCGGCAACCCGGACAACCAACCGGCCACGCTTGGCCCCCAGCGTTTACCGGCCAGGGAGATCAGCAACAGAAATCCTGGAATCACCAGCAGTTTGAGCATCAGCACGCACGTATCTCCTTCCTGAGAGAGACGGCAACGTTAGCATCGCGCGCACTGAATTGCTCCATCGATTGCCTGTTTTTGTATACAAAGTCGCCAGCCCTTGAACGTTCCCACGCTTTGCGTGGGAATGTTCATCAACTGCGGGCCCTTGGGTGTGCCGGGCGAAGCGTCTAAGCTGCACCCTCTCACCTGTTTCTGGATGTGTGTGTGAAATTCAGTCTACCCAAAGTCGCCACCGCGCCGTTCTGCCCGCCGGAAGTGGCCGGCACTGTTCCCGTTGATCCGCGCGCATCGTTCTTCAAGCGGGTGCTGAGCTTTGCCGGGCCGGGTTTGCTGGTGTCCATCGGCTACATGGACCCGGGTAATTGGGCGACCGCCATCGAGGCCGGCTCGCGCTTTGGCTACAGCCTGTTGTTTGTGGTGCTGCTGGCGAGTCTGGCGGGGATGGTGGTGCAGTGTTTGTGTTCGCGCCTGGGCATCGCTACCGGGCGCGATCTGGCGCAATTGTCCCGCGAGCGCTACAGCACGCGCACGGCACGCACGCAGTGGGTGCTGGCGGAAATCTCGATCATCGCCACCGACCTTGCCGAAGTGCTTGGCTGTGCGTTGGCGTTTCATCTATTACTCGGGTGCTCGCTGACGTTTGGCATCGCCCTGACGGCGTTCGACACGCTGCTGGTGCTGGCCCTGCAAAACCGCGGTTTCCGTCGTCTGGAAGCAATCATGCTGGTGCTGGTGAGCACCATCGGCGCGTGTTTCTTCGTCGAATTGCTGCTGATCAAACCTTACTGGCCAGACGTGGCGCGCGGCTTCACGCCGTCACTCTCGGCGATTGGCGATGCCGCGCCGCTGTACCTGGCCATCGGCATTCTCGGGGCCACGGTGATGCCGCATAACCTGTACCTGCACACCTCGATCGTGCAGACCCGACTGATCGGCAAGGACCTGGCCAGCAAGCAGGACGCGGTGAACCTGGCGCGCATCGACACTATCGGTTCGCTGGCGTTGGCACTGCTGGTCAATGCAGCGATCCTGATTCTCGCGGCGGCCGCGTTCCACAAGACCGGGCATACCGATGTGGTGGACATCCAGGACGCCTATCACTTGCTGGATCCGCTGGTGGGCGGGGCGTTGGCCAGCGTGTTGTTCGGCGTAGCGTTGCTGGCGTCGGGGCAGAGTTCGACCTTTACCGGGACCATCGCCGGGCAGGTGATCATGGAGGGTTTCCTGAACCTGCGGATTCCGTGCTGGCAACGGCGCTTGATCACCCGTGGGCTGGCGCTGATTCCGGCGTTCATTGGGGTGTGGCTGATGGGCGACAGTGCGGTTGGCAAGTTGCTGGTGTTGAGTCAGGTGGTATTGAGTTTGCAGTTGCCGTTTGCGTTGTACCCATTGATTCGCATGACCAACGATCGCCAGTTGATGGGGGCGTTCGTCAATCGCTGGCCGACTCGGGGGTTGGCGTGGGGGTTGTTTGTGGTGATCAGTGGGGCGAACAGCTGGTTGATCTTGCAGTTTCTGGGGTGACTGTCCGGGCCTCATCGCGAGCCGGCTCGCTCCCACAGTAGATCTTCGGTGAGCACAAACCCCCTGTGGGAGCGAACCTGCTCGCGAAGAACGATGACGCGGTCCCGGCCTGCTCACACAACCAGTAGCCGCAGGCTTCGCCAGCGGCTACAAGGGATTCGGGTATAGCGCAAGGACCCGGCGCGACGTGAATCGCGCCGGGGGTGTTGCCAGGCTGCAGCGGATCTTCGTGGGTCCCCGCGCAGTCTGAAGAACGCTTTACGCTCGTTCGATCGCCAATGCCACGCCCTGACCACCGCCGATGCACAGGGTGGCGAGGCCTTTCTTGGCGTCGCGCTTGATCATTTCATGCAGCAAGGTCACCAGCACGCGGCAGCCCGATGCGCCGATTGGGTGGCCCAGTGCGATGGCGCCGCCGTTGACGTTGACCTTGTTCAAGTCCCATTCCAGGTCCTTGGCCACCGCCAGCGATTGCGCAGCGAACGCTTCGTTGGCTTCGATCAGGTCGAGTTGATCGATGGACCAACCGGCCTTGCTCAGGCAACGACGGGTGGCCGACACCGGGCCGATGCCCATGATCGCCGGGTCTACGCCGGCGTTGGCGTAAGCAGCGATTGTCGCCAGCACGGGCAGGCCGAGGGCCTTGGCTTTATCGGCGCTCATCAGGATCACGGCAGCGGCGCCGTCGTTCAGCGACGATGCGTTGCCTGCCGTCACCGAACCGTCCTTTTTGAACGCCGGTTTCAGCTTGCCCAGCGCTTCAGCGGTGGTGCCGGCACGCGGTTGTTCATCGGTGGCGAAGGACAGCGGATCGCCCTTGCGCTGAGGAATCAGGATTGGCGTGATCTCATCGACAAAACGCCCGGCTTCGATGGCCGCCGTGGCTTTTTGCTGGGAGCTAGCCGCGAAGGCGTCCTGTTGCTCGCGGGTCAGGCTGTATTTCTCGGCGAGGTTCTCGGCGGTGATACCCATGTGGTAATCGTTGAACGCATCCCACAGACCGTCGCTGATCATGGTGTCGACGATTTGCGCATGACCCATGCGCAGACCGGTGCGAGCACCCGGCATCACGTAGTTGGACAGGCTCATGTTTTCCTGGCCGCCGGCAATGATCACGTCGGCATCGCCGCAGCGAATCGCCTGGGTGGCCAGGTGCAAGGCTTTGAGGCCGGAACCGCAGACCTTGTTCAGGGTCATGGCCGGCACGGTGAACGGCAGGCCGGCCTTGATCGCGGACTGGCGCGCAGGGTTCTGCCCGGCGCCGGCGGTGAGGACCTGACCCATAATCACTTCATCGACTTCAGCCGGGTTCAGGCCGGTTTGCGCCAGCAGCTGACGGATCACCGCCGCGCCCAGATCAACCGCGGAAACGCCGGCCAGAGAGCCCTGGAAACTGCCAATGGCAGTGCGGGTGGCGGCGACAATGACGACGTCTTGCATGGGGGAATTCCTCACTGGTCAGCGAACTGCATTTCTGGAACGTGATCGGGAACAATCAGTTTACCAGCGGTTTTGGCGACGATTTCCTCGACGCTGACGCCCGGTGCACGTTCCTTGAGAATGAACGCGCCGTTTTCGATTTCCAGATAAGCCAGGTCGGTCAATACGCGCTTGATGCAGCCGGCGCCGGTCAGCGGCAGGCTGCAGTGGTCCAGCAGCTTGGATTCACCGTCCTTGGACGCGTGGGTCATGATGACGATGATGTTGTCTGCGCCAGCCACCAGGTCCATGGCGCCGCCCATGCCCTTGACCAGTTTGCCGGGAATCATCCATGAGGCGATGTTGCCTTGCACGTCGACTTCAAAGGCGCCCAGCACGGTCAGGTCGACATGACCACCGCGGATCATCGCGAAGGACTCGGCCGAAGAAAAGATCGACGCGCCGGTACGTGCGGTCACGGTTTGTTTGCCGGCGTTTATCATGTCGGCATCAATGGTTTCTTCAGTAGGGAAAGGACCCATGCCCAGCAGGCCGTTTTCCGACTGCAGCATGACTTCCATGCCTTCAGGGATGTAGTTGGCGACCAGGGTCGGGATGCCGATACCCAGGTTGACGTAAAAGCCGTCCTGCATTTCGCGGGCGACGCGTTGAGCCATTTGTTCGCGGGAAAGTGCCATTGTTGTTATTCCTTCATTCGGTCCGGGGGCAGGGGATCACTTACGGATGGTGCGCTGTTCGATGCGCTTCTCGAACGTGCCGCAGATGATCCGGTCGACGTAGATGCCAGGGGTGTGGATCTGCGCCGGGTCCAGCTCGCCGGGTTCGACGATTTCTTCGACTTCGACCACGGTGATCTTGCCGGCGGTGGCGGCCAGCGGGTTGAAGTTCTGGGCGGTGTGACGGTAGATCACGTTACCGAAATGGTCGGCTTTCCAGCCTTTGACGATGGCGAAGTCACCGGTGATGGACTCTTCCATCAGGTACTTGCGGCCATGGAATTCGCGGACTTCCTTGCCGTCGGCAACCGGGGTGCCAACGCCAGTGGCGGTGAAGAACGCCGGGATGCCGGCGCCGCCTGCGCGCATTTTTTCAGCGAGGGTGCCTTGGGGGGTCAGGACGACTTCGATTTCACCCTTGAGCAGTTGCTCTTCGAACAGCTTGTTTTCGCCGACGTAGGAGGCCACCACTTTGCTGATCTGGCGGTCGGTCAGCAGCACACCGAGGCCGAAACCGTCGACGCCGCAATTGTTGGACACCACGGTGAGGTCGCGGGTGCCTTTGCGTTTGATCTCGTTGATCAGGTTTTCCGGGATCCCGCACAGGCCGAAGCCGCCGGCGATCACGGTCATGCCGTCTTCCAGACCTGCCAGAGCTTCCTCGTAGGAACTCACGCGCTTGTCGAAACCTGCCATATGCACCTCTTTTATTCTTTGTGGGCGGCTGGCTAGCCGAATGAAGGGGAGTGTCTCGCTGTTGTATTCATTTGTTAAGTTGATTTTTAAGGTGGATTGATAGATAAAACTCACCAATCGGCGCTTCAATCTTGCCGCTTGAAGCTTATAACTTACCGCTGGAGCGAAGCGACCATGACAGTCAAGCAGATCCGCGCCTTCCTGGCGGTGGCCCAGAGCCTGAGTTTTGCCGTGGCCTGCGAACGCCTCCATCTGTCGCAATCGGCATTGAGCCTGACGATCAAGGCGCTGGAGGAGGGCCTGGGTGGGCGCTTGTTCACCCGCAACACACGCAACGTGGCGCTGACCGCCGAGGGTGAATCGCTGGTGCCACTGGCTCGCCGGTTGATCGCCGATTGGGACAATGCCGAGGACGAACTGCGCCAGCGCTTTACCCTCCAGCGCGGCCGCGTGACCCTGGCCGCGATGCCGTCGTTTGCCGGCAACCTGCTGCCGCCGATCCTCAAGACCTTCCGTGCGCGTTACCCCAAGGTCAACGTCACGGTGAATGACGTGATCAACGAGCAGGTGCTGGAAATGGTCCGCGACCGCCAGGTTGAGCTGGGCGTGGCGTTTGAGCCGACGCAAAGTTCGTCATTGGCGTTCATGCCGCTGTACATGGACCGCTTTGTGGCCATCGTGCCGAAGGATTCGCCGCTGACCGAGCATGATGATATCGATTGGCAGATGCTGCTCAAGGAGCCGTTCATCACCTTGCAGCGACCGTCGACGGTGCGGGTGATGCTGGAGGAACACCTACAGGCGCGGGGAATGAAGTTGCCGGTGGAATTTGAAAGTCATCAGTTGGCGACGGTCGGCAGAATGGTGGCCAGCGGGTTGGGGGTGAGCGCGGTGCCGGCGCTGTGCGCGGGGCAGATGCAAGAGCTCGGTGCGCGGTGCATCCCCCTGCGCGATCCGGTGGTGGAGCGGGCCATCGGCGTCTTGACCCAGCCTGGCGGTGAACTGTCGGCGGCGGCGCAGGCGCTGTTCGATATCCTCAAGGAAGAACTCGGCCAACCCATCTCCACGCACTGATCATCGGCTTGATAGCCAGCACAAATCTAATGTAGGAGTGAGCCTGCTCGCGATGGCGGTGGATCAGTCGACATCAATGGTGAAGGTACTGGCTTCATCGCGAGCAGGCTCATTCCTACAGGGTCAGTGTTACGTCAGTTTTTGGGCCAGCAGGGGTAAAAGCTGTTCACACGAGCCTTCAATCTTCATATCCAGCAGGTCATCCGCCCGTGTCTTCCCCAGATTCATGGCAATCAACGGCTTCCCTTGATCCGCCACCGCCCGGCACAGCCGAAACGCGGAGTACGCCATCAACGAAGACCCGACCACCAGCAACCCCGCCGCCTTTTCCACCGCGGCCATCGCCTTGGCCGCCGTTGCCTGCGCGACGTTTTCGCCAAAAAACACCACGTCCGGTTTCATCCGCTCGCCTTTGCAATGCGGGCACTGTGGCACTTGAAACCGCGCTTCGAATGCCGCATCCAGCAAGGTGTCGCCATCCGGCGCCTGTACCGCATCGACCCCGGCCAGGTAAGGATTGTGCGCTTCCATCAATCGCTGAATGACGTCCCGCTCGCTGTGTAGTCCGCAATCCAGGCACAGCACCCGGTGCAGGCTGCCGTGCAGTTCGATCACATCGTGACTGCCGGCCTGATCGTGCAGGGTGTCGACGTTCTGGGTGATCAGGCCGCTGATCTGTTGCTTGCTTTGCAAATTGGCCAACGCCTCGTGCGCGACATTCGGCTGCGCCAGACGCACACGCGGCCAGCCGAGCATGGCCCGTGCCCAATAACGTCGACGCGATTGCGGGGCGGAGAGAAATTCCTGATACATCATCGGTTGCCGGCCGCGACGCACGCCCTGGTGATCGCGGTAGTCCGGAATGCCTGACGGGGTACTGATGCCGGCACCGGTCAGCACCACGAACGGCTGTTCAGCCATGAGTTGCCGAAGCCGCTCGAGTTGTTCGCGCAGGAGGCTGTCGAGCATGTTCAACACTCCGCAGAGGGTCTTGAGAGTGTGCAGCGTAGCAGACCGATCACCCGGACAGCGCGGCTGTCCGGGTGAAGATTGAGGTTTATTTACGCGCTTCCAGAATCAGGTTGAACGGTGTTTCGGTGGCGCGCCGGAACGACTTGAATCCCGCCTCGGTGAACACCTTGCGTAACCGCGCTTCGCCAGCCTGGGCGCCGAGCCCGAGACCGACTTCCTGGGACAGCGAGTTCGGCGTGCAAATGAATGTCGAGGCGGCATAGAACAGCCGGCCCACCGGGTTAATGTTGTCGTCGAGCGAATCATTGGCGAACGGCTCAACCAGCAGCACTGTGCCGTCCGGTTTCAGCGACTCATAGGCATGTTTGGCCGCGCCCACCGGGTCGCCCATGTCGTGCAGGCAGTCGAAGTAGCAAATCAGGTCATAGTCGCCGCCAGGATAGCTCTTGGCGGTGCCCTGAAAGAACCGGGCCCGCCCGGCCACGCCGCCTTCTTCGGCACGTTGGGTGGCGACGGTGACGGAAGGGGCGTGGTAGTCGAAACCGACGAACCGCGAGTCCGGGAACGCCTGGGCCATGATCACCGTTGAGGCGCCATGCCCGCAGCCGATGTCCGCGACTTTCGCGCCAGCCTCAAGCTTGGCCACCACGCCCTCAAGGGCCGGCAACCACTCGGTGATCAGGTGCGCTTTGTAACCAGGCCGGAAAAACCGCTCAGTGCCGCTGAACATGCACGGATGGTGATCGCCCCAAGGCAGGGCACCGTCGCCGCGCATGGCTTTGACCAGTTTGTCCTTGTCGTGGAAAAACGACGCCACCACGCCGATACCACCGGCTATGTAAACCGGTGAGTCTTCGATGGCCAGGGCCAGGGCTTGTTCTTCGGGCAGGCGGAACTGGCCTTCACGGTGCTCCATGTAGCCGGAGGCGGCGTGGGCGCTGAGCCATTCGCGCACCAGGCGGGAGTTGCAGCCGGTTTTCTCGGCGAGTGTTTCGGGGCTGATCGGCTGACTGTCGGCCATGGCCCGGTACAGGCCGAGTTCTTCGCCGAGGATGACATTGGCAAGCATCGCCGCGCCGCCCATGTCATTTACCAGTTTGCCCATGAAATCATTGAGTCTGGCCTCGTCCATCACGTGTGCTCCTTTGGCAGGATCACGGTCCAGAGGCCGTATTTATCGAGGCATTCGTCTCTGGGCGGTGGTCGTGGGAATGAACAGGACGCCCATGCACGTCCTGGGTGCATTAAGTTTAGTTCGTGGCCCGCGCGCTGCGGCCAGGAGCGACGAAAGCCCCGCTCCCACAAGGGGATTTGTGTTCCCACAGGGGAATGGCGGTGTGTATCGCACTGTATCTAAACCCGCACCCGATACAGTTTCTGCGACTGCCGGCCATTGCCGAACACAGCCCGGATACAAACCTGCGATGAACTGTACAAGCCATCCAGCGCCCGAACTCCGGTTCTGCCGAGGCATTCTCACTCTGTGAAGGGATCCCCCTGATGACTAAGCTTGTGTCTGAAACCAACCCCGTCAATCGCCTGCGCGTCGACCATTACACCCAAGGCATCATCGGCCCGAGCCAGCCCATGCTCGGGCCGCTGGCCGACGGTGGCACGCTGATCACCGGCACGCCGCCGGGCTGCTGGGGGCCGATGATCACGCCGGCGTTCGAAGGCGGCCACGAAGTCACGCAACCGGTGGCCATCGCCGGCGCCGAAGTCGGCGATGCGGTGGCGATCAAGATCAAAAGCATACGCGTGACCTCGCTGGCGACGTCGTCCGGGGTCATGAGTTTTGTCGAGGGGCGCTACAACGGCGACCCGTTCGTCTCCAAATTCTGCTCCAATTGCGGCACCGACCACCCAGCCAGCCACGTTGAAGGCATCGGCGAAGACTCGATTCGTTGCAACAACTGCGGCGCCGAAGTCAGCGCGTTTCGTTTCAGCCATGGTTACGTGATCGTGTTCGATGGGCAAAACCAGGTCAGCCTCACCGTCAATCAGGACGTCGCCAACCGACTGGCCGGCAATGCCTCGCAGATGTCGGCCCTGCCGGAGTTCGCCGCCCAGCATTCGATCCTGTCGCTGGCCCGCGCTGACATTCCTGGCGTCGCCGCGCACATGCGTCCGTTTCTCGGCAACATTGGCACTACGCCGTCCCGTGACTTGCCCGACTCGCACAACTGCGCCGATTTCGGCCAGTACCTGATCAACGCGCCGCACCGTTTCGGCATGACCCGCGAAGAACTGCACGCGGCGAAAACCGACGGCCACATGGACACCAACTCGATTCGCGAAGGCTGTGTGCTGATCTGTCCGGTGAAAGTACCCGGCGCCGGGGTGTACATGGGCGACATGCATGCCCAGCAGGGCAACGGCGAAATCGCCGGGCACGCCACCGATTGCTCCGGGGAAACCGAAGTGCAGGTGGAAGTGATCAAGCACCTGACGCTGGAAGGCCCGATCCTCCTGCAAAACGTGGATGACCTGCCGCCCATGGCTCGGCCGATGACGGCCGAACAACGGCAGAAAGTCCGCGAACTGGGCGAGCGCTGGGGTCAGCACGAGATCGAGCAGAGCGGCCCAATCACCTTTATCGGCAGCGGTGAAAACCTCAACGTCGCCGTGGAAAACGGCCTGAAACGCGCGGCGTCGGTCACCGGCCTTGCGTATGACGAAGTGCTTAACCGCGCGACCATTACCGGCTCCATTGACATCAGCCGCTTGCCCGGCACCGTCCGCGTGACCTTCCTGTGCCCGATGACCGTGCTGGACCGGATCGGCATCGGTCACCTGGTGCGCGAGAAATACGACCTGGCATAACGCCCACTCACGGGTCTGTACCAAAGTGTGTACAGACCCGCTGCTGATACATCCACCCAGATTTTCTGCCGCAACCGAACACAGCCCCGATACAGCGCTTCGATTAACTGTGATTCCGTTATGGCAATCATTGAGATCGACACCATGCAGACCTCTTCCACACCCACCCAGGCCAGCGTCGGGCTCGGCCTGCGTCGCGGTTTATTGAAAGACCTTTTGGCCGCCCGTACCGGTGATTTCGACTTTCTGGAAGTCGCCCCGGAAAACTGGATCGGCATCGGCGGTGCCCATGGCCATGCACTGCGCACCCTGGCCGAACGATTCCCTTTGTCCTGTCATGGTTTGTCGTTGTCCCTCGGCGGGCCGGCGCCGCTGGATGTCGGTTTTTTGCAGGAAGTCCGGGTGTTCCTCGACCAGCACCAGGTGCCGCTATACAGCGAGCATTTGAGCTATTGCAGCGATGACGGCCATCTCTACGACCTGCTGCCGCTGCCCTTTACCGAAGAAGCGGTGCATCACGTGGCGGCGCGCATCCGTCAGGCCCAGGACATTCTCGGCCGACGCCTGGCGGTGGAAAACGTTTCCTATTACGCCGCGCCGCAGCAGGACATGGATGAGGTGACCTTCACCAACGCGGTGTTGCGCGAGGCCGATTGCGACCTGCTGCTCGACGTCAACAACGTGTATGTCAATTCGATCAACCACGGTTTCGATCCGCTGACCTTTTTGGCCAATGTCAATTCAGGCCGGGTGGTGGGCATGCACGTGGCCGGGCATTTCGACGAATCCGACACCTTGAAAATCGACACCCACGGCGCCTCGGTGAAACCGGTGGTCTGGTCGTTGCTGGCGCAAGCGTATGCCCGGTTCGGCGCGCAACCGACGCTGCTGGAGCGGGATTTCAACTTCCCGGCGTTTTCTGAACTGGTGGCCGAATTGCAGACCATTCGCCACTTGCAAACCGAGGGGGTGAACCGTGGATAAGCCGAGCCTGTTGGAACAGCAAACCACCCTGGGCCGCTACCTGCGCGATCCCGAGCACTGCGCGCCGCCCGGCGAAATGAATGCCGCGCGGGCGCAGGTATATCGCGACTTGATTTTCGCCAACCTGTCGACGTTGCTCAGCGGGACGTTCCCGGTGCTGATCAAGATAATCGGTGATGAGCAGTGGCGCACGCTGGTGCGGATTTTCCTGCGGGACCACCGTGCACAGACGCCGAAGTTCGGCGAGATCGCCCAGGAATTTATCGGCTTTCTCGCGGCTGATCCGCAGGCGCTGAGCGAGGGCACGTGGCCGCCGTTCATGGTGGAACTGGCGCATTACGAATGGGTCGAGATGGCGTTGCAACAATCCGATGCCGAGCCGTTGGCGCCGAGCGATGCGGCGTTGATCCTGCAGCGGCCGTTGCAGGTTTCGCCACTGGCATGGCCGCTGGCGTATGGCTGGCCGGTGCAGTGGGTCGGACCGGATTTTCAACCCCAGGCAGCACCTGCTCAGCCGACGTTGTTACTGGTGCGCCGGGCGAAAGACTGGAGTGTGAAGTTTTCCGAACTGAGCCCGTTGGCGTGGCGGCTGTTGCAGCGGATCGAGGCGTTTCCCGACCTGAATGGACAGGCGCAGCTGGAAGAGCTGGCGGTCGAGGCGGGTGCGCGCGGGTCGGCGGAATTCATGGAAAGTGGCGCGGCGTTGTTGCGCCAGATGCACGGAGAAGGAGTTTTGGGGGTGGCATGATCGTTCCCCGCGGAGCGTGGGAACGATCATTGGCGGTGCGGCTTACACGGAGAAAAAGTACCGCGTCAGGTGAAAGAAGATCGGTGCCGCGAAGCAGATTGAATCCATCCGGTCGAGCATGCCGCCATGTCCTTTGATCATGGTTCCCCAATCCTTGGCGCTCAGGCTGCGTTTGATCGCTGACATGACCAGCCCACCGAGAAACCCCATCACCACAATCACCAGCGACATCAGCAACGACTGCCAGAAATTGAACGGCGTCATCCAGAACATGCACCCGCCGATCAGCGTGGCCGACAAGCCGCCACCCACCAAACCTTCAACGGTTTTCGACGGGCTCACCAACGGCGCGACTTTGTGTTTGCCAAAGAGCTTGCCGAACACGTACTGCAACACGTCACTCAACTGAACGACAAAGACCAGATAGAAGAGCAACAACGCGTTCTGCCCGGTGAACCCTTGCAGGTCCAGCAGCAACAGGGCCGGGGCGTGGCTGATGCAGTAGATGCAAATCATCACCCCCCATTGAATCTTGGCCGCGCGCTCCAGAAAGCTGTCGGTGTCCTGGCTCAGCACCGCAATCGCCGGCAGCAGCAGGAAGGCGTACACCGGAATCAACAGGGTGAACAGCGAATACCAGTGCGTGCCGATCAACACGTACTGCAGCGGGATCAGGATGAAAAACGCCGAGAACAGCGCGTTATGGTCGCCGGGGCGGGTGGGCGTCAGGGTGATGAATTCCCTGAGGGCGAACAGCGAAATGAAGCCGAATAGAATGACCGTCGCATTCCCGCCCAGCAGGTAGGAGACGAAGAAGATGATCACCATCCCCCACCAGGCATTCACGCGCTGATTGAGGTTTTCGATGGTCGAGATCGAGCCCTCGGTTTTCGCCCGTTTAGCCAGCACGCGACCAATAATCGAAGCCACCGCCAGCAGGCAGGCGATGGCGCCAAAGAACCACAGAAACTTTTGTTCGAGCGTCATGCCGACAACCTCACGATGGCGTCACGCGCCCGTTGCAGAAACACCTGCTTTTCCTCATCGACGAACCGTGGCATCGGGTCGCCGATGCGGATAGTGCAGATGATCGGCAGCGGCACGTGTTTGCCCTTGGGCATGGAGCGGTGCAGGTTTTCCAGGTAGATGGGCACCAGATCAACTTCCGGGAACGCCTCGGCCAATCGGTACAGACCGGATTTGAATTCCCCGGGCAAGGCCTGGCTGGAGCGCGTGCCTTCCGGAAAGATGATGATCGAATGGCCGGCGCGCACCACATCGAAAATCGGCTCCAGTACATTGGTCCCCGGTGTCGGGTTGCGGTCGATCAGCACGGCATTCAGGCCTTTCTGCGAGATGTAGCGCAGAAAGCGGTTTTTGCCCCAGTAGTCGGCGGCGGCTACCGGTTTCACATTGACCCGGGCTTCGGGGGGCAGGGCGGCGATAATGGCCAGCGTGTCCATGTGGCTGGTGTGATTGGCAAAATAGATGCGCTGGCGGGTCAGGTCCGGCGGGCTTTCCCAGCGGGCGGTGACACCGATCAGGAAACGCAGCACTGAAATCAGCGCATTACTGATCCACATGGAGATTCCCCTTGAGCTGACGCGAGATGGCCAGGGTTCGCGTGACACAGGTCGCGGCGGATCCGGCGGCGATGATCACCAGCGCGATCAACAGTGCGTAGTGCGTGCCATACATCGTGGCTTCGAACGCATTCAGCAGCAGCCCGGCAGTCATCACGGCCATTCGATGCTGCTTGGCCATGGGGCCGATGAAGGTCTGCTTGAGGCCCAGCGAACCGCCAAACACGCGAACATACGCCGTGAGCGCCGCGGCCAATGCGGCAAACCATCCGAGGTCGCCGTGCCCGATGGCATAGCCGAGCCCGATGATCAGCAGGCTGTCGGCAATGCGGTCGGGGAATTCGTTGTAGAGGCTTCCGATGTCGGACTTCTTGCCGCCCTCGATGGCCACCATGCCGTCGAACAGGTTGCACAGCAGGCGCAACTGAATGCCGATGGCGCAGAGGATCGAGCCGATGAGGCCGTTATCGATATTCAGAGCCGCTGCCCCGGCGAGCGCAAATGCAATGCTGGCGACGGAGATCTGATTGGGGGAAATGTCGCGTTTCACCAACCGGTCGGTGATGCGTTTTGCCCAGCCCGCCGAACGTGTCTTGATGGGCCTTCTGTTGTCATCCATTTACCGATATCCCTATTCATGATGATGCGCCGCAGGGGCAAATCGCCCGGCAGCGCCCCACAATATAGAGGCTTTCCTGTGTCCCTGCGCCTGTTTACTGACTGACAGGTCGAATCGGCAACTTCAGCTCCGCACACAATCCCCCACCCTCACGATTACTCAATACCAGCGATCCACCGATGGCCAACGCCAGTTGCTGGGCAATCGCCAACCCAAGCCCGGTGCCGCCGGTGCTGCGGTTGCGTGAATTTTCCACCCGGTAAAACGGTTCCATCACCTGTGCCAGCTCTTCCTCGGCAATGCCCGGCCCGCGGTCCATGACTTTCACCGACAGGCTGCCGTTTTTGCTTTCTACCTTGAGTTCGGCCGCACCCGCGAACTTCAGGGCATTGTCGGTGAGGTTCACCAACACCCGGCGCAATGCATGGGGGCGAGTGTCGATGACGGCTTCACTTTTGCCGCCCAGTTGCACGTCTTTGCCCATGTCCTGATAGTCGAACACCAGGCTGTCGAGAAATGAGTCCATGTCGGTGCGCCGACTTTCTTCGGTCGAGCCGTGAATGCTGCGCGCGTAGGCCACGCCTTCGCGCACCAGGTGTTCCATCTCGCCGAGGTCGTTCCACAGTTTGTCTTTTTCGACCGAGTCGTCCATGAATTCGGCGCGCAGTTTCATGCGGGTGATCGGGGTTTGCAGGTCGTGGGAAATCGCCGCCAGCAGTTGCATGCGTTCCTTGAGGTACGCGGCGATGCGTGCCTGCATGGCATTGAACGCCTTGGCCGCGTGGGCGACTTCGGTCGGGCCTTGTTCGTCCAGGTGCACGGCGTGGGTATTGGGGTCGAGGGTTTCCACGGCTTGGGCCAGGCGGGTCAGCGGACGGATGGCGATGCGCACGGCCAGCCAGGTGCAGGCGATCAGCAGCGCCAATTGACCGAGCAACACAAACGGCAGCCATGGCGACAGCGGCACCATCGCCGGTCGTACGTCGATGGTCACCGGGCTGCCATCGGCCAGTTTCAGGTGGACCTGGAAATGTTTGATCGGACCGGGGATATCGGTCACGGTCATCGGGTAGTCCTTGCCGATGGCGTCCTTGATCGAGGTCACGGCAATCGGCGTGTCGCGCATGGCCGTGCCCGGCGAACCTTCATCCAGCAAATAGCGGTAGTTGCGCCGTTCCAGTTGCTGCAGCCAGCTCGCCCGCTCGGTGGCCGGCAAACGGTCGAGGATGGCGATGGAGGTCGAGACGTCGGTCTCGAGATTACCGAGCATGGTGTTTTTCGCGGTTTCGTAACGCTCGTAATACTGCGCGCCGAAGGACAGCGCCTGGGCGAGGATCAAGCCGATCAGGAAGATCAGCGACAGCCGCGAGGCGAGGGTACGGGGCCAGCGAATTGCCAGGTTCATGAGGGCGCACCGATGACTTCCACTGCCAGCGAAAACACATAGCCCTCGCTGCGCACGGTTTTGATGTAGGCCGGTTCGCGGGCGTCGTCCAGCAAGCGCTGGCGCAAGCGGCTGACCAGCAAGTCGATGGAACGGTCGAACAGGTCAGCGTCGCGGCCCTGGGTCAGGTTCAACAATTGATCGCGATTGAGCACCCGTTGCGGGTGATCGAGGAAGACCCGCAGCAGTCGGTATTCGGCACCGCTCAGCGCCACCATGGTGCCGTCCTCGTCCAGCAGGTGCCGGGCTGAAGTGTCCAGGCGCCAGCGACCGAAGGCCAGCAGCCGGCCGCTTTCGGTCACCACCAGGTTCGGCGGCAACATGCGTGTGCGGCGCAGCACGGCGTTGATGCGGGCGAGCAGCTCGCGGGCGGCAAACGGTTTGACCAGGTAATCATCGGCGCCCATTTCCAGGCCGATGATGCGGTCGGTTTCGTCGTTGCGCGCGGTGAGCATCAACACGGGCGTGGCCTTGTGTTTACCGGCGCGCAATTCGCGGCAGAGCATCAGGCCGTCGTCGCCGGGCATCATGATGTCGAGCACGATCAGGTCCACCGGCGTGGTTTCAAGGAAGGCACGCATTTGGCGGCCGTCGGCGACGACTGTGGTGCGCAGGCCGTTCTTCTTCAGGTAGTTGCCTACCAGTTCCCGGATCTCGCGGTCATCGTCGACGATGAGAATGTGATCGACGTGTTCCATGGGGGCCTTGCCTCTGTAAATGGGGGATGTCGCGCAGTCTATCGAGCCTTGGCCCGCTTGCCCGCCACCCTTTGTATTGCAGTGTATCTGGCTTGGCGGCGGATACACGCAGACGCAAAAACACGGTTTTTCAGGGGTTTTGTATCGCTGTGTATCAGGGGGCGGCTTTGATACGTACCGATTTATCCGCGTCTGTTCTCGACACAGACCAGATACCTCGCGGGCTTCTAATAGGTTCCAACGAGGCAAACCACACCGCCTCGGCTCAATTGAACGACCTACCCATTGAAGCCTTGAGGAAACCGCCATGAACACCAAAGCCATTTACGCCGCTTGCCTGTTTGCTGCCCTGAACATCTGCACCTTGTCGGCCCGTGCCGAAGCAGACGTTACAGCCAAAACCTACACCTACGGCACCCATCTCGACATCAAGAAGGTCGTGTCGCTGAAACAGGATGCGACCCCAGTCTGCGGCGTGGTGGATGCGCAACTGACTTACCTGGATTCGCAGAACAAAACCCAGGTTCTGGACTACCGCAAAGTGGCTGACAACTGCAACTCGGACAACTGATTGCTGCACTCACCCAGTGCCCATCCCCTTTGAAACAGGAAGAACACCATGAACAACGTAAGCCGCTACCTGACCGCCATTGCCTTCTCCATCGCCGGCGCCGCCGCCCATGCCAATGCCGCTGTTGAACAGAACAGTTGTGGCAGCGCCACCTGCTTCCAGCTGACGCCGGTGGCGCACAGGGATTCCAACGCCTTTCTGGCCGAGGATGGTTTTAGCCGTACGCCGCAGGGGCAGATGGTTGCCGAGAACGGCGGCAGCCGGACTCCGCAGGGTCAGCAACTGGATAACCAGACGGCCTGAAAACCCCACCGCCCCCTTGTGGGAGTGAGCCTGCTCGCGATAGCGGTGTGTCAGACAACAATGATGCCGACTGATACACCGCTATCGCGAACAGGCTCACGCCTGCAGGGATTGTGTGTTGTGTCGCCCTTCATTATTTCAAGGTGATCCCATGTTTCTCATCGCTTTCCTGGGCGGCGTATTGACCGTGCTCAGTCCCTGTATCCTGCCGGTTGTTCCGTTCCTGTTCGCCGGGGTCAAACGTAGCCGTTCCTCCATCCTGCTGACCCTCGGCGGCATGGTCCTGACGTTCGCCCTGATCTCCAGCCTGGCCGTGGTCAGCAGTGAGTGGGTGGTGCAAGCCAACAACACCGGTCGCCATGTCGCCCTGTTCGTGATGGTGCTGTTTGCCCTGTCGCTGATTTCCGCCCGGATCGGTGACTGGATGGCCCGTCCGTTCGTGGCCCTGGGCAATCGCCTTGACCCCGACACCCGCAAAATGTCCGGCCCGTTGAGTTCAGTGATGATCGGTGTGGCCACCGGGCTGCTGTGGGCACCGTGCGCCGGGCCGATCCTCGGTGTGATCCTCACCGGCGCCATGCTGCAAGGTGCCAATGCGCAGACCAGTCTGTTGCTGCTGGCCTACGGCCTGGGCAGCGCGCTGTCCCTGGGGACTTTGATCTTCGCCGGTCGCGGCCTGGTCAATCGCTTGAAAGCGTCAATCCCGGTCACCGGTTGGCTGCGCAAGGGGGCAGGTGTTGCGGTGCTGGCGGCTGCGGCCGTGATTTCCACCGGCACTGACAAAACCCTGCTCGCCGGCACCTCGTCCGAAGGCGTCAGCAGCCTCGAACAAGGCGTGCTGGAAACCGTGCCGAAAGTCGTCGACTACTTCGTCAGCAAGGTCAAAGCGGACTCGTCGATGGACAACGTCCAAGGCGCCATGCCATCGCTGAACGGCGCCGTCGAATGGATCAACTCGCCGGCCCTGACCAACGAATCGCTGAAAGGCAAAGTGGTGCTGGTGGATTTCTGGACCTTTGACTGCATCAACTGCCAGCACACGCTGCCGTATGTGAAGGACTGGGCGAAGAAATACGAGAAGGACGGTCTGGTGGTGATCGGTGTACACACCCCGGAATACGGTTTCGAGCGCATCATCGACAACGTCAAGGATCAGGTGAAAAAGCTCGGCATCACCTACCCGGTGGCCATCGACAACAACTACGCGATCTGGCGTAACTTCGATAACCAGTACTGGCCCGCTCACTACCTGATCGACGCCAAGGGCCAGGTGCGTTACACCCACTTCGGCGAAGGCAGCTACGAGACGCAGGAGAAGATGATCCAGCAACTGCTGGAAGAGGCGAAAGCCCCGGCGGCGTAAGCGATCAAATCAATGGCTCACAGGCTCCGCGCCGTGGGCCATTGGTTTTTGCGCCTGACTGCGCCGCCACGCAGCCGGCGGTGCGCCGAACTCACGACGGAAGGCCCGGCTGAACGCGGTATCGGTCTGGTAACCCACCTCTTCGGCAATGCGCATCAATGAGCTGTTACTGCTGCGCAACAGGTTGGCCGCCAGCAGCATCCGCCATTGGGTCAGGTACTGCATCGGCGAACTCCCCACCAACTGCTGAAAGCGCTCAGCCAACACCGATCGTGAGGCGCCGGCCGTACGCGCCAGCTCATCCAGCGTCCAGGCGTGGCAGGGTTTGTTGTGCAGTGCGTTCAACGCAGCACCGACAATCCGGTCACCGACCCCGGCCAGCCAACCGGTCCGTCCTTCGCCCTGTTCGTTCATGTGCAGGCGCAGCACTTCGATGAACAACACCTCGGCCAGTTTCGCCAGCACGCCTTCGCCTCCGGGCCTCGGCGAGCGGGCTTCCGCCAGGGCATAACGCACGGAAGACTCCAGCCACATGCCGGCATGCGAGCCACGCACGTTGACCCGAACCACCGCCGGCAGCCCGGTCAGCAACATGCCGGCCAGCCGCGTATCGCACGCCAGATAACCGCACACCAACCGCGTGACTGCGCCGCCTCCGCCATAACTCAATTGCCGTGGACGCCGTGCCAGCACCACGTCCAGCCGCGCACCTTTGGCGGGCGGCAGGCCAGGTTTGGAACTCATGCGATGGGCATCACCTTGCGGGAACACCACCACATCGCCCGCTGCCAGCAGCAGTGGCGGATCATCCCCGAGTTCGACGTAACACTCGCCCTCGGTGATCAGGTGGAAAATCACCACGCGTTCGGCACCGGGCTCCAGAAATGGCGCCGCCGTGTCGGCGCTGGGCGACTGGTAGCACCAGGGCGCGGTGAACCGGGCATTGATGAAAATCGCGCCGACCAGGCGTACGACCCGCAAGGTTTGGGACAGAGCGTCCATGGAGGTTTTCCGGTGTATGGATCGCATTGATTGTGAGCCTGTCGCCGGAAGGCGGCCAACCTCCGGACGATCGGACAAGGTTGGCCGACGATCGGGCAGGACGCGAGCGTGCGCCGGGGTGATAGTTGACTCACAGGGCCACTACCGACCCTGTCATCAATAACAACAATGAGAGGTTGCCATGCCTAAGTTCGTCATAGAACGCGAGATCCCCGGCGCTGGAACACTGTCAGAACGGGATTTAAAAGCTGCCGCGCTAAAGTCCTGCAACGTGTTGCGCGAATTGCCTGAGGTGCAGTGGCTTCAGAGTTACGTCACCGGTGACAAGCTCTACTGCGTCTACATCTCCCCCAGCGAAGCGCTCATCAAAGAACACGCGACCCGCAGTGGTTTCCCGGCCAGTCGTATTTCCCAAGTGGCAAGCATTATCGATCCCACCACGGCGGAATAGGCCGCGGTCGGTTGCTATCCGTACGGAGCAGACTTCATGAGTACACCGATTGATCTCACTGCCCTGAAAAACCGCCAGATGGCCTCCTGGGCCAGCGGCGACTACGCCATTATCGGCACCACCTTGCAGATTGTCGGCGAGCAGCTTGCCGAAGCCTGCGACCTGCTCTGTGACGAGCGGGTGCTGGACGTGGCCGCCGGCAACGGCAACGCGACACTCGCCGCGGCACGTCGAGGTTGTCACGTCACCTCGACGGACTATGTGGCCGCCTTGCTGGAGCGTGGAGAGGACCGGGCCAGGGCAGAACGCCTGGAAGTGACCTTCCAGGTAGCCGACGCCGAAGCGTTGCCATTCGAGGACGCCAGCTTCGATGCCGTGCTGTCGACCTTCGGCGTGATGTTCACGCCCGACCAGCCCAAAGCGGCCACAGAACTGGCGCGAGTCTGCCGCCCGGGTGGGCGGATCGGCCTGGCCAACTGGACGCCGGAAGGCTTTGTCGGGCAGGTATTCAAGACCCTGGGCCGGCACCTGCCACCACCGGCGGGGGCACAGCCGCCGTCCAATTGGGGCACGGAAGCCTGGCTGCATTCACACTTTGATGAACGCAACTTCCTGGTCCAGGTGACGCGCCGCACCTTCAACTTCCGCTATCGCTCGGCGGCGCACTTCATCGACACCTTCCGCAACTGGTACGGGCCGGTCCACAAAGCCTTCGCGGCGCTACCGCCCGAGGGGGCCAAGGCCTTCGAGCAAGACCTGACCGAGCTGCTGAACCGGATGAACCGGGCGGGAGAGAAGTCGCTGGTGGTGCCCAGTGAATACCTTGAAGTAGTCATCACAAAACGCTGATTTGGCTGAGATGAAAAGTAGGAGTGAGCCTGCTTGCGATGGCGGCGGCACAGTCAACATTGATGTGGCTGACAGACCGCTTTCGCGAGCAGGCTCACTCCTACAGGAAATTGTGGTGTTTTTGAGATTTACGAGAGGCTGGCGCCTCGGGCCGTCAGCAGTTCGCGCAATACCGAGCGGTGGCAGTGCGCTTCGTCTTCGCAGTAACAACCAACGGCCAATGAGGTTTGATGGGAGAGGGCGGCCAGCAGGTCCAGTAACTGGCTCGGCGCGGGGTGGTTCATTTCAGCCTTGAACTTGCGCCTGAAGGCTTCCCAGGCCTTGTCGTCGGTGGCCGCTTTGGCCTCGGCCACCAATTCCGCACTGGGCGACAGCAGCGGCTGCCACACGTCATAAAAATCCCGGCTGGCAAACTCGGCCTTCGGTACGCCACGGGGTGGGCGGCGGACCGTGCCCAGGCGCAGGCCTTCATCGGGCGTGCGCGGTGAGCCGAGGCGAACGATATGAATGGCCATGGCGGGTTACGAGTGACGCGAGCCGTCAAACCATTCCAGTGCCGTGCGCCAGATGCAAATCCCCAGAAAGTAAGCCGACATCAGCAACCAAAGCCCCATCACCATTGGGTTGATCACCGGATGATTGATCACCAGGGACAGACTGCACAGCAGCCAGATCGCCGTCACGGCGATGTTGATCGGCATAAAGCGGCGCACGCGAAACGGGTGCAGGAACTTCATCCGGGTCACGGTCAGCAAGGCCAGGCCGATGACCGTAAGCAAGGTGATCCAGGGAGACGGGGCGATGATGTACAGGCACAGCGCAACCACGTTCCACGCGGCCGGGAAGCCCTGGAAGTAATTGTCTTTGCTCTTCATGTTGACGTTGCAGAAACAGAACAGCGACGACACCAGAATCAGCGACACGGTCAGCAGCAGCGTGTAGTCCGGCAGCGGGATGTAGCGGTAGATGAACAGCGCCGGAATAAACACATAGGTCAGGTAGTCGATCACCAGGTCCAGGATTGAGCCATCGAAACTGGGCAGCACCGACTGCACATTGACCTTGCGCGCCAGTGCGCCATCCAGCCCGTCGACGATCAGTGCAACGCCCAGCCACAGCAGGCAATTGGTCGGTTGGTTTTCCAGCAGCGCCAGGGTGGCGAGGAAGGCGGTTACTACGCCGGTCGCGGTAAAACCATGGGCGCCCCATGCTTTGAGCCTGGCAATGTGTACAGTCGAAATCACGGGGGCGTTCTCCAAAAAGTGAAGCTAGCCTGTTATCACCCCTTCAGGTGGAGGTGTCGGCAAACCGGGTCGGGGTGCAGGTATCGACCGGAAATTCGGGCATAAGGTTCACCGTCAGTAAATCTTAGCCAATACCCCGGAAAAAACCGGCGTATTCATTGGGGCGAGCAGGTTTGACGTCAGCCCAACGGTGGTGGCGCATTGGCAGGCGAGGTCTATCGTTGCCTGACTGGGTCACTTTCGTTTGATGAGGACGTCGTCATGAACACCAGCGATTTGCTCGAACAATTACTGCGGGCCGGCCAGGGCTCGATGACGCAGCAGGGCGGCGGTGGCGCGTCGTCGCAAGACCCGCTCGGCGGCCTCGGCGGCTTGCTGGGTGGCCTGATGGGCGGCGGGACCGGCTCAAGTGCTGGCGGTGGCGGCCTGGGCGGCTTGCTCGGTGGTTTGCTCGGCGGCGGTTCACCGATGGGCGGCTCGACCCAGACTCGCTCCGGTGGCGGCACTAACTATGCAGCGCTGGCGTCGCTGGGGATGATGGCTTTTCAGGCGTATCAGGCCTGGCAGCGCAGTCAGGCCTCGGCCCCGCAACAGGCACCGCGCACGGTGGATCTGTTGTCCGGCCCGGAAGTCGAAGATCACAGCCATGCGGTGCTGCGCGCATTGATTGCAGCGGCGAAGGCCGATGGCCGGATTGATGACGCCGAGAAGGGGATGATCAGCGCTGAAATCGGCAAACACACCGATGACCCGGACCTTCAGCAATGGCTGGATGAGGAGGTCGCCCGGCCGCTGGATGCCAACGAAGTGGCGGTGTCGGCGACTGATCCGGCGATTGCGGCGGAGATGTACCTGGCGAGTGTGATGCTGGTGAATGACCAGGGCGAGGCTGAGCGTAATTATCTGGATGAGCTGGCCGGGGCGCTGAAGATAGATCCGCAATTGCAGGTGCATCTGGAGCAGCGGGCCAGGGGTGGTGCTGCCTGACACGGGAGCACAAAAGCTGTGCTGTTCATGAGATTGCTTTCGCGAGCAGGCTCACGCCTACATTTGACCGTGTTCTATCTGAAGTACGCGGTCAGATGTAGGCGTGAGCCTGCTCGCGAAGAACGATAACGCGGTCAACCGACCAAAAACCTCACGCCATACGACTCGGCAATCTCCAGTATCCGGGGCAGGTCTTGAGGCACTTTGAGCCGATCCACCGCCGCAAAAAACTGCCCACCTCGCGGATCCGACACCACACCAATCATCTTCGCCGTCGCGCTGATGTTCTTGTAAGCATGGATCGCCCCCCCGGGAATGTGCACATACCCCCCGGCCGAAACCGTATTGGACACACCCGCCACCGTCACTTCAACCTGCCCGTCGACCACATAAAACGCCTCGTCCCACGGATGAAAGTGCGGTGGCGGGCCGCCCCCTTGCACACCTTCCTGAATGTGCATTTCAAAGGGTTTGCTCAGATCACCGCCGGCCAGAATCGTGATTTTCTCGCCGACGACATTCACCGCAGCCGGCGATGTTGCCGACTCGATGACATGAACCGTTCGCATGATTGCTCTCCGAAGAATGAACCCGCATCTGCTGAGTATATTCACTGACATGACCGTCGGAGCTGCGCCACAAGCCCGTCTGTCCGGGCAATTTCAACGCCGATTGAATTTTTTTCCGGCGTCGTCGCTCTGCTGATGTAGAGACGTGTTGCTGAACGTCCTGCCACTGGCCATAGACCGAGAGATGCGCCCATGACTGCCCTGACACGACTCCACTCCCGGCCTGCCCATGCGCAGGCAATGACTGCCGTTGGCAGCCTGAAGCAAACCTACGAGCAGTTGCTGCTGAGCGATAATGCCCAGCCTCTTGCGCGCACATTTCTGCACGCACAACTCCAGCATGCAGAGCACCTTGCGCAGGACATGCCGCAAGACCTGTCGGCCCTGCAAGGCTTCGTCGAACAACACTTTGCCGAAGTGGCCCGCCAATACGCCGAGTACCTGAAAGCCCGCAAAGCCGGAGGCGGGCGACAGTACTTCAGCAACAAGGCTCACGCCCTGTTTTTCCTGCAAGCGGTTGCCCCCACCAAACTGGTCGACGGCGCCTGGCTGTCCGGGTTGCTGCAACACTGGCGCGATCCGCGTTTCGACGGACTGATTTGCACCTATCTGGAAGAGTTGGGCGACGGCAACCCGGCGCAGAACCATGTGGTGATTTATCACAGGCTATTGGCCGATCTGGGTTTGCAGAACAGCGGCGTCATTGCCGACGAGTATTACCTGCAAGGCGCGATTCAGCTGGCGTTGGGTGAGTGCGCCGACGAATGCCTGCCCGAGGTGATCGGCTATAACCTGGGCTATGAACAACTGCCGCTGCACCTGCTGATCAGCGCCTATGAACTCGCCGAGCTCGGCATCGATCCGTATTACTTCACGCTCCACGTGACCATCGACAACGCCAGCACCGGCCACGCGCACAAAGCCGTGCAGGCAGTATCGCAACTGATGCCGCTGGAAGGTGATCGTGACGAGTTTTTGCGGCGGGTCGCGCTGGGCTATCGGCTGAATGATCTCGGGCAGGGCAGTCGGGCGATCATCGAATCGTTCGACCTCTACCGCGAAGTGCTGAACATGCTGGAGCGCAAACGCCCGTTCGGCCAGCACATGCATTCCGACTACTGCCGATTTGAAGGCAAGACCGTCAACCAGTGGTTATCGGCGCCCGAGCAGTTGCCCGGTTTCCTCACCGCCCTGGAAAACAAGGGCTGGATCAAGCGTCACCAGGACCCACAAGCCAGCCGTTTCTGGCAGTTGATCGAGGGTGACGGCGCGGCCATGTTCGGGGTGTTCAGCCCTTATGAAAAACAGCTGCTGCACGACTGGATTGCCGGCGACTGGACACCCGAGTGCCCACCACCGGCCTATCGCCGCAGCCAACACGACGACATCGAACCGCAATTGCCGGCCAGCGATCCGGATGTCCAGAGCCTGCAGTCCGCGCTGGGAGGACGACCCGCTGCCGAACAGATGCAAGTGCTGATCCCGTGGCTGTCGGCGCAGCGCCACGCGCATCCCGCCGGTCTGCTGGCCACGCGTCGTTTTATCGAGCTCAAGTCCAGCCTTCGCTAAGGAGCCTTACATGAATCAGGAAGAACACCTGAGCGCTGCCGATCTGGCGTTACTGAAACTGGGACGCCGCTTGCAGGCTGACGGCTATCGATTCATCACACCGACACCGCTGACGCATCAGCGCGTGCTTGATCGTGCCTTCGGGCGACAGGCCCAGACCCTGCGCGATGTGTTCGGTTGGTCGCGGCCGTTCGAGCCCGGTTTGTTGTCGGCGGATGAGCAGCTTCAATTGCAACGGGCTGGCGTGCTCGAGGAAGGCAACGGTCACCTGAAAAGCCGGGTGCGCTGGTCGAGCCTGGATGACCTGCTGTTTGTGCACTCCGCCTTTCCCACCGACGCGGCGGACGCAGTGTTCTTCGGACCAGACACTTACCGGTTTGCGCAACTGATCCATGCCCATCTGCAACAGAATTTCGCCCCGATCCGGCGCGCCGTGGACATCGGCTGTGGTGCCGGGGTCGGCGCGATTGTGATTGCCCGCGCACGCCGGGAAGCCGAAGTGCTGGCCGTGGACATCAACCCGGCGGCGCTGCGCCTGACCACGATCAATGCCGCGCTCGCCGAAGTAGCCAATGTCAGCGTCGAGACCAGCGATGTGCTGCAAGACGTCGACGGTCAGTTCGACTTGATCGTCGCCAACCCACCCTACATGGCCGACCCGGCTGAGCGCGCCTACCGCCATGGTGGCGGGGCGTTCGGTGCGCAACTGTCGCTGCGCATTGTCGAGCAAGCCTTGAATCGATTGGCACCCGGTGGTTCGCTGGTGTTGTACACCGGGGTGGCGATGATCGATGGCCACGATCCTTTCCTGCAAGCGCTGACCCCGCGCCTTGAGTCGCCGATGTTCGGCTGGACCTACCGCGAGCTCGATCCCGACGTGTTCGGTGAAGAGTTGCTGACCCCGGGCTATCAACGGGTGGAGCGGATTGCGGTGGTGGCGCTGACCGTTACGCGAGCCGGCCCCGGTATCGGAGGGATTGTTGAGTCAGCAGCAGGTGCGCCATGAACAAGAACCTCGACGACTACAACCGCATGCGCGATTTTTCGGCGACCTCTGAGCCCGCCGCGAACCAACGCCGGGGTAAAAAAGCCGCGAAAGATCACGCGCTGCAATTCTGCATTCAGAAGCATGACGCCTCACACCTGCATTACGACTTTCGCCTGGAACTCGATGGCGCCCTGAAAAGCTGGGCGGTGCCCAAAGGCCCGTCGCTCGACCCCAAGGTCAAGCGCCTGGCGGTCCACGTCGAAGACCATCCGCTGGACTACGCGACCTTCGAGGGCAGCATTCCGGAAGGCCATTACGGGGCTGGTGATGTGATCGTCTGGGACCGTGGCGTGTGGATCCCGCAGGAGGATCCGGCCAAGGCCTACGCCAAGGGCAAGCTCAAGTTCGAGCTGCAAGGCGAGAAGCTCGGCGGGCTCTGGAACCTGGTGCGCACGCACATGCCGGGCAAGCAGGAGCAGTGGTTTTTGATCAAACACCAGGACAGCGCGGCCAAACCCGAGAGTGATTACGACGTGGTCGCGGCCGAGCCCGACAGCGTGCTGAGTGACCGGACCATCGTCGCCAAAAAATCCAGGTCGGCGGCTAAACCCAAAGCCGTCAAGCAACCCGCGCGCAAGGCTGTACCCAAAGTAAAATCGGCACCGCTCACCGGCGCCCGTAAAGCCCAACTGCCCGACCAGCTCAAACCCGAACTGGCCACGCTAGTGGAGAAGGCCCCGGACGGCGAGTGGAGTTATGAAATCAAGTTTGACGGCTACCGGATCATGGCCCGCATCAATCACGACGAGGTCAAACTGTTCACCCGCAACGGTCACGACTGGACCCACAAATTGCCCAAACAAGCCGAAGCGTTAGCGGCGCTGGGCCTCGAATCGGCCTGGCTCGACGGTGAAATGGTGGTGGCCAACGAGCAGGGCGTGCCGGACTTTCAGGCGCTGCAAAATGCCTTCGACGCCGGTGCCAGCGCCAACATCCTGTACTACCTGTTCGACCTGCCTTACCTCAACGGCGTGGACCTGCGCGAGGTGCCGGTCGAAGAACGCCGGGTGGCGCTGGCGACTGTGCTCAACGCCAATCACGACCCGTTGCTGCGCTTCTCGGATTCGTTTGGCGAAGCGCCGGAAGCCTTGCTTAACAGCGCCTGCCAGATGCAGATGGAAGGGCTGATCGGCAAACGACTGGGTTCGCCTTACGTGTCCCGGCGCAGCAGCGACTGGATCAAGCTAAAGTGCAAACACCGCCAGGAATTCGTGGTGGTCGGCTACACCGACCCGAAAGGTTCGCGCAACGCATTCGGTGCATTGCTGCTCGGCTTGCATGACCGTGACAGCGGCAAGTTGCGTTACGCCGGCAAGGTCGGCACCGGGTTCAACGAGACGACCCTCAAACGCATCTACGCGCAGCTGAAACCGTTGCTGGCGAAGAAACCGTCGGTGGTCAATCCACCGACCGGTTTCGAGGCCAAGGGTGTGCACTGGCTCAAACCCACTCTGTTGGCGGAAGTGGCCTTCGCCGAGATGACCAAGGAAGGCTCGGTGCGTCATGCAGTGTTCCATGGCCTGCGCGATGACAAACCCGCTGAGAGCATCACTGAGGAGCGCCCGAACGTGGTGAAGATCCCAGAGAAAAAAACCGCCCCGGCAGCGAAAAAGAAAACCGATTCACCTGCGCCGTCGCAGATCGGCCTGGGCGCGGGCAAGGTGCGTATCACTCATCCTGACCGGGTAATCGACGCCTCCAGCGGCACCACCAAGGTGCAATTGGCTGAGTATTACGCCAGTGTCGCCGAATGGATTTTGCCCGAACTCAAGGACCGTCCCGTGGCACTGGTGCGTGCGCCGGACGGTATCGGTGGTGAACTGTTTTTCCAGAAAAACGCCGAGCGCCTGGCCATTCCGGGCATCACCACGCTGGACAAGGAACTCACCGGCCAACCGGTGATGATCATCAACAACGTCGAAGCGCTGATCGGCGCCGTGCAGATGAGCACCGTGGAACTGCACACCTGGAATGCCACCTCGGACAACCTCGACCGGCCCGACCGCTTCGTGCTCGACCTCGACCCGGACCCGGCGCTGCCGTGGAAAAGCATGGTCGAGGCGACACAGCTAACGTTGTCGGTGCTCGATGAGCTGGGATTGAAAGCGTTTCTCAAAACCAGTGGCGGCAAGGGTATCCACCTGGTGGTGCCGCTGACCCGCAAGCTCGGTTGGGACGAGGTGAAGGACTTCAGCCATGCGATAGTCAGTCACATGGCCAAGCTCTTGCCGGAACGGTTTTCCGCGGTGTCGGGACCGAAGAACCGGGTAGGGCGGATTTTCATCGATTACCTGCGCAACGGTCTGGGCGCCACCACCATTTGCGCTTACGCAGCGCGCACCCGAGAAGGGTTGCCGGTGTCGGTGCCGATCTTTCGCGAGGAGGTGGCTGAACTCAAGGGCGGCAATCAGTGGAACGTGCACAACGTGCATGAGCGCCTGGCCGAAGTGGGCGATGAGCCATGGGCGGACCTCAGGAAAACCCGGCAGACGATTACGGCCGAGATGCGACGGCGGGTGGGGATGAAAAAATAATCGGCGTTTGAAATGCCAGCGCCCCTTTAATGGGGCGCTGGTCGTTTCTCTTTGTTGCTTGATAAACGGTTATTTTTTATTGATGAACGCCCACAAGTCGGAGTTCAGCTTGTCGATGGCCACTTTGAAATCCTTGGCAGTGACTTTCTGGCTTTCGTTTTCCAGTGTGGTGCCAAAGACCTTGCGCACAACCCGGCCTACGGTCTGATTGGTATTGGCGTCGACAAACTCAGCCTCGATGTACAGCTCGGTGTCCTGGTCACGGTGACCGGTCGCCGCCTGTGTCGCGCCGACGACGGCAGCGATTGGAACGACTTCATACCACTTCATGCCTTCGTTCGAGGCGCTGACCCCGGTGATGGCTGCGCGCAGGATCAAGGTCCTGGAACCGGCCGGTGCCGACGTCGAGTTGCTCACAATCCGGTATTTAGTGCCCAGCGTGGCTTTGGCCTTGCTGGTCATGTAGTTCTGGATATCGGTCAGCGTCTGCTGATTCACCCGTTCATTGGGTTTCGGCGCCGGATAGAGTTCCAGCTTGTTGAACGCCACGGTGTCATACGTATTCGGATTCCACGACGGGCTCACCCAGCGCATCGCCGTGCCACCGCTTGGTGTTTCGACTTCTTTCAGGTTGTTGTAACTGGACAGGTAGCCGGAGTACTGCTCCTTCTCTGTGACTTTTGAAGTACAACCGCTTAGCAACACGCCGGTCAGTGCAGCACCGATGAACAGGTTTCGGGACAGATTCATAGTGGTGTTTACTCCATGGTTTGAGTCATTTTTTTTCATTAACTACACTTCAAAAACGCCAAGTCATGTTCCCGGTCAGCGCTTGTATCCAGGCGTTGTCGAATTGACCGGAAATTCGATTGCCCGAAACGGTTTTGGTCTGCTCGACGGGCATGTCACCCAGCCAGACCATGGCCCAACTGACATTGACGTCGGTGTCTTTGTTAAGAGCATAGGTGGCTCCTGTCGCAATGCGCCAGCTTTCGTTCATTGGCACGATGACGCTGCGATTGCTGTCGGAAACGGCACTGCTGTCGTACGCCACGCCGACGTTCCACAACCATTGTTCGGTGGCCTGGTATTGCGCGCCAAGGGAGAGGTGCCAGGTGTCCTTGAAGCCGGCATCGACCGTTTTTGATTGCGCCCCCGCTGCCGTGGTGTCGACCTGTACGCCGATGTCACCGAACTCCGACCAGTCCTGCCAGTTGGCCGAGGCCAGCAAGGCCCATTGCCGATCCAGTTGTTGATACAGGCTCAAGGTGACAGTTTGCGGCACCGTTATGTCGAGTTTGGTATTGGTGTTGTTGATGCGATCCAGCAAACGACCATCGCCTTTCACATCCAGTCGGTCTTCGAAATCCAGGTCTACCTTGCTGGTGTAGGTCAGGCCAATGCGCGTGCCGGCTTGCGGGGCATAGATCACCCCCACGTTAGCGCCGTAACCCCAGGTGCCGTCCTTGTATTTGTACTGGCCGTCCGCGCGGTCGGTGAGACCCAAGGGGGAGCGGTCGATGGCGGTGTCCGCCTGCAACATGCCGTACATGGCCTTGACGCCCACACCGACCGACCATTGCTCGTTGAAGCGATACGCCACGCTGGGCACCAGGGACAAACCCAGCAGGCTGGAGTTTTGCGCGAAGTAGCGGCCGGACCAGTCGTTGTCGTAATTGACTGCCAGACCGAAATCGCCGTACTGGCCGAAACCGACGCTCCAGTGATCGTCGAGTTCATGGGTGATAAAGAAGCTGCCGCCAGGAATCGGGTCGAGGGCATTGCCACTGCCGCTGCCGGGGGTATTGGTGCCGGAATCTCGATCGAAGGACAGGTCACCGTAAAGCACTTGCAAACCGCCCGTGATCTGCGTGCCCGGCAAGTAACTCATGCCGGCCGGGTTACTGGCGATGGTCGAGGGGCCTTGAGCGCGGGCGGCGGCGCCGGCGTTGGCCAGGCCGGTGTTATCCGTGCCGATTTCGTAGAGCATGATGCCCCCGGCCCAGGCTTGCTGGCAGCACAGCGCAAGGAGGGTGAAAGTGGGTAAAGCAACTGTTCTTGTTGTCATGGATTTCCCCCAGCATTATTCCCTTCGAACAAGGGTAGCTGACGCCAGCCACCCTTGGATTCGGCTGCTTACTTGCCCATGGCTGCCCGGGCCGCTTCGATCTTGGCTTTGACCGAGTCGAGGTTGAAGCTCGCGCCTTTTTGCATCGGCGGGAACTCGATGGCGGTCTCAGCCAGTTTGGCCACCTGTTGCTGGACAAACACAAAACGCCAGAACTGGAACTTGAACCAGTCAAAGTATTGCGTCGAACCTTGCGCAGCCCCATTGTTCGCCCACCCCATGCGCTCAAACGGGTCGAGTCGCAGGTTGGTCAGGTACGGCACGTCAACCGCAACTTTTGCTCCCAGCCATGCACTCGGCTGGTCAATGAAACGATATTTGTAGTCATCAATGCGCACTGCACCGAGGGTGCTCTCTCCAAAGTAGAAGATTTCATGCCGGTTGGACGGACCTTTGCCGGTAATCATCGGCGTCTGGTCGTAACCGTCGAGGTGCACCTTGTAGGTGGTATCGCCCAGTTGTTTGCCCTTGAGCAGTTCTGCGGTGATGTTCGGGTTGCCCGCCGCCGCGACCAGGGTCGGGAACCAGTCCATGCCCGAGATGATGCCGTTGGCGACCTGGTTGGCCGGCACTTTGCCCGGCCAGCGGATAATGGCCGGTACCCGGAAACCGCCTTCCATCACCGTGCCTTTACCCATCGCAAACGGGGTGGTGCCACCGTCCGGCCAGGTGAAGTTTTCCGCACCATTGTCCGTGGTGAAGACCACGATGGTGTTGTCATCCAGCCCGTCTTTTTTCAGCTTGGCCATGACATCGCCGACGACGTCATCGAGCTGAGCCATGCCGGCTTCCTGTTCCGACCAGCCGTTTTCTGCATTGCGCATGCCTTCGTACTTGTCGGAAAGGTGGGTAACGATGTGCATGCGGGTCGGGTTCAACCAGACGAAAAACGGTTTGTTGTCCTGCTTGGCCTTGTCGATGAAGCTGAAGGTCTTGTCACGAATTTCTTCGTCGACGGTTTTCATCCGCTCCGGATACAACGTGCCGGCGTCTTCGATTTTCTGTTTGCCGACCTTGCCCCAGCGCGGCATCACGGTGGGGTCATCGGTGGTGGTGGCCCAACTGTGGACCATGTTGCGTGGTCCGACCTTGTCCAGCAGCTCCTGCGGATAGTTGGGGTGCGCCGGGTCTTCCATGGCGTCGAGGTGATAGAGGTAACCGAAGAACTCGTCGAAGCCGTGGACGGTCGGCAGGAATTCGTTCAAGTCGCCCAGGTGGTTCTTGCCGAACTGGCCGGTGGCATAACCCATGGCTTTCAGGGTGGTAGCAATGGTCACGGCTTCGGCGGGAATACCGATGGGCGAACCGGCCTGGCCGACGGTGGTCATGCCGGTACGGATCGGCAGTTCACCGGTGATGAAGTTGGCGCGCCCGGCCGTGCAACTGGCCTCGGCGTAATAATCGGTAAAGCGCATGCCCTCATTGGCGAGCTGGTCGAGATTGGGTGTACGACCGGCCATCATCCCTTGGTTGTAGACGCCGATGTTGGACCAGCCGATGTCGTCGCCCATGATCACCAGAATGTTGGGAGGCTTATCGGCGGCGTGAGACATGCCGGCAATAGACATCGCAGACAACAGTAGAGGCACGGCGAGTACGGAGGATAATTTTTTCCGGTTCATGTCAAGTTCCTGTGCAGGACGTTAGCACTCGGAGAGAAGCCCCCCGGCCTCACTGAAATATTGGATCCCCCGCGAACAGCGTAGGTAAGGATCGTGAAATATCCAGAAACGGACATGCGAAAACAGGCCAGGCCAGCACACCAATGCGATTTATTCGGCAATGAGTTGATGTGCGTCATCACATTGCACCTTGGGCACCAGCCTGTTCGAGTTCAGCCGGGAAGGTTAACTGCCTTGCGGCACCACCCGGGCATCATTGCCTGAGCCTTCGATGTAAACGTTCATGCCTTTACCCAGGGCGGGATTGATCGGCTGGGTCACCGATACCAGCACGCCACTTTTGACGCGCACGATGATCTGCTGCGCCTCTACCGGTTGATCGTACTTTTTCTTCTCGGCGTAGTTACCGCCAACCGCACCGGCGAGCGCGCCGGCAACCATGGCGACATCGCGACCGGTGCCACGCCCGATCAGGCTGCCGATGCCCAGCCCGCCCAGGCCACCGAGCACAGCGCCAACACCGCTGTCGTGATTGGTCTGCATCTGTGTGAGGGTTATCTGCTCGATCTTTCCTGAGCGAATCTCCATCTCACCGGCACCACCACCGCTTGATCCCACAGCGGCACAGGCACTGATCAACACCATCGCTAACGTGACAGTCATCCAGGACAGGACAGTTTTCATGCTTCGATCCTCGTTATCAGGAGTGGTTTGGAACAGGACTCAACTGCTAATGAACGCCCGCAGATCGGCATTCAGTTTGTCGATCGCGTCTTTAAAGTCCTTGGCGGTGATTTTCTGGCTCTCGTTTTCCAGTTGGCTACCGAATACCTTGCGCACCACTTTGACCATGGTCTGATTGGTTCTGGCGTCAATGAACTCGGCTTCGATGAACAGGTTGGTGTCTTGATCCCGGTGGCCGGTGGCGGCCTGTGTCGCGCCGATAACGGCCGCGATCGGCATCACCTCGTACCACTTCATGCCTTCGTTCGAAGTGCTGACGCCCGTGATTGCCGCACGCAGGATCAGCGGATGCGACCCGGCCGGTGCGGCGGCCGCGCTGGACGCTCTGCGGTACTTTTGGCCCAGCACGCTTTTGGCCTTGCTGGACATGTAGTTCTGCAAGTCGGTCAGTGTTTGCTGATTGACCTGCTCATTGGGTTTCGGCGCGGGATAAAACTCCAGCGTCCTGAACGCGATGGTGTCGTACGCATTCGGGTTCCACGACGGGCTCACCCAGCGCATCGCCGTTCCACCGCTGGGCGTCTCCACTTCCTGCAGGTTGTTGTAGTTCGACAGGTAGCCGGAGTACTGCGTCGTCTCGGTGACTTTCGAGGTGCAACCGCCGAGCAGGAGCCCGGCCAATGCGGTGCAAAGGAGCAGGTTGTGGGACAGATTCATGGGGGTGCGTGCTCCATCGATGAAGCCCAATGTTCGGTCGTGACACAGCCGGCCAGCGCCCACCGGCTCTCGAAATCCAGAAACCTCTGCGGAGAGCGTAGGTAGCAATTGCCAAATATCCAGCATTTGCTTTCTTCGCTGATTGTTTACGTTCGTTTCGGCCCGCTATTTTTTCGATGGAATGGCGGATGCCATAAAACTGGGCTTTGCTGATAGGCGACGTCACCTCCGTCACCAGGCGTTCAACGCCTGACCTCTCTCTGCGGAGAACATCCGATGCCCACCCGCCAACAGCCTGTTCGCTGGCTCTCGATCAGCGTTGTCATCGCGGCGTTCACGACCCCGATGTATGCCGGCCAGACACCCGCCGTCGATGCGCCGACGGCGCAGTTGGAGCCCAAAGCGCTGGATGTTCTCAAGGCCATGAGCGCCCGGCTGACCAGCACTCAGGGCCTGAGTTTCAAAGCCGTGACCACCTACGAAAAGCCCAGCCGGCTGGGGCCGGCCCTGGCCTACAGCACGGTGGCGCTGGTCAATGAACAGCGCCCGGATCGCCTGCGTGTCTTGACTTCGGGCGACGGTCCGGCCACCGAGTTTTATTACGACGGCAAGCAAGCCTATGCCTATGAGCGAAAAGACAACCTGCTTGCACAAGTCGATGCGCCGCCGACCATCGATGCAACGCTGGAGGCTGCGTATAAGCGCGCCGCCATCTATTTTCCGTTTACCGACGTGATCGTCGCTGATCCGTATAAAGACTTGTCCAGGGACATGCGTGTGGCGTTTTACGTCGGCCAGTCCACGGTGGTCGGCGATACCACCACCGATGTGATTGCCTACACCAGCGACACGGTGTTCGTCCAAGCCTGGATCGGTACCGAGGACAAGCTCCCGCGCCGGTTGCGGGCAGAGTTTCTCGATGACCCGAGCCGATCCCGGCATCAGGTCGATTTCAGTGACTGGAAGCTCAGTTCGGCGATGCCTGCGACGTTCTTCAAGCCCGACCAGATCGAATCGGCGCACCGTATCAAGTTTGCCCCACCACCCAGCCTTCGTGCCCTACAAGGCGTTAAAGAGCCGGTCACAAAACCCTGAACGAGGAGGTTGAATCATGAACAGATCTACCTTGAAGTTCGCGGGGCTGCTAGTCGCCGCGCTGGTGTGTAACGAGGCGGCAGCCTGGTCGCACGCCGGTCGCTTTGGAGGGGGATACGGCGGAGGGGGTTCATGGAGTCGTTCCGGCGAATTCGGCTCGGCTTCGGGCGGCGATGGCAGTTGGAGTGGCGAAACCGATCGCGGCGGCTCGGTGTCCGGCGGTGACGGCAGTTGGAGCGGTTCGGGCTATCGCGGCGGTTCGGCGTCCGGTGGCGAAGGGGCCTGGTCAGGCACGGGTGCCGAAGGTGGAACAGCGTCCGGCGGGGAGGGGGCCTGGCATGCACAAGGTGAAAATGGCGCCGCCGCTGCTGGCTACCACGCGGATGGTTATGGCACGACAGCCTACCGGGGACCCGCTTATGGCGGGGGCGCTTACCAGTCCGTTCCTTACGGGACGGCCTACTACCATCCGCCCGCCGCTGTGATTGCCAGCAGCGGCTGTTATTACTGCGGCGGCGGAGTCAATCCGGCAGCCGCCGTTGCGACGGGCGTGGCGGTGGGTGAGGCGGCGGGGACGGTGGTCGACGAGAATGCCGACGCCGACGATTTTAGCGCTGGCTATAACGCCGGGATGGTTGCTTCAGGACCGCCGACGATGCCCTTGGGCCAGACCTATGCCAGCCTGCCTCCCGGATGTCATTTGCAGACTTTTTCCCAGAACACGTATTACCAATGCGGCAATGCCTGGTTGCAACCCGCCTATGGCGCCAACGGGGTGTATTACACCGTGGTGACACCCCCGTGATCGGCGTTGCTCGGTCATTGGATTGCTGAATTGCGCCGCGACAGTCAGGCGTCCCGCAACAAGTCGTTGGCGTTGAGGATGTCGTAGGCGATTTCCGGGCGCTTCTCAAGGCCACGGCGAATGGCAGCGGGGATTGACTGGCGGGTCTTGCGGCACAGCCCCGGCTGCTCGCCGAGGGTGATGCCGATGCCGCGCATGGTCCGCACTTCGTTGAAACCTGGGGCAATCTCGACGCGGATGCCCAGTTGCTCGAACATCCGCTGTTGCAGGCGTTCGAGGTCGGCCAGGCTCTGGAGGTTTTCCAGGCGGTCGAGCAGGCGCTTTTCTTCCGGGCGGGTCAGAAACAGGATGCGCACGTCCGCACCCGGTGTTTCCAGCAGCGGGTCACGCCCGCAGGTGCAGGCGCCGGGCGGGCAGGGGGAGCGGATCGAAACAGGGGTCGTCATGGGCCCTAATCATAGAGCGCGCCAATCCGCTTTGCCCATAGCTGAATCGTCAGTCCGAGAGATCAGTCGTCGGGATGATCTGCGCATCCTCAACCGCCACACTGCTGGCGGTTTTCTTTTCCCGTCGATCACTCATCCAGGTGTTCAACTGCTCACCGAATTCGGCCGGGGCCTTGCGCCCGACTCTTCTGGCGAGGTCGAGAATGGTCTGCTGGGCGAGCGCTTCTTCCATGCGTTTTTGCGCGGTCATCATCACGGCATGTACCGAGCAAGGACCGTCGAGGGCCCACGCTGGCGGGGCGCCGTCGAACAAGGCGCAACGCCCGCGAATCTCGCGGCAATCGAAGATCAGTTTCTTGCCATCGATGGCGTTGACGATATCCAGCACGCTGATTTCGTCCGCCGGCCGCGCCAGTTTGAACCCGCCGCGCACGCCTTCGGTGGCCACCACCAGTTTGGCCTTGGCCAGGCGAGTGAAGATCTTGGCCAGGTAATCCAGCGGCACGCCTTGCAGTTCGGCGAGGTCGCGCACGCTTGCCTCACGGCTGTCGCCGTAATCGCCTACCAGAAAAATCAGGCAATGAATGCCGTATTCAACGCCCGCACTGTAAAGAGACATCGGGATCTCCGACTGAATGAGTCGCCAATGTTATCAGCCGATGGTGAGGCGGGCAACAATCCATGTTTGTCGCTATCTGCCCCGTGTTGCTTATAGATAAAAGCTGTTGGCGGGATTGTCGAGGTATCGAAGTGAATGATGGCAACCATGGAAAAAAGAACGTTGCACACTGTAACTAGGATAACTATAGTCGCCGTTGTCCGCTCGGCAACGAGTTCAGTCTTTGGTCATCCTCGGAGTTAAAACCATGAAACAGCACATTCTGGTCATCGGCGCAGGTTTCGGCGGCATGTGGACGGCGTTGAGCGCTACACGCCTGTTCGACCTGCATGATCACAACGGGGTAGAGGTCACGGTACTGGCGCCTCAGGCCGAGCTGCGCGTGCGTCCGCGCTTTTACGAACCGAATGCTCATCAACTGGCTGCACCGCTCGGTGAGCTGTTCGATGCAGTCGGTGTGAAGTTCATCAAGGGGGCCGCAGAGACCATCGACGTGGAGCAGAAAAGTGTCGGTTACACCGATGCTTCAGGCACCACCCAGAGCCTCAGCTACGACAAACTCGTTCTGGCGACCGGCAGCCGTCTGGCCCAGGCGAACACCCCGGGTGTGTCCGAGCATGCCTTTGATGTGGACCAGATCGAACACGCCGTGCGTCTGGAAAACCACCTCAAATCCCTGGCCAACCAGCCAGAAAGCAAAGCCCGCAACACCGTGGTTGTCGCTGGCGGCGGTTTCACCGGGATTGAAACGGCGACTGAAATGCCGGCGCGTCTGCGGGCAATTCTCGGTGAGGGCGCCGACATTGAAGTGATCATCATCGACCGTGGCGAGAAGGTCGGGGCTTCAATGGGGGCCGAAATCAGCCAGTCGATTGCCGAGGCGAGCGCTGAACTGGGAGTGAAATGGCGCGTGAAGTCGTCGGTGGCGGCGGTCGACGCGAACGGTGTGACCCTGGCCGACGGCCAGCGCATCGAGACCCAGACCGTGATCTGGACCACCGGTGTGCGCGCCAGCTCGCTGACCGAGCAAATCCCTGCCGAGCGTGATGGCCAAGGCCGTCTGCACGTGGACAGCCATCTGAAAGTCATCGGCCAGGACGACATCTTTGCCACAGGTGATGTGGCTTACGCGGCCTGCGACGACATCGGCAACTTCGCGATGATGACCTGCCAGCACGCCATCTCGCTGGGGCGTCACGCCGGTAACAACGTGGCGGCGCAGATGCTGGGCGTGGACCCGACGCCGTACAGCCAGCCCAAGTACGTGACGTGCCTGGACCTGGGCGCCTGGGGCGCGGTCTATACCGAGGGTTGGGATCGTCAAATCAAACTGGTCAAGCAGGAAGGCAAAAACCTGAAGACGCAGATCAACACCGTGTGGATCTACCCCCCGGCAGCTGATCGTGCCGCCGCATTGGCCGCAGCGGACCCGATGATTCCGGTGGCTTAATAGCGCCCAAATGAAAAATCCCGCTCAAGTGACCTTGGGCGGGATTTTTTATATATGGAAAGCTAGATGTGGAAAGCCTGGCGGCCGACCAGCAGCCATTTCCCACCCTTCTTCTGCCAGATCTGGAAGTTCTCGATTTCGGTCGGGATCACTTCGGTGCCCTTGAGGGCCTGGGCCGAGAAATGATTGCGCACCAGCGCCACATCGCCGGAGACGTTGATGGTCTGGTTTTGCATTTCCAGGGTTTTGAACGCGCTTTTGCCGGTTTCGATATCGGCGATGAATTCGCTCTTGTCCTGAACCTTGCCGCTGGAATGCCCGTAGGTCAGGTTCTCGGCGGTCAGGGTTTTAAGTTCGGAAATGTTCTTGTGCAGCATGGCTTGGGTCAGATGGTCGACGGCGCTGGCGACCTCTTTCTCGCCCGGTGCCGGGGCGGCGGCGACGTAGCCACTGAAGAGGCAGAGAAAACCGACCAGCAGTTTGACGTTCTTCATAGGTGTTTCCTTATTGTTGTGGGAAGGTGGCTCGTCGGTCATCGTACAACCTATAGAGAATTTAGAGAATACCCGGCACGACCCGTCTTCCTGGTCGTGCGCGGGCAGCGTGTTTCAGGCCAGCATCGACAGCAAACCGCCCTGACGATCCAGCTTGGCCAGGTCATCGAAGCCGCCGACATGGGTGTCGCCGATGAAAATCTGCGGCACGCTGCGTCGACCGCTGCGGCTGAGCATCTCCTCGAATTTGCCGGGGCTGGACTGGACGTTTATTTCCTCGGCCGCGATGCCTTTACTGGCCAACAGCGCCTTGGCGTTGCGGCAATAGGGGCAGGTGTCGGTGGTATAGATCGTCACGCTGTTCATCGTCGATACTCCTGAATTTAGTGGCCGCGCTTATGCATCGATGGCGGGAAAGTCGATCTCGGTGAGGGCGAGGTTGTTGAGGTAGTTGGTCAAGGTTTGTGCTGCGATGTGGCCCACCACCTCAACGATCTTGGCGTCGGTGATGCCGGCCGCCCGTGCGGCGTCGAGCTGTTCGAGGCTCAGATGGCCACGGCTTTCGGTAATTTGTTGGGCGAGGGTGGCGTAGGCATTCAACTGGCCGTGTCGGGCGCTGACGATGTCTTGTGCGGACAGCCCGGCTTTACCGGCAAACAGCGTGTGCGCCGCCAGGCAGTAATCGCAGCCGTTGACTTGCGAGGTGGCCAAAAAGATGGCTTCTTTTTCCGTCGCGCTCAGGGACGTTTTGCCCAGCGTCGCGCTTTGTTGCAGGTAGGCCGCAAGTACCACAGGGGCGTGCGCCAGGGTTTTGAAGACGTTCGGCAAAAAGCCGATTTTTTTCTGTACGCCTTCCAGCAGTGGGCGGGTGGTGTCAGTCGCGTTTTCGAGGCTCAGGGCGGTGATGCGGCTCATGGGTATTGCTCCGTCGATTCAAGCGCGGTGTGCGCTGGGTACGGGGTCTATGCTATGGGGCGACGCTGGCTTTTAGGGTGCAAATCGTCGAGGATATGCGACAGATCGTCCAGATATTCACCCGGGAGCCGTTCCATGGATCGCTTGTCCACGTTACTCACCCACTTCGGCGTCAGTGCCGGGAGCTTCTACAGCGGGCATTTTTGCGGCTCCGTGGCGTTTGATGGCGACCAGTCAACCGGCCACCTGCACCTGTTGCAGGCCGGCGAAGTGATGCTGAAATTGGCCGATGAGCCCGACCAGGTGCTCACCGAGCCGACGCTGATTTTTTTCCCGCGACCTTACCGTCACCGTTTATTCGCCAGCGAAGACTCGGGCGCCCAACTGGTGTGCGCGTCGCTGGATTTCGACGGTGGCGCCGGCAATGCCCTGGCCGCCGCGCTGCCGGACTTTCTGCTGCTCAAGCTCGACAGCATTCCGACGATGGCCGGCACGCTGGATTGGCTGTTCAGCGAAGCCTTCGGCGGCATTTGTGGCCGTGAAGCGATGATGGATCGACTGTTCGAATTGCTGGTGATCCAGCTGCTGCGGCATATCCTCAGCGACCGCGAACAGAGCCCCGGCATGATGGCCGGCCTCGCCGATCTGCGACTGGCACGGGCCATGAGCCTGATGCACGACGCGCCGGAAAAGTCCTGGACCGTGGCCGAACTGTCGGCGGCGGCGAACATGTCCCGCGCCAGTTTTGCCGAGCATTTTCGTCAGGTGGTAGGGCAGACACCGGTCGACTATCTCGTGAGCTGGCGCATCAGCCTGGCGCAGAAACGCTTGCGCGAAGGCAAGTCGATTGCGCTGATCGCCGATGAAGTCGGCTACGAAAGCCCCTCGGCACTGGCCCGGGCGTTTCGCCGAAAAACCGGGGTCAGCCCGCGGGAGTGGGTGCAGGCCGGCAAACGCCCGCGATGATCGGGTCTGCCGGGTGGTCTGAGGATCCTGAGATAGACTAACCAGCGGACATCCAACGAAGGGAGTGACCACCGTGGCGCGATTCACATGGACTCGCTGATCACCGCCGCCGCCCGTGCATTGGCCGCGGGTGATCCCCTCGGGGCGTTGAACCGGGTGGCCCTGCGCGAAGATGCGCCAGCGCTGGCACTGCGCGGTATCGCCATGGCGCAACTCGGCGATCTGGAGCGCGCCAAGGCATTGGTCAAACGGGCGGCGCGTGCATTTGGTCCCAAAGAGCCGATGGCCCGAGCCCGCTGTGTGGTGGCGGAGGCTGAAATCGCCCTGGCGTCTCGCGATTTGAGCTGGCCGGAAAAAGCCCTCGACGCCGCGCGGGCAACGCTGGAGGCCCATGGCGATTGGGTGAATGCGGCCCATGCGCGGTATCTGGAAATCCGGCGTTTATTGCTGATCGGTCATCTCGAACAGGTCGAGGAGCGGCTCGCCCGGCTAGACCCTGCGCCCTTGCCACCAGCCTTGCGCGCCGCCCATGAATGGGTGGTGGCCGGCATCGCTCTGCGCCGGCTGGAGATCAAAAAGGCGCGGTCCGCGCTGGAAAGGGCCGGGCGCTTCGCCGGCGAGGCGGGGATTCCGGCGCTGAGCGCAGAAATGGAGAACGTCGTTCACGTCCTCAACGCGCCCGCCGCCCGGCTAATCAGCCGGGGCGAGGCGCGACCGGTGCTGCTGGATGAGGTTGAAACGCTGCTGACCTCAACGTCACTGGTGGTCGACGCCTGTCGATACACGGTGCGCGGCGCCGGCATGTCGGTGTCGCTGGCCAGGCGCCCGGTGTTGTTCACCCTCGTACGGGCATTGGCCGAAGCCTGGCCAGCCGATGTCACTCGCGAAACACTCATTGCCTATGCTTTTCGTTTGAAACTCAGTGACGAATCCCACCGTGCGCGGTTGCGCGTCGAAGTCGGACGGTTGCGTGCGGCGCTTCGACCGCTGGCCGGGATCACGGCGACGAAACGCGGCTTTGCACTGATGTCGGCGGACGTCGTGGTGCTGGCGCGGCCGGTCGAAGAACAGCACGCGGCGCTGTTGGCGTTTCTGGCAGACGGCGAGTCGTGGTCGAGTTCGGCGCTGGCGATGGCGCTGGGCACCGGTCAGCGCAGCGTGCAACGAGCGCTCGATTCGCTGGCGGTCGCCGGCAAAGTGCAGGCGTTTGGTCGTGGCCGCGCCCGTCGCTGGATGACACCACCGATGCCGGGATTCGCGACGACTTTGTTACTCACGGCTTTGTTGCCGGGTGATTAGGCTCCACTCCACACACCCAGTGAAGAGGATGCAACCATGAAACGTTCAACTGCTGAAATCATCCGTGAATACGGCCCGTTTCCCGGTGTCGACAGCGTGCACGGCGTCTCGTTTGACGGCCAGCACGTCTGGTTTGCTTCCGGCGAAAAGCTCAACGCCCTCGACCCGGACAGTGGCAAGCCGCTGCGTTCGCTGGATATCACCGCAGACGCAGGAACCGCTTTCGACGGCGAGCATTTGTTCCAGATTGCCGGGGAACACATCAACAAGATCGATCCCAAGAGCGGTCGCGTGCTGGCCACGATTCCGGCACCCGGCGGCGGCACCGATTCGGGGCTGACCTGGGCGGAAGGCACCTTGTGGGTCGGTCAGTACCGGGCGCGCAAGATTCATCAGATCAACCCCGACACCGGGGCCATTCTGCGCACCATTGAGTCCAACCGTTTTGTCACCGGCGTGACCTGGGTGGATGGCGATCTGTGGCACGGCACGTGGGAGGAAGATCAGAGTGAGTTGCGGCGGATTGACCCGACCACCGGCAAGGTCCTGGAGGCGGTCGAAATGCCGCCTGGGGTCGGGGTGTCAGGTCTTGAGTCGGATGGTGGCGAGCAGTTTTTCTGTGGCGGGGGTAACAGCGGCAAGGTGCGGGCCGTGCGCCGGCCCGTGGCTTCCTAGAACGTAAACTGACGCGACGAGCGGGGCGCACGTTGGGCCAGTTCGATCTCCAGCAAGTGCTCAACCAGCACGTCATTGAGAAAGCGGAACTGATCATTGAGACCGACCACTTCGTTGTTGAAGTGGTTGGAGGCTGCCGGCATCAGCAGCGCTTCGAAGTTTTTGTCGAACACCAGTGACGGTGCCTGGCGCGACAGGTATTCGTGCGCGTAGTAGTTGGTGCCGAACACCGGGAAGCTCACGGAAAGGCTCACGGAGTGGATCATGATGGTTGCTCCTCGGTCTGACCGATGTCCAGGAAGAAGCGGGAAAACAGGGTCAGCGAAACGGCCGTCAGGGCCAGGCAGGTCAGGAGATGGATCAACATGATGTGGCCCTCCGATGTGGGCGTAGCGTTGTGATGGAGTGATGGTGCTTCAGGCGGTTTTATTGCGGAAGGCATTCGTCGCGATGGTGAATATCAACATTAATGATGGTGTTCTTTCGGGCTCCATCGCGAGCAGGCCCTCAAGTTCACCCTCAACCCAGCGAACAAACCCCGACTCCTATACTCAAATCAATACGCCTGTGAGTTCCGGGCATTCTGCCCAGGGGCGACTGTAGGAAACCGCGATCTTGAACCTGCGTTCGCTGATCGTCGCCGTGTTGGTGGTGTTGGCGGGTTGCGCCACGCCTGCGCGTGCTCCCGTGGTGGACGTGGTCGTGGTGGTGTCCGACAGCACGTGGCACCAGGTGGATCGCGAAATCGTCGAAGCCTCCCAATCAGCCACCGAACAGACCCGAATCTACTCGCGCGGGGCCATGGACTACTGGCGGACACGGGTCTACCAATTGACCGAAGAAAACTTCATCCCCTGGTTCAGCAGTTATTGGACCCAGGAGTGGCTGTCGATGAAGGTCAGCTGGTACACCATCAGCGCCAAAGGCGAGCAGGATGCCTCGGCCAAGCGCCTGGCGGAGTATTTGCTCGAGCAGTACCAGCAACGGGTGCTGGCGCCGGTCGCGGTCGAGATTGATCCCGATGCGATCCTCGGCCAGGCCACGGCGTTCTACGTGGACATTCTTCAGGAAGAGCTGCAGAAAATTTCCAAACGTCACGGCATACCGATGGCCCAGCTCAACGGGCGCATTCAGAAGATCCCCGCCATCGCCCTCGGACCGCCGCCGGCGCGTAACGCCTCGCTCTACCAGGTCGTCCATACGGCCCCCTTGAACTCGCTGCCGGCGTACGCGGCGCTGATCGACAAGATCCACAAGGCTGGCGGCGACAAAGGCGTTGGCTCGACCGACACCGCCATGGCCCCCGTGGCCAAACGTGCCAGTCAGCGCATGGAAGCCGAAATGGCCCCGCGTGGGGCCGCCAGCGCCGTGGCCGCTGCGGCGGGGAAACTGGCCGGGGGCTTGATCACCGTCGGCGTGGCCGGGGTTCGCGCACTGATTCAAGCCGCCGACCGGCCCGACAGCGAGGCGCTGATTCGCAGCAGCCTGGGCAACACGTTCGACAAGGCCTGGCTGAAGCTGGTGCAGAATCCGACGACCGGCGTCATGGCGGGGACGCTGTACATGGCGGGGCAGATCGAGGGCAACCTGGCGGCGAGCGCTGCACCACCGTCGGTCGGTTCGCCAGGCGGTGACGTCGATTGGAACCCGACGCAATCGACTAGCCAGCAGACCGACCCTCAACCCCCCGCAGGAGAATGACCATGTCTTATGTCGATGGCTGTGTGATTGCAGTACCGACCGCCAACCGCGAGCAATTCAAGAAGCACGCCGAAATCACCAGTGCGATTTTCAAGGAGAACGGCGCCTTGAGCATTGTTGAATGCTGGGGCGACGATGTGCCAGACGGCAAAGTGACCTCGTTTCCGATGGCGGTGAAACTCAAGGCAGACGAAACCGTAGTGTTTTCCTGGATCATCTGGCCCGACAAGGCGACCCGCAATGCCGGCATGCAGAAAATGATGGCCGACCCGCGCATGCAACCGGACGTCAATTCAATGCCGTTCGATGGTCAGCGCATGATCTTCGGCGGCTTCAACATCCTCTACCAGTCCTGACACAACCTCACCGGATCACTCCGCGCTCGGGGTGATCCGGCAACTCTTGCGATGGCGGATTTCGTCATCCGTCGGCCGCTCCCTGACGAACTCGAAACGTGGCTCACCTTCGCTATAGTGAACCAGCCAGCCCCATTCCAGCTCGGACTCATCCTGCCCCGGTTGCGGTGGCATCGCCCACCATGGCTCTTTGCTGATGATCTGCCGCATGGCCCCCTCCCGTTGTTTTCGGTTGGTTCAACTATAACGTGCATGTCAGGAGGTGCCAGGCATGAACGACGAATCCCATGAACCGCTCAAGCGGCTGTTTTTTGCGCTGAACTGCCCGCCCGAACAACGCAAGGCGATTGCCCAGTGGCGCGGCGCACTTGAACTGCGCAGCGGGCGGCCGGTGCCGGCGGATAACTTTCACCTGACGTTGTTGTTTTTGGGTTCTGTCGGTGTGGCGCAGATCGGCGATATCTGCACGGCCGCCGCCAAGGTTCACGTACCGGGTGTGGCGTTGAGTGTGCTGCTTGATCGGCTGGATGTGTGGCGCAGGGCCGGGGTGTTGGTGCTCGCGCCAGAGCAGGCGCCGCCGCAGTTGTTGCGGCTGGTGTATGCGTTGGAACAGGCGATGTTGCCGTTTGGGCTGGAGGAAACGGCGAAGGAGTTTCGGCCGCATTTGACCTTGATGCGTGACTATCGGGTGCCGGTGCCTGAGTCCGCGACGCCGCCGGATTTTTTTCTGCGGGCGGATCGTTTTGTACTGTTTGAATCGCATAAGGGGCGTTATCGGGCATTGGCCGAATGGCCGCTGGTGCCCGTCTAAAAAAAGGCGCCCGAGGAGGGCGCCCAAATTCACCTTAACCGAGGAAGCCAGGTGAGGCCGTTCTGCTGCAGGGAGCGTGCAGCGGTGGTAAGGCGCTGCGGGAACGGAAAACGGTTGAGTCTTGTGTTGCGAGTGCTGGCCTCATCGCGGGCAAGCCCGGCTCCCACAGGGACTGGTGTCGTGCACTAACCTGTATTCCGACACAGAAACCTGTGGGAGCCGGGCTTGCCCGCGATGGCGGTCTCACATTCAGCGATTACTTCCCGAGCTTGACCCGCGTCCAGCCCCGGGTCATCACCCGCTGAATGCCGATCGGCATATCCGGAATTGCATACAACGTCGCCATCACCTCCTGCGGCGGATACGAACCCGGATCGTCGCGAATCGCCTCATCCACCAACGGCGTCGCCGCCGCGTTGGCGTTGCTGTAGCCGATGTTGTTAGTGATCTCGGCAATGATGTCCGGGCGCATCAGGAAGTTCATGAACAGGTAGGCGTTCTCGACGTTCGCCGCGTCCCGGGGAATGGCGACCATGTCATAGAAACTGCCGGCGCCTTCTTTCGGGATGCTGTAGTCGATCTTCACCGAGTTACCCGATTCCTGCGCGCGGGCCTTGGCTTGCAAGACGTCGCCGGAATAACCGACCGCCACACAGATGTTGCCGTTGGCGAGATCAGAGATGTATTTCGACGAATGGAAGTACGCCACCGAAGGGCGAATCTTCATGAACAGCGCTTCAGCTTCGGCGATCTGGCCCTTGTCCTGCGAGTTCACCGGGTAGCCCAGGTAGTGCAGGGCGGCCGGGAGCATTTCCGTTGGCGAATCGAGGAAACTGATACCGCAGGCTTTGAGCTTTTCCGCGTTTTCCGGTTTGAACAGCAAGTCCCAGGAGTTGGTCGGTGCATGGGCGCCGAGCACTTCCTTGACCTTGGCCGGGTTGAAACCGATGCCGATCGAGCCCCACATGTACGGGAAGGCGTGAGCGTTATCCGGGTCGCTGGCGGACGCATTTTTCAGCAGGACCGGGTTGAGGTTTTTCCAGTTCGTCAGCTTCGATTTGTCCAGCGTCTGATAGACGCCAGCCTTGATCTGCTTGGCCAGGAAGCTGTTGGACGGCACGACAATGTCGTAGCCGGATTTGCCTGCGAGCAGGCGAGCCTCAAGGGTTTCATTGCTGTCGAACACATCGTAGGTCACGCGGATGCCGGTCTCGTCTTCGAACTTCTTGACGGTGTCCGGGGCGATGTAATCCGACCAGTTGTAGACGCGCAGTACCTTGTCATTGGCCTGGGCGCCGGTAGCCATCGCGCCCAATAAGGACAGTGTCAGCAGAGTCCTGCCAAACATTTTCATCGGTACAACTCCATTCTTTTTATTTAGAACACAAAACCTGTGGCGAGGGCGCAAGCCCCCTCACCACAGTTAACTCAACAACGGTATTAAGCCGTTGCTCCAGCCATTTGCTTGTTCGGTTGCTGCCACGATTCACTGGCGGTCTGGTCCATCGCTTCCTGGATCGCACGTTTGCGGGTGGCTTCAGCGCGGCGGCTGAAGTACCAGACCATGAAGGTCACGATCGAAACGGCGAGCAGAATCAGGCTGGCCACGGCGTTGATCTCAGGCTTCACGCCCAGACGCACCGCCGAGAACACTTCCATCGGCAAGGTCGTCGAACCCGGCCCCGACACGAAGCTCGCCAGTACCAGGTCATCCAGCGACAGGGCAAACGACATCATGCCGCCGGCCGCCAGCGATGGCGCGATCATCGGAATGGTGATCAGGAAAAATACCTTGAATGGCTTGGCCCCAAGGTCCATGGCCGCTTCTTCGATGGACAGGTCCAGCTCACGCAAACGGGCGGAAACCACCACCGCCACATACGCCGCACAGAACGTCGTGTGGGCGATCCAGATCGTGACGATGCCACGTTCCTGCGGCCAGCCGATCAACTGCGCCATCGCCACGAACAGCAGCAACAACGACAGACCGGTGATCACTTCCGGCATCACCAGCGGCGCCGTTACCAGGCCGCCAAACAGCGTGCGACCCTTGAAGCGCGTAACGCGCGTCAGGACAAACGCCGCCAGCGTACCGAGTGCGACCGCGGCCACCGCCGTGTAGCAGGCGATTTCCAGCGAGCGCACCACCGAGCCCATCAGTTGCGTGTTGTCGAGCAGGCCGGCGTACCACTTGAACGACCAGCCACCCCACACCGTCACCAGTTTCGAGGCGTTGAACGAGTAGATCACCAGGATCAGCATCGGCAAGTAGATAAACGACAGGCCGAACACCAGCATCATTTTTGAAAAACCGAAACGTTTCATCCCCGTGCCTCCATCTCTTTGGCCTGGCTGCGGTTGAACAGCAGAATCGGCACAATCAGGATCAACAGCATCACCACTGCCAGAGCAGACGCCACCGGCCAATCGCGGTTGTTGAAGAACTCTTGCCACAGCACGCGACCGATCATCAGGGTTTCCGGGCCGCCCAGCAGTTCCGGGATCACGAACTCACCGACCACCGGAATGAACACCAGCATGCAGCCGGCGATGATGCCGTTCTTGGCCAGCGGCACGGTGATTTTCCAGAAGTTGTTGAAGTTGCTCGACCCCAGGTCCGAACCCGCTTCCAGCAGGCTTTGATCGTGCTTGACCAGGTTGGCGTACAGCGGCAACACCATGAACGGCAGGTACGCATACACCACGCCGATATAGACGGCGGTGTTGGTGTTGAGGATCTCGATCGGGTGATCGGTCAGCCCGGTCCACATCAAAAACGCATTGAGAAGGCCGTTATTGCTGAGGATGCCCATCCACGCGTAAACGCGGATCAGGATCGCGGTCCAGGTCGGCATCATGATCAACAGCATCAGGACGTTTTGCGTTTCCTTGTTGGCCTTGGTAATGGCGTAGGCCATCGGGAAACCGATCACCAGGCACATCAGCGTGCTGAAAAACGCGACCTTCAACGAGCCGAGGTAGGCCGAGAGGTAGAGTTCATCGTCGGTCAGCAACAGGTAGTTGCCGACGTTGAGGAACAGCTGAAACTTCTGTTCGGCGTAGGTGTAAATCTCCGAGTAAGGAGGAATGGCCAGCGCCGCTTCCGAGAAGCTGATCTTCATCACCAGGAAGAACGGCAACAGGAAAAACAGGCACAGCCACAGGAAAGGAACCCCGATGACGAGCTTTCGACCACTCGGCATCAGCCGCATGAACTGCTGATTGAGTGTTTTCATGAGCGCAGTACCACGCCGCTGTCGTCTTCCCACCACACATAGACGGTGTCATCCCAGGTCGGACGCGCGCCACGGCGTTCGGCGTTGGCCATGAACGACTGCACGACTTTGCCGCTTGGCAATTCAACGTAGAACACCGAGTGACCGCCGAGGTAGGCGATGTCATGCACTTTGCCTTGGGACCAGTTGTAGCGGTTCTCGGGCTTGACCGTGCTGAGCAGCATTTTTTCCGGGCGGATGGCGTAGGTGATGGACTTGTCCTGCACCGAGGTGCTGACGCCGTGACCGACGTAAATCTTCTGCTCGAGGTCCGGGCTGTGGATGATCGCGTGACCTTCAAGGTCTTCCACCACGGTGCCGTCGAAGGCGTTCACGTTGCCGATGAACTCGCAGACCATGCGGCTGACCGGTGCTTCATAGATGTCGACCGGGCTGCCGATTTGCGCAATCCAGCCCAGGTGCATGATTGCGATGCGCTGGGCCATGGTCATGGCCTCTTCCTGGTCGTGGGTCACCATCACGCACGTCACGCCGACGCGCTCGATGATTTCAACCAGCTCCAGTTGCATCTGCGAACGCAGTTTTTTATCCAGTGCACCCATCGGTTCGTCGAGCAGCAACAGCTTCGGACGCTTGGCCAGGGAGCGGGCGAGGGCCACACGCTGACGCTGACCGCCGGACAGTTGATGCGGTTTGCGCTTGGCGTATTGGGTCATGTGCACCAGGCGCAGCATTTCTTCAACGCGGGCGTCGATTTCGCTGGCGGGCAAACGGTCCTGCTTGAGGCCGAAGGCAATGTTCTGCGCCACGGTCATGTGCGGGAACAAGGCGTACGACTGGAACATCATGTTGATCGGCCGCTCGTACGGCGGCATGTCGGTGATGTCCACGCCGTCGAGGAAAATCCGCCCCTCGGTCGGGCGCTCGAAGCCTGCAAGCATGCGCAGCAGGGTCGATTTGCCGGAACCGGAACCGCCGAGCAGGGCGAAGATCTCGCCTTGATGAATCTCGAGCGAGACATCGTCTACTGCGCAGGTTTCGTCGAATTTCTTGGTGACGCGGTCGACTTTCACCAACACCTTTTTCGATGTCTGGTGACCTTCAAGAGCCTTCCTGTAAATGCTGGAGGCGTTTGCCATGTGAAACTCCCAACAGGTTTCAGTCGTCGGGCCAACGCGGCCTGACTTAATAGTTGATTGCAAGCCTGAGCCGTGCGAAGTCAGTGAATTCGGCAGTGCCCCCTGTGGGAGCGGGCTTGCCCGCGATGGCGGTGTGTCAGGCGACATCATCGTTACCTGATACACCGCATTCGCGGGCAAGCCCGCTCCCACAGGGATTTTCACCTGCTTCACTGGTATCGCCCGGCCTGGGCTTATTCGGCGCCGCCGTCCTGGCTGCCTGGTAGTACTTGTTGTTATCGCAGTGTGTTGCTGTCGCGAGGGGCGGGCGCGCGAAGGCACGCCCGTCTGACTCGCGGGGGCAGTAATCGGTTGTTTGTGTCTTGAGTCAGCGGCTTTTACGCAGCGCGGCCCGTCGCCGGCACGCATCGCCGAACGCCTGGAAAATACTCAAGTAAGGAGGATGGGTGAGCACCTGCCATTCCGGGTGCCATTGCACGCCGACGGCAAACGTCGGGCTGTGCTCCACCGAGATCGCCTCGATCAAACCGTCCGGCGCAATCGCTTCGGCACGCAGGCCGGGGGCGAGTCTGTCGATGCCCTGGCTGTGAATCGAATTGACACTGAACTCGACTGGCAACTCCAGCGCTTCGAACACACCGCCCGGTTGCACGGTCACCGCATGCGCCGGAGCGTATTGCACCGCCAGCTCAGGACTGTCCGCTTCGCGGTGGTCGAGCATGCCCGGCAGTTCGTGGACCTTCTGGTGCAGGCTGCCACCAAACGCCACGTTCATTTCCTGGAAGCCCCGGCAGATGCCGAGCACCGGCACGCCAGCCGCAATGGCCGCACGTAATAAAGGAAGGGTCGTGGCATCCCGCGCCGGATCGTGATCCGTGCCGGGAGCGCTGGCCGGGCCTTGATAGTGGAAGGGTTCCACATTCGAAGGGGAGCCGGTCAGCAGCAGACCGTCGAGATGGGCGAGCACATCTTCGATTTCAGTCAATTCGCCTAAGGAAGGGATGACCACAGGCAGCCCCAGCGCCGCGACGCTGACAGCACGCAAGTACTTGTCGCCGCTGATGTGGTAGGGGTGCAGGCCAATCTGTTTGACGCATGCAGTAACGCCGATCAATGGCTTGAATGCCATTTTTATCACCTCGAAGTTTCACACTTGAACGAGCTTTTCCGGAGCTTAGCCTTGTTGATTTTAATTAACAACTCTCATGTAAAAAATTCTAAACGCCGCACGTCTGATCCTCAGCGTTTACGCGGTGCTCAAGGCTGATCTGGCACTCTCGTCCCCTAAAAAGGCCCGAAAATAAAGGTTGAAGGGGCAAGTGTTCGCTATTGACTTCACTTTGCCGTTCGGGTTGACTGGGCTCGTGAAAGGGTAGTGAACATAATAATTAACAGCTAAAAAATAGGTGCATCATGTCGGTCCCTCTGCGTGCCGTTCAACTCAACGAAGCAAACGCATTCCTTAAGAAATATCCTGAGGTTTTGTACGTCGACCTTCTGATTGCGGATATGAACGGCGTGGTGCGCGGCAAGCGCATCGAGCGCACCAGTCTTCATAAGGTCTACGAAAAAGGCATTAACCTGCCGGCGTCCCTGTTTGCTCTGGACATCAACGGTTCCACGGTGGAAAGCACCGGCCTGGGTCTGGACATCGGCGACTCTGACCGAATCTGCTTCCCCATCCCCGGCACCCTCAGCATTGAGCCGTGGCAGAAGCGCCCAACCGCTCAATTGCTGATGACCATGCACGAACTCGAAGGCCAGCCGTTCTTTGCCGACCCGCGAGAAGTGTTGGCCAATATCGTGCGCAAGTTCGATGACCTGGGCCTGACCATCTGCGCAGCCTTCGAACTCGAGTTTTATCTGATCGACCAGGACAACGTGAACGGTCGTCCACAATCGCCACGTTCCCCGGTATCGGGCAAGCGTCCGGTGTCGACCCAGGTGTATCTGATCGACGACCTCGACGAATACGTCGACTGTCTGCAAGACATCCTCGAAGGCGCGAAAGAGCAGGGCATTCCTGCCGACGCCATCGTCAAGGAAAGCGCCCCGGCGCAGTTCGAAGTCAACCTGCATCACGTCTCCGACCCGATCAAGGCCTGCGACTACGCGGTGTTGCTCAAGCGTCTGGTGAAGAACATCGCCTACGACCACGAGATGGACACCACGTTTATGGCCAAGCCCTATCCGGGTCAGGCGGGCAACGGTTTGCACGTGCACATTTCGATTCTCGACAAAGAAGGCAACAACATCTTTGCCAGCGAGGATCCCGAGCAGAACGCCGCGCTGCGACACGCGATCGGCGGTGTGCTCGAGACCCTGCCGGCGCAGATGGCGTTCCTCTGCCCGAACGTCAACTCGTACCGTCGTTTTGGTGCGCAGTTCTACGTGCCGAACTCCCCGAGCTGGGGCATCGACAACCGTACCGTGGCGGTGCGTGTGCCAACCGGTTCGCCGGACTCGGTGCGAATCGAACACCGCGTTGCGGGTGCCGACGCCAACCCGTACCTGTTGATGGCCTCGGTGCTGGCCGGTATTCACCACGGCCTGACCAACCAGATCGAGCCGGGCGCCCCGGTGGAAGGCAACAGCTACGAGCAGAACGAACAAAGCCTGCCGAACAACCTGCGCGATGCACTGCGCGAGCTGGACGACAGCGAAGTCATGGCCCGTTACATCGACCCGCTGTACATCGACGTGTTCGTGGCGTGCAAGGAAAGCGAGCTGGCCGAGTTCGAGAACTCCATCTCCGACCTTGAGTACAACTGGTACCTGCACACGGTTTGATGGGGCAAAACCCGGGTGAGGGGGTGTACACAAAACCTGTGTGCACCGCCAAACCCTGTGGGAGCGGGCTTGCCCGCGATGGCGTCATCACAGTCTCCATTGATGTCGCCTGACCCGTCGCTATCGCGGGCAAACCCGCTGCCACAGGGATCTGCGGTGTACTGATACCCAACAAATACTTATTCCTCTGCGTCGAGTCACAACCATGACAAACACTCGCAGCGACTGGGAACAACGCTTCCAGTCCCTCACCATCGAAGCCCGTGCATTCATCGACGGCCAATACTGCCCGGCACTCAGCGGCGACACCTTTGAGTGCATGAGCCCGGTCGACGGCCGCTTCCTGGCCAACGTCGCCAGCACCGACGAAGCCGACGCCAATGCGGCCGTCGCCGTCGCGCGCCGCACGTTTGAATCCGGCATCTGGGCCAACCTCGCCCCGGCCGAGCGCAAGCGCACCCTGATTCGCTTTGCCGACCTGATCCTGGCCAACCAGGAAGAACTCGCCCTGCTCGAAACCCTCGACATGGGCAAGCCGATCAACGACTCGATGAACATCGACATTCCAGCGACCGCCAACGCGATCCGCTGGAGCGCCGAAGCCATCGACAAGATCTACGACGAAGTCGCCGCCACCCCGCACGACCAACTCGGCCTCATCACCCGTGAACCTGCGGGCGTGGTCGCGGCCATCGTGCCGTGGAACTTCCCGTTGATCATGGCCAGCTGGAAGTTCGCCCCGGCACTGGCTGCCGGCAACTCGTTCATCCTCAAGCCATCGGAAAAGTCGCCGCTCACCGCCATTCGCATTGCGCAACTGGCGCTGGACGCCGGCATTCCGAAAGGCGTGTTCAACGTTCTGCCGGGCTACGGCCACACCGTCGGCAAGGCGCTGGCGTTGCACATGGACGTCGACGTGCTGGCCTTCACCGGCTCGACTGCGATTGCCAAGCAACTGATGATCTACGCCGGGCAAAGCAACATGAAACGCGTCTGGCTCGAAGCCGGCGGCAAGAGCCCGAACGTGGTGTTCGCCGACGCGCCAGACCTGCGCGCCGCCGCACAAGCAGCAGCCGGCGCGATTGCCTTTAACCAGGGCGAAGTCTGCACCGCGGGCTCGCGCCTGCTGGTGGAGCGTTCGATTCGCGAGCAGTTCATTCCACTGTTGGTGGAAGCGCTGCAAGCCTGGAAACCGGGGCACGCACTGGACCCGGAAACCACCGTCGGCGCGGTCGTCGACCAGCGTCAACTGGACAACGTGTTGCGTTACATCCAGGTCGGTAAAGACCAGGGCGCGCAACTGATCGCCGGCGGCAGCCGCACCCTCGAAAGCACCGGTGGCCTGTACGTGGAACCGGCGATTTTCGACGGTGTGACCAACGCCATGACCATCGCCCGCGAAGAAATCTTCGGCCCGGTGCTGTCGCTGATCACCTTCGACACCGCTGAAGAAGCGCTGGCGATTGCCAACGACAGCATCTTCGGCCTGGCCGCTGGCGTCTGGACCAGCAACCTGAGCAAGGCCCACACCTTCGCGCGCGGCTTGCGCGCCGGCAGCGTCTGGGTCAACCAGTACGACGGCGGCGACATGACCGCGCCGTTCGGCGGGTACAAGCAGTCGGGTAACGGTCGGGACAAATCGCTGCACGCGTTCGACAAATACACCGAGCTCAAAGCGACCTGGATCAAGCTCTAATACCTATAAAAAAAGCGACGGTCGCCGGCACGCTGCCGGTGGCCATCGGAGAACGCTATGAAACAAGATTCTGTTAAACACACCCACGTAAACAGCTACTACGCCGCCACCCGTAACTTCACCGGCGACTTCCCGGTGCTCGAACAAGCGGTGGACTGCGACGTCTGCATCATCGGCGCCGGTTACACCGGTTTGTCCTCGGCCCTGTTCCTCGCGGAAGCGGGCTACAGCGTGACCGTCCTCGAAGCCGCCAAAGTCGGTTTCGGCGCCAGCGGTCGCAACGGCGGCCAACTGGTCAACTCCTACAGCCGCGACGTCGATGTCATCGAAGAACGCTACGGCGACAAAACCGCTGAAGTCCTCGGCAGCATGATCTTCGAAGGCGCCGACATCATTCGTCAGCGCATACAGCACTACGACATCCAGTGCGACTACAAGCCCGGCGGCATCTTTGCCGCGATGAACAAGAAGCAGCTCAAAGGCCTGGCCGAGCAGAAAAGCAGCTGGGAACGCTACGGCAACAAAAACCTGAAAATGCTCGACGCGGCGGACATCAAGCGCGAAGTTGGGTCCGACGCCTACGTCGGCGGCCTGCTGGACATGCAGGGCGGCCATATTCACCCGCTGAACCTGGCCCTCGGCGAAGCCTCGGCCATCATCGGCCTGGGCGGCAAAATCTACGAGCAATCGGCCGCGGTAGAAATCACCTACGGCGAACCGATCACCGTGCGCACCGCCAAAGGCGTGGTGAAGGCCAAGTACCTGCTGATCGCCGGTAACGCCTACCTGCCGCAGGGCCTCGACAATCGCGTGACCAGCAAAAGCATGCCGTGCGGCTCGCAAATCGTCGTCACCGAACCGTTGTCGGAAAAGGTTGCGCACAGCCTGATCAAAAACAACTACTGCGTCGAAGACTGCAACTACCTGCTCGACTACTACCGCCTCACCGCCGACAACCGTTTGCTGTACGGCGGCGGTGTGGTCTACGGCGCCCGCGAACCGGACGACATTGAACAACTGATCCGCCCGAAAATCCTCAAGACCTTCCCGCAACTCAAGGACGTGAAAATCGACTACCGCTGGACCGGCAACTTCCTGCTGACCATGTCGCGCATGCCGCAATTCGGCCGCATCGAGAAAAACGCCTACTACATGCAAGGCTACAGCGGCCACGGCGTCACCTGCTCGCACCTGGCCGGCAAACTGATCTCGGAAATGATCCGCGGCGACGCCGAACGCTTCGACGCATTCGCTTCGCTACCGCACATGCCAATGATCGGCGGCCGCACCTTCCAGGCCCCGCTCACCGCCATGGGCGCCGCGTACTACGCGCTGCGCGATCGGTTCGGCATCTGATAAACGCTGCAAAACCTGTGGGCGCGGGCTTGCCCGCGATGACGCCAAATCAGCCACCATTGAGGTCGGCTGACACACCGCAATCGCGGGCAAGCCCGCTCCCACAAGTTGATCCCGGTCGATCACAAGTTTTGCGGTCGCCACAGAACCCTGTGGGAGCGGGCTTGCCCGCGATGAGGCCCGACCAGCCACCATCAACCCCAACCAAACACCCTGATTTCAGGCCCAAACAACCTTTTCACCCACCCATTCATCGAACCTGCTGAGCAACACCACCAAACGTGATTTAATACCCGCCTTTCACATTTCCGGGACAGGGAAGCGGTACTTTCGCGGCCAAAAGTCGCCCGCCATCCACCCCCATAACCCTTAAGTATTCTTCGCATAAGGCTGTCATGGACACGGGCTCACGACTCAAACTAGTACGCGAAAGCTACAAACTGTCCCAGCGCGAGCTGGCCCGGCGTAGCGGCGTCACCAATGCCACCATCTCCCTGATCGAACAAAATCGCGTCAGTCCCTCCGTCAGCTCGCTCAAAAAACTGCTCGAAGGCATTCCCATGTCTTTGGCGGACTTCTTTACCTTTGATCAGCCGCCGCGTGAGCACCAATACGTGTTCCGCGCCAACGAACAGCCGGATCTCGGCCGTCATGGGCTGCGGTTGCTGCTGATTGGCGCTTCGGTGCCGAGTCGGCAGATGCGGCTGTTGCGTGAACAGTACGCGCCAGGGGCGAGTTCTGGGGAGGAACCCATCGTTCACTCGGAAGGCGAGGAGTGTGGGCTGGTTACGCGGGGGACGGTTGAGTTGACCGTGGACGGCCAAATCAGTGTGCTCAACGCCGGCGACGGCTACTACTTCCCGACAACCCTGCCGCACAAGTTTCGCAACATCGGCCAGGATGAAGCGGAAATCATCAGCGCCAACACGCCAGCCAACTTCTAATCTCAAAACGGACGCAACCCTGTAGCAGCTGCCGAAGGCTGCGTCCGCAGACGGAAAAGACGAAAAGGTGACAGATCTATTTGAATACACAGATCTGTTCCCTTATTTCGAATGGCCGGTCAGCTCAAATTTTTACAACCTCGATCGTCCATTCGCCCTGCACTTTCCGTGTGACGTATTGGAATGGCACAAACATTCCATACGTTTCGAGGTAGACGTAAATGTTGGTGCCGTATTGGTAGGTATCTTGGGTGCAGCTGAGTAGCTTGGCAGTCCCGGTCAAACTCGGGTGATACGCGCTGGCGGGTTTCTGCGACTGCACCTCACAGCTGAATCGGTTGTCGACCGGCACCAAGGCTCTGGGACCTTTCCCGCCGTTGGTATAAAGCATCTGCATATCCTGCGCCGTGTATCGCAGGAGGGCGCCGACCGGCATGTGCGCCCAATCGCCTTCGAAGCTGAGGTTCGTCAGCGCCTTATCCTCAATCGTTATCTCTCCTGCACGATTGCTGAATTCACTTTCAGCCAGGGTAATCAGGCCTCGGAAGGTGGCTTTGACCCACTGACCGCGTCGGTCTTCATAACGCTCCGTCAGTTGATTTCCCGCCTCGTCCAAAAGGTATGTCGAGTCACGCCCGTTGAGCCGTACCGCTTCGTCGGAATACTGTCTTGGCTCGGAGTTGTCTTTGAACACCCGGCGCAGCTGCTGAATGCTTTTCTGCGGTTTGGGCATATTCAATGCCTCGATGGCCTTCAACACCGGGGCGGCAACGACAGGGACCGGTGATTCGAAGGGCGACTGTTCGCGCCCTTCAAATGGTTTGTATTGGTCCAGCGATTGCGGTTTGCCGCAGGCCACCTGAACCAACTGACGCTCATCGGCTGTGAGGCTTTGCGAGCCGATGGCTTTGAGATCTGTCTGCACGCTGCCAGCGAGCACACGACTGTGAGTATCCAGGTAGAAATGGCTTAACGCGGTCAGTTGTTGCAAGGCGCAATTGGCTGTCCACCGCTGGCGTACTTGCCCATACAAGACGTTTTTGCCGGGCACCAAGCTCTCGCCGGGCAGTACCCGAGCCGTCCAGAAAGTCACCTCATCACCTTTCACGTTCAGGCTGCTGCGGTCGATCATCTGCCAATCCTGATGCTCGGGGGCAGAGAACATGCGCCATTGAGGAGATGCGGTCTGGGCACACACCTGCTTCAACTGCGCACTTTGCAGATACTGGCTCTTTTGTTCAGCCGGTAATTGCCAGGACTCCTGCGAACGCCCCCTCGGGTTGTCGGAGAATCGAGACATTCCCCTTTTGCTGCGGTAAGCCATTTGCGCATCGGGCTCGCTGCAGTTGGCGTCGAAACGTGCCAGATAGTGGCGTTCCGGACTTGGGGACGAAGCCACTAAATAGGTGATCCGGTCTCCCTCTCGCACGATCGAATTCGGCTCGGGTTTCTCGAGTATCACACTATTGAAAACCGCCAGGCCCGGCTGGACCTCAGGTGTTGTGGTTTGAGCGGACGCGGGCTTTGTCGCTTGGCATCCAGAGAGGATCAAGGCAGCGGTCAGCAGTGAAAAAAGGCTGAAAGAGTGGGGTGTGGCGTCCATGCGGGTGTACTTCATTGATTATGATTGGGTGGTGGCATATTAACATGAGTGCTGGCTGCCAAAAGGACGCCGATGCTGGCAGCGTTAGATTTCGATGTTATGGCGCGCGAACAAAGTCAGCCGCGCTGATAGAGCAGACCATCCTCTCGCTAACTCGACAGGGGGAATGAAATAAAAAACCCGCAACTCGGTGCGGGTTTTTTTGGGCTTAGCTCTTATTACTAATTCTTTGGTGCCTCAAACCCGCGTTGCTCAATCACCCGAAACACATCACTCACATCCTGGATCAGGATTCGGGCGATGTTGGTGACGGTGTTGATGTCATTTTCGGCGTAGTCGGGGAGGCTGGTGCAGGCCGTGAGGTTGAGGTATTTGAGGACGGCGCTGAGGCGTTCGCTGACGCAGTTGTGGAGTTCGCGCAGTGGGGCATCGCTGTCGATGAGCAGGACGGGGTAGTTGGTGGCGAGTTGGGACATTGGGGTGAAGCGGCGGGGCGGGTTCTGGGTTGACATGCATATAGTCCTAAAAAATGAGTCAAAGTCGTCAAAATCCATTCACAGACAGAAACCGGCTGTGTCATGTCTGACGGTATTTGCTGATCTTCTTTTAGGGCTGCGAAACCCTGTCTCTGATGGTCGTCAGTGACGGGTCGAACTTTAAGCGAAGATTTTGGTGCCTGCAAACGGGGTTGTAGGACCGAAAGCGGGTTATTGGTTGATGTCGGAGGCAGAGCTTCCGGCGGGGTTACTGGCGTTAAATCAGAACGTGTTTAAGTGTCTGTGTACCTTGCTCGTTGGATTTACGGCTGCTGTGTAGCCGGACGCAGACTTCGCCAGCAGCTACAGGGTTTTGGGTTGTTTAAAAGTTTGGCGGGGTTGGGGCGGCTTCGCTGCCCAGCGGGAGCAAGCTCCCTCGCCACAGAGGGTGGTTTCCTACACGATTTTCGGATGGGCATAAACGACAAAGCCCCGAATCATCGGGGCTTTGATCCTTTGATGTCATTGCCTGGCCTGAGGCGAGTGCGGGTTGTGTGCGGTGTGTTTGGGGCCGGTCAGTGCCCATGCCACGACGCCGATCAGTGGCACGAAGACGATCACGACGATCCACAAGAGTTTGTTGCTGGATTTGCCTTGGGCTTTTCGGACCCGGTTGATTGCCCATAGCTCGATCAGCAGAAGCACTGCCACGAGTACGATCCAGATTGTTTCGGTTTGCATTGGTCACCCTCCTGATAGTCATTCAGTTAGGTGAGCCGCGGTGGGCGGGGTTCATTTAATTTTTGGTTAAGCGGGGTTGCTCGCGATGGTGGTCTGTCAGGCAATTCAGAATTGACTGTCAGGGCCTCATCGCGAGCAAGCTCGCTCCCACAGGGATTGTGGGGATAGTTAGAGGGAGGTGGCCAGTTTTCCGGTCGAGAGACGACGCTTGTACGCGCTGTCGCGGCTGGCCAGCCAGTAGTAGAGCGGTGAGGTGATCAGCAGGCCCACCAGCCAGGAAAGGTCTGCGCCGTTGATGTGTTCGGAAATAGGCCCGACATACAGCGGCGTGTTCATGAACGGAATCTGCACCACGATGCCGATCGCATACGCCAGCAGCGCCTGCGGGTTGTACCGGCCATAGATCCCGCCGTCGACCTTGAAGATCGAGTTGATGTCGTACTGACCTTTGTGAATCGCATAGAAGTCGATCAGGTTGATCGCGGTCCACGGCACCAGCACCACGAGCAGCACCAGGACCATGTCGACGAAGTGGCCGATGAAGTTGGCGGAGGCGCCAACGGCGGCGAAGCAGCACGCGGCGAGGACGATGACCGAGAGCACGGCGCGGCTTTTGGCGGTGGGGATCCAGCGGTAGGCGAAGGTTTGCACCAGGGTGATCAGCGACAGCACGGCGCCGTAGAGGTTGAGGGCGTTGTGGCTGATGACGCTGAGCAGGAACAGCACGAGCATCAGCGGGCCGATGGAGCCGGTGGCGAGTTTGACCGCGTCCATGGTGTCCATGCCGACGGGCGTGGCGAGGACGGCGACGGCGCCGAAGATGAACGAGAGGCTGGAGCCGAGCACGGTGCCCAGGTAAGTGGTCCAGAACGTGGCGGCGACCGGTACGTTGGCCGGCAGGTAGCGCGAGTAGTCGGAGACGTACGGCGCGAAGGCGATTTGCCAGAGCGCGGCGAGCGAAACGGTGGCGAGCCAGCCGGACAGGTTGAAGCTGCCACGGGTGAGGAAGTCGGCGGTTTGTACGTGGGTGAAGATGTAGCCGAAGCCGAGCACGATGCCGGCGCCGAGCACCCAGGTGCCGATGCGGTTGAGCACGTGGATGAAGCGGTAACCGATGATGCCGATGATGCCGGAACCGAGCGCACCGATGACAATGCCGACGGGCACCGGCACGCTGTCGACCACGCCATGCAGGGACTTGCCAGCGAGGACGATGTTGGAGGCGAAGAAGCCGATGTACATGACGCCGGCGATCAGCACCACCAGCAGCGCACCGAGGGAGCCGAACTGGGCGCGGCTCTGGATCATTTGCGGGATGCCCATCTGCGGGCCTTGCGCCGAATGCAGCGCCATCAGCACGCCGCCAACCAGGTGGCCGACGAGAATGGCGACGATGCCCCACACCAGGTTCAGGTGAAACATTTGCACGCCGAGGGCGCCGGTGACGATCGGCAGCGGCGCGATGTTGCCGCCGAACCAGAGGGTGAACAGGTCGCGGGTTTTGCCATGACGATCTTCGGGTGGCACGTAGCCGATGGTGTGTTTCTCGATGAGCGGGGCGGAGGTTGTTGCAGCGGTAACCATGACGAACTCCAAGGCAATGTGAGTACGTGGACGTACTTCGGTGAGCGCCGTATGGGGGCGACGCTTTTCTTGTTGGAGTTGATGATGGGCGGTGGGCGGGGAGAGATAAATTAGTAAGATTGTGGGTATAGACGTTAAAAAATGTATGCCGGTTGGTCGCTGGAAATCCGGGGCGAACAGGGGGCGTTACGGACGCGATACTGTGGGAGCGGGCTTGCCCGCGATGGCAGTCTGTCAGCCAACTCAATATTGACTGTCAGGCCCTCATCGCGGGCAAGCCCGCTCCCACAGGGATTTCTGGTGTGTTCGGATGCTTTGCTAGCTGATCGATTGCAGCATCCGTTGCAGCATCGCATCGCAGGCGGTGAGTTGTTGGAGGCTGACGAATTCGTCGGGTTTGTGTCCTTGGTCCATGCTGCCGGGGCCGCAGATGACGGTGGGGATGCCTGCTGCGTCGAACAGGCCGCCCTCGGTGCCGAAGGCCACGGTGCCGAATTCTCGGGAGCCGGAGAACGCGGCAATCAACTCAGCCGCTTCACTGTGCGCATCGGTCGCCAGACCGGGGTACGCCGACAACTCGCTGAAGCGGATCTCACTCTGTTCACTTACGGCACGCATGCGCGGCAACACCTGTCGCTCGGCATAGGCCTTCAGTTCCTGCGCCACATCATTGGGATCAAACGAGGGCAGGGCACGGATTTCGAAGTCGAAGCGACAATCGGCGGGGACGATGTTCAACGCTTTACCGCCAGAAATCACGCCGGTTTGCACGGTGCTGAATGGCGGATCGAACCGCGCATCGTGAAGCTCCGGCGCCTTCAGTCGATGACCCATCCGCCCCAGTTCACCCATCAGTTCAGCCGCGTATTCAATCGCGTTGACCCCCTGCGGCGCGTACGCTGAATGGCACGCTTGCCCGTGAACATCACAACGCATCGCCAGTTTGCCTTTATGCCCGAGCACCGGTTTCAGTTCGGTCGGCTCACCAATGATGCAGAGCATCGGTTTGACCGGACGCTGTTGCAGTTCCGCCAGCAGCGAGCGCACGCCCAGGCAGCCGACTTCTTCATCATAAGAAAGCGCGATGTGCACCGGCACGCGCAGCGTGGCCTGCACCAGCGACGGCACCAAGGCCAGTACGCAGGCGATGTAGCCTTTCATGTCCGCCGTACCGCGACCGTAGAGTTTGCCGTCGCGTTCGGTGAGTTCGAACGGTGGAACGGTCCACGGCTGGCCGTCGACGGGCACCACGTCGGTGTGCCCCGACAGCACGATGCCCGGCACGTCCGCCGGGCCGAGGGTGGCGAACAGATTGGCCTTGCTGCGTTGCTCGTTGTAGACCAGTTCGCACGGCACGTCGAAACCCGCGAGGTAATCGCGGACGAACTCGATCAGGTGCAGGTTGGACTCGCGGCTGGTGGTGTCGAACGCCACCAGCGTCTGCAACAACTCGCGGCTGTGGCTCATCGGTCGTCTCCGGCGACGCCGTAGCCAGGGGATTTGTCCGGGGCGAGGGCGCGGTCGATGTAGTCCTGAACCTGCGGGCGATAGGCGTCCCACAATTTCTCGAGCTCACCGATAGGGTTTTCGTCGGCCCAGTCGACCCGTAGGTTGATGATCGGCCAGGTCAGTTCACCCACGACGATCATCGCCGCCGAATGCACCGGCCCGGCTTCACCGCCGGCGGCAATCGCGGCTTTCATCGCGGCGAGCAAGCGGTCGGCCAATTGACCTTCGCCATGTTCGAACGCTGCGACCATCGCTTCGATCACCGAGCGGTCCGCGAGCATGTTGCCGGCCGCCACGCAGTGTTCACCGGACACCGCGTTGTGATTGCCCAGGGTTTGCGCGCCGCTGAAATGCGCGGTGCGGCCGAGGTGGTCGATGGCGGTGATTTGCCGGTACTGGCTGTAGCCGTTGCGGGTCAGGACTTTGTCCAGCGCCTCGGCCGGTGCGAGGCCTTGCTCCATCAGGGCCAGGGTTTCGGGGCCAAGCGAGGGCAGGGTGATGTTTTGCGTCGAGACCGCGCCGACACCCGGCAGCAACCAGGGGCAACGGGCGCCGACGGCGATGCTGGAGGAACTGATTGCGATGCCGAACTGACCGGTTTCGGGGCAACGTGCGGCGATGGAGAAGGTCATGGTTTTGCTCCTTGGTTAACCCTTGGCTATTGAGGTGTCTGGGGCAAGTCGAATCGTCGCACCGCCGCTCCCACAGGGATCTTCAGTGGCCACAGAATTGTGTGCGACGATAAACCTGTGGGAGCTGGCGTGCCTGCGATGGCCGCGACTCGGTGTACCTGCTTAGTCAGGAATCACCGCAATCACATCAATCTCCATCAACCACTGCGGCTGCCCCAGTGCCGACACCACCAACCCGGTCGAAATCGGAAACACGCCCTTCAGCCACTTGCCCACTTCCTGATAAACCGGCTCGCGATACCGCGGATCAATCAGGTAAGTCGTGGTTTTAACGATGTGGCTCAGGTCGCTGCCAGCCTCTTCCAGCAACTGCTTGACGTTGCGCATCGCCTGCTCGGCCTGCGCACGCGGGTCACCCAATCCGACCAGTTTGCCTTCGAAATCAGTGCCGACCTGGCCACGAACATAAACGGTATTACCGGCCCGCACGGCTTGGCACAAATCATTGTCCAGGCTCTGGTTCGGGTAGGTTTCCTTGGTGTTGAACATGCGAATACGGGTATGGGTTGGCGTGGCCATGTGAAGCTCCTGAAAAAAGTCTTAAGCGCTGACAGTGGTTTTATGGGCGACCGGCACGGCTTCAGCCTGACGCTGCGCCGCGTCGTGGTAGTCGAGGTACGACCGCTGGATGGCGATGTGATCGGCCACGTATTTCGCGTCGTGCCAAACGCCCCAGATGAACGAAGACCCACGACGCGACTGCCACGGCAGTCCGAGGAAATAAACCCCGGGCTCGCTCGACACACCGCGCTGATGCTGCGGCTTGCCGTTGCCGTCGAAAGCGTCCACCTTGAGCCAGCTGTAATCGGTGGCAAAACCGGTGGCCCAGATGATCGAGGTCACGCCGGCCTTGACCAGGTCGAGCTCAAGAATTGGATTCGTCACGCACGCTGGATCAGGGAAGGTCATGCGCGCTTCAGGTTCTTCCGGCAGGTCCAGGCCGTTGCGCTCGATGTAGGCATCGGCAGCGTTGAGCAGCGCCAGATAGTTTTCGTCACCGCGCGCCAGGTTCTCGGCCAGGTTTGGCTGGAACGTCGCCACGCCGCCATTGAACGATTGGGTCAGGCCGACCAGGGTCATGCCGCGATGGGCGAGGCCACGGAAGTCGACAGTTTTGCCGCCATGGGCACCGCTGACCGCGATGGTCACGTGTTCCCGGCCGGGTTTCATCGCCGCCTGATCCCACTCGCCGAGCACGCCCAGCCACCAGCAGAAATCCCGGTTGCGATAAGCGCGAGGTGGGCGGTCGTGTGCACCGACCGAGAGGTAAACCTGCTTGCCCGAACGCTGCAGTTCATCGGCGATCTGCACGCCCGACGAACCGGCACCCACCACCAGCACAGCGCCTTCCGGCAGTTGCTCGGGGTTGCGGTAATCGGCCGAGTGGATCTGAATGAACGGCTGATCTTTTGGCGCGATGGGCGGAATCACCGGTTTCTGGAACGGCCCGGTGGCCGCCACCACACGGTTGGCTTCAATCACGCCGTCGGAGGTTTCAATGGTGAAGCCTGGGCGGCCGACATTGCGCTTGACGCTCAGCACGTCCACGCCGGTGCGCACCGGGGCGTTGAATTTCTTGGCGTAGGCTTCGAAGTAATCGGCGACACGTTCTTTCGGGGCAAAGCCGTCGGGGCTCAGGTCATCGAATTCCATGCCTGGAAAGCGGTCGTGCCACGCCGGACCGTTGGCCACCAGCGAATCCCAACGCCCGGTGCGCCAGCGCTCGGCAATGCGGTTGCGCTCCAGCACCAGGTGCGGCACGCCGAGTTTGCTCAGGTGTTCACTCATGGCCACGCCAGCCTGACCGGCGCCAACGATCAGCGTGTCTGTTTTTGTTTTTTCTGTGGTCATCTCTTTACCCTTCGAAGTGGGATTCAGGTCGCTAATGGCCTGCCATCTCTTGGGGTCAAGACTAGGGATCACCCTGGTATCGGTAAAATATTATTAAGCTGGCATTTGAGTATAAATAACTGAGGCAGAGCGCCCGAACCCGCCTGGGCAGCGGGTTTGGCGGGAGGTGTGTCGAATGGCTAGTGCGCTTTCCAGTGCCCGCCGCCCGATTCACAGTCAATCTTTGCCTGACTCAGGTGTTCGGCACTGTAGTAGTACGTCGTGACCTGCGCGTTATCGGGGATATTCAGCGAGGTGCTGTTTTTGTCCTTGCTGGTGGAGTGCGGGTTGGCCAACGATTCCTGGGTCAGTGTGGCAATGCAGGTGGCCTGGTAGTGATCGGCGCACTGCTCGACCTTTTTCTTGGTGCTGGTCAGCATGTCCTTGCTTTCGTTGCTGCACGACCAGTCGATGGCGTTGACGGGCATGCCGTCGTACTCATAGCAGCTATGGGATTCAACCACCGGCACGGAAGGGCTTTGGGAGCGGGTCAGGACGTCGCAGCTTTCAGCCATGGCCAGCGTGGGGCTGAGGCAGGCGAGCAGAAGCAGAAGTCGGGTGTTCATCGGGATTTCCTCTCCAATGGCGCCTGACTTCGTCGAAGTTCGGCGCTATAGGGTTTCGAAAACGCGATGGGCCGCAGGGTTCAATTCGATTGTTGATCCGCTGCAGCCATCAGGCCGGGGCCTTAATGCATCTTGCTGTGATCCATCGTGCCGAGTGCCCGCGCTTCGGCTTGCACTTCGATGGTTTCTTGCTCGCCCTTGGCGTTTTTCACGGTCAGGGTCAGCGGGACTTTATCGCCTTCCTTCACCTGGGCGGCCAGGTCAATCAGCATCACGTGGTAGCCGTGGGGATCCAAGGTCACAGGCTTGCCGGCCGGCAGCGCGACGGATTCGACCATGCCCATTTTCATCACATCGTCTTTCATGCTCATTTGGTGAATCTGTACCGTTTTTGCCACCGGGGACTGAACGCTTACCAGGGTGCTGTCGCTGTCAGCTTGCACGGTCATGAAGGCGCCGGTCGACGGTTGGCCGGCAACGGTCGCGCGGACCCAGGCGTCGTGGACTTCGGTTTGCGCCGACGCCTGGAACGCCAGGCCTATCAGCGACAGGCCCAGAGCCAGTTGTTTGATGCGTTTGAAGGATGTGGCAGTCATTAGCAGACCTCCATGACGGTGAGCAGGTCTTCTGCGCACTCTTGGGCGGTAAGGGACGCGGACAGGCCCAGGCGCAAGTTGCCCCGGGAGTCGAAGACGTAACTGGTCGCGGTGTGGGAGAGGGTGTAGCTGTCACCGTTCGGGACTTTTTCAAAGAACACGCCAAATTCCTTGGCGGTGGCGGCGGTTTCTTCCAGCGTGCCGTGCAGCGCCTCGAACGTCGGGTCGAAGGATTTGACGTATTTGTCGAGCATCTGCGGCGTGTCGCGTTCAGGGTCGAGGGTGATGAAGATCACCTGGAGCTTTTCGCCATCGCGGCCCATCAGTTTTTTCGCTTGGGCGGCGCGGGCCAGGGTGGTCGGGCACACGGCCGGGCATTGAGTGAAACCGAAGAAAATCATCGGCATCATCCCGCGATAGCTGGTCAGCATCCGGGTTTCGCCATCGACGTCCTTGAGCTTGAAGGTCCGGCCCATGATCTTGTCGCTGAGGTCCTTGCCGTACTTGAACGACAGTTTGCTGCTGTCATCACAACCGGCCAGCAGGCCGAGGCTCAACAGGCTCATGCCGCGCAGGACAGTGCGACGGGTATACAACGTACTCATGGGGGAAAATCCTGTGTAGCGACGTGAAATCTTGGGCGGCTGATGTATCAGACGAAAAATGCGCGTGGATATTAACAAACTGTAGTGGTCCGCTGGTCATTGTCGGACCGGCGCGGGTTGCGGTACAGAGACAGAACCTGCAGAAAACTACGGATCAGATACGATCCCTGTAGCCGCTGCCGAGCCTGCGTTCGGCAGCGGCTACAAGGTCGGCGTTGCAGCAGACACAATCTCCTCGCCGTTGCGTTACGGCTGCTAAGCTTCGACCTTGCAGCGTCCGAGCCTTCCCCGGCGGGAGCATTGCAGAGGTTCAAGGAGTACGACTTCAGTATCCATTCCACCTCAAAAGAGGTGGTGAGTGATTGTCGATAACCTGCACGGAGGCAGGCAATGGTAATCAAGCACGTTGGCCATTCGAGTGCCGAGGGTGTTCCCGAGCCACTTGATCGTGAAGAAATGGAGCGGGTGCTGGCGCAGTTGTTGGCCAGTCCGGTGTTTGCCAAGTCCAGGCGGATGGGCGATCTGCTGCGCTTCCTGGTCGATCATGACCTTCAACATCCGACCATTGCGCTCACTGAGCACGCCATCGGCCTGGCAGTGTTTCGCCGTGATCCGGCGATTTACTGCACTGGCGACGATCCGGTGGTGCGTGTGCAGGTGGGGCGATTGCGCCGCAAACTTGCGGCGCATTACGCCACCAGCGGTCAGCAAGACCCGGTACACCTGAGCCTTCCGGCTGGATGTTATCGCCTCGCCTATCAACGACTTCGGCCCAAGGCGATCGCGGCGCGCCACCCGGTGTTGCAGATTCAGCCGTTCACCTGCATCACCCGCGACGGCGACGACTTTGCCCGGGGCTTGTGTGAAGAGCTGAGTTGCAGGCTGTTCGAATCGTTCGAGCAGACACAAAGCCATGGCAATCACGTATTGATGAAGGTGCCACGCAGCAGCGTCAAAGCCTCGGACCTGATGCGGGCCGGGCGCGGCAATTACTCACTGGAGGGCAGTGTGCGGGTTGAGTCGACCCGGGTTCGGGCTTCGGTGCGCTTGATTGATGTCGCACAGGGGCGGATTCGCTGGTCAGAACAGTTTGATCGTAATCGACCTTACGGCATCGCCACGCAGGAGGATCTGGCGGAGTCGATTTGCCAATCGTTGACGGGGTATTTCGCCCGTGGCGGCAGTGACGCTTGAATAGACGGGGCAACCGCAAGGTTGCCCCGGTTGCAGGGCTTACACGACGGTCCAGCTGCCTCCGGAGTAGAGGCGGGTGGCATTGTTGTCGAACGTCAGGTCGATTTCGACGGATTGTGAGCGCGACGTGCTGAACATGGTGCTGGTCTGCACGTTCTGTTCGAACCACACCAATAGGGTTTCGATCGGGGTCAGCGCCGTAGAGCCGCGGACCACTGGGTTGGAGGCCACGTAGATCGGGGTGCTGACCTGCTTGCCATCGATGCCGGTGGACAATTGGCTGACGCCCGGGTGGATGTTGCCGTAATTGTTGATCAGGGTGATCGACGTGTCAGGGCCGCCGCTCGTCGCCGGGCCCATCAACCCCGAATTGTCGAGTATTGACTGTTGACCCAGACCAATCGTGACGATGTTGGTCGAGACTTCCACTTGCACGTTCGCCTGGAACGTATTGGAACCGAATAGCTGATACTGCGGGGTCCAGCTAAAGGTGTTGTTGCTCAGGTATTGGACATAGGACTGCCAGACCACATTGTAGGCTTCGTTACCGACCTTCTTGGCGAAACACAACTTGTAGCCTGATTGTTTCAGCGTGGTCAGGTCGCCGGCGGCGATCTGGATTTTGACCGACTTTTGAGTGGCCGCCAGCGTCGAAGTCAGGACCTTGGCGTAGTCAGTGCTTTTCAAGGCTGTTGGAGCGGCCAGCAGCGATTTGATGGCGGCCTGCACGTTGTCATGAAGTGTTTGTTGATGCTCGCTTACTGCAATGGATTTGCTCATGGTTTCCCTATTCCTTGGTGTGGTGTGTCGGGCAATCAATGGCTCATTGAGCACATCGACGGCTTCACTGTAGGCGGGCGGAGCGGGGCGGCGAAGTGTCTTGGCGTTACAGCCGGAGGGCTCATCAACACGGTTCCAGCCCGGCAGGTAACAGCGCGTGTAACGGCGGAGTATCAAGCGATAAAACAGCGGGGAGGCCTTTCGACCACCCCGCCGTGGCCTCAGTGCGCGGCTGCACTCACCGTTGCGTCAGCAAAGGTGAAGTTCCAGCTGGTGCGTTTGCCTTTGGCGACCTCGATCAGCTTGTTCTCGAACACCGTGTGATTGACCAGGCCGGTGTAGGTCATTTTTCGGCTGGCGTTGTCGCCGGTCACGTCAACCGGCGTGCCGTCGGACTCGAACATGGCCTTTTTCAGATCGGCTTCCGACGGGACGCTGCTCTGGTTTTTTTTCAACAATGACGAAACTCATGGTGTCACCTCTTCCGTGATGGGGGGATCGGCGGGCAGCCGGGCCGAACGTCCGTGCCTGCACACCGAAGGCACTACTCTATTGGCCGGCCAGGCCCCGCAGAAGTGACAACACGGTCGCTAAGGTAACAGCGTGGAGATCGTCGGAATCAGCCACGTAACAAGGGCGTATCACGGCACGCGTTTCTCCATGGTCGCCTTCAGCGCTTCCGTCACCAGCGCCGCCACAATCGGCTCTGACGTCGAACGCATTTCTCCACCGACGGTGGCTTGCTGGGCTTTGACCTTTTCCACGTATTGCGATGCGGGTCCATCGGCGACCAGCGATGACAGCTCTTCCTCGGAGAACGACTTCTCATAGGCCCGCGCCAGGTTCTCGTCCCATTCCGGCTGGTACTTGGGTAGCAACGCGGTGATTTCTTCGGAGACGATGCGGTTGGCGTCGTCAGCCCCCAGCTTCTCGGCAATCACCGACCAGGACACCGTTCCCTGCGCCGTCGACAGGGCGATGGCCGGGAGGTTGCTGCCCATGTGCGCTTTGGCGACCAGGGTGCGCGCTTCATTCAGGGCCGGGGTGTCCGCAGCGGCTGGATTTGAAAGTGTGAATAGCAGCGTTAATGCGAGGGCGGTAGTAGACATCCGATGCACGATTGGGCTCCGTGGTTGGTGAAACAGGGACATCAGAGCAGCGTAGACCAGGCCCATCGACCAACCATTGGTTTAATCAATAATCACCATCAAGGAATGCAAGTTCTGTTTTTTCGCCATGGGAGGAGGATAGCCACATACCGAATTCGCCTTTGAAGGAACCTGTGCGATGAGAATGTCTACCTTGCTGGCTTTTGTCGCCGTATTCACCGGCAGCGTCGCCGCCACCGTGCCGGCCTACGCGGCTGAGCCGGCTTGCCATTTCCCCCCTGTAGCCGACAGCACCGCCAGCCTGCAACATGCCCAATCAGTGGGCGTGCTCTACAGCGAAAACACCGTCAACACCCTTCAATACCTTGAGCAATACCATGCGGTGGCGGTGAACGGCGCGAAGAACCCGCAGCTGGATTCGCGCATCAGCAGCGCGTTCGTCAACAGCTCTGATCCGAAACTTGCGATCAACTGGCTCATGGGCTCGCTGCAAAAACAGTTCGGTTCGGTGACGGTCTACGACAACCTCGACGCACTGGTACAAGCCCACCCCGACGTGGTGGTGATGCTGGACACCTACAGCCGCCTGGTGTCCAAGCGCAATAATCAGGTCGAAGCGCGTTTCATGGCCAAGTTCTACGATGCGAACCTGCAGTACATCGGCCAGGCCGAAGGCTCACGCGCCCAACAAATGCCTTCGGTTTGGGTGCACGGCAAAGCGGCGCCGGACATTGCGGCGCAGATCGACCGGCAAACCGAATTGCAGGTGAATGCGCTGAAGCAGTTTGATGCTTCGCTGAAGGCGTTGGTGACCTCCGGCAACGTGGCGCAGGTGGCGAGTAACTAAACCTTGGCAGGTGTTCAGTTCAACTCTTTCAGGAAGGCCGACGCGGCAAACCCATCGATCAGGCCATCACCTTGAAGGTCGATACTCGACCATTCGGTGTTGGCCGGTTTGGCGATTACTTGCTGACCGGGCTTCAAGCTACTCACTACGCTGTACTCGGTTCCTGGGCCACCACGCAGCCTCAGACTGGTGCGCGCTATCACTTCGTGAGTGGCGGCAACCGGAGTTAGCGTATCGGTCGACGATTCGACCGCAAGCACGAACGCCCCGAAGTCGTCGGTGTGTTGGGGATTGATCAGGTTGAAGTCGAGGTCCAGGCCGCCCAGTTTCGCCGCCGGGGCTTTTTGCTGAATGTGATAGGCGCCATTCTTTATCGCCTCCTTCGTGCCACGAAACCCGGAAGACATCGCCAGCCAGATCAGTGAGCACAAGTTGCTTTTGGACAACGCGCTGGCGGTGGCGCCCGAGCCATAGACACCGACCCGATAAGCTGGCTGCCCGCCGGAAACCTCGTTGAACGCCCGCTGCACTCCCTGGAAATACGGGACGATGTTGCTGGTGATTTCGTTGGCGCTGGCATCAAAGTCGACGGAAAAATAGATGCCTGACCCGTCAGGTTGGCCGATGTCGTTGTGGGCATAGCGGTAGGCTCTGCGTCCTGCCTCATACCCTTTGATTTCGGAAAAGTCGTCGGCGTTGTTTTGTCGCTGTTGGAACACCACGGCGATGTTCATGCCTTGTGCACAAATTGATTGCGCCTCAATCAGCGTCAAGCACTTGTCAGGGAACGTTCTCGAGTTGCTGAAGTTGTAGTAACGAATAATGGTTCGTACATTTTCTTTCACCAGGTTGCGCAGTTTTGATGTGGTGTTGTAGGGGGTGTCGATAATGAACATGATAAGTTTCCTTTCGGCGATGGCGCACTTATACCGAGTGCGAGAGTCGATGGTTTTCGCTCAGGCATTAATAAGAGGCGCGTTTAGCGAGGCCGTCAACACACTTAAATATTTATACTTTCAAGGTGTAAGGGAATTGAATCAGCTGTTAAGTTGATGCAACAAGGTTTGATAAGTTTGTGAGAGGATTGAAGGTGTAATATGTTTTGTGCGTGTTGTTGTATTTATGCTTGCCGGGCTTTACAGCCCGGCAATGTGTTTGAAGTTATCGCGATCCGTTATAAACCCGATTAATCGCGCCGCGAACTGCGTCGCGCCACGCCGGCAACGCTGACCGGGGTGAGAGGGCGACCAACGACGGCTTCGGCCGGGGAAATGACACTGTGTACGCCGGGGATCGACAGGGTCTCACCGAGTTCTAGCGCGGCGCTCAGCACCAGGCCGCCGAGCAGCAACCCGCCTGTCTTTATCAAAAGGTTCATTTGGCGGGTCCTTTCACAAAGTTCTTCGGCAAATCATCGCCATTAGGAAGGTCCTTCAAGTCGATTTTCTTCGCATTCGTCGAGTTGTTGAAGGTGAAGTCGTCAGCCGCCACTTCACTGCCGGTCTTCCAGTCACTCAATCGAATGCTGAACTGCGGCCCACCCTCCACCCGTTTTGAGGTGATGACATAGCGGCAGGGGTAGGGGCGCTCACCTTGGGCGATCCAGATCTGCCAATCCACTTCCTTGGTTCTGAACGCCAGGTGATCGCACTCGACCCCACTGATGACGCCACTGCCCAGGTCTTTTATGTCGTTCACGCCCGTCATCAAGGACGCTTGAGGGTTGGACACGAACAGATCGGCGCCGGCTAAAGGTCGGTCGTATTTTTTCCTGAGTACATCAATCAAATTATCCAGGGTGCCGGGCACTTCCACTTGCGTATACGCGTTAACGTTTTTGCCAAACAGGGTCAGGGTTTTTCCGTCAAACAGTATTTCCATGTCGACAAATCCGCTGGCGCGAGTATTGCGTATCTTGTCTGGCCGGCTGATGACGGTTGTGCCGGAAGCGGACAGTGCAAGTTTCTGCTTCTCTTTGGTGGTGACTTCGTAGTCGGTGTCGTAATTGAACGATATGTTTTTTTGCGCTGACATATAGTCGGACATGCTCTTAAGCAAGTTTTTAGCGTACGCCTCATCGGCATGGGCCGTGATCGGACTGTTCAATCCGATGATTAATGCCAGACCGGCGCCAGTGATACGCAGTGTTGCGGATTCGATTAACTGTCGGGCGATCTTTTCCATGGAAGTTCACCGCTTGGAATTGCCGGGTTGCCCGGCCTGGACTTATAACGTTAGTCCCATCACCTACGTATTGAACGACCACTCATCCGGGCTGGTGTTTGAGCGATTAGCGCTCGATTATTCGGTCTATTGAATGACGGCGTTCAGCAAGCGACTCACGGCTTCTGCCTCGACCGCTCCTTCGGCGAAACCTTCGGCAAACACCGCGCAACTCGCGGTGTGGTCACCTTCACCGCAGCGATATACCGCGAGCACGCTGCCCGGTCCGCCGCCGGTGTGTCCGCTTAATACCCGCCCACCCTCGACCGCGCCTTGCATCAGGCCAAGCGCGTAACCCGGCGCAAGCCATGGACGCCCGGCTATCGGCCCGCCAAGCGTGCGAGCCGTCTGCATCTCGCGCAGCAACGCCGGCGGCAGCGTCTGGCCGGCCAGTAGACGATCGAGACAAACAGCGGCTTGATCCAGCGGGCCAACCAACAGCCCGTGATAAACCCAGCCCGGGTCGTACGATGGTGCGGTGCCCATGTTCACGCCCTGCAGATCGGCTGGCGTTTTGGCGAGGCGTACACCTGACAGACCGAGGGGTGAAAAAACCAGTCGGGTCAACGCTTCTTCCAGCGCAAGACCGCTCAGGCGTTCGATGAATTTCGCCACGTACAGGTAGCCAACGTTCGAATAGCGCCAGCCGTCACCGGGCGTGTAGCGCAACCGGGGCGCGTCGAGCCGGCGCAGCATTTCCTCGGCGGGCCACGGTGTTTCGTTGCTTGCGACGGCCGCGTGGTATTCCGCCAACTCTGCGTAATCCGCCAGCCCGGCTTCATGCCGCAACACTTGGCGCAAGGTAAACGGCCCTTCCGGCAGTGTCTCGTCCAGGTCGAACAGGCCATCACGCACCAGCGACAGCGCGGCGGCGCTGAGCACGGTCTTGGTGAAACTCCACCAAGGAACGATCGCCTGAGGGTCTGCAGGCATGGGCGTTGAACCGTTTGAGACAAGGGCAAAAAGCATGGGTAATGGCTGCTCTGGACGAAGGCACCGTGGGAGTTTGCCAGATACCTCATCAATCACCGCCTCGATTGTGTTTTTCCGGCGGCTTGGCTAATCTCGCATAAACACGCAAAAGCAGGCATAAACATGCAAGATCAGCACGCTGCATCCGAGCTCCCTTCCGTGCGCCGGCAGAAAATCCTCCTGATCCTTGAACGCGACGGCAAGGTCATGGCTTCGGAGTTGAGCCAGCATTTCGCCGTGTCCGAAGACACCATCCGCCGTGACCTGTCAGAGCTCGCCAGCGCAGGACTGGTGCAACGGGTGCATGGTGGGGCGTTGCCGCGACCGAAAGACACGGGCAAGGATTTCTTCACCCGGGTGGGTGAAACCGATGAGGTGAAAACGCGCCTGGCGCAACTCGCCGCGCGCCGGGTGCAGGATGGCCAGATTGTGCTGTTCGATTCAGGGAGCACCACGCTGCAGATCGCGCGGTCGCTGCCGGCGGCCATTGCCATCACGGCGATTACCGCGTCGCCGATGATCGCCATTGCGTTGGCCGACTACAAAGGCATCAAAGTGATCCTGGCCGGCGGGCAACTCAATCCCGCGACGATGTCGGCCAGCGGGCAGGAAACCCTGCGGCTGATCGAGGGGATCAAGGCTGACTTGCTGTTCACCGGGGTCTGCGCGATTCACCCGGACGTCGGCATCAGCTCGCTGCATTTTGATGAGGTGCCGGTGAAACAGGCGATGCTCAACAGCGCATCGCACGTGGTGGCCGTGACCATGGCGGACAAACTGGGGGCGGTGGAACCGTTCGTGGTTGCGCCGTGCAATCGCCTCCACACGCTGATCACTGAGCAACAGGTGGCGTCGGGCAACGTTGAGGATTATCAGCGGTTAGGTATTGAAGTGATTCAGGTCGATGCCTGAGCTCAACCATGACCCAGCGCAATCGCAAACGACACAACGATGAAGCAGGCAAAGGCAAAATTCAGGTTCATGAGGGTGTCGTCCGACTATCCGAGATGGCGACATCTTGAATAAGCCGGGGACAAATAAAAAATTCGTCTTCGTGATGTAAATGATCGAAGGAATTGATACCTAAACCAGGTACTTGTGAAACCACGTCACGGTGCGGTCCCACGCCAGTTTCGCGGCGGCTTCGTCGTATCGCGGCGTCGAGTCGTTATGGAAACCATGGTTGCAGCCCGGATAAATGTAAGCTTCATAGGTTTTGCCGGCGGCTTTCAGCGCCGCTTCATACGCCGGCCAACCGTCATTGATGCCCTTGTCCAGTTCACCGTAATGCAGCAATAGGGGCGCCTTGATCCTGGGCACGTCTTCAGTCTTTGGCTGGCGGCCATAAAAAGGCACGGCTGCCGCCAGTTCCGGATACGCCACGGCCGCTGCGTTGGCGATACCGCCGCCATAGCAGAAGCCGGTGATGCCGACTTTGCCGGTGGTGGTGTCGTTTTTCATCAGCCACTCGATGGCGGCGAAAAAGTCGTTCATGAGTTTTTCGGGATCAACCTTCGCCTGAAGCTCACGACCCTTGTCATCGTTGCCCGGATAGCCGCCCACCGAGCTCAAGCCGTCAGGGGCGAGGGCGATGAACCCGGCCTTGGCGACGCGTCGAGCGACGTCTTCGATGTAGGGATTGAGGCCACGGTTTTCATGCACGACCACCACCGCCGGGACTTTGCCGCTGGCCTTGGCCGGGCGCACCAGGTAGCCGCGCACATTGCCGTGGCCCTTGGGTGAGGGGTAGGTGATGTACTCGGGCAGGATGTCCGGGTCGGTGAATTCCACTTGTTCGGCGAGCGCGTAACGGGGGCTCAGTGAGGCGAGCAGTGCGCTGGCGGTCAAACCGCCCAAAGCGAACAACGCCGCGCGATCGAGAAACTCGCGGCGGTTGATCTTGCCGTGGACGTAGTAGTCATAGAGTTCGAGCAGTTCGGGGGCGAAATCTTTGGCGGTGAGACGTTCCATCGAGGCGCTTCCCGTTTAATCAGAATTTGAATCAGTAAAGCAGTGTTTGGCACACCACCCGGGCAATGCGCCCGGGCATGCACAATGAGGGTTAATGCCCACCCACCACCATATGACTGAACGGTGCCACATACGCCTGCAACGTCACCAGCCCGCCGACCAGAATCGCCAGCACAATCGAGTGGAAGAACACATACCGCAGAATTTCCCCCTCATGCCCGTACCAGCGTGTTGCCGTGGACGCGACCACAATCGACTGCGCGTCGACCATTTTGCCCATGACCCCGCCAGAGCTGTTCGCCGCCGCCATCAGCACCGGGCTGATCCCGAGCTGTTCGGACGTTACCCGTTGCAAGCCGCCGAACAACACGTTGGACGCGGTGTCCGAGCCGGTCAACGCCACGCCGAGCCAGCCGAGGAGGGTGCCGAACATCGGATAGAAAATGCCGGTCGCGGCGAAGGCCAGGCCCATGGTCGCGTCCAGTCCCGAGTAACGCGTGAGGTAACCCAAGGCCAACATCGCCGCGATGGTGATCAATGAGTAGCGCACCACCCACAGTGTTCGCAGGTATTGGCGAGCCAGTTGCGGGATCGAGTAGCCCATCAGCAGCCCGCCGAGGATGGCGGACAGCAAGATGCCGCTGCCGGTGGCGGTGAACCACGTGAACTTGTAGATCGCCTCTTCGGTTTTCGGTGCCGGCACCACCGGGGGCACCTTCTCGACTTGCAGGTGCAGGGTGGTGAAGGTCAGGGCCGGCGAGAAGATCGGGTTGGCTTCGCGCATTGGTTTGCCCTGCGGGTCGAGCTTGACCGACTGGGTCTGCGGATCGATCGCCGGGCGGGTATCGAACATGTTTTTGAAACCCTGGGTGCCCCAGGCGAAGACGAAGATCGTGAGGATGATCCACGGCATCCAGGCGCGCATCACCGCCGGTTTTGCATCGCCGGAGAAGGTCCCGCCGACCGCCGGTGGTTGCTCATGTTCGGCATCGATTTTCGAGTTGTCGACACGCCCGGTCAGGGCGGCCGAGGTGTGGACCGTGGCCGGTTTCCAGACCTTGAGGAAACCCGTGAGGCAGGCCATGGAAATCAGCGCGGCGATCACGTCCACGAGCATCGGGCCGTGGTAGTTGGACACAAGGAATTGCGGGACCGCGAAGCTGACGCCGGCCACGAGGATCGCCGGCCAGATCTCCAGCATTTTTCGCCAACCGGCGAACGCCCAGATCAACCAGAACGGTACGAGCACCGAGAAGAACGGCAGCTGCCGACCGACCATCATCGACAGCTCCATTTCATCCAGTCCGGTGACTTTGGCCAGGGTAATGATCGGTGTGCCCAGCGCGCCGAACGCCACTGGTGCGGTATTCGCGATCAAGGCCAGGCCCGAAGCGGCCAACGGCGAGAAGCCCAAGCCGATCAGAATCGCACCGGTCACCGCCACGGGCGTGCCGAAGCCGGCCGCGCCTTCAAAAAACGCACCGAAGCAGAAGGCGATCAGCAGCAGTTGCAGGCGTCGATCGTCGGTGATGCGCGCCAGGGAATCCTGCAGCACTTTGAACGAGCCGTTCTCGGTGGTCAGTCGGTGCAGGAAGATGATGTTGAGCACGATCCAGCCAATCGGCAGCAAGCCGTTGGCCGCCCCGAACAACGCCGCCGAGCCCGCCATGTTGGCCGGCATGCCGAAGGCAAAGATCGCGATCAGCAGGGCGGAGCCCAGTGCAAGCAGCGCCGCCATGTGCGCCTTGATGTGGAAAAACGCCAGGGAGGTCAGCATCACCACCACCGGCACGGCGGCCATGAGGGTTGAAATGACCGGGTTACCGAAGGGATCGTAGATTTGCTGCCAGACCATGTTCCACCTCTGCTTTTTATTGTGGGTAGCGCAGGCCCCGGGCGGGGTTGGTGAAATGCAGTATAGGTGGCATTACGCCGCTGTCTCGGCAGGTTCGTCACCATTGAAACGTGCCGTGGCCGGCGATGATTCCGGGCGAACTTCTACTACGCTCAGAGGGATGACTGACCCGATCCACTCACCACGCGGGGGAGACAGCAATGACTGAACGCCACGAGGAACACAAGGAGACGCTTTCCAACGGATGCTCGATCAAAGTCACAGCCGAGATACTGAAAGACGGCTCCCTGAAAATGCTCATCGGGGTGTACCGGCCGGACGGTTCGGTGATCGAAGAAAACCACCATCCGTCCCCGCACCTGCTGGACATGGAGGCGGCGATGGACTGGGCCATCGAGCAAGCCAAGACCGTCGGCAACAGTCAGCAAACGTTGTAAGAGCGGCTCGTCACCGCTCTGTTCATCATCCTTATTGCGTACCGAACATGGCCGTCCAGTAGATGCCTGCATCGCTTTTCGGATCGTTCGCGTAAGCCGCGCCGAGCTCACGGAACTGTGGGTTCATCAGGTTGGCGCAATGACCGGGGCTGGCCAGCCAGCCGTCGACCACTTTACGCACGGTGTCTTGCCCGGCGGCAATGTTCTCGCCGATCTGCTGAAAGTTGTAACCCGCCAGTTCCGCGCGATCCCCTGGCGTGCGGCCGTCGCGGTCCTTGTGATCAAAATAGTTGCCGTTGGCCATGGCCCGCGAGTTGGTTTCGGCGGCGGACGCGAGGGTGGCGTTCCAGGCCAGCGGCGTGGTCACGGCAAATGACTGGGCGCCGCACTGACGGGGTTTGCTGCGCGCGGCATTGAGCTCGACCAACAGCTTCTGGCCTTCGGCGGCGGCATCACCCAGGCGCGCGGTCAACAGCGGGCGGGCGAGCACGATGCGCCAGTCGTTGCCTTGGCGGCTGACGCCGATGTCGACGAATTTCAGGTTAAGCACCACCTGGCAGAAGCTTTCCTGTATCGCCATCATTGCCGATTGCGCATCACGCGGGCCGGTCAGGGATATCGCCTGCACATGGAGCATCGGGTACGACGCACGCACCATGGCCTGCTGCAAGTCGACCTGTCCGCTGGCCGGCAAAATCAGGCGCGGATCGCTGGTCAGTGGTGGCAACTCCGGCGAGACCTGACCGGCGCAACTCTGCGGCAGGCTGCGAAAGGCGTTGATCGAATCGGCCAGTTGCGATTCCTCGGACGCCATGGCCGTTGTGGCAAGCACCAGACCCAACGACAACCCCGACAAGCGCATAGCGGATGAAAAGACGTGCATGGAAACCCCCTTGGACGGACTGCGCCCATGATGCGCGAATTCCCCCCGTACAAGGCAATGGCTTTTTGCAGTTTGTTGCTGAGTAGTTGATATGATTTGGCTACTACCCTAATCCGACACCTTTCAGAGTGTTTGCACCATGCCCGCTAAATGCATCGCCGCGTTTCTCGCTCTGTGTCTACTTACCGGTCAGTCCATGGCGGACGATCAACAACAAAAAAAGGAGGTTGCGCAAGACAAGGCGCAGGTGCTTGAACAGAAGGCCGCCGAGAAGAGCAGTAATGTACCGGTGCCCAAGTCCGAGGCCATCACCCAGTCCGAAGTCCAGGCCGTCGACCCGGCCGGCACGGCGCCGTTGGACGACGCGATTACCTGCATGGCGCGCTCCATCTACTGGGAGGCCAAAGGCAAGGACACGGCCGATATGGAAGCGGTGGCCAACGTGGTGATGAACCGCCTCGGCCACGAGGGTTTTCCCGATACGGTGTGCGCAGTGGTCAAGCAAGGTTCCGAAACCAAGAGCTGCCAGTTCTCCTGGTGGTGCGACGGGAAATCGGACTCGGTCCAGGAAGAAACGCAATATGCGCTGGCCAAGGAAATCGCGCGCAAGGCGCTGAACAAGCAACTGCCGGATCGCACCGGCGGCGCGATGTATTTTCACGACAAGACGGTGAAACCGGTCTGGGCCAAGGAGTACATCAAAACAGCGAGCATCGGTTTGTTCGTGTTCTACAAGCCCCATGACGGGTCGGCGAAGTAGCTCGGCCGACCCAGAGGCTCACAGCACTTAAGCCTCGCGACCATGCGCTGCGGCGGCCAGTTGCCCGGTATCGACCCGGACAAACACTGAGTCGCCCACCGCCGTGAGCACGCCGTCGGCGTAGACCTCGCAGATGACGCGGGTCTTGCGCCCGACCTCGCCCTCAACCCTGGCGCGCAAGGTCAGCGTAACGCCCATCGGCGTCGGTTTGATGAACTTGATGCCCAGGTTGCCGGTGACGCAGTCGATGCGCGGCAGGGAGCCCGGCTCGCGGTTTTCGGCCCGGTAGTGATACGCCATGGCTGTCCAGTTCGAATGGCAATCCACCAACATTGCAATCAAGCCCCCGTACACCAGATCCGGCCAGCCACAGTATTTGGCCTCGGGCAGGTGCTCGGCGACGACGTGGACGCCGTCCTCGTGCCAGTGGCTCTTGACGTGCAATCCGTGAGGGTTGCGGCTGCCGCAGCCGTAGCACACGCCATCCGGTGCGGCGCGGTCCTGCATGGAGATATCGAGCATGGTGATCCCTTGTTGTGCCTTGAAGTCCGTCTGCGATTAAAGCGCTGGAACGAGGGGAAGTCCATTGCGCCATCCTGGTGCTTTTTTAACAGCGCACGCCGAGCGCCATCGGCTTTCCCGTATGGAAACCGGTGCTTTCAAATCAATGAGATAGCGCGGTGATGCAAGTCGGGCGCAAACGTGGCATGCACATTGCTCCTGTCACAGCGCACCTTTTTCGGTGCGAATGATCCGGGACGACCCGGAGGCCTCACGGCTGTGCGATATCTGGACGACCAGGTGACATTTTGACTAATCATCAGGAGGTTACTTATGGCGCCCACGCCCCGAATTACCCCTCATTCAGCCTTTGAAACCTTGCCCCTCGTCGACATCAGCGGGCTGTTTTCGAACCTCGCATCCGAACGCATAAACGCAGCGATTGCCTTGGGCGACGCCGCCTCGCAGGCCGGGTTTCTTTATGTGACCGGGCACGGTATCGACCCGCAGATCATCCATCGGCTCAAGCAACGGGCAGCGGAATATTTCGCCCAGTCGACCGAGCAGAAAATGCAGGACTACATCGGACTGTCGAGCAATCACAGCGGGTATGTGCCCGAAGGTGAGGAGCAATTTGTCGAAGGGGCTATCGACCACAAGGAAGCCTTCGACGTCGGCTTCGATTATGCGTCGGCGCTGGGGCGACGGCCGATGCTTGGGCCGAATCGCTGGCCGGTCTTGCCGGGTTTCAAGGACGACATCAAAGCCTACTACGACGCGGTGTTCAACCTCAGCCTCACCTTGTTTCGCGGCTTCGCACTGGCGCTGGGCCTGCCGGAAAACGCCATCAGCCAGCGGGTGAACAACCCGCCGAGCCAACTGCGCCTGATCCACTATCCCTTTTCGCCGAATGCCCCGGTGGATCGCCCCGGCATCGGCGCGCACACCGATTACGAATGCTTCACCATCCTGCTGCCGACTGCACCGGGCCTTGAAGTGTTGAACGGGGTCGGGCAGTGGATCGACGTGCCGGTGGTGGACGGTGCGTTTGTAATCAACATCGGCGACATGATGGAAGTGCTGAGCAACGGCCGCTACGTCGCCACCGCTCACCGGGTGCGCAAAGTCGCTCAGGAGCGCTACGCCTTCCCGATGTTTTGCGCCTGTGACTACGACACGGTGATCGAGCCCATCGCACAGTTGCTCGACCCGCAAACCCCCAGCCGTTATGGGCCACACGTCTGCGGCGATCACCTCTACGCGCAAACCCTGCAAACCTTCCGCTACCTCAAACAGCGACTGGCCGCCGGCGAGTTGAGCTTGCCCGACGGCGCCAAGGGTTTGTCTTCGTTTGGTCGCGTCGCCATGGCGGGGGAGGCTTGAGATGAATCTGCTGGATCTTGTTACCCAACATCCGCAACCCGCCGCTGATGGCGTACCGGACTGGATGCCCGGCTTCTACAAACGCCGCTCGATCAGTTTCGCTGACGGCCTGACTGATGTGGACACCCACGTCTGCTGGTTTCAAAGCCGCCACTTCACCATCGATCTGCGCCTGCCGCTGGAAAGCCAACAAGCGCCGGCCAGACCGCTGCTGGAATACAGTGCCGAAGAACTGCAGACCCTGGCCAATTACGAAGGCTGGGAAGCGTTGTGCTCATGGGAAGGCGACGTGTTGAGTTGGCACACCGACACCTCGTTTCAGTTGCATAACCGTTGGCCCGAGCCCGGTGTGCTCAAGCGCATCGGCAACTGCATGATCGAGTTTTCCCCCAGTGGGGCCTATGTCGAGGACTGGCGACTCCAGGTATCAAAGCCGGGTGCGTTGATCGGCTTGCGCTTGATTGAGGAACGAGAGGTGCTGAGCGGTTTTGTGCTGCACCGTGGCGGTGGTTTGATCGTCTGCGGTGAGCATGCGGCGTTGGTGCTCGGGCGGGCTGATCCGCTCGAATCCAGTCCTGAGGGCGAACCGCTGCGGGATCTGGTCGCCCGCCACGGTGAAGACCCGCAATGGCTCAAGCGTGCGTTCAACTTTGAGACATCGGTGGCCGAAGGTTCTCTCGAAACAGGCTACAAAGTGACGCTTTCCACTTGCGCCGGGCGTGTCGGTCAGCCGCTAATTTCACTGGAGGGTTTCGAGCGGCTGGCCGACGGCAAGCACGTCTCGCAATCAGTCGCCGTCGATGGCGTTGCCCGAGAACGCCTGTTCGTCATCGACACCCTGGAACCCGACGTCAGCTACACACAAACCACCGGATTCACCGCCAGCGCCGCGCAATGGTACGCACGTGAATCCCCGACCTTGAGCCGCTACACCCAGCCGCTCGTTTGACATCAACGCGTCACCCATTTCATAACCCGTGAGGTTTCCATGAAGGCATTCTCGTGCGTGTTTTACCGTTTCGCAGCGGTGTTGCTGGCCGTCTCCTGTCTCGCGTTCGGCGCTTCGGCGGCGGAGAAAAAGCAGGAGTTCAAGGTGGCGTGGTCGATCTATTCCGGCTGGATGCCCTGGGGTTACGCCAGTGAACACGGGATCATCGACAAGTGGGCGAAGAAGTACGGGATCAAGATCGAACTGGTGCAGCTCAACGACTACATTGAATCGATCAACCAATACGCGGCTGGCGCGTTCGACGCCTGCGGCATGACCAACATGGACGCCCTGACCATTCCGAGTGCCAATGGCGTGGACACCACCGGCCTGATCCTCGGCGACTATTCCAACGGCAACGATGCCATCGTGCTCAAACACGGCAAGACCTTCGCCGACATCAAGGGCCAACAGGTCAACCTGGTGGAGCTGTCGGTCTCCGACTACCTGATGTCCCGGGCCCTGGACATCCATGGCCTGTCGCAGCGGGACATCAAGATCATGAACACCTCGGACGCCGATGCCGTGGCGTCTTTCACCACCCCCGGCGTGACCGCAGCGGCGCTGTGGAACCCGCAACTGAGCATGGTGATGAAACAGTCACCAACGGCGGTGGAAGTGTTCACCTCCAAGGAAATCCCGGGCGAGATCATCGACATGATGGCCGTCAACACCGAGACCCTGAAGGCCAACCCGGAACTGGGCAAGGCACTGGTCGGTGCCTGGTTCGAAACGCTGCAGTTGATGTCTGGCGACAACGGCCAGGCCATCGCCGCACGCACCTCGATGGCTGAACGTTCGGGCACCGACCTCAAAGGCTACGAAGATCAACTGACGCAAACCATGCTGTTCTATACACCGGCCACGGCGTTCGAATTCGCCAATTCCGACGCGATCCGCCACACCATGGACAAGGTCCGCACCTTCTCCTTTGCCAAGGGCTTGCTGGGTCAGGCGGCGACCAGCGCCGATGCCGTGGGCATGCAATTCGCCGATGGCTCGACGTTGGGTGACAAGAACAATATCAAGCTGCGGTTTGATACGCAGTTTGTGAACATGGCGGTGGCCAATCAGCTGTGACCGTTCGGGGGGCGTTCGAAGGAACGTCCCCTTATTGGCGGTCAGAACTTGGCGTAGTTCAAGGCATCGACAATGGCTGAACCACCGATGCCGGTCAGCGACAGCAACAGCGCACGAATCAGCGGGTCTTCGGAATAGCGGGAGAATGATCCCGTGTTGAGCGTGGCGATGCGGTCGCGGATCATCTGGAATTTTTCGTAGTAGCCCGGCTTTTTGGGGGTCTCCAGTAGATAGGCATCGATACGCAGCAATGCCAGCGTACGAGCCTTTTCGGCCGCCCGACGCAGCGACAGTGCGGACGCGAGCAGGATCAGCGTGGTCAGCAGGAATGAAATGACCACGCTGGGAGGCGTCGGCCAGTTGTCGAACAGGCTGCTGCGCGACGCCAGCAGAATCAACATGACCACCGTCGGCGCATAGATCAGGCGGCTGACCGCTGATGTGCGCTTGGCGATCAACTGCAAGTCCACCCATTCATCGATGCAGGGATGCCTGAGAACGCCGAAAATCTTCCCGTGTTCCTGCTGCAGCTTTTCGGGCCAGATCGCATGGTGATTGCTCAGATGCCGTATGAACCGGGTCAGTAGCAGATTGGCGTCCACGACCCAGAACACCAGCACCTGGAAAGCCAGGGTCGGGATCAGCCAAACGAACATCCACCAACTCGACTGACCGCGCACCGGAACCTGTTCCATTGGCCAGATCACAAACAAGACGCTGGTGACCACGATGAACACCCAGGTCGCGAGCAAGGCGCGCAAGAGGCGGGCACCGAACGCTCCGCAGATGCAGTGCTCTCCCCAGAAGCGCGCAATGGAAATCATATTTCGTTCGTCGTCGCAGTTGGCCTGGACCGTTGTGCACGTCTTTGACCAGTTGTCATTGGTACTGACCAACGGGAAAAAAATCAGCAACAGGAAATGCCCAAACTCATTGCACCAACGACGAAAGCTCCAGCGCCTGCCTTTGTGAAAAAAGTGCAGTACCTGGCGGCACAAACCCAATCGGTATCTGCGCATGTAGGCGTGCAACTGGTAGGCGCTTTCTATCTCGGCCCTGTTGATGCGCAGGTTGCGCCAGCCCCATGCCAGTGCCGAAAGGCAGATCAGCACGGCGGCGACGCGCAGCGCTACCGTCGGCCAGGCACTGATGCCTTCAAACAGGAACATCGGCTCGCCGAGCCCATTGTTCGTCAAGGTGCTGCGCATTTGGTACGCCAGCATCAACGCGAGCACGAACCCCACGAGAGGGACGACGATGTACCACGTTGGCGAATCGTACACGCCGCTGCTGGCGCTGGCCGTTGCGTTATTTTCCAGTGTCTGCTGGTCGAGGTGACGGGTCCAGTTCGAGGTAATGATGCCCAGCAGGATCAGCACGAACGTGAACCAGAGAAACTCGGCATGCCAGAAGCGGGTGGCGATAAATGCGCAGGCTGCCGCGATCATATAAAGCGTCATGGGCACGCCGCGTACCCAGTCAAGCTTCGTCTCGTGGGCCATTTTTGGCCCCGACACCCATCGCCAGGCAATGAACCCGCCAAGTAGCAGAAGGGTAAACGTCAACGGCCCAGCCCAGAAAAATGCTTGGGTTCTTTTGAATTCTTCGCGCATGGATTGAGAAGCATCAGGGTAGGGCGGTGGCGATGGATCCTGCAGGCAGTTCAAAGACATCAGATCGTGAGGACGTATGTCTTGATCCGAAACGGTCAGCAGGGTCGCTGCCTCGCAACTCGTCGGGCGTTCATGGATTACCGGGCTGGCCAGCGGGATGAAGCCGCTGATACCCACCTCATACATACCGGGCGAGAGCAGGTTCGATTTCGAATAGTGAAATTTCGCAAACTTGGCGTCGAAGGGTTGTGGTGCCAATGCCGCCAGCACGGACACGAAAACCGAACTTTGCAGACTGTCGCGAAACGGCGGCACGTCTTGTTGCAGGGCGCGCGTCAGCGTCAGCCCATAAGGCGCCGCCAGAATCAGGTTGCGGGTGGTTTCGGCCTGACCTCGTTGCAACATGCGCGCGTCGAGGTCGGTGGAAAAATACAGCTTGTATGGCATCCGGCTCTTGAGCGCCTGCAATACCAGGAGTTTGTCGTAGGTATCGACACCTAATATGCCGATGGCGCCGATGCCTGGTTCGCCGTTTTGTCGATAGACCGCGTCCTCGCGCGCGATGTGGTCGGCAAGGCGTCGCAGGTAGTCGAACTGGGAGTTTCCGTCGGCTTTCTCCAGTGGGCTGAGGTCAATTTTGTTGGCGTCCTTGCTGTTTTTGCCGGCATCGCTGCTGGCGGTTTTGTCATTGCTCGCGGCTTCCTCGGGGAGGCGTCCGTCCAGTCCCCGTAGATAGCTGTAACGTAAAACCCACTTGTCGACTGCTGTCTTGTCGTCGCGTTCGTTCAGGTCGGCCTTGTCGACCACCCAGGCCTTGAAACTTTCGATCAGCGCGCGACTGTAAAAGCTGTCCCATTCGGAAATCAGTGCGATTCGGTCTGGCGGCAGCGGCCAACTGTTCTTTACGCAGAGTTGTCCGTTTCGCTGCCGCTTGTCTTTGCTGCAATGCAGGCTGGTGGCCGGATCGACATTGCGCAGTTTCAGTTCCTCCAGTGTCAGTTGCGCCATGGTGCCGTCGTCGCTGACGGTGCGCAGCAACTTCATGGGTTGTTTGTTCTTTATTGGCGGCTCGGGAACATTGAGGTGGTTTTTCAGTGTCAAGTTGTCCGCAGTGGCCAGGGGCGAGTAGATCTCGACATTGGATGTTGCCCGGGCGTTGGCTTCATCCTGATACATGCCACGCAAGATGGTTGAAGTGGCGGGGCCGATGACTTTGAGCACCGTACGATCGTCAGGCACGCCGGTGCAGGCCAATGGGTAACTGTTTTCGACCGTGCTGCACGCCAGGCTTTGACGCAACTTCTCCAGTTGCTCCAATGGCCGTGGACCCAGTGCGTCCTGCTTGAGCCAGAACACGATGGTGTGGTCGGCGGGTTCGGGGGCGCCTTCAAGAGGTTTGGGTGGATCGAATGGATTGGAAACAAATATTTCATACGGCACATCGATGAAGCGTTGGTCCGGCGAAGGATCAACCGAGAGATCGGCGGCCAGTCTCAAACAATGGATGTACTGCTCCTGGTCCGGCACCCGGTGGGAGTTTTTGAACCCGGCAAGCAGGGCATAGCGAGTGCGCCGCCGGCGCTCGACCTCGTCGGCGTAAGGGCCGCCTTCCACCAACGACACCATGATGTCGGGCGGGGTGGAAGTTCCGGGCGGCGAGGAAGCCCTGGGCGTGCACAATTGCGCGGCATCCGGACTCTTGATGTCGTCAAGTTTCTTGCGATAGCGCTCCAGTGCATCAAACGGGTCTTGCCATAACCGCGCCTCAATGGGCAGTTGCGCCTGAAACTGCGCACCGATGGGCCGCGGCTCGAGGAACGGTTCGCGAGTCAGTGCAAACGTCGATACGACCAGACTGAGGATGACCGCACTACCCGGTAGCCAAAACGCCAGATTAGTGCCTGAGTCCTTATTAATGTCCATGGCCTTTCCCTCGAATGGCCGACAGCAACACGTTAGTTATAGACCCGATTGGCAAGTTGGATTTTGAACATGAGTTAGTTTCTGTAGTTGAAACTATTGTTGCGACGGAAAGTTGTAACGCGGTTAATACACTAGTGTGAAATAGACAAAGTTGAAGTATTCGATCCGCTGATCGCCGAATTCTTGCCCCCACGCTAACTGGCGTAGAGTGATGGCTTGAAATCATCTATGCCGCTTTTAAGGTCAAAGGGATCAACCGCCCATGCACCACATCGGACTCATCGTCTACCCCGGCTTCCAGGTCCTCGGCCTCGCCATGTGCGCCACCTTCGAACTGGCCAATAACACCGCCGAAGAGCCGGTGTACAGCCTTTCCCTGCTGTCCGAGCACGGCGGCACGGTGCAGACCTCCGCCGGATTCGGCGTGGAAACCCAGGCATTCGATCAACGGGCGTTCGATACGCTGCTGGTGATGGGCGACAACCTGATCCGGCCCACGTCGCCAGGCATGGTGGCGTTTTTGCGCCGTGCCAGCGAATCCACCCGGCGGCTGGGGTCGATTTGCACCGGTGCGATTGCGCTGGCCGAGGCGGGTTTGCTCGATGGGCGGCGAGCGACCACACACTGGTGTCATGCGCCGGCCTTGCAACGGGCGTTTCCAAAGGTACTGGTCGAAGAGGACCGCATCTTCATCAACGACGGCAACCTCTGGACTGCCGCCGGCATGAGCGCCTGTGTCGACCTGGCGTTGGCGCTGGTGGAAAAAGACCTTGGCGCCCAGGTGGCGCGCACGGTGGCTCGGCAGTTGGTGGTGTATCACCGCCGCGCGGGTGGGCAATCGCAGTTCTCAGTGATGCTGGAATTGGAGCCGAAGACCGATCGCATTCAGGCGGCGTTGACCTACGCCAAACAGCACCTGAAATCCGCGTTGTCGGTGGAAGAGTTGGCGGGCGCTGCGAATTTGAGCCCTCGGCAATTCAGTCGAGTATTCCATGCGGAAACCGGTCAATCGCCCGCCAAAGCCATCGAAAACCTTCGCGTGGAAGCCGCACGGTTGATGATGGAAACCGGTCGGCATGCCATCGATGTGGTCGCCACCGAGACCGGTTTTGGTGACCGGGAGCGTATGCGTCGGGCCTTTATCCGCGCCTTCGGCCAACCACCGCAGGTGATCCAGCGGGCGAATCGGGTGATGACCTGAAAAGTGGAGTATTCGACATTTAAGACAAAATATGATTACCGTAATCTGGATCTCGTTGAAGCCCATTCCCTCAGTGAGATCACCGCCATGACCATCGTCAAAGCCGCTGCCGTCCAAATCGCACCTGTGCTCTACAGCCGTGAAGGCACCGTAGAGAAGGTCGTCAACAAAATTCGCGAACTCGGCGAGAAGGGCGTGCAGTTCGCCGTCTTCCCGGAAACCATCGTGCCGTACTACCCATACTTTTCCTTTGTGCAGTCGCCATTCGACATGGGCTCCGAGCACTACAAGTTGCTCGATCAGGCTGTTGTCGTGCCGTCGGCAACCACCGATGCAATCGGCAAAGCGGCCAAAGACGCCAACATGGTCGTGTCCATCGGCGTCAATGAGCGCGATGGCAGCACCCTGTACAACACGCAGTTGCTGTTTGATGCCGACGGCACGCTGATTCAGGCGCGTCGCAAGATTTCGCCGACCTATCACGAACGCATGATCTGGGGCATGGGCGATGGCTCCGGCCTGCGTGCCATCGACAGCGCTGTTGGCCGTATCGGTCAACTGGCCTGCTGGGAACATTACAACCCGCTGGCCCGGTATGCCCTGATCGAAGACGGCGAACAGATCCACGCCTCGATGTACCCCGGCTCGTTCGCCGGTGAGCGGTTCACCCGACAGATGGAAGTCAGCATCCGCATGCATGCCCTGGAATCGGCGTGCTTTGTGGTCAACTCGACGGCGTGGTTATACCCGGAACAGCAAGCACAAATCATGGCCGACACCGGTTGCGAGATCGGCCCGATCTCCGGCGGTTGCTACACCGCGATCATCGACCCACAAGGTGAAGTCATCGGCGCGCTGACTGAAGGCGAAGGCGAGGTCATCGCTGACATCGACCTGTTCCAGATCGAGATTCGTAAACGTCAAATGGATGGCCGCGGTCACTACAGCCGTCCGGAAATCCTCAGCCTGAACATCGACCGCACACCGCACCGCCATGTGCATGAGCGCAATGCCCAGCCGACACGGGCGGTCACCGGTCAACCGGAAGCGGTGTGATCGGGTAAACGCGAAGTACAAAAAAGGCCCCTTCATCAATCGATGAAGGGGCCTTTTCCGTGGAGGGCAGTTTTACAGTTCCTGGGCCAGGAAGATCAGCGTGTTGCCATGCGCCTCAGCCGCTGCGCGCTGGTTGTAGCTGTCGCGGTGCGAGCAGTTGAAGCCGTGTTCGGCTTCCGGGTACACGACAATTTCCACGTTGTCGTTGGTGTCGAAACGTTCGGCGATTTTCTCCACGGCTTCGAGGGAAATGTGGCTGTCCTGTTCACCGAAGTGCATCAGCAAAGGCACTTCAATGTCGTCGGCGCGGTCCAGGTGATTCTGGATGCCGCCGCCGTAATAGGCGATCGCTACATCCACCAAACCATTGGTGGCCGTGAGGTACGACAGCAGGCCGCCAAAGCAGTAACCGATGGAAGCGATGCCGCCATCCAGCCCCGGCTGGGCATCGAGGGTGTCGATGGCCAGTTTGATGTCGGCCTGGGCCTTGGTGATGTCGGTGGCGTTCATCAGCTCGACGGCGCGTTTCCAGCCGGCTTCGTCGTAGGTCAGTTCGATGCGGTGGCCGTTGCGCCAGAACAGGTCCGGCGCGATCACCAGATAACCATCAGCGGCGTATTGCTCGGCGACGGAGCGGATGTGCTCGTTGACGCCGAAGATCTCCTGGATCAAGACGATCCCCGGGCCACGCTGGGTATGCGGAATGGCCAGGTAAGCGCCAAATTTACCGTCGTCGCTGTCGATCTCGATCCATTGGGTGGTCACGCTCATGGTGGCTCCTGTCTACGCAAGTGAGGTGGAAGGTGAAGCGTGTCACGGTAGCATTTCAACGATTGTGACGGCGCCAGAAAAATCGCGCCAGCAGCGTATCGAGGCTCAGCTTGCCGGCACCCGAGAGCAGCAAGGGCAGGAGGGCGGCGAGGTAGATCACCGGCAGTTTGAAGTTGCCGTGGCCTTTATTGCTGATGGCGTAACCCTGGGCAAGCTCACTTAATGTAGACCAATCGGCCGGCCAGTGAACGGCGGCAGTGGCGACAACGGTGACCACGATCAGGATGATCGCCGAGACCCGCGTGCCCACACCCACCAGTATCGCGAGGGCGCAAATCAGCTCGGCCCACATCGACAGTTCCCAGTTCAACGTGGCAGGCACGTGATCGAACGGAAATGGAAAACGGTCCTGGATGTCGGCAAACCAGTTCTCGCCGTTCCATTTTTCCAGGCCCGACTCAAAGAATTCCCAGGCAATGAACAACCGCAAGGTCAGGGGCGCGAGCCAGCTACCGGCACGGTCGAGGTTCAGGTGCAGGCCTTTGACGGCCGAAGAGATTGAAGTGTTCATGGGCTTGATCTCCGTCAGGTCAGGAATGCGGGGCATCGAGTGCCCCGCGCAAGGGGACTACTCGGCGGCACCGCACTTGCCTTCGCCACATTTGCCTTCGGCCGGTTTTTCCGCGGTGTCGGCCTGGACCTGGCTGTAACCGTGGGCCAGTTGTTTCATGCTGAACGCTTCGGATTCGGAGGCCGAAGCGATGTTCGACAAGGCCAGGCCACCGGCGATGAGCAGGCCGAGGGTCAGGGAAGAAGTGGAAAGCTTGAACATGGTGATACTCCGTACAGTGAGTGAGTTGAGCGCTTTGATCGGCTTGGCCAATCGACCGGTGCAGTTGACCAAGCCGGTGTATCTGCGATGTGTCGTTGGGGCGGGGTTTTATGGACGGGGTGTGTCAGGGGCGGGTCTGTACACACGCAGATACACAGCCACCGCGAATCCCGTGTAGGCGTTGGGTTTTGGATTGGGGTGAGGCCGCTGTGATTCCTGGCCGACGCGCAGCGTCTAGCCTCAGTGTCCCCGCAATCCCATGGGGCGTGACTTTGGAACCTCGCATGCAAGCGCTGTTGAACGAGATCCTCGACGCTGTCCGGCCGCTGATCGGGCAGGGCAAGGTGGCGGACTACATTCCTGCCCTCGGCACCGTGCCGGCCAATCAATTGGGCATTGCCGTGTACAGCAACGACGGTGAGTTGTACTGCGCCGGCGATGCCGAGACGCCGTTCTCGGTGCAGAGTATTTCCAAGGTCTTCAGCCTGGTGCAGGCCATCGAACACTCCGGTGAGGCGATCTGGGAACGTCTGGGCCACGAACCTTCCGGTCAACCGTTCAACTCGCTGGTGCAGCTGGAATTCGAGCGCGGCCGTCCGCGTAATCCCTTCATCAATGCCGGCGCCCTGGTGATCTGCGACATCAACCAGTCGCGCTTTGCCGCCCCGGCGTTGTCGATGCGTGATTTTGTCCGTCGGCTGTCCGGCAATCCGCAGGTCATGGTCGATGGCAAAGTCGCCGAGTCCGAATACCAACACCGTGCGCGCAACGCCGCCATGGCCTACCTGATGCAGTCGTTCGGCAACTTTCACAACGACGTCGAATCCGTGCTGCGCAGCTACTTCAGCCACTGCGCGTTGCGCATGAATTGCATCGACCTGGCCCGGGCGTTCTGCTTTTTGGCCAACGACGGGTTCTGCAAGCACAGCGGCGAACAGATCCTCACTGCGCGCCAGACTCAACAGGTCAACTCGATCATGGCCACCAGCGGGCTGTACGACGAGGCCGGCAACTTTGCCTATCGCGTGGGTTTGCCGGGCAAGAGCGGGGTTGGCGGCGGAATTGTCGCCGTGGTGCCGGGGCAATTCACGGTGTGCGTCTGGTCGCCGGAACTGAACGCCGCCGGCAATTCCCTGGCCGGGATGGCCGCGCTGGAATTGCTGAGCCAGCGGATTGGCTGGTCGGTGTTTTAACGGGCAGGATTAATGACGCTCCGGAAAATTTCCTATACATTTTCCGGCCGCCCCCTGCATGGTGAAACCGCTTCATGTCTCTTGCGCTCGAACGTCTAGTCGCTGGTACGCCGATTCCTTTTGCCGGTAATCGTGTCACGGTCGTCAGCCCCGAACTGGCCGCACGCTTCCAGCCCGGCGACCACCTGCTGGTGGAACAGGTCAGCGGCGAATTGTTGCTGATCCCGGTGGCGGACCAGCAAGCGGCCAGCGTTGCGATAGAGCGCGCAGAAGCAGCCTTCATCGCGATGTCGGCGGTGTCGGATCAAGCGATCAGCCACTTCTTCGACCTGTTTGCCCAACGTCTGGAAACCCCGCAATGCTGGGACTTGATCGCGGCCGCCAACCTCGCTGACATCGAGCGCGCCAAAGCCCGTGGACGCTCAACCACGCGCTTGCTGGCCGATGAACGCATGCGCCGCGACATGATCGCCGGCCTACGGGCGTGGCGCGATGCGTCGGCCACGCGCGGCAAAGTGATCAGTTGCGTCGAACATGACGGCTGGAAAGTCGAGCAAGTGGTGTCGCCGCTGGGCATCGTCGCGTTTGTCTTCGAAGGTCGACCGAACGTGTTCGCCGATGCCGCCGGTGTCTTGCGCACCGGTAACACCGCGGTGCTGCGTATCGGCAGCGATGCATTGGGCACCGCCCAGGCCATCGTCACCCATGCGCTGAACCCGGCGCTGAGCGACGCCGGATTGCCGGTCGGCGCGGTGTCGCTGGTCGAAAGCGTCAATCACGCGGCCGGTTGGGCGATGTTCGCCGACCGGCGTCTGTCCCTGGCCGTGGCGCGGGGTTCGGGGCGTGCGGTCAGCCAATTGGGCAGCATCGCCCAACAAGCGGGCACCGCCGTCAGCCTGCACGGCACCGGTGGCGCCTGGCTGATTGCCGACCAACACGCCGACGCGACGCGCTTCGCCGCCGTGGTGCGCAATTCCCTGGACCGCAAGGTCTGCAACACCCTCAACGTCTGCTTGATCCAGCGCGACCGCGCCACCGATCTGGTGCCGCTGTTTCTCGATGCGTTGCAACAGGCCGGCACTGCACGGGGCCAGGGCTGCAAGTTGCACATCGTCGAGGGCAGCGAGGCGTGTTTGCCGACGGAATGGTTGAGCGCGAGCGTCGAGGTGTACCGCGCCGAAGGCTACCGCACCGAAGCCATGGCCGAGCCACTGCCGGAGGAGCAATTGGGCCGCGAGTGGGAATGGGAAGAAACCCCGGAAGTCAGCCTGATGATCGTCGATGACCTGGACCGTGCGATTGCCTTGTTCAATCGCTATAGCCCGCAGTTCACGGTGTCGTTGATCAGTGAGGATGACGCGGCGCATGAGCGCTTCTACAACGCGGTCAACGCGCCATTTGTCGGCAACGGCATCACGCGTTGGGTCGACGGACAGTACGCCTTGAACAAGCCGGAGCTGGGTCTTTCGAATTGGGAGAGTGGTCGACTGTTTGCGCGCAGCGCGATTCTCTCGGGAGACGGTGTGTTCACCATTCGCAGCCGCATGACGCAGACCGATCTGTCGGTCAAGCGCTAGGGATTCCGACCGCAGGCGAGGGGGCACACTATAATTAAGGTGTTTGCTCCTTCGTTCTGAAAGAGGGATCCATCATGAAACTCCGTTCCTTCGAGCAATATTCCCATCACCTGGAATCGGTCGCTCACGATACCTGGCTGACGGCCCGGGTGAAGTCGGCCCTGGCCATGGGCGAACCCACCCTCGCCATGCACATTCACGTCAAAACCCATGCGGGCACCGTGGCGTTGAGTGGTCGGGTCAACACCCATCGGCAATGTGAACAGGCTGTGGCACTGGCCCGCTCGGTTCAAGGTGTGGTCGACGTCGATGCCCGGGAATTACTGACACACGTGTTCAAACCAGGCACTTTTCCCGAAGCGCCCAACGCTGAGGAGAGCGCGGAGCAGCGGCCACGTTCGTCAGACGACCAATGACCCTGTCAGCAGCGCTTCCGGGATCGGGAGCGCTGCGCAAGGGCTGATCATCAAGCGGCTTCGACCGCTTTGCCGTACACCGCGCACGTCGTCGGATGTTCCGCCAGCGAGACGAAGGTGCGGGTGCTGGCCTCCAGGGCGTCAATCGAACCGGTTTCGATGTCGTAGACCCAGCCATGCAAATTCAACAGGCCTTTTTCCTGCGCCAGGCGCACGCTCGGGTGTGTCTGGATGTTGGCCAGTTGCGCAATGACGTTTTCCCGGACCATTGAACTGACCTTCGCCGCATCACTGGCGTGAGGGCGGGATTCGTTGATGACTTTCGCCGATTCGGCGTGCTGCAACCAGCCGCTGACTGCCGGCAGGTGATCCATGCATGTGCACTTGGCGATGGCGGTCATGGCGCCGCAATCCGAATGGCCGCAGATCACAATGTCGGTCACACCGAGCACTGCGACCGCGTATTCAACCGTGGCCGACACACCGCCCGGATGAGGGCTGTAGGAGGGCACGATGTTGCCGGCGTTGCGGATGACGAACAATTCACCGGGTTCTTGCTGGGTCAGTAATTCGGGCACTACACGGCTGTCGGAACAGGTGATGAACAACGTGCCGGGATGCTGGGTGGTGGCCAGGTGTTTGAACAGGTCGGTGCGTTGTGGAAAAGCTTCGTTCTGGAACTTCAAAAAACCGTCGATGAGCGCTTTCATGCTGATGTCCTCATTGTGTTTGTAGCCGCTGTCGAGCCCGTGAGGCTGCGAGGCTGCGTCCGGCTGCGAAGCAGTCGCCTGTATTGGCGAGGACTGCGTCCTCGGACGCAGCCTCGCGGGCTCGGCAGCGGCTACAGGGGGTTTGTGTCGGGTTAGAACGGGCGCAGTGGCAGGAACTTGCCGTCCAGGGTGATCACCGCACGGGAGCCGCCTTCCGGGTCTTCGACTTTTTTCATGTCGAGCTTGAAGTTGATCGCGCTGACGATGCCGTCGCCAAATTGCTCATGAACCAGGGCTTTGAGGGTGGTGCCGTAGATCTGGATCATTTCGTAGAAGCGGTAAATGGTCGGGTCGGTCGGGACACCGGAGAGGCTGCCGCGCAGGGGGATGATCTGCAGGCGGGCCACCGCGTCGGCGTCCAGTTCCAGCTTGTCGCCGATCACTTCGGCAGCGGCTTTGGGCAACGGATGCTGACCGAGGAGGGCGGCGGTGACGTAGGCCAGGCCCAGGCCGGTGCCGTCGGTCAGGTCCTGCCAGGACAGATTCTTGCGGGCCTTGGCATCGAGGATCGAGGTGGTCAGGGCCAGGCTTGGGTCGTTGTAGGCGTGGGACTGTTGCATGGTGATTCTCCTGTCGGCGTGGTGTTGCTTGGGTGTGAAGCCATCTTCTGCCGATTGATCCATAGCGTCCAAGATCGATATACAATGCTGTGCATAAGCCCTGCCTATAGATGGAATCACCATGCTGCTACGACATCTGCGCTATTTGCTGGCGGTCGCCGACCACGGCGGCTTCACCCGGGCCGCCGAGGCGTTGCATGTGTCGCAGCCGACCTTGTCCCAGCAAATCCGGCAGCTGGAAGAAACCCTGGGCGTAAGCCTGTTCGACCGCACCTCGCGCACCGTCAAACCGACCGATGCCGGCGCGGCCTACATCGAGTGTGCTCGTCGCGTATTGGTGGAACTGGAGGCTGGAAAACGTGCGCTGCATGACGTGAAGGACTTGTCCCGCGGCACCTTGCGCCTGGCGATGACGCCGACGTTCATGGCGTATCTCGTGGGGCCGTTGGTGCGCGATTACGTGGCGCGGTTTCCGAATATCCATCTGGAGATTTTCGAACTGTCGATGGGTGACATTGAAGCGGGGTTGGCGGATGACTCACTGGACATCGCCATTGCGTTCAATGAAGTCAGAAATGCCGACATTGAATCGATTCCAGCGTTTACCGAGACACTGGGGGTGATGGTGGGGCGCGCTCACCCGTTGTATGACAGTCAGCTCGCATTGCCCGCTGAAGAACTCGCTCAACTGGAGTTCGCGCTGTTGACCCCGGACTTCATCACCCGCACCCGCATCAATGAGTATTTTGCCCAGGAGCAGATCACGCCGAAGGTGGTGATCGAGGTCAATTCTGTGAGCACCTTGCTGGAAGTCATTCGGCACACGGCAATTGCCACCATCCTGCCGGAAGCCATCGCCAGCCAGGAGCGTGCGCTGCGCAAGATTCCATTGGTGGGGGAGGCGCCAACCCGCGGGGCGGCGTTGTTGCGTCGTAAAAACAACTACCACAGCGCGGCGTCGGTGGCGTTTATGAATCTGGTGTTGGGGCTGTAAGACACTCAGGCACAAAAAAGGGCCTGCTCTTTCATGGGAGCAGGCCCTTTTTTATCAGTGAGTCAGTTTATTAGTAGAACCGATCAATCACCCGAACTTCGTTTTGGTTCTGCAGCGAAGCCCATGCCTGTTTCAGCGTTTGCAGAACATTACCGATGAAGTCCTTGTCGGCCGCGGCTTTCTTGCCGACATAGCCCTGGCCGCGACGGTACATCTTCAGTCGGGCGAGCAGGTTCTGGTTGTTCTGGTCGAACTCCGCTTCATGAGCATGAGGCGACAGGCAGTCGATATGAACCTGGCCCGATTTGCTGATCCACAGAATGTGGCTGTCGTGGCTGTCTTTTTGCGCCGCGAACAGACGAGCCAGTTCATCGATAGAAGGTTGATTGTTCAGATTCATAATTTGCCCCTTGACCATTTGGTGATCTTTCAAAGTTGGTTCGCTAATACAAGTAGCCCATCGGTTAGTTGATCCCTGGCACCGAAACCAGGACGTCAGCGGTCGGCCGTCAAATTCAACGGGTCTCGCGTCTGTTGCATGTAGTCGTGTTGAATAACTGCTACGCGTTAGCGTCACAACGAAGAGAAGCAGCGAATACCTGGAGGCCACTGCCGACTTTTCAGGGTCGGCCACAAGCTTCATGAGGATTGATCGCCAGCGCTTCTCGTCCTTGTACTGGACGTTCGGGCCAGGTCAGCTTCTTCAATCTGCCTTGTGGGCAGCGTGTATCCGGGAAAAACAGCTCGGCGGTCAGACGAGCTTGCTCAAACATGTTGCTGTACTCCCGATCGGGGAGATGTCTGCATCATGCAAGGGCAAAACGGAGGCGTCAACCGTTATGTAGTGATTTTTTTCAGTCACTACATATTGTCGGACAAAACGGATTGGAATGAAAAAGCGAGGCCGGGACACGCCCCTCAGGCCTACGGCTGCGGGCTCTGAAAGCGGTAGAACGTGCAGGGATAACCGTCTACTGGTTGCTGATGCAGGGTGAATTGATTGCCCGTAAGATCAGGCATCACTTTGGCCCAGAACCGCCGTGCAGGCGGGTTCGCATCGATGTGGAAAATCTGCCATTGACCGGGGAATTGGCTCAAGAGGGTGGAAACGACAAACTTCGCGACACCTTGGCCACGGAAGCGCCGACTGACAAAAAAATAGCCGATGTTGTACTCGGCGCCTTCGAGGTGGGTGTCGTCGTCCACGGTCACGAAACCGGCCAGCTCACCGTCGACCCGGATCAAAAACGCTCGGGTCGCGGGCTTGCGCCAGTAATCGAGTTTGGGCTGGATGTTGAAAAAACCATGCTCACCCAGTTCCAGCGGCAGCCATTCGCTGAAGTCGTAGACGTAGAACTGCATCAGGTTTTCGAGGGTGTCGAAGTCGTCACGCTGGGCGGCGTGCAGTTCTATCGAAGGCATTGTGCGGGGCGCTCCAGGTTACGCAGGGCCATCCGTGGCCCTGTAAGGATCACTCAGTGCGGCGCGAAGTCGTACTGGCCGCCTTTCTTCAATGCAGCGAGGTAAGCCGGGCGCGCCTGGAAGCGTTGGACCCAGGCCGCCACATGCGGGTAGTTGGCCAGTTTGCCTTGGGCCCGGGCGATCTCGCCGATGAAGCTCATCTGGATATCGGCGGCGCTGAACTCGTCACCGAGCAGGTAATCGGACTGGCTCAGTGCGGTGTCGAGGTAGCCCAGGTAGTTCGCCACTTCCGAGTTGATGCGCGGATGCAGCGGCGCCCCGGCTTCACCGAGGCGTCCGACATACAGGTTCAGCATCAGCGGCAACATCGCAGAGCCTTCGGCGAAGTGCAGCCACTGGACGTATTCGTCGTAGGCAGGGGTGGAAGGATCGGGTTGCAGGCGACCCTGGCCATGACGGCGGATCAGGTAATCAATGATCGCCGCGGACTCGATCAGCTTCTGCTTACCGTCTTCAATGACCGGCGATTTACCCAGCGCATTGATCGCTTTCAGTTCCGGCGGGGCAAGATTGGTTTTCGGATCGCGCTGATACAGTTTCAGCTCGTAAGGAATCGCCAACTCTTCCAGCAGCCAGAGAATGCGCTGGGAACGGGAGTTGTTCAGGTGATGCACGATAATCATAAATATAATTCCTGTAGCAGCTGTCGAGTGAAACGAGGCTGCGATGTCTTTTCAGAACAGGCAGTCGCCGGGCTTGAAGAACACTAGACCATCCCGGTCCGTTCGAAGTGCCATCAAGCCTTGCTTGTCGGTTTCGCGGCGCGTTTGCTGCCCGTCGAGGGTTTGCGTGTCGCCGGTTTGCGTTTTTTCTTCCACGGTGCGGCACCTCGCCCGGCCGGGCTGGCGGGGCCGCTGATGGTCAGGCTCAAACCGGCGCAACGGGCGACTTGTTTGCTCATCCACGCCGCCTGTTTGGTGACGAACTCTTCCAGGCTCATTTCGCCACTCTGCACCATGTCCAGCGCTTGTTCCCAGATCGCGGTGGTGCCGGGGTCGGCAATCGCGCGCGGCACCGCATCGATCAGGCTGAAAGCTGCAGGGGTAGCGGCCAGCGCTTTGCCGTTCTTGATCAGGTAACCACGGTCGAGAAGGCCCTGAATGATCGAGGCGCGTGTCGCCTCGGTGCCGATGCCGGTGGTGTCCTTGAGCTTCTGTTTGAGCAGCGGGTCTTCCACCAGTTTGGCCACGTTTTTCATGGCCTTGATCAGGTCGCCTTCGGTGAACGGTTTGGGCGGCTGCGTCCACAGGTCCTTGAGTTTCACATCGGCCACGGTGCAATCCAGCCCCTCGGCCAGTGCCGGCAAGGTTTGTGGCGCAGGCGCCTCACGGCCCTTGGCGGGGGCGAGGGCTTCCGGCAGGGCACGCTTCCAACCGGGTTCGACGATCTGTTTGCCGACGGCACGCAGGGCTTCACCGGCGCAGTTGAAGTCGGCCTGGGTGCGGTCGTATTCATGATTGGGCAGGAACTGCGCCAGATAACGCGCACGAATCAGCGTGTAGACCGCCCGCTGTTTGCCCACCAGCCGATCCAGATTCTTCGCCGCCGCGGTGGGGATGATGCCGTGGTGCGCGGTGACCTTGGCATCGTTCCAGGCCCGTGAGCGCCGTTGCGGTTCCAGGTAATCGTTCAGCGCGTTCAGGGACGGATCGGCCTGGCGCAGTGCGGCGAGAATGCCGGGGGCTTCGCTGTGCTGACTCAGCGGCAGAAAACCGCAATCACTGCGCGGGTAGGTGATGACTTTGTGGGTTTCGTAGAGCGCCTGGGCGATATCCAGAGTTTCCTGGGCGCCGAGGCCGAGCTTCTTCGAACAGACTTCCTGCAAGGTGCCCAGATCGAAGGGTAGCGGGGCGACTTCACGCATGCGCTCGGTGCGCAGTTTGATCACTCGTGCGCTCGCGGCGTTGCCAAGCGCTTGTGCGGCGGCTTGCGCGAGGGGCTGGTTCAGGCAGCGATCCTGGTCATCACAAGCATCGGACGTTGCACGCCATTGGGCTGTGAACGCCGTACCTTCGTGCAGCAGCTGCACGTCGATGGCCCAGTAAGCCACGGGGACGAAATCGGCAATGCTGCGATCGCGGTCCACCACCAGCCGCAAGGTCGGCGTCTGCACCCGACCTACCGGCAACACGCCCTGATAACCGGACTGACGGCCCAGCAACGTAAACAACCGGCTCATGTTCATCCCGATCAGCCAGTCGGCCCGGGAGCGGCCCAGCGCCGAATGATAAAGGCTGAATGTTTCGACCCCCGGTTTCAGCGCAGACAGTGCCTTGCGGATCGACGCATCGTCCAGCGCCGACAGCCACAGCCGACGGATCGGCCCGCGATAGCGGCAGTGCTCGACCAGTTCGCGAGCGATCATCTCGCCTTCGCGGTCGGCGTCGGTGGCGATCACCAGCTCATCGGCCTCGCCGAGCAAGCGTTTGACGGCTTTGTACTGGCTGGCCGTGCGCGGCTTGACGGTCATCTTCCATTTCTCGGGAATGATCGGCAGGTCGGCCAGTACCCAGCGTTTGTAGCGCGCGTCGTAGGCGTCCGGCGGTGCCGTTTCCAGCAAATGGCCGATGCACCAGGTCACCGTGACGTCTGTTCCCAGCCAGCAGCCATCGCCCCGACGCTTGGCGCCGAGCACGGCTGCAATGTCTTTGGCCTGGGAAGGTTTTTCACAGAGGTACAGCCGCATAACCACCATCGTTCATCAAGTGTGCAAGAGGCGCACAGAATGGCCGGTGATGAGCGCCGGATCAATCTTTATCTGTATGGATGTACAGCAAAGCTGTTGCGTCGGGTTGCGGCGGGCAAAACGGCCCGTTCGGCTGCGGGGCCGTGGCGATGCCGAATTTTGGGTTATACCTGACAGTTGTGGTCTCAGGTTTCGGGGCAACGGCGCACGCCATCAAGGGCGGGCCACGCTCCCAGGTTCATCACCGTCATGAGGAACGTATTCCATGAAAAGCTCCGGTCCCAGTCCTGTCATCACCATCGCCGAGCAGCCGGGTTGCCTGCTGGTGAAGTTTCATGGCATTCAGGTCGCCGCGTCCGCGCGCGCTCTGGTGCTGTTGGAGGCCAATTACCCGCCGGTCTACTACATACCGCGAGAGGACATCGACGAAAAGTATTACGCCCGCACCGACCACACCAGCTATTGCCCCTACAAGGGCGATGCCAGCTATTACAGCTTGCAAGTCCCGGGGCATGAAGGCGCCAATGCGGTCTGGAGTTACGAGAACCCTAAAATATCCGTCAATCAGATTCGTGGATACGTGGCGTTCTACCCGGATCAGGTGAAATTCGAATTGCTCGATGCCGAAGCCTGAGGATCGTTTTCCAAGGTGTGTGGCGAGGGAGGCCCTCGCCACAAAGCCCCGTCAGTTTTTATCGAGATCGACGTTCTTGGTCTCGCGCAAACAGATCATCCCCACCACCAGGCTCACCGCGGTAATCACCACCGGGTACCAGAGCCCGTAGAAGATGTCGCCGGTGTAGACCACCAACGCAAACGACACGGTCGGCAAGAACCCGCCAAACCAGCCGTTGCCGATGTGATAGGGCAGCGACATCGAGGTGTAGCGGATGCGCGTCGGGAACAGTTCGACCATCAACGCCGCCAGCGGGCCATAGCACATGGCGCTGATGATGATCAGCGCGACGATCAACGCAACGATCATCGGCTTGTTGATTTGCTGCATATCAGCCTGTGACGGATAGCCGGCCAGTGTCACCGCGCCACGCAGGGCCGCTTCGTCGTAACCGTCGATTTTCACGTCACCGACACTGACCTGTACGCCACTGCCCGCGGGTGCTTCGGCGCTCGCGTAAGGCAGGCCTTGTTTGACCAGGAAGGTTTTGACCTTGTCGCACGGGCTATCAAATTTCGCCTTGCCCACCGGGTCGAACTGGAACGTACAGGTCGCCGGGTCGGCCAATACGGTAATCGGTGCCTGACGGCTGGCCTGGTCAATGGCCGGGTTGGCGTAATGCGCCAGCGATTTGAAGATCGGGAAATACAGCGCGGTGGCCAGCAGCAGGCCGATCATCAGCACCGGTTTGCGCCCGACCTTGTCCGACAGCCAGCCAAAGAAAATGAAGAAAGGCGCGCCAATGATCACGCTGACAATCAGCAAACCGTTGGCCACCGCCGGGTCCATCTTCAGGAACTGGGTGAGGAAAAACAGCACGTAAAACTGCGCGGCGTAAAAGGTCACCGCTTGCCCGGCGTTGATGCTGAACAGGGCAATCAACACGACCTTGAGGTTTTCCCACTTGCCGAAGGAATCACGCAGCGGCGACTTGCAGAGTTTGCCTTCCTCTTTCATTTTCACGAAGGCCGGCGACTCGTGCAGGCTCAGGCGAATCCAGGTCGAGATGCCCAGCAAAATGATGGAAAACAGAAACGGAATGCGCCAGCCCCAGACTTCAAACTGGTCGCCAGTGAAGTAGCGGCAACCGAGCACCACCAGCAGCGACAGCAATAAACCGAGGGTCGCCGTGGACTGAATCCAGCTGGTGTGGAAACCACGTTTGCCTATCGGTGCATGCTCAGCGACATAGGTGGCCGCACCGCCATATTCACCGCCCAGGGCCAGACCCTGAAGCATGCGCAGCACCACGAGGATGATCGGCGCGGCGATGCCGATGCTCGCGTAGGTCGGCAGTAAGCCGACGCAGAACGTCGCCAGGCCCATGAGTACGATGGTTGCGAGGAAGGTGTATTTGCGTCCGATCATGTCCCCCAATCGACCGAACACCAACGCGCCGAAAGGCCGCACGATGAAGCCTGCGGCGAAGGCCATCAGCGCAAAGATGAACGCCGTGGTGTCGTTGACCCCGGCGAAAAATTGTTTGCTGATGACCGCCGCGAGGGCGCCATAGAGGAAAAAGTCGTACCACTCGAACACCGTCCCGAGTGACGAGGCGAAGATGACTTTGCGGGTGTCGTGGGTGATCGCCGCGACGGGCGCGGCTTCCAGGGTCTGAACATGTTCTGACATATCGGTATCCCTCACAGTGATTGTTTTTGTTGTTCCACTGGTGTTGCGTGTTCCATGTAGAGCTCAATGCCCACAAGCCAAGCTCATTACCCTTGTAGGCGTGAGCCGGCTCCGGGCGGCGTTCCGACGATAGCGGTGTAGCAGTCACCATAGATGTTGAATCTCAGTCAGTCATTGCGAGCAGGCTCGCTCCTCCAGGAATGGTGTTGGCTGTTGATTCGAGGATTAGCTGGGCGGCTTTTTCAGCAATCATCAACGTCGGCGAACAGGTATTGCCCGAGGTAATGCGCGGCATGATCGAGGCATCAGCTACACGCAAACCGGGAATGCCACGGACCCGCAACTCGGCATCCACCACCGCTTCCGCGTCATTACCCATCCGGCAAGTACCCACCGGATGGAAAATAGTCGTGCCGATCTGCGCAGCCGCCTCCTGCAATTCCTCTTCAGTCTGCAAACGGTCACCGGGCAAATACTCGACCGGTTTGAACGCATGCAGCGCCGGCGCAGCAACGATGCGCCGGGTCAGGCGAATGGCATCAGCCGCCACGCGCAAATCCTCCGGGTGACTCAAATAGTTGGGGTTAATCACTGGCGCGTCCTGCGGGCTGGCAGAACTGATGTCTACTCGGCCACGGCTCTGCGGCCGTAGATCGCAAACCGAGGCAGTAAAAGCAGGGAAGGGGTGCAACGGCTCGCCGAAGCGCTCCAGCGACAAGGGCTGCACGTGATATTCGAGATTCGCCGAGGTCTGTTCCGGACCCGAACGGGCGAAGGCCCCCAGTTGACTCGGCGCCATGGACAGCGGGCCGCTGCGGTCATACAGATAGCGCAAACCCATGCCCATCTTGCCCCACACGCTGCCGGCGATCTGGTTCAGCGTTCGCGCATTTTCCAGTTTGTAGATCAACCGCAATTGCAGGTGATCCTGCAGATTGCCGCCTACCCCCGGCAGCTCATGGGCGACGCCGATTCCGAGTTTTTGCAGCAGCGGACGCGGACCGATCCCCGAGCGCTGAAGGATGCCTGGTGAGCCGACAGAGCCGGCGCACAAGACGATTTCCTTGCGCGCCTTGAAGGTTTTCGCCTGACCTTGCCAGCGCGTTATCAGCGCTGAAGCGCGACCGTTTTCCAGCAACACGCGGTCCACTTCGACGTCGGTCAGCACGGTGAGATTGACGCGATGGCGGACCGGTTTGAGAAAAGCCTTGGCCGCGTTCCAGCGGATCCCGGCCTTCTGGTTGACCTGAAAGTAGCCGCAGCCTTCGTTATCGCCCTGGTTGAAATCATCAATGCTGGCAATGCCGCTTTGCTCGGCAGCGTTGCGGAAGGCGTCCAGAATCGGCCACGACAGCCGCTGCCGCTCGACCCGCCAGTCGCCGCTGGCGCCGTGAAACTCGGAGTCGCCGGCAAAATGGTTTTCGCTCTTTTTGAACAACGGCAACACGTCGTTCCAGCTCCAGCCCGGATTGCCATCGGCAGCCCAGCGGTCGTAGTCGCCGGCCTGGCCACGCATGTAGATCATGCCGTTGATGGAAGAACAGCCGCCGAGCACTTTGCCGCGCGGGTAACTCAGGGTGCGACCTTGCAGGCCGGCTTGTGCCTGAGTCTTGAAACACCAATCGGTGCGCGGGTTGCCGATGCAGAACAGGTAACCCACGGGAATGTGAATCCACGCATAGTTATCGCGGCCGCCGGCTTCGAGCAGCAGCACCCGGTGTTGCGGGTTGGCCGACAGTCGATTGGCCAGCAAACAACCCGCCGGCCCGGCGCCGACCACAATGTAGTCGAATTCATCCAGGAGAGTCTTCATCCCTGACCTCGTCTTGTTGTTCTTGTTGTCGGTCATCCTAGTTGTTCGCTTTCGTCAAAAGAATGTTAGTTTTTGCGCAGCCGCTGTGCGTTTTTAAACAGCATTGCCTCAAGGACGGATCATGTTCGACTGGAATGACCTGCGGTTTTTTCTCGAGTTGCAGCGCAGCGGGCGTTTGCTTACCGCTGCCCGCCGTTTGAACACCACCCACGCCACAGTCGCGCGGCACATCGAGGCCATCGAAAAGAGCCTCGGCACGGCGCTGTTCGTCCAGCATGCCCAGGGTTACGAAATGACCCCGGCCGGCGAAGCGCTGCTCAAACACGCCGAAGCCATGGAAAACGTCGCGTTGCTGGCCCAGGAAGAAATCACCCAGTCCACCGCGCCACTGGGCAAGATTCGCGTCGGCGTCACGGAAGGGCTGGGCATCATGTTCCTTGCCAGCCGCATGAACGGCTTGTTCGAACGCTATCCGGGACTGGAAGTGGAACTGGTGGCGGTGCCGCGCTTCGTCAGCATCCTCAACCGCGAAGCCGAAATCAGCATCCACCTCGAACGCCCGGCCGCCGACATGCTGGTCACCCGCAAACTCACCGACTATCGATTGGGGCTCTACGCCAGCCAGGCGTATCTCGATCGCTCACCGCCATTGCGCAGCCGCGAAGACCTCGGGCGCCATGCCTGGATCGGCTATGTCGACGACTTGCTGTTCAGCCAGGAATTGATGTTCCTTAATAGCTTCTGCCGCAATCCACGGGTGGTGTTTCACAGCACCAGCGTCATCGCCCAGCAACAGGCTGCGCGCTCCGGGTTGGGGATTGCGGTGTTGCCTTGTTACATGGCAAGTGCAGATGCGGACCTGGTGCCGTTGTTGCCGGACGAGAGTATTGAGCGAAGTTACTGGATCAGTACCCGGCGCGAGTTGCACAAGTCGGTGCGGCTGCGGGTGGTTTGGGACTATGTGGTGGGGTTGTGTGAGGCGGAGCAGGGGTTGTTGCTGGGATAGCCAATCGCGGCCACTCTATGGGCTGACGACAAGGAGCGTTATCCGACACTCCGTCGTGACAAAGGGAGCTTGCAGCATGGCCGAAGACACAAAAGTAAAAGGACCGGCGTCGTACTTCCCGTCCATTGAGAAAAAGTATGGGCAGCCGATTAGCCACTGGCTGGCGTTGCTCGGAACAGTGAGCGACAAGAAGCACATGGAAATCGTGGCGTGGTTGAAAGATGAACACGGCATGGGCCATGGCCATGCCAATGCGTTGGTCGCGCACTATCTGGCCGCCAACAAAAAGTGACCGGGCAGGGGGGCAGGGCATGTTTGTGCCCCCCCGATCCCTCAGACAAAACACAAAACCCTGTGGGGGTGAGCTTGCTCGCGCCCACAGGGATTTCATTTGTCTGGCGCTTAAACAACAAAACCCGCATCTGTTTAAGCGAAGCCTCCTGTTACCAGCCAAAGGCTACAACGCCTTGCGCCATCGCCTACGGGTAAGACAGAATTCGCCGGCTTGTGCGTCTGGGGCGCGGGTTTTATCGTGGCTGGGTCACTGAAAAACAGTGATCGGGTTTGGTAGCCCGGTATAACTAGTCGCATAGCGCACCGTTTGCAGGACTGTTCTGTCTCTGCTTTATGGTGGCCATGCGCAGGGCTCCCATGGGAGCGCCGGGTTCCTAGTTACCGGTCTACCAACCCGCGTATGGCCGCCACCCATCGTTTGGTAGCGTGGGTGAAGGCTCCGTTTTCAATTAGGAGTTTTACTATGATCAAACCAACACCCAACCCGCCCGACACCGATCCGGCATCGCCCTACGAATCCCTCGATTCGAAAAAACTCCACGAAGCGGCCGAACGCGCCCTCGACCACTATCTCAACCCGGCCGCCCAGATCATGGCCAGCACCCACGAACCCGAACCGATGTTCCTCGCCAACCCCAAGTGCGACTCAGAATCCCTGCTGGTCAACGCCAGCGAATCACTGGGCTCGGCGACCACCATGCTCAGCAATCTCGCGGCGTTGTTGGAGAACTCACACCGCAAGACGCTGCTGGGGATTACGCAGGTGGTCATGCTGGGGGAACTGGCGGTGAATCAGGCGCTGGATAAGGTTGAAGTGAAGGAGTAAGCACGGCCCCTCTGTGGCGGGAAACTGATTGCTCGCCACAGAGCGCAACCACCAATCGCACCCAGTCAACGCTGATTCCATCAAGGAAGATAAAAACCATGAAACTATTATTCATCACTTTTCTAGGGGGGGTGTCGTTAGCTCAAACATCACTATCCTTCGCTGAAAATGTTAATGGAAAAAACCTCTATTTACAGCGATGCGCCATGTGTCACGGAATAGATCTCAAAGCTACAGGGCCATTGGCTAATAAAAGCAATCCTCCTACACCTGATCTAACAACCTCCGCTTTCAAAAAACGATTAAATGATTATCCGGGCGTGATTGTGTCATCGATAATACTTCGTCCCAATGGAGACTTAATTCCAAAAACGTTACGAGAGAACGGTGTAAAGCTATCGCCGTACTCATGGAGCATTAAAGATCTGCGCGATTTGAATCAATACATGGGTGGTGTTATTTCAAAAAATCGGTGATGTTTGAGATGAGAGACAGGCACAGACAGCTAAAAGCCATTTCAGGTTTGAGGACGTGTGGGGCAATGCAAATGAGCCAGCCGACCTCTCGCAGGTAAATCGCTCATGAGCAATCTCGGAATACAACCTCGGGCGGCTCATCGCATCCAGCAGCAGTCGGCTGCGGTTGTGACAGGCAAATAACGGCCAAAAGCGGGCGTTTTGAGTAGAGAAATTAAATCCGCCCCCTTTATCCCTGGAATGAAGAGGCCGAGGAATACCGCTGCCCAGCCGGTAACGCATTACGCAGCGAATGGCGAGCCTTCAAGAATGAGCGTTCGCACGTCACCAAAGCCAGCACCATCATCATCCGAACCAGGCAGACCGACTGCGTTGCCTGTCCGATGAAAGCCAAGTGCTGCCCGAACACTGCGCTCCGCAAGATCGCCCGCAGCGTCCATGAAGCCGCGCGCGATGTGGCTCGGCGCATCGCAGCGACACCTGCGTACGTGCGCTCTCGCCACGAACGTAAGAAGGTCGAAATGTTGTTTGCCCACCTCAAGCGCATCCTGAAATTGGAGCGCCTGAGACTACGTGGCATGAGTGGCGCGACGGATGAATTCACGCTGGCCGCTGCGGTACAGAACCTGCGACGGCTGGCTAAATTTACACCTCAAGGGCCTCCTGCCACGGGATAGGTGCGCCTGCACTCAGCAAAGAACCTCAAATTAACCCACTAACTGAGCAGCAAAGGTCAACGAACGGCCGAGAAACCACTCCATGTGGTGAGTCGGTTCTTAGGCGATGGTCGTGCCTGAGTTCAGGCGAGCGGAAAATCCGACTTTTTCAACAGAATCGGCCAAAAGCAGTCATTCGGCTGGATCTTTCGACCCTTTCCGGTCCCCCGTGTCTGCGAGCTAAAGCCATTTCTTAGCGTCCGAGTGAGGGCGGCCCATAGAGCTCGGTTTCCCAGTCTTCAAGAGGCGGCGTTACTTTGAAAGATGGGTCGCAGTATGACCTTAAGTAGTCAGTCGCTCTCCTTTGGGCATAGGTGAAATTGAGCACGTTGCCTTCGCTGTCCATCTCTATTACGTTCGCGAATATCGCGAAGACCATCTCAATTGCACTCGGCTCAGAGCCATAAATGTCGAGGTACTCTACGTTTTCAAGCATGTAGTGGCTTCCACTTGCCATGAAGTACGCAAACGTTCGGAGTGCTCCACTGAAATCATTACTTAGCTTCTTCATGTACATTTTCTTTTAGTAAATATTCTGGATTTAACTGCTTCATAATCAAGCATCTGCTTTTTTGCCGTTTTATTGTGGTCGAGACAGGCCCGAACCGATCCAAAGCGGCCCTTCGCGAAAAGCAGCTAATAGCCATTTCATCGAGATGTGCAGCAAATGCCCAGTAGTAGACAGAGTGCGCTCAGGTGGATTCGTCATTGTTTTTGGAGGTTCTGGCATCAGGACGGTGCAGCCCCGCTGTGTCCCGCCAGTACAAGGTTTCTTCGAGCTGGAAGCTTATCAGGAAGAGGGATGAGCACGTCTGAGCGATGGATTGCGCTATTTTGTCCAGATCGTCCATAGCAGACTGCCCCTCCGGCTCGGGGCCTTTGATTCTGATGGTACAACGCATAGCAACACGGAAGTCGATGCCCTTCGTATCCTCGGAGTAAATTGTTGAGTCCGTGATTACGCCATCGGTACTCAACGTTAGTCCCGAGATAAAGGTAGCTTCCAAACTGTCGCCAACTACGTTGATTTCCCAGGCATCAGCATCGTTTAAGGCTTTCCTCAATGTCGGGGCTGTGAGTGCATTATCCGCTTCCAGGTACAGATCAAGACTCATTTGAAACCCTTCTTCCTGCGTGAACATTTGCTCAAAAGTTTTTGAGTACGATTGTCGCGGCAGTGTATTGGTCAGCGGTTCGAATGTCTGCTCCTGGTCGATTTCTGCCTCACAAGAGGATCCTCCCTACGCTTGCAAAAATCGATCGGGCCGGCATGGGCAAAGGGCACTGGACGCCTTGTCATCGATGATCTCCTCGCTGGCCAGACGTCCCACTGTCGCAGCCAAAGTAATTCCAGGGTGCATTGCACAAACGTAGACGCCACCCACTTTGGGTAGATAACCGATGATGGGGATGCCATCGGCAGGCATGGGCCTGAGTCCGACACAAGCCCGTTCCGGATCTATGGAAACAACACCATGGAGTTCGTTCTGGATTGTCTTGGCAGTTCGAAGCGCTATCGCTGCCGGCTGATTTTCCATGGCGTCGTCCAGGTAATCTTCTGCCGCCAGCAACGCATCATCCGAACTTTGCCTCACTTCCATTTCAGGGCTGGAGATGAGGGTGTGCACGAGGTTGGGTTGTGACTTGTAACGAATGAAAATGGCAGGCGAGGCCTCTATTGGCAGGGACACTCCAAGCATGTCTGTCAGTTTCGTGATGCCTGTCCCGGCTGCCAGTACGACAATATCGGCATCGAGGATGCCTATTGTTGTTTCGACTCCGGTCACCGTTGCACTCTGGGTTACAAAACCGAGCACTCGCGTCTGAGTGAGAATCTTCGCCCCATACGCCTGGGCACCTGCGATCAACGCATGCGTAGCTGCCACTGCGTCCAGCGCTCCTTCTTCAGCCGCATACAGAGCAGACTGGGGAGGGTTCTTGAGATTTGGTTCCAGGTCGAGAATCTGCGATCGAGACACCAGGTTTGCCGAAGCTTGGTGACCTGAGATCGGCAGCGCTCCAATCGCCATCACGCTGTAAGACAAGGCACCTGTCCATCTTATCTCCAGACCTGGCAGCTGCGTTTCGAGTCGGCGGTACTCCTTGATGGCAGAACCGCGCAGTTGCGCAATTGGGTCAGGTTCGGGGTGTGAGGCATTGAGCCAAGCGAATGAGCTGCCAGTCACTCCCGAAGCTATATCTTCAGCTTCTACCAAAGTGACATTCGCGCCTTTACCTGCCAAGTGATACGCCAATGACGCGCCAACGATGCCTGCACCAATGACAACGACTCGTTTGTCCTGACCATTTCCCATATCAACCTCCGTTCTGTCGATGTGCCGATGGTACGACAGCTGGATGATTTCATGACATGAGAACCTGATCGTTCAGCTTTTTGAGTGTCTGCTTCTGGCCCAGGCTGTGTGAAAACGTCAGCGTCGATAGGGACGGGGCGTCTCTACGTGAAGTCCGTAGATATACGGAATCATCTTCACTGCTCTGGAGGTCAGTTCTTACGACATTGGTTAAAGGATTTCTTGAGTTCATCGGTATCATTACTCTCGCCCCTCTCAAATCAGGTCATGCCATGAACCAAAACCCTATGGAATCCTGCCCCCGCTGTGGATCGGTCCAACACGTCAGACCAAAGGGAATTCTGAAAGGAGCAGCAAGCCCAAAAAAACGCTTCAATGGGGAAGAAAAAGCAGGCTATCAACGCTTGGATCAGCTAGCAGTTGATGAATGCAAGCCTGCCCTTCTGAAAGCAGCGCCGCTGGAGCAGCTGGTTGATGGGTTTTATTGCGATCATTGCGGGGTGGGTTTTGTAACAAGCGAGATTGTACAAGGTGTCGACCGAACATCGCTCTAGAGACGATGACGGGGGTTGTTTAGATCGAAACGGCTTTTCATGACAGGCAGAAGTCGAGGAGAACGGGTGAAAACGCCAGTGCTTGTCTAATCTTTTGATCGTCTAGATCGCATCGAGGACGATCATGAAGCGATTCATTGAAGGCGAGGCCCGGACGCAAGTGACTCTGCTGCCGGAGTGTCTGGACGATTACGTAACCGAAGAAAATCCAGTGCGAGTGGTCGACGTTTTCGTCGATGAACTCGACCTGGGCGCACTTGGTTTTGAGGGCGTCGATCCTGCTGCAACGGGTCGTCCGGCCTACCACCAGCGGTGTTGCTGAAGATCTATATCTACGGCTACCTCAATCGGATTCAGCCCAGCCGCCGGCTGGAACGTGAGGCCGAGCGCAACGTCGAGTTGATGTGGCTAACGGGGCGCTTGGCTCCAGATTTCAAGACCATCGCCGACCTTCGCAAAGACAACTGCAAAGCCATTCGTAGCGTCTGCCGCCAGTTCGTAGTTCTTTGTCGCAACCTCAACCTCAACCTCAACCTCAACCTCAACCTCAATCTCTTTTCTCAGTCGATCGATCGCCATCGACGGCAGCAAATTCAAAGCCGTCAATAATCGCGACCGCATCTTCACTCAGGGCAAGGTGAAGGCACGCATGCAGCAGATCGAACAGAGCATTGACCGTTATCTGGCGGCGATGGATTCGGCGGATCGGGCAACGCCCGAAGTGGCCGAGGCCAAAGCAGAGCGGCTTAAAGAAAAAATAGAAACACTGAAAAAGCTGATGCAGAAACTCAAGGACATCGAGGCGCAGCTCCACGACAGTCCAGACCAGCAGATCTCCCTCACAGACCCAGATGCACGCTCAATGGCCACGCGTGGCCGAGGCACCGGAACGGTTGGCTACAACGTACAAACAGCTGTCGACGACAAACACCATCTGATCATTGCCCATGAGGTGACCAACGTTAGTAATGATCCTGGGCAACTGAGCAATATGGCGAGCCAGGCACGTGAAGAAATCCAGGCTGAATCGCTAACGGTGGTGGCCGACCGAGGCTATTACAAAGGTCTGGAAATCCTTGCTTGCGAGCAAGCCGGCATCACTACCTTCGTACCGAAACCCCTCACATCTGGCAGCGAAGCCGAAGGCAGATTCGGCAAGCAGGATTTCATCTATTTTATTGCGTCGGACGAGTATCGAGGCCCTGCGGGGCAGTTACTAGCCAGGCGGTATTCGTCGATGGAAGACGGCATGTTATTGCATTGTTATTACTTCACGGGCTGCCAGGCCTGCTCAATGCAAAAGCAATGTACGACGGGTAAGGAGCGCCGTGTGAAGCGCTGGGAACATGAGGCGGTAAACGACGCGATGCAAGTTCGGCTGGAGCATGACCCGGGGAAGATGAAGGTTCGCCGCCAGACTGTTGAGCATCCTTTGGGAATGCTTAAATATTGGATGGGAGCCACCCACTTCCTGACCAAAACACTTTCGAGGGTAAGTCCCGAAATGAGCCTTCATGTGCTCGCCTACAACCTCAAACGGCATTACGAACGTCTATGTCGCTGACTAAGGTTATTCGCGCTTCCGCCCGCTGATTCCACAGGCAATCCTCGCGACTCTCGGTTTTCGACGTATTTAGCGCGTTTTCACACAGCCTGGACCCATCGCTGACAGTCGACCTGCAACCCTAGGCTGGGTTGAGCGCGGCGAAATCCATCAATCGCACTTACCGCTCATTCGCAGAAGTCGAAAATCAAGTTTCCGTACAGGGCACGATGGGCAGTAATTCGCCATGCGACCCAGGGCATAGGCGTTGTCATCGCTCATGCAAGGGGGGGCAATGAAGAGGGGTAGCCCATTGGGCCTGCTCCTCGCGGATGACTTCGGCTGCCGCGGCAATCTCGCCGCGCAGCCAGCGATGCGCCGGGTCGGTGTGGCGGCGCTCGTGCCACACCAGCGATACTGTGAAGCGGGCCTCTTCGACCGGCGGTTCGAGCACCTGCAAGGGTAGCTCTTTGACGATTCGGCGTGCAGTCAGCTCGGCGATGGTGCCGATCAGATTGGATTCGGCGACCAGGCGATAAGCCAGCAAGAAATGCGGCACGGTCACCGAGGTCTTACTTCGCACCCCGTACTTTTCGTAGAGACCGTTAACCGCCTCCTTCACCGCGCCGTGATGGCTACTGATGCGCAGGTGACGACCAGCTTGGAACTGTTCGAGTGACAGGCTGCCGTCGATTTCGGGATGACCAACGCGCACTATGGCCTTCAGCCGGTCCGAGAACAGCTTGCGCACGTAGAAATTGGGCGTCGCGGTCTCTTCATTCCACAGGACCAGGTCGATCTCGTTGTTCTTGAGGGCGAGGAGGTCGTCCTGTGGCTTCAGCGGCTTGATGCTCAACTCGACCCCAGGGGCGACCTCACTCAGCCGCTTCACCAAGATCGGCAGCAGGATGAAGCCGATGTAGTCGGTAGTGGCGATGTGGAACACGCCATCAAAGCTCGCAGGATCGAACGCCTCGACGGGGCGCACCAGCGCTTCGATGGCATCAAGCGCGCGCCTCAAGGGCTCGGCCAACTCGAGCGCGCGCGGCGTCGACACCATGCCGCGTCCAGCCGACACGAATAGCGGATCGCGAAACAGCTCGCGCAGCCGGCCGAGTGTATGGCTGACCGCCGACTGCGTCATGTGCAACTGCTGCGCAGTACGCGTGACGTTGCATTCCTTGAGCAGGGTGGCGAATACCTGCAGCGACTTCAGATCGACGTTGTGCAAAGTTTCTCCCCCGCGCTACCACGCGCCGCTAGCACAGACCGAGCGCGCGCGCGTGATGACGAAAATGGTCTTCAATAAAGGTCGAGATGAAATAGTAGCCGTGATCATAGCCGGCTTGGCGACGCAGTGTCAGCGACTGCCCGGCCTCGTTACAGGCGACTTCAAACAACTCGGGCCTGAGCTGCATCTCGAGGAATTGATCGGCCAGCCCCTGGTCGATCAGGATCTCGCCCGGATAGGGCTCGCCCAGCGTTTTGAGCAATTCGCACGCGTCGTGGCGTTTCCACACTTCACGATCGTCCCCGAGGTAGCAGCCGAACGCCTTCTCGCCCCACGGCACGCGGCTCGGCGCGACGATAGGTGCGAACGCCGACAGCGACTTGAACCTGTCCGGGTACTTGAAGGCCAGCGTCAGCGCGCCGTGGCCGCCCATCGAATGATCAAAGATCCCCATGCGTGTGATATCGACCGGAAAATGTTCGGCCAACATTCTGGGCAACTCGCCCGCGACGTAGCTTTCCATCCGGTAGTGGCGCGACCACGGTTCGCGGGTCGCGTCGATATAGAAGCCGGCGCCGGTGCCGAAGTCCCAATCCACTTCCTCGCCGTCGATGTTCGCACCGCGCGGGCTGGTGTCGGGGGCCACGAGCGCGATGCCAAGTTCTGCCGCCACTCGCTGTGCGCCAGCCTTGATCATGAAGGTCTCTTCGGTGCAGGTCAGGCCGGCAAGGTAGATCAATACCGGCACCTTGCCGTGTTCGGCCTGCGGCGGCAGGTATACCGAAAAGCGCATGCTCAGGCCGATGGCGCGCGAGTCGTGCTGATAAAAGCCCTGGCGGCCGGAAAAGCAGTCGTGCTGGCTTAGGATTTCCATGTGTTCTCCCAAAAGGTGCGGGCGGCGCTGTGGATACCGTCGCCCGCCAAGGGGCAACCCCAAACTTAGTAGACGACTACAGAGCGGATCGACTCGCCGCGCTTCATCAGATCGAAGCCGTCGTTGATCTGATCGAGGGTTAGCCGGTGGGTGATCATGTCGTCGATGCTGATGCGGTTTTCCATGTACCAGTCGACGATCTTCGGCACGTCGGTGCGGCCGCGTGCTCCGCCGAAGGCCGAGCCCTTCCACTCGCGACCGGTGACGAGCTGGAATGGCCTGGTGCTAATCTCCTCGCCAGCGGCGGCGACGCCGATTAGGATCGACTGGCCCCAGCCTTTATGGCAGCACTCAAGCGACTGGCGCATGGTGTTGACGTTACCGATGCACTCAAACGCGTAGTCTGCGCCGCCGTCGGTGAGCTGGATGATTGCGTCGACGACGTTGTCGACCTCCTTCGGATTGATGAAGTGGGTCATTCCGTACTTGCGTGCCATTTTCTCGCGTGCCGGGTTGATATCGACACCGATGATCTTACCGGCGCCAACCAGCTTCGCGCCCTGGATCACGTTGAGGCCTATACCGCCGAGGCCGAAAACTACTACGTTGGCGCCCGCCTCGACTTTGGCGGTGAAGATTACCGCGCCCAAGCCCGTAGTCACGCCGCAGCCGATGTAGCAGACGGTATCGAACGGCGCGTCTTCGCGGATCTGCGCCAGCGCGATCTCCGGCACTACGGTGTAGTTCGAGAAGGTCGACGTGCCCATGTAGTGCAGGATGGGTGTGCCGTCGAGCGAGAAGCGGCTGGTTGCGTCCGGCATCAACCCGCGGCCTTGTGTCGAGCGGATCGCCTGGCACAGATTGGTCTTCTGCGACAGACAGAACTTGCACGTGCGGCATTCAGGCGTGTACAGCGGGATCACGTGGTCGCCCTTTTTTAGCGTCTTCACGCCCGGGCCGACGTCGACCACTACTCCTGCACCCTCGTGACCGAGGATGGCCGGAAATAGACCCTCGGGGTCGGCACCCGACAGCGTGTAGTAGTCGGTGTGGCAGATGCCGGTGGCTTTCAGTTCGACCAGCACCTCGCCCTCTTTCGGGCCTGCTAGATCGACGGTTTCGATGGTCAGCGGGGCCCCGGCTTTCCAGGCGACTGCGGCTTTGGTTTTCATATTTCGCTCCAGGAGGGTCCGATTACAACGGACAAGTAACAAGTCATGCAGTCGCAGTCTTTTCTACTGCCACTGCCTCAGGTTTCTTCTTTTGGTTTTGCTGTACTCCGTTGAACAGCAAATTCAGCAGTACCGCAGAAATAGCTGCCAGTACGATCCCGCTTTGCAGCAGCGGCGCCATTTCCACCGGGAATTTGTCGAAAAAGTGTTTGGCTAAGACCGGGGCCAGGCCGATGCCGACGCTGACGGCCACGGTAAAACCGTTAAGTGGCTGGTTCACGAAGTCGACATGGCTGAGTATCTTTATGCCAGCCATCGCAATCATGCCGAACATGATCATGCCGACCCCACCGAGCACGAAGACCGGCACCGAGGCGACTACGGCGGACAGCTTCGGAATCAGCGCCAGCACGATCAGGAGCACACCGCCCATTGCACAGACCCAGCGACTGCGCACCCCAGTTACTTCCAACAGGCCGACGTTTTCCGAGTAGGAGGTGTACGGGAAGATGTTGAAGATCGAGCCGATCACGGCGCCCAGACCATCGGCCCGGAAACCGCGCACCAGATCCGCCTGCGTCATCTGCTTGTCTGTCATCCTGCCGACCGCCATGAACACGCCGGCGGTTTCGATCACGTTGACCAGCATGACGACCGTCATGCTCACGATTGCCCAGAAATCGAACTTGAGTGCGCCGAAATGAAAGGGTGCCACCAGACCGAACCACGGCGCTTCGCTCACTCCGTCGAAGTGGACCTCGCCTAGCAACAGGCAGACCGCCACCCCGAAGCCGGTACCGAGCAGCACCGAAACATTGTTGAGAAAGCCGCGGGCGAACTTGGCCATCAACAGAATGAACATCAGCACCGCGAACGCTACGGCGATATACAGTGGGTTGCCGAAATCGGGGTTACCATATCCACCGCCAGCCCAAGTCACGCTTACTTCCATCAGCGAAACGCCGATGGCCAAGAGGATTGTTCCGACTACCACCTCCGGGAAGAAGCGCAACATCTTCGCGATCAAGGGTGCTATCAAGATGACGATGGCGCCAGCCACCAACATGGCACCGAATACGCCTGGCAAACCCAAGCCGGGCTTGGCGCCGATGGCGATCATCGCGCCAATACCGGTAAACGAGACACCCATCATGATCGGCAGCTTCACGCCGAACCAGCGCACCCCCACCGTCTGCACGATGGTGATGAGGCCGGAAACGAACAGGTCGGCGCTGATCAGGAAGGCAATCTCGCTCTTGGACAAGTTCAGCGCGCCGCCGATGATCAGCGGCACCGCGATTGCGGCGGCGTACATCACCAGCACATGTTGAAAACCGAGTATGGACAGACGTCCCAGCGGTAGCGCTTCATCCGCAGAACAACGAGACGCGGAGGGGTAGTAACGTTTGGTTTTCATCTTGCTGCCTCTCATTTAATTTTTGTATTAGATGGCCCAGCTTAGGATGCTGCTGTTTCGAAAATGCCGGACATCACGATGAATCCCGGCAAACGTTTTACTCTGTCGGTCCAGCGGCGCAGCGCCGGGTAGTCGATGAGAGAGATGCCGCCCTCATCGGACAGCATTACGTAGGGGAAGCAGGCAATGTCGGCGATGGTCGGGTGATCGCCGCGACAGATCCAACCGCCATCCTCCTGCTCGGAGAACCACAGTCGCTCGTCGAGCGCCCTGAACAGCGCATGGGCACCAGCACGTGCCTGGTCGGCGTCGAGCTCATAACGCAACAAATCGTGCAGACGCGCTGCCGACGCGGTGCTGGTGATGCCGTCGGCGAACGCCAGCCACATATTTACCTCGGCCAACGACTGCGGATTGTCGGTCGGATACCAGCGTCCGCTGTCATCGTAACGCGCAGCCAGATAGGTCAGGATCGCCTGCGCGTCGCGCAGCACGAAGCCGTCGTCGTCGAGCACCGGCAGTTGGCCGAGCGGGTTGATCGCGAGGAAGGTGTCGCTCTTGTGTTCCTTGCCCGGGAAGAACTCGACGCCGAGTTTCTGGTAGTCAAGGCCGAGCATGTTCATAAAGAGGCGCAACTTGTAGCAGTTGCCTGACAGTTCGTAGTCGTACAGTGTGATCATTTTCCACTCCCTTACAGGTCGAGAACCAAGAGTTCGGAACGGCTGCGCGATACACATGGCATCAGGCAGCGGTGGCTCTGTTTTTCGTCTTCGTTTAGGTAGACGTCGCGGTGCTCAGGCTCGCCGTCGACCACCCCGGTGCGGCAGGTACCGCACACCCCCTGCTCGCACGAGGTATCGAGCACGACGCCGTGAGCCTTCAGCGTGTCGGACAAACTGACGCCGGCCGGCACGACGAATTCGGTGCCGCTTGTTTGCAGCCTCACGCGGAAGGGCTTGTCCGCGTCGTGCGACACCTCGTTAGCAAACAGTTCGAAGTGGACGCGCGCGTCGGCGATGCCGTTGACCGCCGCCCGTTCTCGCACCAAGTCGATCAACGGACGCGGCCCGCATACGTAGACGTGGCGCTCCGAGCCTGCTGCGATAAACGCTGCATCGACTGCGTCGCGCGTGGCATCCACTGTCAGACCCGTGTGTAGCTGCAGGCCGTCCAGCTCGGCGAGGCGATCGTTGAAGGCGACATGCTCTTTGCTGCGCGCAAAATAGTGGAGTGCATAAGGCAACCCTGCATGTTGCAGCGAGGCGCCCATCGCCAGGATCGGGGTGATGCCGATGCCGCCTGCGATCAGCACGCCACCCTCGTCCGGGACGAGAGGGAAGTGGTTTTTCGGTGCCGCCACGGTCAAGCTGTCGCCGACCTGCAGCGACTCGTGCAGCGAACGCGATCCGCCGCGCGACGCCGGTTCGAGCTTCACGCCGATCACCAGGTGGTCGCGCTCGCCAGGCGCATTCACCAGCGAATATTGGCGCACGAGACCGTTCGGCGTATGCACGTCAAGATGCGCGCCTGCGTCGAAGTCGACGCGTTCGCCATCCAACAGCGCCAGCTTGAACGCGACGATTTCCTCGGCGGTATTCCAGCGCGCCGCGACAGTCGTCCGGATCAAGGTTCTGCTGCTGGAAGCGGTGTTTCGGGAAGCGCTTTGGACGATGGGAATCAAGTGCAATTTAGCCACGGCCTCAGCCAACGGGGGATGACCCGCGGATGATTCACGGTTTTCCACATGGCGACGTAGCGTCGTCAGCAGGCGGTTGTGCCAGCGCAACGTCTCGCGCTCGTCCATGCCGACAAGGTTGGCTGAGCCATGCACGATGGTCTTGGCCTCGTTCGCTGGCTGCAGCCAGAAGCGTACCTCGCGACCGCCTGACTCGGTCTGCCATGCTAGGTCGATCTCGGCGCGGTTTCGCAACAGCGCGCTTGAGCCAGGCACGGCGTCCTCATCGTAGTCGGCGTAGCGAGCCAGTTCAGCGGCGACCACGTCGAGGCCCGCGTTGAAGGTCAGGCTGCGCAATGCGAGCGGCAATGGGGTGAACTCCGGCGAGAACGCTACGGCGCCGGAGTTCGTCCCCTTCGCCACCAGGCTGACCCACACGTAGCCGTTCGCTTCCGTCGCCGCAAACGTCTGCGCGCACAAGCTTGGTGGGGGGGCGGTCTGGCTTGTGGCGGGAATGAAGGTGCAGCGACCGTCGCCGCTCTGGTACTGCCAACCGTGGTACTGGCAGCGCAGCTTCTCGCCGGTGTTCACGCCGAGCGTGAAGCGCACGCTGCGGTGCGGGCAACGGTTTTCCCAGGCGTTCACACGGCCGTCGTCGGCACGCCACAGCGCGAGCTCGACGCCATGCAGTTGACCTTGAAAGACGTGGCGCATGTGCAGGTCGTCAGTGCGTGCCACCGGGTACCAGGTGTTCTCTTGGGTGTTCATGCTGTACTCCTCTTCGATGGTCGGCGTGATCAGGCGGCGCGGTAGGTGCCGTAGACGACACCCTTATCGGACAGCCAGCGGCGGTAGGCGGCCGACATCGCGTCGGCACGCGTCGGCACCTCGAACTTCGGATCAAGAGGCAAGGTTCGCGGCAGGTGGTTGGACAGGATCATCAGATCCTGGCCGACGATGGTCTGCTGGAACAGACGTAGCTCGCTGTCGGTGTGGACGTCGTCGATGCAGGCCAGCAAGAGATGGGCGACACACCAGTCTTCACTCAAGGGCTGGGTAAACAGACAGATGACATCGCGCCGCGTCGAGTCGGACACGCTGGTCTTATAGAGGATGGAAGCCAGGGGGCGAACCACTCGATAAATGTACTGTGCGTCGATACCGCCCGTGGCAGCCGCGCCGGCCATCGGCTGGTAAAAGGAGCAATCATTGGCAAAAATCTCGTCGTTCTCTTTATCGAGAACGACTTGGTACGGCTTGACATCGGTATGCGGCACTTCGCCCAATAGGCCTCCATGGACGTACGGAAAATGCGCCATATCGAGGAAGTTCTCGACCACGCGCAGACCGGAAGCATGGATCTGCATCGAACCCAGGCCAAGCACGCGCCGGTCGGACTCGTTGAACTCGGGTAATGCGAAAAAGCCCTTGTCTGGCTCGCCGAGTGATATCCAGTGGGTGTGGTAGCAGGTCTGCGTGCGGCACGACGTGCCACTGCCGTCGGCGAGACGCGCGCTGAATACACCATCAGCATCGCGGCCGTATGCAATCTCGCAACCCAGAACGCGGGTGCGGTACTGAGAACCGTTTTTTAGATCCGCCTCCACCGCGACTGGATACCATTCGTTCCAGACTGCTGCCTCGATTTCCATCTTTTCCTCCTCTTATTATTCTGAATACGGCTCTGTCACCGTCCTGTAGGGCAACAATAAGAGGGAGGATTGAGATCTAACTAACGCCTATGGTTCATTCCAGTTATGAAAACTTTTCATATGTCTGCTCGGAAGCCTTGTATGTGAAATATCGACGATTTTTCTCTTTGCTTACTAGAAAGCGCGCCGACCTTACCGGGCTCGAAATGGCACTCCGTCGAATCGTATCAAGCGGGTATGTCACCAACGATGGACGTCTTCTTCAATATCCCTGGTTTTAAATGATGACCTCTCCATTCAACCATTCCTGATTCATCGTCTCGGCATCCCCCAGGTAATCGAGTAACCAGGCCATGGCCGGCGAATGCTTGTTTTGGTTCCAGGCTACGCAGGACGGGCTGGCGGCGAAGGGCCGCTGCAGGTTCAGGGCGACCAGTTCGCCTTGCTCAATGAGCTGCCGCACCAGGTGTGCCGGCGCCATGCCCACGCATAAGCCTTCGCGCAAACAATCCAGGGCCGAGGCCCAGTTAGGCACCACCAGCCGACGCTGATTGTCCACGGACCAGGTGTCGCGTTTGGGCAGGTGGCGTGAAGTGTCGTTCATGCACAGCGCGGGGTAGGGGCGCAATTGATCGTCGTCCAGCGGACCGTTCAATGACGCCAACTGATGCCGGGTGCTGGCCACGCACAACCAGTTCAACAGGCCCATGTCGCGGAAGCTGTAGTGACTGGCCACCGGCACGGCACTGGTGGCGCCGATCACGATGTCGGTGCGCTCATCGGCGAGGGCGTCCCACACGCCGTTAAACACCTCGTACCCGAGTAGCAACTCCACGTCAGGAAACTGTTTATAAAAGTCCAACACCAATTGCCGGCAGCGTTCTTGTTTGACGATGGCATCGACCGCCACTTTCAACTGCCCGCTCCAGCCGTTGGCCACTTGCTGGCACAGACGGCGGGTATCGAGCATGGTTTTCATCACGCCCCGGGCCTGCTCAATAAATAGCTTGCCGGCCGCTGTCGGCTCGACGTCACGATGGCGCCGCACAAACAGCGGCACTGCGAGCCATTGTTCCAGCTGTCGCACGGAGTAGCTGACCGCCGAAGGCACGCGGTGCAGCTCCTGAGCCGCGGCGCTGAAACTGCCGTGCCGGGCCACGGCATCGACCACATCCAGGGAATATTCAGACCACATTCAGGTGCCTTCAAAAATATTGATAAGAGCGTCCAATTATTATCGCTTCACACGAAAAACTCACCGCCCATAATGGCACGCTGCTAACAAATTATTTGACTGAAGAGTCAGTTAGGGCGCTGATGAAAAACTCTTTTGGTTTCACCTGCTACCTGGTTGGGCTGAGCATGCTTGGCTACTTGGGCATGGATATGTATTTACCGGCGTTTAGCGTCATCGGCGGCGAGCTGCATCTGTCGGCCGGTACAGTCGGGGCGAGCCTGAGCATCTTCCTTGCTGGTTTTGCCGTTGGACAATTGTTGTGGGGGCCGCTATCGGATCGCATCGGCCGAAAACCCGTGTTGTTGATGGGCTTGAGCTTGTTCGCGCTGGGTTGCCTGGGAATGTTTTGGGTCGAGACCGCCATGCAATTGTGGGGGCTGCGCTTTATCCAGGCCATCGGCGTGTGTTCGGCGGCGGTTAGTTGGCAAGCGCTGGTGATCGACCGTTACCCGGCGCAGCAAGCCAATCGCTTGTTTGCCGGGATCATCCCGCTGATGTCCCTGTCGCCCGCACTCGCGCCACTCCTGGGCGCGCTGCTGTTCAATCACTGGGGGTGGCAGGCGATTTTTGCGGTGTTGTTTGGCGTCAGCGTCGCATTGTTGGTGCCAACGGCGTTGCTCGAAGCCGCGCCGAAACGGCTGATAGCCAATGGCGAACGCCCCCGCATCAGTTTCGGACAACTCCTAAAATCGACGGCGTTCAGCGGCAACGTATTGATCTACGCCGCCTGCTCGGCGAGCTTCTTCGCCTGGCTGACCGCCTCACCCTTCATCCTCGGCGGCATGGGCTACAGCCCCAGCGACATCGGCCTGAGCTACGTTCTGCCAACCCTGGGATTCTTGATCGGCGGCTTCAGTTGCCGCAGCCTGCTGCAACGGATCAGCGGCAACATCATGCTGCCCTGGCTGATCCTCGCCTATTGCGTAAGCATGGTGGCGCTGTACCTGGTGGCGACGCTGACCACGCCGACTCTCACCACACTGCTAATCCCGTTCTGCGTCATGGGGCTGGTCAACGGTGCAAGTTTCCCGATCATCGTGACGAATGCGCTGATGCCATTTGCCGAAAACTCCGGCAAGGCCGCGGCGCTACAAAACACGCTGCAATTGGGTTTGTGCTTTTTCGCCAGTTTGCTGGTGTCGTCGCGGATTGAGCAGCCGTTGCAGATCACCGTGGAGGTAATGTTGGTGACCGCGCCGCTGGTGGTGCTGGGGTATTGGATTCAACGGCGTAAGCGCGACGAAGCAGAGCAGTTTGAAACAGACCGGTAACAGCGATTCGGCATTTCTTACGGGCGTGGCTGACACGCCAACGCGCAAACAAGAAACGGGCGCCTCCACGGCGCCCGTTTTCATTGTGCGCCAGGCATGGCGCGTTGCGCGCAAGGGCAACCAACTTGGCTGTGGTGGCCACGCTGGTGACTTGGAGGTGAAAGTCCTCTATCTGAGGATGACGGCTGACAGGACAAAGGCAGCGGCGGCGTCTGTGGCGTGGACGAAAGCGTAGCCGGACACGCTGATGGCGCGAGTGCTTGCACCGGCCAACCTCAAGCGGGCGGCGCGCCATATCGATCGATACGTTAAGCCCCAGGCTTCAGATGCGCCTAAGTGTCAGCGAAACATCTTCCCTCGTTTCCAACCCCAATACTCCAATCGGCAGCGTGACGTCTGAAGCTGACGCGCCGGCAATCCGAGCGGTATTAATAAAATAAAAACTACCTGTTCTGCGCCTGAACGTCGCGATGGAGTTCGCGCGACTTCGCACATGACTCGGTTTTCTGATCTGGCTCAACGTATCTACCGTACCTGGGCGTAGTGTTTGCAATAACGTTTCGTAGACACGGCGGAAATGGGTGCTTACGTCCTTTACGGTTTTCAGTGTGTTTTTGAGATGTTTTTGCCTTTTTCATACTTTAAAGGGTGTCCGATGAAAACCTCATATTTCGTAGCAACGACAATCCTCGCCGCAGGCTTGTCTGCCCTTGCATCTCCCGCCAACTCGCAGACACTCGAAAAAATTGCCGACAGTAATAAAATCACCGTGTCTTACCGGGAGGCATCGATACCTTTCAGCTACTTGATCGGTCCTACCGAAGCGGTGGGTTTCTCAGTCGATTTAACGGATGCCATCGTTGATGATGTGCGCAGGCAGCTCAAGAGGCCGAACTTGGAAGTGGCTTACATTCCTGTGTCTTCGCAAACCCGCATTCCGTTGCTGGTTAATGGCACATACGATCTGGAGTGCGGATCCACCACCAACAACGCTGCGCGTGGCAAGGACGTGGCTTTTGCAATTAGTCATTTCTACACCGGCACGCGTCTATTGACCAAGAAGACCTCCGGCATAAAGAACTACGCCGATCTCGCAAAGAAGACGGTCGCCAGCACCGTCGGCAGCACGAACGAGAAGGTTCTCCGCCAATACAGTGCCGACAACAATCTAGACATACAGGTCGTCTTGGGCAAAGACTATGACGACTCCTTGGCGCTGGTTGAAAATGATCGTGCCGTGGCGTTTGCCATGGACGATATCCTGCTGTTTGGCCTAATGGCGAACTCCAAAAATCCCGATTCGCTCGAAGTCGTGGGTGATGCGCTGCAAGTCGAACCCTACGGCTGCATGCTTCGCAAAGATGATCCTGAATTCAAGCAATTGGTCGATGGCACCATCACCCGCCTCATGGAGTCGGGCGAATTCGCAAGGCTGTACACCAAGTGGTTTCAATCACCGATTCCTCCAAAAGGAATGAATCTGAATATGCCGATGAGCGAACAGCTCAAAGCCAATCTCAAGGCCCGCAGTGACAAACCAGCGCTGTAAAGCTTGACGAGTACCTGAGCAAATGACACAGAAGTCCGACTTGACTCGGTCATTGCGAGCAGCTGCCGGCTCCACATCGCATCGGGTCGGCACTAAGGCTCGTTGAGAGCGGTTCCAGCCGCAAACTCAGATTAGAGTGGGCTCTATTCACCTAATTGAGTACAAAGCCGATCGGTTGCGTAATCTCATACTCGCGGGACTTTACTTAAACGGTGGGAGGCAACTCCCGTGTCATGTGCGGTAAAGACGTGCGTGGCGAGCTATCCGGAATAGCCAGCGTCGCACGTAACCCGCCTTCCGGTCGGTTGACCAGCGTGATGTGTCCGCCCAGCCGGGTCGCGATGGTGTTGACGATGGTCAGCCCCAGTCCCGCGCCCTGGACATTGCCGCGACTGTAAAACCGTTCGAACAACCGCTCGCGGTCCGCTTCATCAATGCCAGGGCCCTGATCCTCGACACTCAGCAAATAGAAGCCATCGGCCTGACCTAACTGCACGGTGATCACGCCTTTATCAGGGGAAAAATTTACCGCGTTGCTGATCAGGTTGTTCAGTGCGATGTCGATGGCGGCAGCGTCGGCCACCACTTTGAAGGGGCGGTCCTGGACGTCGAAGGCCAGCTCAAGATTTTTACTCAGTATCCAGGGCGTAAGCTGAGCCAGGCTGCCGCGCACAATTTCGGCCAGGTCGATGCCGTGCTGCAGCGGCGCCATGGCTTTGGGTTCCAGGCGAGCCATGGTCAGCAATTGATTGACCAGGCGGCTGGTGCGGTCGACGCCGGCGATCAGAAACTCCAGCGAGTCACGGCGCTCTTCTTCGGTGCCAGCCTCCAGCAGATTTTGCGCATGGACCCGCAGCACCGCCAAAGGCGTGCGCATTTCGTGGGCGGCATCGGCGATGAAGCGGTGTTCGCGGGCCAGCACTTCCTGAATCTGCGCCAGCATGCGATTGAGCGCTGCTTGCATCGGCTCCAGTTCACTGGGCAGCGGGGTCAGTTGCAACGGTTCCAGCGAGCCGCTGTGCCGTGCCCGCAACGTCGCCGCCATGTTTTCCAGCGGCTTGAGGCCCCAGCCGATAGCGATCCAGATCAGCACCGCCAGAATCAAGCTGCCCAGCACATTGGGCCACAAGGTATGGCGCATGATCCGATCCACCAGGTCCGCGCGCACGTCGTCCCGTTCTCCGACCCAGATTTTCAGCTCGTTCTGTTTGTCATCCAGCAGGAACGCGCGCCAATGGCGATTGTTCAGGTCGACCACATCACTGAAACCGGGTGTTGCTGGCGGTGTGCTGAAAGAGGGCGCGCTGGCCGTGTGTACCAGCACTTCGCCGTGACGATTCCAGACCTGAAACGCCAGTTTGGTTTCATAAGGATGGCCGTCGACCCTGGGGTCTGCTTCGCCCAAGGCTTTATTGAAGGCCTGATACAGGTCGGCGTGTTCCTTGTTGGCCAAGGGCATGCGCATCACGCCTTGCAGCAGCCGGGCGTTTTGAGCCAGTTGGGCGTCATAGACTTCGGCGATTTCATGATTGCTGTCGTGCAGATTGAACAGGCTGATCACCGCGACGCCGACCAGCATCAGGCCAATGATGAGCGTGAGGCTGCGGCGTCGAATCGACGTCATCGATGCTCCTCCACCAGATAACCGACACCGCGAATGGTGCGGATCAGGTCGGTGGAGAATTTTTTGCGCAAGTGGTGGATATGCACTTCCAGGGTGTTGCTTTCGGCTTCCTCGCTCCAGCCATACAACAACTGCATCAGGTGATCGCGGGTCATGACCCGGCCTGGCGGCGAGAGCAATTCGTGCAGCAGCTGATATTCCTTGGGCGTCAGTGCTACCGGTTCGCCGTGATAACTGACTTGCTGGGTGCCAGGGTTCAGGCTGATGCCGGCGTGCTCGATCAGCATTTGCGCGCGCCCGACACTGCGGCGCAGCAAGGCCCGCAAGCGCGCCTTGAGTTCTGCCAGGTCAAAGGGCTTGATCAGGTAATCGTCGGCCCCGGCATCCAGCCCGGCAATGCGGTCTTCGGTCGCGTCGCGCGCGGTGAGGATCAGCACCGGCAGGTTGGAACCGCTGTCACGCAAGCGCCGTAATACCTCAAGCCCGTCCATGCGCGGCAGACCGAGGTCGAGCACGGCCAGGTCAAACGTTTCGCTCAATAGCGCGTGCAAGGCGCTGGCACCATCCTGTAGCCAATCGACGGTGTAACCCTCGCGGCCCAAGGCCTGATGGATGCCCTCGCCGAGGGCAACGTCGTCCTCGATCAGTAATAAGCGCACACGAACTCCTGTCAGTCGAGTTTCTTGTTCACGTCCACCAGCAACGCTTCAATCTCTTTGCGTCGCCCCGCGTCGGCGGTTTCCCGTCCGGGCCTTGGCGCTGCCTGCAACGCTTTCTGCAGCGCGCTTTTGGCTTCGTTGTAGCGCTTTTGACGGTAGAGGTGATCGCCCCAGAAGTACAGACTATCGATGCCGTCCGGGTTGAGTTGCAAGGCCTGTTTGAGCAACTGTTCGGCCTTGTCCGAATCACCAAAACCGATGGGCCAGCCCGGTACGCGGTCATAAAGCGCACCCAGACTTGTATAAGCCGAGCCTTGCAAGGCTTTCGGGTCCAGGGTCAGGGCTTTTTCCAGATCGGCTTTTGCCGCCTTGACCTTGCTCAGCGCGCCGAGGCCGCCCTGGGCACCGGCCCAACTGCTGTTGACGATGCCGGACCAGATCCAGGCTTCTGCCACCGATTGGCGTTGCTGGGTGAACGCTGACGCCTGGGCCGCCAGTTGTTCAAACGCTGCAGTGCGTTGCGCTTCGGGCACTTCGTATTGAATGTGCGCCCAGCTTTGCTGGATGCCTTTGAGGCGTTGCTGGTCGGCGGGGTCGAGGGCCCAGGCACTTTGGCTCAAGGCGCCGAGTATCAGGCAAGCGATGACTTTTTTCATGGTTTCAAGTGCTCGTTGTCAGGTTTTTCGCTCAGACGACGGATCAGCGGCAATTGCTTGCGCAAGCCCTTGTCCACCAGATGGGGCAGCAGACTGTTCAGGCGCACGAAAAAGCGTTCCGGCCAGCCCAGGTACAAATCGCGGTGATCACCGGCGATGGCATGGATCACGGCAGCCGCGACCGTTTGCGGATCATCGACGTTGGCTTTGAGTGCATCATTCAAGGCTTGGGCCGCCGGGCTGTTCATCCGGGTGCGGGTGGCGCGCGGGGCGACATACAACACGTTGACGCGGGTGTCCGCCAGTTCCCGGCGCAAGGCTTCGGAAAACCCGCGCAGGGCAAACTTGGTGGCGCAATAGCTGGCATAGCCGGGGTAGCCGATGGAACCGTAGGTTGAGCCGACGTTCACCACCATCGCGCTTTCGGCTTCCTTGAGCAGCGGCAGCAAGAGTTTGGTCAGGCAGATCGGCGCGCTGATGTTGACCGCCATCATTGCGTGGATTTCGCTGTCCTCGAGTTGTTCGAGCATGGCGAAGTGATTGATTCCGGCGGCGTTGATCAACAGGTTGATCCCGCCAATGGCTTGGGCAGCAGCCAACACCTTGCGCCGATCGGTGAGGACGGTCAGGTCCGCGCCGATCCAGCACAGCTGCTGCGGATAGCGCGCCAGCAACGGCGCCAACGGTGCCTCTTGCCGCGCGACCGCCAGCACTCGGGCACCGCTGGCGCACAGGGCGGTTGCGATCGCCAGGCCGATGCCACCGCTGGCACCGGTGAGTACCACACGAGCTTCAGACAGGCGCATGCAATGTCTCCCCGTCGCGTGGCAAGCCACGGAACATGTCGGTGTACAGCGTGTACACCACTTTGGACGCGTGAATGACCGCAGCCTGGTCGGCCGGATCATCGAGGGTGTTCATCAGGCGGCGATAAGTCTGCATGTGCTCGATGTCCAGGGAGCCATGGGAGCTGAGGTAGCTGAAGGCACTTTCCGGCAAGTCCAGCCGCTCGCGAATACTGCCGGCGGCGTGAGTGGCCAGGGCGATGCTGGTGCCTTCCAGCACGTTGACCATCCCGAACAGGCCGACCGGGTTGTCCCGGGCAATCAAGTCGTAGAGAAAGCTGACCATCAACTCGATCGGCAGGCTCGGATGACCGTCGCGCACCGCAACCTTGTCGCCGCCGCAGGCCTCGATGTCATTGAGGATCCATTGTTCGTGGCCGTATTCATCCTCGATGTATTCGCAAACGGCTTTGCGCAGCCATTCCAGACGCAACGGCAGACGCGCGCCGCAGGCCATCATCAAGGGCACGGTGTGGCGTACGTGGTAATAGGCTTGCGCCAGAAACGCGCGGTAACTTTCCAGGCTGACCTTGCCCTCCAGGGCGTCGATAATGATCGGCAGATTGAACAGCGCATGGCGTTCTTGTTGCGTGGCTTCTTGCAGCCTGTCGAAAAAACTCATGATGCGGATTCCTCGGAAAAGACAGATTCAGACAGTTGCGCCCGGTAACGCTCGACGATGGCGTCACGGCGCAGTCGGCCATTGGCGGTAAGCAGGCCATTGGCGGGGGTGAAGGGTTGGTCCAGTCGGGTCCAGTGGTGGACCTGGGCGTAATCGGGCAAGGCTTCGTTGGCCTGGGCGACGGTGGCGGCGAGTTCGTCGTCGGTGCATTCAGGGCGCGAGGGCCAGAGCAGCGCATGGTTGTAGGGCAGGGCTTCGCCGTAGACGAAGGCCTGGGCGATGTGGCGGCGCTGGGTCAATTCGGACTCGACCCACTCCGGGTTCACGTTGCGCCCGAAACTGGTGACGAATTGATGTTTCTTGCGCCCGTTGAGGTAGAGAAAACCTTCGGGGTCAAATTCGCCGAGATCACCGGTCGGCCACCAATCATCGGTGGGCGGTGCTTCGCCCAGATAGCCCAGCAAGGTCGAACCCTTGACCAGCACTTCGCCGTCCTGGGCCAAGCGAATCTCTACATGGGGCAGGGGCTGGCCCACGCTGCCGGGACGGCGCGCGCCGGGCCGATTAAGGCACACCACCGAGGCGCACTCCGACAGTCCGTAGCCTTCGTAAACCGGCAGGCCGATACGTCGAGCACGGTGCAGCAATTCCTCGGACACCCGTGCGCCACCCACTGCGGCAAAACGCAGCGTGCCGGGGTTGAAGGCTTTCTGCTCGGCGGCACTGACCAACATTAGTAACAGCTGCGGCACCAGGATCAGGCTCTCGGGGGCGCGGGCGGCCAGGCAACTGAGCAGCTGTGGCACGTCCACTCCGCTGGCCCCTTGGATGCCGAGGGATTTCTGGCTGGGCACGCTCAAGGTCGCGCCGGCATACAACGCGGCATAACAACCGAGGTTTTCCAGCAGGATCGCCAAGGGCAACAGCGCCAGGTGATGCTGCGGATCGGTGGGTTTGCTGGCCTGGTCCAGTTCGCGAGCGACCGTCAAAATACTCTCCGCGCTCAGGCACACGCCTTTGGGCGTACCCGTGGTGCCGGAGGTGAAGGTCAGTTTGGCGGTCCCCTCGGGCAGGCGATTCGCGTCCATGAAGGTCCGGCACCAGAACCCGTCGGCTTTCTCGTAGCCGGCCTCCTGCAGTTCGGCGTCCAGCTGCGGCTCGGCAATCACCCGTTCGGCGTGACTCTGTTCCAGGCAATGGCGGCGCTGGGCCGGGCTGAAAAACGGTGGCAACGTCAGGCAGGTCAGGCCTTCGAACAACGCGGCCAGGTCCCAGAGCATCGCTTCAACGCCATTGTCCAGGGCCAGCGCAAGCACCCTGACGTGTTCATCGCGCAGACGCTGCTGGCGAGTCAGCACTTCGGCGTACAGCGTGGCGTAGTTCACCTTCACCTGATCGCCCCACAACGCAATCGCGCTGGGTGTGCGTTCGGCATGGTTGCGCAGGGTCTGTTTGAACCGTTCGGTTTCAGGCGACATGGCTGGACTCCTCATTGGACGTTGGCAACCCCAGGCGACTGAACATCCCGCTGTTGTGCAAATGGATGAAGCCGGCGCGAATGTTGCCCACGTGTACCCAGGGCTTGCTTTCGTAATAACTGCCCCAGTGGTGGCGCTCATCACCCAGCCGCTCGGGATCGGCGGCGCACAGCGTCACGGGTTTCAAGCCCAGGCGATGAAAGCTGTTGACCAGGCCGACATTGCCGGTGAACGCCACCCACTCCAGGCCACCCATGGCCAGAAGGTAGGTGATGGCGATGATGCTCATCCGTGCGCTGCCGGTGTCACTGGCGGCCAGGTTGCCGACTTCGACGATGCCGGCACGGTCCACGGGGCGATCGGCGGCCGCGCTGATCAGCGGGTCGATCGATTCGTCCAGATAACGCTCCAGAAACAACTGCCCAAGACTCGCGAGACGAATCCCGGCCACCGCACACAGTTCGCCCGCCGCGTTGCTCATGCCGAACAGTTCGGGCATGAAATGACGGATGTCGGCACCGTGGGCCTTGCGAAAGCGTTGCTGGATAAAGTCTTCAAAGAGGGGGCGCCGGGGCTCGTCCGGCAGCGCTCTGTGCAAACTCATCTGTTCGGTTTCGGATTGGCCGAAACGCAGGGGGAGCGCGATGTTCCACTCAAAATCGGGCATGGGAAGACGCCTCCACGGTTCAATTGAGGAAGAGTATTGAAGGCAATACTTAAGAGAGTCTGAAGGTGGAAAAAAGGAGGAGGGCAGCGGTCTTCAGACTGCCTTAAGACTTGGCGGGCAATGTGCGGCCAGTCAGTTCGGTGACACATCGGACCCAGGTAAGGCGAATGACTCGCCAGCCGGCAACAACTTTACGAGGCCCCTTATGACCCGCGACTCAGCAGCACCTCGCTATGGAAAACTGTCGATGATCATGCACTGGCTGATGCTGGGCTTGTTTGTCGGCGTCTACACCAGTATCGAGCTCAAAGGCATGCTCCCCCGCGGGCATGCGTTGAAGGGCCTGTTTCTGGGGCTTCATGGGCTGTTCGGGTTGAGCATTTTCATATTGGTCTGGGTGAGGCTGCTGGGGCGACTCACGCCTCGTCCGCCCATCACCCCGGCATTGCCCCTGTGGCAGACCGGCATTTCGCACCTGATGCATCTGGCGTTGTACGGATTGATGATCGCCACCCCGCTGCTGGCCTGGCTGATGCTCTCGGCCGGCGGCAAGCCGATGCCCTATTTCGGGTTCTACCTGCCGTCATTGGTGGCGGTTGATCCTGATCTGGCCCGGCAGTTCAAGCATTGGCACGAACTGCTCGGCAGCGCCGGTTACTGGCTGATCGGTTTGCACGCGGCGGCGGGGCTGTTTCATCACTATTGGGTCCGCGACAACACCCTGACCCGTATGCTGCCGGGCCGATCCGGCAATGCGGTCAATCAGCGCCAGCGATGATCTTGAATTTGGTGCGGGCCAGGCAAAAAGACAATACACGGACTATTGAAGTCCCCTGAATACCCCTCAGGCAAAACACAACCCCCTGTAGGCGTGAGCCTGCTCGCGAAGACGGCCGCCCATCCAGCACCGATGCTGAGTGACACATCGCCATCGCGAGCAGGCTCACGCCTACAGGGATTTCGTTCGCCTGAGGCAGTGCGTCATTTGCCTCTGTTCCGCTGACGATGAGCACGGCGATAGCGTTACACCATCGCTCTGTGTCTTGGGACTCCGGACTGGGTATTTGCAATTTGAATCGGTCACAGGTGTTCATCTGCCGAACTAACACTGATTTTAGCTTCCTGGGCGAATCGAAAAAGACCTACACCGAGGAAGTACGTGGCAACGACGAAAAGTAGACCGGCACCATAGGCGTACTTGAAGCCGATGAACTCGGTTAAAAAGATAATAGCGAGCAGCAGGGTGGCGCACAGTCCGCCGCGTAAAGAAGACAGGATACCGGCGCTCAATAAGTCAGCCCTCCGCCGCAATCGCTCCAGGTCAACCCTGAGGTGCGCACGGCTCAGGTCGTCTTCGGGGATCGCATTGAGTACCCGTGTACGGTCGATGACAACTGATAACCTCGAAGACATTAACGAAACGAACGCCGCTATTGCACCCAAGAAAAACGTAGGGGCTGTTGCTTGTGAAAAGATGTGGGACAACCGTACAGCGTCAGGAATGAACTCGTTCAATTGAGAGCCCCCCTATAGGCCGAGTATCTGCCATTTTCCAGGCTGGAATAAGGCGCCACTTGGAACTCACTGCCTCCTCCAGATCGCATCGCCGCAACAAACACAGCTTTGGCATCCCGTTTCGCGGAGGTTGGCCGGCGGTTGGATAGCGACGGTTTAATTGCAACCGTCGCCGGGTCAATTTACTCCTTGGTTCGTCGGCGCGCGTGCAACCTGTATCGCCGCGTATTTTGAATTCATGCGTTACTCTTTGCCGCTTTCGATGGCTTGCTGGGCCTGCTTCAACTTCTCGATATCGGCTTGGGTCAACTCGGGGCGGTCAATCTTCAGCGTCAGTTTGTTCAGCTTGCCGGTGAACGTGAACGGCGGCAGATAGTCAGCGTCGTTGACCCCGGTGAGGGTGTCAGATCCGATATCCAGACTTTCATCCCAGGCCAGGGTGAAGGGAAGGCTGTGCTCCATTTTGTGTTGGTCGACGACTTTGCCGTCCACCTTGAGCGTGCCCATTCCGCCGAGACCGACGCCCGAAAAACTGTTGAACGCCAGCGTTGCAGCGCCGAGACCGTCGTACTTGAAGTCGAATTCCAGCACATGTTTGCCCGGTGTGAGCGCGTCGGCACCAGCCCAGCGTACCCGCTCCAGATCGATCAGGTTCCACAGGAACACCGGTTTGCTCTTCAGAAGGTAGAAGCCGTAGCCAGCGAAACGTCCGCCCTGGGTGATCAACATGCCTTCGGCACCGTTATCGCCAACTTCCACCTCGGCTGTGTAGGTGTAGGACGTATTCAGCACGCTCGGCGCATCGCCATTGGGTGTGCCCTTCAGAGGATGTTCCCAGGTGAACACGTTGCGTCCGGCCGTAATGCTCGGCCTAGGGGCTATCATCCGCGGCAGTACTGAAGTGTCGAGCGGCAGTACCTGATACTTGCGCGCTTCATCCATGAACATGGCCTGCAGCTGTTTGAGCTTCTCCGGGTTCTGCAACGCCAGATCGGTGGACTGTGAGTAGTCCTCGTTCAGGTTGTACAACTCCCATTGCATCTGCATGGGGTCGGAGGCTTTGGCGGTCATATTCCAGGGGGCCCGCACCACTTTGGTACTGGCCATCCAGCCGTCGTGGTAGAGCGCGTGGTCGCCGAGCATTTCGAAGTATTGAGTCTTGTGGGCGGAGGGTGCCTGGGCGTTTGTCTTGTCGAAGGTGTAAAGCAGGCTGTTGCCTTCAATGGGCTTCTGGGCAATGCCATTGACCGTGTTCGGCGCACTGACGCCGGTGGCCTCCAGGATGGTCGGCACAATGTCGATGACGTGGTGGAACTGGGTACGGATGCCGCCCTTGTCGGTGATTCGCGAGGGCCAGGAAATGGCCATGCCCTGGCGCACGCCGCCCAGGTGCGATGCGATCTGCTTGACCCATGTAAAGGGCACATCAAAGGCCCAGGCCCAGCCAGCAGCCATGTGGTTGTAGGTCTGGTCGCTGCCCCAGGTGTCGTAGTATTTCTTCAGTTGCAACTCGACCGGTATTTGCACGCCGTTGAACATGGCGACTTCATTAGGTGTTCCGAACATCTGCCCTTCAGCACTGGTGCCGTTGTCGCCGGTGATATAGATGATCAGGGTGTTGTCCAGTTTGCCCATGTCCTCGATGGACTGGATCACGCGGCCGATCTCATGGTCGGTATAGGCCTCGTAAGCGGCGAACACCTCAACCTGGCGGATATACAACTTCTTCTGGTCGGCGCTTAGGCTGTTCCAGTCGGGCAACAGATCGTTGGGCCAAGGGGTCAGTCGGGTGTCCGGCGGAATCACGCCGAGCTTTTTCTGGTTGGCAAAGATGGTCTCGCGCAGCTGGTTCCAGCCGCCATCGAAGAGGTGCATGTCGCTGATCTTCTTGATCCACTCCTGCGTAGCGTTATGTGGCGCGTGGGTGCCGCCGGGTGCGTAGTAGACAAAGAATGGACGGTCCGGGGTCAGGGCGTTCATGCGTTGCATGTAGTCGATCGCATCGTCGGCCATTGCCGTGGTCAGGTTCCAGCCAGGCTTGCCCTCGAATGGATAGATTTGTGTGGTGTTGCGGAACAGGTTGGGCTGCCACTGATTGGTGTCGCCACCGATAAAGCCATAGAAGTACTCAAACCCCATACCGGTTGGCCACTGACCGAAGGGCCCGGCCTGGCTGGCCTGGAAGGCTGGGGTGTTGTGATCCTTGCCGAACCAGGAGGTGTGGTAACCGTTATCTTGCAAAATGCGGCCGATCGTCGACGTGTTTTTTTCGATGATGCTGTCATAGCCGGGATAACCGGTGGCCGTTTCGGAAACAGTCCCGAAACCGACCGAGTGGTGGTTACGTCCGGTAATGAGTGCCGCGCGGGTCGGTGAGCACAGCGCGGTGGAGTTGAATTGGGTGTAGCGCAGGCCGTTGGCCGCGATGCGATCCATGGCGGGCGTTGGAATCACCCCGCCAAAGGTGCTGGATACCCCGTAGCCAGCGTCATCGGTGATGATCAGCAGCACATTCGGCGCGCCCTTGGGCGGCACGATGGTCGCCGGCCAGTAGGGTTTGGAGCTTTGCGCAATGTCCGTGATCGTGCCCCCGAACGGTATGTCGGGCGCCGGTAGCTGATCGCCGGAAATGACTCGGGTGGTGCTGGTCGTGCCCGGCGGACCATTGAGTTGATCGGCCTGAGGGTTGTTGGTGTACACGCCGAGGGCAAGGCATAGCAGCAGGGGAGAGACGGTTCGCCGCACCGAGGTTGAACGAGGAGGGATCATCATTGGCTCCTGTTTGGGAACACACCGCTGCAAACGGGTTGCCGCTCGGACAGGGAATGTGCGCGATTAAAAGTGGCCTGTGTTGGTGTTGCCTTTATTGATATTTGTCAATTGAACCAGTCTTTGCAGGTGCGCTCGGTCAGCGATCAACCGCACAATCCTCGCAGCCAGACAAACCCGTGGACGCGCCGATGCAGCTCAAGAACAAACGCTGGAGCAATGCCATCGTTGCAGTCGGACTTCTGACTGTCGGCCTGGCTTTCGCGGTGTATCAGCACCTTCGTGATCCATCGCCCATGACGCTGGGTGATGGAAAAAATGGCCCCCCGGAGATGGTCTGGATTCCTGCCGGCGAGTTCTTGATGGGGAGCGATAACAAGAAGGCGAAGCCCAGTGAGGGGCCGGCTCACAAGGTTCGGCTCGATGGTTTCTGGATTGACCGTCATGATGTCACTAATGCCGATTTCGCCCGCTTCATTGCTGAAACACATTACGTCACTACTGCCGAACGCAAGCCTGAATGGGACGATCTGAAAGTACAGCTACCCGCAGGTACTCCAGAGCCGGACGACAGTGTCATGGTGCCTGGCGCATTGGTTTTCGTGGGCACGGACAGGCCAATCCCCCTGGATGATTTCAGCCAGTGGTGGGCATTTGTTCCCGGGGCCAACTGGCGTCATCCGTCAGGCCCGGGCAGTAGCATCGAGGGCAAGGAAACCCATCCGGTCGTTCAGGTTTCACATGAAGACGCGGAGGCGTACGCGCAGTGGGCACATAAACGTCTGCTGACCGAGGCGGAATGGGAATACGCCGCAAGAGGGGGGCTGAAACAAGCGGACTACGCGTGGGGGAATGATTTCACGCCGGGCGGCCAAAAAATGGCCAACACCTGGGATGAGGTACAACCGTTTCCAGTGACCGGGTCCGGCAATACATTCAAGATTGGCACCCAACCGGTAGGAAGTTACAAACCTAACGCGTATGGGCTGTACGACATGTCCGGGAACGTTTGGCAGTGGGTCGCCGATTGGTATCGTACTGATGCCTTTAACCTTGAACTCAAACGTCAGTCAGCTGGCGGAGTCTCGTCTAACCCAGTGGGTCCGCCGGACAGCTATGACCCAGCACTCGGGGCAACGGCCAACGCGCCTCAGCGTGTGATTCGAGGTGGATCTTTTCTTTGTAGCGACAGCTACTGCACGAGCTTTCGAACCAGTGCCAGGCAGGGGGCGGATCCGATGAATGCCATGTCACATCTCGGATTTCGCTTGGCGATGAGCAATGATCAATGGAAAAAGATCCGCTGAATACAATCCGCACGCCGGTGTTGCGTAGTGCCGTCAAAAATGTTCGGCCAAGGCGCCCAACCCCTTGAGGGTTCTCTGGTATCGACAGCTCCCCCGGGCAACAACCAGCTTTGCAACGCTTCAGTCATTGCCTTCCCGCACCCACCGCCTGACTTCACCCTGCACGGCATACGCCGGCGCCTCCACCGCATTGAAATCCTGCGTATACCGCTGGGCAAATCCCTCAACTCCCCATTCCTGAAACTGCTGGACATGCTTCAGCTCATGAGCCCAGAGCGCAATGTTCTCTTCTGCCGTTTGAGCATCCCGAAAGAGGATGACGTCGATCAGCGTCACCGCACCGACATCGGGGTTTTGCAGCATGGCCGTGGCGGCGGTGAATTGGCCGTTATCGCTCACTTTATAGCGCGCGGCATCGAGCACGCCGGGGTCATACCAGCGCAACAGATGCTCGCGAATGTGCGGTGGAATGGGTTGAGTATCGGCAGTGGCTGCTTCAGCCCGGGCTTGAGTCAGCCACATCGCCAAGGCGGGTGCGGCGATCTGGTAGATGCCATCAGGTGGCAGGCCGAGCAGTTGCCCCACGTCTGGCAGGCAAATGCAGCTGTCCAGGCACACTTGTTTTTCACCCGCAGGGCAGGGACTGGTCTGGGCGGGCACTTCAAGGGGCAGGCAAAGAAAAAGCAGCGTCATCAGGCGCTTGGTGATGGGCGGCATTGGGCGCTCCAGGGACGGATGCGGCGCGAACAGTGGATCAAAATTGATCGACGACCCGGATCGCTTTAGCCTAGACCCGAATCAACCCCATCAGCATAATTCCAAAAAAGGGGGGGACTTGTTTTCCATGTCTCATCCAAGGGTCAACAGGACGCCGGGGCGGCAGGAGCATGCAATGGAACTGAAGTTCAGCCACATCGATGTACTGGTCAATAGTCTCGACGAAGCCTGTGCTTACTACGCGAACATACTGCAAGCCAGGATCTCTAGAACCCTCATTTGGGAACGCGGTGGTCTGCACGTGCACTACGCGATTGCGCTGATCGGTCAAGAGCGCTTCATGTTGGTACAGCCGTTGGCGGGGAACCTGAAGGAACTGTTGGACGCCTCGGGCGAGGGGATGATTTATCGCCATTGCTACTCGACACCGGACATCGAGAAGGCCTTTGACGAATTGATAGCCGCCGGTGTTCAGCCGGAAGATGAAAACGGCAAGCCATTGGCCCGCGCGAACCTGCAATCCCCATCCGGGACACGCATCCTCTGGTTGCCCAAGCGTTTCGGGCACTTCTCTATCGAAATCCTGGAAGAGAAGGCGCTGGAGGCATTTGTTGCGGCGGCGTTCGAGGACGAGGTCCTCCCAGTCCGGTAAGCGCGGTACTCCTGTGGTAATGGGGTGGCTGATTGGCGACTGCTTCGCCGCCGAACGCTGCCTTGCGTTGCTCGTCAGCGGCTACAGGTCAAGGGAGGATTTCGAATGCGGTGCTGGCCAGGCGTTCGCCGTTTACGAGGATGTGCACGGCATGCACGCCCATATAGTGTTTGCGGGTGGTGAGCTCTTTGATCTGCTGGCCACGGCTGACGAGTTCGCTGGCGTTGCCGGGCAGCGTCAAGGTCTTGAGCTTGAACACCTTCGCCGACGTGCTGCCATTGGCTTTGACGTAATCAATCGCATAGTCGATCACCAGTCGTTGGCTGTCGGGTACGGTGGATTTCACACCAAACGACAGGGTGATTTTCTCTCCGAGCCGAATCACCGCCGGCTCGACCGTCACCCCGACAATCTCGACCTCAGCCTTGCCACTGGCGCCAATAATCGCCAGCGCTCGCTGATTGCCCTGTTTGATCAAGCTGCGCAACGCATGCCTGGCAATCCACGCCGTGTGCTTGTTATCCAGCGCCCAACCCTCGATCAGGTCCAGCACCCATTCCGGATGATCCTTGGTGATGTCATTGAGGTGGTTGGCCACGGACTTGCGCACATAAAGGCTTTCATCCGCCTTCAGGTTGTCGAGAATCGGCGCCGCCAGCGTCGGATCTGCCTGGACCTGCTCCAACCGGAACGACCACGGCAAGCGCGGTCGGCTGCCTTCGCTGGCCAGGCGTCGGACATGTTCATTCTGATCCCGCGACCATTCCTGCATCAGCGCCAATGAACGCTGCAAATCACTGCGCAGAAAATACCGAACCGCAAATTCCGCCGAGCCAAACGCGGTGAAGTACTTGAGCGCCTCCATCGACTGCTCGAAATCATGTTCGCCATACATCGCCACATAATGCGGCAGCGAAATACTGACGAAACCACTGTTCAGCCGAGGGGCGAGGGCGCGCAGCACCTCAAGCGACTCGTCATACCCCAGCGGCAGCACCGCATGCAGGCATTCACTGACCCGCGCCATGCGCTGCATGATCGACAGGTCGGCGAGGCCGTCGTTGGCCATCCTCAGGAAGGCCTTGGCCTTGAACCCGGGGTAAACCGCCGTCATTTCGGTTGCGATGTGCTTGAGGCGCTCGGCGTTGAAGATTTCCTTCAGCGCCGGGGCGGGTTGTTCGGCGGCGGTCATGGGTGAGTCCGGTCGGGTGGGCGGCTCAGGTTATCGGGGTATTGATGAACGCCTCAAGCTTTTCTGCCTGCGCGGTGAAGGCGGCAATTCGCGGGAAGCGCTCGGCATCGACCTGATCCGGGATCACCAGATGGGTGAAGCTCCAGGCGACGGCCACTGTAATCCCGTCCTGCGCGATCAAGGCGCCATTCGCTAACGGCTGCTTTTCCAGTTCACGTTCAAGTGATGAATAAGCGGCGGCCAATTGGCCTTCGACGCGTTCGACCCACGGTTGAAACTGGATCTCGGCGGGACGCAGGTTGCGCTCGTAATAAAGCTGCACTGATTTTTCGCACGCCGCCAACGCCAGGCCGATCACCCGCAAGGCGCGCAGCCGCTGCTTGAGGTCGCTGGGCATCAGGCTTTTGCCGGGGCCGGCGAGGGCTTCGAGATAGTCGATGATCAGGGTTGAATCCATCAACACGTCGCCGTCGTCCAGCACGAGCGTCGGCGCCTTGACCACCGGGTTGATCTGTTGAAATTGCTCGAAGTGCCGAAACACTGAGACCGATTGGTGCTCCAGGTTGATGCCCAGGTGTTGGGCAGAAATGGCCACGCGCCTTACGTAGGGTGAATCCAGCATGCCGATCAGCTTCATTAATACACTCCTGCAGAGGACCCATTCGGGACGGTCAACCTTAGCTGAGGATCCGCGCCCTGCAAGCAAAGGGAGGGCTTGTGCGGCCGTTTGTCTTCTATATACAGCCGCTCGATTGAATTTCTTGCTATAAACGCACTCCGATAACCGCCGCAACGGTCGCAGTAGAGCACTTTGCGTACCTTGTCGGACAAATTCGCTGACTTTTCAGTTGCTGGGGCCTCAAGTCGGCCTTAGACTGCCGCCCCTCGTAAATTGAGTGCCGGGTGGCGCTTGGAATAAACGGCGCCTTTCCGATGGCCTTCAACAGGTCCGCCGGAACGCTCCCTAATTCGCCTTAATGCACGTTTTTTTATAGAGATATCAATGACAAAGGACAAGTTGCTGGCCATGCCGGCGGATGACTACATGAATGCTGAGCAACATGCTTTTTTCAGCGAGCTGTTGCAGAACATGAAAGTCGAAACCCATGAGCGCATCGAGCAGAACCGCATCGCCATCGAGAGCCTGGACACCCCGGCCGATCCGGCAGACGCGGCTTCGGTCGAAGAAGAGCGCACCTGGCTGGTCAACGCGATCGATCGCGACCAGCGCATGCTGCCTCAGTTGGAACAGGCTCTGGAACGCATCAAAGAAGACAGCTTCGGCTGGTGCGACGACAGCGGCGAGGCCATTGGCCTGAAACGCCTGCTGATCAGCCCGACCACCAAGTACTGCATCGAAGCGCAAGAGCGTCACGAACAGATCGACAAGCACCAGCGTCAGGCCTGATTTCGTAGCGCCCCGCATCGCGGGCGAGCCTCACTCCCAAAGGAGCAAGGCTGGCCCGCGATGCTTTTTTTCGTCTGTAAAAAAGCTCATGCGCCTCTATTGATCTGCTGCACTACCCACGACTAATGGACCATAGATAATGGCCTTGTAGTGGCGTTTAATGCGAAGACAACAATTAGAAGATCGTGGGGTGACGAAGATGACGAGAGACGGATCTCTGGCGACGGCCGCGCCTGCGCCAGTACTTTTGCCGAAAAACCCCTGGCTGACGCCGACCCTGCAAAGCATCGCCCTGATGCTGTTGTTGTGCGGCATGGCGCTGGGTGGATGGCCGCTTTACCTCGGCTTGCCGTTGGCGGTGATGATTATCTGGTTGCCGCGTCTGCGTTCCCGCGCTGCGCCTCAAGACTCGCCGGCGGAAAACGCCAGCGCCATCACCACATTGACCCGCGATCTTTCCTACACCACCAGCCATAACGCACTGTCTGCGGCCGGCGTGGCCTTTTCAGTCAAGCAACTGGCGGACAAGCTGCAATCGCAACTCAGCGCGGCGGCGCAGATTGTCCGCAATGCCGAGGCGATGATCGCGACCGAAGAAGTCACGTCCAAGCTCAGCCGCGAAGCGCTCGGCGCCGCCAGTGAAGCGCATCAGAGCGGTGCCGCCGGGCGTAAGGAGTTGATCGAGTCCATCGCCCGCATGCATCAACTCAGCGAACGCGCCAGCAACAGTCGCGAGCTGATCGAGGCCCTGAGCCTGCGCAGCGACGATATCCAGCGGGTGACGCTTGTGATCCAGTCCATCGCCAGCCAGACCAATCTGCTGGCATTGAACGCCGCGATCGAAGCGGCGCGGGCCGGGGAGCACGGGCGCGGTTTCGCGGTGGTGGCCGATGAAGTACGGGGCTTGGCCGCGCGGACCGCGACGGCGACCGGTGAAGTCGGCGAGATGGTCGCCGATATCCAGCAACGCACCGCCCAGGTCGTCGAGCAGATCCGCCAACTCTCCAGCGACCTCGATACCGGTGTCGAGCAAGTCGAGCATACCGGTCAGCACCTGGAAAACATTGCGCGCCTGGCGGCGGGTGTCGAGCATCAGGTCGGGGAAATCGCCCGTGGCGCCGACACCAATCGCGAACAACTCGACAGCCTGTTTCATGCCATCGAACAGATGCGCAGCGATCTGGCGATCAGCGACCAGCAGACCCAGCGTCTGGCTCAGGCCGCCGTGCAAATGGAAGGGCAGGCCGAATCCATCAGCGAGCGCCTGGCCGAAGTCGGACTGGATGACTATCACCAACGGATTTATGACCTGGCCCGGGAAGGCGCAAGCCAGATTGCCGCGCGTTTCGAAGCGGATATCGACCAGGGACGCGTCAGTCTCGATGACTTGTTTGATCGCAATTATCAGGCGATCCCCAATACCAGCCCGGCCAAGTTCCAGACCCGCTTCGACCGCTACACCGATCAGGTCCTGCCGACGATTCAGGAGCCGTTGTTGCCGCGTCATGAAGGGCTGGTGTTTGCCATCGCCTGCACACAGCAGGGTTATGTGCCGACTCATAACACGGTCTTCAGCCAGCCGCTGACGGGCGATGCGACGGTCGATACTTTGCAAAACCGCACCAAGCGCAAATTCGCTGATCGCACCGGTATCCGCTGCGGCAGCCATCAGCAGCCGGTGTTGTTGCAGACGTATACCCGCGACACCGGCGAACTGATGCACGATCTCTCTGTGCCCATCCTCGTCAAGGGCCGGCATTGGGGCGGTTTGCGCCTGGGTTACAAACCACAAGGGCCACGCTAGCCGCTGGCGATTGTTACGATTCCGGCAACGAAGCTGTGCAGCCTCGTTGCTGTTTCCTCTCGGATGAACTCATTAACATGCCTTCATTGTTAGGTTGCTAATGAAATTCGAGAGGCCAGCATGCAAAGCAAATTGGATGTCGCGGTGATGATTGGCAGCGGGGTGCCCGCCTGTTTGCGCGCGATGGGACAGAGCGTTTGTTGGGTGGTACTGCTCAACGGCGAGCGCCGGGGGACGGCGTTTTCCAGTCGCGGTGAGGCAGAGGAGTGCAGGGCTGCCTGGCTGGCGCAATTGAACGTCGAATCAGCGGGCAGCCTGCACTGACTGTGCTGGCTAGTGACGCTGGTGCAGGCGCAAATTCAGGTCGTCGACCACTCGCGCCCAATCGGCGTCTTTACGTATCTGTTCTTTGAGGAAGCCGGCTTGCTGCGGGGTCCAGAACTCGGCGTCGATCATTTTTTTGTCTCCGGCCAACGGTGAATGGCTGGCGATGAAATCGTCGATGCCTTTTTGGCTGGAGTCCAGACCGAGTTGGTCGAACAAACCTTTCAAGTCGTGTGTAGGTGAATCCATGTTCATCTCCTGGTGGGTCGCGTCGAATGCGAGATCTGAAGGGCGGCTTCATTGCATCTGAGGCGGCCGCGCTTCAGGAGTTCGATGGATGTTCAAAAACAGGAGTGAGCATAGACGGCAAATTTGATGATCAGGCTTTCAATGCCCCTGCATCGACGGCAGCCTTCAGTTCAATGGCCGCTTCCTGAGCGGCGATGGCGGCGACATCTGCCGTTTTGAACCAGCGATCTTTCTCGACCTGGTGATACGTCACCGTGGTCAATTTTGGTTTGGCGCGCATGACTATCACTGCCTGGAATTCGCCGTCGATCTCTCTGGCTTCGCCCCGGATAATAAATTCGCCGATATCAAATTCCGTCACGTAGCAGCCTTCCCTTGGAAATGTTTTGTTGTTTTGAGCGCCGTCCGACGTGGGAACGGGTTTCATGGGGCGGGCAGTATGGCAGTAGTTGCCCGCCGACGGCTGAGTTAACTCGACGGTGTGACGAAACGTCTATTGGAATGAACTCAGGCGTGGCTTTATTCGCGTGATTCAAGTGAGCGAGCAAGCGCACACGCCTGGTTGTGGTCACCGCGGAAACCTCTGACGCGTCCTGTGGAAGTTTCCTTGATATGGAAAAACGCGTTACCGGCCAGGACGACCTGGAACCTGGGTCGGGCAGGGCTTACAGGAGGGAAGGGCGGTTGTTCGTATAACGCCTGCGACAGCGCTAAGGCGTCGTGCGTGTAAGGCGATTGGTCGGTTGCAAAGTGAGTCATTGTGCACATATGAAGTCCTTTTCATTGTTTTGCCGACGTATGTATGCCGTTTTGGCTAGTCTCTGTCAGCATCGCTGCTCTAGAATCGCCATCAAGGGTGGGCGAATGGTGTCCATCTAAAGCAATTTTTTGCGTGCGATATGTCGGAAAAGTGCTTTTCTTGTAGGGTTTTTTCCTTAAAGTTGGTAGTCCTGTTTTCTCTGGCAGCAAGAAGGGCATTTTCCTTCAACATCTGACGACGTTGAGGGAAGACGGCGCGAGTGTTATTCCAGTACGCTCACTGACCTCGCGATGCATAAGCCCTCTGCCCGGATCAGGATTTCAACCCGGTTTATTTGCTAGACCCTCGGCATGGCCGCTTTTTTCTGCTGCGCGTTTGTCCTGCGTGCGGCATCCATTTCAGATGTGGGGATGTTTCCTTGGCAGTAAGTAATCTCGATATGCATGCTTTGTTCGTGCTGGGTGATTTGCGCGCAAAGTTGGTTAAACAGTTTCAATCTCGTTTCGTCTATGTCACCGAACAGAACGCCGAAGGCATTTACATTGCCGAGATCGACACCGAAGAAGCACTGGTGGTGGATGACAAGCCAGGGCTCAAACTCAAGGTTGGCGATCATTTCAGCGCCTCGGTCCTGCCCAGTCGCGAAGGCGGCAAGCTGGACATCAAGTTCCGCGAGATCAAACTCACGGTGTATGGCTTGGGCGATTACGCGTTTGTCACCACCGCCGATGGCCAGGCGATTGTGTTCAAGGAAGGTCATAGCGTGGTGATGGTGTTTGCCGCTCATCAACAGTTGCAGGAAGGCCTGACCAAAACCCTGAAAGCCGTGACCGCCAAAGCCGCCAAGTGGCGCAAGGGCGAGCTGGTGACCTTCAAGGCCAGCGAGTAATGACCCTGACCCGCGCCGACTTCCACGAACAGAACCAGGCCAGTGCCCACACTGAAGCCCTTCGGATGTTCGAGCAGAAGGCTGTTCTGCAGGGAGCCTGGCTGAATTGGGTGGCGTCACAGCTCTATACGCTGCGCCCGGCGGCGTACGCCAGCATGGTCAGAAGAGAGCTATCCCTCTTGCAGGAATCTTCCGAAAATTAAATCCCGTCCCTCGAAATCAGGATCCTCTACTACAGTCAATTGACTGAATATTTTGAGGCTTGCGGTCTTTCATCAGGCCATCCTGCTATTGCTGTGAACAGCACGAGGTGCAAAAGCATGAAAGGATTTCGACGGTTACTGGCTGCGTCCGTGGCCAGTTTCGGGTTGTTGACGTCACCTGTTCCGGTGTTCGCCGCCCAGGCACCGATCCACTTCGCCGACCTGAATTGGGAAAGCGGCAGCCTGATCACCGATATCCTGCGGATCATTGTCGAGAAGGGCTACGGGCTACCGACGGATACCTTGCCGGGCACCACCATTACCCTGGAGACCGCCCTGGCCAATAATGACATTCAGGTCATTGGTGAAGAATGGGCCGGCCGCAGCCCGGTCTGGGTCAAGGCTGAGGCCGAAGGCAAGGTCGCCAGCCTGGGCGATACGGTCAAAGGCGCGACCGAAGGGTGGTGGGTTCCGGAGTACGTGATCAAGGGCGACCCGGCCAAAGGCATCAAGCCACTGGCGCCGGGGCTGCGCAGTGTCAGCGACCTGCCCAAGTACAAAGACGTGTTCAGCGACCCGGAATCCCCTGGCAAGGGCCGCTTCCTCAACAGCCCGATCGGCTGGACCTCGGAAGTGGTGAACAAGCAGAAGCTCACCGCCTATGGCCTGAACGACAGCTATGTGAATTTTCGCAGCGGTTCCGGAGCGGCGCTGGACGCGGAAATCACCTCGTCGATCCATCGCGGCAAGCCGGTGCTGTTCTATTACTGGTCACCGACGCCCTTGCTCGGACGCTTCAAGCTGATCCAGCTGGAGGAGCCACCGTTCGACGCCGACGCCTGGAAGACCCTGACCGACGCTGACAATCCAAATCCCAAGCCAACCCGTTCACTGGCCTCGAAGCTGTCCATCGGTGTGTCTACGCCGTTTCAAAAACAGTACCCGCAGATCACCGAGTTCTTCAGCAAGGTCGATTTGCCCATCGATCCCTTGAACAAGGCCCTGGCCGAGATGAGCGAAAAACACACCCCGCCACGCCAGGCTGCGGAAGCATTCATGAAGGCGCACCCGGATGTCTGGAAGGCGTGGTTGCCCAAGGAGGTGGCCGATAAAGTTTCCGCCGAACTGAAGTAAACCGCTGATCCACACAACTTCATTCGCTATCGCCGCCCGGAGCACGTGTGCTCTCACTGGATGGATAACTGAATATGAACCTGTTGGTTGCGCAATGGATGGCTTCAATCTTTTTGATGATCAGCCTGGTCCATGTGTATTGGGCGTCGGGTGGCAAGTTGGGCAGTGAGGCGGCGGTACCGCGATTGCCCGGGGAGGGGGGCGCGCAATCAAGGCCTGCGTTCAAGCCGTCGGGGTTGGTGACGTTGCTGGTGGCGGTGGGATTGCTGCTGATCGCGATGCTGGTGTGCCTGCGGGTCGGGCTGTGCTTGCCGGCGGTGCAGGACGTGTGGCTGCAATGGGTGATCAGTGGCATCGCGATACTGATGTTCGCCCGGGCGATTGGCGATTCGAACCTGGTCGGGTTTTTCAAAGAGGTGAAGGATTCGAAGTTTGCCCGGCTCGATACGTGGGTGTATTCGCCGTTGTGCGTGGCGTTGGGGGCGGGGTTGTTGACGGTGGCCTGGATTTGAGTGGCTGCTGATATCGCTATCGCGAGCAAGCTCGGCTCCTACATCTATGGGGGGCTAATAGAGTCCAGGTATCAGCCGCCAGGTCGTGGCGCAATACGCCTCATACTCCCCACCAAACTGCGCCCTCAACAACGCCTCTTCCGAGTGAATCCGCGCAATCAGCGGAATCACCGTCAACGCCGCCAGCAACAGCCCGACCCCCGAACGAAAGGCCAGCGCCCAGCCCACGGCAATCACCAGCATCCCCAGGTAACTGGGGTTGCGCAGGCACCGGTAAATTCCGTCGGTGACCAGCGTGTGCCCCGGCTGAATCGCCACCAGGCCGCTGAAGCGCTTGCCCAGTACAAACACCGGCCACATGCGTAGCGCGCCGCCGAGGCAGAACAACAATGCGCCCATCCAGCGCAGGCCTTCGCCGCCAAAGGTCCAGAAGTCGATCCGGTCGGTGTAGGCTGGCAGGAATCCGCTGAGCAACCCGATCACCCCGAACGCCGGCAGCACCCAGCGATTGGCCCGGTCTTCCCGTTCGCCGGAACTCAGATTGACCTCGGTGAACAGCGACAACACGGTCATGACCACGGTTGCGAGGGCAACCACCACCAACGACCCATGGGCAAAAAACGCCGCAAACCCGCCCATGCCCCACACGGCAAGACCGAGGTAGGCAAGGGTGCCGACGATGGCGAAGAACGCCAGTTTGGCCGAGATTTTCATGGGCGCCTCCTGATGAGCCTTGGCCCGTTTCAGTTTAGATGCCCACGGTTGTTCACGCGTTCAACTCGGCCCTGGCATTGCGCCGGATCACTTGCGGCGGTTGGCCGAATGCCCTTAAAAAGGCTTCACGCATGCGGCGTCGGTCGGTAAAACCGGCCTCGGTGGCGATCTGGTCGAGGGTCAGGCGCCCGCGTTCGAGCATCTGCCGTGCCGCTTCCAGACGCAGGTTTTCGATGGCCTTGGCTGGCGTCTGTCCGGTCTCGGCGCGAAAACTGCGGCTGAATTGCCGCGGGCTCAGGCGCGCCACGTCGGCCAGTTGCTCCACCGAGAGCGGCGAGGCCAGGTGTTCCTGGGCGTAGCCAAGAACAGTCTGAATGCGGTCAGATTTTGGCGCCAATTCGAGCAATGCCGAATGCTGGGACTGGCCACCCGCACGACGCTGGTACATCACCAGTTTCTGCGCCACGGAACGCGCCAGTTCCGCGCCGTGATCCTTCTCGACCATGGCCAGCGCCAGGTCGATGCCGGCGGTCATGCCGGCCGAGGTCCAGATCGGGCCGTCGACCACGTAGATGCGGTCTTCTTCCACCTTTATCGAGGGAAAACGCGCTTGCAGGTCTCGGGCATACGCCCAGTGAGTGGTGGCCCGCCGTCCGTCGAGCAGACCGGCCTGCGCCAGCACGAACGCCCCGGAACAAATTGATGCCATCCGCCGTGCGGTGCTCACGCTGTCGCGCAGGTAGGTCAGCACGCTGTCGGGCGCCTGTTGGACGATGCAATCGCCGCCGACCACGATCACCGTATCAAATACCCGCTCACCGAACGCCAGGGTTCCGACGCTCAATCCCCCGGAGGCGCGCAGGGTGCTGCCATCTTCGGAGACTACGCTGACGTCATACAGCGTCTCACCGGCGCTGAAGTTGGCGTACTCGAACACCGGCATGGCGGCCAGCGCCATGGACTGGAAACCCTCGAACACCACAAATGCCACGCTAGTCATTGCCAGACCCTCAAAAGGACATGTCCTGAAAACGTACTTTAAACGTCATTTGAGACAAGTGTAAGAGCCTCTATAACTGTTCGCACCCGGCGAACTGATCGCCTCACTGTGAAGGAAACTCGACATGGCTCTCTCATCCAAAGGCACCGCATTGATCACTGGCGCATCGTCGGGCATCGGCGCGGTGTATGCCGACCGTCTCGCGCGTCAGGGTTACGACCTGATTCTGGTCGCCCGCAGTCAGACCAAACTGAACGCTCTGGCGAACCACTTGAGCAATGAAACCGGGCGCGCGGTGGAGGTGGTCGCCGCCGATTTGAAAGTCAAAGCCGATGTGCTGCGAGTCGAGGACATCCTGCGTAACGACGCCAGCATCACCTTGTTGGTCAACAACGCCGGCGTCGGCGCTGTCATGCCATTGCTGGGCAGCCCGGTCGATGAGATGGAAGACATGATCACCCTCAACGTTACCGCGCTGATGCGTCTGGCCTACGCCGTGGTGCCAGGCTTCGTCGGCCGTGGCACCGGCACTGTGATCAACATTTCGTCGATCGTTGCCGTCGCGCCAGAAATCCTCAACGGTGTGTACGGCGGAACCAAGGCTTTTGTCTTGGGCTTGAGTCAGTCGATGCACCACGAACTGGCGGACAAAGGCATTCGTGTCCAGGCGGTATTGCCCGGCGCGACCGCAACCGATTTCTGGAACGAAGCCGGCAACCCGGTGGAAAACCTGCCGCAAGAGATCGTGATGTCGGCGCAAGAAATGGTTGATGCCGCGCTGGTAGGTTTGGCAAACGGCGAAGTGGTGACCGTGCCGAGCCTGCACGACGGCGAACAATGGGACCGTTACGAAGCGCAGCGTCAGACTCTGTCGGGGTTGTTCGGCAACTCCAGCGCCGCAGCGCGCTATCGCTAAACCGGGGGCGGCGGGCAGGGTGAACTAAGCTTGGATAAGAATGGTTCACCTTTGGGACACCCGCGATGCTTCACATCAAGACACCGTTGATCCTGCACCTGGGCCTGTCGACACCGACCCGACGAATCTGGTTGAAGATGGAAAACCTGCAACCCAGCGGTTCGTTCAAGCTGCGTGGCATGGGGTTACTGTGCAGTCAGGCCAAGGCGCAGGGAAAAAGCCGAGTGGTGTGTCCTTCGGGGGGCAATGCCGGTTTTGCCACTGCTATTGCTGCCGCCAGCCTCGGGTTGAGCGCCTGCATTGTGGTACCGCACACCACCCCTGAATCAACCCGCGCGAGGATCCGCAAAACCGGTGCCGAAGTGATTGTGCACGGCAAGGTCTGGGACGAGGCCAATCAACGGGCCAAAGAACTTTCACAGGACGCCGACACCGAATACGTACCGGCCTTCGATCACCCCGTATTGTGGGAAGGGCACAGCACGCTGGTCGATGAAGTGCTGGAGGTGTGTCCTCAAGTGGATGTGATGGTGACGTCGGTGGGGGGCGCAGGCTTGCTGGCGGGCATTCTCACAGGGCTGATGCGCCATGGGCGCACGGATTGCCGGATCATCGCTTGCGAAACCGAGGGTGCCGCTTCTTTCGCGGCGGCCATGAAAGCCGGGCATCCGGTCCGGTTGCCGCGCATCGATACCGTGGCGACCTCGCTGGGCGCGGCGAAGGTGGCGGCCTGGCCGGTGCGGCACCTGCGCGATTTCCGTCACCAATGCGTCGTGCTCCGCGATGAGGACGCGATCATGGGGGTCGTCCGTTTTGCCAGCGACCTGCGTCAGCTGGTGGAGCCAGCGTGTGGTGTGTCATTGGCGGTGGCGTACCTCGACCATCCCGCCATAGCCGATGCGCACGACGTGGTGATCGTGGTCTGTGGCGGGGTGAGTGTCAGTGCGCAATTAGTCGCCGGGTGGGCACGTTTGTCCGCAGGGAAAGCGAAGTAGGGCTGTAAACGCACTCCAGGTGTCACAAGCCCCACCGCTGTTTTCACGGACTTTATTGGCCGGCAGCATCGCCTTCCTGGATCAGGATGGCGCGAGCCAGGTCTTCATCGGTGGCGTTGAGTCCGGGATTGTCCTGACGGATTTTTTTCAGCACCGATTCCAGATAAACCCCGCGAATAGCACCACCACTGGCCACGAAGCTGGAAGCGTCATCCCGCGCGGGAATCATGAGTTTATGGTCCTTGAAGGTCGAGTACAGCGAAGCGGAGACCCCGGCCGACGTGGCAACATCGCCCGCATCCACTTTGGCCATAGCCGAGCCGAAGGGTAAACACAGCATCAGGGAAGAGATGATAATCAGACGGCGCATGACGGTGTCCTCTGAAAGCGTGAAGCAAATAGGAAGTACCTCATAGTTTAGGATGCGCGGCGAGCGCCAGGAGTTCCTTGACCGAAAAATTTCGTTCAAAAACGCACAATTGCTCCGGTGGTCAGCCACTGATCACGTTCCCCTGTCAGATTGCGTCCCGCCACCACATCAACGTCGATACGCTCGCCAAGGTGAAACCGTGGACCGGCCTGCCACGCCTGTTCAGCACCTCGTTGGCCATAGCGTTCGGCAATCAGCGTCAGTGACCGGGCCAGGTCGTATTCGACGCCGGTGCCCCAGGTCCAACGATGGTGTTGTGCCCCGTCGTCATAGGCCTGAGCCCATCCCGTGTTGAGGTTCAGGCGCAGTGCTCGAATCGGCTGGTAGGTGAACGGAAGGTTCAATTCGCTGCCATCGAAAACGTGTGCCCGGTTGAAAGCGAAATGCGCCGTGCCTGCCAGCGCCCATTCAAGACCGAGATCTTCTCGCGCAAACAGTGAGGTCTTGAACTGCGGGCTCAGTTGAGTTTCCGAGTCTGCGTCATCGCGACTGTGCGCAATGGCCGCGCCGAGTTGCAGGGTGGGCAGCCCCTTCAACGTGCAGTCCTGGGACAACGATGCGTTGCTCGATGAGTGATTATGGCGACCGCTCTGGTACCAGGTGTCGATGTTGCATTCGCCCGGTGCATTGATCGCGGCATCATCCACCACGTACGCACCGCCGGCCGCTTTGGCTTTGGACATCACTGTCAGGAGTGCGATCAGGCTCAGGGTGATACTGACGAACCACAGATTGCGCCGCACCCTTCGACCTTGTACGGGTGGCAGGTTGCGCACAAAAGACATGAATTCACGAGTCGGTTTCTGCATGAGGTTTACCTCGAAGTTTTCATTTGAAAAGCAGCCCCCTTTTAACCGCACACCCCTGTAGCAGCTGTCGAGCCCCGGCGAGGCTGCGTCCGGGCTCGACAGCTGCTACACAGGGCGTGCGGGGGTGGCAAGCGACAGGGTTTGCAAACCGGCCGCCCGGGCTTGGGCGAGCAGCTCTTCGGTGTCTTCGCCGCCGGGCAGGGCGATCACCACGTCCGGTCGGCTGTCGCGCAACATGAAGTGGTTGCGCAAGCGCTCTGCTGACTTGCCGTGGCGCTGCCAGTTAGGCGGGTAACGCACAAGGTCGATGCCTTGTTCTCGCGCCCATTCTTCGATTTCGCCGCCCAGATGCCGGTTACCGCCATGGATCAGCACACGCACCGGGTGCGCGCGTTGGAAGGCGTCGAGCACCCGTCGGCAATGGCCGCTGTCGGCGTAATGGCGTCCCGCACAAATCAGCAGGCGCATGACGGGGTTTCCTTCGCCGGATCGTTGTTCTCGATCACTCGCTCACCGACGCGTTCAAGCAAGGGATAGGCGAGGGCGGCGATGTGGTGGTGCACGCGGCGGTAATCGCGCAGCACGCGTTGGAAGAGGTCTCCGGACTCGGCCCAGGTGTTTTTGTCATCCTGCAGTTTGCGAAAATGCTCACGGCTGGCGTGCGCTTCCAACTGTCTGACGGTTTCCTTGCGACTGATCAGTTGATGGGCGATGGCGATGTCTTCGCGCAGGAATACGCTGATCGCCAGGCTCAGGCTTTCCAGCAAGGCGTCGTGCAGCGGGGCGATGTTGCCCAGCTCGAACGCCGAGAACTGTTCGCCACGGCGCACCCTGCGCATCGCCAATTGCGCGAGGCTGCTGGAGAGAATGTCCGCCGCGTGTTCGAGGTTGATCACGAACAGGAGGATTTCCTGGGCGCGATCGGCATCGTCGTCGCTGAGGCCTTCCTTGCCGATGTCGGCCAGATAGGCACGAATCGCTGCGCTGAGCAGGTCCAGGGATTGATCGATGCGTCGTACGTCGTCGACACAGGTCGGCGCCGAGGTGTGGAACAGCTGCAACAGGCGCCCGAGCATCGCCGAGAACATATCGACCATGCGCAGCGCTTCCCGGGCCGCGTTGGACAAACCGATATTGGCCACGTCCAGGCCGGCCTCGTCCAGATAGTGCGGCATGCCGGGATCGACTTCCCGCACCGGATCCGGCAGCAGCCGGGTCAGGGCATTGGCAAGTACGTCGGTCAAACCGATGAACACCAGCGCCAACAACAGATTGAAACCGCTGTGCAGGACCACCACCAGTGTCGTCGGATTCAGGTTCGTCTCGGCCAGCTCCCTGGCAAACGGCAACACCGCCAGCGCACCGACCACCCGCACCAGCAGATTACCCAGCGGCAAACGTCGACCGACGCTCGATCCAGCGTTGATCACTGACGGCAAGGTCCCGCCAATGTTTACACCCAGGACCAACGCCACCAGGGTGGTCGCGGAGAGCATGCCGGTCGCGGCCAGCGAGACGATCAGCAACACCACGGCCACGCTGGAATGGCAGAGCCAGGTGAGCAGCAGCGCCACCAGCAGGGCAATCAGCAGGTCGCCGTCCAGGCTTTGCATGATCAGTTGAAACACTGGCGTGGTTTCGACGTGCGCCAGGGTTGAACCGAGCATGTGCAGGGCCAGCAGCATCAGCCCCAGGCCGATCAGCGCACAGCCGATACTTTCAAAGCGTGAGTCATCGCGCAGGCGAAAGACGATCAACCCCGTCAGTAGCATCAGTGGCATGAGCATCGACAGGTCGAGGCTGAGCAATTGCACCACCAGGGTCGAACCGAAATTGGCGCCCAGCATCATCGCCAGCGCCGGGGCGAGCGCGAGGGTGCCGGCGGCGGTGAACGAGGTCGCCATCAGGCTGACGGCGGTGCTGCTTTGCAGGAGGCCGGTGATGCCGATCCCCGACAGCAACGCCATCCAGCGGTTGTTCAGGTGGTGGCCGAGCCACTGGCGCAACGGCGAACCAAAGCCGCGCAGCAACGCCGAAGAAATCATGTGAGTGCCCCACAGCAGCAATGCGATGGCACCTGCGAGGTTGACCAGTAGAGTCGTTCCCGACATGAGAACTCTCCTTATTCCGTGTTGCATTGATTGAAAATCCAACCACAAAAACCTGTGGGAGCGAGCTTGCTCGCGATAGCGGTGTGTCAGTCAACACGGATGTTGAATGTGCTGATGCCATCGCGAGCAGGCTCACTCCTACAGGGGGTGGCTCAAATCAGAACCACTGCTTGAAGCGGCGGATGTAGAGGGTTTTCATGACCTGCGCGAAGACGCAGTAGCTGAGCAAGGTGCCGACCAGCCAAGGGAAATACGCCCACGGTAATGGCTGCAAACCGACCAGCGTGCCCAGTGGCGAGAACGGAATGTAGATGCCCAGCACCATCACCAGCCCGGTCATCAGAATCACCGGCAATGCCGCCGTGCTCTGGAAGAACGGGATCTTTTGCGTGCGCAGCATGTGCACCACCAGCGTCTGCGACAGCAGCCCTTCGATGAACCAGCCGGACTGGAACAGGCCCTGCATTTCCACACTATTGGCGGCGAACACGTACCACATCAGCGCAAACGTGGTGATGTCGAACACCGATGACGTCGGCCCGATCCACAGCATGAAACGGCCGATGTTCTTCGCGTCCCACTTGCGCGGTTTGCTGAGGAATTCCTTGTCCATCTTGTCCCACGGCAGCGCCAGCTGAGAGATGTCGTACATGAGGTTTTGCAGCAGCAGGTGAATCGACAGCATCGGCAGAAACGGAATGAACGCACTGGCCACTAGCACCGAGAACACGTTGCCGAAGTTGGAACTGGCAGTCATGTTCAGGTACTTCATGATATTGCCGAAGGTTTCGCGGCCCTTGAGCACGCCTTCTTCGAGCACCATCAGGCTCTTTTCCAACAGGATGATATCGGCCGATTCCTTGGCAATGTCGGTGCCGCTGTCCACCGAAATGCCGACGTCGGCATCGCGCAGGGCGGGGGCATCGTTGATACCGTCGCCGAGGAAACCCACGGTATGACCGTTGGCCTGCAACGCCTTCAGCACCCGCGACTTTTGCAGCGGCGTCAGCTTGGCGAACACCGTACGTTCTTCGACGCGCAGCTTGAGGGTGGTGTCGTCCATGCTTTCGATGTCCTGGCCGAGCAGCGGGGTGCCCGGTTCCAGGCCGACGTCGCGGCAGATCTTGCAAGTGACGACCGCGTTGTCGCCGGTCAGCACCTTGACCGTCACGCCCATGTCCCGTAGCGCCGCAATGGCTGGGCCAGCGGTTTCCTTCGGTGGATCAAGGAAGGTCAGGAAGCCGCGAATCACCAGTTCGCGCTCATCCTCGGTGGTGTACTGGTTTTTGCTCTGTGCTGTCGGGATCTCGCGGGTGGCGACCAGCAGCACGCGGAAGCCGTCTTCGTTGTACTCGTTGGCCAGGGCCAGCAGGTCTTTGCGGCGTTGATCATCGAGGGCGACGACGCTGCCGTTTTCATGGAGGTGACTGGCGATGGACAGCATTTCCTCGACCGCGCCTTTGCACACCATCAAGTGGTCGTCGCGGCTGTCCTTGACGATGATCGACAGGCGCCGACGGACGAAGTCGAATGGCAATTCATCGACCTTGCTGTAGGCGAATGGCACACGGAACTTCGTGTTGCTGTTGGCAAATTGCACCACCGCCTGATCCATCAGGTTTTTCAAACCACTCTGGTGATGGCTGTTGAGCCACGCCAGTTCGAGGATCACATCGTCGCGCCGGCCATGGCTGTCGACGTGGTGCTCGAGAATGATCTTGTCCTGGGTCAGGGTGCCGGTCTTGTCGGTACACAGCACGTCCATCGAACCGAAGTTCTGGATCGCGTTGAGGCGCTTGACCACCACTTTGCGCTTGGCCATGGCCATCGCGCCTTTAGCGAGGTTGGCGCTGACAATCATCGGCAGCATTTCCGGGGTCAGGCCGACCGCGACCGCCAGCGCAAACAGAAACGCGTCGCTCCAGTCGCCCTTGGAAAAGCCGTTGAGCAGGAACACGATCGGCACCATCACCAGCATGAAACGGATCAACAGCCAGCTGACACTGTTCACCCCACGGTCGAACGCCGTTTGCACCCGCGAGCCGACAATCGCTTTGGCCAGCGAACCGAAGTAAGTGCGCGAGCCAGTCGCGACCACCACGGCTTTGGCGGTGCCGCTGACCACGTTGGTGCCCATGAAGCAGATGTTTGGCAGGTCGAGCAGGTTCGATTGATCGGCGGCGTTGCCGGTAGCGGACTTCTGGGCGACGTTGCCCAAGGTGTCGTATTTCTCCACCGGCAAGGCTTCGCCGGTGAGCACGGCCTGGCTGATGAACAGGTCGCGGGATTCGATCAGGCGGATATCCGCCGGGATCATGTCACCGGCGCTGAGTTGCACGATGTCGCCGGCCACCAGCTCGCGCATCGGTACTTCACGAAGCGTCGCCTCCTGGCCACGTTGCCCGCGCCGCAACACGGTGGCGGTGGTGCGCACCATGGCCTTGAGGGTTTCGGCCGACTTGGCCGAGCGGTATTCCTGCCAGAACCGCAGCAGGCTGCTCAAGGTAACCATGGTCATGATGATAATGACCTTGGTCAGGTCGGCGTCGTCGCTTTCACCCTGGCTGATCGGCAGCCAGTAATCGGTGAAGAAACTGATGCCAGCCAGGGTCAGCAGTACATAGATGAAAGGATTGTTCAGGGCTTTGAGCAGCTGGACGAGGGCGTGAGGCGGCTTGTCGTGGGCCACTTCGTTGTAGCCCCCACGCGCCAGACGGCCCTCGACTTCCAGTTCGGTGAGGCCGTCCGGGGTTGCATTGAGGTTGGCGAGGGTGATGGCGAGGCCGTTCTGGGCTTCTCGTGCGGCGCGCATCGACAGTTTGGCGTTGTCGCTGCTGGCACCTTTGGCGCGGGTATTCGGGGTTTTTACGGTGGTCATCGCGTGTGCTCCTGCCGCTGACTGGCGGCACGACACACAGCCGGCTCACCCAACTACAGGCGAGCGAATGTATGTCGAGCCGCAAACAAGCGATCGATGTCAGAAGTATTGGTTTGTTGTTTTAACGTTCGCTGGCTATCAATAGGGAAGTGATAGGCAGCGAACCGTCTACTGGCTTCGTCCATAACTAACTCCAATTAACGTGTGTTATAAAAGGCAATAAGAAGTTGTCGGTTTCCCTTGTCAGGAAACCGTTGAAGGAAGGACTTTAAAGTGCCTTCAAATCAACTGAATGTGCGGTTTGTCAGGCTCGGCTTCGCAGCCGGACGCGACGCGCGATGCGTCGACTCGGTGGTTCCTGGCTGTCGTCCAGGTTCCAGCGTTGCTGAAGTCGACCCGTCATCGGGCAGACGCGCCAGTTGGCACGCGGATGTGCCTTGGAAGTGGACGAAGGGCTGGAAAACGGCGCAATGGCGCGCTTCGCGAGCGTAGGCTCACGGCAGGGCTTGACCCGCATGGTCGAAGCAAAGGCGCGTACGCCGGGCATTACGATGGTGTTGAAGTTCATAACATGCCTCTGGACCGGACGGACACCGGTGAGGCAAGTTACGGTGGAGCATCAAGCTCTAGCGCAGCTCACCCGACCGAAAAGTCGAGTCCCGTCATTTTCTGGGTTATGTGCCAGATTCTGCAGTTTCGCAGCAACCCGACAGCGACTAGATACTGTGTCCATTGGATTCCGTAGTGAATTGAAAAAGGGCCTTCGTCGAAGGCCCGGGCAATTTACTCAGCGAGGTGAAGTCCGTCAACCTTAAAGGCCCGATTAATAGTGTATTAAATGGAAAAGTTGCACATTTGATTATTGAGTTCAGCCAAATGACAGTAAGTTGTCATTCATGTGAAGGCGTGCAGCGAGGGCCGGTTTGAAAATGAGCACAGGACAATCGAGCATCGATACCGACTGCGTAGTGGTTGGGGCCGGCGTGGTCGGGCTGGCGGTTGCCAGGGCGCTGGCTGGGACCGGGCGGGAAGTGATCCTGATCGAAGCCGGCGAGGGGATTGGCGTGGGCATCAGCTCGCGCAACTCGGAGGTGATTCACGCCGGTATTTACTACCCGACCGGTAGCCTCAAGGCGCAGTTGTGCGTTGAAGGCAAGCAACGGTTGTATGCCTTCTGCGATGCGCGCGGGGTTGATTATCAGCGCCTGGGCAAGCTGGTCGTGGCCACCGATGACAACCAGTGCGCGGCGTTGCGGGCATTGTTGGAACAAGGGCGACGGAATGGCGTCGATGATTTGCAGTGGCTGGATGCAGCGCAGGCCCGAGCGCTTGAACCGGCACTGTCCTGCGTCGCCGCGCTCTGGTCACCTTCTACGGGAATTGTCGATTCCCATGCGTTGATGCTCGCGCTTCAGGCGGATGGGGAAGCCAGCGGGATGTCGATTGCCTTTCATACACCGCTGGAATCCGCTCGTTGTAAGGCACACGGTTTTGATCTGGTCATCGGCGGTGCGCAACCCATGCCCCTGAGTTGCCGTGAGTTGATCAATTGCGCCGGGCTTTCAGCGCCTGACGTGGCGAGCCGGATCAAAGGGTTGCCCTCGCAGCACGTTCCAGTGGCCCGATTGTGCAAGGGCAGTTATTTCAGTTTCAGCGGCCGCGCGCCGTTCCGGCATCTGGTCTATCCGGCGCCGGAAAGTGCCGGGCTTGGCGTGCACATGACCCTCGACCTCGGCGGCCAGGCACGTTTCGGGCCGGACGTCGAATGGGTCGATCAGGTCGATTACCGCGTGGACTCGCGCCGCGCCGATGGATTTTACGAGGCGATCCGCCGTTACTGGCCCGGTCTTCCCGATAACGGCCTGCAACCGGCCTACAGCGGCATTCGCCCGAAAATCACCGGTCCGACCGAACCTGCAGCGGATTTCATCATCAGCGGTCCGGCCGAACATGGCGTGCCGGGACTGGTGAACCTGTTCGGCATCGAGTCACCGGGCCTGACCAGTTGCCTGGCACTGGCCGAGCGGGTGGTGCAGCGCCTTACGCAAACCCGTAGCAGCTGACGAGCCGAACGCAGCCTCGCGGTGCTCGTCAGATGCTACAACGGGGCACGAAGCGCAGGTGCCGGTTATCAGTCGTTGCGATGCCCGGAGCCATGAGGGCTATGCTTTGCAGTGCGCCCATCACCATGGGAGACCTCTGATGATCAACGTACGCACTGCCCGCATGCTTGCCGATTACAAAAACTGGGCCGACCAGCGCCTCTTTGACAGCCTGGCCACATTGCCGGCGGGTGAGGTCAGTAAAGATCGCGTGTCGGTGTTCAAGAACATGATCGGCACCCTGAACCACATCTACGTCGTGGACTGCATCTGGCAGGCCCACCTCGAAGGCCGAGGCCACGGCTTCAAAACGTCGCATGATCTGTTGCACGCCGACCTTGCCGAACTGCGCATGGCGCAACGGGAGATTGATCACTGGTATTGCGACTGGAGCGAAAGCCAGACCGAAACGTCGCTGGATAAACCCGTTGAATTCACGTTTGTCTCTGGCGAAAGCGGCACCATGAGCGCTGGCGCGATACTGATGCACGTGGTCAACCACGCCAGCTATCACCGTGGCTGGGTGATCCAGATGTACTTCGAAATCCCGGCCATGCCACCGGTCACGGACTTGCCGGTGTACCTGCGCGAAACCCAGCCGACCGCTTTTAAGTCGCCGCATGCCCCGGCAGTGGAGCCGCCATGTACTGTGCAATTTTCGAGCGCAACCAGCGTTCTGCCGGGTCGTTATCGTTGACGCCGTTCCAGACCATGGACAGTTCGGACAGCACGATATCAAACGGCGGGTCGTCGGCCCGCAACTGGCTGCTGCCTTCGATCAGCGCACACGCGGCATAATCCGGCACCGAGGCGAGCAAATCGGTGCCGGCCAGTAATGAGCGCAATCCGGCAAACTGCGGCACCGCCAGCACTACCCGCCGCGAACGACCGATGCGCGCCAAGTCGTTATCGATGGCCCCGGTCAAGTCCCCGGAAAACGACACCAGCGCATGAGGTCTTTCGCAGAATTCATCCAGTGTCAGAACACCGGGGCGGTCGTCGCCGCGCAGGATTTTTACGCTCAAGTCGCGCAATTTCTTGCGCTTGGCGTTGGCTGGCAGTTCCGTGGTGTAACTGATCCCGACAGAAATCTCGCCGCTGGCGAGCATCGACGACATCAGCAGAAAATTCACCCGCCGCACCACTACCACGACGTTCTGCGCTTCCTCGCGAATCTGCTTGAGCAACGGCGGAAACAAGCCGAACTCAGCGTCGTCGGACAGGCCGATGCGAAACACATCACGGCTGGTGGACGGGTCGAAATCCTTGGCCCGGCTGACCGCGCCGGAAATGGTGTCCATCGCCGGTTGCAGTTCCTTGAGGATCGCCAAGGCGCGCAGGGTCGGCTCCAGCGTACGGCCGTTGCGCACCAACAGCGGGTCGTCGAACAAGTCGCGCAATTTGGCCAGTGAGGCGCTGACGGCGGGTTGGCCGAGGAACAGCTTCTCCCCGGCGCGGGTGAGGTTTTTCTCGAACATCAGGGTTTCGAAAATCACCAGCAGGTTCATGTCCACACGGCGCAGGTCGTTGCGGTTCATGTTGGAGGCTCGCAGGATTTTGAGGGTCTGTTCAGTAAAGCATCAAACCTGAGAGGGTCATTAAACGGCGATGTTTAACACACATCTCCAGACACTCTGCGAGGCTACACAACCTTGCGCCATTGCCTACGACTGCGCCAGAATCCGCCGGCTTGTGCGCCTTGGGCCGGGACTCTATCGTTTGCGGGTCGCTGACAAATCAGCGATCGGGTTTAGCGACCCGAACCTTTGTAGGCGCAACAGCGCTCCAAACTCTCTTGCAGAATGTTCATCTCTGCGATTGATGTCATGGCGGCTGTGCGCGGGAGACCTTCGGGTCTGCCGGGCGCCTACACCCGGTTCGCTAACCTGTGTACAGCCGCCACCCTTTCTTGTTTAGCGACAGGTTCAGGTGGCTCCATTGATTGTAGGAGTTTCACTATGTTCAAGATCACACCCAACCCGCCAGAAACCGACACCGACGACGTTTCCCCCTACGAATCCGCCGATTCCAAAAAGCTCAACACCGCCGCCGACCGCGCCCTCGACTACTACCTCAAACCGGTCATCCCCAAAGACACCCCGCGTAAACCCAGTACCCTCTACTTTGTAGGGCACGACACCGATCACGAAACCCTGCTGGTCAACGCCTGCGAGACATTGGTGTCAGCGAGTGTGATGTTGAGCGACTTCGCCGGGCAGTTGAACGGCACTCAGCGCCATACCCTGCTGGGCATTCAAAACTCCGTGATGTTGGGCGAACTGGCGGTGAATCGGATGCTGGATAACGTCGACCCGCATGGCTAATGCCACTACTGCACTGATCGTTCCCACGCTCTGCGTGGGAATGCAGCCCGGGACGCTCCGCGTCCTTCTGAAGCTGGAGCGCGGAGCGTCCCTTGAGGCACTCCCACGCAGAAGCGAGCCCCTACAATCCTTTTTTTGAGGCGAAAAGTAATAACGTTAATAGCAAACTGTTCTTAATTACTGTCATTTATCGCAGGTGTTGATATTTTGAGTTTGATTTAACTTTGCATGGCAGCTTACTTTAATAATTGTGGAGGTTGTTATGGCGATTGATAGAAAGCTTGACGATATGTTGGCTTGTAGTATTGTTTATGATGAGCGCATAGATGTCTGGGATATGAATGCGGCTATGGCAGTTGTTATAGAACGAAATGTAGACTCCGAACAACGCTATAATGATCTTCTGATAGAAATTCCCAGTGGGAAACGTGCCGTCGAGCCGCCGACTTACACTCCGAAGCCTCCTGGGGATGACACCCCTCAATGGATTTGGGATAACTATAAAAATGGTGGTCGTACGAGCTAGCTAAGTGTAATGGCTTGCGTTTGAAAACACGCTGGCTCGCAGTCCAGTGTGTTATTGAACGACGCCTTTAACTCGCGCGTTTTGGCGCTGAATTGTTCCACCACGTCCTTCATACGTATCCAATGCGTGTCAACGTAGTCTCCAAGTCGTAGACTAAGAAGGTGGTAGATATATCTAGCAAATAGATCTGCCACCTTTTTTGTCGTTTGAAGTTTATTAAGTAAAGCATCAATCCGGGATTAGCCATTAAACAGCGATGTTTCTCTGCGAGGCTACACAATCCCTGCCAGGCATTCCGCATTCCATGATGTCGGGCGAACTGGCGGTGAACCGCATGCTGGATAAAGTCGATCCACAAAGCTAACGCTGATCTAAGGCGAGGCGAGGTCCTGTGGCGAGGGAGCTTGCTCCCGGTGGGCAGCGCAGCGGCCCCACTCACTGGTGACGCGTTCTATCAGGCACGCCGCGGCAAAGGTTTTACGACTACTGCGTAGCCGAACGGGAGCAAGCTCCCTCGCCACACTGGTCAAGTTGACCTTGAATTTTGCAGTGTTTGTTCGGGCCTCATCGCGAGCAGGCTCACTCCCACAGGGATTTTTCTGGACTCACTAGTTAAAAGGTGACAGATCTATTTGGTAAACAGGTCTGTCGCCTTTTTTGTCGTTTTTTTTGTATGTCACAGTAATTAGGAATAAATGATTCCGCTTCCTTATTGCTGTTATGCCTTGTTGGGCCCGCAGGTCGCGCATATACGGCGGTTAATAAGGATGATTTAATTCAAGCTCGTTCTCAATGTTTGCTTTTTCTTAAGATTAGAATATCAATGATGGATGCTGTAGAGCATTTCGCCTTTGGGGCCCAGGGTGCCAGAGTAAGTTATTTTTTGTCCCTTGTTATAAGTTCGTCCTTTCCGACTTTCTGTAATGCTTATGGCTTTCCCACCGTCATCAGGGATGATCGTAATGGAATAAATCGTGGTGTCGATATGAGGGTTTGGAGTCGGATTGGACTCACGGAAAGACTCAACCGTTCCTGTAAAGTTTGGCATGGTATTACCTCATCGATTGAGGGTTAATTTAGGAGCCGGTTCCTGATGGTTCAGCACGAGGCTAAATTGCGAACCGTGATGATGACTTTAGCGTGTTTAAATTCAGTATTTAACTGTAATAAGTGACAGTTTTTATGGTGTTTTGTAATATCTGAGATAGCCAAATTAAAGTATGTGGTTTTCCTGACGCCAGGAACATTAATAAAGTTAATCTGGGTTGTACGCAGCAGGATGGGGGAGATGGCGGGCTGTTCTGGATTCACCTCGCGGTGATTCAGTGCGATCAGCGCGGAACTTTTGCGAGCTACCGTTGGAGATTCCCCGTGACCGCCAGGGCATGTTCGAACCCCAACTCGTCTCCAAACACCAGACACACTGGACGGGCTTCGACGACAAAGTCATCTCGCTGTACGCCCGAGGCATGACCGTGCGGGAAATTCAGGGGCACCTGGAGGAGATGTACGGCACAGAAGTCTCCCCCAGCCTCATCTCAGCGATTACCGTGTTAAGTAAGTGCCTTCAGGCCTGTCACCTTTTTGCTAAAACCTATAGCCAAAAATTCTTAAAAACTGTTATTTGTTACAGGTGCCAATTCGTACATGCAGTTCTATATTTATTTACGTAGCAAAAGAATAAGTCGTATGAGTGATCAACTTTTCTTGCGCGTCTATTTTCCGCCAGAAAGGCAACAAGACCTAATTATCTCCTTATAATTGGAGCCTATCGTGACAGATAAAAAAAACGACCGGATTGACCTTGTCCTCGGAACTAATATCATGTCGGGCAATGAGTCCTTCGAAATCAATCCAAAATTTGACGAAGCTTCTGTGCGCGATTTAAGGTGGACTGATGTATTAACTGGTGCCTACCCAGCGACATCAGGCGAGAAAATAGATATTGCAATCACTGCTATAGATGCTGCCATAGCAGCGATAGGAGATACTCGGGTAAAACGAGGGATTCCTCTAAATCGATCATTCATTCTTTCAGAAGAAAACTGCGTAGACCATATAATCAGCCAGAAAAACAGCACCTACTCGCACCGATTCCCAGAAGGTTCGACACTCTTAGACGATAAAAATTACGCCTTTACAATTTTAAACGATTTAAAAAATGGAATTTACCTGGACGGAGAAGGCAATCTTTACTCATATAAAGATTTTTTAAGCGGTTTATACAATGCCAGCAAAAAATAATAAAACAGCTGGAAAATAGCTGGAAAAGGGGATAGCTGGAAAAGGGAACGCATTTATTTATCTCTGTCGTTTGAAGTTTATTAAGTAAAGCATCAATCCGGGATTAGCCATTAAACAGCGATGTTTAACACACATCTCCAGACACTCTGCGAGGCTACACAATCCCTGCCAGGCATTCCGCATTCCATGATGTCGGGCGAACTGGCGGTGAACCGCATGCTGGATAAAGTCGATCCACAAAGCTAACGCTGATCTACGGCGAGGCGAGGTCCTGTGGCGAGGGAGCTTGCTCCCGGTGGGCAGCGCAGCGGCCCCACTCACTGGTGACGCGTTCTATCAGGCACGCCGCGGCAAAGGTTTTACGACTACTGCGTAGCCGAACGGGAGCAAGCTCCCTCGCCACACTGGTCAAGTTGACCTTGAATTTTGCAGTGTTTGTTCGGGCCTCATCGCGAGCAGGCTCACTCCCACAGGGATTTTTGTGGACTCACTATTTGTGATCAACACAGAACAATTGTAGGAGTGAGCCTGCTCGCGATTACGGTGTGTCAGATACAGATCATGTCGGCTCAGGCGGGCGGCGCCTCAGTCAATACCTTGCGGAACGTCTCCACCAACGGCCGCAAATTGATCCGGTGCCACGCCGCCCACAGGGGGCGGGTGAGGGCAATCCACGGCACTTCCCGCAGCACCACACCCGGCGGTGCATTGCGGCTCAAGCCTTTCTGAATCATCGCAATGCCCAGTCCCGAGGCCACCAGGGCCATGGCAGTGAAGGGGCCGGTGGCTTCCATGCGGATGTCCGGGGTGAAGCCGGCGCGAATGCAGGCGCTGACGAAGTCTTCGCGGTTACTGACATTCTGGTGGTGCTGCACGCCGATCCACTCTTGATCGGCGAGGTCGGCCGGGGTCAATGTCGTCTGGTTGGCCAATGGATGATGCTCAGGCAATGCCAGCAGCATCGGGTCGTCCAGCACTTGAAAGCCCAGCAGATCCGGATCGTTTTTGGCCGGTGGTTCGCTGACCAGTGCGATGTCGAGGCTGCGCTGGCGCAGGCCTTCAAGCTGTTCAGTAGAGCGCAGGTTGTACAGCGCGACATGCACGTTCGGCCGCTCGACCCGCAACACACGCAGGGCATTTGGCAACACGCCGGCGTGCATGGCGTTTTCGATGTAACCGACGCACAAACCGCCTTCTTCACCGCGACCGAGGCGTTTGCCGAGGGATTCCAGGCGACTGGCGTGGGTCAGCAGGGCGCGGGTTTCGGCGAGGAAGGTCTGGCCGTCGCGGGTCAGGCGAATGCGTTGTTGGCTGCGTTCGAACAGGGTCAGCCCCAGGCGTTCTTCGAGTTGGGCGATTTGCCGGCTCAGCGGTGACTGGGAAATGTGCAGGCGTTCGGCGGCGCGACCGACGTGTTCTTCTTCGGCGACGGCGACGAAGTAGCGCAATTGGCGGATGTCGATCATGTCAGACCTCTGGGGACTCAAGTGCTGCACATTATGTCTTGGACGGTCCGACCGTCGCAATCTAGGATCTGCTCAACGGTCAGGCCACTGGCCACTGAAACTGACGAGGATTGAATCATGAGCTTGAAAGACAAACTGCCCGGCGCGCTGGGTTTCGGCACCGCCCCCTTGGGCAACATGTTCCGCGCCATTCCTGAAGATGAGGCGCTCGCTACCGTGCACGCCGCCTGGGATGCCGGCGTGCGTTACTTCGACACCGCGCCGTTCTATGGTTCGGGTCTGTCGGAAATCCGTTTGGGCGCCGCGCTGTCCCGATACAACCGTGACGACTATGTGCTGAGTAGCAAAGTCGGCCGGGTCATTCTGGATGTAGTCGAAGACACGGCGGCCCGTGACCTGGGCGAGAAGAGCGGGGTGTTCGAGCACGGCCTCCCGAACAAGATCGTCAACGACTACAGCGCCGACGCGACGATGCGCTCCATCGAGGACAGCCTCAAGCGTCTGCAAACCGACCGTCTGGACATCGTCTGGGTGCATGACATCGCGCAGGATTTCTACGGCGATCAATGGCTGGAGTACTTCAACCAGGCCCGCACCGGCGCGTTCAAAGTACTGACCCGCTTGCGCGAAGAAGGCGTGATCAAGGGCTGGGGCCTGGGCGTGAACAAGGTCGAGCCGTGCGAACTGACCCTTGATCTGACCGAAGCACAACCGGACGGTTTTCTGCTGGCGGGTCGCTACACTCTTCTCGACCACGACCGCGCGTTGCAACGCCTGATGGACGCAGCCCTGGCGCAGAACGTCGAGATCGTGGTCGGTGGTCCTTACAGCTCGGGCATTCTGGCCGGCGGTACGCACTTCGAATACCAGAAAGCCAACCCGGCGATTATCAACAAAGTCGAGCACATCAAACGCATCGCCGCCGCGCACGGTGTCGACATAAAAGCAGCGGCCTTGCAGTTCTCGTTGGCCAACCCGGCGGTGGCGGCGGTGATTCCAGGTTCCAGCCGTCCGGAGCGTATTGCTGAAGACGTTGCCGCGCTGTCGGCGGTCATTCCCGCCGCGTTCTGGCAGGCGATGCGTGAGGCAAAACTGATCTCCGAGCGCGCGCCATTGCCGATCACAGGAGTTAGAGCATGAAGATTGATCTGAGTGGAAAACTCGCCATTGTCAGCGGCAGCACCGCGGGCATTGGCCTGGGCATCAGCAAGGCGTTGGCCGAGTCCGGCGCCACGGTGGTGGTGATCGGCCGGGAGACGGCCAAGGTCGAACAGGCACTGGCGAGCATTCGTCAGCGCGTGCCGGGCGCGCAGTTGCGTGGCCTGACCGCGGACCTGGGCACTGCCGAAGGCGCCGAGGTGCTGTTCGCCGCCGAACCGCGTGCGGACATTTTGGTGAACAACCTCGGCATCTTTAACGACGTGGATTTTTTCGACACGCCAGACAGCGAGTGGACACGCTTTTATGAGGTCAACGTGATCTCCGGCGTGCGTCTGTCCCGGCATTACGTGCCGGACATGGTCAAGCAGGGTTGGGGCCGGGTGATCTTCGTGTCCTCGGAATCCGGCATCTCGATCCCGGCTGACATGCTCAACTATGGCGTGACCAAAAGCGCCAACCTGGCAGTCTCCCATGGCCTGGCCAAACGGCTGGCGGGCACCGGTGTGACAGTCAATGCGATCCTGCCCGGCCCGACGCTCACCGATGGCCTGGAGCAAATGCTCAAGGACGCCACCGCCGCCTCCGGTCGGGGTATACGCGAAGAAGCCGATGCGTTTGTGCGCAAGGCGCGGCCGACGTCGATCATCCAGCGTGTGGCGGATGTCGAGGAGGTGGCGAACCTGGTGGCCTACATTGCTTCCCCGCTGTCCTCGGCCACCACCGGCGCGGCATTGCGCGTTGATGGCGGTGTTGTCGACAGCATGGCAATCTGATTTTTTTTAACAGAGAGGAATACATGGCAACTGCATCAGCGACTATTGAGATCCCGGCTTCGGCCGACGAAGTGTGGCAATTGATCGGCGACTTCAACTCGCTGCCAGACTGGCTGCCGTTCATTCCGCAAAGCGAACTGAGCGAAGGCGGGCGGGTGCGCAGCCTGAAAACCGCGGATGGCGCGGTGATCGTTGAGCGGCTTGAGGCGTTTGATAACGCCGGCAAGACGTACAGCTATTCGATTGAGCAGGCGCCATTTCCGGCTACTGCGTATCTGGCGACGATCAAGGTTGAAGCGCAGGGGCAGGGGGCTCGGGTGACGTGGTCGGGTCGGTTTACGCCTGTGGGGGTGAGTGAGGAGGAAGTGGTGGCGTTGTTCGACGGGATTTATCAGGGTGGGCTGCAGGCGTTGCGGGCCAACTACCCGGCTTAGTCAGTACGCTTAAACCTTGTAGCAGCTGTCGAGCCTGCGAGGCTGCGTTCGGCAGCTGCTACAGAGGTTGTGTCAGGGCCGGGTTTTTGCAATCCAGCACCAACCGCGCGCCACCGAGTTCGCTGCTACCCACCTCCAGCGCAAACCCATGCAAACCGGCAATCGCCGCCACAATCGACAATCCCAAACCAAACCCGCTTTTCTGATTTCCACCCTCGGCGCGATAGAACCGCTGAAACACTGCTTCGCGCTCGGCCTCCGCAATCCCGGGGCCGGAATCCAGCACTTCGATCCGCGTAAACCCGCCTTCACTCACCCCACGCAAAATCACCTCGCCCCCCGGCGGTGTGAACTTGATCGAGTTGCTCAGCAGATTCGCCACGGCTTCGAACAACAACGCCCGATCCCCATTAAGCGCTGGCAGCGACGCCGGCAATTGCAGCTTGAAAACCAGTTCGCCTTCTTCCGCCAGTGGCAGGTAGAAATCGTGCAGCTCTTGCAGCAAGGGCACCGGGTCCAGTTGCACGAAACCCGAGCGGCGCTGGCGATCTTCCAGTTCGGAAATCCGCAGTAACCCGCGAAAACGTGCCATCAAGGTGTCCGCTTCACCGAGCACTGAATCCAGTTGCACAGCCAGCGTCGAGTCATCTGCGGCCTGCTGCTGAATCCGGTACAGCTGCGCCCGCAGGCGTGTCAGCGGGGTGCGCAGGTCGTGGGCGATGTTGTCGCAGACTCCCTTGACCTCGTGCATCAAGCGCTCGATGCGTTCGAGCATGGCGTTGACGATCGTGGCGAGCATGTCCAGTTCATCGCGTCGATTGGACAAGGGCAGGCGCCGGGTCAAATCCCCGGCGATGATGGCTTCGGCACTGGCCTGGATCGCGCGGATGCGCCGCAGGGGGCGTCGGCGCAACAGGTGCCAACCGGCGATGCCGGGAATGATCGTCAAGGTCACGCCCCAGAACAACGCATGAAGGATGATCCGGGTGACGGCGAACAACGAACCGTTGTCACGCACCAGCACCAGCCAGCGACCGTCGCGGGTCTGGGTCGCTACCGCGTCGCAACTGTCGGCGGGCAGGATCGGGTCGTCGGAGTCGGAACAATCCTTGAGCATGTGAATCTTGCCGTCCAGCGGCAAGTCTTCGGGGATAAAACGCAGGGCGCCGCTGAGGTAGCGATGCTGGTGATCGAACAGGCCGTAGGCGTCGATGCCACGGATGTCGAAGGTCATGCTGACGGCGAGGGCGTCCACCAGTTGCTCGCCCTGGAAGCGCGAAAACAGATGCTGGCGTTGCATCAGCGAGTGCTTGGCCAGGTTGTCGAGGTAAGCGGACACTTCGTAGTACATGACGCCCATCAGGATCGCGCTCCAGATCACGAACAGCGAACTGTAGAGCGCCAGCAAGCGGCTGCTGGAAGAGCGCCAGCCTTTAGACGGGTTCGGCAATGACATAACCCGAGCCTCGCACGGTCCGAATCAGTGGGGCCTGGCCTTGTGGGTCGATTTTCTTGCGCAGACGGCCGATGTGCACGTCGATCAGGTTGGTGCCGGGGTCGAAGTGGTAGCCCCAGACTTCTTCGAAAATCATCATACGCGACAGAATCTGCCCGGTGTTGCGCATCAGGAATTCGAGCAATTTGTATTCGGTCGGCAATAGGGTCAGCAACAGGCCGCCGCGGCTGGCTTCATGGCTGATCAGGTTGAGTTCCAGGTCGGCCACTCGCAACGTCGTGGCCTGAGCGGTCACCGTGTTCTGGCGGCGCAGCAATACTTCAACGCGGGCGGCCATTTCATCGGTGGCGAATGGCTTGGTCAGGTAGTCGTCACCGCCGGCGCGCAACCCCCGCACGCGCTCATCGACGTCGGAGAGGGCGCTGATCATCAGGATCGGCGTGGCCACGCCCATGGTCCGCAGCGTGGTGACAATCGCCAGGCCATCGAGCTCCGGCAGCATGCGGTCGAGGGTGATCAGGTCATAGTCACCACTGACCGCACGCTCGAGGCCTTCGCGGCCATTGTCGACCCAGTCGACATCGAGGCCGTGGCTGCTCAGTTCGGCGACGATTTCCCGGGCGGTCACGGCGTCGTCTTCGATAGTCAAGATGCGGGTCATAGGGCTGGCCTGATTAGCGGTTCTCAATGATGTGCAGCATTTTGCCAAGAAATGATCGGAGTCTTTCTAAATAAAACTTCATGCACTGAATATTTTGATCAATGCAGAAAACCCGCTGGGTTGAGGCATTCCTTGCAAATTGCATGAGAAAAGGAAGTTCAATCTTTATAGGTTATTGAAAATAGAAGAAAAATTTAGAAATCGTGACTGGCACGCTGACTGCAATGGTGCATTTGAAGAGTTGTAACACCATCTTTCCTGCCTGGAGCGATACAACAATGAATAGATCTTCTGATGGTTTCTATCCCGTCGCAGAAGAAACGAGCACGCTCTCGGGTGTGTCCTGGGGGGCGATCTTCGCCGGGGCCGCTGCGGCGGCAGCGTTGTCGCTGATTCTGGTGCTGCTCGGTTTCGGCCTGGGTTTTTCGGCGGTGTCGCCGTGGGCCAATGAAGGTGTGAGTGCCAAGGGGCTGGGCATTTCAACCATCGTGTGGCTGGCGGTGACGCAAATTCTGGCGGCCGGGGCCGGCGGTTACATTGCCGGTCGCTTGCGGGTCAAGTGGGCCTACCTGCACGGGGATGAAGTGTATTTCCGTGATACCGCCCATGGCTTCCTCGCCTGGTGCGTGGCGACGCTGGTGACCGCGACCCTGGTGGTCGGCTCGGTCAGCAGTGTTATCAGTGGCGGCCTGCAAGCCGGGGCCAATATGGTCGGCGGGGCAGCCAGTGCGGCCACTCAAGCCGCCGGCACCGCTGCTGCCAATACCAATAGCGATCAGTACGGCTATTTCGTCGACAGCCTGTTCCGTGACGATCGTCCGGCCGCCGTCAGCGATGACGCCGCGCGTGGCACCGTAACGCGCATATTTGTGCGCAGCTTGGGCAACAACGGCTTGAGTGCCGAAGACCGGACTTACCTCGCACAAATGGTCGCCCAACGCACCAACCTGACTCAGGCCGACGCCGAACGTCGTGTCGATGAAGTCTATGCCCGTACGCAAAAAGCCGTGGCCGACGCCAAACTGGCTGCCCAGCAAGCCGCTGACAAAGCCGCGAAAGTCGCCGCCTGGACGTCGCTGTGGATGTTCATCGCACTGCTGATCGGCGCGTTTTTTGCCAGCCTTGCCGCCACTTTTGGTGGTCGTCGTCGGGACGCCGTTGTGTACGTGGAAACCGATACTTACGTCACCACCACCCCTGTCCGCTAACCCGGGAGAATCATCATGCGTTCATTACTGCTGTTCTTTCTTGGCGTGCCGATCCCGATCATTATCCTGATCGCCCTGTTCATGCATTGATCCGCTGAGGCTCATGCCTCTGCCGCTTCCGCCTCTGGTGGAAGCGGCGTTTTGCTTTGTGGCCCCCAATAAAGCGAAGATGCCTCGGCCTGTAGGAGTGAGCCTGCTCGCGATAGCGATGTAACGTTCACTGTTTGCAGCGACTGACACTCCGCTATCGCGAGCAGGCTCACTCCTACAAGTTTTGATTTGGGTTGTTTTAAGAAGGGGAGACGTGCGTTGGACAAAAAGGAAATCAAGCGGCAACTGATGGCGGCGCTCGACGCCGGGCACTCCAAAACCGCGACGTTCAAGGCGTTCTCCGGTGGCGTGGTCAAGGACCGGGTGCTGGCTTACTGGATCGGCGCCAGGCCGGATCCGGCGTTGCGGGAAAAACACTCGCTCAAGGTCAACATTCTGCTCGCACTGACCTGCCTTCAGGCCTTGTTGGGGGCCGTCACCGGATTCTATCTGGGTTCGATGATCGGCCCCGGTGCCGTGGTGTTTTTCACCCTGTTTGCGGCGCTGGTGCCGCTGGCGTTTGCCTGGGGTTTCTACAAGAACTCGGCGCAGGTCTACACCCTTTACATGATTCTGACCGTCAGCCAGATCGGGCGGATGTTTCAGGGGTATGAGGAAGATCCGGTGATGACGGTGGTGGGTGTGGTGATCACGTTGGCCATGGTGTTTTATGTTGCCTGGTTGAAGGCGCTGCTGTTCCCGGACCTGGGGTTTGTCGGGTCGAAAAAGGTTAAGGGGCAGTTTGTGTTTTCCAACTGATGCTCGGGTGGGGGCCAGGCATTGCACCGCGTTATCGTTCATCGCGGGCAAGCCACGCTCCCACAGGGGAATGCAGTTTACTGTGGGAGCGTGGCTTGCCCGCGATGGCGGCATACCTGCCGCCACACCACTTAAGCCTTGCCCGCTTCCTGCTCCTCCAACTGATCCGACTCAAACAATTTAGCCAGTTCCGCCCGCGCTTCCTGCGCCGTCTGCAACACCTTCGCCGCATCGTCATACACCGCGTGCTGCGCCTCCAGCACCTGTTCATCGTGATGCTTGAACCGTTTGATCCGCGCATCGGCCTGTGCCTGGGTCAGCCCCAGGCCAATCAGCGTGCGCCGGCTCATTTCCAGGCTCGAATAATAGGTTTCACGAATCGCTTCCGCCCCCAGGTCCACCAGGCGATGCACATGCTGACGGTTACGTGCGCGAGCGATGATTTTGATGTGCGGGTACAACCGGTGCACCACCTCGGCGGTCTTGATGTTGGTGTCCGGGTCATCGGTGGCGATGATGAAGTATTCCGCCTGTTCGACCTTGGCTGCGCTGAGAATCTCCGGGCGCATCGGGTCGCCATAGAACACCGGTACGCCGCCGAAACTGCGGGACAGTTCGATGGTTTCCACCGACGTATCGAGCGCCACAAACTTGATGTTCTGCGCCCGCAGAATCCGCGCAACGATCTGACCCATCCGGCCCATGCCGGCGATCACCACGCGTGGCGCATCGGTGTCGATGTCGCGGAATTTTTCCGGCACCACGACGGGCTGCACCTTGGGTGAATACAACCGGGCGCACAGCAGCAACAACAGCGGTGTCACCGCCATGGACAGGGTGATGGTCAGCACCAGCAAATCGTACAGGTGCGGCTCGAACAGGCCTTGATCACGGCCAATCTTGAACACCACAAACGCGAACTCACCGCTGGCCGCCAGCACGATGCCCAGGCGCAGCGCACTGACTTTGCCAAGGCCGCCGGCCAATCGGCCGACCACAAACAGCAGCGGCAATTTGATTGCGATCAGCAGCAGGGTCAGCCCCAGGACCGCAAGCGGGGCGCTGAGCAGCAGGCTGAGGTTGGCGCCCATGCCAACGCTGATGAAGAACAGCCCCAGCAGCAGGCCTTTGAACGGCTCGATCTGCGCTTCCAGTTCATGCCGGTATTCAGAGTCCGCCAGCAGCAACCCGGCGAGAAAAGCGCCGAGCGCCATGGACACGCCGACCAGGTCCATCAGCCATGCCGTGCCGATCACCACCAGCAACGCCGTGGCGGTGGACACCTCGGGCAAACGGGTTTTGGCGACGATGCGAAACACCGGACGCAACAGATAGCGTCCACCGATGACTACCACCGCAATGCTGCCCAATACCCGCAAACCGTGATTCAAATCTTCCGCGGCGGTGGAGGTGTGATCACCCCCGGCCAGCAGCGGGACCATGGCAATCAGCGGAATGGCAGCGATGTCCTGAAACAGCAGAATTGCAAACGCCAGTCGACCGTGGGGGCTGGTCAGTTCCTTGCGCTCGGCCAGGCTTTGCAAGCCAAACGCAGTGGACGACAGGGCAAGGCCAAGGCCGAGCACGATGGCGCTGTTCAGCGGCTGGCCGAAGACGAGCAGCGCCAGCACACCGATCACTGAACCGGTCAACAACACCTGCGCCAGGCCCACGCCGAACACCGATTTGCGCATCACCCACAGGCGTCGCGGCGACAGCTCCAGACCAATGATGAACAGCAGCAACACCACGCCGAGTTCAGAAATATGGCTGACGCTTTGCGGATTACCGATCAGCCCCAGCACCGACGGCCCGATGAGGACGCCGGCAAACAGATAACCCAGCACGGCTCCCAGTTGCAGGCGCTTGGCCAAGGGCACGGTGAGCACCGCTGCGAACAGAAACACGACAGCGGCTTGCAACAGGTTGCCTTCATGGGGCATGGCTTACTCCAACACTCGATACGGCGGAGCGCCAAGGATAAAGGGTGCGGCGGGATGCGTCAGCGGTGTTGGCCGACAAACCGTGAATTCCGCTATCGCGAGCAGGCTCACTCCTACAGTCGACCGCGTATTCCCTGTAGGCGTGAGCCTGCTCGCGATAGTGGTCGGTCGGGCAACCGGGCAATCCGATAAACGCCCTGATATGCCCCATCCCCCCGTAGGCGATCAGGGAATCCAGTTCGTTAAAACCGTCAAAGGTCAGATGGCAATGTGCATGGCAATAAATCCTGAGTGTCTTCACGCAGCCTACGCCGACCCGAGGCGCGCCTCCCGGTACAAGTCCGGCACAGATTCATCGCAACGGTATGGAATGATTCATAGCGAGCACAGTCGGAGTTCAGGTGCCATAACATGACTGGAGGATCACCATGAACCGCAAAACGCTCATCGCCGCCCTGACCATTGCCGCCGGCGTTGCCGGTATCAACCCCATCGTTCAGGCGGCCGAGTCCCCTCAGAAAACCGTTCAGCCCGGCGTCAACAACTCCCGTGAACTGGTGGTCGGCGACCGCGCCCCGGACATCTACCAACGCAGCGAAAAAGCCCTCGGCAATTGGCAGGCCAAAGGCCTGAAAGCCCCAAAGGATCAGGCGCAGTGGGTGCAGATCAATGACAAGTACATGATGGTGATGATCACCAACGGGACGATTGTGGACATCACGCCGGTGGAGCGTTAGAGCCTATTGGCTGTGAGCCCGCACCGGGCTTTCGCCGCCCAACCGATACTGATTATTGCCACTGCGCTTGGCCTCATACATCGCCAGGTCCGCAATATGAATCAGCCGGTCCATGCTCGGCGCGTGGTCCGGGTACACCGCGACACCGAGGCTGGTGCCGATGTGGCGCTGGTCGTTGCCGATGGTGATGGGCGGTGACAGTTCGACGAAGATTTTCTGGCAGATGCTGCGCGCTTCATCCTGCAGGTTGATGCCTTTGGGCAACCCTTGAAGGATGACCACGAATTCGTCACCACCGATCCGGGCGACGGTGTCGGTTGAGCGCAGGATTTTCTTCAGGCGTGTGGCAGTGGTGATCAGGACGCGATCGCCGGCCGCATGGCCGTAGTGATCGTTGATGGCCTTGAAACCGTTGAGGTCGACAAACACCAACGCCACCCGGGTCGCGCCGATACGCGCCTGTTCCAATGCCTCGGACAACCGTTCTTCCAGCACCAGGCGATTGGGCAGGCCGGTCAACGGGTCGTAGTGAGCCAGGTGCTGGAGGTAACTGGCGGAGGCTTTTTCCTCGGTGATGTCGCGCACCACGCCCATCATCTTGATGGTGGCGTCGTGGTCGTTCTTGACCACATTGCCGGTCTCTCGCAGCCAGTGAATACTGCCGTCGGGCCAGACGACGCGGTATTCCTCGTCATGGTTTTCGCCGGTTTCCAGGCAGCGCAGCTCCCCGGCCCGCACGCTGGCGCGGTCCTCCGGGTGAACGCAGGCGCAAAACAGGGCGTAGGAGGGCGTCACTTCGCCGATCTTGAAGCCGAACATGCCGTAGATCGCATCCGACCAGTAGAGCTTTTCGGTGTCGACGTCCCAGTCCCAGGTGCCGATGCGGGCGAAGTATTGGCTGCGTTTGAAGCGTTCGGCATCGCCGTCCTGGCGCACGGACGGTCCCTCGGCCAGGCTGGCGATCAGCGCACGACTCTCGGCCAATTGCTGTTTCAGCGAGCGCACGCGACAGATCATCGCGATGAGCAGGGCAAACATGACTGAGCCGACGGCTGCGCTGGTCCAGACCAGATTCATTCAGGGATCGTCATTGGGCATTAAACCGAGGGATACGTTGGTGCTTATGTTAGTTCACCGCGCTGTTGGGTTGCAGTCGCTTTCTGTCTAACGAGCGCTAGACTTTCTGTGCACGCCATCTGCTTCGTGATCATCCGTCAGCCAGGAGATCCTCAGCATGACTCAAGTCAACCCGTCTGGCCCGACGCCCCCACCGCCTGTGCCGGAGAGTTCACAGTTGTCGGCGCACTTTGGTGGGCCAACGCTGCTGTTTGCGGCCTATCTGTTTTTCTATTCCTGGCTGCATTTGTTTTATTACTTCAAGACGTTCGGCATACCGCTGGTATCGCTGGATATCTCGCTCTATTTCTATCTGGCGTTTGCCTGGACTGCGGTGAAACAGTTCGGGGCCTGGATCCCCCTCATTCTGGGCGGCGGTGCCATCCTCTATGTTGCGCTTAACGGCGGCTGGTCTTCGGACCACAGGCTGTTTCGGCATTTTTTGCACAAAGCGCTATTCGCACTTTTTTTGGTCTTGGGACTTTGGGCCACGTCTGTCATGGCCGAGTACCTCGGTACGTTACAGGCCCAGCAAGTCCGCGATGGCGGTGTATTGCACCCGATTCGCCTGCACTTCGAAGAAAAGCAGGCGAAGAACTTTCCGACTGAGTTGTCGACGGCCACCGTTAGCAAGGATGGCGGGATTAAAGAAGCCGTGCTGCTGATTGAAACGGACGAGACGTACTACGTGCTGATTCAAAAGGTGCTGATGAAAACCGATAAGCAGCCGCAACGTTACGATTCATTTGGCACGGTGTACCAAGTGCCGAAGCAGCAGGTGATTTACGTTGAAATGGATGTGCCCAATATGCCGCGTGTTACCAGGACATTGTTTTTAGACGAGTTCCTGTAGTCACCACGCGGGACTGGACTAATGGCAGGTGCGCTATGACCAGATGGAAAATTGCCCTGACACTCGCTCTGTTTGTGGGTGCGGCGCAGGGCGAACAGATCTTGATGATGCCCAGTGGCGATCAGTACCTGGGCAATGAAACTGTGGACCATTCGGGCATTTTTGTTGATTGCGCAAAATTTCCCCATAGTTCGGCGGACGGCAAGATCCAGCCGACGAGCCAGCGGTGTGACAACAATGTCATCGTTGTCATGGCGCCCTCGTTGATCACTCGCTCACCGCTGGAGGTGGTCAGCGTGGACCCGACCGCCAAAAAAATTGAAGTGATGGAGGGCAATACGGTCCAGACCCTAGATTTGAAACAGTTCCCGGATCTGCATTGGTTTGATTTCACCAAAGGCGACCAGATCGGCATTGTGACTGACAAGAAAAGCAGTACAGGCAAGTGGATCCTTCCAGAAGCGATCTTCGGCAAAGACTTCGCGGTCGATGCGAAGCAGAAGGAAGACAAAAAAGTCGTGGAAATGTTGACCCACCCCGATAAAGGCACCTGAACGGTTGCCAACAAGTTGATTTTCTGGGAAAACCACGACCCTCGAATTCTGCAAACAGATAAACACCGTCATGAATAACGAACTGCAAATCATCGACCTCCAGCCAGGCGATGGCAAAGCCGCCGTCAAAGGCGCGCTGATCACCACTCAATACCGTGGCTGGCTGGAAGACGGCACGGAATTCGACTCTTCCTACAGCCGTGGCAAACCTTTTCAGTGTGTGATTGGCACGGGCCGGGTTATCAAAGGCTGGGATCAGGGAATCATGGGGATGCAAGTCGGCGGCAAGCGCAAGCTGCTGGTGCCTGCACATCTGGCGTATGGCGAACGTTCGATGGGAGCGATCACGCCGAATTCGAACCTGATTTTCGAGATTGAATTGCTGGAAGTGCTGACGCGGGATGATTGACTGAAAACCTACCCCCGCAATCCTATGAAAAGGTCCAACTCAGTCGGGAGCTGCTCATTGAGCGCTATGGCGATTTGTTGGACCTGCCCGGCCGTCAGTAAACAGTCCCCGTCCTCGCTTTGATCAAGGTTCTTCCAGCCCAGTACGCCCAGTATCACGACTTCTGACTCGGGCGGAACGGTGAGTTCGTATATTAGAAAGTCACCCTCCTGATCACCTTTTAAAAATCCGCTGATCCAAAAAAAATGAAAGGGCTCCTGAGTGGTTTTCGGGTGGCCGTGGTTGTTGCAGGCGCGGTACCCATCGTTGAACGGTGGATTTTGAATCTGAGACATGTCTGTTTCGCGAGCCATGGGTGGTCCTTGTTTCATCCTTTAGAAGCGATGCGAACGCTATCTCAATGGGCAATTGATAGATGTAGGACTGTTCTGAATTTATTGTCATTGTTTCAGATGAAGCTCCTCTCCATAGCTCAGCCTGTTGCGATGCTCTGAGCTCAAGTGAGGAAAACCTCAATGGTTGTCCCTTCGTTCTCCCGGTGGGTCAGGTGAATACGTCAATATCGTCAAGCGTGTCCTCAACAACCCCGTCCAGGGAAGGGAACTTGTGCTTCACCTTTTCGAGTGCTGGCAACACCGTTTCTCTGTCCACTTCGCCATGACGGCGAGCAATGTGGCCGAGAGCGGTGATAGCGGATGCTGTAACTGACTCGTTTTCACTGACGAGATATTTCAGGCAAATGCTCTGAGCCCAGATTCTGTTTTCTTCGTTCAGACCGATGGAAATCAATGCCGCAATAACATTCGCGTCCACGTCGCTGGCAAGAAGTCTCACAGCTTCATCGTGGCTTACTGATGGATCTTGATAAAGAAGGCTCACTTTTTCACTCCCGGAATTTTGCCCTTGTTGTCTACCTTCCTAGCTTTCATCAGAGCATTTTTCATATCTTGATGGAGTTTATCCCATGGCCTGACGTGGCTGTGGTAGAGGTCTCCTCCTGTACGGTCAAAGACTACAAACTCATTCGCCCCTGAATCGATGCCGATTCTGCGTGGCGATGTAGGCTTTACCTGAACTGAGTTCTCCAGCGCTTCTTGTCCGTTGGAGGGACCTTTACTTTTGACCGGGGTATCCGTCTTGCCATGGTAGCTAGCTGCATCGAATTCCAGCGCCAATACAATATAGAGAGGCTTGATACCAGAATCGGCCGGGAATACGAGAATGAAATCCCTGTATTCAGGCGGATAAATCGGGTTAACGATGATGTTATCTGCCTGTTCTGTAGGCGGATAAATCCAGATGTGCGGGGCTTGTGGGGCTGCCTCTAGCGGTGGAATTGCTGATGTGTTGGACGGGTCGACGGCGGGCGTCCAAATCAGTGTTGTCCCGTCGCCAAAGTCGGCAACTTGTCGGGCGCCTTCTGCTACGAACTGTATGACAGGAATCAACTCCCAATCGCTGCGTTTCTGGGTGTTGTATCCGTATCCTTTCAGCGTGCCATCGGCTTGTTGTTCAAGATGAAGTCGAACACGTGTACGTCCTTCTTTAAGCGACTTGAGCTGTTCTTCCGTGTACAGGGAGCTGTCGCCGAGATTCGATGGCCACAGCAGTGCAACCATTCCCAGCAAGGCACCGGCTGCAACACTGCCCGTTACTGCAGCCGCACTACTAGCAGTATTTGTCACTGTAGCGACAGAACCTGCCCGACCAAGAAGAAGCGTTCCCAGTTCAGCAGGTAGTGCGCTGCCGCTGATTTTTTTGAGAGGTATGTTCCCCGCTGTATCGGTATCGCGGCCACCTAATAAGGAAAACTCTCCGTAGTCGGTCAATTTCTCAACAGGGACAAACCCGGCGGGATTGTAATGGTTGATCACGCCGTCGGGAAGATTGCAGCTTTTGGCGAACACGCAACCTATGACGTCGGGGTGATCCTGGTGTTGGGGTTGCCTGAGGAGACGGTCTTCAAATTCCTGTTGTCGGGCCAACATGTCGTCATAAGATTTTTGCCTGGCGTCCCGCTCTGCCAGTTCGGCGGGGGTCATGTAGCGGCTGGTGACATGATGCCGGTCGCCGGACGGAGGGTTTTGAACCCGAGGGATGTCTGTTTTACGAGCCATGAGCGTCCATGTTTCATCCTTTAAAAGCGATGCGAACGCTATAGCAATGGACACTTGATAGATGTAGGACGGGTCTGAAACTAAGGCCGTTGTAACAAGTCGGTGCTCTGTTACAAATGATGACTAACCCTCAACCCTGAAACGTCTCCCGATACGCATACAACCCTGGTGTACCGCCAGTCATCACAAACAACACATTGTCCCCGCGTTGGAAGCGCCCATGCCGGAGATCGGCCACTAACCCGGCAAATGCCTTGCCGGAATACACCGGGTCAATCAGCAACCCTTCAGCCCGAGCCATCAAGCGCACCGCCTCCTGCATGGCGGGCGTCGGCAGGCCGTAACCGTCGCCCAACTGACTGCCGTCGATAACAATATCCGAAGCCTGAACAACCGCGCTGCTCCCCAGCAACGCCAATACCTCCTGGGTCAATTGCCGGGTTCGGGCCGCTGACGACTCTCTGTCGGACAACACCGAGTACGACTTCACCAGCGAAGTCCCTCGTTCCAACAGCTCAAACCCCGCCGCAAGACCGGCGTGGGTGCCGGCGCTGCCGTTGGGCACCACGACCTGGTTGAAGGTGAGGCCGAGTTCGCGTTCCTGTTGCGCGATCTCCGCCGCGCAGCGCGCATAGCCAAGACTGCCCAAGGGTGTCGAGCCTCCCGTGGGAATCACCAGCACCTTGTGTCCTTCAAGCCGTAGCTGTTCGGCACGCTTCTCGGCTTCAGCCAGCGAATCGCTGCCGCCGGCCAACACGCGGAGGGCGGCGCCAAACAGCTGGTCGAGCAGGACGTTGCCGTTGAGTTCGTAGTCCACTTCCGTTTTGGGCACCGAACGGGTCAGGATCAGTTCGCAGGCAATCCCGAGACGAGCGCACACGGCAGCGGTCAGGCGCGCATGGTTGGATTGGAGGCCGCCGATGGTGATGATGGTGTCGACCCCGGCTGACAGCGCTGCGCCCAGATGAAATTCGAGTTTGCGCAGTTTGTTGCCACCGTCGCCGATCAGCATGTGATCATCGCGCTTGAGAAACAGGCCGATGCCTTGCGCCTTCAAACCCAGTTGCTGTTCGAGGCGTTCGGCGCGCTGGATCGGTGTCGGGCTTTGCAGAAGGTCGGCGCGGGTAAAAGAACTCAGTGACGTGTCCAGTAGGGTTTGCATCAATGACGCCTCGTTGTTCAGTGTTATGACCGCGACTCTAGGGAGAAAACCCCGACGGATAAACGCATCGCCGGTTATTACTCCTTTAACCTGATGTATTTAATGCAAGGCATGTTCATGAGCAAACTCAGGCAAATGGAAGTCTTCGTCGCGGTGGTCGAGGCGGGCAGCTTCGCCGATGCGGCCCATGCAGTCGGCATGTCGGCGGTGATGGTTGGGCGGCATATCCAGGGCCTGGAGAAAACCCTCAACACCAAGCTGATTCAGCGCACCACGCGGCGGCAATCGATCACGGCCGAGGGGCGGCTGTTTTATGACGAGGCCAAGCTGGCGCTGGAACAGGTGAAGTACGCGTTCAGTCGGGTCGAAGCGTCGAACCCTGAGCCCAGTGGGCTGTTGCGAATCACCGCGCCAATGAGCCTGGGCGTGTCGTTGGTCGGCCCGTTGGTGGCGGAGTTCATGCAGCTTTATCCGCAGATTCAGGTTGAGCTGATCTTGAGCAATGAAGTGGTGGATCTGTACGAAACGTCGTTCGACCTGGCCTTCAGGATTTCTGAGCTCATTGGGGTCAATCTGTTGGCCAAGCCCTTGCCGCCGTATCGCATGGTCATCTGTGCATCACCCGGTTACCTGCAAAAATGGCAGGAACCCAAGTCCCCCGAAGACCTGCATCGGCATCGGATTCTCACGCATACCTCGTGGAACAACCGGTTTGCCTGGCCGCTGCGCAACGGCGCCAGCGAGGTGCCCTGGCCGGAAGGTGCGGTGTTGAAGAGCAATGACGGGCAGGTGTTGTTGCAAGCGGCGGTGGCTGGGGAGGGGATCTTGATGCAGCCGGATTTTTTGGTGGCGGCGGCGTTGGTCAAGGGGGAACTGGTGCGGATCATGGAGGACTATGGTCCGCCGCCCAAGCCGGTACAGATGGTGTATCCGCGGTCGAGGAAGTCATTGCCCAAGTTGAAGGCGTTTGTGGAGTTTGTGGTGGGGCGCTTGGTGATGTAGTGGTTCTTAGAACGCCATCGCGAGCAGGCTCACTCCTACAGGGGATCTCCAGTGTTCACAAATTCCTTGTAGGAGTGAGCCTGCTCGCGATGAACGATAACTTGGACTTAAGCCAGGTCACGAAACACCGGAATCCGCCCATTCAGCGAAGGCCGATACGCCCAGGCCAACCGCCCGAGCGCAGACCGGTGCAGCAGAATTTCCCGCAACGTCGCACTGGCAATCCCCAACGCCAACACTTGCCCCGGACACTGATGCCGCCCCGCGCCAAAGGTAAAACTGCGACGCTGCGGGCGATCCAGTAGAAACTCGTCTGGACGATCATTTAACTGCGGATCGCGATTGGCCGACGCCAACAGCAGCAAAATCACATCGCCCGATTGAAGGCTCACGCCCTCGATTTCACACGGTGCCGCCACAAACCGCCGTGTATTCTGTACCGACGGGTCAAAACGCTGGGTTTCGGCAATCAGATCATCCACCCGCGCCTCGTGTAGCAATGGATTTCGCATCACCGCCAACAGCGCATTGCCGATCAGCCCTGCAGTGGCCTCGAAAGTCTGGGAAAACAAGCCGATCAGATTGGCAATCAGCGTTTCGTGGTCACCGCTGAAGCGCCCGCGAATCCCGGCGAGCAGCGCGCTTTTATTGTCCGGGTCATCCAGCAATTCAACGAAGTAACCCTGTAAATGCTCAGCGGCCGCCTGTGCAGCGTCGAGTTGCGCCTGGTTGCTCAGCGGTGACAGGCACGCCACGAACTCCGCCGTCAGCGCACTGAGCATCCGCCCCTGAGCCGGGGTGAACCCCAACAACGCTGCCACCACGCACACCGGCCCGCGAAACATGGCGTTGTACAAGCCGTCGGCGTCCGGCGTGATCAATCGCGCGGCCACCAGCGCATTGGCTTCATCCCGATCAATCAACCCCAGCCCCGGCTCAATCGCCGACCTCGGGCAACGCTGCCGTTCGCCTTCATTCATCCGCATCAACTGCCCGAACACCTTGCCCGCCATGCCACCGGCAATCGCCTTGGGCACCGGTTCAGCGCAAGGGCGGACATGGCAATCAGGATGGGCCAGCACGGCGGCGACTGTTCGGGCGCTGCTGGCCACCCACAGGTTCAGTCCGGTGTGAAACATCAGACCTCCTTGGGCACGCAATTGCGCGTAATAGGGATAAGGGTCGGCATGAGTCGCAGCGATGATCGGGTCCATGGGTCGCAGCCTTGTTCGGGGTGGGGAAAGTGTTGCTACTATCTCCAGTCCCAAAGGCCCTTGATTCGTCCGGGAGCGAAATATGAACGCAGAACAACACGACATCGGCGTCTCTCAGGTCGCAGCCGCCATCGCGGAGCCGGCCCGGACGAAAATCCTCTGTTCGCTGATGGACGGCCACGCCCGCACCAGCACCGAGTTGGCGGCGATTGCCGAAGTCAGCGCCTCAACCGCCAGCGCACACTTGGCCAAGCTCAAGGAGCAGGCGCTGGTGCGGCTGCACGTGCAGGGCCGCCACCGTTATTACAGCCTGGCGGACAAGCGCGTGGCCCAGGCGCTGGAAGCGCTGATGGTGATCGGCCAGAACAGCGCGCCGGCGTACAACTCGCGCACGCCGGATCGCCTGCAATTCGCCCGGACCTGCTACGACCACATGGCCGGCACGCTGGCGGTGTTGCTGCATGACCGGATGCTGGAAAAAGGCTGGTTGCTGGAAACCGATGAGCAGGCGTATCGGCTGAGTGACAGCGGCGAGGCGCTGTTTGAAGGATTGGGTATCGAAGTCAAGGACCTGAGCACGCTGCGCCGCCGTTTCGCCTGCCCGTGTCTGGACTGGAGCATGCGTCGGCCACACCTTGGCGGCTCGCTGGGAGCTGCGTTGCTGCAATCGGCGATCAAGCGCAAATGGGTGACGCAGGATCTGGACAGTCGGGCGCTGACGTTGACGGCGGTAGGGCGCAAGGCACTTGGCGTGCAGTTCGATCTTGTGCTGCCATCTTCAAGTGGATCTACGGTTTCTATTGATAAAAAACATCAGGATATTGCTGTTAGTCTTTGATTTATAAGACTGGCTGTTGCTGACTCCAGGCGAAAAAAAGCCCGGTTATCCAATCGATAACCGGGCTTTTTTGCTCAAGCTCAAGCGAACAGCAGCGTCAGATCAAACCTTGACGATCCAGCCCGCTGGCGCTTCGATGTCACCCGTTTGTACACCGGTCAGCTCCTTGTAGAGCTTCTGGGTAACCGGGCCGACTTCGGTTTCGCTGTGGAACACGTGCAGGTGGTCGTTGTAGCTGATGCCACCGATCGGAGTGATCACGGCCGCGGTACCGCAAGCGCCGGCTTCCTTGAAGTCGGAGAGCTTGTCGATGAACACGTCACCTTCGATCACTTCCATGCCCAGACGCGATTTGGCCAGCTCGATCAGCGACAGGCGGGTGATGCCTGGCAGGACCGACGGCGAGTTCGGGGTGACGAACTTGTTGTCGTGGGTGATCCCGAAGAAGTTGGCCGAGCCGACTTCCTCGATTTTGCTGTGGGTCATCGGGTCCAGGTAGATGCAGTCGGCGTAGTGCGCCTTCTTGGCCTGGGAACCTGGCATCAGGCTGGCGGCGTAGTTGCCACCGACCTTGGCCGCGCCGGTGCCTTGTGGGGCTGCACGGTCGAAGCTGGAGATCAGGAAGTTGTGCGGGGTCAGGCCGCCCTTGAAGTAGGCGCCGACCGGGATGCAGAAGATCGAGAAGATGAACTCGGGGGCGGTACGCACGCCGATGTTGTCACCCACGCCGATCACGAACGGACGCAGGTACAGCGCGCCGCCGGTGCCGTAAGGCGGGATGAAACGCTCGTTGGCGCGGACCACTTCCTTGCAGGCTTCGATGAACTGTTCGGTGGACACCTGTGGCATCAGCAGACGGGCGCAGCTGCGTTGCATGCGTGCGGCGTTCTGATCCGGGCGGAACAGGTTGATCGAACCGTCCTTGCAACGATAGGCCTTCAGGCCCTCGAAGCATTGCTGGCCATAGTGAAGGGCAGTCGAGCCTTCGCTGATGTGCAGCACATTGTCTTCGGTCAGGGTGCCTTTGTCCCACTCGCCATTACGCCAGTGCGACAGATAGCGCTTGTCTGTCTTGATGTAGTCAAAACCCAACTTGTCCCAATTGATGCTTTCGTTACCCATGACACCCTCTATCACTGAACAACCGTCGAAACGGTTCAAGGCTTCTGACGTTTTTTGGATGGGGACAACAATACTTCATTCCGAGGTGGTTTCGCAGCCTGCAATTCGATCTCTGCGACCATCGATACGTCCCGTGTAGCAGCGGCCTCGCGGGGCTCGTCAGCTGCTACAGGGTTTTGTGTCCGGTCTTACAGGTGCAGCGCATGGCCCAAAGCACGCAACGCCGCTTCCTGCACAGCCTCGCCCAGCGTCGGATGCGCATGGATGGTACCGCCGATGTCTTCCAGCCGCGCGCCCATTTCCAGGCTTTGCGCGAACGCCGTGGACAGCTCGGACACCCCGACCCCGACGGCTTGCCAGCCGACAATCACGTGATTGTCCCGACGAGCGACCACTCGCACGAAGCCGCTTTTCGATTCCAGCGTCATTGCCCGGCCATTGGCCGCGAACGGGAAACTTGAAACGATGCAGTCCAGGCCGGCGGCCTTGGCCTCGTCCGGGGTCTGGCCGACCACCACCAGTTCCGGGTCGGTAAAGCACACGGCGGCGATGGCGGTAGGGTTGAACTCACGGGTTTTACCGCTGATGAGTTCGGCCACCATCTCGCCCTGAGCCATGGCCCGGTGCGCGAGCATCGGTTCGCCGCTCAGGTCGCCGATGGCGTACACGTTGCGCATGCTGGTCTGGCAGCGGTTGTCGATCTTGATCGCCGAGCCGTTCATGTCCAGGTTCAGCGCTTCGAGGTTCCAGCCCTGGGTGTTTGGCTTGCGGCCCACGGCGACCAGGACCTGATCGGTTTCCAGGTCCAGGGTGTCGCCATCCGGAGCCAATACTTGCAGGGAGTTATTCGAGGAATCAAAACCTTGAACGCTATGTTTCAAGTAAAGCTTCACGCCGAGTTTTTTCAGTTCGTCGTGGACCGGCTGAGTCAGTTCGGCATCGTAGGCCGGCAGGATGCGCTCCTGTGCCTCGACCACGCTGACATCGGCGCCGAGCTTGCGATAGGCAATCCCCAGTTCCAGGCCAATGTAGCCACCACCGACCACGGTCAGCCGCTTCGGCACGGAGGTCGGCGCCAGGGCTTCGGTGGAGGAGATGATTGGGCCGCCAATTGGCAGCATCGGCAGGTTCACGCTTTTCGAACCGGTGGCCAGCACCAGGTGCTCGCACTGAATGCGTGTGTCGCCGACGTCGACGGTTTTGCCGTCGACGACCTTGGCCCAGCCTTGAATGATCTGAACCTTGTTCTTTTTCAGCAGTGCCGCGACACCGGTGGTCAGGCGATCAACGATGCCGTCCTTCCACTCGACGCTCTTGGTGATGTCGAGGGTTGGCGCCGAAACGCTGATGCCCAAGGCCGAATGCTGGCTGTGGTGTTGCGTCTGGTGAAACTGCTCAGCGACGTGGATCAGTGCTTTCGACGGAATGCAGCCGATGTTCAGGCACGTACCACCGAGGGATTCGCCTTCCACCAGAATGGTTGCAATGCCCAGCTGACCGGCACGAATAGCCGTCACGTAACCGCCAGGGCCGCCGCCAATGATCAGCAGCGTGGTGTTCAAAGACTGTTGCATGACTTACTCCACAAACAAGGTGGCAGGTTGTTCGAGCAAGCCACGAACGGCCTGGATGAATTGCGCCGCGTCCATGCCGTCGACCACGCGGTGATCGAAGGAGCTGGAGAGGTTCATCATCTTGCGAATCACGATCTGGCCTTTGACCACCATCGGGCGTTCGACGATTTTGTTGACGCCGACAATCGCCACTTCCGGCAGGTTCAGCACCGGGGTGCTGACGATGCCGCCCAAGGCGCCGAGGCTGGTCAGGGTGATGCTCGAGCCGGACAATTCGTCGCGGCTGGCCTTGCCGTTGCGTGCAGCGGTGGCCAAACGGGAGATTTCGCTGGCGTTGTCCCACAGGCTGCGGGCTTCGGCGTGACGCACCACCGGCACCATCAAGCCGATGTCGGCCTGGGTGGCGATGCCCACATGCACCGCGCCGAGGCGGGTGATGACCTGGGCTTCGTCGTCGTAACGGGCGTTGATCTGCGGGAAATCGCGCAGTGCGACGACCAGGGCACGGACGAGGAACGGCAGCAAGGTCAGCTTGCCACGGGTGGCACCGTGTTTTTCGTTCAGGTGCGCGCGCAGTTCTTCGACGGCTGTCACGTCGATTTCTTCGACATAACTGAAGTGGGCGGCACGGTGGGTGGCGTCCTGCATGCGCTGGGCGATCTTGCGGCGCATGCCGATGACCGGGATTTGCTCTTCGTCGTTACGCTGGGCGTAAGCAGAGGACACGGTCGATGCAATCGACTGACCTTGCGCCAGATAGGCGTCGAGGTCTTCGTGCAGCACGCGACCGGCAGGGCCGCTGCCACGCACCAGACGCAATTGAATGCCGAGGTCCAGCGCGTGTTTGCGCACGGCCGGGGAAGCCAGTGGCCGTTCGTTGGCCTCGCGAGCCACCATCGGGCCCTGGCAAACAGCAGCTCGCGGCGCGGCGGCAGCTGCGACCGGTTTGCTTTCCACCACGGCTGCCACTTTAGAGGCTGCAACCGGCGCTTCTTTAACAGGAGCAGGCTGCGCGGACTCTTTAACGTTGCCCGCGCCTTCCACTTCAATGCTGATCAGGATGCTGCCCACCGCCATGACTTCGCCCGGCTCACCGCCCAGCGCAATCACCTTGCCGTGGACCGGCGAAGGGATGTCGACCATCGCCTTGTCGGTCATCACATCGGCCAGCACCTGATCTTCGACGACCATGTCGCCGACCTTGACGTGCCACACCGACAATTCAACTTCTGCAATGCCTTCACCAATGTCCGGCATTTTAATAACGTGCGTGCCCATTCAGACCTCCATAACCCGATGCAAAGCCGCGCCCACTCGGGACGGACCAGGGAAATACGCCCACTCTTGTGCGTGCGGGTAGGGAGTGTCCCAACCGGTGACGCGTTCGATAGGCGCTTCCAGGTAGTGGAAGCAGTGCTCTTGCACCAAGGCGACCAGTTCGGCACCGAAGCCACAGGTACGGGTCGCTTCGTGAACGATCACGCAACGGCCGGTTTTCTTCACCGATTTGACGATGGTCTCCAGGTCCAGCGGCCACAGGCTGCGCAGGTCGATGACTTCAGCGTCGATGCCGGTTTCTTCAGCCGCCACTTGCGACACGTAAACGGTAGTGCCGTAGGTCAGGATGGTCACGTCCTTGCCCGGACGGGTGATGGCGGCGACGTCCAGCGGCACGGTGTAGTAACCGTCCGGCACTTGAGCGGCCGGGTGTTTCGACCACGGCGTTACCGGACGTTCGTGGTGACCGTCGAACGGGCCGTTGTACAGGCGTTTTGGCTCAAGGAAGATCACCGGGTCATCGTTTTCGATGGAGGCAATCAGCAAGCCTTTGGCGTCGTACGGGTTGGACGGCATGACCGTGCGCAGACCGCAGACCTGGGTGAACATCGCCTCGATGCTCTGGCTGTGGGTCTGGCCGCCATAGATGCCGCCGCCGCAAGGCATGCGCAGGGTCATCGGGGCGGTGAACTCGCCAGCCGAGCGATAACGCAGGCGGGCGGCTTCGGAAATGATCTGGTCTGACGCCGGGTACACGTAGTCGGCGAACTGGATCTCGGCGACCGGGCGCAGACCGTAGGCGCCCATGCCCACGGCGGCACCGACGATACCGCTTTCGGAGATCGGTGCGTCGAACACGCGGGAGGTGCCGTACTTCGCCTGCAGGCCTTCGGTGCAACGGAACACGCCGCCGAAGTAGCCCACGTCCTGGCCGAACACCACGACGTTGTCGTCACGCTCAAGCATCACATCCATGGCCGAGCGCAGGGCCTGGATCATGGTCATGGTGGTCGTGGTCATGGCGGTTTCCAGCTCGATATTGTTGTTGTGGTCGTTCATGTCAGATCCCCAACTCTTGACGCTGGCGCTTCAAGTGCTCCGGCATCTCTTTGTAGACGTCTTCGAACATGGTCGCGGCGCTTGGAATCTGGCCGCCGGCGAGGGTGCCGTACTGTTCGGCTTCTTTCTGCGCGGCGATGACTTCGGCTTCCAGTTCAGCGCTGACGGCGGTGTGTTCCTCTTCGGACCAGTGACCGATCTTGATCAGGTGCTGCTTGAGGCGTGCAATCGGGTCGCCCAACGGGAAGTAGCTCCAGTCGTCGGCAGGACGGTACTTGGATGGATCGTCGGAGGTGGAGTGTGGGCCGGCGCGGTAGGTGACCCATTCGATCATGGTCGGGCCGAGGTTGCGGCGCGCACGTTCGGCGGCCCAGGCAGAGGCGGCGTAGACCGCGACGAAATCATTGCCGTCGACCCGCAGGGAGGCAATGCCGCAGCCGACGCCACGACCGGCAAACGTGGTGGCTTCCCCACCGGCGATGGCCTGGAAGGTGGAGATTGCCCACTGGTTGTTGACCACGTTGAGGATCACCGGCGCACGGTAAACGTGGGCGAAGGTGAGGGCGGTGTGGAAGTCCGATTCAGCGGTGGCGCCGTCGCCGATCCAGGCCGAGGCGATTTTGGTGTCGCCCTTGATCGCCGAGGCCATGCCCCAGCCTACTGCCTGGACGAACTGGGTCGCGAGGTTGCCGGAAATGGTGAAGAAGCCATAGTCCTTGACCGAATACATGATTGGCAACTGGCGACCCTTGAGCGGATCGCGCTCGTTGGACAGCAGTTGGCAGATCAGGTCGACCAGCGGAACGTCGCGGGCCATCAGGATGCTTTGTTGGCGATAGGTCGGGAAGCACATGTCGTCGACGTTCAAGGCCAGGGCCTGGCCGCTACCAATGGCTTCTTCGCCGAGGCTCTGCATGTAGAAAGACATTTTTTTCTGACGCTGGGCGACCACCATGCGGTTATCGTAGATCCGCGTCTTGAGCATGGCGCGCATGCCTTTACGCAGGATCTCGACCGGTACGCCTTCAGCCCACGGACCGAGGGCATTGCCTTGGTCGTCGAGCACGCGAATCAGGCCCTTGGCCAGATCAGCCGTGTCGGCCGGTTCAACGTCGATGGAAGGTTTGCGCACCGTGCCGGCGTCGGTCAGACGCAGGTAGGAGAAGTCGGTTTTGCAGCCAGGACGGCCCGATGGTTCGGGAACGTGCAGGTGCAGCGGTTCGTACGCTTGGTTCATGGCTTCTACGCTCGATCTTGTGAATTTCTTGTAGTGAGCTGACCGTCATTCTTCTGTGGAAGAAATCTTGTCCTACAACAATCATAGGCCCGGCGAAGAAGAATATTTATCTCTGTTTCGTTGCGCTGGCGATCATTTGAGGATAAAAAATCTGCATAAACATAAAAAACAGGTGGTTTTGTCTCATGCGCAAACTGGACCGTACCGATATCGGCATTTTGAACAGCCTTCAGGAGAACGCGCGCATCACCAACGCCGACCTCGCACGCTCGGTCAACCTGTCGCCGACGCCGTGCTTCAACCGGGTCAAGGCGATGGAAGAATTGGGGCTGATTCGTGAGCAAGTGACGCTGCTGGACGCTGATCTGCTGGGGCTGCACGTGAATGTGTTCATTCATGTGAGCCTGGAGAAACAGGTGGAAGAGGCATTGCAGCATTTCGAGGAAGCGATCTCGGATCGCCCGGAAGTGATGGAGTGCTATTTGATGGCCGGCGACCCGGACTATTTGATTCGGGTATTGGTGCCGACCATTCAGTCGCTGGAGCGCTTCATGATGGACTTCCTCACCAAAGTCCCCGGCGTGGCGAACATTCGCTCAAGCTTTGCGCTCAAGCAAGTGCGCTACAAAACTGCGCTGCCGTTGCCGGCCAATGGCTTGACCCTTTCCAGCTAAACCCCCGAAACCCCTGTAGCAGCTGTCGAGCAACGCGAGGCAGCGTTCGGCGGCGCAGCCGTCGCAAACCTGACAATCGGGTTTTGTCAGGCAGACCGCAAACGCAGCCTCGCGGTGCTCGTCAGCTGCTACGGAGAATGATGATCGCCCCAATGTTGTGGGAACGATCGAGATCTCAGAGTTTGTTGATGGGGATTTTCAGGTAGGTCACGCCGTTACTCTCGGCGGGTGGCAGATTCCCGGCCCGCACATTCACCTGAATCGCTGGCAGCAACAGGGTTGGCATGCCCAACCCGGCATCGCGTCGGGTGCGCATGTCGACAAACGCCGCCTCATCAACGCCGTCATGCACGTGAATGTTGCTTCGGCGTTGTTCGCCGACGGTAGACATGCACCGGGATTCCCGGCCTTCAGGCGGGTAATCGTGGCAGACGTACAAACTCACACTGGCCGGGAACGCCAGCAGTTTGCGAATCGAGGCAAACAACTGATTGGCGTTGCCGCCCGGAAAATCGCAACGCGCGGTGCCCACATCAGGCATGAACAGCGTGTCGCCCACCAGAATCTGCTCACCGTCAATCAGGTAAGCCATGTCCGCCGGCGTGTGGCCGGGCACATGCAGGGCGGTGGCCTTGAGATTGCCGATCATGAACGACTCGTCCGGTGCGAATAGATGATCGAACTGCGAACCGTCAACGCGAAACGCCGGCTCAAGGTTGAACAGGCTTTTGAACACCCCCTGAACCTTGCTGATCGACTGCCCGATCGCGATCTTGCCCCCCAGCTCGCGACGCAGATAAGGCGCGGCAGACAAGTGATCGGCATGGGCGTGGGTTTCCAGCAGCCATTGCACCTGCAACTGATGTTGGCGAACAAAGGCGATGATTTTGTCGGGCTGAACGGTGCCCGTTCTGCCGGCCGCCGGATCGTAGTCGAGCACCGGGTCGACGATGGCGCACTGGCCGCCATCGGCTTCGTAGATCACGTAGCTGTAGGTCGACGAGGCAGGGTCGAGGAAAGCTTCAATCAAGGCAGGCATGGTGAATATTTCTATCTGAACAAGCACTGAGGGTAGATTCATTCTCCCTGCATTGGCCAGCACTGCATCAATTCATTTGATGAAAAAATCTGCGCGGGCTCTATCCTGTCAGTCATCGAAACCGGGCGCTCCCGGCCTTGTTGAGCTGATTACGAGTGCTTTATGTTGCTGGCGAGTTTTTTTGGGGTGGTCATGGGCCTGGTCCTCGGGTTGACCGGGGCGGGCGGCGGGATTCTTGCGGTGCCGGCCCTGGTCCTGGGGCTGGGGTTGACCATGACCCAGGCGGCGCCCGTCGCCTTGTTTGCGGTCGGGAGTGCGGCGGCGGTCGGGGCGATTGACGGCTTGCGGCATGGGCTGGTGCGGTATCGCGCGGCGCTGTTGATCGCGCTGCTCGGCGCGGTGTTTTCACCGGTGGGCATTTATTTTGCCCATCAGTTGCCGGAAAAAATCCTGATGATTCTGTTCAGCCTGCTCATGGTCATGGTCGCCTGGCGAATGCTGCGTCGTGAGCGCCAGGACGAGGGGCCGAGCGATCACGGTCACGCCAACTGGGGGCAGAAGAACTGCATGCTCGATCAGCAGACCGGGCGCTTTTCCTGGACCGCCAAATGCACCGCGACGCTGGCGGCACTCGGCGCGGTGACGGGCGTGGTGTCAGGGCTGCTGGGCGTGGGCGGCGGTTTTCTGATTGTCCCGGCGTTCAAGCAACTGACCGATGTGCAGATGCGCGGGATCGTCGCCACGTCCTTGATGGTGATCAGCCTGATTTCCGCGATCGGCGTGGTCGGCGCGTTTCACGCGGGCGTGCGCATCGACAGCCTTGGGGCATGCTTCATCGGCGCCAGCATTGTCGGCATGATCATCGGCCGCAAGCTGTGCGCCCACGTGCCGGCGCGAGCATTGCAAATCGGCTTTGCCAGCGTCTGCCTTGTGATTGCCGCTTATATGCTGTTCAGGGCTGGCGTCTAAAGCAACACCTGCCTGTGGGCCGGGGCGGATCCACACCACCGCTCTCATCCCATTGAAGCGTCTGACTGCTACCCAAGTAGCATTCGTTGCACGCCACGGGTTTCGTAAACTCCCTGCTCAACCATACGCACCTGCGGGAGGCGACGATGCAGCAGGTCCAGGGTGAAGGTGTCGTCAGCGCAATGTCCCAGGCCACCGATGCCCGGCAAGTGGCGCAGGAACTGGCGCGTCAATTGCTGCATCCGCATCTGGGCTTCGTGCTCTTTTTCTGTTCCGCCGAGTATGACTTGCAGGCACTGGGGCAAGCCCTGCAAGACAGTTTCGGGGGGATTCGCCTGGTGGGTTGCACCAGCGCCGGGGAAATCACCCCGTTGGGCTATGGACGCAATTGCGTGACGGCGGTGGGGTTCGATCACCGGCACTTCTCCATTGCGCTCGAGTTGATCGACGAGATGGAGCGCTTCAGCCTGATCGATGCGCAGCAGATGGTCGAGCGTCTGGTCAGTGGCTGTCGCAGTAACACCCTGGCACCGATCAAGGGCAACAGTTTTGCCCTGACCCTGCTCGATGGTTTGTCCAGCCGTGAAGAAATGGTCCTTGCAGCCTTGAGTGCGGCATTGGGCGACATTCCGCATTTCGGCGGTTCCGCTGGCGATGACAATTACCTGACCCACACCCATGTCTACTTCGACGGCGAGTTCCACAGTGGCGCGGCGGTCGTCGTGCTGGTCAATACCTGGCTGGATTTCGAAGTGTTCACCACCCACCACATGCTGCCCCGGGCCGAAAAACTGGTGGTTACCGGGGCCGACAGCGCCTCGCGCCGTGTTTATGAACTCAATGCGGAACCCGCCGCCGCCGAGTACGCGCGGCTCATCGGCGTGCCGGTGAATGAACTGGATCACCGGATTTTCGCTGCGCACCCGTTGGCCGTGAGGATCAACGAACAGTATTACGTGCGGGCCATCCAGCAGGTGCACGCGGACCTGAGCCTGAGTTTTTACTGCGCCGTGGAGAATGGCATCGTGCTCACCGCCATGACGCCGGGCCCGATGCTGCCGAACCTGAAAAGCCTGTTCGAAGGATTGGAAGAACGCTTGGGTGAACTGTTGCTGACCATCGGTTGCGACTGTTTTCTCCGGCGTCTGGAGCTGGAGGACGACGGCAGTCTCGACGAGATCGGGACGTTTTTGCGCGAGCAACGGGTGATGGGTTTCAACACCTACGGAGAACAGTTCAATGGCATGCACATCAACCAGACCTTCACCGGCGTTGCCATTGCCCGCGGCCGTGCCCCAGGACATCGCTGAGCTGCAGGCCGAACTGGCCAGCCTGCGTCACGACAACCATAAACTGCAGCGCATCAACGCGGCGCTGATCGAGCGTATCGAGTCGGGCATCACTCGGGGCAATGACCCGTACGCGGCGTTCCAGCACTCGGTGGTGCTGGCCGAGCAGGTCCGTGAGCGCACCGATGCCTTGAACCAGGCCATGGCCGAACTCAAGGCCGGTAACCATTTGCTCAGCGAGGCCCGCCTGCGCGCCGAGACCGCGCATCGACACCTGATCGATGCCATCGAGAGCATTTCCGATGCCTTCGTATTGTTCGACGCCGAGCAGCGCATCGTCTTGTTCAACAGTCGCTTCAAGGCGTTCTGGCGCAACAGCCGGGTGCGGATCAACGCGGGCATGCGCCTGGCCGAGGTCAAGCGCCTGATGATGAGCAATGGGCTGTTCACCGAAGAACCGCGCGGGCATGCCGACGAGAGTCTGCTGTATCGCTTGCAGAACGGGCGTTGGCTGCAAGTCAGCGAGCGGCCGACCCAGGAAGGTGGGCGGGTGATTCTGTTCACCGACATTACCGAGGTCAAACTCAGTGAAACCGTACGCCGCGAACAGGCTGTGGCGCAGAAGTCGCATTTGTTACAGCGGGCGGTCGATAATCTGTCCCAGGGTGTGGCCATGGTCAATGCCGAGGGCATTCTGGAATTGTGGAACCGGCGTTTTCTCGAATTGAGCGGGTTGGCGCCCGTCGCGGCCCATCGACCGTTTGCTGAAGTGATGGTGGACAGCGAATTGAACCTGCTGACCCCGCTCAGTCACGATGGCAATGGGCGGCCAGTACAGGAATGCGAGCAACGCCTCGATGACGGACGAGTCCTGGAAATCCGCACGCACCCGTTGCCGACTGGCGGTTTCGTCAACACCTTCACTGACATCACCGAACGCTACCAGCACGCCCAGACGCTGAGTGAAAGCGAGCGCTGGATTCGCCTGATCACCGACCACGTGCCGGCATTGATCGCCTACCTCAATGCCGATCTGGTGTACGAGTTCACCAATAAGGTCTATGAGGAATGGTATTGCTGGCCCCGAGGCGTGATGCTCGGCCAAAGCCTGCGCGAAGTGCACAGCGAACAGCACTACCAGCGTCTGGAGTCTTACGTGGCGAGAGCGCTGGCCGGCGAGAGCGTCACGTTCGAGTTCGCCGAGACCAACGTCAATAACCAGGAGCGCTACATGCTGCGCTCCTACGTGCCCAATCGCCTGGCCACCGGGGAAGTGGTGGGGATTTTCGTGTTGATCCGCGACATCACCGAGCGTCGCCGCACTGCCGAGGCGCTGCATCAGGCGTATCAGAATCTTGAGCTGCGGGTGCGTGAACGCACGGCGGAATTGACCACCCTCAATGATCAATTGTTGCGTGAAATCGAAGAGCGCCGCCAAGTGGAATCACGTTTGCGCGAGGCCAAGCTCGAAGCCGAGCACGCCAATCTGTCCAAGACCAAATTTCTGGCGGCTGTCAGCCACGATTTGCTGCAACCACTGAACGCCGCCCGTTTGTTTACCAGTGCGTTGCTGGAGCGACGTGAACCGGTCTGCAACGAGATTCTGGTGCGTAATGTCAGTAATTCCCTGGAAGATGTAGAGAACCTGCTGGGCACGCTGGTGGACATTTCCAAGCTCGATGCCGGGGTCATAAAAGCCGATGTCGCGCCGTTCGCCCTGAGCGAACTGCTGGAAAATCTCGCGGCTGAATACACCCAGGTGGCACGCAGTGAGGGCCTTGAACTGCATTTCATTGCCTGTTCGGCGCTGGTGCGCAGCGACATCCAGTTGCTGGCACGCATCCTGCGCAACCTGCTGAGCAATGCGATTCGCTACACCTACAGTGGACGGGTGGTGCTCGGGTGCCGGCGCCTGCAACAGCGCTTGTTGATCCAGGTCTGGGACACCGGCATGGGCATCGCCGACAATCGCCTGGAAGAGATTTTCCAGGAGTTCAAACGCGGTGACGTACAGCGTCCGGACCAGGATCGTGGGCTGGGGTTGGGCCTGGCCATTGTCGAGAAAATCGCCGGCATCCTCGGGCATCGGATTCATGTGCGCTCATGGCCGGGAAAGGGCTCGATGTTCTCGGTCGAAGTGCCGTTGAGCGCAACGGCCCCCAAGCCGTTGCCGGCCTTGCAGATGAGCGAGCCGATGCTTGAACGCCTGCGCGGGGCAAGGGTGTGGGTGCTGGACAACGACGCCACCATTTGCGCCGGCATGCGCACCTTGCTCGAAGGCTGGGGCTGTCGGGTGGTGACGGCGCTGTCGGAAGAGGACCTGGCGCGAAAAGTGGACAACTACCACGCCGAGGTTGACCTGTTGATCGCCGATTACCATCTGGACAACGATCAGAATGGCTTGGACGCCGTGGCCCGGATCAATGCCTGTCGCACGTCACCCATCCCGGCCTTGATGATCACCGCCAACTACAGCAACGAACTCAAACAGCAGATCCGCGAACTGGGCCACACCCTGATGCATAAACCGGTGCGGCCGATGAAGCTTAAAACGGCTATGAGCCATTTGCTCGGCAGGCCTTGAGGCGCATCTGCGTTAGTACCACCGCCGTCGCGGGCAAGCCCACTCCCACAAGGGCAGCGCCGTACCTGTGGGAGCGGCGGTGCGGCGATCCGACTTGCCCGCGAAGGGGGCGCCAAAGTCTTGCTGTCTCAACGTCGCATGTAAGACCCGAAATCAATATCCCCGGCACTCAAGATCGCCTGCACTCGATTGTGCACATTGAGTTTGCGCAGGATCGCCGAGACGTGAGCCTTGACGGTGGTCTCGGCGATTTCCAGAGTGTAGGCGATCTGTTTGTTCGATTCGCCTTTGGTCATGCGTTCAAGCACCTGCAATTGCTTGCGGGTCAGGGCCTGGAGCAGTTCAGGGGGAAAGCTCGGCGTGTCGTTCATCCGGCGGGGAGTGTTGGTTCGGGTGGTGCGGATAATGTCCGGCGGCAAATACACGTTGCCATTGAGGATTTGCTGGATGGCCTCGGTCATTTGCGTGCGCGGTGACGACTTGGTAATGAAACCTACCGCGCCGTAGGTAATGGCTTGCAGGACGATCTGTTTGTCCTGCTCGGCCGAGACAATCACTACTGGAATGGTCGGGGCTTCATTGCGCAGGTTGATCAAGCCATTGAGCCCATGCATGCCGGGCATGTTCAGGTCGAGCAGGATCAGGTCCAGGTCGTCGTGTTCCTGGGTCAGGGCCAGGGCACTGTCGAGGTCGGCGGTTTCCATGACTTCGGAGCCCGGGAAACCGTCGCTGATGACGTTATGAATCGCTTCGCGAAACAGCGGGTGATCGTCGGCAATCAGAATTTTGTACATAGCCTTTCACCTCATTATTTTGTTTAGGGTGTGGCAACAACACGCCAGCGTAAAGATCAGGGGAAAGGCTCGGGCCGGGCCGGTGTCACGGCAAGCCCGGCCGCTTGCCAGGCATCAAGGCCGTCGCGATACCAATACAGTGTCTTATAGCCCATGACGGACGCTCGTTTGACGGCGTTCCAGCTCAGCCAGCAGTCGGCGCGGCAATAAAAGACCAGCGGTCGTGACGAGTCCCCGGCGGTCAATGCCTTGAGATTACGCGCAAAATAGCCTTGCCAGTCGGGCGTCAGGTCACCGTCACCGGTATTGGCCAGCCAGTGGCTGCCGGGCAGGTTTTCATGGGGCTGGTCTTCGATGAACTGGCCTTGCAGCCATTGGCGACGGTAGACATCGATCAGCACCGGTGGCGGCGTTTGACTGAGCAGTGTTTGCAAGGCCGGGGTGTCAACGATGGTCGCGCCTTGCAGGCTGTCCGGCGTCGGGCTGCGGTACAGGTTGATGCGATAGCCTTCCGCGGAAAACAGCGGTGATTCGGCGTGCGCAGCATTCAGCAACAGGCAGAGCGGCAGCGCTGCGAGAGAAGGGCGCAACAGACAACGTCGGGCACGCGGCATGGGTTCGATCCTTATAGTTATGGATCTATTACAGGCCAGGCGGGGTGCTTTGTGAATGCGACGATAGACAGGGAAACCAGTACTAAAGTAGTAATTTCTCCCCTGCTCATGGAGATCAATTGTAGGAGAGAGCCTGCTCGCGATAGCTATCCGTCATTCAACATCAATGTCATCTGATACACCGCTATCGCGAGCAGGCTCACTCCTACAGTTGGATTTGGGTGGTCAGGTGGATTTGCGCAGGGCTGCGTGCTGAGGGTTGAAGGTGAGTACGGCGAGTAGCGCGAACACTACGGTCAACCCTGCACACACCGCCAGCGCCAGCGGATTGAAGCGTTCATAAAGGGCGAACCGCACCAATTCCACCGCATGGGTGAACGGGTTCACCGCGCACAACCAGTACAACCACTCGCTGGCTTCATGCATTTTCCACAGCGGATACAGCGCCGAAGACAGGAAAAACAGCGGAAAGATCACGAAATTCATGACCCCGGCAAAGTTCTCCAGTTGCCGAATGGCGTTCGACAGCAACAGGCCCAACGCGCTGAGCATCAACGCCACCAACAGTAATGCCGGCAACACGATCAATAACCCCATGGCCGGCGGTTGCACGCCATAGAGCCAGGCGATCGCCAAAAACGCATACACCTGCAACAGGGAAATCAGCGACGTGGCCAACAGCTTGCTGCACAGCAGAAAAGTCCGGGGCAGCGGGCTGGTCAGCAGCACGCGCATGCTGCCCATCTCGCGGTCGTAGACCATCGACAGAGAGCCTTGCATGCCGTTGAACAGCAGGATCATGCAGGCAAGACCCGGGATGATGTAGACCTCGTAAGGAATGTAGGTGTCATAGGGTTCGATAATGGCGATCCCCAAGGCTGCCCGGAAACCGGCCGCGAACACCAACAGCCATAACAGCGGCCGCACCAGGGCACTGAGAAACCGCGTGCGCTGCAACACAAAACGTAGCCATTCGCGCAGCACGATGCCGCTGAAGCAATGCCAGTACGCATTCATCGCGCCGCTCCGGAAGTGGTCAGGTGAGTGAAGGCCGAACCCAGATCACCGCCATGTTCCAGGCTCAGTGCATCGGCCTGTCCGCTGGCCACCAGCCGACCTTGATGGAGGATCAGCAAATCGTCGCTGGACTGCACTTCATCGAGCAAATGCGTGGTCCAGAGCACGCTGATGGCGTGGTCGCTGCACAAGGTGCGCAGGTGTTGATTGAGCGCCAGGCGACTGGCGGGATCGAGGCCGACACTGGCTTCGTCAAGCAGCAACAGGCGCGGCTCATGCAGCAGGGCCCGGGCGATTTCCACCCGGCGGCGGTGGCCGCCATTGAGTTCGCGCACCCGTTCGCGGCGGCGTTCGGTCAGGGCTTGACGGGCCAGTTCGGCGTCAACCCGGACACTGCTCTGGCGCCGGGACAGACCATGCAGCGCGGCGTGATACCGCAGGTTCTGCTCGACGCTGAGGTCCAGGTCCAGGGTGCTTTGCTGGAACACTACACCCAACTGCCTGAGCGCCGGGCGGGGCGCATCGCGCAATGAACAGCCGCCGACCCGGATGTCGCCGTGCTGAAGATCATAAAGCCGGGTCAACAGGGCGATCAGGGTCGATTTGCCGGCACCATTGGGCCCCAGCAATGCGGCGAAACGCCCCGGAGCCAACTCGAAGTTCACATGGCGCAAGGCTTCCCGAGTCCCATAGGCAAAACTCAGGTCGCTGACTTCCAGGGCGTTCATGGGGTCACCACCACGCCCCAGGGGTAGCGTCCGACTTTCACCGATTTGCTCACCTTGAGGCTGTCGACATCAATCACCGACACGTCACCGCTAACGCCGTTGGTGGCGAGCAGTTGCTTTTGATCGGGGGTGAACGCCAGCTGCCAGACCCGACGTCCGACCAACAGATAGTCGAGAATCTCGAACGTCCTGGCATCGATCACCGCCACATGGTTGGCCGGGCCCAGTGCGACGAAAGCGTACTTGCCGTCGGCGCTGAGCTTGATGCCCACGGGTTGGACCTTGTCCGGGTGCACGCCTTTGATCTGGAAGTTCAGGGTCTTGAGGGTCTTGCGGCTGGCGACGTCGAGAATCGTCACCGTGCCGCCGATTTCCGCTGACGCCCAGAGCTGTGAACCGTCCTGATTGAATTCGACAAAGCGTGGCCGCTGGTCCACCAGCGTGCTGTCGGCCAGGGTCTGGGTGCTGGTGTCGATCCAGTGCAGCATGTTCGTGGTTTCGCTGGTGTTCACGGCCCACTTGCCATCGGGACTGACGGCCATGCCTTCGGGCTCGACGCCGACGTTGATCTGGCTGAGCACTTTGGAGGTTTCGGTGTCGATCACCGTGACCAGCGCATCGTCTTCGTTGGAGACGTACAGCCAGCGGTTGTTGGGGTGCAGGGCGAATTGCTCGGGGTCTTTGCCCGAGGGCAGTTCCTTGATGATCTTGCGGGTGGCCACGTCCATTACCTGGACCCGGTCCGAATCGCTGGCGCAGATGTACAGCAGCTTGTTGTCATGGGACAGCAACAAGCCGCGTGGGCGCTGGCCGACGGGCAGGGTGTCGGTGACTTGCAGGGTCTGCATGTCGATCAGGCTCAGGCTGTTGTCCTTTTCGTTGGAGACCCACGCGGTGCTGGCCGCGGCATGCCCGGCGGCGAACAGCAGGGCTCCGGAAAGCAGGGAGCGGCAGAGCAGGGTGCGGCGCATGGCAGATTCCTTTTTTGTTGTCGTTCTTGTGGACAGTTGGATCAGGGAAAGCGGCAGCTGACCTCGGGTTTGTCGTAACCCAGGCTGTCCATTTCGTTGAAGGGATGCAGAAAGCCGTCCTGCGGCGACGTGCTGACCAGGGCGCGGGGCTGGACGATGGGAATCGGTTGGCGCAACTGGCCGTTCCACGCGCGATAACTGAGCTTGCGTCCCTTGAAACCGTCCAGCGGCAGTTGATCGCTGAGTTCCAGCTGACGGATCGCCATCGGCTCGGTCTGGCGCAATTTGCTCACCGCGCTGGCGACGCTGCGCACGGCCATCCAGGCCGCGAAATCGCGGTCGTTCATCCAGCGACCGGTCAGGGCTTCAAAACGCTTTTGCAATTGCGCGGCGCCGTAGGTTTCCACGGTTTTGTGCCAACCCACCGGGGTCAGCCCTTGCGTGCCGGCGACGGGGCGCGGGTACCAGGTCTGGTAGGGCACGTATTCGCCGAAGTCGCCGCGTTCATCGGCCACCAGCACCACGTCATATTCGGCGGTCTGGGTGAACAGCGGCATGTCCGCCTGAGCACTGCGACGTTGGTCGTTATCAAAGCTCCAGGCCTTTTCCTCCACCAGTTGCAGGCCGAAGCGTTTTGCTGCGCGGCGCAGGGCAGCAGCGTAGGCTTGATCGTCGGTGGTCGGGCCAACGATCAGCAGCGCGCGTTGCCATTTGCGCACCACCAGAAATTGCGCCAGCGCATCGGCGAGCATCGCGCGACTCGGCAGGGTGTGCAGCACGTTCGACAGGCAATCGGTGGTCCGCAGGCGATCGTCGGGACTGCCGGCGTTGAATATCAGGCTGTCGGGCAGGGCGGCGCTGAGCTGGCGCAAGCTGTCGGCCGGGGCGTTCACCACAAACAGCCGCAGACCCTGCGCGTGCTGGGCGTTGGCCGCATCGAGCAAGGCTTCAGGGCTGTCGACGCTGGCGCTGACCAGCGCGTAGCTGTGGTTGAGAAAACGTCCGGTGCTGTTGCTGTCGGTGATCGCCAGTTCGGCGCCGCGCAGTCCGGCATCGCTCGGTTCGGGAATCACGTTCGACAGGAGCGGCCCAGGATCGGGCCGATAACCCAGGTAGCCGATCCGCACCTCCAATGGCGCCTGCGCAGCCTGGCTCTGAGTAGCCACGCCGGCGGCGCAGGCAATCGCCAGCAGGTAGAGCAAGGCGTAAGGGGCAAGCAGGCGCATAGGGCACTCCTTTACAGGTAGCGCCAGCATAGGAAGCCTGTGGAGCAGAGGAAATATGCAGAAAGTAGCGGAGAGCCAGTACCAAGGTAGTAACCCCTGCGTACCTGCGCGGTTTTAGCATGGAGCGACCACGGTCATCGCCCCGGAGGAGAACATCCGATTTCAGCGGTAACACAATTTTTGTAGCCGCTGGTGTTATGGCTTAACTGGCCGTTACTGACACTGCCCGCTTCGCCGGGACACCAGGCCTGTTGGCGACGTACCCGAGGTGTGCATCCATCGCCTTACTACCAAGGGACTAGAAGGCGACCACCAAAGCAGCATGGGGTGTTGGCGATGCCGTTTCTAAGATGAGTGCCATAGCCTCTGCCAAGAGGTTTTGCGTGCAATCCTGAGGGCATAACAATGACAACAAAACGCAACGCCTTGCTCGTCGTCGGTCTGCTGGCCGGCTTTATCAGTTCAGGTTCCGTGTGGGCTCATGGCAACGTGGTGCCGCAAGCGGTTGAAACCCAGGGCCTGACACCGATCAAGGACGCCGGTGTAACGGTGGATGGCGATGGCTGGGCCGCGGCCAACCCCTATCGAGCCTCCCCGGAACACGACAGAGCCCTGGAAATCGGCTCGTCGGCCTACAACCAGAACTGCGCGGCGTGTCATGGCCTGGAAGCCAAGTCCGGCGGGATCGCCCCTGACCTGCGCCTGCTTGATGTCGGCGAGGCGGGTGACGAGTGGTTCGTCGAACGCGTGCGTCATGGCGCCGTGCGTGACGGTCGGGTCTACATGCCGAAAATGGCTGATTACCTGAGCCAGGAAGCGTTGTGGGCAGTGCGCACTTACCTGGACAGCGTTCACGTCGAGGAGTGATTCCATGCGTCTGCTCGCGGTGTTGATCAGTGCGCTGTGGCTGTGTTGCCAGACGGTGCAGGCGCAGGTTCGAAACTATGACGAAATGATTGCTGCCGGGGAGCTGAAAGTGGCGGTTTACAAGGACTTCGCCCCCTACAGTTTTGAGCAGGCCGGCCAGCCCCGAGGCGTCGATGTCGAACTCGCCGAGGCGCTGGCCAAGGCGCTCGGCGTACGCCTGACGCTGATCTGGGCCCCCGCCGGGGAAAAACTCGATGACGATCTGCGTGATTACATCTGGCGCGCCAGTGCCTTGCACAACCAGCAATTGGCTGACCTGATGATGCGTGTGCCCTATGACCGTGACTACGCCCAGAAGCGCAACGAGTTTGGCGAAATGGAAAACGGGCATGTGGTGATGTTCGGGCCCTATCAGACCGAACAATGGCAGGTGGCTTACGATCAACGCCGATTGGACAAGGTCGGCAGCGTGGCCGTGTTCGACTCGCATCCGATCGGCGTCGAGGTCGACAGCGTGCCGTCGTTCTACCTGACGTCGGTGTTCAACGGCATGCTCGCGGCCAAAACCCACCACTACCCGGGCGTACCCCAGGCCTTTGCGGCGATGAAGGCCGGTGAGGTCGACGCGGTCATGGCCATGCGTGGCGAAATCGACTGGCAAGTGCATGAGGCGGCCGACCCGCAATGGGCGTTGGCGCAAAACGCCTATCCGAACATGGGCAAGCAACTCTGGGAGATCGGCATGGCCGTGCACGAAAGCAATCGGCAATTGGCGTATGCCGTGGAAGAGGCGCTGGAAGGCCTGATCCGCGAGGGTTCCGTGAAGACGATCTACAGCCATTACGGCCTGCGGTATGACGTGCCGGAGATGTACCAATAGGAGCGGGTGATGAGCTGGCGAATCAAGTGTCTGTTGGCCTGCTGGTTACCTTTGGCCGCGCACGCCGCGAGTATCGATCCGGGCAAAGACCCGGTGCCCTCGGTGATGTGGGCGTTCTATCACAAGCAAATGCTCGGCGACGCGCCTTTTGTCTTCGATGACCGGGTCAAGCTGCTGGCGCCGCCGTTCGCCGAAGATGCCCGGCAGGTGCCACTGGAAATCGATGCGCGAGCGTTCAAGGGCGAGGTGGTGAAAATCCTCGCCTGGGCCGAGCTCAATCCGCTGCCGAAGATTGTCGACTTCCAGCCGCTGGACCGCGTGTTGCCGTGGTTGTCGATCCGTATCCGGATTGAACAGGCCACCCCTTTACGCGCCGCGGTCCTGACGCGCGATGGGCTGTGGCATGTCGGTTCGACCCTGATCGATGCGGCGGGCGGTGGTTGCACCGCACCCAGTGTGGTGCGTACCCAGCCCGGCTGGGAGGAACACCTCGGCGAGGTTTTGGGCGCCCGCTATCCGCGCACTGACTTCAGCCGTTTGCGCGTGCAGGTGGCGCATCCGATGGACAACGGCATGGTCAACGGCATCCCGGAATTTTTCATCAACCATGCCGAATTGCGAAGCGCGGATGATCAGCTGTTGGCGCGGCTGGAGCTGTTTCCTGCCGTCAGTGAAAACCCCAACCTGGCCTTCGACATCGAAGGGGCAGGGCAGACGCGTCTGATTATCCGGGACAACAGCGGCAATGAATTTGATGCGTCGATTCCCTGAGCCGAAGGAGTATTTCATGCGCTGGATACTGCTGATGGTGTTGAGCGTCAGCCTGCCGGCCATGGCCGACCTTGAGTATTCGCTCAAGCCCCGGCAGATCGCCGAAGACACCTGGCTGCTGGAAGGCAGTACGGATAATTTCGCCAAGGCCAACGGCGGCAATATCGTCAACACCGCGTTCATTGTCACCGAGGGCGGGGTGGTGGTCATCGACACCGGGCCGTCGAAGCGCTACGGCGAGGCGATGCACCAGGCGATTGCCGAGATCACCGATAAACCCGTGGTTCAGGTGTTCCTGACCCACCATCATCCGGACCATGTGCTGGGCAATCAGGCCTTCGCTGACGTGCCCATCGGCGCGCTGGCGGGGACGACCGAGCTGTTGCATCAACAAGGCGATGCGATGGCAGAGAATATGTATCGAATGGTGGGTGACTGGATGCGTGGCACCGAAGTGGTGTTGCCCAATCAAGTCGTGACGCCAGGCGTACGCAGTTTTGGGAATCACGATTTACGCTTGCTGGGCCTGGGTGGGCATACGGGAGCGGATCTGGCTATTCTCGACCAGCGAACCGGCGTGCTGTTTACCGGGGACCTGGTGTTTTATCAACGGGCCTTGACCACGCCCAACAGCCCCGGGCTGTCTGTGTGGCTGGCGGACATCGCGACCCTGCAGGGCTTGCCCTGGACGCTGATCGTGCCGGGTCACGGCCCCGTGTCCAGCGACCCACAACCCTTCGAACAAATGCGCGACTACCTGACCTGGCTCGACCAGTTGCTGCAAGCGGGTGCAGCGAATGGCAGCGACATGGCCGAGATGATCCGCAGTCCGATCCCCGAACGTTTCGCCGGGATCACGCTGAGCCGTTATGAATTGATCCGCAGCGTCAGTCATTTGTACCCGCGCTACGAGCGTGGGCAGATGACCCGGGTGGATTCCGGCGCAGCCAGATAATGCTTGAACCCATGCGACCCGCTACTAAGGGATTAGGAATCTCCATATTGCGGGTAATTGTTGTCGGGGCGACGGCGCCCAAGAATCTGCACTACGCCGGGAAACTCTCCCGCGAATAACAAAAAACCGCAGAGGTAGCCGTCATGACTCAACCCGCACGTCGCCAGCCCTTCGTCTTGAGCCTGCTGCTCAGTGCCATGCTGTTGTCTGGCCAGGCATTGGCCGCGGTCACCGACCAGGACATTCTCCAGGACCCGAAAAACCCGGAGCAAATTGTCACCAACGGCCTCGGCGTCCAGGGGCAACGCTACAGCCCGCTGGATATTCTCAACGTCGACAACGTGAAGGAGTTGCGACCTGCCTGGGCATTCTCCTTCGGCGGCGAAAAACAGCGTGGCCAGCAGGCACAGCCGATGATCAAGGACGGCGTGATGTACATGACCGGTTCTTACTCGCGGGTGTTCGCGGTCGATGCGCGCACCGGCAAGAAGCTCTGGCAGTACGATGCGCGCCTGCCGGATGACATCCGTCCGTGCTGCGACGTGATCAACCGTGGCGTGGCGCTGTATGGCGACCTGGTGTTCTTTGGCACGCTCGACGCCAAGCTGGTGGCCCTGAACAAAGACACCGGCAAAGTGGTGTGGAGCAAGCAGGTGGCCGACCACAAGGAAGGCTATTCGATCAGCGCCGCGCCCTTGGTGATCAACGGCAAGCTGATTACCGGCGTGGCCGGTGGCGAGTTCGGTGTGGTGGGCAAGATCTCGGCGTACGACCCGAAAAATGGCGATCTGTTGTGGGTCCGCCCAACCGTCGAAGGTCATATGGGCTACGTCTACAAGGACGGCAAGGCCATCGAGAACGGCATCTCCGGCGGTGAAGCCGGCAAGACCTGGCCGGGTGACTTGTGGAAGACCGGCGGTGCCGCCCCGTGGCTCGGCGGTTACTACGACCCGGAAACCAATCTGCTGCTGTTCGGCACCGGCAACCCGGCACCGTGGAACTCGCATTTGCGTCCTGGCGATAACCTCTACTCGTCGTCGCGCCTGGCGCTCAACCCGGACGATGGCACCATCAAATGGCACTTCCAGAGCACGCCCCACGACGGTTGGGACTATGACGGCGTGAACGAGCTGGTCTCGTTCAACTACACCGAGGGCGGCAAGGAAATCAAAGCGGCGGCCACGGCGGACCGCAACGGTTTCTTCTACGTGCTGGACCGTACCAACGGCAAGTTCATCCGCGGTTTCCCGTTTGTGGACAAGATCACCTGGGCCACCGGCCTGGATAAAGATGGCCGGCCGATCTACAACGAAGCCAGCCGCCCTGGCGCTCCGGGTTCCGAACCCAAGGGCAGTTCAGTCTTTGTAGCGCCTGCGTTCCTGGGCGCGAAAAACTGGATGCCGATGGCCTACAACCGCGACACCGGCCTGTTTTACGTGCCATCCAACGAGTGGGGCATGGACATCTGGAACGAGGGCATCGCCTACAAAAAAGGCGCGGCATTCCTCGGCGCCGGGTTCACCATCAAACCGTTGAATGAAGACTACATCGGCGTGCTGCGCGCCATCGACCCGATAACCGGCAAAGAAGTCTGGCGCCACAAGAACTATGCGCCGCTGTGGGGCGGGGTACTGACGACCAAGGGCAATCTGGTATTCACCGGCACGCCGGAAGGTTTCCTCCAGGCGTTCAATGCCAAGACCGGCGAGAAAGTCTGGGAATTCCAGACCGGTTCCGGCGTCCTCGGCTCGCCCGTGACCTGGGAAATGGACGGCGAACAGTACGTGTCTGTCCTCTCCGGCTGGGGCGGCGCCGTACCGTTGTGGGGCGGGGAAGTGGCCAAGCGCATCAAGGACTTCAACCAGGGCGGCATGCTCTGGACCTTCAAGCTGCCGAAAGACCTGGTGGCCAAGCACTAACCCCCAGTCCACCGCATAACCCCTGTGGGAGCGAGCTTGCTCGCGATAGCGGTGTCTCAGTCACAGCAGTTCTGACTGAACAGACGCCATCGCGAGCAAGCTCGCTCCCACAGTGTTTTGTGTGAAACCTACGACCAAATAACGAGAGCCCTCCTGCCAACGGCGCATTCGTCCGGCACGCGGGGCTCTCTAGTATCGGTTCATCGCTTGTCGGCCCGACAGGCATCGACCCAGACAGAGGCCCACCATGATCTACGCACAACCCGGAACCCCAGGCGCCGTTGTTTCCTTCAAACCGCGCTATGGCAACTTCATCGGCGGCGAGTTTGTCGCGCCGGTCAATGGCGAATACTTCACCAATACCTCGCCGGTGAACGGTGAGGTGATTGCCGAGTTCCCACGCTCCAGCGCCGCCGACATCGACAAGGCCCTCGACGCGGCACACGCCGCTGCGGATGCCTGGGGCAAGACCTCGGCCCAGGACCGTTCGCGGGTGCTGCTGAAAATCGCCGATCGCATCGAACAAAACCTGGAAATCCTCGCCGTCACCGAAACCTGGGACAACGGCAAGGCCGTGCGCGAAACCCTGAACGCCGACGTGCCATTGGCTGCCGACCACTTCCGTTACTTTGCCGGGTGCATTCGCGCCCAGGAAGGCGGCGCTGCGGAGATCAATGAACTGACCACCGCCTATCACTTTCACGAGCCTCTGGGCGTGGTCGGGCAAATCATTCCGTGGAATTTCCCGCTGCTGATGGCGGCCTGGAAACTTGCCCCGGCCCTGGCCGCCGGTAACTGCGTCGTGCTCAAACCGGCCGAACAGACGCCACTGTCGATCATAGTCTTCGCTGAGCTGATCGCCGATTTGCTACCGGCGGGCGTGTTGAACATCGTCCAGGGCTTCGGTCGTGAAGCCGGCGAAGCGCTGGCCACCAGCAAGCGCATCGCCAAGATCGCCTTCACCGGTTCCACCCCGGTCGGCGCGCACATCATGCATTGCGCCGCCGAGAACATCATCCCGAGCACCGTCGAACTGGGCGGCAAGTCGCCGAATATCTTCTTCGAAGACATCATGAACGCCGAGCCGCAGTTCATCGAAAAAGCCGCTGAAGGCCTGGTGCTCGCATTCTTCAACCAGGGCGAAGTCTGCACCTGCCCATCGCGGGCGCTGGTGCAAGAATCGATCTACGAGCCGTTTATGGCCGAGGTGATGAAGAAGATCGTCAAGATCAAACGCGGCAACCCGCTGGACACCGAAACCATGGTCGGCGCCCAGGCGTCGGAGCAGCAATACGACAAGATCCTCTCGTACCTCAAAATCGCTCAGGAGGAGGGGGCCGAACTCCTCACCGGTGGCGCCGCCGAACGGCTTGAAGGTGACCTGTCCAGCGGCTATTACATCCAGCCGACGCTGCTCAAGGGCCACAACAAGATGCGCGTCTTCCAGGAAGAAATCTTCGGTCCGGTGGTGGGTGTCACCACCTTCAAGGACGAAGCTGAAGCGCTGGCGATTGCCAACGACAGCGAGTTCGGCCTCGGTGCCGGCCTCTGGACCCGCGACATCAACCGCGCCTACCGCATGGGCCGGGCGATCAAGGCCGGGCGCGTGTGGACCAACTGCTATCACCTGTACCCGGCGCACGCCGCGTTCGGTGGCTACAAGAAGTCCGGCGTCGGTCGGGAAAACCACAAGATGATGCTCGATCACTACCAGCAGACCAAGAACCTGCTGGTCAGCTACGACATCAATCCGCTGGGGTTCTTCTAACCCTCGAACACACCGTAATCCCTGTGGGAGCGGGCTTGCCCGCGATGAGGCCTGCACATTCAACATTGATGTTGACTGTCACGCCGCCATCGCGGGCAAGCCTGCTCCCACAGGGGTACTTCGGTGAATTTGAAAGTCCCGTACACCCCCTACCAACGCACCCCGCCATCTCCTTCGAAAGTAGCATTCGGGCGCCCGATGCCCCGTGCATTAATGGCTTTACCGGAATCGCCCGGCACAAGAAGAGGATTGACCCATGTGGACTAAACCCGCGTTTACCGATCTGCGCATTGGCTTCGAAGTGACGATGTATTTCGCCAACCGTTGATTGCTCACCCGGCCAGCCGTCGGGTTGGCCGGGCCTGCCTTTTGGAGCCTCATTCATGCACATTCGCGTTCTCGGCTCGGCTGCTGGTGGCGGTTTCCCGCAGTGGAATTGCAATTGCCACCAATGCGCCGGGATGCGCAATGCCAGCCTGCGGTCACAACCGCGCACCCAGTCCTCGATTGTCCTGAGCGACAACGATGTGGATTGGGTGCTGTGCAATGCTTCGCCGGACATTCGTGCGCAGCTTGCGAGTTTTCCGCTGTTGCAACCGGCTCGCCAGTTGCGTGACAGCGCCATCGCGGGTGTCGTGCTGCTCGACAGCCAGATCGATCACTGCACCGGTTTGCTGAGCCTGCGCGAAGGCTGTCCGCATGCCGTCTGGTGTACCGAACGGGTTCACCAGGACCTGAGCAGCGGCTTCCCGCTGTTCAACATGCTGCGCCACTGGAATGGCGGGCTGCAGTGGCAGCCGATCGGCCTGGATCGTCAGCCGTTCAGCATTCCTGCCTGCCAGCACTTGCGCTGGCGGGCGATTCCCTTGGTGAGCAACGCACCGCCGTACTCACCCAATCGCGGCCATCCGCAACCGGGCGATACGATCGGCTTGTTCATTGAAGACCGACGCAGCGGCGCATCGCTGTTTTATGCGCCGGGGCTGGGGCAAGTCGATGACGAAGTGCTGGGCTGGATGCAGCGTGCCGATTGCCTGCTGCTGGACGGCACTTTGTGGCGTGACGACGAAATGCGCGTCTGCGAAGTCGGCCAAAGTCTGGGCAGCGAAATGGGCCACCTGTCGCAAAGCGGCCCCGGCGGCATGCTTGAGGTGCTCGAAGGTTTTACCCGCCAGCGCAAGGTGCTGATTCACATCAACAACACCAATCCGATCCTCGATGAAGACTCGGCCGAGCGGGCCTTGCTGGAACGGCGTGGAATCGAAGTGGCTTATGACGGCATGAGTATTGAGCTGTAGCGGATAGCCCCATCGCGGCAGCACAAATCCATCGGAGAACCGCAATGACCGGCACTGCAATGACCCCCACCGAATTCGAAGCCGCCCTGCGCGCCAAAGGCGCCTACTACCACATCCATCACCCGTTTCACCAAGCCATGTACGCCGGCCGCGCGAGCCGCGAGCAGATTCAGGGCTGGGTCGCCAATCGCTTCTATTACCAGGTGAACATTCCGCTCAAGGATGCCGCGATCCTCGCCAACTGCCCGGACCGCGACGTGCGCCGTGAGTGGTTGCAACGGATTCTCGACCATGACGGCGTGCCCGGCAGTGAAGGCGGCATCGAAGCCTGGCTGCGTCTGGGCGAAGCGGTGGGGCTGGATCGCGAACAGATTCTGTCCCAGGAACGGGTGCTGCCTGGCGTGAGGTTCGCCGTCGATGCCTATGTCAATTTCGCCCGTCGCGCCTGCTGGCAGGAAGCGGCGAGCAGTTCGCTGACCGAGCTGTTCGCCCCGCAGATCCATCAGTCCCGACTCGACGCCTGGCCGACGCATTACCCGTGGATCGACGTTGCCGGTTATGACTATTTTCGCAACCGTTTGAGTCAGGCCCGACGCGATGTTGAGCACGGCTTGCGCATTACCTTGGCGCACTACGTCACACGCGAGGCGCAGCAACGCATGCTCGAGATCCTGCAATTCAAACTCGATGTGCTGTGGAGCATGCTCGACGCCATGAGCATGGCCTACGAGCTGGAGCGTCCGCCTTATCACACCGTCACGGCCGATAAAGTCTGGCACCGGGGGATTGCCCTGTGAGCCTGATCCAACGCGGGTGGTTGCCGTCGTTGCGCCAGGGCTTTCGTTTGCAATGGGAGCCCCGCCAGGACTGTCACGTGCTGCTGTACCCCGAAGGCATGATCAAACTCAACGCCAGCGCCGGGCAGATCCTCGATCTGGTGAATGGCCGGCGCAGTGTCTCGGCGATCATAGAGCGACTGACCGCGAATTTTCCCGGCGTACCAGGGATTGATGAGGATGTGCTGGCATTCCTGGAGGTGGCCCATGCGCAATTCTGGATTGAATGATTCACCCGTCGGCCCACCGCTGTGGCTGTTGGCCGAGCTGACCTACCGCTGCCCGCTGCAATGCCCGTATTGTTCCAACCCGCTGGATTTTGCCCGGCATGGCGAGGAGCTGAGCACCGAGGAGTGGATTCGGGTGTTTCGTGAGGCCCGCGAAATGGGGGCTGCGCAATTGGGGTTTTCCGGCGGTGAGCCATTGGTGCGACAGGACCTGGCCGAACTGATCAAAGCCGCGCGAGACATGGGCTACTACACCAACCTGATCACCTCGGGCATCGGCCTGACCGAGCAGAAAGTCCGCGACTTCAAGGTGGCCGGGCTGGACCATATCCAGATCAGCTTTCAGGCGGCTGACGAAGCGGTCAATAACATGCTCGCCGGCTCCCGCAAGGCCTTCGCCCAGAAACTGGCCATGGCCCGCGCGGTGAAAGCCCAGGGGTATCCCATGGTGCTGAACTTCGTCACCCATCGGCACAACATTGATCAGATCGCACAGATCATCGACTTGTGTCTTGAGCTGGAAGCGGATTTTGTCGAGTTGGCCACGTGCCAATTCTACGGCTGGGCCGAACTCAATCGCGTCGGCCTGCTGCCCACCCGCGAGCAACTACAGCGCGCCGAGCGCATCACCAACGAGTATCGCGCGCGGCTTGAGGCCCAGGGCCATCCGTGCAAGCTGATCTTCGTCACCCCGGACTATTACGAAGAGCGCCCCAAAACCTGCATGAACGGTTGGGCCAATCTGTTTCTCGACATCACCCCGGACGGTACCGCGCTGCCTTGCCACAGCGCCCGTCAGTTGCCGGTGCAGTTTCCCAATGTGCGAGAGCACAGCATTGAGCACATCTGGACTGATTCGTTTGGCTTCAACCGTTTTCGTGGCGATGACTGGATGAAGGAGCCGTGCCGCTCGTGTGATGAAAAGCACAAGGACCTGGGCGGCTGCCGTTGCCAGGCGTTCATGCTCACCGGCGATGCCGCCAATGCCGACCCGGTGTGCAGCAAGTCGCCGCACCATGGCGTGATCCTCAAGGCCCGGGAAGAAGCCGAAGCCGTGGGGCAGGGCATGGAACACCTGACGTTGCGCAACGAAAAGGCTTCGCAGCTGATCTACCGCGGATGAATCTGGCAACACCAATCCCTTGTAGCAGTGAGCCTGCTCGCGATAGCGGTTTAACATTCAGCATCTTTGTTGGCTGACACTCCGTCATCGCGAGCAAGCTCGCTCCCACAGTGTTCTTTGGTCTGATTGCATTCGCAGCCGGATGGTTTAGTGTGGGTTCTATCTTCCAAAACAATAAAAACAGGCTTTCCAATGAGCCAGAGTCTCAGCCAGCTGCGTAAGTTCGTGTCTCCAGAAATCATCTTCGGTGCCGGCTGTCGGCACAATGTCGGTAACTACGCCAAGACCTTCGGTGCCCGCAAAGTCCTGGTGGTCAGCGACCCCGGGGTGATTGCCGCCGGTTGGGTCGCCGACGTCGAGGCCAGCCTGCAAGCCTTGGGTATCGATTACTTCCTGTACGCCGATGTCTCCCCCAATCCGCGGGTCGAAGAAGTGATGCTCGGCGCCGAGCTGTACCGGGAAAACCATTGCGATGTGATCGTCGCCGTCGGCGGTGGCAGCCCGATGGATTGCGGCAAAGGCATCGGCATTGTCGTTGCTCACGGACGCAGCATTCTCGAATTCGAAGGCGTGGACACCATCCGCGTGCCCAGCCCGCCCCTGATCCTGATTCCGACCACCGCCGGCACGTCGGCTGATGTGTCGCAGTTCGTGATCATTTCCAACCAGCAAGAACGCATGAAGTTCTCCATCGTCAGCAAAGCGGTGGTGCCGGACGTCTCGTTGATCGACCCGGAAACGACCCTGAGCATGGACCCGTTCCTGTCGGCGTGTACCGGCATCGATGCGTTGGTGCACGCCATCGAAGCTTTTGTCTCCACGGGCCACGGGCCACTGACCGATCCCCATGCACTGGAAGCGATGCGGTTGATCAACGGCAACCTGGTGCAAATGATTGCCAACCCGACAGACATCGCCCTGCGCGAGAAGATCATGCTCGGCAGCATGCAAGCCGGGCTGGCGTTCTCCAACGCGATTCTCGGCGCTGTGCACGCGATGTCCCACAGCCTGGGCGGGTTCCTCGATCTGCCCCATGGCCTGTGCAACGCGGTGTTGGTGGAACATGTGGTGGCGTTCAATTACAGCTCGGCGCCGGATCGCTTCAAGGTAATCGCCGAGACCTTCGGCATCGATTGCCGTGGCCTGAACCACCGTCAGATCTGCGCGCGACTGGTGGAGCATCTGATTGCGCTCAAACACGCAATCGGCTTCCACGAGACCCTTGGCTTGCACGGGGTCAGTACAGCGGACATTCCGTTCCTGTCGCAACACGCCATGCACGACCCGTGCATCCTGACCAATCCGCGCGAATCCAGTCAGCGTGATGTCGAGGTCGTCTATGGCGAAGCCCTCTGACGATCAGCAACGGGCACTGGCGGGGTTACTCGGGTTAGGCAGCCATTCGGCGCGCAAGAGCCATTACCCGGAACTGGCCGCGCGGCTCGACGAGCTGGAAGCCGAGCGCAATCGCTACAAATGGTTGTTCGAAAACGCGGTCCAGGGGATTTTCCAGGCCAGCCTGCACGAAGGCATGCGGGCCGCCAACCCGGCGTTGGCGCACATGCTCGGCTATCAGGACCCGCAAGAGGTGCTGTTTTCCCTGGCGGACCTGGCGAGCAACCTGTTTGTCGGCGGGGCCAGTGAGCTGGAAAACATCGGCGAAATCCTTAAGCATCAACGCAGCCTGCACGGCTATGAAACCCAGTTGCGGCGCAAGGACGGCAGCAGCCTCGATGTCTTGATGAACCTGTTGCTCAAGCCCGATCAGGAAGGCCTGGTTGAGGGGTTCGTCGCCGACATCACCGAACGCAAACAAGCCCAGCAGCGTTTACAACAACTCAACGATGAGCTGGAGCAACGGGTCGCCGCGCGCACCGATGAGTTATTGGAAGCCAACCGCAACCTGCAACAGCAGATCACCCAGCGCAAGCAGATCGCCGAGGCTTTGCGCGATGCCCGCGACGCCGCTGAGGCCGCCAATCGCAGCAAGGACAAATACCTCGCGGCGGCCAGTCACGACCTGCTGCAACCGCTTAACGCTGCGCGCTTGCTGATCTCGACGCTGCGTGAACGAAAGCTGCCTGACGTTGAACAGGTCCTGGTCGAGCGTACTCATCAGGCGCTGGAGGGGGCCGAAGATTTGCTCACTGATTTGCTGGATATATCCCGGCTCGATCAGGCGGCGGTCAAACCCGACGTTGCCCTTTATCGTCTCGGCGAATTGCTCGGGCCGCTGGTGTCCGAATTTCAGTCGGTCGCCGAAGCGGCAGGGTTGAACCTGCGCGTGCAGGTGGGCGAGTACGCCATCAGCACCGACCTGCGCCTGATGACGCGCATCCTGCGTAACTTCCTCAGTAACGCCTGCCGCTACACCGACGAGGGCAGCATCCTGCTGGGCGCAAGGCGTCGCGGCGAGATGCTGCGCCTGGAGGTCTGGGACACCGGGCGTGGCATCGCCGCGGACCGACTGGATTCGATTTTCCTGGAGTTCAACCAACTCGACGTCGGACGCGCCGCCGACCGCAAAGGTGTGGGGTTGGGGCTGGCCATTGTTGAGCGCATCGGCAAGATTCTCGGTTATCGGATTGGGGTTAAATCGGTGCCGGGACGAGGGTCGATGTTCAGCATCGACGTACCGATTTCCCATGAGGTGCCGCTGCCGATCAGTCAGGCTGCGCCTCAGTTGACCACGGGCAATCCCTTGCCGGGCCGACGCCTGCTGGTGCTGGACAACGAAGTCAGCATTCTCGAGAGCATGAGCGCGCTGCTTGGGCAGTGGGGGTGCGAGGTGGTCACGGCCACGGATGAATCCTCGGCGCTGGCGGCGCTGCGTGGGCAAGCGCCGGAACTGATCCTGGCGGACTATCACCTCGATCATGGCGTAGTGGGCTGCGATGTGGTCAGGCATTTGCGTGAGCATTACGGCCAGGTGATTCCGGCGGTAATCATCACGGCGGACCGCACGGATCAGTGTCGACGCTCATTGCAGCGACTCGGCGCGCCGCTGCTGAACAAGCCGGTGAAACCCGGCAAGCTGCGTGCGGCGCTGAGTCAGATGCTCGGGTAATGGCGTTATCCGAGCGCGCGATACTGCAGGCTGAACCCAAGCTCCGCCGACTGACCTTGCTCCAGCAACCGTAACCCTGGCCGGCCGGGCAGGTGATGCGCGTTGACGGGGTGGCTCACCGGTTCGATGCAGAAAAACTCCAGACCGACCGGGCAGTAGAGCAGGTAGTAATCGCTGCCGGTGGCCTGGCATTCCAGCGCATAACCGAGGTCAGGTTGCTGGATCAGGCAATGGCCGTCCCAGTGGCAGAAACCGTTGTCGACCAGGGAGGCGGGTAAGGCGCGCGGTTGACGGAAATCCCAGTCAGCGGGCAACTCGATCAACTCGGTTGGCAGTTTCGAACCATCGCATAACCAGACTTTCTCGGCCTTGGCCTGTAGCTGCGTGTTCGACGTGCGCGGACAGTAGGGGTGCAAACCGAGGCCATGCCACGCGGCGCGGTCGGCCAGGTGGGTGACCTGTAATTCGATGCTCAACTGGCCCTTGCACAGATGAAACCGCTGCCGGGCGCGATAGGCGAACGGCGTGCTGCTGTCGAGTTGCAGGACCACTTCGTTGGCCGATTGCGACACCACTTGCCACGGTTGCTGCCAGGCGCTGCCGTGAATGGGCAGCGGATCGGTGAGGCTGTTGGGCGTCAACGCCAGCCAGCCCTCGGGGCAATCGAAACCACCCTCGGCGATGCGGTTGGACCACGGCACCAGGGGATAGCAGCCGAGTTTGCCCGGCAGGCCGGTGTTCAGCGCATGGGCGTCAGTGTGACGGAGCAGCGGTTGGCCAGTGCTGCGAACCGTCCAGTTGACGAGGCTGCCGCCGAGCTCGGGGGCGAGGGTGAGGTGAGTCAGTTCGTCTTCGAGTTCGAGAAGCGTCATTGTCATTGTGAAATGCCTGGCTCAATGGGGACATTGTGGCGAGGGAGCTTGCTCCCGCTCGGCTGCGAAGCAGTCGCCAATACAGCTGCCTCGATACAAATGAAAGATTGTCGGGGCCGCTGCGCGACCCAGCGGGAGCAAGCTCCCTCGCCACATGGGAAGGCGCTTATTTTCTTCATTCAGTCAGGGAACATTGAACAGCGGTTCCGGCAACCCGGTAACACCCGGATCGAGGGCAAACACGCCACCGGCCAGGGACTGCTCATCTTGGTCGTCACCGGGGCGAATCGAGGTCACAAACAGCGTGTCCAGGCGGCTGCCACCGAAGGCGCACATGCTGGGTTTCTTCACCGGGACGGCGAGGGAGCGATCCAGTCGGCCGTCAGGGGTAAAGCGGTGAATCAACCCGGCGTCATTACCGCAGATCCAGTAGCAACCGTCGGCATCCACCGCCGCACCGTCAGGGCGACCGGGGAACTGGTTCATGTCGACAAACAGCCGCCGATTGGACGGCGTGCCGCTGTCGATGTCGTAGTCAAAGGCCCAGATTTTCTGAACGAGGGGATGCGAGTCGGACAGGTACATCGTCCGCCCATCCGGGCTGAAACCCAGGCCGTTTGGAACGATAAACCCGCCGAGTTGTGCCTCCAGCGGCCCTCGTTGACCGGCGCTGTAGCGGTAAAGCGTGCCGTCAGCCGCGTTGGCGCCCATGTTCAACACCATGCTGCCCGCCCAGAAACGCCCCTGACGGTCGCAACGACCATCGTTCAGGCGCATGTCCGTGCGGGCGTGGTCGACGTGGGCGAGCAATTGACAGTCGAGGCTGCCGTCGGTGTGCGGGTGCAGATGGAAAAAGCCGCTTTCCATCCCGGCTACCCAGCCACCGTCACGGTGTCGGGTGATGCACGCGAGCATTTCCGGCGCGGTCCACGTATCGACGTGTCCGCTGGCGGCACTCCAGCGTTGCAGGGCGCCGGCAGGAATATCGACCCAGTACAGGGCGTTTTCCTCGGGGACCCACACCGGGCATTCACCGACAGCGTTTCGGGCATCGACAATCAATTCGGCTTGCATGGCCACTCATTCCCTTGGTTTTTTGTTGTTGGGGGTCAGTCGCCGAACGGGCCCGACGCGACAAACGCACCACCTTGGTAAACCATCGCCGGGTCATCAGCGGCCGGCATCGGTTGGGTCTCGATTTTTTCGCGGAATACTTCGGAGTTGTCCTGTGGTTGATAACCCAGGCCGGATGCGAAACGGTTGTCCCACCAAACGTGCTTGTTGTCGGACACGCCATACACCACGGTGTGGCCGACGTTCGGGGCGTACAAGGCGCATTCCAGCAATTGGGTCAGGTCGCCGAAGCTCAACCACGTGCTCATCATGCGGCGGTTTTGCGGTTCCGGGAACGATGAGCCGATACGCACGCTGACGGTCTCGATGCCGTAGCGATCGAAGTAAAAACTGGCCATGTCTTCGCCGTAGGACTTGGACAAACCGTAGTAGCTGTCCGGACGACGTGGGGAGTGTGCGTCGATGACCTGGTCTTGCTTGTAGAAACCGATGACGTGGTTGGAGCTGGCGAAGATCACGCGCTTCACACCGTGGCGGCGCGCGGCTTCGTAGATGTGGAACACGCCGCAGATATTGGCGCCGAGGATCTGCTCGAATGAGTGCTCGGTCGACACACCGCCAAAGTGCAGGATCGCATCCACGCCTTCGACCAATTGATGCACGGCTTGCTTGTCTGCCAGATCGCACGGCACGATTTCTTCGCGGTCATCGATCGCCGGAGCGAGGTCGACGATGTCCGACAGGCGAATCACATTGGCATAGGGGCGCAGGGTTTCGCGCAAGACTTTACCCAGGCCACCGGCGGCACCGGTCAGCAGCAGGCGATTGAAAGGGAGGCGGGTGGTCGTAGTAGTCATGGGAATCCTGGACAAACAGTTGTTGTTATTGAGTCGTTGTAGGTTGTCGTACGACTTTGCTGAAGTATCGTAAGGGTCTCAGGGTCTTGTCAACGCGACGTTGGTTGAAATGGACGGAGGGTCAATTCCTGATTGGAAAACCATCCTTGCAGGAGTGAGCCTGCTCGCGATGGCGGTGGATCAGTCAACCAAAGTGCTGATTGAACGATAGCTATCGCGAGCAAGTTCGCTCCTACAGGGTCGGTGTTACAACAGCGAAATCGGGTAGTTGATGAAAATGCGGTTCTCATCGAATTCGTTGGTGCTGAAGCTCTTGCGAATGCTCGCGTTGCGCCATTTCACGTTGAGGTTTTTCAACGGCCCGCTCTGTACGGTGTAGGCCAGTTCGGATTCACGGCCCCATTCTTCGCCGTCGGTGATCTTCCCGGTGTGCACGTTATCACCGCTGATGTAGCGGTTCATCAGGGTCAGGCCAGGAACGCCGAGGGCGACGAAGTTGTAGTCGTGACGCACCTGCCAGGATTTTTCCTTGGCGTTATCGTAGCTGGAGTTGTAGCTGTCGTTGGCCAGGGTGCCGCCGCTGGTACCGTTGACGCGCATCCATTGATCGTCACCGGTAAGTTTTTGCAGGCCGACGTAGAAGGTGTTGCCGCCGTATTTGGCCGAGAGCAGGGCGAACGCGGTTTTGTTGTCGAGATCGCCGGCCAGGGCGCTGCCGTTTTCCTTACCGATGAAGTAACCAAGGTTGGCGCCGAGGGTCCAGTCGCCAAGCGGTTGGGTGTGGTTCAGGTTGAAATACTGTTGCTGGTAGATGTCGCTGAGCTCGTCGTACCAGACGCCGATCTGGGTGTGTTTGTCGTTGAACGTGTATTCGCCGCCGCCGAAGTTGAAACGATCTGAAGTAATGGACGCGGATTTACCGTTCATGAACATGTCTTCCATGCTCGAGTCATTGCGCGGGCTGTTTTTCTGGAACTGGCCGCCATACAGCGTCAGACCGCTGATCTCGCTGGACGTCACCTGGCCACCGCGGAAGGTTTGCGGCAGGGAACGACCATCATCGGAGCGCAGGATCGGTAGCACCGGCATCCAGTCACCGATCTTCAACTCGGTCTTCGACAGCCGGGTCTTGAACGCTACGTCGGTGCGACCGAAGGTGTCCGCCGGGCGGCCATCATGGTCCAGCGGCAGCAGTTGGGTACCGCCGGTGCCTTTACCGCCATCGAGCTTGACCGAGTACAGTCCCAGCACATCCAGGCCGAACCCGACGGTGCCCTGGGTGAACCCGGATTTGGCGTCGAGGATGAAGTTTTGCGTCCACTCTTCAGCCTTGCCCTGCGGATACGCCGGGTTGGTGTAGTTGCGGTTGAAGTAGGCGTTGCGCAGGTTCAGCGTGGCCTTGGCGTCGTCGGTGAAACCTTCGGCATGGCCGGCCATCGGCAGGGCGAGGGCCAGGCCGCTGCAACCAATGAGGCCCAGGGTATGACGGCGTTTGAACATCGGATGTGGGGTGCAGGCGGACGAATTGCGGACGAGCTTGCTCACAGTAACGCTCCCAGACTTCTTGTTGTTTTTATTTTTGTTATACGTCGTCGTACAACATTGGCGGCGATTATTTGCGAGGGTTCGAGGGCTTGTCAATCAGAAGTTGTACGATGACATGGCGCCATGGGTCAGGACGCCGAAAAACCTGTGGGAGGGGTCAGCTGGAGATCATGGGGGGCAGGGTGCCGAGGAGGGACACTGCTGCGACTGCACCCATCCCCAGCATCCATTCGAGGATTACACTGGTTTTGAGTGTCGACAGACGCTGCTCGCAATCGTTGATGCGCAGGCGATTGAACAGCGCCAAACCGAGCATCGCCGCAATCAGCGCCACCTTGATCAACAGGATCAACGCAAAACCAGTGAACAACGGCGTCGGCCAGAACACTCCGGTCAGGACCCGAACGTTGATCAACCCGGTGATCAGCAGCCCCGCCACCAAGGCGTAACCGACACCACTAAAGCGCTGCAATATCGCTTTGACGGGCTGCTCTGCCGGTTGACGCAAGATCATCACCAACAGCATCAACCCGCCGAGCCAGGCACCCACGCAGGTCAGGTGAACGACTTGATTGAGCATCAACAACTGGCCATTGAGCCCGTCCAGCATGGCGCCGTGACCGACCGGTGCGAGGGTCGTCAGCAACAGGCTGGCGAGGCCGATTCGCAGCGACTTGTTGGCCCGCCAAGGGCTCATCAGCAACGCCACCAGCATCCCATTGAGCAACAAGTGCCAGCGCCAGACCTGGCCAAAAAACGTGTTGCCCAACACCAGGTGCAGGGTCGACGGATCGAATGCCGCTTCCCATGCTCCGGCCATGCTCGCGGTGATCAGCAGCAACCAGGCAACGCCGCTGGCCAATGCCACGGCGGCCAGCCAGCGACTGGTCAACACCAGCTTGCGATCAAGGTGCTCAGCGTTGCCATTGAGCAGCAAGGGCCGAAACACCCACGCCCCGAACAGCATCAGCACCATGGTGAAATGCACAAAGCGACACAGCACCATCGCGCTCGTCATGAATTACTGGCCAACGTTGAAGCTGTAGGCGCCTTCGCTTTTGTGGGTGTCGACGGACACCGCGTGCCACTCGACTTTATAGGTGCCTGCGGTCAGCGGTGCGGCAGGCGTAACGACCAGGGTTTTCTTGTCACTGCCTTCGGTGGCGAGGCTCTTCACCGGCACTGCGGCGCCGTCCTTGGTGAGCGTGACCTTGGTGAAGGTCGCTTCAACGCCTTCGGAAAACTCCAGGCGCAACTCCGCTGGCTCGCTCACGGTGCTGTCGGCGGCCGGGGTCTGGCCTTTGAGATGGGCGTGAGCCCACACCGATGAAGCGGCCAGCAGCGAGCCGAGGAGGGCGGTGGTGACCAGGGCTTTCTTGAGCATCGTGAATACCTCTGAGGCAGGTTCGAAGTGGCGCCAGTTTACCCGCCGACAGCTGAGTGTCGAAGTTTCGTTTTAGCCTGTCGCCCTGACGTGGAGCCGGATGCTAGTCTTGGTCAACGCTGGCGTCAGGGAGCCCTCATGGGCAATCACAAGATCGGGATTCGTCGCAGTAACGTCGAGAAAATTCTGCTGGGGGCGGAAAAGGTCTTCGCCGAAAAAGGTTTTGGCGGCACCGCCATGGCTGACATCGCTGCCGAAGTGCAACTGCCACGCTCCAACCTCCATTACTACTTCAGCACCAAGACCGAGCTGTACAGCGCCGTGCTGTTCGATCTGCTGGAAGTGTGGAAGCAGGACGCGTTGTGCTTCGAGATGTTCGACGATCCGCGCGTGGTACTCAGCAGCTACATCCGCGCCAAGATGAACCACTCACGCAGCCGGCCTTACGGGTCGAAAGTCTGGGCCAACGAAATCATCCACGGCGCGCCGACACTCGGTGAGGCGCTGGACGCCAGCCTGTATGACTGGGCGAAGATGAAAGAAGCGAAAATCCGTCAGTGGGTGGATGACAAACGCATCCTGCCGGTGGAGCCTTCGAGCCTGCTGTACATGATCTGGGCGTCGACCCAGCACTATGCGGACTTTGATCATCAGGTGAATATCTTGAATGATCACCAGCCGCTGTCGGACATGCAGTTCGAGCGGGCGGTGCAGACGGTGACCAGCGTGATTTTGCGGGGGATCGGGTTGGAGCCTTGAGCCTGTGGTGATGCTGCCGGCCCCATTCCGAGCAGGCTCACTCCTACCTTGGAACGCATTTCAACTGTAGGAGTGAGCCTGCTCGCGATGGGGCCAGTTCAGGCTCAGCAAATCTCAGACCGCTACATGGTACGGATTCCTCGGATCATGATTCCAATCCAGAAACGGCTTGCCCGTGTCCATCGGCACCATCTCGATGCAGTCCTGCACCGGGCAGGTGATCTGGCACAGGTTGCAGCCCACACACTCTTCATCAATCACTGAATACTGATGCGTCCCGTCCGCCTGCTTCACGCTGGCAATCGCCTGGTGCGACGTATCCTCGCAAGCAATGTGACAGCGACCACACCCGATGCACGCCTCCTGATCAATCTTGGCGATCACCTGATAGTTGATATCGAGGTACTTCCAGTCTGTGGTATTGCCCACCGCCCGCCCGGAAAATTCCGAAATGCTGGCGTAGCCCTGACTGTTCATCCAGCGTGACAGACCGTCCTTCATCTCCTCTACGATCCTGAAACCGTGCAGCATCGCCGCCGTGCACACCTGCACCGAACCGCTGCCCAACGCAATGAATTCCGCCGCATCGCGCCAACTGCCAATGCCGCCAATGCCAGAGATCGGCAGGCCCTGGGTCTGCGGGTCACGGGCGATTTCGGCGACCATGTTCAGCGCAATCGGCTTGACCGCCGAGCCGCAATAACCGCCATGAGTGCTTTGGTTGCCCACGACCGGGTTGGCGACCATGCGCTCCAGATTCACGCTGGTGATCGAGTTGATGGTGTTGATCAGCGACACCGCATCCGCCCCCCCGCGATGGGCCGCGCGGGCGGCGACGCGGATGTCGGTGATGTTCGGCGTGAGCTTGACGATCACCGGCAGCGAGCAATACGTCTTGCACCAGCGGGTCACCTGTTCGACGTACTCCGGCACCTGGCCGACCGCCGCGCCCATGCCGCGTTCCGGCATGCCGTGGGGGCAGCCGAAGTTCAGTTCGATGCCGTCGGCGCCGGTGGCTTCTACCAGTGGCAGGATGAATTTCCAGGATTCTTCGACGCAGGGCACCATCAGTGAAACGATCAGCGCGCGGTCCGGCCAGTCCTTTTTGACCTGAGTAATTTCCCGCAGATTGATCTCCAGCGAGCGGTCAGTGATCAGCTCGATATTGTTGAAACCCACCACCTCACGGTTGGCGCCGAAATGCGCCGAGTAGCGCGATGACACGTTGACCGCCGCCGGGTCTTCACCCAGGGTTTTCCAGACCACGCCACCCCAACCGGCCTCGAAGGCACGGACCACGTTGTAGGCCTTGTCGGTCGGTGGCGCGGAGGCCAGCCAGAACGGATTGGGCGCTTTGATGCCGGCGAAGACAATCGAGAGATCGGCCATTTACGCAGCCTCCACGTTGAGCATCAGTTGAGCGTTGATCGCCTCGGCGGCGCGTTTGCCGTGTTGCACCGCTTGCACGGTGAGGTCCTGATCGAGGCTGGTGCAGTCGCCGCCGGCATACACGCCGGGGATGCTGGTGCGCAGCTGTTCGTCCACTTCAATCCGCTCGCCCTGACGCTTGAGCTCACGGGCCAGCGGGTCGGCGAGGGCGCTGCCGTCAAAGGCCTGGCCGATGGCTTTGAAGATGGCGTCAGCGGCCAGTTCGAAGGTTTGCCCGGTGGTTTGCAGGCGACCCTCCACCAGATGCGTGCGGGCGAAGCGCATGCCGCGCACCTTGCCTTGGTCGTCGAGCAGCACTTCTTCCGGCTGCGCCCATGTCAGTAAACGCACTTGATTGGCCTTGGCGATGTCCTGTTCGTGACCGGTGGCGCCCATGTCTTCCACGCCACGGCGGTACACCAGATTCACATCGCGAGCGCCGAGACGGGCCATTTGCACGGCCATGTCGATGGCGGTGTTGCCGGCGCCGAGGACGATGCAGTGGTCCGCCAGCGGCAGTTGAGTCAGGTCATCGGCCTGGCGCAGTTCGCGAATGTAATCGGTCGCCGCGATCAAACCGGGCGCCTCTTCGTGGGCCAGGCCGAGTTGTTTGCTGGCATTCAGGCCGAGGCCGAGAAACACCGCGTCGAATTGTTGATGCAAGTCGCTGAGGCTCAAGTTGTCGCCGAGCTTTTGCCCGTGGCGGATTTCGATGCCACCGATTTGCAGGAGGAACTCCAGCTCCTTCTGCGCGTAGTCATCCACCAGTTTGTACTTGGCAATCCCGTATTCGTTGAGGCCACCGGCCTTTTCCCGGGCTTCGAAAATCACCACGTCATGGCCGTGCATGGCGCTGCGGTGCGCACAGGACAAACCGGCCGGGCCGGCCCCGACCACGGCGATGCGTTTGCCGGTTGAGGCCGCACGCGGGAAAGGGTGTTCGCTAAAGTGCGCGTTGTCGACGGCGTAGCGTTGCAGCAAGCCGATCAAGACCGGTGCGCATTCATGGTCGTTGTTGCGCACGCAGGCTTGCTGACAAAGGATTTCCGTCGGGCACACCCGAGCGCAACTGCCACCGAGGATATTCGCCGAGAGGATTTTCTGCGCGGCGCCCTGAACGTTTTCCTGATGGATATTGCGGATGAAAGACGGGATGTCGATCTCGCTGGGACAGGCGTTCACGCAGGGCGCGTCATAGCAATACAGGCAACGCGAGGCTTCCAGATGGGCCTGGCGGTCGTTGAGCGGCGGCGCCAGGTCGGTGAAATGGCCGGCGAGGGCGGCGGCATTCTCGTAAGGATGCGGAAGGTGGTTCAGGGTCTTGATCACGGTAGTGGCCTCACGGTGATGGAGGTGCTGCCTCTGTCGGGCATTGGTTTTTGTGTTGTCAGGGCTGCCGCCATCGCGGGCAAGCCACGCTCCCACATTTGAAATGCATTCCCCTGTGGGCGCGTGGCTTGCGCGCGATAGGCCGAAGGCCGCTTTCAGCGTTTCACAGCAGTAGGCCTGTTCAACTCAGCCCGCTTGCTCAGCAAATCAAACACCGCCGGATACGCCGGCCGTTCGACATACCGCCCCGCCCCCCGCTCGGCGCGCAAGTCGCCATCGGCCCAGACCACGCGGCCCTGGCTGACGGTGTGGCTCGGCACGCCGCGCACGGTCTTGCCTTCAAAGATGTTGAAGTCGACCTGCTGGTGATGGGTCTTGGCTGAAATCGTCCGCGTGCCTTCCGGGTCCCACAGCACCAGGTCGGCATCGGCACCGACCCGAATCGCGCCTTTGCGTGGGTAGAGGTTGAAGATCTTCGCGGTGTTGGTGGACGTCAGCGCCACGAAGTGCTGCATCGACAGGCGCCCGGTGTTGACCCCTTCATCCCAGAGCACCGCCATGCGGTCTTCGATACCGGCGGTGCCGTTGGGGATTTTGCTGAAGTCGTCGCGGCCGGCGGCTTTTTGTTCGGCGCAGAAGCAGCAATGGTCGGTCGCGGTGGTGTGCAGATTGCCGGACTGCAAGCCATGCCACAGTGCCTCTTGATGGCCGCGAGGACGGAAGGGCGGGCTCATCACGTAACCGGCGGCGGTCTGCCAGTCCGGGTGTTGGTAAACGCTGTCGTCCAGCAGCAGATGCCCGGCCAGCACTTCGCCGTAGACTTGTTGACCCTTGCTGCGGGCGTAGGTGATTTCGTCGAGGGCTTCTTTGGTCGAGACATGCACCAGGTACAGCGGCGTGCCCAACGTCTCGGCAATGCGGATCGCCCGACTGGCGGCTTCGCCTTCCACCTGCGACGGACGCGACAGTGGATGCGCTTCCGGTCCGGTGATGCCCTGCGCCATCAACTTGCGTTGCAGGTGATAGACCAGTTCGCCATTTTCGGCATGCACAGTGGGCACCGCACCCAATTCCAGGCAACGCTCAAAACTCGCCACCAGCGTGTCGTCGGCGGCCATGATCGCGTTTTTGTACGCCATGAAGTGCTTGAAGCTGTTGACCCCGTGGTGGTTGACCAGCTCCGCCATCTCCTCGCGCACCTGCTCGCTCCACCAGGTGATCGCGACATGGAAGCCGTAATCCGACGCCGACTTCTCGGCCCAGCCGCGCCACTGGTGAAACGCTTCCATCAGCGATTGCTGTGGATTGGGAATCACGAAGTCAATGATCGACGTGGTGCCACCGGCCAGTCCCGCCGCCGTGCCACTGAAAAAGTCTTCGCTGGCCACGGTGCCCATGAAGGGCAATTGCATGTGCGTGTGCGGATCGATGCCGCCGGGCATCAGGTACTGGCCGCTGCCGTCGAGCACTTCGGCACCTGCCGGAACATCAAGATTATCGCCAATGGCTTTGATCACGCCGTCGGCGCAATAGACGTCGGCGCGATAACTTTCATCATGGGTAACAACGGTGGCGCCACGGATCAACAGAGACATTCCGAGTTCCTCGCAGGCAATGACCGGCTTATGCCGGTTCTAGGTGTTTTATATGAAACTGTCGCCAACAGGTGTATTCCTGTCAGTGATGTCAGGAATTGAAGCTAGTCGGAGTTTATGAATTCAGCAAGAATATTTTTTATAAGCTTATTACTGTTTTAAATAATTGATTAATAACGATTAAATCAATAATTCACCAAAATGGTGAGGCTTCTCACCATTTTGACGCACTTGACAGGTTCCAAAAATAGACGAGATTTTCTATGTGAAATCAGCCGCTTGAGGATGGTCTATGGTTGATGCGCAACGTTTCAAAAAAGTTTGATGCACCAGTTTGAGTCCTGACGGTTCGGACAACGTGGCTGGCAAGCAGCCTGAGTGAACAGGCATGCCGTCCGGGACTTGCCGGATATATGAATAAAAACAGTTGGTTGTAACGTTTTATGGAACTGCCCGATGCGTAATCGAGTGGCCCGGCACGTTTATTGATGCCCAGGCTGCTTGATGAGAAAAAAATAATTCAAAGAACAGTGGAGCGGCCATGCAACAGATCAGATCGCAAGTGACCGAGCGTAACGGCTTGTATGAACTCGAAGCCGGTAGCGACGTTCTCGACAGTCCCCGTTACAACCACGACATGGCACCGACCAAGCTGCATGAGCGAACCTGGAACAAATGGCACATCACCGCGCTGTGGATCGGCATGGCGATTTGTGTGCCGACCTACACCCTGGGCGGCGTGCTCACGGCGTATTTCGGGCTGACCGTGGGTGAGGCGCTGCTGGCGATCCTGTTTGCCAACATCATCGTGCTGATCCCGCTGACACTGAACGCTTTCCCCGGCACCAAATACGGCATTCCGTTTCCGGTGTTGCTGCGTTCCAGCTTTGGCGTTCTCGGTTCCAACATTCCCTGTCTCATCCGCGCCCTGGTGGCGTGTGGCTGGTTCGGGATTCAAACGATGTTCGGCGGGTTGGCCATTCACCTGTTCCTGGGCTCGGTGTTCGAGGGCTGGAAGTCGTTGGGCGGCACCGGCGAAGTCATCGGTTTTATGGTGTTCTGGGCGCTGAACCTGTGGGTGGTGATTCGCGGAGCCGAGTCGATCAAGTGGCTGGAAACCCTGTCCGCGCCGCTGTTGATTTTGGTCGGTGCGGGTTTGCTGGTGTGGGCGCTGCCGAATGTGTCGATGACCGAGTTGCTGGCGATCCCGGCCAAGCGTCCTGAGGGCGCGAGCGTGGCGGGTTACTTCGCCGCCGGCCTGACCGCGATGGTCGGTTTCTGGGCCACCTTGTCGTTGAACATCCCGGACTTCAGCCGTTACGCCAAAAGCCAGAAAGACCAGATCATCGGGCAGATTATCGGCCTGCCGCTGACCATGTTCCTGTTCGCCTCGCTGGGTGTGGTCATGACCGCCGCGTCGGTGAAACTGGTGGGCGTGACCGTCTCCGACCCGGTGACGCTGATCGGGCATATCCAGAGCCCGGTCTGGGTGGCGCTGGCCATGGCGCTGATCATCATCGCCACGCTGTCCACCAACACCGCGGCCAATATCGTCTCGCCGACCAACGATTTCCAGAACGTCGCGCCCAAATTAATCAACCGTACCAAAGCGGTGTTGCTCACCGGGGTGGTGGGGCTGTTGTTGATGGCGCATGAACTGCTGAAAAAACTTGGGTTGATTGTTTCGGACCTGAGCCTGGAAACGGTCTATTCGAACTGGCTGCTGGGGTATTCCAGCTTGCTCGGGCCGATTGCCGGAATCATGGTGGTGGACTATTTCCTGATCAAGAAACAGCAACTGGATCTGGCCGGGTTGTATCGCGATGACGTGTACCCGGCGTGGAACTGGTTCGGTTTTATCGCGTTCGGTGTGCCGGTGGTATTGACGCTGTTGTCGCTGGGCAGCGATGCGTTCAGCTGGTTCTACAGCTACGGCTGGTTTACCGGCTCGGCGTTGGGCGGGGTGATTTATTACGGGTTGTGCTCGTTGCGGCCTAGCCCATCCGTGGCGAAATCTGCGGTGTAAGTGATGGCCCCATCGTGAGCAAGCTCGCTCCCACAGGGTTTTTGTGAGCACTGAAAATTCCCTGTAGGAGCCAGGCTTGCCCGCGATGGCGGCCTTAAGAACACCCAGAAAATACCTGAATAACCTACAACAACTGCCTGAGGAGATCACCATGAACGCAGCCGTAGACGTTCTGCAATCCACCCATCAGCACATCAACCGCGACCGCCTGTGGCAATCCCTCATGGAGCTCGCCAAACTCGGCGCCACGGTCAAGGGCGGCGTCTGTCGCCTGGCCCTGACGGACCTCGACCGCCAGGCCCGCGACATTTTCGTCAACTGGTGTGAAGAGGCCGGCTGCACCGTCAGCGTCGACGCCGTCGGCAACATCTTCGCCCGCCGTCCGGGCCGCAACCCGAGCCTGCCACCAGTCATGACCGGCAGCCACATCGACACCCAGCCCACCGGCGGCAAGTTCGATGGCTGCTTCGGCGTGCTGGCCGGCGTCGAAGTGCTGCGTACCCTCAACGACCTGAACATCGAAACCGAAGCGCCGCTGGAAGTGGTGGTCTGGACCAATGAAGAAGGCTCGCGCTTCGCCCCGTGCATGATGGGCTCCGGGGTCTTCGCCGAAAAATTCACCCTCGAGGAAACCCTGGCCAAGGTCGACGCCGAAGGCATCACCGTGGGCCAGGCACTCAACGCCATTGGTTACGCCGGTCCGCGTCAGGTCAGCGGGCATGCGGTCGGCGCTTATTTTGAAGCCCACATCGAGCAAGGCCCGATCCTCGAAGACGAACACAAAACCATCGGCGTGGTGATGGGCGCGCTCGGCCAGAAGTGGTTTGACCTCAAACTGCGCGGCGTCGAAGCCCACGCCGGTCCGACCCCGATGCACCTGCGCAAGGATGCCCTGGTCGGTGCCGCCGTGATCGTCGGTGCGGTCAACCGCGCCGCGCTCGGCCACCAACCCCACGCCTGCGGAACCGTCGGCTGCCTGCAAGCCTACCCCGGCTCACGCAACGTCATCCCCGGCGAAGTACGCATGACCCTCGACTTCCGTCACCTGGAGCCGGCACGCCTGGACTCGATGATCGCCGAAGTCCGCCACGTCATCGAAACCACCTGCGATGAACACGGCCTGACCTTCGAACTCACCCCCACGGCAGACTTCCCGCCGCTGTACTTCGACCCAGGCTGCGTCGACGCGGTACGCAACGCCGCTCAAGGCCTGGGCTTGTCGCACATGGACATCGTCAGCGGAGCGGGGCACGACGCAATCTTCCTCGCCGAACTCGGTCCCGCCGGGATGATCTTCGTGCCGTGCGAAGGCGGCATCAGCCACAACGAAATCGAAAACGCCGCGCCGGATGATCTGGCGGCGGGGTGTGCGGTGTTGTTGCGGGCGATGCTGGCGGCGTCGGCGGCGATTGCCAGCGGGCAGTTGGTTAGGTAGCGGATTAACACTATTGATGTGTAACTGCTTCAGTTAAAGAAACGGCCAGGAGGCCGTTTTTTTAATTCGGGCGAACAAATAACGCGAAGAGATTTGTCGGAGCGTTGCAACACTCCGTTTTCAGCTGCGAATAAGTCGTAGAGATGAACGGTCAGGTTTGAATAAATAAACGCGATAGTCCCTAAATTTTTTACAACTGTTTGGTCGTACACTCGGCGCGAAAGCGTTCGCGATGTTGAGCTTTGTCATGAATGCGCCGCTTTTTGCGTTGCAATATTCGAAACCACAAGATTATCCAAAAAAGCAGTTTCAAAAAACCTTCATGTCGGTGAGTATGCCCGCTATTTGTGCATGTATTCATAGTTGTATCGTCAAGTTCACCATGGAGAAATGGTTTATGACCATCAAGATCGAGGCGGTGATAGCCAGCAAAATCGGCTTCGCTTCCCACCAAAATGCTGTGCCGGTTCTGCGAGAGCTGACGGTACACAACGACGGTGAGGCGGACTTCAACGATCTTGAACTGGAGCTTGTAGCGGATCCTCCCTTTCTCGAAGGTAAAATGTGGCGCTTGGACCGTCTGAGTAAAGGTTCGACGCTTCATATTACTGAGCGCAATTTGGCGCTGAATGCTGGCTATCTTGCCGACCTTGCAGAAAGTCTCGCTGCAACCGTGATTCTGCGTCTTCGCTGCAAAGATGCAACTCTCTTCAGCCAATCGTTTCCGATTGAGCTTTTAGCGAAAAATGAATGGGGCGGTGTTAATTCCATGCCGGAGTTGCTGCCCGCTTTTGTGATGCCAAATGACCCTGCGGTCGATCGAGTCCTGAAGTCTGCATCGGACGTTTTGCGCCGCGCTGGAAAGACGGATGGCATTGACGGATACGAAAGCAAATCTAGAACCAGGACGTGGGAGCTGGCCTCCGCCATATGGTCCGCTGTTTGCGGGCTAAGGTTGAGTTATGCGTTACCCCCCGCAAGCTTTGAAACCCATGGACAAAAGGTTCGAACGCCGGGCCTTATTCTGGAGGGAGGTATTGCGACGTGCCTGGATACGGCACTGCTTTTCGCAGCAGCTCTGGAGCAGGCAGGGCTAAATTCTCTACTGATACTGACCAAGGGGCACGCGTTTGTTGGTGTTTGGCTTCAGCCCCAAGAGTTCTCTCAGCTCATTACCGATGAAGTCTCCGCAGTACGCAAGCGTATCGACTTAAAAGAAGTGCTCGTTTTTGAAACTACGCTCGCAACCCAGTTTCCTGTGCCGAGCTTCAGTCAAGCGATAAGCAATGCAGAGAGGCAAATCAATGATGAAGACTTCATCATGGCCATTGATATACATCGGGCGCGTATGCAGCGCATCCGACCTTTGGCCTCCTCGGTATATCTGCCTAAGTCCAGTCCCGCAGAAGGGTCAGAAGAAGTATCAGAGTCTTTGGAAGCAGCACCTCCGTTGCCCGGCTTCGACATCGAGATTTCTACCGATGCAGATTCCCCTGCTGGAAAGTTAACGCTTTGGCAGCGCAAACTTCTAGATCTCACCACGCGCAACCGGCTCCTTCACTTGCCGGAAAGCGCAAAAGGTGTCCGACTGATTTGTCCTGATCCAGCGGAATTGGAGGATCAGCTCGCCAGCGGAAAGCGTATTCGTATCGTCCCTGTGCCAGATCTCGAAGCGGGAGGACGAGATGCTGCTCTGTATGAGCAACAAAACCGTGAAAGTTTGCGCGATGAGTATGCCAGGACGGCTCTATCTCGAGGCGAAGTACTTGCCACCCTCGAAAAGAGCAAGCTTGAAGTTGCGTTGATCGACCTCTATCGCAAAGCCCGGAGCGATCTTGATGAGGGGGGCGCAAACACGCTGTTTCTTGCTGTCGGCTTTCTAAAATGGAAAAAGTCGGCAGACGATCCTAAGACTTATTCTGCTCCCTTGATTTTACTACCGGTGAAGCTTGACCGTAAAAGCGCTTTGTCAGGCGTAACTATGACTCTGCTTGAGGATGAGCCTCGCTTTAACCTCACATTGCTCGAGCTATTGCGCCACGATTTTGAATTAGTCATTCCAGGGTTGGAAGGGGAGCTTCCGAGCGATGAGAGCGGTATCGATGTCGCAGGTATCTGGAATACCGTCAGACGCGCGATAAGGGATGTGCCGGGATTTGAAGTCACCACGGAGCTCGTGTTAGGGACTTTTTCCTTTGCGAAATACTTGATGTGGCAAGATCTTGCGGCCCGTTCCGAACAGCTTTTGAAAAGCCCTATGGTCAAGCACCTGTTGGAAAGGAGCATTGGTGGTGAAGGCTATTCGACTGCGGGTGACTTTCCTCAACCCAACGAACTAGATAAGAAGATCAACCCTGCTGATCTTTTTACGCCTTTACCTGCGGACTCTTCTCAATTGGCGGCCGTCGTTGCTTCGGCCAGTGGTTGTGACTTTGTACTCGACGGGCCTCCTGGCACTGGTAAATCCCAAACCATTGCAAACATGATTGCGCACAACCTTGCTCTCGGACGTAGGGTCTTGTTCGTCGCAGAGAAAATGGCGGCACTTGATGTGGTTTATCGTCGACTTGAGGAAAAGGGGTTAGGCGAATTCTGTCTTGAACTCCACTCAAGCAAGACGTCGAAAGTAGAAGTGCTCAAGCAACTCGAGCGAGCGTGGGACGTACGTGATGCGCTGACTGCTGGAGAGTGGGCAGTTGAAACTTCGAAGCTGCATAGGCTGAGAAATAGCCTTAATGAAGTTGTAGAGCTGTTGCATCGCCGTTCACCTAATGGGTGGTCTGTGCATCAGGCCATTGGCCTTGTTGTTAGGGATGGTAATGCCTCAATACCGCGTATTGGATGGCCAGAGGGCACAACTCACGACGTGCACACCTACACTCAGCTTCAGGATGTCGCTAGACGCCTTGATCTGAATAGCCAAGCTGCACGAGAGCTTTCTGCAGGTTTTTCACTTTTGGCTCCTACGGATTGGTCAAACGGATGGCAGGAGGCGATTGTCGCTGCAGCGAGCGATCTCCCTGGTGCTATCGAGCGACTTAAAGTAGCTAGCAGCAGTTTGCTGAAAGCCACCGACCTTCCACTTTCGGTTGCAAGTAGCGAGGATATCGAACAACTCGCGCAGTTTGTCGCTGTTCTGATTGATGCTCACGGCATTGATCTTTCATTCGCCTTTACGCTGAACGCGAGCGCGAAGATAGGTGCTGCCAAAAAAGCTGCTCAGCTACTCGTAGAATATCGTGAGATTGAACAGTCGCTGTCCCTGCGATATGCGCCAGACGCTTGTCGCACTATTAACCTTGAACAGGTCAAAAATGATTGGGATACGGCGAAGGCTAAATTCTGGTTCCTGGCTACTCTCGGTAAAAAGAAGGTAGCTAGAAATCTGGCAAGTACTGGAGGCGCCGTCGGACTCCCGAGCGTTGAGTCGGACCTGATCAAGCTCGACGAACTGCGTAACTTGCTTGCTTCTCTGGATGGCTTATCTGCAGATGTGAGTTCCGTGCCTGGATGGAGCGGCGTGTCCAGTGATACACCAATCATGGCTGCAGCCTGCGAGTTGGGCGAACGTCTGAGGACGATGATCAGCTCAAGAGCCGAGTCTCCCGAGGATCTGATTTCTTTACGCGGAGCTACTGAAAAGCTTGTCGTAAAAGCCAACGAGTTACTGGGCGGCGGCGGATTCATTGCTTCGGCATTGCATCAGTTAAAAGATGCACTCGTTTACTTCAATGAAACCACCAAACGATTCAACGAGTTGGGGAATCGGCCATTTGAGGCAAAACTGACAGTTGAATCTTTGCTGGAGGCTTCTAATGCAATCATCCGCCAGGAATCAAAGCTAAAAGCTTGGTGTGATTGGTGTCGAGTTAGAGAGGAGGCTGTGGCGTTAGGGCTTCAACCGTTAAGTGATGCGTTGGCGTCTAACGCCATACCCGAAGGTGGCACCGTCAATGCTTTCGAAACTGCCTACGCTCGTTGGTTTGCGACGGTGATGATTGATGCCGAGCCGTTGCTGCGAAACTTCGTACCTGCGGAGCACACAAGCGATATTGAGGCGTTTGTTCGTCTTGATGAAGATTTGTCCAAACTCACAGTGCGGTACATACGAGCGAAGCTATGTGGTTTGATTCCCTCGAAAAACGAGATTGGCAAACAGGGTGGCTTCGGCATTTTGAAGCACGAGTTGCAGAAGTCCCGACGCCACAAACCAGTGCGACAATTGGCTGTTGAGATGGGTGACGCCATGACCAAGCTTGCCCCTTGTATGCTCATGAGTCCGCTTTCGATTGCACAGTATCTACCGACGGACCTGGCTCTTTTCGATTTGGTTATTTTCGATGAGGCTTCGCAAATTGCGCCCTGGGATGCGATTGGTTCGATTGCAAGAGGCAAGCAGGTTGTGATTGCGGGTGACCCCCGTCAAATGCCCCCCACGAATTTCTTCAATCGTGCTGCCTCCGCGTCAGAGGATGATACGTCTGAGGACATGGAGAGCATTCTGGATGAGTGTCTCGGTGCGGGTATTCCAAGCCATAGCCTTAGCTGGCATTACCGTAGTCGCCATGAAAGTTTGATTGCATTTTCAAACCACCGTTACTACGACAGTAACTTGATTACTTTCCCAGCAGCGGAAACCCGCGCAAGCGCTGTGGAGTGGCGGCGTGTCAATGGTGTTTATGCGAAAGGTAAGGGTCGACACAATCAGGCTGAAGCTGAAGCTATCGTTACCGAAACCGTTAAGCGTTTGTTGGACCCAGCCTTTGTCGCTGCAGGTCATACTATCGGGATTATCACGCTTAACAGTGATCAGCAAAGACTTATTACCGACCTGTTGGACAGGGCGCGCCAGCAGTTTCCGCAGATTGAGCCGTTTTTCCAGGATGATATCGCCGAACCCGTCGTTGTAAAAAACCTGGAGACTGTGCAAGGCGATGAGCGAGATTTGATCATGTTGGGTATTGGGTACGGTCCCACCGAGCCCGGTGCTCAGGTCATGTCTATGAACTTTGGCCCCTTGAACAAAGAAGGTGGTTGGCGCCGATTGAATGTCGCGATTACGCGTGCGCGCAGGGAAATGTTGGTCTTTTCATCCTTCGATTCATCAATGGTCGACTTAAACCGTACCAATGCCCGGGCAGTACGCGATCTCAAGCACTTTATCGAATTTGCTCAACGTGGCCCAAGGGCGCTTGCTGAGGCTGTACAGGGGTCTGTAGGTGGCTATGATTCGCCATTTGAAGAGGCTGTTGCCCAAGGATTGAGGCGAAAGGGCTGGCAGGTAGTGCCTCAAATTGGTGTGTCTCGTTTCCGAATTGACTTGGGAATCGTCCATCCCGATAGACCGGGTGATTATCTCGTTGGTGTCGAATGCGATGGCGCAACTTATCACAGTGCAGCTACAGCGAGAGATCGTGACAAGGTTCGTAGTGCAATCCTTAAAGGACTGGGATGGAAACTGGTTCGGCTATGGTCCACCGAATGGTGGATTGATAAGTCTGGTGCGCTTGATCGATTGCACGCGTCACTCGAGACACTATTGAGTGAGTCGCGCGCAGTACCTGCGATAGCACAGTCTCAAGATCTACCTGTTCCCCATCTGGTACTGGTGCAGCCTCTGTCTGCAGTAACTACCGCTGATCAGGCTGATACGATTGTCAGTCCTTCTACGCAGGATCAGTTCGTTGATGAGACGGCAGAACTCAAGATTGCAGGCGCGTTTTTTGCTCCAGCCAAACCTGCAATGAAGGGAGAATATCGCCTCACAGACTTCACGATTGAGAGTCATCGGATTAACTCGGACGCTTTTTACTCTCAGGAGTATGACGTTGTACTTTCAGATTTGATTGCTCATGTGTTAGCGCAAGAAGCTCCAATTCTCGATTCGTTGTTGGTACAGCGGATTGCCAGAGCTCATGGTTTTCAGCGCTCTGGACGTCTGATCCGTGAACGGGTCTTGGATCTGACAGAGAAGAACCATCACCTGAGAAGCGACCCGGTCGACGGTCTATTCGTCTGGCATTCTGAAAGCGACGTCGCCGGCTGGAACAGTTATCGGATTGCAGGAGCGCTGGATGATGCCCGGTCCGTAGAAGAAATAGCATCTGAAGAGTTGCTAGTCGTCGCGTCATTGATTTCGGCAGGTGATAGACCGCTCGAAATCGCTAAGGCATTCGGTGTGAAGCGTTTGACGAGTGCTGCACGTGAGCGAATAGAGTTGGCAATGAAGTCAGTAATATCTTGCTAGGCCGCGATTGCCAGCGGTGAACTGGCGGCCTGAAACACCTGACGTGCGCTGAAAAAATCAGCGCACGTCACAAACCCCAATCCTCAATCGTCATCCTGTTGAACCCTTTAAACAGTGGAGCAACACGATGTCGTCCAACACTCAACCGGTCAACTTGCTGCAATCGATCCCACAGGTTTTCGAAAGCCTGACTCAGGTCCACGTCACCCTCGATAACCACGACCTGGCACCCACCCTCAAACACCTGATTCATCTGCGCGCTTCGCAGATCAACCAGTGTGGTTTCTGCGTGAAAATGCACACCCGCGAAGCCCGTGAGGCCAATGAACGCAACGAGCGTCTCGACCGCTTGATCGTCTGGCGCCACGTCAGTGATTTCAGCGCCGCCGAATGCGCTGCGCTGGCCTGGACCGAAGCCCTGACCGTGCTCGATGAAAAGACCGATTACGCCCGTTTGCGCGGTGACTTGCGTGAGCACTTCACTGACGCGCAGATCGGTGCCTTGACGGCCGAGATCGGCATGATCAACCTGTGGAACCGTTTGCAGGTGTCGAGGCACTGATCGATGAATTGCGCTGAAAACGCCGCCGCTGTGTTCGAGCAACGTCGGCCCTTTTTGCTCGGTCTGGCGTACCGCATTCTCGGCTCACGCGCTGAAGCCGAGGATGTCGTGCAAGAGCTGTTCATCAGATGGCTGGAGGCTGATCGGGCCTCCATTGCCACGCCGGCCGCCTGGCTCACCACAGCGTGCACCCGGCACTGCATTGATCTGCTGCGGTCGGCGCACAAGTCGCGGGTCGATTACATTGGCACCTGGCTGCCGGAACCGATTCACACCACCCATCAGGATTCACCCGAGCACATGCATGAACTGGCCTCGTCGCTGTCCACGGCGTTCCTGTTGTTGCTCGAACGGCTGACCCCCAAGGAGCGTGCGGCGTACCTGCTCTACGAAATATTCGACATGGATTACGCGCACGTCGCGGATGCGGTCGGGGTTCAGGAAGCGGCTTGTCGAAAACTGGTGTCCCGGGCCAAAACCAGCCTCGGCGCCGGGCACGCGCGCTACCAACCGGAGCCGATGCGTCAGGATCAACTGTTGAACGCTTTCCACAGCGCCATCGCCAGCGGCTCGACCACAGCGTTGACCGCGATGCTGAGCGAAGACGTCGAACTTTGTGCGGACAGTGGTGGCAAGGCCTCGGCCATCCGCGAAACCCTGCTGGGCATTACCCGCGTTGCTGATTTCATTGGCCAGTCGCTGCACGCCTATTGGCAGACCTGCGAATGGTTGCCGATGGAAATCAATGGGGCCCAAGGTGTGATCATCAAGGCTGACGGGGTTATCACAGCGTCAATGACCTTCGGTTTTGACGAGGCGGGGTGCGTGAGCCGGATTTTCATCATGCGTAATCCGGACAAGCTGGCGGGGTTACAGAATTGGTTGCACTTGCAATAACCGGCCCAACGGATACCTACAAAAACCTGTGGGAGCGAGCTTGCTCGCACACAGGTTCTTTGCACGATCCCGCTTCTGCGTGGTCGTAATCTTCACTGGGCGCCGTGCATGGGTGCCGCTAAATGTGTGGAGATCCAATGAGTCAGGACGTCCTGAGCACCGAAACCAATCGTCGCCAGTTGCAGCAGATTATTGCCGGTTTGTCCGACGGCGTGATTCTGCTGGAACTCGATCAGACGATCCTCTGGGCCAATGACGCCGCGCTGGCCATGCACGGTGTCGAGCAGATCAACGAACTGGGCGCCAATGCCCGGGAGTACGCCAAGCGCTTCGCCTTGCGCTATCGGAACAATCACCCGGTGCCGAAGGACAATTACCCGGTCAGCCGCGTCGCCCGGGGCGAAACGTTCAGCGATGTGCTGGTTGAAGTCAGTCCGACCGACGATGAAGAGCACATGTGGGTGCACCGGGTGCGCAGCTTGGTGGTGGCCGACAGCGCCGGTGAGCCGGAGTCGCTGGTGCTGATCATGGACGACGTCACCGAATGGGCCAGCGCCGAGCAGCGTTTCGAAAAGACCTTCAACGCGAACCCGGCCCCGGCGGTGATTTGTCGCCTCAGCGATTTGCGTTACATCAAGGTCAACGGCGGTTTCCTGGAGATGACCGGTTTTACCCGCGATCAGGTGATCGGCGTGTCGACTTATGAATTGGACATCCTCGAAGGCGCCGAAAAGAAAGACCTGGCCATCGAGCGTCTGCGCGAGCACGCCACGATTCCACAGATGCAGGCCGAGCTGCGCTTGGCTGACGGTGGCAGCAAACAGGTGATCGTTGCGGGGCAGCCGCTGGAGTTGAACGAAGAAGACTGCATGCTGTTTTCGTTCGTCGACATGGAGCCCCGGCACAAAGCCGAAATTGCCCTGCGCCAGAGCGAGGAGCGCTTCGCCAAGGCCTTTCGCCTGACACCGGTGCCGACGCTGGTGTGCAGCGCGCAGGATCAGGTGGTGATCGACGTGAACGAGGCCTTTCTCGACACCCTCGCGTATCCCAGCGAGGAAGTGCTCGGCAAGACGCTCGCTGAGATCGACTTCATCGACGACAAGACCGCGCGCACGCAGCTGTTTGCAGCGCTGGAGAAGGCCGGGAGCCTGGACCGCGTCGATGTCAGGATCCGCAAAAAAGACACGCTCCTGATTGACTGCACGATCTCGGCTGACACCGTGAATATTCAGGACAGTCCTTGTTACCTGCTGGTGTTGATGGACATCACCGAACGCAAACGCACCGAGCTTGAACTGGTCGCGGCGATCGAGGAGGTGATGAAAGACGCTTCCTGGTTCAGTCGTACGCTGATCGAAAAACTCGCCAACGTGAAAAGCGTCAACTCGCCGAAGTTACCCAGCGTGTCCTTCACCGACCTGACCGCTCGCGAGCGCGATGTACTCGGCCTGATCTGCGAGGGACTGGCCGACAAGGAGATCGCCGTGCGCCTGAAACTGGCGCTGAACACGGTGCGCAACCACGTATCGACGGTGTATTCCAAGCTTGGCGTTCACAGTCGCAGCGAGGCGATTGTCTGGTCCCGCGAGCGCGGACTGTTCTCCAGTGAATGGCGCCCCAAGGGCCAGCGCTAGGGTGCAAATGCACTAGTGGAGGCAGTGCAAATGGACGTGTTGGGACCAGACGCCAGTCCTTAGGCTGTAAGGGTGCGAAAAGGGGGCTTTGACCCCTTCGCGTCCTCTACGAAACAGCTCAAGGAATTGCCCTATGCGTCGCCCACTTAATTTCGTTTCTATCGACGAGGTTGCCAGCCAGCTTAAGGGGGAATCGCAATGATTTACCTGACGCAATTGCGTGCGCTGCTGGAGCAGCACTTTTCACCACGCGCCTGCGAATGCAGCGTGTCGGGAGACAACTCGGTGACGGTAAAGCTGTATCACCCGGAGTCGGGTGAGGTTGACCTGGTGGTCAGCGGGTTGAAGGTGTCGAGCCTAAATTCGCCGCAAGCGCTGGCGTCGCTGATTGAAGAGCTGCGTTACGAGTTGCAGAGCAATAGTTTGCATCACCCAGGCGAGAATCAATAAGAGCTGTCGTTTTTCGGGGTAAAAATCGGCTTGAGTGGCTTATTTGCTGGCATTGGCCGGTGACTGGGCTATAAGAAATGCGAGGGTAAAATTTTCTGTGACCGGTCCGCGACTTCGCGGTGTTGTCGTCGAGTCGCGGAAAACATCGATTACTTACCGCAGGTCAGCCTATGAACAGTCTTGGAAAACGTGCTTTTTCGCCGCTGTCGCTTGCCTTCTGCATTGCGATCCTCAGCGGCTGCTCCAGTCCACCGCCACCGCCGCCACCGTTACCCCCGGTAGAACGCCACTGCGAAACCATCGACAAGACCGAAGTGTTGGGTGATGCGAGAGCGGAGGGGGAAGTGAAGCGGATGACCACGACCACGCGCTGCATTACCCAATAGACCCCAAACACAGAACCTGTGGGAGCCGAGCTTGCTCCCACAGGGTTTGTAGTGTGCCAACCCTTAACAGGGTTGCTGACGAATCAAATCAGGACAAGTACCCACCGTCCACATTCAACGAAACCCCAGTGGTGTAGCTCGACGCCTCACTCGCCAGGTACAGCACCGCGCCGGCCATTTCACTCGGATCAGCAACACGCTTGAGCGGAATCTGCTGCAACGCGGTTTTCAGAATCGCATCGTTCTTGACCAGTGCCGAGGCAAACTTGGTGTCGGTCAGGCCTGGCAGCAGGGCGTTGCAGCGGATGCCGAACTGTGCGCATTCCTTGGCGAATACTTTGGTCATGTTGATCACGGCGGCCTTGGTCACCGAGTAGATGCCCTGGAAGATACCCGGCGAGACGCCGTTGATCGAGGCGACGTTGATGATGCTGCCGCCACCGTTTTCGCGCATGATTTTGCCGGCTTCCACCGACATGAAGAAGTAGCCGCGGATGTTGACGTCGACGGTTTTCTGGAAGGCGCTGAGGTCGGTGTCCAGCACGTTGCAGAACTGTGGGTTGGTCGCTGCGTTGTTGACCAGAATGTCGAGACGGCCGAACTGTTCCTTGATACCGGCGAAGACCTGGCTGATCTGCTCCATTTCACCGATGTGGCAAGCGACGGCGGTGGCTTTGCCGCCGGCGGCGATGATCGCGTCGGCCACATGCTGGCAACCGTCGAGCTTGCGGCTCGAGACGATGACGTGGGCGCCTTGCTGGGCCAGGAGTTTGGCGATGGCTTCACCGATGCCACGGCTGGCGCCGGAAACGAAAGCGATCTTGCCGTCGAGGTCGAACAACTGAGTCTTGGACATGGGGTTCTCTTATGGAAAGTCTTGTTATTGGGCCAGGCGCGTAATCAAAGGCTGGATTTCTGGATGACTTGCAGGCTCATTTGCTCCAGCAGTTTGTTCATGTGAATGAACTGCGCGAAGCGTTTGTCCTGGGTCTGACCATGGAAGAAGCGGTAGTAGATTTGCTGCACGATACCGGCCAGGCGGAACAGGCCGTAGGTGTAGTAGAAGTCGAAATTGTCGATCTGGATGCCCGAGCGTTCAGCGTAGTAGTCGACGAATTCACGGCGGGTCAGCATGCCCGGTGCATGGCTGGGCTGGCGGCGCATCAGTTGCACCGGTGCCGGGTCGCTGGCTTCGATCCAGTAGGCGAGGGTGTTGCCCAGATCCATCAGCGGGTCGCCGAGTGTGGTCAGTTCCCAGTCGAGCACACCGATGATCTGCATCGGGTTTTGCGGGTCGAGGATCACGTTGTCGAAGCGATAGTCGTTGTGGACGATGCTGGACGTCGGGTGATCGGCCGGCATTTTGTCGTTGAGCCACGCTTTGACCACGTCCCACTGTGGCGCGTCCGGGGTCAGGGCTTTCTCGTAACGATCACTCCAGCCTTTGATCTGGCGGGCGACATAGCCTTCGGGTTTGCCGAGATCACCCAGGCCGTAGGCGTTGTAGTCGACACGGTGCAGTTCAACGAACTTGTCGATGAAGCTTTTGCACAGGGCCTCGGTTTTTGCCGAATCCAGACCCAGTTCCGGCGGCAGTTCGGAGCGCAGGATGATCCCGTTGACCCGTTCCATCACATAGAACTCGGCGCCGATCACCGATTCGTCGGTGCAGTGCACGTAGGCTTTGGGGCAATACGGGAAGCCGTCCTTGAGCTGGTTGAGAATGCGGAATTCACGGCCCATGTCGTGGGCGGACTTGGCCTTGTGGCCAAATGGCGGCCGACGCAGGACAAATTCCTGTTCGGGGTATTCCAGCAGGTACGTCAGGTTCGATGCGCCGCCGGGAAACTGGCTGATCTGCGGCAAACCACTGAGGCCCGGAATGTGTGCCTTGAGGTACGGATCGATCAGGCTGGCATCAAGTTCTTCGCCAGAGCGGATACGGGTGGACTGGTCAGTAAGCGCCATGCTTATCCCTTCTGGTTATTTTGGAGGCCTGCGACTATTGGCTAATCTAATCCGCGCACCCGGCACCCACAACCATGAACGGCCCTTATAGGTGAGCGTGTTGCCGGGCAATCATTGCTTTTGATACACCTGTTTGAATGAACTTCAAATCGCAGCGCTGCTCAGCGATGACGGCAGTTCGATGGGGGTCAAGACCGGGTGGCCGGAGAAGAACGCCATCAGATTGCGTCCCACCAGTTCGACAGTGCCTTGAGTCGCCTCCGGGGACAAACCCGCCACATGAGGCGTCAGGATCACGTTGGCCAGCGACTTGAGCGCCTCCGGCACATGCGGTTCGGCATCGAACACGTCCAGCGCGGCCCCGGCAATGCGTCGTTGTTCAAGCGCACTGATCAGGTCGGTGCTGACGATCACGCTGGCGCGGGCGATGTTGACGAGGAACCCGTTGGGCCCCAAGGCGTCGAGGACTGGCTTGTTGATCAAATGTCGAGTGCCTATGCCGCCAGGGGTCGCGATGATCAGGAAATCCGAGGTGCGCGCCAGTTCGGTGGGCGTTGAGCAGAAGGTGTACGGCACATCGCTGCGATGCTGGCGGTTGTGGTAACTGACCGTCATGTCGAAGCCATTGGCGGCGCGTTTGGCGATGGCCATGCCGACGGCGCCGAGGCCCAGGATGCCCAGGCGCTTGCCGGCCAGGGAAGGGCGCATGATCTTCGGCCACTCACCACGACGCACTGCCGCATCACAGCGGGGGATGTCACGCACCAGCGCGAGCAGCATGGCCATGGCGTGGTCGGCGACTGATGAGGCATTGACGCCGGCACCGTTGGTCACCGTGATGCCGCGGTCAGCGGCGGCCTGCAGGTCGACGTGTTCGTACCCGGCACCGATGACGCAAATAATCTTGAGATTGGGCAGGGCGGCGATTTCATCGGCGTAAAGACCCAGCGGGCCGCGTGTCAGCACAGCATCGATCTGCGCTCCATGACGGCTGATGGCCGCCGCGCGTTCGGCGGGTGTGGGGGCAAGAATCAGGTGAAAACCCTGATGTTCGAGAATCGGCAAGTAATCATTGATGGTTTCAACCAGTACCAGAACGGTTGCAGGCATGTTGCGCTCCTGTGGGCATCGAAATTGTCGGGGCTCGAACGTTGCTTCAGATTGCGGACTCCCGAACAGTTTAGCAACGGCCAACAGTCGCACACGCGGATGTTCAGTTTGATGAACCTTTTGACGTCAGAAAGGTGCGGGCGGCGTCGAGAATTTCATCCGATACGGCCTCACCGCGGGTGGCGCGGGCGAGGGTCAGGGCGCCCACCATCAGCGAGTACTCCACCAGTGCCTGTTGCCGATCGGCATCGACATCGCCCGAATCGAGCAGCGAACCATAGGCTTTCAGCAGCCGGTTGAGCCCCTCCATGAAGGTCTGGCGCAAACCACTGTCGGCCGCTTCGTGGCACATGTCCCCGGCAAAAGCCGCCACCGGGCAACTGTCACCCGGGTTGTCGCGGCTGGCTGGCGACAGGTAAGGCTCGATCAGCGCACGACGGGCGGCGTCCTTGTCGTCGACATGGGCGGCGATCCGTTCCCGCCAGCGTTCAGCCGATTGCTCGAACGCCCGACCACTGGCTTCCTGCGCCAATGCCTCCTTGGACTCGAAATGCCCATAGAAGCCGCCATGGGTCAGGCCTGCGGCGCCCATGACGTCGACGACACTGATGCCGTGTACGCCTCGCTCGCGAAACAGCCGCGTGGCGGCCTCGACGATGATTTCGCGGTTGAGGTCGGCTTGCTTGCGGGAAACTCGCGGCATCAGTGGCTCACAGGTATGAAAGGTGGGGAATCAAAGGGCGTATTGGGCAATCCCGTTGCCGAACGACCAGTTCTCTTTTTTAACTTCCACCAGATTGATGAACACATCCTCCAGGCGTACCGCCAGCTCGCGATTCAGGCTCTCGGCGATGGTTTTGTAGAGCAGCTTTTTCTTCTCGTCCGTCCGGCCTTCGCTCAGCGTGATCTGGATGATCACCAGATTGTCGGTGCGGTTGATGCCCAGGTATCCAGGGTCGAAGATGAAATGGTGTTCATCGTGTTCCGTCAGGATCTGGAAGTTATCGTTCTCCGGTACGGCAATGGCGCTGTGCATGGCCGCGTAAATCAGCTGGCCGACGCGTTTGGCGAAGGTAGGGTCTTGGTGTTTTTTGATGTCGACACGAACCAGTGGCATGGGATGTCTCCAGAAAAAAGGCCGGTCAGTTAAAAATACATGACGGAGGTCCTTTATCAAGTCAAAGCTGTCATCTGGCGATGAAACATCCACAGGCTTGGCGTTGTTGGCATGTCGAGGTCGCCGGCCTGCTTGTTGGGTCTCGGCGCCTGGCGCCACTCGCCTCAAACACCGGCCGTGCGCCCCTCGACTTGCGGCGAGGGACCTTCGGCGTTTTGATCCATAAAAAGACCGTCCCGTGAACGGGAACGGTCAACACGAAGCGGTTCTACTATGGTGCGGGCGGTGCAGTTTGGACTCAGCGCTGCCTGAGCATCTGCAGGGAGCGCGTCATGTCGACCGCCCAGCCGTCCAGCACGGCCTTGACGTCCTGGGCGTGCATCGTCTGGGCATCGTTCTCCAGGTCCTTGCCGGTGCCTTTGCGCACCACTTCGGCGACCGTGCGCCGACTACCGCCGTCGAGGAATGCCGCCTCGCTGGCCAGGCGGGTTTGCTGGTCGCGAATGCCGGTGGCGCTACTCACCTGGGCGGCCACGAACATCAGTGGCAGGTATTCGTACGGGCGCAGGTCCTTGTCCGAGGCTTCGACGGCGGTGATCGCGGGGCGCACCACCAGGGTGCCCGGCCCTGGCTGGGCGGCCAGCGGCAGGACCTTGGCGAGTTCGCGCTGCAGCGCCTGGTCATAGTAGCGGGTGATGTCCCGCAGCGTGTCCTGCGAAATCTTCTCGCTGGGCGGCGGTTGCGGGTAGAGCCGGCTCGGCTCGATGTAGACGCTGGTATAGCGCTTCGCGTCGAGGCCGTCGTCGAGCCAGTACAGCACCTCCGTGCCGGACGCCGACTTGCCCTGTTTCAGCACGCTGTAGTCCTTGAGGAACCCCGAATACTGCTCGGGCTCGACGTACTTGCTGGCGCAGCCGGAGAGGGCGAGGGCGGCCACACAGAGTGAGGCCGCCAGACACTTCGATTTCATGGTGTTGCTCCTTGGGGGCGATTACGGAAGGGCGTTGCGGGGTGGCTCAGAACAGCACCGAGAGGACGATGCGGCCGAGCCAGCCATCGACGCCATCCTCGTTACGTTCCACGGCCTCGCCATAGGTCATCTTCAGCGAGCTGGTGCGGTTGAGGTTGACGCCGGCGGTCACGCCGAGCGACAGCGAGCGCTGCTGGTTATCGTCGTCGACACCATCGGTGCGGGTTTCGCCGCCGCGCCAGAACAGCGCGTCGGCGGACGCCCAAAAGGCTGGGCCGAAGTTGTGGGTGAGGTGCGCCTCGCCACCGTATAAGGGCTTCTGGCTACTGCGGTCGGCGCCGTAGGGCGAGTCGTTGTCGCCATAGACAATAACCGCTGGTAGCAGCTCGAAGGTGGTCAACGACGGATCGAGATAGGACTCGCCCAGGGCATAGGACGTCGGCAGGCCCAGCTCGAGGGCATAGCGGTGGGTGCCGAGATTCACCGCCTTGTGCGAGTCGTACTCGCCGGTGGGCAGGAACAGCTTGCCGAGTACGCCCAGGGAGAAGCCCGGCCGTTGTTGGACGTACTGCTCCGGCGTCAGCGCAGGCGAACCGATCAGGCCGTAGGCAATGCCCAATTGCGCATCGCCCAGGCCCTTGCTGGTGCTCGTGATGTCTTGCCCAGGCAGCTTGACCGTCGCCTTTACCTCACCGTACGGGAGCACGCCGAACAGCGCCGTTGCATGGCCGCCCACATCGAATACCTCGGTGTACTGGACGACGCCCACCTGCACGTCGACATCGCTGCCGCGGATCACCGATCCGGGCATGGTGGACTGGTTGCCATGGGTGACGATGCCGTAGGCGGTGAGCATCTGCGTACCTACGGGGGCGAGCTGATAGGCGCGGGCGCCGTCGTCAGCGGCGTGGGCCGCGGCGAGCGGGAACAGCAGCGACAGGCTCAGCAAAGCGATCTTGGTGTGCGGATACATGCGTTTTCCCGGAGCCGTCACAGCTGCGATTTGGCAGCGGGGAAGGTCCAGCGACCGTCGAGGATCTCCGCGCGCGGCCGGTACAGGCGCACCACGTAGTTCCAGCCGGGTGTCACCGCCAGGCAGTTCGCCGTGGAGGGTTCGCAACCGCCGAACTGCACGGTGACGACGCCATTGGCGTCCTTGCGCGCGGTCAGGTTGTTCAGCGACACCGCGCCGGGGCCGTTCTTCTCGAAGTAGCCGGCGCCGTTGTACACGCTGATCGACCAGAAACCGTCTACCGGCACGTCGCGGACCCTCAGGCGGTGCACGGTGTGTCCGTCGTTGCGTTGGGGATAGACACTGACGTATTTCGCCGCGTACTCGGGGTTGCCGCCCCAGCCGGTGGCGGTGCCCAGCAGGTGGGCAATGGGGTTCACCTGCTCGCGCGTGCCGAAGCGCACGCCGTCGCCGCCAAGGGCGCTCAACGTGTTCAGCGCGTCACGCACCTTGTCCTGCGAGGCACTGTCCCAATGGGCTGGCTCGTATTGTCCCTTGCCGGCCTGGCGGACACTGATCGCGTCTTGCAGCTTCTGCGCGGCACGGATGTCGTTCTGGTCTTCGGGATTGGCGAGGGTCCGCACGATCACGTAGACGTAGCGTGTGCCTACCTGGTCGCGATTGTAGGTATGCGGGCCGGGGGTATAGGTGACGTCGGTGACGTAGTGGTCCTGGGAGAACACCTGCATCGACATGAAGCGCTGGCCGGCGTCGGGCAGGGAAAGGGTGACGGGCCCGGCATCCAGGTCGAACACGCCCGAGGAGTAGAGGGTGTCGCGGTTCATGCGCACCACGGTCTGCTTGTCCTGCGGCGTGGGTTCGCGGTCGTGCAGCAACCGGCCGAAGCCGCCTTCGCGGACGGTCTTGGCGAAATACTGATCCGTTTCGGCACGGATGAAGTTGAGGGCAGTGACTTTGGTCGGGGTTTCGCCGGCCTGTACAAGAGGGGCGCCCAGGCCGAGCACGAGGCTTGCGGCGAGGAGGGTGCGACGAGAGGGAAACCGCATGAATCGCTCCGTGAAGATTGGCGGAATAAAGCACGCGAGTTTGAGAAGCGCCAGATCGCCAAACAACTCCGCAGCGGACAAAAAGTTGACCCGGAGGGTGGCGTCAGGAATTCCCCGAGGCGGCCTCGGTAATCCCTGTGCCAGCCACCCCGCAGGTCAATTGCCGACGCTGGATTCGAGCGCCTGCAGCGCCTCGCACAGTTGCCGGAAGCTATCCTCGACGGTGTCGAACGAGGGCGTCTCGGAACGGCTCTCGCGCTCCAGTGCCTCGCAGCATTCGACGATGGTGCTTGCCGCGATCATCTGCGCAGGCCCCTTGATCCGGTGCGCGAGATCGGAGATGGCGGGCAAGTCGCGCTGCTCGATGCGCGCCTGCAGCGCGAGCAGGTCGGCTCGGCTGGTCTGCGCCATGGACTGCACCAGCGCACGCATGAGTTCGGCATCGTAGTTGGCGAAGGCAGGCTTGGGCGCGGGTGAGGGGGGCGAAGGCTCGGCGGGGAGCAGGCGGGCCAGGCAGTCCTGCAGGTCGTCCAGACTCAGCGGCTTGAACAGGCAGGCATCCATGCCGGCGGCCAGGCATTTCTCGATTTCCTCCTGCTGCGCATTGGCGGTGTAGGCGACGATGGGGCAGCGCGGCGTGCCCGTCTCCGCTTCCCGTGCACGGACCTGCCGGGCTAAGTCGTAGCCATTCAGGTTGGGCATGTTGCAGTCGGTGATGATCAGGTCGACCGCGGCGCCATCAAGCACTGCCAGCGCGGCGTAGCCGTCTTCGGCCTCCAGGAGCGAGTGGCCCATGTGCTGTAGTTGCTGGGTGACCAGCAGCCGATTGGTCGGGTGGTCGTCGACCACCAGCACGCGCAACGGTCTGGCGGGGCCGGTCCGGAGGCTGGCCTGGGGAGCCGCCGTTGCTTCAATCTGCGCATCCGTGGCCAGGGGCAGCGGCAGCTCCAGGTGTACGACGGTGCCCTCGCCCAGGGTGCTTTCCAGGTACAACTGGCCGCCCATCATTTCGCTGATGGAGCGGCAGATCGACAGTCCCAGCCCGGTTCCGCCGCGCGCCGCATGGCCCGGGGCGACGACCTGGGTGAAAGGGGCGAACAGGCGGTCCTGATCGGCGGCGCTGATGCCGATGCCGCTATCGCGCACGCTCAGGTGCAGCAGGATCGCGTCCTGTCCTGCGGGGCGGGTACTGGCGCTGATGCCGACGCTGCCTTCGTCGGTGAACTTGATGGCGTTGCTCAGCAGGTTGGAAAGCACCTGCTTGAAGCGCAGCGCATCGACGGACACGCAGCGGCGCACGCTGTCGTCCAGCGCCAGGTCCAGTTGCAGGCCCTTCTGCTTGGTCAGCCCGTCGAAGACCCGGACCACCGAGAGGATCAGTTCGCCGAGGTGTTCCGCCGCGGGTTTCAGGGTCATGTTGCCGGCCTCGATCTTGGAGATGTCGAGGATGTCGCCAATCAGTTCGAGCAGGCCGTGGGAGGAGTCGTAGGCCACCTCGATCGCCTTGCGGTCGGTCTGGCCGGCATCCAGCTTGCGTAACGCCAGTTCGAGCATGCCGATGATGGCGTTCATCGGCGTACGGATCTCGTGGCTCATGGTCGCCAGGAAGGTGCTCTTCACCCGGCTGGCCTGGTCGGCCTGTTCCTTGGCCGAGCGCAGCGCGTCGACCAGACGCAGGCGCTCGCTGATATCGATCAGGCCGCCGATGATGCCGCGGATCTCGCCTTCGGCATTGCGGTATGGGTGGATCCAGTGGAAGAGGTGGTGGACGGCGCCATTCACGTGCAGTTCACGGTCGCTCTCCTGGGCCGCCCCGCTGGCGATCACCTGTTCGTACTCACGCTCGAGCATCCGCTGCTCTTCGGCGGGCAGCGTGGTGATCGCCCGGGTGGGTTGGCCGATCACCTGTTCCCGGGACATCTGAGTGAGCTCCAGGAGCTTGTCGTTGCAGCTCAGCAGGTTGCCGTCGCGGTCGCGGACATACACCGGCTGGGGAATGCCGTTGATCAGCGACTGCTTGAACGCCAACTGCTCGGCCAGCGCCGCCTCGGCCCGTTCGCGCTGGCGGATCTGTCGGCGCAGGTAGATGGCCCAGAGCAGGGTGAGGGCGAGGAAGGCTGCCGATGCGATCAGCATCTGCAGGAACAGCGGCTTGTAGCGTTGCCAGGTGGTTTCCGTCTGCGCGGCGTTGGTACGCCAGCGGGTGGCGAGGGTATTGATCTCGTTGGGCGGAACCTGCAGCAGGACCTGGTCCAGGACGCCGATCAGGGTCGGGTCCGGGCTGGCGAAGGCGAGCAGGGCATCGGGCGCATCGACCAGCCCGCCGATACGCAGATTCGGGCTGTTGAGGACATTGAGCAGGTACTGGGCCGTGGTGATGCCGGCGACGGTGAGGTCGGCATCGCCGGCAGCCACCGCTCGCAGCGACTCGCGCAGGCTGTCGGTACCGACCAGTTGCAGATCCGGATGACGGGTGTGGAAGAAGGCTTCCAGCGGGTGGCCGCGAGACAGCGCCAGGCGCCGTGGCGTGCTGCCGTCCGAGTCTCCATCGGTGCGGCCGATGTAGACATAGGCGCCGGCGACGAACGGGTGGGTGTAGTGCAGGCCGGGTATGTGGCTGGTAGGCGAGGTGACGACCAGTTGGGTCTTGCCAGTCGCCAGGTCCTGGGTCATCTCGCTGGTTTGGGTATGCCGGCGCAGCTCGAATCGGATGCCGGTCTGCGACGTGGCTATGTTCAGCAGGTCGGCCACCAGGCCGCTGTAGCGGCCGTACTCGTCGTAAAAGGAAATGGGCGGCAAGTCCTCGACGGCGCCGAAGACGATCGATGGGTGGCGGGCCAGCCAGTTCGTCTGCAACGAGGTGAGGTGCAACTGGGTATCCGCGCCGAAGTCCACGCCGCCGATCCAGCGCCGGGCAATTTCCTCACGGCGGTCCTCGGTGATGCCGGCCAGGACAGCGTTGATTGCATGCAGCAACAGGCCGTCATCGTCGCGCACGGCGAAACCGATGCCGCGCAGCGGAGGTATCCGGTAGGCCAGCGGACGAATGTAGTTGTAGTAGCTGCGATTGATCACGTAGCCGGCGCTCAGTGAATTGCCAAAGTACAGGTCCAGGTTGCCGAACGCGACGGCGGCGATGGCCTGTTCATCGGTCTTGAAGAAATGCAGGTTGGCCCCGGGGAACAGCTGCTTCGCCTGGTCGGGGGGCAGGTAGCCGGCCCTCATCGCGATGGAGACGCCCACCAGGCGATCGAGCTGGCGCAGCTCGTTGGTGCGATTGAAGAGGTGGGGGCTGTCCTGGCTGTAGGCGTCGCTGAGCCGGGCCCGGTGGCCGGCGACCTGCTCGGGCGTGATGGTGCTGAGCAGGTCGATCTCGCGCCCGGACAGTGCCGCGAAGGCGTCTTCGAGACTGTCGAACGGGCGTATCTTCACCTCGACGCCCAGGGTGTCCTTCACGATGGCCAGGTAGTCCGCCGACAGGCCTTCGTAGGCCCGCCCGTCGGTGGTGATGTCGAAGGGGCGGAAATCCGGCCGGACCACGCCGACGACGATCCGTTGCCGGGCGGACATGAGTTGCAGGGTCAGCGGATCGTTCAGCGCAAGGCGGTAGTGCGTGCGGGCCAGCAGTTCGAGTTCGTCGGCGCCGGCGAGGCTGGCGGCAAGGGCGACGGCGAGGAACAGAAGTGGGCGAAACAGTCGTTTCATCGTCAGTCCTACAGGCGAGCGAGTGGGAGGCTGTCGTCCGAGGCCATCGCTCGGCGAGCGAGCGCCGAAGCCAGCATCAGGCCAAGCCGTTGCGCCGTGCGCAGTCCACCAGTTCAACGTTGTTGCCCACGCTGAGCTTTTGCATGATCCGCGATTTGTAGGTGCTCACGGTCTTGTCGCTGAGCAGCATGGTGGTGGCGATGTCCTTGATCTTCACGCCGCGGACGATGGCCTGCAGCACCATCATTTCGCGGTCGGTCAGCGAGCCGAAGGCCTCTTTTTCGTTGTTGTGTTCGCGATCGTAGAGGGCGTCCCGCGGGAAAAAACCGTAGCCGGCGGCCACCGCCTTCACCGCGCTGACCAGCTCCTCCAGGTTGTCGCTCTTGTTGATGTAGCCGGACGCGCCGGCGCTCATGCAGCGGCTGGCGAAGAGCGAAGAGGGCCGCGAGGTCAGTACCAGGGTGTCGATGCGCAAGCCGATGCTGCGCATGCGGCCGATGACGTCCAGCCCGTCGAGCAACGGAATGCCGATGTCGATGATGGCGATGTCCGGCATCGCCTCGCGGGCCAGCTTGATCGCGTCGATGCCGTTGTCGGCCTCCGCGACTATCTGGTGACCCTCGCGCTCCAGGATCACCCTGACCGCCAGACGTACAGTGGGATGATCGTCGACAATCATTATCTTACTCATGGTCACCTCGAAGGCTGCACGCCAATTCACTTTAATCCAACTCACTTTAATCCAACCCGCCGCAATGGGTAGGGGAATGCTGCATATTTTCTCGGATTATCCCGAGTGCTGAAAGGCGATTTCCCGGAATAGGGAAAACCCTACAAGGGCTTAGGGGAAGTCTGCTCCGGGTATTGTGTAGCTTTGCCGGCATGCAACCTATGGGGACAAATCATGCAAACCGGCAAGGTCATTCTGCTCGAGGACAATCGTTTTCAGCGTGCCGTCCTGCGCGCCGCGCTCGGGTTGATCGGCGTTACCGACGCGCTGGAAGCGGGCGACGGGGCGGAGGCGCTTGCGCTGTTGCGTGCCTGTGGTGGTGTGCGCCTGGTGATCTGCGATCTGCAGATGGCAGGCATGGATGGCCTGGCCTTCCTTCGGCGCGCCGCGCAAGAGCGGCTGGTGGAAGCGGTGATCATCTGCAGCGATATCGAGCCCTCACTACGCCGGGGTGTCGCCGCCATGGTGGCGGGGCTGGGGCTCGCCTATATCGGTGACCTGGGCAAGCCGTACACGTTGCGCAAGATCGGTGCACTGATGGAGCGTGCAGCGGCAAGCACCCCCCTCCCGACTGTGGTGCCTGGCGTGCCGCCTGCACAGCCTGGGTTTGCCGAAGTGCGGCGTGCCCTGCTGGAGGATGAGTTCGAGCCCTTCTTTCAGCCCAAGCGCGACATCCAGCTCAACCGCGTCGTCGGCGTCGAAGTACTGGCGCGCTGGCGTCATCCGCAGCAGGGGCTGCTCGGTCCGGCGGCGTTCCTGCCGGTCATCGAGGCGTACGGCTTGCTCGACGAACTGTTCTGGGCAATGTTCCTGCCTAGCCTGAAGTTCCAGTGTTCCCTGCGTCAGCGCGGTATTCACCTGCCCATGGCGTTTAACGTTCACACCGCGCAACTGGAATCGCAGCATCTGGTCGAGCGCATTCGTGCCGCGCTGGCCGAACATTGGCTGCCGCCGGGCGCCATCACCCTGGAACTGACCGAGACCGGCGAGATCGCCGACCTGCCCGCCGCCCAGGAAGCGCTGCTGCGCCTGCGCATGCTCGGCTGCAAGGTGTCGATGGACGACTTCGGCTTGGGCTTTTCGTCGTTGAACCGGTTGTGCGAGCTGCCGTTCAACGAGGTGAAGCTCGATGCTGCCTTCATTCGCGCCAGCGATCTGCAGCCACGTAGCGTGGAGGTTATCCGGTCCGCGGTGGACATGGCGCGCGCCATGGGCGTCGAGCTGGTGGTGGAGGGCGTCGAGACGCCGGCACAACTGGCCTTGCTGTGCTCGCTCGGTTGCCGCTATGCCCAGGGCTATCTGCTTGGCCGGCCGATGGCGGCGATCGATATCGCGGCGATGGCTGAATTGAAGGCCGACGTGTTGCCCGAATTGCTCCAGCAGTGACGAGTCAGCCCAGTACCGGGTGCCCTGGCGCAAGGGGTGCGGCGCCCGGTCCTGGCACCTTTTTTCGCACTCGTGCCGGCGGTGCTGCCCGTCGCGAACCCGAGTGCCTTTGCAGATGAACAATGAATACCGATGCCGCGTATCCGTCGGCACGGCCATTTTCTTTAGGGCTCAGTTGGGCCGCAACCGAGGGGAATCATGCGTTTCGCAAAAACCATCATGGTCATGCTCTTTCTGTCCGGTGCCACGATCGTCACGGTCGAACAGGGCGGCCTTCAGGAGGACGCCGGAGGCGCTCGCGGGGAGCGTGAGGAGGGGCGGGGCGGGCAGCCCGACCTGTCCCTGCGCGGCGCGCTTGCCAAGCTACGGCGGGACGAAGCGAAGCAAAACCGGCTTCAGCGCCTGAATCGCCAGGCCGATGTCGAGGCGGGCTTCGCGCTCGGTCAGACGGTGGGCGCTACCGTCGAGTCCTCCTGGCAGGAGGGTGTCGATCTGCATGCTGACTTTCGTGAGGCGGATGCTTTTCGTGGCATCGCTGCGGAGCAGGACGGCGCCTCCTCCTACCGGGGCTTCTGATGGGGCGGGGGGTGGAAGGGGTTGAACAGGCCGTCGGGTCGCGGGAAGGCGGACTGCGCTTTTTCCTGATGACGATAATGAGTTTTTTTCTGATGACGATATTGCGCGTTTTTCTGATGACGATATTGCTGTTCCTGCTGCTGTGCTGAGCGGTAATGCGCGGCGAGTTGCCCGCCGATCTCATCGGTTTCACATCGCCGGTGTCGATGGTTGTTTTATCCATGTTTTGGGTGCTGCGCAATCACTCCGCAGTCTGCTGGGGATGACGTTTTTTAGCGAGTGACCAACGGCTTTTCGAAATTTACAAGTAATGGGAGTAGGTATGCGTTTGTCGAAAATAATTTCCACGATTGTTCTGCTGTCCGGTTCGGCCTTTGCTCTAGCCGACAGCGGCCTGTTTGTCGGCGGCGGCATTGCCCGCTTCGAGGTCGACGAGCGCGAGCTCGACGATTCCGATGAGAGCTACAAGGTCTATGCAGGGTATCGCCTCAATGACTACCTGGCCTTCGAGGGCGCGGTGGTGGACTTTGGCGAACTAAGCGGCGGTCGCGAGAGTTTCAGCGGCCAATCAGCCCAGGCAAGTGCGCAACTGGGGTTCCCGCTGGGGCAGCGTATCCGTGTCTATGGCATCGCAGGGTTGCATGCCTGGCGCAGCGATGATGACGATGTTACTGGTTCGTCCGAGGACATGGACACCCTATATGGCTTCGGTGCCGAAGTGGATGTGGTCGGCGGACTGGGCCTGCGCCTGGAGCAGGTGGCCCTGAAGGTCGGCGATCTGGACGTCGACCAGACCACAGCGTCGGCCTACCTGCGCTTTTGACCGAGGGCGGGATGCTGCGCGGTTTCGTAAGAATGGTCATGCTCTTTCTGTCCGGTGCCACGATCTCCATGGCCGAACGGGGCAGTCTTCAGGGGGGGGGGCGGAGGCGCTCGCAGGGAGCGTGAGGAGGGGCGGGGCGGGCACCCCGACCTGTCCCTGCGCGCTTGCCAAGCTGCGGTGGGACGAAGCGAAGCAAAATCGGCTTCAGCGCCTGAATCGCCAGACCGATGTCGAGGCGGGCTTCGCGCTCGGCCAGGCGGTAGGCGCTACCGTCGAGTCCTCCTGGCAGGAGGGTGTCGATCTGCTTGCTGACTTTCGTGAGGCAGATGCTATTCGTGGCATCGCTGCGGAGCAGTCGGTGCCTCCACGTTTTGGGTCTTCTGATGAGCCCGCGCGCGGAAGAAACCGCCCAGACCGCCCAGCCGCAGGAGGGCGGGTAGTGTTTCCTGTTGATGTCGGTGGTGCTGTTCCTGCTGCTGTGCTGGGTAGCGGACACTTCGCTCCGGCGAGGCCTCCGATGATTCGGATGGGGGTTTTTTAGCGTTCAGTGGGGCGGTTCCCCATTGTCCGCTTTTTTGAGTACTTCGGATTTTTCGCGGTTGTCCTATTAGGGATTTCCCTACTTGTCATTCAGGGGGGCTGCACGGAGTGTTGTAGTAACTTCTGTTATTAAGACATGAACAGCTCTCGGGAGAGAATCAATCCCATGAAAAAAATGAAGAGAATACTACTGGTGGGCGCTATTGCTGTCGGCTATCTGGTTGAGTACGAAATAGTCCAGGCGGAGCCAGGCACTCCCAGAATTGAAGGGTCTGTACATGTAACCGGCGCGGTGCTGGACAAGGGCTGCGATGTTCCCGGCGACAGCAAGTCGCTGAGTATCGAGTTGGGGCAGCTGGATATTTCATCCTTCGGTGGGATGGCCGGCGCAACTTCCGGCGCCGGGGTGATCGAAATTCCGCTGATCAATTGTCCGGTAATGTCTGGTGGCGTCGGGATAGTATTCGACGGGCCGGCAAATTTGTCGGATACCCGTTTATTGGCGCTGCAGGGGAAAGATGCCGCCGAGGGAGTGGGTATTGCGTTTTACGAATCCGATTCCACGACACAGATCCCGTTGTATCGGCAGTCCGAATTCAAGCCCATCGCCGAAGGACAGACCGCCATGCTCTTGCGTTATATCCTGAAGTTCAAATCGACCTCGAAGGATATGGCGGCCGGAACTGCCGAAGCGGTTGCAAACTTCGCCTTGGTCTACAACTAGAAATTCATTGTTCTACTTCTCTGGATGGGGGGTAGTGTCGGGTCGTCTGCGACAGTCACCGCTTGCGAGGTTAATCATCATGTCAAAGTTTCCTGTTGTTTCTCTTTGTGCGTTGTTGGGAGTGCTGGGCTTTTCTTCCGTTCAGGCCGCTTCCGATGGCGTGATCAATTTCGATGGCGAGATCATTGCTGGTGGCTGTGATGTTGCGCCGGGCAGTGATGCGCAAACCGTGAACATGGGTATCATGAGTGTCAAATCGTTCAAGGGTGCCGGTTCCACCGTCGGTTCGGCGCAGTTCAACATCGAACTAGCCAACTGCCATCCTTCGCTGACCAGTGTGGGGCTGGTATTCGACGGAATATCCAGCGCGGACGACGATGCCATTCTCGCCCTACAGGGTGCCAACAGTGCGCAGGGGGTAGGTATCGCTCTCTATGAAATCGATGGGACGACACTGATTCCACTGCGAATGCAGGGGCGGGCGAATATCCTCAACGGTGAGTCGGGAACCACATTGCGCTATGTCGCAAAGTATAAGGCGACCTCCGAAACGGTAACGGCTGGTAAGGCCAGTGCTGTGGTTAATTTCACCCTGGTTTATAACTAAGGTGGTTCGTTCTATATCGCGTACTTTGTGCTTTGATAGTTAATGAGGGGAATCCCTACATGCGGCTAAGGATCGCCTTCTGGGTCGGTGCTTTTTGCATTGATATAATGATTCCATCTCGAGGAAGCATGGCTCGGGTATCAACGATGCATTTTATCAATCAAGTAGGTTTTGTTATGAAAAAATTTCTCCTGGCTTCTGCTGTCATCTTCTCTGGCATGCTGGCTGCACAAAGTTATGCCGTCGCCGGCAGCATCGCCATCACCGGCACGATCATCGACAAGGGTTGTGACGTCGTTGGCGGCGCCCAAGCCATGGATCTCGACCTGGGCATGGTCGACCGCACCGCCTTCGGAGGCGTGGTGGGTGCCACCTTGGGTTCGGCGCCGCTGAAGATCTCGTTGGCTAACTGTCCGACCGGCATCGGCAGCGTGGGCGTGGTCTTCGACGGTTCGGCCGATGCCGAGAACGCCGACCTGCTTGCGCTGCAGTCTGCCGAGGGTGGCGCCAAGGGCGTGGGTATAGCATTTTACGAGTACGACAGTACCACCCAAATCAAGCTGCACCACCAGTCCGTGTACAACCCGCTGGCGGAAGGGCAGACCGACTTGGTGCTGAACTATGTCGCCAAGTACATGGCTACCTCGAAGACCGTGGTGGGTGGTAAGGCTGACGCGGTTGCCAACTTCACGCTGGTTTACAACTAATCGGTAATCCCGGCTGAGTCTTTGGTTTGGCCGGGTTTTTTGTTGTCTGGGTAAATTCGATGTAATGGGGTGGCGGTGATGAGAAGGCTATTTCCTATTCTTGCTTTTTCCTTCGCTGTATTTGCGTTTCGCGCAGCTGAGGCGGCGACAGATGATTGTCAAGTTTATGATCTTTCTATGCCGTCACCGCAGATTGAGGTTGATCTTGCGCAGGATGTATCTCAGGTCGGGGTTCAGCTGGGGGGGCCGGTTTTTAGTGGACGTCAGATAATTACAAGTGCGGGGGCCTGTCCGCATGGAGATAATTACGTGGGGATGGCTGACGCAGTGGCTGATAGAGCTGGTGTGACGTGGAAGTATCAAGGGAAAAGTTATCCGCTGTATAAAACAGGAATTGATGGGGTTGGAGTTGCCATTGGACTAAAGGCTGTTGGTTTGGGTACTGCAGACTGGACTCCGGTTGACAGTTCTAATTATTTTTGGTCTTCAGAAAATAGTTATGACGATCCTGGTTGGTTGGAGGTGATGCTCATATATGTCTCGACTGGCCCGATAAAGCCCGGCACCTATGCCTTTCCTCAGACCAATTTGCTGAACTTGATCTATGCGCATCTCAGGACTCCATATATTGAGTATGATCGGGGCTATATGTATATTGGTGCGGGCAGCGTAACCCATGAAGGGCTCGGGTGCGATTTGGTCGACAGTGAGATCGATGTCAATCTTCATCAGGTAAGTGCGAGTGAATATTTCAAAGGTGTCGGCAGCGTTTCCCCGGCGGAGCATTTCTCCATACCTTTGCAATGCAATGGGGAAGTTGCAATCGACATGACGGTCAGCAGTTCTGGCGCTGCCGATGCCAGCAAGGGATTATTGAGAGTGGATTCGGGCGGGGCTTCGGGAGTGGCCATTCAGCTCTTGCAAGCGGATGGTGTGACCATCATGCCGTTGGGTGAGGAAGTTCGAATAATTCCCCAGACCACGCTGGGGCAAAATACTATAAATATGGCGGCGCGCTATTATCAGAATGCAAGCAAGGTAGTGGTGGGTAAGGCTAAAGGTACTGCTCAATTTACACTTAAATATCGATAGCTAAGGCGGTGCGCTAGAGAGTTGCGCAGATAATTATTATATTAATATATGTAATTGTTTCTTGGGGTGGACCTGTTGGCGGTCCGTCGCTGTGTGCTTTTTAGGGAGATAAGGGAATCCCTACAAATCTACAATACATCCCTGATATGTTGTTGGATGGTAATTTTTTATATTTCTCTCAAATGAACTTCCTTCCATCGCCAGATGGGTTCTTTTGAGGGTAAATGTCGTGAAACATGTATTCATAGCGGCTTGTCTGTTGCTTGTCTCTTCCCTGCAAGTTGCCCACGCCGGTGTCGTCGTCGGCGGCACTCGCTTGGTTTTCAAGGGGGCGGTGAAGGACACTTCCATCGGCCTGGAAAATACCGACAAGAGCGCCTTCCTGGTCCAAGCCTGGGTCGAGGACGAGAAGGGCGGCGATGCCCAGTCGGTGTTTCTGGTGACGCCGCCGCTGTTCAAGATGGCTCCCGAGTCGGCCAGTCTATTGCGGGTGATCAAGATCGGCAACCTGCCGGAAGACCGCGAATCGCTGTTCTGGCTCAACGTGCGCTCCATTCCATCGGTCAAGTCTGGCGTCGATGCCAACCAACTGACCCTCTCCGTGCAATCGCGGATGAAGCTGATCTACCGGCCGCAGGCGCTGCTCGCCAACACCGTGGATGCCATGGCGGCCGGCTTGCAATGGCACTGCCGCGGCGCCAGCCTCGGCGTCAGCAACCCGACCAAGTACTACATGAATTTCGCCTCGGTGAAGGTCAGCGGCGTGGAGATCAAGACGCCCGGGTGGGTCGCGCCCGGTGAATCTAAGACCTTCGCCGGCGCGGTTTCCGGCACCGCCTGTGAGGTGAAATGGCAGGTCATCAACGACTACGGTTCGGCCGGCCAAGTCCATGCCAACACTGCGTTGAAAGGTAACGGATAATGGGTCTCGTGCGTCTCGGTCTCGTCAGCGTTGCCGGAGGGACGGCGCTGCTCATCATGGTGGGAGTGGGGCCCGTTCGCGCTGAGGAATACTTCGATCCGGCCATGCTGAACAGTGGCGGAGGCGCACCAGCGGTCACCGATCTGTCGGTATTCCAGGGGCAGGCCGGGCAGTTGCCTGGCATCTATCGCGTCGATGTCTATGTCAACGGCAAGGCCGTGGACAAGCGCGATATCCGCTTCGAGCCGACCGAAGGCCAGGTACTGCAGCCCTGCCTGTCGCTGGAGATGCTCGACAAGTGGGGCGTCGACTTGTCGCTCATACAGGGCGTGGGGCAGTTGTCCAAATGCCTGAGCATCGATGCCGTGCCGCAGGCCACCACCGAATTCGTGTTCGCCTCCCAGCGCCTCAATGTCAGCGTGCCGCAGGCCTCCATGGTCAAGCAGGCGCGCGGCAGCGTATCGCCCTCACTGTGGGACCAGGGCGAGAACGCCGCCTTCCTCAACTATGGCTTCAGCGGCTTGAACAGCAGCTCGCGCAAGGGTGGCGGCAATTCGTCCTCGCAGAGCCTGTCGCTGCTGCCAGGGGTAAATATCGGCGGCTGGCGCATCCGCAACTTCACTTCGGTGAACAAATCCTCGAGCAGCGCCGACATGCAGATTGAGTCGGTCTACAATTACGCCAAGCGCGTGTTCCCGAGCATCGGCTCGGAACTGACCGTCGGCGCGGCCACCACGTCCTCCGAGGTGTTCGACTCGGTGCCCTTCATGGGCTTCCAGCTCGGCACCGACGAGGACATGCTGCCGGAGAGCCAGCGCGGCTATGCGCCCATCGTACGCGGCATCGCCCGCACGGCCGCGCTAGTGACTGTGCGGCAGAACGGCTATGTAGTCTACAAAGACAGCGTCTCCCCCGGCCCGTTCGAGATCAGCGACCTCTACGCCACCGGCGGCAACGGTGATCTGATGGTGACCGTGGAAGAGAGCGACGGCACCCAGCAGGAATTCATCGTGCCGTTCTCCAGCCTGGCGATCATGCGTCGCGAAGGCGCCTTCAGCTACAGCGTGGCCGCCGGCGACTACCGGCCGTCGAGCGACGACGTGGAGAAGCGCAAGGTCGTGCAGGCCACCGCCATAAAGGGCCTGGCCCATGGCACGACCGTCTATGGCGGTTTCCAAGCCGCCGACGTATATCACTCCGTCGCCGCCGGCCTCGGCCTGAACATGGGTGACTGGGGGGCTGTTTCTGCCGATATCACCCAGGCCTGGTCGCAGGCCTTCAACGAGGAGAAGACCGGCGGGCAGTCGGCACGTATTCGCTACAACAAGAACTTCGTCGACTCCGGCACCGACTTTGCCCTGGCCGCCTATCGCTATTCCACTGAGGGCTACGCCGGCATGACCGAGGTGCTCGACACCTACACCGACGGCGGCTCGGGCTACCTGAACCGGCGCAAGAGCCGCTTCGAGGTGTCGATGAACCAGTCGCTGTCGCCGGAACTGGGAGCGCTGAACATGAGCCTTTACAGTGAGGACTACTGGGGCAACGGGCGTAAGGACCAGTCGGTTTCGGTCGGCTACAGCAACTTCTGGAAGGACGTCAGCTTCAGCGTCGACTACAGTCACACCCGCTCGATCACCCAGGATGAACAGGAAAGCGACGTCAGCACCGACAATGCGTTGTCGGTGAGCGTGAGCATTCCGTTCGACGGCTTCTTCAGCTCCTACAGCTATGCCACTAGCAAGAGCGGCAGCGCCAGCCACCGGGTCAACCTATCTGGCCATGCGCTGCAGGACAAAAACCTGTCGTGGTCGGCGCAGCAGGGCTATACCGAATCCGGCGGTGGCAACGATGGCAGCCTCAATGCGCGCTACATGAGTGGGGCCGGCGAGTTCGCGGCTGGCTACACCTACAACGACTCGAGCACCCAGATAAACTACAGCGCCCGCGGCGGCGTGTTGCTACATGGCGATGGCGTCACCGTCGGCCAGTACATGGGTGAGTCCCCGGCACTGGTCGATGCCGGAGGTGCGGCGGGGGTGAAGGTCCAGGGTCAGTCGGGCGTCTACACTGACTCCCGCGGCTACGCCATTGTCCCCTACACCACGCCTTACCGGAAGAACTCGGTCGGCCTGTCCGTCGAGGCGGCTCCGGAGGACGTGGAAATGGTCGACTCGGTGAAAGACGTGGTGCCGACCCGTGGCGCCCTGACCCGCGCCAAGTTCGTCTCGCGCATCGGCCGCCGCGCACTGATTTCGCTGAAGAACCAGCTCGGCTTCGTGCCCTTCGGCGCCCGCGTGGATATCGAGGGCGAGCCGATCAATCCGGACAACATCGTCGGCAACAAGGGCCAGATCTACCTGACCGGCCTCCAGCCCACCGGCGTGCTCAAGGTCTCCTGGGGCGAGGGCGCGGGCAACAGCTGCAAGGCCAAGTACGAGCTGCCCGAAGACAAGAACGGCACCGGCATCGTCAACACGTCGGCCAAGTGTGAGTGAGGTGAAGAAAGATGCGAAAGCTGGCTTGTCTGCTGTTCTGCCTGAGCGGCCTGGGCCCGCTGCTGGCCCAGGCCGATGTGCAACTGGGCGCGACCCGGGTGATCTTCGCCGAGGGCAAGCGCGAGGCGGGCTTGCGGGTGCGCGACCGCACGACGGGCTCGCCGCCGCACCTGATCCAGTCGTGGATCACCGACGCGGCGGAGCGGGAAACGGATCTGTTGACCGTGGTGCCGCCGCTGTTCCGCCTGGACTCGGGCGTCAGTCGCACGCTGCGCATCATCAAGGCGCCGGGGGCATTGGCAAAGGACCGCGAGACGCTGTTCTGGCTGAACGTGAAGGTCATCCCTCCCTCGGAGAAGGACGCGGAGGATGTGCTCAAGACGGTGGTGGTATTCCAGCTGAAGCTGATCTGCCGGCCTGCGGCGCTGAAGCCGGAACAGGCAGCCAAGGCCTACCGCAGCCTCGCCTTCGATCGCGGCACGATGGGGCAGCTGAAGGTGAGCAACCCGACGCCGTTCTACGTCTCGCTGGCGTACCTGAAGGTGAATGGGGTTGATATCCCGGAAGCGGCGCTGCTGGCCCCGCATGAAACCGCGAGTTATCCGATCGCCGCAACAGAGCCACGCAAGGTGGCCTGGGTCGCCGTGGACGACTTCGGCGTCATGACCGAGGAAGCGAGTTTTTCCTTCTGACGATCCTGGCCTCATCAGCTTTCGGTGGGTGCCGGGCGTCATCCTGTGGACTTTCCGTAGACCGGGAAAGCGCCTGAATAGCGCCATTTTTCCGCAAGGTTGAAATTCTAATGAGCAAGTTAGTAGTCACTGTTCTGCTTTTGTTTTCCGGATGGCAGACGGCTTGAAGTGCATGTAGACACGGATTGTGATCTGAAGAATTTATATGTGGTGCCGCCCGACGCAGAAACTGTCGAGCAGCCCGAAGACCACTGGAGTGCAGATATCACCATCTCGACCATCTCGACCAACTCGAAACCCTCCGTGGAGGGGAAGATGTTCCAGTGTGATATCAGGGCGAATCGTCTCATGCGAGGGCGATGCTTCAGGCTCCGGTTCGACCTGGTCCTATGGTGGCCGGATTTATACCGACTTCCGCTTTTCAGTGTTGGGCATTGGCTATGCCATTGCGATGAGGGGCCCGAAGGCGAGTTCATATACCCCTGTGAATACGACGGGCTGGATCCAGATTTCCCCCTGCGGCGAACTGCAAAACGAAACCTGATCGCTCGGGCTCGATGTGCTGGTGTGGTATGTGGCGGCCGCCGAATTGAAGCTGGGGTTCTATCAACTGCCGAAGGAGCAACTGCTTGAATACAATGCGGATCGATGATGGCCTTGTTGCAGGGCGACCGGAAGATTTCTACATCTGCGTCTACGTAGGCGCCAACGCACTTACCCTTTCAGCAAGGTCCTGTACCTTGCTGGAGCCAGAAGTAAGTGTGGATCTGAGGCGCGTTGATACGAGCAGTCTGGCAGGTGTGGGGAGCGTCGACCCCAATGTAGGTTTCACCATTGCGCTGAACTGCGATAGCGATATGGCGGTAGAAATGGTCGTGGATACCGTCAATGTTCAGGATGCCGCTGCCGGGATATTGAACCTGTCTTCAAGGTGTCGGGGTGTAGATGCACCCGCCCGATAACACTACGCCTGTTTACCTGGGGCAGCCGATGAGGCTGATTGCAATCACTCCCGAGGGGCGCAACGACCTGAATCTGGGAGGCGTTACATTCAGATTGGCGACCAGGTTGTCCCTGGGCGAGCGAGTGCGATGGCCCAGTTCGTTCTGAAATATCGCTAATTAGGCGAATAGCCAGCGCTCTGCGTCGCCATAGCCTGCGTCGGCGGCCGGCTGGGCGTCTTCCGGCCAATACACGGGGCGCATGTGCGCCTTTGTCTATTAGGGTGACCAAACCCGGCCATGGATTTGGACGTGGCGCGCGAAGTAGCGGGGCGGTCGTCTAGGTTCAAAGGGCAATGAAGCGCCAGCGTTGGCCGAGGATTGGCTGCCCTGAGCGGCGCGCCCTTGGCGCTGGCCGGAATACCCTGCGGCGGAAAAGAAAACCGGCCCGCGAAGGGGCCGGTCGGTAGTGCTCGGGTCAGGCAGAGGCCCGCGGTCGTTACAACGGTTTGGTCGAGCAGCCCTGAGCCTGCGCCTTGCCGTCGAAGCGTGCCTGGGTCCAGTCCATCAGCGGCTGCTCCAGCGGGGTTCCCGGGCGTACGATAGTGCCGTGGTCACGTTCGGCGACGGTCCAGTACTCCAGGCGCTGGCTGGCCTTGCAGCGTTCGTCGACGTAGCGCTGGGTGATCGACGGCAGCACCACCGGGTCGGCGAGGCCCTGGATGATCAGTTCCGGCATGGGGATCGGCTGGTTGGCGGTGTTCTGCTCCAGCCGGGCCGCAAGGGCCTTGTCCGCCGGCAGGTTCAGCGACGGACCTTCGAAGGTCGTGGTGAGCGCCTGGATACGCTGTGGATCCTGCGGTGGGAAGAAGCCGCAGAGCCCGGCGATCTCATGGGCGGCGACGCGCGCCTCGGGGCGGATTGCCTGGTCGAATTTGACGTCCGGGTAGAAGCGGCTGTAGGCCTGGGCGATGTACGGGCCGAGACGTTTGTTCACCGCAACGTTGTTTTCCAGGATGTCCTTCATGTTCGCCGCCGGGGCGATGCCGACCACGCCCAGCACCTTCACGTCGGGTGCGTAGCGCGGCGCGACTATGCCGGTCCAGAGCGCCGAGTGGCCGCCCTGCGAGTGGCCCCAGACCACGGTGCGCTCGTCCAGGCTCAATTCGGGCATCTGCCGTGCCGCTCGGGTGGCGTCGAGGGCCGCGCGGGCTTCGCCTTCGCCGATGATGTAGGGGTGCGGGCCGCCTTTTTCGGTGAACGAATAGTCGGTCGCCACCACGACCCAGCCGGCCTTGACGATCTTGTCGCGGGCGGGAATGCCCTCAGTCGGCACCGAGATCAGTGACGGCATGCAGCGTTGCACCAGGCCTGTGGTGCCGTGTTCCCAGGTGATCACCGGGCGCGGTCCGGCCGGCATCTCGGTCGGCGCGAAGACGGTCGCCACGGCGGTGGCCGGGGTGTGGTCGTCCACCGAGGTGCTGTACTGGATGCGCCAGCCGCGCATGCCGGCGGGAAGGCTTGCTTCGGCCAGGGGCTCGCTGCGCAGCAACACGCCGGGTTTGGCGGGTGGGTTGGCGGGCGGATCGTAGAAGCTGTCCGGTGCGCGCACCTCGACGGTCGGCGCCGTCGCGGCCAGCGTCTGCGGCGATGTGGACGCAGCAGCGATCAATAGGGAGGCCTGCAGCATGGCAAGGCTCAACAAGCGTATGGAGTGGGGCATGGAGTACCTCGGTCGTGTTGAAGATCCAGGGATCACGAAAGGGCCTTGCGCAGTGGATTCGCAGCCTGGCCAGCCTCCCAGGGGAGGGAAATTCAACTGGCGGTGGCGGGTGCGCTTCTATGCAGGCACCAGTCTATCTGGCAATCGGAACAGGGTTTTCTGATCTTGCACCGATAGCAGTAAAAAACGATTAAACGCGCCCGCGAATTCGCGGGCTGGCCGCGACGGACGGCCACCGCGCAGCGGTCACAGTGCCGCTCCCTTGGCCATCTGCGCTAACCGCTTCTCCCACATGTGCTGATGTTCGATACAGCGCTCTGCGATCGGCTGTGACAGCAGGCGCTCCAGGCCAATAGGTTCGTCACAGATGATGCACCAGCCAAAGTCCTTGCTCACGATTCGCTCACGGGCTTTGCGAATAGCACTCAGGTTGTTCTGGTCATGGTCTATCTGGCGCAGGATTTCAATGCGTGCTTCTTCCAGTACTGCAAGATCGACGGGGTCGGCCGACGACCCGAGCTCCAGAATGAGCGTTCGCGCTTCGGCGACACGGTCTTCCAGTTGTTCTTGCTGATCAGCAAGCATGGTCCAGTAGATCTTGAGCTGGTCCGGGTTCATGTATTCGTTACTCAACACTTGTAAATCCCTTCTCTCGGATATTCGATGCGTGACATTTAATGGCGGAGCTCCCCGTGGAATCGCCGCGCTGCGGGAGATAAGTTCTCGATTAATCACGGTCAATGATGTTCTGGTGCTCTTGGGTCTTGATCTTGCCGTGCACTTCTTCACGGTATATACGGACGTCCTTTGGCGCTGTGATTGCTAGCGTGATCTCCCCGTTCTGCATCCCGGTGACGGCCACCCGTATGCTGTCAATTCGGAACTCCTCGTTGATCTTTCGCGTAAATACAAGCATCTAATGCTCCGTAATCATTACCAACAGAAAGTAACTTGCACCGTGCGTGAAAGCGTCAAGGGCACACGTCGGTATCCCCGAACAAAGTTACGTTATGGTCAGTTCAATTTTTATATAAGACTCGAGTCTGCACTCGCGTAGAACGGTGCGCGAAACTATTAGAAATTCGCGCCGATATGTCCCAGGGTGAAGTTCAGAAAAGTCTTGCTGCACCCTCTGCCGGTAACGGCAAGAAAACAGCTCGCCGAATAACGGCTCGAGAGGCCACCCACCGGCGGCAGAAGTTTACCGTGGGGCGTGGAGCAGGCTTTCCGCAAGCTCGAGTAAGAAAATCCTTAATGCAGCACTACGGTCAGGGCTCGCCCTCTGCCGACAACTCTGTTGGTACACGCCCTGTTAGCCACTAACACATGCACAGGTACAAATGTGGCACATGGAGGTGCGTGGGAAGCCTGCAGGCCCCGATATTGCTGCACTGCAGAGACTCTCACTTCGGGCATAAACAAAAACGCCGACCATTCCATGGTCGGCGTGGCCTTGCCATAACGGCCAAGGCCGGTTTCCCCTCTGTTACACAAGGATCAGCCGAGCTTGATCAGCTTCGGCCCCTCCCAACGCAACTCTTTCATCAGGCCACGGGGCTCATAAGCGCGCACCATCAGCCAGAAAATATCGCCTCTTTTGACCGGCAACCAATTGGAACGCTTGTCCTCTCCCGGGTCTTCGGCCTGGACATAAATGTCCAGGCTGCCATCGCCGCCATACTTCAGGCTGGTCGTGCGATCACCAATGGCGTATCGATTGATCGGATTGTCGATCACCGTGTATTTGCTGTTGTACGCATGCAGCGACCAGAACGCCTCGGCATCGGGAATCTGGTCAGCCGGGAAATGCAGGCTGTAGCGTGAGTCGCCATTGAGGAGGGCGCCGGAGTCATCCATTTGCAGTAAGTGATAAGGGTTCTCGGTCACCGGCAATGCAATGGTGCCGGCCAATGCCACCGAAGCGCGATAGAGATAGTCGCTGTCGGTGTAGTAGCCCAGGCTGGGTTTCGGTAAGGTCCAACCGTTGGCCGTGTGCTGCCCGGCGAGCGCCCGCGAAGCCTTGATCACTGCCTGGCGTCCATCCTGTTCGGCACGTTTGAGACCTTTCTGGACTTCTGGGGTGAGCTGTTCGAAGCCGTGCTGCCCTGGAGCCAATCCCAGGCGGGTAAAACGGTTGGCGACGGCAGCATCTTCTTTCGAAACTGCGCACTCCTGCCACATGTCCTGCAGAACCTTGAAATCGGCCAGCGGATCTTCCGCCGGCAGGGGAGGCCTGGAGAGTTCGGCAGCCACGCCGGGAACGGCGTCCCGGCCTGCGAGGAAATCCGACAGAGGCGCGACGACAAAGCGTTTCTGATAGTCGATGGCCTTCAGGCGGTCGTCGTTATTGGCGAAGAACATACGCAGGACATTGAATGTCTGCGGGATTTTCGCTCTGAGCACAAGATCGATGCCAACAGGCAGCAGCCCGTTCCAGTCGGGACCGACCACTGCTACGCGCCCGCCTTTGGAAAAGCTGCGGCGGCTGGGTAGGCCGAAGGTCGACCCGAAAAAATCGCAGAACTGCATGCTCCAATAGCGATCGTCCATTTGCGGAATGGTAACGATGTAAGGCTGCGCACGCAGATCCAGCCACAAGGTTGAGTACAGCGTATCGGTTTGCGGAGCTCCGGGGATTTCAGGCGTCACGGGTACATTGCGATGTAGCCACTGCCCCCGGTTTTGTCGGATCTTCATCATCGGATCGCCTTCCATCATGCGCGTGTAGCGCAGGCGGGCGAAGTAAATCAATGGATAGCCATACACGTAGGCTTGCATGCCAAGCTGATAGGCCGTGTCCTCATCCAATGTCAGGGCGTTTGCCCAAAGCTTCGCAGCGGGCAGGCTGGCCGAGACACCCGTTGCCCCCAGGACCGCCAGCGCCTTGAGCATGTCGCGCCGGCAGAACATGCTCGGATTGAGGTTCATCCAGTTACTCGAATCCATCTTGCCCTCCACAGAAAATCAATAGGTTCGTTCCGTCCGCTCACAAGTGGGCGTCGGCTGAATTAAGTGGATGGTTGTGGTTGGGAATGGCGCGAAGGCGTGCCGGTCCCACCTGAGGGCAGCAAGTTGATTTATGCTTCATTTCCTTGATTCACCTGTTATTTTTGTTTGGGCGTGAAGGGAGTGAGTCCCCGAGGTCCCGCAGTCGCGCGACCCTGAAGCAACATGCAGGCAATAGACGAGCAACCATGAATCCCTGGCTGACAAATAATTATCCCAATCACCGAAAACGCCTCTCGCTTTCACCTTCAACGGTTCTGGCCGGCATTCGCCTGCTGGAGTCGCGCGGGATACCGTTGTCCGAGTTGCAGCAACGCTGGAACTTTCCCCTGTCGGCGTTCCGCCAACCCTATCTGCGTTTGCCAGCGTTCCTTTCCCGTCATTTTTGGGAGTGCGCGCGTACGTTAGATAATGACCCTGCCATCGGCCTCGCTGCCGCAAGGCCCGCGGATCTCGGTCAGCTGCTCGGTTTGAACTACCTCATGCAACTGGCACCGACACGCATGGAGGCCCTGCAAACCATGCAACGTTTCTGGCCATTGGTGGCCAGTCACATTGATCTTCGTTTCGAGCAGCAGGGCGACACGCTGCGCTTTGGCCTGCAAGCACCGGCGAAGCTGCGACCGGCTGTGGAGGAGGTGGACTACTGGTGCGCCAGGCAAATTCATCACCTGCGCAGTTGGGTGTGTGCACCGAACCCGATTATCGAAATTCATCTGCGGCGTCCGCGTCCGGTCGATCCCGGGCCCTGGGAGCGGTTAGCGGACAGGCCGGTGTTTTTCTCGGCGCAACGAGACGAAATGCTTTTGGATGTTCAAGCGCTGCATGTCGATCGCCCGGCGGGCCCCTCCAGCGTGCGCCTGGCACTGGAAGAGTCCATGGAGGACTACGCCTGCCAGACCGCCAGGGGCAGCCTGATAGAAATGGCCAGCAGTGCCATGCTGCAGGAGTTGCGCGGTGGACTGAATCTGGAAGACATGGCCGATCGCTTGCACATGACCGCCCGCACCCTGCATCGGGCTTTGCTTCGCGACGGCTGGAATTTCAGCGACCTCATCGATATTCATCGACGCTATCTGGCCCATGACCTGCTGCTGGACAGCACGCTGTCCGTTGCCGAGGTCGCCGATAGTCTGGGGTATAGCGAAGTCAGCAGTTTCACCCGTGCAATCCGTCGCTGGTATGGCACCACGCCCAGCGAACTGCGTGAAGAAAACCCGCGGCTGGGTTAATTTTCGTCAGTTACCGACTCGCGCTGATACGGGGCGAGCATTACCTGACAAAAACGATACCGGCATGAAGCGGCGACCGTCGTTAATCGAGTTGTTTTCGGTAACTCAGAGGGGTGATGCCTTTCCATCGTCGGAACGCCCGAATCAAGCTGCTCTTGGAGCTGAACCCCGCGCGGCTGGCGATCTGGTCCAGGGTCAAGTCGGGCATGGTCAGCAGGTTCAGGGATTGAGCCTCTCGGGTTTGATCGAGCAACTGCGCGAAGGTCGTATTTTGTGCAATCAAGGATGACGTCACGCAGTCCACAGGCAGTGCCAGGGTGTTGGCGAGGTGTTGCGCACTGACCTCTTGGCCGAGTATTTCGGCCAGGCCCGCGCGCAGGGCACTCAGCGGCAGAGGGGCGCCAAGCCGGGCCAGGTGCTGCAGGATCGGTTGTTCGACCCGGGCAAGCCAGCGGGCATTGGCACCCGGCAGGGGGCTATCCCAGGTCTCGCGTTTGAAAACCAGTGTCGCGCATTCCTGTCCGAATAGAACCGCAATGCCCAGCTTGAGCCAGGGTGTCGGGTCGGATGGCTGCGGGCGCGGAATTTCAAGGCGCCGCAGAAACTGCGGGGCTTTCAATCCCGATTGGCGTTCGAACAGTTTCACATTGTGATAATTGAAGCAGTCGCGCGCCGCATCGGCTGGCACGCGAGCGCCTGTGAGTCGGGTTTCCATTCGCCAGTCACCCGATTCGTCCTGGACCAGCCGCATGCGGGTAACGGTTGTAATCAATGGAAGAAATAGCACGTAACGTCGAACGGCATCGCCAATCGTAGCGCTGGTGTAGAGCGCCAGATCAATGCCGTAGAGGTCGGCGGGGCCGAGGTTTCGGGCCACGCAAAGACCAAAGTTCGCGTCACCACTGAGTTCGACTGCACGAAGCCACAACGGAGTGATATCGGTCAGATCCAGGCGCAACTCATTATCGTGCAGGATGGCCGGGTCGAAACCCAGACCCGTCAGCATGGGTAACGGATCGATGTCGTATTGCGACTTCAGCGTTTTGGCAATGGCGCGTGCAATCGAAGCCAGGGTGGTTCTGGCTGCGGTGGCGGGGTTGGTTGGCATGGTTTGCATCGCTTGCGCCTGCTGATAGCGACAAAATTCATGATCAGCATGCCGGGCCGCGTTAGCGTGCGCAATCAGCAATGGATGAGATCAAAGCGCTTGCAGGCTTGATAAAAAAAACACCCCAGGCAAAAAGGCGAGGGGCGATATAGAGCAGCGCTCCAGTCGATGATGCTTTTGTCATAGAGCACTCGGGCTCTACAGCGCGTGAAAGCCGGCTCAAGATGCGCTCATTTGCCTGCAGCGGGTGAGTCATTGACTGACAAATAGTTTCCCCGTAACCCGGTCATCGTCTGGCCGCCCTGTGCTTTGTCCACTCCCCAGCGTCCATGACCGGATCGGCAAATACATTTCGGCCGTCTGATCGCGGCGGGGAAACTATTTGTCAGCCAATGACTCATGCACGACCCCTGTTTACTCACATGGTGGCCGCCGAGCATTCGCTTCAGGCGTAGCTCACGCCTGCCATCGGGCAACGCCAAGTGCCCGGTGGATTCGCGAAAGCCTCATCGCCAATAAAAAAATAACAGGTGAGTCAACACATGAAGCATGTCTCAACCATCCGTAGTGCACGCCGTCAAACACCGATTCTTTACCCGCATCTGCTTGCTTTGGGGGTCGCAGTTGGCTGTCAGTCCGCCCATGCCACCACCTGGCAGGTCAACGACGACTGGGGGCTGACCACCAACACAACGCTCAGTCTGGGGACAAGTTGGGCGCTGCAGAATGCCGACAAATTTCAAATGACGGCTGCCGACGCAGCCAGCATCGGGAAAACCGGCACTGGCGTTAACTACAACGCCGACAACGGCAAGCTCAACTTCAACAAGGGCGACACCATTTCAACGGTGTTCAAGGGGCTGACCGATTTTGATTTGAACGATGGCTCGCAGGGGGCGTTCGTTCGCTTCAAATACTGGTATGACCACGCTCTGGAAACCGGAAATGGCGACTTCGAGAAGTTCAATGACTCCGGCTGGCAGGACCTGGCCCGATTCCAAGGGTTCGAAGTGCTGGATGCGTATGTCTGGAAGGACTTCAACGTGGCCGACCACTCGTTGAACGTCAAAGTCGGCAATCAAGTGTTGAGTTGGGGCGAAGCGCTGTTCATCCAGAACGGTGTGAACGTGATCAACCCCCTGGATGTCTCGGCCTTCAACCGGCCGGGGGTTGAACTCAAGGAAGGGCAGTTACCCGTCGAGATGGTCAGCTTCAACTTTGACCTGAGCGACTCAGTCAGCCTGGAAGGGTTCTGGCAGTACAACTTCCGTCCTTCTGTATACGATGGCTGCGGCACGTTCTTCAGCATTGCCGACAACCTGCAGGAAGGTTGCCAGAACAATTACATGATCGCCGGTGGCACCGGTACCACTGCTCAAAGCCTGCAGGACTTCAATCCCGCCGCAGGAGCGGCCAACGCACAGCGCGAACGTTACCTGCAACGCACCTCAACAGACTACCCGAGCGACACTGGCCAGTACGGATTGGCCATGCATTACACCATCGAGTCGCTGCACGACGCCGACCTTGGGTTGTACTACATCAACTACCACAGCCGTACACCGCAGCTTCAGGGGGTTATTGCTCGCCAGGCGCCTGTCGGGGCTAACGTCAACATCAATACCGGCGATTACTCGAACGTTTACCCGGAAGACATCAGGCTGTTCGGCGCGAGCCTGAGCGGCGTCATTGGCACCACCGCCACCTTTGGCGAGCTGAGCTATCGCCCCAACATGCCGCTGGCCTTCAACGGCGCAGACTTCGTCGGGCTGCTGGCCGGTTCCGGGACCACACCGATCATGCCTTTGACCCCAGCCCAATTGGCGGCGGCCCGTGGCTCTGAGGTCGAGGGTTACGCACGCAAACCAATCTGGCAATTCAGCCTCGGTGCGGTTGATACGGTATCCAACGTGATGGGCGCCAATCGTCTGTCGCTGGCCGGCGAAATGGGTTTCAACTGGATTGAAAACATCGACGGCGATCGTTTCGGTCGTGCCGGAGGATTCGGTCGCACCTTGCCTGCCACAGGTGTTGCAACGTCTTGTGTCGGCGCTGGGGCAGGGGGCATGAGCGCGGCCCAGGTAGCGCAAATGAACGCCGATTTCTGTAACACCGACGGCATCTACACCGATTTTTCCTGGGGCTATCGCCTGCGTGCGGGCCTTTCCTACGAGCAATTGTTGCCGGCCACCGTCATCACGCCGGCCATCAACTGGCGACACGACGTCGAGGGCTACGGGCCCAACTTCCAGGAAGGTCAACAGGCGCTCGGCCTGACACTGACCTTCGACTATCGCAACGATTACTCGTTGGAGTTCGCTTACAACGAATTCCTCGGTACCAACAAATTTTCCACGATCGATGATCGCGATTTTGCCTCGGTGAACCTCAAGGTGAGCTTCTAATGAAAAACTTCACAAAAACATTACCTCTCGTCATGGCAATGATGCTTGCCTGCACCATGGCGCAGGCCAAGCAGGACGACCCTGGATTGATTGGCTCGAAACTGACACCCATGGGTTCCGAGAAAGCCGCCAATGCCGACGGCAGTATTCCCGCCTGGACTGGAGGCATCGCCGCCAACGCCGCCATCGTCAGCTCGAACGGTGATTACGCCGATCCATTCGCGGGCGAAAAACCGCTCTATACCGTGACCAAGGACAATGTCAGTCAGTACAAGAACGTTCTGACGCCAGGCCAGGTGGCTATGTTCGGGCGCTTTCCCGACTACCGCATGCCGGTGTATCCCACTCATCGTACCGCCAACCTGCCCAAGACCGATCAGGATGAAGCGAAGGCGAACCTGGGTAAAGTCGAGCTGGCCGACGGCGGCTATGGTCTGAAAAATTACAGTTTCGGCGTTCCTTTTGCCGAGCCCACAGAGCCACTGGAAGTGCTCTGGAACCACCTGACCCGTTACCGTGGTGGTTCCTTCGTACGTGAGATCGCCTCGGCAACCGTTCAGGATCAAGGGCAATCCACGGTCGTGACGTACAATCAGGTCGCCGCTTTTCGCGACCGGATCAAGGACCTTGATCCGCAGGAAAACCTGCTGTTTTTCTATCGTGCCCAAACCCTGACGCCTTCCCGTTACGCTGGCGAAGTCACCTTGATTCACGAACCGATGAACCAGGTGACAGAAGCGCGTGCGGCCTGGCAATACCTGCCGGGGCAACGTCGCGTGCGGCGGGCGCCGACCGTCTCCTATGACAGCAGCGCGCGCTATAGCTTTGGCCAGATCACCAGTGACGGCACCGATGGCTTCAACGGTGCACCGGACCGATATGACTGGAAACTGATCGGCAAACAGGAACTGCTGGTGGGATACAACGCCTACAAACTCAATAGCAAAACCTTGAAATACGCTGACCTGCTCAAGCCCGGTCACCTGAACACGGATCCGTTGCGCTACGAAAAGCACCGCGTGTGGGTAATCGAGGCGACGCTCAAGCCTGACGCACGCCATGTCTATGGCAAGCGCCGCTTCTATATCGATGAAGACTCCTGGCAGATCCTCGCTTCGGACATGTATGACAGTCGTGGTGAGCTGTGGCGTCTGTTCGAGGCGCACTACGCGATGCTGTACGACGTACAAGTGCCGACCACTGTTGCCGAGACCACCTACGACCTGATTTCGGGCCGCTACGGCGTTTCGCAGATGACCAATGAGGTCAACCAGAAGGTCGCCTATGGCGCGCCGATGGTCAAAGCCGATTTCACGCCGGCGGAAATCAGACGTCTGGGCAAGTGAAAAAACAGCGGGCTTACCCAGGTGAGCCCGCTGTTTTCGATCGCCTGTCGGTAGCGATCCCCGCATCGGGGAGGTAAGTCACTCGGGAGCCGAACAGCAACAGGTGCACGGGCCATGACCACAACCTGATTGGCCTTCCTTCCCAAACCCGAATAACTGCGCTCAGTACCATCCCCGGATCCTTCCTCCGACACGGCGCCGCGCGCCTTGGCGATTGCTGCTTTATAGACATAAGAATCTACAAACCAGGAACAGTAGAAATGAAAGTAGCCAACACTTCGAGAGCGATTCAGTACGCGCTGGTTGCGATAGCCGCGACGTTCTCAGGTCTGCTGTACACCTTTGTGGCGCTCAAACAGGCGGCCCAGGAGGCACGCGAGATCAGCGAGAGGCGTTACCAGTCTTACTTGCTCGCCGATGAGTTGCGCCAGAGTTCCGATGATTTGACGCGTCTGGGCCGCACCTATGTGGTGACGACGAACCCGGAATACGAGCGCGAATATCTGAAGATTCTGGATATTCGCAATGGCAAGGCACCCCGCCCGAAGGAGTATCACCGCATCTACTGGGATTTTGTCGCCGCGGGTAACGAAACGCCTCGCCCTGACGGCGAGGCTGTGGCCTTGGAAACGCTGATGAAACAGGACGGCTTTACGGACAGGGAGTTTGCCAAGCTCAAGGAAGCGCAGGCCAATTCCGACAGCCTGGTACAACTCGAAGTCAAAGCCATGAACGCGGTCAAAGGCAAGTTTGTCGATGCCCAGGGGCAGTACACGGTCAATGGCGAGCCTGATCTCGCACTGGCGCGCAAGCTGGTGCACAGCGAGCAATACCATGCCTTCAAAGCCCAGATCATGAAGCCGGTGGACGAATTCTTCGAGTTGATGGAGCAACGTACTTCGCAAGAAGTACTGCTGGCAAACAACGCGCTGAACTTTGCACAGAACCTGTTCGTCACCATTTTGCTGATGTTGATCGGTGAGATTGGCCTGCTGGTCTATCTGGGGCGCAAGCAGATCCTTCAACAATTGGGCGGTGCACCGGCCGAGCTCGATCGGGTCCTGAATGAAATTGCCGGCGGCAATCTGGGCGTGTCGATTCCCCAAGCGCCCGATAAAAGTGCCTTGGGTAGCGTACGGGTAATGACCAATACGTTGCGAGCACTGATTGGAGCGATCACTCAAACCAGCGAGCAGTTGCGGGTTGCGGTGGTCCAGGTGGCCCAGGTGGTTGAAGACACCGCCGTGCGGGCATCTCAACAGCATGAAATGACTGATCTGGTGGCCACTGCGGTACATGAGATGGGCCTGACCGTTCAAGAAATTGCCCGCAATGCCAGTGGTGCGGCCGAAGCTTCTCAAGTGGCAAAAGACGAAGCCCATCAGGCGAGCGGTATCGTCGGTGAGTCTACGGTACACATCGAACGCATGGCCGAGGAAATCGGCATAGCGGACCATTCCGTGGGGGAACTGGCCGATCACGTGTTGTCCATCGATCAGGTGCTGGCGGTGATTCGCGGCATTTCGCAACAGACTAACTTGCTGGCGTTGAATGCGGCTATCGAAGCGGCACGAGCCGGTGAGTCGGGCAGGGGATTTGCGGTGGTGGCGGATGAAGTCCGGACATTGGCGGGGCGCACCCAGAATTCGACGGATGAAATCCAGCACATGATTCAGGGGCTCAAGCTGGGGGCGGAAACCGCCGTCAACTCGATGCGGGCCGGCCAGGCGGCGACGCAAACAGGCGTACAGGCCAGCCAGCGGACCAATCAGTCGCTGGAGGCCATCGCGTCGCAGATTGAGCGGATCAGCGATATGAACAGCCAAGTGGCCACTGCGACGGAAGAGCAGTCATCGGTCACAGAGGAAATCAATCGTAATGTCCAAGGGATTGCCGACCTGGCCCATTCCACATCCAGTGACACCCATCGTTGCCAGCAGGATTGCCAGACATTGCGACGAGTGTGCGATGAGCTGACGCTACAGATTGGCAATTTCCGTTTGTAGTCGGCAGCTACGGATCAATAGCCCCCAGACGGTATATGCCCGGAAGACTTCCTGGCGGTATCGGGGATTTTAAGGGGTAGCAGGCCAGAGCATTGCCGTGATTAAACGATCGCATTCTCTCGAAGCAGATTTGTGAACGTTTGTATTTTCTTTATGACGCGATTACCTGAAGGTCACATTCGATGATAGGGGATAAAAGCGATGCCTCGGCCGGCAGGACAGAAGACGCCCCAATAGTCCTGGACTTGTCCATGTTCGACGCCATTACCGATGCGTCGCCCAATACAGTTCTGGTCATCGATGAGCGCGGCATCATCCAGGCCGTAAGCCGTTCTTCATTGCAGAACTTCAACTTTGCTCAGATGGAGTTGCTGGGGCAGAACATCTCCCTATTGATACCCGAGGCGTACAACAAAAACCAACCCGGTTACCTGGAGTCTTTTCGCAATGTCGGTGAACACCGGAACATGGGCGGCGGGCGTGAAGTGGTCGGGCAGCGCAAGGATGCTACCTATTTCCCCATGCAATTTAACGTCAATGAGTTCCGATTGGGCGAACAACGTGCCTTCGTCGGCGTTTGCTACGACATCAGCGAGCACCATCGACTCAATAAACGCATTACCCAATTGGCTACTTATGATGATCTGACCGGTTGTATCAATCGCCGTCAATTTGTGGAGATGCTGGAAAAAGCCTTGCTCAGTTGTCAGCAGGCGGAGGGTCGACTGGGGTTGCTTTTTATTGATCTGGACGGTTTCAAACATATCAACGACAGCTATGGCCACGGTGTTGGTGATCGACTGCTCAGAAAGGTAGCCGAACGTTTGCGCGTTGCTCTCAGGGGCACTGACATGCTCGGACGGGTGGGGGGGGACGAGTTCGTGGCGTTCCTTATGCTCAACGAAGATGACAAGGCCGATCTCATTGCAGAGCGCTTGATCGAAAGCCTCAAAGAACCGTTCAGCATCGATGGCATTCCGTTATTGGCGTCAGCCAGCATCGGAATCAGCATGTTTCCGGAGCATGGCAGCTCGGCTGATAAGTTGATAAACGCCGCAGATATCGCCATGTATCGGGGTAAGGCGGATGGCGGAAGCGGAGTCTGTATGTTCAGCCAGGAAATGCGCGAGGAGAACGAGCGTAGCTATCGCCTTGTCTCTTGCTTGCGTGATGCGCTTGAACTGGGGCAACTCGAGCTTCACTACCAATTGCAGTTCGATACGCGGACGTATCGGCCTTCGGGTATGGAGGCGTTGTTACGCTGGCGCAATGGAGATGAACTGGTAATGCCTGACCAGTTCATCTCCATTGCCCTGAAGTATCGTCTGATGCCGGCTATTACTCGCTGGGTCATCAACCAGGCCTGCATTGACAACGCCTGGCTTATCGAGCTGGGAGTACTGGACGTGCCGGTAGCGGTGAATGTCTGTGTTGACTCTTTTGTGGATGAGAACTTTGCCCAAATGGTTGAGCAAATTATCAAGGATACCGGACTACCCTCCGGGAGATTGGTACTGGAAGTTACTGAAGATGTGGCGATGAAAGGGGCGGAGCAGGTGATGCGCAATTCGTTGGCATTACGGAGTGCGGGCATTCATCTGGCCATGGATGACTTTGGGACCGGTTACTCTTCACTGGGACGTCTGCGGAGTTTGCAGTTTCATAAATTGAAGATTGATCGCTCATTTATTGCAATGCTGCCCGGCAGCACGGCCGAACAGGAAATTGTCCGTGCCACGCTCAGCATTGCACGTGCATTAGGCATGGAGGCAATCGCTGAAGGCATTGAAACTCAGGCTCAGTTGGCTTTTCTGCAGGCCGAAGGCTGTAACGAAGGGCAGGGATATTGGTTTGCCAAGCCGATGCCTCTGGAAGCACTCATTACATGGCTCGAGGTAGGGGGCCCAAAGTGTCGAGAGGTACTCTAAATTCAAAAAATAATGAAAACCTACGGCAGCCCTGCTCCTGCGTAACACCCTGAACACTGATCCGCACAACCATTCTTCAGCTAAGTCTTTGCTTCTGTTGATTAATCCCGGACAATCGCGCCCCTGTTTCGGCCAGGGCGCTGCCTGTCGGGTTTTTCCGACTCGTCCTGGCCGGGTAGCAACTGACCGGAATGCGGAGATCCCACCGGATGAATGATCAGGCCAATAGCGTCGACAAACGCTATGTAGCGGCGGCACCAGCGACTCTTTCGAGCTGGAATCGTCATGACACCACCTGGATGCTGGGCCTGTTTGGCACGGCCATCGGGGCCGGCACGCTGTTTCTGCCGATCAATGCGGGGCTGGGCGGCTTCTGGCCGTTGCTGGTCCTGGCGGTGCTGGCGTTCCCCATGACTTTCTACGCGCACCGTGGCCTGACCCGCTTCGTGCTGTCCGGACGCGAAGGCGCGGACATCACCGAAGTGGTGGAAGAACACTTTGGCATCAAGGCCGGTGCGCTGATCACCTTGCTGTATTTCTTTGCGATCTTCCCGATCCTGCTGATCTACAGCGTGGCACTGACCAACACCGTGGGCAGTTTCCTTGAGCATCAACTGCACATCATGCCGCCCCCGCGCGCGGTGTTGTCGTTCGTGCTGATTCTCGGTCTGCTGGCGGTGGTGCGTTGCGGCGAACAGGCGATCGTCAAGGCCATGAGCCTGATGGTGTATCCGTTCATCGTTGCACTGCTGTTTTTGGCGGTGTTCCTGATCCCGCACTGGAACGGCGGCATTCTGTCCACCGCCAGCACGCTGCCTGAACCGTCGGCGCTGCTGCATACCTTGTGGCTGGCGATTCCGGTGATGGTGTTCTCGTTCAACCACTCGCCGATCATCTCGGCGTTTGCGGTCGACCAGAAACGTCGTTACGGCGAACACGCCGAAGAGCGCAGCTCGCAGATCCTGTCCCGCGCCCACCTGTTGATGGTGGTGATGGTGCTGTTCTTCGTCTTCAGTTGCGTGCTGACCCTGTCGCCAGCACAACTGGCCGAAGCCAAGGCGCAGAACCTGTCGATCCTGTCGTACCTGGCCAACCACTTCAGCAACCCGACCATCGCCTTCGCGGCGCCGTTGATTGCCTTCGTGGCCATCTCCAAGTCATTCCTGGGCCACTACATCGGTGCCAGCGAAGGTCTTAAAGGCCTGATCGTCAAAAGCGGCAAGCGCCCGGCACCGAAGACGCTGGACCGCATGACCGCCGCGTTCATGCTGGTGGTGTGCTGGATCGTTGCCACGCTCAACCCGAGCATTCTCGGGATGATTGAAACCCTCGGTGGCCCGGTCATCGCATCGATTCTGTTCCTGATGCCGATGTACGCGATCCGCAAGGTGCCGGCGATGGCGCGTTATCGCGGGCAGGCGTCCAATGTCTTCGTGACGGCGGTGGGCCTGGTGGCGATTACAGCGTTGATCTACTCGCTGACCGCGTGATCGTTCGGCCTGCTCGCGCAGCGCCGGATTGACAGCTACAGTGGCCGCTGCGCGTATTGCGCGCAGCGGTTTTTTTTCGCCTGGAGACACCGGATTGCCCAGCGCCTCACCCCAAAATTTCACTGAACAACCCAATCGCTGGCAGGACCTGCTGGCCGGGTTGTCGATTGCCGGCCTGTTGTTGCCGGAAGCGGTCGCGTATTCAAGTATTGCCGCCGTGGCGCCGCAGGCCGGGGTGATCGCCTTGTTTGCCGGTTTGCTGTGTTACGGGCTGTTCGGCACCAGCCGTTTCGCCATTGTCTCGGCGACATCGTCGTCGGCAGCGGTATTGGCTGCCGCCACCGCGACGCTGGCCAACGGCGATCCGCAACTGCGCTCTGCCCTGGCCATCGGCCTGGTGCTGGTGACTGGCGCGTTCTTCCTGCTGGCCGGGTTGTTCAAGCTGGGCAGCGTGACTTCGTTCATCGCAAAACCGGTGCTGCGCGGCTTTGCCTTTGGCCTGGCGCTGACCATCATTCTCAAGCAAGTCGCCAGTGTGGTCGGGGTGCCCCTGACCAACGGCATTCTGGTGCACTTTCTGCCGCAATTGCTGGAGCAACTGCCGCAATGGAATTGGGTGGCGGCGGGTGTCGCCGCCGTGGCGTTGGCCTTGCTGGTGCTGTGTGCAAGGTTCCGGCGCTTGCCGGGTGGCTTGCTGGTGGTGGTGATTGGCATTGCGGCGAGTCAATGGCTGAACCTGCCGGCGTATGGCGTGAAGCTGATCGGCGTGATCGATCTGAGCCTGGAGGTGCCGAAGCTGCCAGAGTTGCCTTTCACTGACTGGTTGCGCCTGGGTGAATTGGCCTTTGCCATGGTGATGATCCTGTACGCGGAGTCTTACGGCTCGATCAGCGCCTATTCGCTCAAGCACGGCGACCGGATCTCGTCGAATCGCGATTTGCTGGCACTGGGGGCGTCCAACCTGTTGTCCGGGTTGTTTCATGGCATGCCGGCGGGGGCAGGGTACTCGGCAACGTCGGCCAATGAAGCGGCCGGCGCCACGTCGCGATTGGCGGGTGGCGTGGCGGCGCTGGTGGTGTTGCTCATCGTTTTGACCGTGTTGCCCTACATCGCCCTGACCCCGGAGCCGATTCTCGCCGCCATCGTCATCCATGCTCTGGCGCGAGGCTTGAGCCTGCAACCGCTGGGACGCTATTTCATCTGGCGACGCGATCGGTTGCTGGTCATTTGCGCGGTGGCCGCCGTGCTGGTGGTGGGTGTGCTGGACGGGTTGCTGCTGTCGGTGGCGATCAGCGTGGTGTTGATGCTCAAGCAAATGTCGGCAGCGGACATTCAGATCCTCGGGCGCATTGATGGCGGTCACGACTTTGTCGACCTGCACCTTCATCCGACGGCGCAAACAGTGCCAGGGGTTTTGATCGTCCGGCCGGGGGAGGCGTTGTTCTTTGCCAACGTCGAGCGGATTCTGGGCAGCACGTTGCACTTGATCCGTCATTCGCAGACGCCGATTCATTCGGTGGTTCTCAGTCTGGAGGAGTCGCCGGACCTGGATGGCACCAGTATTGAGGCATTGCAGGAATTTTTTGTGCGGGTGCGGGGGGAAGGGAAGCAGCTGGTGCTCGCCCGGCTCAAGGACTCGGCGCAGGCCGCATTGGCGGCGTTGCCGGAAGTGAAGGATACACAGGTGATCCTCAGCGGTTTGAGCGTGGATGGCGCGGTGCAACAAGCCCTCAAGACCAGCGCATAACCCTTGTAGGAGTGTGTAAGGGCATAGCCATCGCAGGCATAAAAAAACGCCGCACATCTCACGATGGGCGGCGTTTTCTATTGCGTTGCAGCGTTAGGCTTGAACGACCGGAATGTTGGCGTTCGCAGCAGCTTCACGGAACTCGGCGATCTGGTCGAAGGACAGGTAGCGGTAGACATCAGCCGCCATGCTGTCGATCTTGCCAGCGTATTCCATGTACTCCTCGACGGTCGGCAGGCGACCCAGGATGGAAGCCACGGACGCCAGCTCAGCCGAAGCCAGGTAGACGTTCGCGCCGTCACCCAGACGGTTCGGGAAGTTACGGGTCGACGTCGACACCACAGTCGAATTCGGTTCTACGCGAGCCTGGTTACCCATGCACAGCGAGCAGCCCGGCATTTCCATGCGTGCGCCGGCCTTGCCGTAGATGCCGTAGTAGCCTTCTTCGGTCAGCTGGTGAGCGTCCATTTTGGTCGGTGGCGACAGCCACAGACGGGTAGGAAGCTGACCCTTGACCTGATCCAGCAGCTTACCGGCCGCGCGGAAGTGACCGATGTTGGTCATGCACGAACCGATGAACACTTCGTCGATCTTCTCGCCAGCAACGCTGGACAGCAGACGGGCGTCGTCCGGATCGTTTGGCGCGCAGAGCACAGGCTCTTTGATGTCGGCCAGGTCGATTTCGATGATTTCAGCGTATTCGGCGTCAGCATCGGCCACCATCAACTCAGGGTTGGCGATCCAGGCTTCCATCGCTTGAGCACGGCGTTCCAGAGTCCGTGCATCGCCGTAGCCTTCGCCGATCATCCAGCGCAGCAGGGTGATGTTGGAGCTCAGGTACTCGGTGATCGACTCTTTCGACAGCTTGATGGTGCAACCGGCAGCCGAACGTTCGGCCGAGGCGTCGGACAGCTCGAAAGCCTGTTCGATGCTCAGGTTGTCCAGGCCTTCGATTTCCAGGATGCGACCGGAGAAAGCGTTCTTCTTGCCTTTCTTCTCAACGGTCAACAGGCCAGCCTGAATCGCGAAGTAAGGAATGGCGTGAACCAGGTCACGCAGGGTGACGCCCGGTTGCATCTTGCCTTTGAAGCGCACCAGGATCGATTCCGGCATGTCCAGCGGCATAACGCCAGTGGCTGCGGCAAACGCCACCAGGCCGGAACCGGCCGGGAACGAAATGCCCATCGGGAAACGGGTGTGCGAGTCACCACCGGTACCGACGGTGTCCGGCAGCAGCATACGGTTCAGCCAGCTGTGGATGATGCCGTCGCCCGGACGCAGGGAAACGCCGCCGCGGGTCATGATGAAGTCTGGCAGGGTGTGGTGGGTGGTCACGTCGATCGGCTTAGGGTAAGCCGCGGTGTGGCAGAAGGACTGCATCACCAGATCAGCGGAGAAGCCCAGGCACGCCAGGTCTTTCAGTTCGTCACGGGTCATTGGACCGGTGGTGTCCTGGGAGCCGACGGTGGTCATCTTCGGTTCGCAGTAGGTGCCTGGACGCACACCGGCTACGCCGCACGCCTTGCCGACCATTTTCTGCGCCAGGGTGAAGCCCTTGGTGCTTTCGATCGGGGCATCCGGTTTCTTGAACAGGTCGAACGCTGGCAGACCCAGTTCGGCGCGAGCCTTGTCGGTCAGGCCACGGCCGATGATCAGCGGAATACGACCGCCGGCACGGACTTCGTCCAACAGCACCGGGGTCTTCATTTCGAAGGTGGTGATGACTTCGTCGGTACCGTGCTTGCAGACTTTGCCTGCGTGCGGGTACAGGTCGATCACGTCGCCCATGTTGATGTTGGTCACATCAAATTCGATCGGCAGGGCGCCGGCATCTTCCATGGTGTTGTAGAAGATCGGAGCAATTTTGCTGCCGAAGCAGAAACCGCCAGCGCGCTTGTTCGGCACGTAAGGAACGTCGTCGCCGAAGAACCACAGCACCGAGTTGGTCGCGGATTTACGCGACGAACCGGTACCCACTACGTCACCGACGTAGGCGATCGGGAAGCCGCTGTTGCGCATTTCTTCGATCTGCTTCATCGGGCCGATGGAGCCTTGTACGTCCGGCACGATGCCGTCGCGGGCCATTTTCAGCATGGCCAGGGCGTGCAGCGGGATGTCCGGGCGGGACCAGGCGTCCGGAGCAGGGGACAGGTCGTCGGTGTTGGTTTCGCCGGTGACCTTGAACACGCGCAGGCTGATCTTGTCGGCCAGTACCGGGCGGTTTTTGAACCACTCGCCGTCAGCCCAGGATTGCAGCACGCCTTGTGCGTGAACGTTACCGTTCTTGGCGCGTTCAGCGACGTCGTGGAAGGCGTCGAACATCAACAGGGTGTGCTTGAGTTCTTTGGCAGCCACTGGCGCCAGTTCAGCGTCGTCCAGCAGGTTGACCAGGGTCACGATGTTGTAGCCGCCCTGCATGGTGCCGAGCAGTTCTACAGCGCGCTTCTTGTCGATCAGGGGGGACTTGGCTTCGCCTTTGGCGAGGGCAGACAGGAAGCCGGCCTTGACATAGGCTGCTTCGTCCACGCCAGGTGGAACGCGATGGGTGATCAGGTCAACGAGGAAAGCTTCTTCGCCAGCCGGAGGATTCTTCAGCAGCTCGATCAGGCCTGCAGTTTGTTCGGCGTTAAGCGGCTGGGGAACGATACCCAGTGCTGCACGCTCTTCGATATGTTTGCGGTAGGCTTCAAGCACAGTTATTACCCTCATCAGTGGTCCCAAATGGGTGTCCGGGACGCTCATCCCGAAATTGCCGTACTCATGCGCTGCGTGGCGTTGTGGGCCACTTAGCCAGAATTACCGACAATTCCTTACAGAAGCTGCTTTCAAAGTTTTACGCCTGCAGAACGGGAGCTGATGAGGGTTGGCGTTGGGCTTTTCCCCGCTGGAAAAACCCTTCGCCAACACCGCTCTGAAGGAACGACTGTGCTCGTGACGCTTTGAAAACAGCTTCTAACGGACATTGGCGCCTTAAAAGGCTGGCTGATTCTACGGCAAAAAAAAATTAAAGGTAAGTTAGCCCCCGAATTTTGAGGGGTGATCAATGTTAGACAAAGGGCTAACATGCGGGCCTGTTCTGCTTTCCAGTGTTTTGCCTACCTATGCCCAATCAGACCATCAAGACTCCCTGCGTCGGCCTCTGCTCCACCGTTTACGGTGACCTGGTGTGCCGCGGCTGCAAGCGTTTCCACCACGAAGTGATCAACTGGAATGGTTACAACGAGGAGGAGAAGCGCGCGGTATGGCTGCGTCTTGAGCAATTGCTGTCCCAGGTGATGGCCAGCAAGCTGGAGGTTTTCGATCCCCAGCGCCTGCGCTTGCAACTGGAGCAACGCAAGATTCGCTTCGTGCCGCATCAGTCGGAGTATTGCTGGGCGTATCAGCTGATTGCCCGTGGGGCGCGGGTGATCAATAACCTGGAGGCTTACGGGATGGTGCTGATGCCGGAGTTTCGTGACTGGAACCTGCCGGAATTGCGTGATGCCATTGATCGGGAATTCTTTTTGCTGTCTGAGGCGCATTACCAACGGTACATCGCACCGGGCTTTCTAAAAGACGCCTTCGGCGCCTGAAAGCATCGTCGGAACGCCGCCCGGACCCAGCCCGGCTCCTACAGTCAAGCTCCGGTGCTCACAAAACCCTGTGGGAGCCGGGCTTGTCCGCGATGGCGTCCGACCAGGCGCCACAGATTTCAGTGCTGAGCCAACTCGTCAAGGTGATCCTCAATCTCCTGCGGTTTGAGCACCAACACATCACTTTCCACCGAATCGAGCACCACTTCCGCCGTATTGCCGATCAACGCCCCCGACACCCCCGACCGCGCCACGGTGCCGATCACGGTCACCGCCGCCTGCAGCTTGTGCACCATGAACGGAATCAACACATCCGCCGGACCTTCCTCGATATGCAAATGCGCATCGTCGATGTCGAACTCCGCCTGGAACGCCTTGCATTGTTCGCGATAGCGCGCCTCGATGGTTTCGCTGAGTTGAAACGTCGGGTCGGCCGCCGACAGCATCGGCGATGGATGCGCGCTGATCACGTGCAGATGCGCCTTGGCCAGACTGGCGATGTCATAGCCGTAATCGATGATGGTGTTGTGCAGGTGACGGTGCTCACCGTCGGTGTTGCCCACATCAATGGCGGCCAGAATGACTTTGTCTTTCCAGGAACCGGACGTTTTCACCAGCAGCACCGGTGTCGGGCATTTACGCAATAATTTCCAGTCGTCCGGGGTCAGCAAAGCTTTTTTCAGCGGGCTGTCCGGGTAATGCTGCTTGATCACCAGCCCGCAGCCTTCGGCTTGCTGCACGTCGATGATGGTTTGGTACAGGCTTTCGTTCCAGGCCTGTTCGGTGGTGACGCTAAAGCCGTCCTCCAACAAGGCTGCCTTGAGCACGCCCAACATAGCGCTATGGTCATGTTTGCGGTCACCGACCAGCAGGTGCAAGTGGGCCCGGGTCACTCTGGCAATCAATTTGGCCCGTTTGAGCGCCAGGCTCTCCGAGTGTTCGGGTTCGAGGACCACCAGGATGCTGCGAATGGCTTGCATGAGCGGGATCTCCATAAACGGCTAAAAAGCACGGCGTTGCACAACTATAGTTCCTGCTCGCCAACCAGGTACTTGATGCATATCAACGGTTGGCGACTGGTGGTCTGGCGGCAGGCCGGTATAATCGGCGCCCTTCGTTTTGACCATTTATCCGTGAGCCCCATGATCCTTCCCGAAATTCACGAGTTCCTCGGCTGCCGCACCCCTGACGGCTGGGTGCAGGCCGCACTGGCTGATCAGGAAACCTTGCTGATCGACCACAAGAACTGCGAATTCAAGGCCGCCAGCACCGCGCTGAGCCTGATTGCCAAGTATCACTCCCACGTCGACCTGATTAACCTGATGTCGCGCCTGGCCCGGGAAGAACTGGTGCACCACGAACAGGTCATGCGCCTGATGAAAAAGCGCAAGATCGAGCTGCGCCAGTTGTCCGCCGGGCGCTACGCCTCGGGCCTGCGCAAAGTGGTGCGCAGCCATGAGCCGGTGAAACTGGTCGATACGCTGGTGGTGGGGGCCTTCATCGAAGCCCGCAGCTGCGAACGTTTCGAGGCGCTGGTGCCGCATCTGGACGAAGAACTGGGCAAGTTCTACTTCGGCCTGCTGAAAAGCGAAGCCCGGCATTTCCAGGGTTACCTGAAGCTGGCTTACCAGTACGGCGACGCCAAGGACATCGCCCACGTGATCGACAAGGTGCGCGCGGCCGAGCAGGAACTGATCGAGTCACCGGACGTGGAATTCCGTTTCCACAGCGGTGTACCGGCTGCGGCCTGACACAACCGGAGAGGCGCTTTAGCAGCTCAAACCCAACCGTTCGTGCCATTCGGCAATGGACTCCTCGGGATAAACCTCGAACTGCTGATCACCCGCGTGCGCCTCAACCTCTACCCACGGTGCTTTTGAACCGAGCATCAAGTGCGTGTGCTCCGGTGGTACCGGCAGCGCAGTGTCGATGGCGGAGGCGAACGGGTGGATCAGCTCCGGCCATTCCGGGCTGAACAGCCACAGTCCCGTCCCGCACAGCGAGCAGAAATGCCGCTCGGCGCTGCTGCTGTGCGCCCGTTTATCGCCTTCGTCCTTCAGGCGCGCATGGTAGATCGCGATGTGTTTGCGACCGCGAACCTTGAGGCTTGCGGCCTCACCGCCGAGGTTGATCGCAAACCCGCCACCGCCCTGGGTCTTGCGGCAGATCGAGCAATAGCAACGCTGATAAGGGTAGGGGTGGGCACTGTTCAAACTGAACGACACCGCGCCGCAATGGCAGGAACCTTCGAGTTGCATGGCAACCTCCGACTGGTCTGGGGTTTATCCAGACAGACTAGACCGGCACCAGAATCGCATCCCCCGTCGCCACCAGCTTGAGTTGATCACCGCTCTGGGCAAACAGCTCGGCGCGGGCGAATACCTGTTTCTTGCCGGCCTTCACCACCCGGCCGCGAGCGAAGAACACTTCACCGACAGCGGGCGCCAGGCAGTTGACCGAGAAGTGCGAGGCCAGCACGTTGCCGGCGACCGTGCCAGCAGCAAAACCGCAAGCGGTGTCGAGCAGCGCGCCGATCAGGCCAGCGTGCAGAAAGCCTGCGTATTGCGCCATATCGGTGTCGCGAAAAGCCATGCTCAGCTCGGCTTCGCCGCTGGCGGCATGGGTCACCTCAAAACCGGCCCAGCGGTTGAAGGCTGAGGTTGAGTTGATCTGTTTGAGTGCGTCGAGCATCGCGAATCCCTCCAGTTGAGGCACCAACATGCGCCCGGTCTGGAGGGAAGTCATGGTGGATAAGGGAGGGTGATGGGCCTAGGGATTTGTGGTGAATGGGCTGCCGCCATCGCGAGCAAGCTCGCTCCCACAGGGGATTTTGTGAACGCCCGAGGTCCCCTGTGGGAGCGGGCTTGCCCGCGATGAACGATAACGCGGTCCTGCTGGACGCCCGCGAATGGCCAAGGCAGCATGGGCGCCTCCATCACCGGGGCTGAATCATGCGACGACTACCCTCTCTGGCCGCACTGCGAACCTTCGAATGCGCCGCCCGCCACGCGCATTTCGGCCGGGCCGCCGCCGAGTTGTGCGTCACCGACAGCGCCGTCAGCCATCAAATCCGCCAACTCGAAGAACACCTCGGCGTTTCGCTGTTCATCCGCGAAGGCCGACAGATTCGCCCGACCATGGCCGCCGGCCGACTGATGCAAAGCTTGCAGCAAGCCTTCGAACTGATCGGCGAGGCCTGCGATGAGCTGCGCGATCCGTCATCCCTGGCGGTGTTGCGCCTGGCCGTTACCGCCGAGCTGGCGCAAAAATGGTTGATGAGCCGCCTCACGGATTTCTACGCGCGCTACCCGCACATCACCCTGCACCTGTACGAACAACCGATTGACGGCACGGCGCCGGGTGAAGACATCGACCTGGCGATTACCTACGGCACCGGTCCGGTGGACAGCAGTGCGTACTTCGTCAGGCCCTTGCCGGCGTTGCAGTTTTTCCCGGTGTGCAGCCCCGGCCTGTTCAATCAGGGCACGCTGAAAACGCCGAAAGATCTGGCGCGGCATTGCCTGTTGCACGACGATCAGGACGGCAAGACCTGGACGGCCTGGCTGACCAGTCATGCCGGTGATCAACGTCCCGAACGGCAGCTGTATTTCGCTCATGCCGGCCTCGCGCTGGAAGCCGCGGCCCAGGGGCAGGGCGTCGCGATGGGCGATAACCTGACGGCGCAGGAAGATTTGCTCAACGGGCGTCTGGTCCGGCCTTTCACCTCGAGCATGACTGCTCTTGGCCAATACGCACTGGTGTGCGAGCGGGTGCGGCTGGAGCGTCCGGCGGTGGCGCAGATGCTGGAGTGGTTCAACGATCAGTTGATCGATTGATGAGTTGAATTCAACTATTCCGAAATAATCATCGTTGGCGAGGACGGCGCCAGCGACCTTAGCCTGTGGTCATTCCAATCCCCGCTGACGAGGTTTGACCATGGCACGTTTGCTCGATTCCACCCCCAAACAAGACGGTTTCCGCTTGCCCGGCGAATTCGAAACCAAGTCCGGTTGCTGGCTCGGCTGGCCGGAGCGCACCGACGTCTGGCGCAACGGTGCCAAGCCCGCGCAGAAAGTCTGGGTGCAAATCGTCACCGCGATTTCCCACAGTGAACCGGTCACTGTTTGCGCCTCGGCCGCGCAATTCGCCACTGCCCGCCGCCAATTGCCGCCGCAAGTGCGCGTGGTGGAAATGACCTGCAACGACACCTGGTTTCGCGACAGCGGGCCATGCTTCGTGGTCAATGACCACAGTGGCGAAGTGCGCGGTGTCGACTTTGAGTTCAACGCTTACGGCGGTCTCGATGGCGGTTTGTACTACCCGTGGGACAAGGATGATCAGATCGCCAGCAAAATCCTCGAAATCGAACGTTTCGACCGCTATCGCGCCCCGCTGATCGCCGAGCTGGGCGGCATCCAGAGTGACGGCCAGGGCAGCATCCTCACCACCGAACAATGCCTGCTCAACCGCAATCGCAACCAGCATCTGGGCAAGGAAGAAGTCACGCGGCGCCTGACCGATTACCTCGGTGCCGAGCAAGTCATCTGGCTGCCACGGGGCTGCAAATTCGACGAAACCGACGGCCATGTCGATGACCTCGCGTGCTTCGTGCGCCCCGGCGAAGTGGTGCTGCAATGGACCGACAACCGCAATGACCCACAATGGGAAATCTATCAGGAGGCCTACGACATCCTGCGCAGCACCCGCGACAGCCGTGGCCGTGAATTGATCGTGCACAAACTGCCGCAACCGGACGTGCTGGAGTGGACTGCTGAAGAAGCCGAGGGCCTGGATCAGCAGGACAGTACACACACGCGTCAGGCCGGGACGCAAATCTGCGCGTCGTACATCAACTACTACGCCGGCAACACCTCGATCGTGGTGCCGCTGTTTGGTGATCGCAACGATCAGGCCGCCATGGCGACCCTGGCCGAACTGTTTCCGCAGCACAAGATCGTCGGCATCGAAAACTCCCGGGAAATCCTCCTTGGCGGCGGCAACGTGGCTTGCATCACCATGCCTCAGTACGCCGCGCCTGCCAGCCACAAAAAGGGAGTATGAACATGGGCCTGCACAAACTGACTCAAGCGTTAATGCTGGTGCTTGCACCCCTGTGTGTGCAGGCCGCCGACACCGCCAAACCGGTGGTCAACCTGTACATCTGGGGCGAGTACCTGGCGCCGGATACGCTGAGCAATTTCGAGAAAAAAACCGGCATTCATGTGGTGGCCGATCACTTTGATTCACTGGAAACCGTCGAAACCAAATTGCTCACCGGGCGCAGCGGCTATGACCTGGTGCTGACCGCCGGGCAACATCTGTCCAGAGCGATTCAGAGCGGCGCGATCCAGACGCTGGACCGCAAGCAAACGCCGCACTTTCAAGGCGTCGGCGAGGAGTTCCGCCAACACATGGCGGTGTTCGATCCGGGCAACCGCTACGCCGGCATTTATGCCTGGGGCACCACCGGCGTCGGTTACCAGGAAGAAGCGGTGAAGCAGCGCCTGGCCGACGCGCCACGGGACAGTTGGGCGATGCTGTTCGACCCTGCGGTGGTGTCGAAATTTGCCGATTGCGGGGTCAGCCTGCTCAACGATCCCAACGAAGTCTTCGCAGCGGTCATGAAGTACATGGGCCTGGACATCAATCGCCAGAGCCTCGATGACCTGAAACTGGCCGAGCAGCAATTGGCCAAGATCCGGCCGTACATTCGCTACTTCGACAATGACCTGAACATCAGCGACCTGGCCAACGGCAACACCTGCGTGGCGATGTCGTGGAACGGCAACGTGGCCATCGCGGCGGGGCAGGCCGAGGCGGCGAAGAAACCGTTCACGCTGAAGTACCGGATACCCAAGGAAGGCACGTTGATCTGGTTTGACGCCATGGTCATTCCCAAGGATGCGCCACACCCCGAGGCGGGGCTGGCGTTGATGGATTACCTGATGACGCCTGAAGTGATTGCGCCGATCACCGACACCATTCACTACGCCAATGCGATTACGGCCGCGGACGGGCTGGTTGATCCGGCGATTCGCGATGATCCGGGGACGTATCCGTCGGCGCAGGTGCGAGCTTCGTTGTATAGCAAGAATGACAATGGAAAGGCGTTTAACAGGGCGTTGATCCGGGCGTTTAGCCGGTTGAAGTCGGGGTTGTGACATGAGGTGGATGTGATTCCGCCATCGCGAGCAAGCTCGGCTCCTACATTGGATCTTCGGCGTTCACGAAGTCCCTGTGGGAGCCGGGCTTGCCCGCGATAAACGATAACGCGGTCTACCGGCTAGGCACCCGCCACAAATACCACGCCGCCACCGTCCGGTACGGGCTCCACCCCAACCCGATCTCCACCATCTGCTTGCGCGTCGGTTGCACCTCCAGCCCCTTCATCCGCCGATAGCCCTCACGTACGCCAAAGTCATCGGCCGGCAAAATATCCGGCCGTTCAAGGCTGTAAATCAGCAACATCTCAACCGTCCAGCGTCCGACCCCGCGCAAGGTGATCAAGCGCTCGATCAACGCCTCATCGTCCATGGCCAACGCCGTCGCATAATCCGGCACCACGCCGTCCAGCGTCGCTTGGGCAATCCCCTGAATGGTCGCGATTTTGCCCGCCGAAAACCCGCAACTGCGCATCTGATCAAACCCGGTCGCCAGAATCTGCTCCGGTCGTGGAAACGCCACTGACGGAAACAACCCCAGCAAGCGACCGACAATCGCATCCCCGGCCTTGGCGTGCAGTTGCTGGTAGGCAATCGCCCGCACCAGCGACTCGTACGGATCGCGAGCCGCATGGGGTTGATGCAGGCACGGGCCGACGGCGGCGATGTGGCGCGCCCAGTCGGCGTCGAGGGACGCCAGAAATTCGGCCGCGGGCCGATAGGGATCGGGCATGGCGATCAAGCGTTCCCGGCCGTTTTCAGCAGGGCGTTGACTTCACCGTACGTAAACGCCTTGAGGTGGCTGCTGTCGAGTTGGCCGGTTTCCAGAAAACCCTTGGCCAGCCCGGCCATGGCGCCATACAAAAACTCGGCGATGCCCGAACCGGCACTCAAGCGCCGCACGCCCAAGGCTTTCAGCGTTTCGGGCGATGGCAGGCTCGCAAGCCCCAGCACGTTCACCGGCAACGTCGTGCCCTGGCACAGTGCGGCGATTTCGTACTCCGCCGACACGCCCGCGGCGAACAACCCGTCGGCCCCCGCCGCTTGATACAACGCGGCACGCTTGAGGGTCTCGGCAACACGGTCCTCGGCCGGCACCAGTCCCTTGAGGTACACATCGGTGCGCGCATTGATGAACAGCTGCACATTGCGCTGATCCGAGATCTTGCGCGCCACTTCGATCTTGCGCACCAGTAACTCGGGCGGGGACGCGCCGTCCTCGATATTGATCCCGACCGCACCGGCAGCAATCACCGCTTCAATCACTTGCGCGACCCGCGTCAGGTCATCGGAATAACCGGCCTCGACGTCCACGGTCAACGGCACGGAAATCACTCGCGCGATGGACTCGACGGTTGAGACCAGACGGTCGAGGGGCAGGGCGTTGCCGTCCGCATAACCATGGGCCCAGGCCACCGCCGCGCTGCTGGTGGCGACGGCTTTGCAGCCCAGTTGTTCGACGATGCGCGCCCCGGTGGCATCGGCGACGTTGGTGAGGATCAACAAGCCTTCGTGGTGCAGTTGGTGGAATTGCTTGTCCATCGAATGTCCTTCCTTATGACGATTGAGGCAATCAGAACGCCAGTTGTTGGGTCATCTGCAGCGCAGCGTTTTCCAGCCGGAGCAGAAACGCCTTGCGCGGTTGTCCTCCACCATAGCCGGTCAATGAGCCGTCTGCACCGATCACCCGGTGGCACGGCACCACGATGGCCAGCCGGTTGTGCCCGTTGGCCAAACCCACTGCGCGACTGGCGCCGGGCTTGCCCAATAACCTGGCGATGCTGCCGTAGGTGCTGGTCTGGCCGTACGGGATCTGTGCCAGTGCAGCCCAGACCTGCCGGGCGAACTCGCTGCCGGGCGTGTGCAGCGCCACCGTGAATTCGCTGAGTTTGCCGGCGAAGTACTGCGCCAGTTCGGCTTCGATTTGCTGCAAGTGCGCGTTATGCCCCGGCGCGACCGCGTAGCCGTAACGGTTCTGCAGTTCTTCGACTTCACGGGTCAGTGCCGGGCGGTCGAGGAACTCCAGCAACACCAGCCCGCGACGCTCGGCCATGGCAATCATCGGCCCCAGTGGCGTGGTCAGCCGGGTGAAGAGCAGGGGTTCACTCTGTGCGGCCCGGCCCGGGGTGATGTGGAACGACTTCTGGAACGCGTCACGAAAACCGCTGAGGGATTCATAACCCGAGTCGAAGGCTGCGCTGTCGATGGAATCGCCCTGTTTGATCCCGCCCAGCGCCATGCCGAGACGGCGGGTGCGCAGCCAGGCGTGAAACGTCATGCCGAAATGCTGTTTGAACCAGCGCCGCAACTTCAGCGGCTCGATGCCCTCGGCCAGCAACTGGGCGTCGGTCCAGCGCTGCTCGGGGTCGGCGTCCACCGACTTCAGCAGCGTCTGTACCCAGTCGGGCGCGATGGCGGCTGCATCCAGCGGTTTGCAGCGCAGACACGCGCGATAACCCGCCGCCATGCATTCATCGGCGTGCGCAAAGAACTCGACGTTCTCCGGTTTCGGCGAACGCGCCGTACACCCGGGGCGGCAGAAGATCCCGGTGGTTTTCACGGCCGTGAAGAACACGCCTTCGTAGGCAGTGTCGCGTTCGAGCATGGCGCGAACCATTTCGGCGTGGGGCGGCAGCACAGCGGTTTGTATGTTCATGGGCTGAGCATAAAACCCTGCGGGCGGTGACTCCACCGGAAAATCGACAGTGAATTTTTGTGGTGCTGGACTACAGTATCCGGGCTACCGGTCATGTAACCCTTCAGGAACTGATTTCATGCATCCGTTCACGATTCAACACATTGATCACATCGTACTGCGCGTCCAGGACCTGGAGCGCAGCATCACGTTTTACGCCCAGGTATTCGGCGCTGAACTGGTCAAGCGCCGCGATGATCTGGGGCTGGTGCATCTGCGCGCCGGGACCTCGATGATCGACCTCGTCAGCCTGGACGGTGAGCTCGGACGCAAGGGCGGCGCTGCCGCCGGTCAGGAGGGGCGTAACCTCGACCATGTCTGCCTGCGCATCGAACCGTTTGATGAAGCGGCGCTTGTGAGCCACTTGCAGTCGTTTGGTTTGACGACGGAGAAAGCGGCTAAGCGCTTTGGTGCTGAGGGTTATGGCTTGTCTCTGTATTGCTTCGACCCGGATGGCAACCAGGTCGAGCTCAAAGGGTCGTCCACTGATCAGCCTTAAGCATCCTCGAGCCGCTCACGCAGGAACTCGATAATGGCGTCTCCTACGTCGGGCTTTGTTGAACTAAGCGCTCAATCAACCACCTCGCGGCCGGGCCCGGTGGCGGGTCCGTGCGGTAGATAACGTCGAAGGCATAGGTGCCGCTTTTGTATTTAAAACAGGATCACCACCGTCTTCAATTCTTATGGCATCGGCCTGCGCTTATGGGGCAATCGCACCGCGGCCTCGCCCAGCGTCACCCATATGCGCAACTTCGAAAACGTGCGCCGCACCAAAGACGTCGTCGACGAATCCATCCGCTACAGCGCCCTGCAATTCGTCGACCAGCCCATCACCACCTCACTCATCACCAGCCTCACGGAAAGCGTCAACCTGTTCCTGCGTAAACTCATCGGCGACGGCGCCTTGCTCGGCGGCGAATGCTGGTACGACCCGGCGCGCAACCCACACCGAACTGGAACAAGGCTACGCACTGTTCAACTACACACTCACCGTACCGCTGCCATTTGAGCGCGGCACCTTTGAAACGCAAATCAAGGCGGATTACCTGGTCAACTGGGGAACGTATAGATGGCAGGCTTTAGCGCGCGTCGCATCATCAACGCCAACCTTTACCTGGATGGCAGTAGCTTCTTTGGCAAGTGTGAAGTGATTGACCTGGGCACCATCAAAACCGTGATGAGCGACTTTCAGGGGCTGGGCATGGTCGGGGTGATTGAACTGCCCGATGGCATCGACAAACTGGAAGGGAAATCATCTGAAACAGCCTTTATGTAGAGACGGCCAGGAAGTTGGTGACGTTGTTCAAGAGCGTGCAGGTGCAGTGCCGGTCGAATGTGCAGGTGTTCAACAATAACGGGCTGGTGAACGAGATTCCGCTGGTCACGACCATGACCATTGCGGGGAAGGAGTATCAGATGGGTATGCACAAACCCAGGGACCCGACCTAGTACGAGACGCCGTTTTCGGCGACCTATGTGCGGCAGATGATCAATGGAGATGAGGTGGTACTGCTGGATTATATGGCGAATATATTTCGGGTCGGTGGTGAGGATCAATTGGCCAAGTACAACAAAAATATTGGGATTTCTTAAGTCTTAAAGCAAGCAAAGTGATACATCATTTGCTCGTAGCAAAGCAGAATGATAGAATCCACCCGTCATCTACGCTCCAGGCCGTCCGGTTCGCTGAATCCAATACGTTGGACACCGATCAGGCATGTGTGGTCCCAGTAGCTAGGAAAGCTCCGAAACAAATGTTTCAGTGCAGTGATCCTTTCTATTGACGCAGCGGGTGGAACATAGCGATAGGTGCATAAAAGCGGAAATCAATTAATTGGTTTTCGCTTTTTTTTGGCTAGTAATAATCGTTCATGAACATATTCAGATGTGTCGTTTTCGTCACATCCCTCCATTCGCAATGGCAATTTGGGAAAGAACCTTTGATGGATGGGTGTTTCCCCGGACCGCGCGTGACGTTGAAATGCCGCTGAATATCAGCAACCTTTCTACCGAATCGAAATGTAAAATTCAGTTCGCAAGACAGTGCGTGCGGATCTCCGGTAGCAGGGAGACTGTGATGCTCTGTGCCATATTCGAAGTGTTTGTCATCATCGTCAATGAAGTAGCGCGTCGAGTAGCTGGACTTTCGTCGAGGTTTTCTCCGCTGCTTAAGCTGTACAAACAACGCCTTGGCCTCTTCAACGAAGGTCGGAGCTTGGGTGCGTAAACGCACAAGCTCAACCAAATCACGCCACTCCGGTGCGTCGAAATTTCGTTCCGGTAACAATGACGCTTGCTGATTTTGACCGTTCAATACTTCAATGCAAAACGCTGAGAATGTGTTGAGCAGGCTACTGACCTTCTGGACCAGATAGCTCTCGGGATTTTCTACTCGAGATGGAATTCCCACTCGATGTATAAAGAGCGCTGTGCGGGTAAATTCCAGGCATTCACCGCAACGTTCATCGCCTATCACAAGCAGTGCGTCACTCGCGCTGGATTTACTGTGAAAATAACGTTCTAGGTTTGGTTCCCGGCTGAGATCAGGCGCTCCCAAGTCCAAGGTCAAAGTCCCTCCTGGAAAATTCGAAGGCGCAGTGATCTTGTTGCGAAGCTTTAAGAACTCACGTCTGAGAAATTCATTCCCTGTGGCTAGTCCGATGAACACTCTCATGGTTGTTTAAATAGCTTCGCCAGCACAGACACAGGAATGTTGATCTTCTCCAGATCCTCTGGATCCAGCTTGCTCAGGATATTCAGCAAGGCGATGGCGTCATTTTGCACTGGGGCGATTTCTGAAGCGGCGGCTTCCTGTGCAGGCTCAGCATCATCTACAAATTTGTATTCCACCTGGGGAGGTACCAAGCCGATTTTGGCTCTATGCACCGGGTGTGTGATCACTTTGTAGGTAGCATCACCGGCCGTTCTTCTGACAAAAGATTTCAGAGTCTCCCCATCCAGCTCAGTCCGGTAATCCACCTGTCGTTCCGCAAAAATTACGGGTAGGTTGCTCAGCAATAGAGGCTTTTGATTGGCATCCCAATAGTCTTGGGTTGCAGCGTGCAGGGTTGTAACAAACGGTGTGGGTTCCATGATGTCTTCCATAGTTAAATCAGTCGGCCAAGATACAGCCGATTGGCTGGATGTTGCACTCCATTCAGGTCGCTCGCACGTCAAAACCTAGAAACCGCAACGCCTTAGCCATCCGGCCATTAATCGGCGGCGCCTGCTCGGGCTTCAGCGTTCCCACCAATTCCAACGCACAAAAACGACCGAAAGCGCCCATTTTGTATCGCTGGTCATACAGCACGGCACAGATGCGCTCCGCAAAGTTATCAGTGCCATGCACCAAGTAAATCAACGAATTTTGCACACGCTGTAGATCACCTTGGTTAAGCGTCCAAAATTTTGTCGGCAATGCTTCTTCGCCACCCTTAGTAAAACGCAGCTGCTGCTTGAACGCGTGCACACAAATAAGGGCATGGGCTAACTGGTCATGATCGCTGTTCCGTATGCTTTCGGGTGTAGCCATAACCCGTCGCAACTCTGTCAGCAGTTGAAAGTAATCATCCGGGATATGTGGGCTCGTCGTTGCTACCCATTGTTCTGCAAGGTGCACGACCATTTGCCGCCTATCAGCTTCAAGTCGCTGTGGCGCCTCCTGCCACGACGCCTCACCAACAGCATGCTCAAGACGTACCCAATTCAGAAAACGGTTCGTCTCGACCTCTAAACCCAGCTCTGTAAACTCAGGCCGGCGCAACCCTCTGTCACGAAGCACATCAGAAACCTCTGTGAAGGCGTGTCTGTAGTTCTCGTTCGATTTCTGCAGGTCACTTAGATAATACTGCTGTGCAGATTTGTGCCCGCTACCGGAAAGTACAGTGGGAGGCTCAACATCCCGTAACGCCTGAAATGGCACGTCAGGGTTGCCTAACCGGGACGCCTTTTCCCACGCGCCCTTGAATTGGTTAAACACCTCATTCGTCAACACTTCGGCACTGTCCCAGACCTGTGCGAAAAACAGCTCAATATCGAGAATGCGGTCTTCATCACCTGGTTGGTCAAGCACAAGGACGGCCTCTCGGTTGCTGGCCATTCCGCCCTCAGTAAGATTGGCAGACCCAAGCATGACCACCCCGTCGAAGAGAAGCACCTTGGCGTGGAAACCATCCGTGAAATATCGAACTAAGCAATTGGGAGCGTTGAGAACGCGACGCAGCGCCGAAGGGTTGGTGATCTTATTGAGTCCCACCAATAGCTCAATTTTTGCCCCGCGGGCTGCTGCCTGCAATATCTCCGTATCACGATTGAAGTACGGCACAGCGATTCTAATTCTGGACGCCTTCGCCATATGGGCAGAGTACGGTCGCAGAACTTGGTCCTGCCCTGGGCTATTAGTGTAGATGCCGGAATTTGTCATCAATGACTCCCTATGAAAGTGAGGATGCTCAAGCTAGAGGCCGTCTGCTTACAGATCGATTGAGTGCTCGGTCGATTATTAGCTGATGGCAGAACAAGGTTGTGCACGGTCCAATCGGCAGTAAAATATAGAATGGTTTTTTCTACAAAAGCTTGGGTTGGAGCCCATCGTGTTGAAGGAATTACCGAATCAGGGCCAAACCATCATTGAAAAGTTCGAGTCCGCAGCCGATGTAGGGTTTGCAGTCGTTTTATTAACGCCTGACGATTTGGCGAGCTCCGCAAAGTCGGAAACGCTGGACGCTAGAGCTCGCCAAAATGTGATTTTTGAGCTCGGGTTCTTTGCTGGCAAGCTTGGCAGAGGCCGTGTTTGTCTACTTCGCAAAGGTCATGTGGAGATCCCCTCGGACTTATACGGCGTTATCTATACCGATATGGACCCGGCAGACGGCTGGCAATCTAAATTGGTGCGAGAGCTCAAAACCGCGAAATTAGATTTTTATCCAAATAAGCTTTGGGATTGATGGTAGTCAGATCAAGATGAGTTTTTTATTTGACGCCTTTGCCTACAACTCAAAACTGAGTCGGCTGACTGACACGACCAGTGACCGGCGGCCCATTAGCTCCCGTGACTCTCGGCCAGTGGCAGGGCTTAACAGCCCGTGGCGCATGCGGTTTGTGTGCCTCTTTTGACAGGACAGGCAGCTCCATGCCTGATTTGATGGTAACTGAACGCAGGGTGCCCTCGGGCAAGTCGGATTACAAAGCTACTTCCACGACTCCATTCCCTGCGTGCAGTTGCCATCACTTTTCCATCCCCGCACGGTACCGTTCAAGGAAGCCATGCAGCGTTCAGCGTCTTAACTCTTCGCCGGTAACCGCCCCGGCATCCTCCTGCCAAACCTCGCTCAAAAAACATCACATCACCTCGCTTGCCCAGAAGGGTTCCAAGCGATCCGCGGGCGCGTCAGCGCCACCACACACTCTGAAAAATGTCGGACGTTTCTTTGGTTTTTTTGGAAGCTTTCAGGCGTTTAACGAAGCGTGTTTAAAAACACTTGGTGTTACGTCCCGAAGGCTACAAGACCTTGCGCCGTTACCTACGATCAAGCCAGAATCCGCCGGCTTGTGCGGCTACGGGGTGGGCTATATCGTTTCCCTGTCACTGAAAAACAGTGATCGGGTTTGGTAGCCCGTCTAGAAGCCGCATGACAACACCTTATGTAGTCTCTTTTTGGGACTCTGTTTTTATGGTGGTCATGCGTGGGGCTCCATTGTGAGCGCCGGGTTTCCAGCTTCTACCGGTCTACCAACCCACGTATGGCCGCCACCCCTTCGTTTGGTAGCGAGGGTGATGGCTCCTCAATATTAGAAGTTGGAGTTCATCTATGTTCAAAGTAACACCTAACCCGCCAGACACCGATTCACCCGATGCCGATCCGCCAAACGCCGATTCAGTGTCCCCGTACGAAACCCTCGACCCCAAAAAACTCCACGACGCCGCCGAACGCGCGCTCAACTTCTATCTCAATCCGGCGGCGCTCATGAACAACACCCCACGTAAACCCAGCACCATTTACATGATTGCTCCAGACGTCGACCATGAAACCTTACTGGTTCAAACGTGCGAGAACATGGCGTCGGCCAGTGTCATGGCCAGCAACGTGGCGGCCTCGCTAGAGGGGACTCATCGCAGTAACGTCCTGGCATTGCAGCAGGTCATCATGCTGGGGGAGTTGGCGGTGAATCGAATGCTGGATAACTTCGTTCCGCCTAAGTAATCGCTGCATCACGTTGGCGGGGGAGCTTGCTTCCTCGCCCACGGTGCGTGGTGGGCGAGGAAGCCCGCGTGCTCAACTCAACACCGCTTGGCGTACCAGGTCTGTTCACTGCGCAGAAATGGTTATCTTCGAACCCGGTAGCGGGATCGTGACGCTGAAGGCCATGCACCGGGATGTGATTTTCGTGATCGGTTCAGCGGAACCTCATCAGCGGTTATTGCGCAAGATGGAAAAATTCAACGCCGCTGCCACGCAAAGCCACCCAAGGTAAGGCAGCAGAATCAAGCCAGTGATCACATCCAACTGCAACGCCATCACCACCATCACCGCGACCACCAGCCAGAGCAGCATCAGGATCACCATGCTGGCGAAAACGCGATGCGCGCCGAAGAATACCGGCGTCCACAGCGTATTGAGCGCAATTTGCGCGGCCCACAAAGCCAGCACCTCCTGACTGCCAGGGATCAGGGTCAATCGGTACCCGGCCCAGGCGAGCAAAAGGTAGATCGTCGACCAGGCGACCGGAAACACCCAGTTGGGTGGGGTGAAGCCGGGTTTGACCAGCGATTCGTACCACTGGCCCGGTTTGAAAAAGAAGCCTGTGCTTGCGGCGGCACCGCAGGCTAGAAGAAAAACGAGAAAGGTCATCGGCGATCCTTGGCTGAGGTCAGTTGTCTGGGAGCTGCGAAGCCCTGTCGGCAGCATTAAAGAGATGACGCCCGGTGACGCGAAAAGTTTGGAGGGAGGGATGACATTTTTCAGACGCAAAGGAGCGAAGGGGGCGATGCCGTGCTTAAAGAGCCATCGCCCCCCGTTTGATCACGCTCGCTTCGCCATCAACAACACCGAAGCCGCCGCCGACAATAACCCCGCACAGCACCGGTTGAAAATCCGCTTGCCACGCGGCTCGGCGAACCAGCGACGCATGTGCAATCCCATGTAGGCGTACGCGCTGATGGCGATCCATTCCAGTACCAAAAACAGCGCACCCAGCAACGCAAATTGCGGCGTCACGGCGCGGGTCGGGTCGACGAACTGGGGCAGGAACGCGGTAAAGATCAGGATGGCCTTGGGATTGCCGGCCGCGACCAGAAACTCCTGCCGCGCCAGGGCCATCACACCGACGGGTGGCCGGGTGTCAGCGCGCTCAGCGCCCGGATCGGCACGCCACAATTGCCAGGCGAGGTAAAACAGATACGCCGCGCCGACGATCTTGATTCCGTAGAACAGCATTTCGGAGGTTTGCAGCACCACGGCCAACCCGGCGGAGGCGAGGGCGATCATGCCGGCGAAGGCCAGCAACCGACCGATCCCGGCCACGCAGGAGGTGCGGTAGCCGTAGCGAGTCGAGTTGCTGACCGACAGCAGATTATTCGGGCCGGGCGCCATGTTCAGGGCAAAGCAGGCGGGCAGGAAAAGGGTGAGGGTGGCGAGGTCCATGGCGAGTCTCCGCAAACGAGAACGCCATTTTTATCATGGGCGGTGGACGGACCGCCCGGTACAGCCATGGACACAAGCCGCAGTACACTTTTATTTGGCGAACTTCCTCGCGCCTGCCACGCAGAGAATCACCGCCACGGTGACCCCGAGCATGCCGAGGCTGACCTGTTCGTGCAGCAACGTCGCCGCCAGCGCCAGGCCGAAAAACGGCTGCAGCAGTTGAAGCTGTCCCACCGCCGCAATCCCGCCCTGCGCCAATCCGCGATACCAGAACACGAAACCGATCAGCATGCTGAACAGCGACACATACGCCAGGCTCAACCAGGCCGGCATCGTGATCCCGGACAATGAAACGGGCATCCGCCACACCGTCAGCGCGACCATCAGCGGCAGCGACAACACCAAGGCCCAGCAAATCACCTGCCAGCCGCCCAGTGTTCTGGAGAGTTTGGCGCCTTCGGCATACCCCAGGCCACAGGCCAGAATCGCCAGCAGCATCAGCAAATCACCGACAGGCGACGCGGTAAGGCCTTGGGAAACGGCGAAGCCGATCACCAGCAAACTGCCCAGCACCGAGAAAAACCAGAACGCCGGCCGTGGACGTTCGCCACCGCGCAACACGCCAAACGCGGCCGTGGCGAGCGGCAACAGACCGACAAAGACGATGGAATGCGCCGACGTCACGTATTGCAACGCCAATGCGGTCAGCAGCGGAAAGCCGACCACAACTCCCAGCGCCACAATGACCAAAGGCAACAATTGACTACGCGCCGGGCGCTTTTCCTTGAACAGCCACAGCATGCACAGCGCCAGCACGCCGGCGATGGTGGCCCGGGCGACGGTCAGGAACACCGGGTCGAATTCAAGCACAGCCACGCGGGTGGCGGGCAGTGAGCCGCTGAAGATCAGCACGCCGATGAAGCCATTGATCAGCCCGCTGGCGTGCTTGTCCAGTGTCGGTCTGTTGAGCGTTGAGGTCCTGTCCATGTGGCGTCTCCGAGGCAGGTTGCGTGAAAGGCATCTTATGAGCCAGGATTAAGAACAATCAAAAAATTGTCATGGATACACCCCACGATGCCACGCTCCCGTTACAAGTCCCTGGTGGACACCCTGGCCGCCGATATTCACGCGGGGCGCTTGCTGCCGGGCACACGCTTGCCGACGCACCGTCAGTTGGCCGCCAGCGAAGGCCTGGCGCTGGTCACGGCCAGCCGGGTGTATGCCGAACTGGAAGCGATGGGATTGGTCAGCGGTGAAACCGGGCGCGGGACCTTTGTCCGGGAGACGTCGTTACCGCCCAGCCACGGCATCGATCAGCCGGACATTGCGCCAGGGGTGATTGACCTCAATTTCAACTATCCCGCGCTGCCGGGGCAGGCCGACCTGTTGCGCAATGCCTTGCGCCAACTCGCGTTGTCCGGCGACCTGGAATCGCACCTGCGCTACCAGCCTCACTGCGGACGGGCGCATGAGCGCGCCTCCATTGCTCGACATTTGCTTAGCCGTGGCCTGACGGTTGAAGCCGACAACGTGTTGATTGTCAGCGGCGCTCAACACGGTCTGGCAGTGACGTTGATGGCATTGCTGCGACCCGGTGACGTAATCGCGGCGGACGCGCTGACCTACTCGGGTTTCAAAGTGCTGGCCGCCACGCTGCACCTTGAAATCGTGCCCATTCCCGTCACGGAACACGGTCCGGATCTGCAGGCGCTGGAGGACCTGTGCCGCCGCCGGACGGTGCGCGCCGTCTACACCATGCCGACCCTGCATAACCCTATGGGCTGGGTGATGCCGGCCGAGCAGCGCGAACATCTGGTGTCGATTGCGCGCAAGCACGACCTGCACATCATTGAGGACGGGGCTTATGCGTTTCTCGCCGAAGACGCGCCGCCGCCCATCACTGAGTTGGCCCCGGAGCGGACGATTTACGTGTCCGGTTTTTCCAAGAACGTCGCCACCGGTTTGCGCGTTGGTTTCATTGTGGCCCCTGCGCAGAAGGTCGCCGAGCTCGAGCGCACAATCAGGGCGACCACCTGGAACACCCCGGGCGTTATGACGGCCATCGCCTGCGCCTGGCTTGAGGATGGCACCGTCACCCGGCTCGAAGCGCAAAAACGCGAAGACGCACAGGCACGACAGAAGCTGGCCGATGAGGCGCTCAGCGGACTTGCGGTGATCCGCCATCCGTCGTCCTACTTTCTGTGGCTGCCTTTGTCGGAAGAGGCACGGGCAGACCAGATTGCCGTGGCGTTGATGCGTGAGCAGGTTTCTGTGTCCACCGCCGAACCCTTCGCGATTTCGCTCCATGTACCGCACGCCTTGCGGTTGGCGTTGGGCTCGGTGGACATGGACACACTTCGACAAGCACTGGTGAAAGTGAAGTGGGTGGTGGACGCGCATACGTAAAAAGTCCAAGGCCCCGGGCGATCTGGACAACAACACACCCTCAATCAAAACCATGGCCTACGCTTGTTCACAGACGCATGTTCAGTGAGCAGGGGTTGCTCCTGAGCGCGATTCAACGGCACCTACAAAAACAAGATCAGGAGACCGCTCATGTTCGCTTTGTTCCGTCGTTTCAACTACGCCGCTGCTGTGGCGATTACCGCTGCCGCACTCTCGACACCCGCCATGGCGCTGGACACCGTCAAGTTCATGGCCCCGGGTTCGGTCGGTGGCGGCTATGACCAGACCGCCCGCGAACTGGGCAAAGCCTTGATCGAGGCCAAGGTCGCTAAATCCGCCACCTTCGAAAACAAGGGCGGGGCGGGTGGAACGCTGGGGCTGGCGCAGTTTGCCAACAGCACTAAGGGTGATGGTGATGCGTTGCTGGTGGTGGGCGCGATCATGGTCGCGGGCATTGAACAGAACAAACCGCAAATCACCCTGAAGGACGTGACACCGATTGCCCGGTTGTTCACGGAGTACAACGTGATTGCAGTGCGCAAAGAGTCCGAGTTCAAAACCCTGGAAGACTTGCTCAAGGCCTTCAAGGAAAAACCGACCAGCATCACGTGGGGCGGCGGCTCCAAAGGCTCGGTCGATCACATCGGCATCGCCGAACTGGCCGGCAAAATGGACATCCCGGTGAACAAGGTCAACTACGTCGCTTTCGCCGGTGGTGGTGAAGTGGTTGCCCAGGCGCTCGGCGGGCAGATCAAGGTGATCACCGGCGGTTATGCCGAACTGGGTCAATACATCAAGAACGGCCAGTTCCGTGTGCTCGCCATCGGCGCGCCGGAGCGTGTGCCTGGCATTGATGCACCGACCCTCAAAGAGAAAGGTTACGACGTGATCATCGGCAACTGGCGCGGTGTGTACGGCGCGGCAGGCCTGAGCCCGGAGCAGCGTAAAGAACTGACCGACGCCGTTGTCGCGGCTTCCAACAGCCAATCCTGGAAGGACAACATCCAGACCAACGCATGGTCGCCGAGCGTGTTGACCGGCGATGAGTTCGGCAAGTTTGTCGCCGAAGAACACGTGCGGTTGCACGCGATGCTGGTCAACGTCGGGCTGCTGAATTGACATGGCCGGCCCGCGCAACATTGTGCCGCCACAGTTGGCGATCGGCCTTGGCCTGATCGCCATCAGCGCCGTTCTGGCGGTCGGTGCCTTCCGGTTTCCGCCCGAGATGGGCTTCGTCATTTTGGGCGCGCATGTCTATCCCTATGGGTTGGCGGTGTTCCTTGGCGTGGTCGGTTTGCTGCTGAGTTATCAGGCCGTTACCGGTGGTTTTCGCGAGCTGGCGGATCACCATGACGAATCGGCCAAAGCGCTGCCCGGCGGCAAACGGGGTGTGGCGTGGGTGACGGCGGGACTGGTGGGGGTGGCGGTGCTGATCAACCTGATCGGTTTCGTCCTCGCCGCCGGGCTGTTGTTTGTCTGTGCCGCACGCGGGTTTGGCAGTCGCCATCCACTGCGCGACCTGGCCATCGGCATTGCCCTGACGCTGCCGATTTATTGGCTGTTCAACGCCGGGCTCGGGGTTTCCCTGCCGCCCCTTGTCAACGCCTGGATCTGATCCGGGCCACAGGAGATCAACCCGGTGGATATTCTTGCAAGTCTGGCGATGGGGTTTTCCGCCGCGCTGTCACCGATCAATCTGATGTGGGGCTTTATCGGCTGTCTGCTCGGCACGGCCATTGGCGTGTTGCCCGGCATTGGGCCGGCGCTGACCGTGGCGCTGTTGCTGCCGATCACCGCCAAGGTCGATCCGACCGGGGCGCTGATCATGTTTGCCGGTATCTATTACGGCGCGCAGTTTGGCGGTTCCACGACTTCCATTTTGCTCAACACGCCGGGGGAGTCGTCCTCCATGGTCACGGCCCTGGAAGGTAACCTGATGGCCCGCAATGGCCGGGCCGGGCCGGCACTGGCCACGGCGGCCATCGGTTCATTTGTGGCCGGGACGATTGCCACGATCCTGCTGACGCTGTTTGCCCCGGTGGTTGCCACACTGGCGCTGAAATTCGGCCCGGCGGAGTATTTCGCGATTCTGGTGCTGTCGTTCACCACCGTGTCGGCGGTCCTCGGCGCGTCGATGCTGCGCGGTTTCGCCTCGCTGGGGGTGGGCCTGGCCATTGGCTTGATCGGCCTGGATTCGACCTCGGGCATTGCCCGCTACACCCTGGGGGTGCCGGAGTTGGTGGATGGCATTGAAGTGGTGTTGGTGGCAGTGGGTCTGTTCGCAGTGGGGGAAGCGTTGTACAGCCTGTTGTATCAAAAAGAAGAAGCCGGCAACCGACACCGCTTGACCTCGTTGTGGATGACCCGCGCTGACTGGAAACGTTCGGTTCCGGCCTGGCTGCGCGGCACCCTGATCGGCTTCCCGTTCGGTTCAATTCCGGCCGGTGGCGCCGAGATTCCGACGTTTCTGTCCTATTCGGCCGAACGCAAGCTGAGCAAATACCCGAAAGAGTTCGCTGGCAGTAAAGGCGAGGGCGCGATTGAAGGCGTGGCCGGGCCTGAGGCGGCCAACAATGCCAGTGCGACCGGCTCGTTGGTACCGCTGCTGACGCTGGGCATTCCGACTTCCGCCACGGCGGCCATCCTGTTGGCCGCGTTCCAGAACTACAACCTGCAACCCGGCCCGATGCTGTTCCAGACCTCGGGCGACCTGGTCTGGACCCTCGTCGCTTCGCTGTACATCGGCAACGTCATCCTGCTGGTGCTGAACCTGCCGCTGGTGGGTTTGTGGGTCAAGCTGCTGCAGATTCCGCGACCTTACCTGAACGCTGGCATCCTGGTGTTCGCCACCATCGGTGTGTACGGCATGCGTCACTCGTCGTTCGATCTTTTGCTGATGCTCGGCATCGGCTGGGGCGGAGTGCTGATGCGGCGTTTTGATTTCCCCGTGGCGCCGGTAATCGTGGGGATGTTGCTCGGGCCGATGGCTGAAAAGCAGCTGCGTAATGCGCTGTCCATTAGCGAAGGCGACTGGACAACCTTCCTCACGCAACCCATCGCCGCATCGTTCCTCGCCCTGACGTTGCTGGTGCTGATCGTCCCGCATTTGCTCCACGCCCGAGGCATCAAGCTGCACGAGGATGATTGAACCCATACGTGTCGCAATGCTTTGGGCAGTTTTCTTCAATACGCGCAGCAGGGTGCTCAGTAACTTGAGCGCTGATTTCCCTGAATTGAAGAAGGTGCGCGATGAGTCTGTTGATTTCCATGGCAACGTTTGCACTGGTGGCGTCGATAACGCCGGGGCCGGTGAACATTGTGGCGTTGAGCTCGGGCGCGCAGTTCGGCTTTCGCGCCAGTCAACGGCACGTCGCCGGGGCTACGCTGGGGTTCGTGTTGTTGCTGGTGTTGATGGGGCTCGGGCTGCATGAGGTATTGCAGGTGTGGCCGGCGCTGACGCGGGTGGTGCAATGGGCGGGCGTGGCGTTTCTGTTGTTCATGGCCTGGAAACTGGCGGCGGACGATGGCCGACTGGATGTGAACGGGTCCGCAAAGGCGCCTTCGATGGTGTACGGCGCAATCATGCAATGGCTCAACCCGAAAGCCTGGCTGGCCTGCGTGGCAGGGATGGGCGCCTTCGTCGCGGACGGTGAGGCGCGGCTGATCTGGCAGTTTGCGGCGGTGTATCTGGTGATCTGTTATGTGTCGGTGGGCTGCTGGGTGTATGCCGGAACATTCCTGCAGGGTTATTTGAATAATCCGGCAGGAATGCGCTTGTTCAATCGGGTCATGGCGCTATTGCTGGGGGCGAGTGCCGTGTATCTGCTGGTTTCCTGACCCCCGGACAACTCGCCTCAATCGAGGCCGTGCAGCAAACTGAACTCGTTTTTTGTCAGCGCAGTGAAGCGGTTGTTTCGCAGTTGGCTGATGGCATACAGCGCGCGACCTGTGCGGCCATTGCCGTCGCCCAAACCGTGGAAACCCACGACAGTTGCCAGCAAATGTTTGTCGAAGTACTCATGGCCGGTGTCCAGCGTTTTCAGGTGCTGTTCCATTGCGGCGAAGCCACTGATGTTGCTGGCGTACTTCTTGTCATTGACGCCAATGCGCACGACGTCAGAGGTCGCGGGGGCAATCCGTGCGTGCACCTCTTTGATCACCGCCGGATCGGTCAGCGGTTTGTTGTTGCCTGCATAGTCACGCAGGACCTGAACGATGCTCTCAACGTCATTACCGGGAGAGGTCGAACCGTTGACAATCCAGGCACCGGCCCTGCGCGAATTATCCGTAAAGCCGTTCGGGTTGAACGTTGCTTCCGGCATGGCCTGGTTAAACGGCGCCTTGCCCAGATCCTGTTTCAGCACGTTTTGCTGGTAGCCCTTCATGTAATTGACGTTTTTTGCTTCGAACTGGGCATAGGTGGCCAGCGTGTCGGCATAACCTTGGGCACCCGATGCGGACCGTGCGGTGGTGTAGCCATATTGCGATTTGTCCAGGACTGCGGCGAACAGGTCATCGACCGCCGTTCGGCCTATCAATGCCTCCAGATCCTGCGCTTGCTTGAATGGGATCGCCGATTCGATGACCGCTTTATTGAACAGATGCTCAAGTTCAAGGTGGGTCGCACCCTCCGGTAATCGAATGTTCCTGTCCCCCAGTCGGGCGACAATCTGTTCGACCGTCTGAAGGCTGTCGTCCTTGAACAGCGCACGCCCATGGGCAACTGTGTCCAGCGACATGCGAAGCCGGGGCCCGACACCGGTATGGTCGACGGCCTTGATCAAGTTGTAGCTGTTGGCACCGGTTATGTAACGCAGTTGCTGTCTGGCGGCGTGTGCCGCGGAGAGGCCGCTGCCGCTTAGTTTTGTTACGCCCCGGCCGAGTAGCTTGGCGCCCCCCTTGAGCAGATGTGATGCACCGCTGACCGGATTGACCAGACTGACGGCGGTACCGGCCACAACTTTGGACGCAGACAACAGTTTCGATACCAGGGTCGAGGCTTTTGCACTGATCGCGACGACTTTGACGCCGATAATCGCGAAGGACACGACCAGCGCTGCGGCGTCGATGACACACCCCAGTATCGCGTTACGTTGTCTGGATGGAACACCTGACGACAGATCCTCAATGCACCCTTTGAACGGAACGATCAGGTTCAAAATGACGTTAAAGGCGGCATCGGAACTGGCAATGGCTTGTTCGCGCGCCGTTTCGTCAAGGCTCAACGTTTTCAAGGCGGCTTTGTTGAAGTACGGGTTCTGCCTGGCAATAAAATCGCTGATTTCATTTTTCCGCTGGGAGCGGAAGTAGCGGTTCGGCGAAGTAGTGTCGGTATTGTCAGAAGGTACATTGAACTCGCCGAGTTTGTGGAAGATAACCTGAGAGCGCTGGTCGCTACGGGGTGCCAGGTTTTTATAATACGCCTCGTCGTCTATGGGGGCCTCGTGAAAGACTCTTTTTTCTGGATAGCTTTTTTCGAAGTCAATATCGACGCCTTTTAACCAATACGCTTCAGTCAGTTGTTTGTTTACGACGCATTCCATTCTGAGTGGGAAAAGTTCATAGCCACGAATTTGCGAGTCCTTTCGTGCATAGATAATGACTCCATAAGGGCCTCTTTCGCCCAATGGGACGACGCCATCAAGTCCTCCCGGCCCCCACGAATTGACTTGGTAAATCGCTAGATACCCTTCTTCGATGAACTGCCTGTCCAGGGGGCGAAGTTGCGAAAAAGCAATGTTGATCGAGGCAGATAACGCGTGGGTCATCGTATCGATATGGTCGTCAAAGACGGGCTCGTACAGTTCGGCAACGGGAGGCATGCGGACCAGGTGAGGGAAAGACTTGTAAATACTTTCTCCTGAAATCCGGTCCCAATCCTCAGTATGAAGTTCGTCCCCCATATAAAGGTCTATCACCGATACCTTTCTTCCCGCCCCTCCACCGGTACCGCGATGTTTGACCAACAACTCCTCAGGGTCGCAGTCCGATTCCCAGGATTTCAACTCTTTCAACGCAAGTGCCTTGCGATGGGGTAATGGCTTGCCGAGTTGTTTAACGGCGCTGTTGATCATATCGATGTGCTGTTGATATTCATCCATGGCCAGGGTGACAGCATCCGTGCTCAGGTTGCCTTCGGCGTCCCGGGAGACAAGTCTGTTCATCAAGGCCCAGGTGATGACCGGATCGACCGATACCGTCGTCGACAGGTTTTTTACAGCCGGGCTCAATTCCGATATCCGGCCAAACCCGAGCAACTGCTGATACGTCATGCTTCGAGAAACGCCGGGAACAATCGATTCGGCAAAGTGCACGGCTTGGGTGAATACAACCCAGCCGGGCGTTCCAAGGCGTAGTTCGGGCGGCAGATCATGGACCAGATATTCCGGTGCCATGCCTCCCAGGATCAGCTCTGCCACCAGCGGCGAAAAGAGTTCATGCAGTTTGAATGTAGAAACCAAATGCTGTTCAAGTTGCGTGCGCACGTCGGCCGGACTGGCCAGCAAGTATCGTTTGGAATAGAGGTCGAAGCCGGCAAATGTGGTATTGGCCCGATCAGCAGCGGGGTCCAGGTCAAGCAATATCGCCGCGATGACCAGTTGCTCAATAAACGGCTCTGCGGGTTTGAGGCCCGTCTCATCGGCGAACCATCCCAAGGCATCGATGTACGCTTGCCCATTGTCGGAGGCCCACACGGCGATGTCGATCAGCCGCGCCATTCGGTAACTTTGGCTGGTGGGCAATCCATCGGAGGAACCGCTTTCGAGCCTCAGCGAATCGCCAAGCAGGGCAACCAGAGAAACTTCGCCTGCGGTTTGCTCCTCGGAGACCTGGCGAATGATTGCACGGTTTTCTTCCGTGAGATTGAACGGAGAGTCTTCCGGTGAATCCAGTAGTTGCCAATAATCTTCATACGCAGGGCTGTCTGGCAGTGTCGAGTGATTGATCAAGTCGATCAGCTCTTTGGCGCTTTCTACGGTGCCAGGCAGTGGCAAGCCGTGAATGTTTAACCACTGACTGACCGCCATTTTCTCGGTGGCGGTCACCCACCCACCGGTCAACCTGGCCATACTCGCCAACAGTTGAAGGTCTTCTTCGAACGATTCAAGACCGGCGACATAGTGAGTAATGTCTGTGCGGGCAGAGAAGTAGCCGACGGTGATAACGTCAGTTTCGATGGTGCGGCTGCTGACGTTCTCATGGGTGTAATAGAGATGACCCGACTCATTGACTTGAAAAGAACTTGTCGGGGGGATGGACCGTTCAGCGCGAATCTTTAAAAAGTCGGGGTGACGAATAAGCCTGGATAGGCATATGGCGGCAGGGCGATGCAAGTTATCCAGATGAGAGTTTGCCATGCGTGTGACCGATAAGCGGTCCCACGACCAACCGATGGTTTCCATGACGTCTGCATCACTGAGGAAGTTCGCAATAACCTCGGTAATTGATTGTTTCTCTTGTTGGTTGTTGGGGTTAAAAAGGTTGTTGTGTGAATTGCTCAAGTGAGAAGTTCCATCTTCTGGTGTTGGTTTCGGGTATGACTTGGAAGAGGAGCTTAAATAAGTGGGCGTTGCGTTGTCATTTTAGTTGTATGTCTTTGTATGACTTGTTTATGGGTTTAGTGCGGTTTTAATAGTTTCCATGCAATTAGATAATGCTCTAAGTGCAGAGTGTTTTCTTAACCGCGATACTGTCCGGGTGTCGCTGCCAGGTGCTGTTTGAAGACGCGCTGGAAATGCGCCTGATCAGCAAATCCCGCTTCCAGGGCAACATCAGCAATCAACTTGCCAATGCGCAATTGATCACGAGCGAACTGGATACGCCGGTTAACCAGAAAGGCATGGGGTGTCATGCCGTAATGTTGCTTGAAGGCGCGAATCAGGTAGGACGGCGACAGTTGAGCCGCGTCGCAAATGTCTTCGAGCTTGAGTGGGTGTGTGCAGTTGTCACGAATGTAGTCGGCAGCCCGCTCCAGCTTGAAATTGGGTTCGCGCGGCGCTTGATCGACCGGGTTGAGCCGCTGTTGTACCTCGGTAAAAAACTCTACCGCCGCGCTGTGTTTGCACAACACATCCTGCAGAGGATCAACCAGTATTTCGTACAAATCGTTGAGGCCGGCGAACAGGTTGCCGTCGCGGGTGTGGGTGATGGAAAAGCGTCTGAAGGCCGAATCCTGGCTGAAACCGAGCTGATGTTGCAGATCGGTCAGCCAAGGCGTCTCGACGTACAGCATCAGGTACGACCACGGCTGGTCGTCGATCGGATTGCAGGCATGCACATCATCAGGGTTCATCAACACCACGGTGCCGGTGCTGACCTCGAACTGCGCTTGCTCGTGAAGGTAGGTGCTGCGCCCGGCGGTGATCGCACCGATGGAAAAGTGCTCATGGGAATGCCGGGTGTAGCAGACCTCGCGGCCGTCGGCGATGGAGCGGGCTTCGATGAAGGGCAGGGCATCGTCACGCCAGAAGCGGGGGGCTTTGTCAGCGTCTTTGGCAACGGTGTGCTTCATCGTCAATGTCCTCGGCAGGCCAGCAACGGAGTGTATTAGCTCTCGCCGTCAAAGGCTCGTTGAGACTTGGTGGTGTTCGAGCTTTTCAGCATTTCCGTGCGCTGGATCGGTCAGCACCATGCCCTCGGGCATGGCGTGAATCTCTTGGCCAGCCTTGCCGTAATGGGAGGGGGCAGTGATTTTTGAGTGATCGAAGATCGAACAGTAAAACTTTGCCGCCTCTTCGGCCTGAGTGTCAAACCAAAGGCAGGGAGTCAGTTTTTGCAGGCGTTGCAGGGTGGCGCTCCTCTACGGGTTACTCATGCTGGACTATCAGCGTAGTCGGCCTGGCGCTGACGGGTCGGACCGTAGATCGCAAATCTGCCGAAGTGTCGAGTCAATATGACTTGTTTGTGGGTCATAGTGACTATTTTGTGGTTTGGTCGATATGACTCTTATGCGTTCAACGTATTGATTTTAAAGAGGGCAATATTTGGCACGGCGCTTGATACTCCCAACGTACAACTGACCCGATTCAGGAGTACGACAATATGTTCGATTTTCTCAACAACCCTCTGCGCGTTCTGTACCTGTCGAGCAAAGTGCTCGGCGCCGGCCTGGTCATGCTGTTTGCCGGGATCTATGGCGCCTACCTGTACGACGGTCATATGCCCATCGCGTTGTTGGTGGCGATGCATGCCATGACCATCATCGGCCCTACATTGCTCAAGATCGGCTACGTCATGCGCTTGCTGGCCCAATACCGGTTGTCTAAAGCCCTGATCCCTGTGGTGGCTTGAAGTGAGAAAACGCTGTTACTGGTGTGGCTGCTGGCGCGATTGGCGTGGTTGCTGCCGATACCTGCGCCCATCCTGATTGCCTGATGGGCACTTTGCATCTGGGGCGCTTGTGGCGCTGGCATGATCGAGGGATCTGGCGGGTGCCGACAGCTGCTACAGGCGAACGCAGTGTCGCGGGTTTGGCGGCGGCAAAACAGCCATCAGATTGGGGTTCAAGGTGTGACCGGTGGTCGATGAACCGGTCTCGCCCGGCATTTTGCGCTTAGCTGAAGGGATAACCCAAGGCGCGCACAGGCATTTGATTGTCATGGCGACGCCCTTCAGAACACCGTGAGTCTGAGGAAATTCGCAATGCTGACCCTCAACATCAATGGCAAGGATCAGGCGCTGGATGTCCCCGCGGACATGCCGCTGCTCTGGGTCCTGCGCGATGTCGCGCACCTTACCGGCACCAAATTCGGTTGCGGCATGGCCCAGTGTGGTGCCTGCACCGTGCACGTCGATGGTGCGCCATTACGTTCCTGCATCACGCCCGCGACCGCCGTGGCCAACGGGCAAAAAATCCTCACCATCGAAGGCCTGTCCACTGACGGTTCGCACCCGGTGCAGCAAGCCTGGGCCGAACTCGACGTGGTGCAGTGCGGTTACTGCCAGTCCGGGCAAATCATGTCCGCCGCCGCGTTACTGGCAAAAATTCCCAAGCCCACCGACAGCGACATCGATCAGGCGCTCTCCGGCAACATCTGCCGTTGTGGCACTTACCCAAGGATTCGTGCGGCGGTCAAACGCGCCGCCGAGATCGGTTGATGCCATGTGGAGGGAATCAGAACGATGAACAGTATCCTGGATGTCTCACGTCGCCGTTTTCTCAAGGGCAGTGTTTTGTTGGGGGGTGGGCTGGTGGTGGCGTTCGTCATCCCCGGCGCCCATTGTTTCGCCGTGGGCGCGGAGAATGAGGGCAACATTTTTGCACCCAATGCTTTCCTGCGCATTGGCAACGACAACAGCGTCACCGTACTGCTCGGCCATTCGGAAATGGGCCAGGGCATCTGGACCGGCCTGACCATGTTGATCGCCGAGGAGCTGGACGCCGACTGGACGACCATTCGCGTCGAGCATTCACCAGCCTCGGCCGCTGATTACGGTTTGGCCGGGTTTGGTGGCATGCAGATCACTGGCGGCTCGACGTCGACCTGGATGGAGTTTGACCGCTACCGGCAGGCCGGTGCAGCGGCGCGTTTGATGCTGATCCAAGCGGCGGCCAAGCGCTTCGACGTTGCGCCTTCGCAGATCCGTACCGAGTCGGGTGTGGTCATTGCCGGTGACAAGCGCGCCACCTACGGCGAACTGGCCGACGACGCCGGCAAGTTGCCGGTGCCGGATCCGGCCTCCATCAAATTAAAAGAGGCCAAGGACTGGAAGGTCATCGGCAAACCCACCAAGCGCCTGGACACACCGGAGAAAATCACCGGGCGGGCCACGTTCGGCATGGACGTGCAGTTCGACGGCTTGATGACCGCCATGGTCGCCCGCTCGCCGGTGTTCGGCGGCAGCGTCAAATCCTTCGAAGGCGCAGAAGCGCTGGCGGTACCGGGCGTGCATAAAGTGGTGCAGGTGCCCACGGGCGTGGCGGTAATTGCCGATCATTACTGGGCCGCGAAGCTGGGGCGCGATGCGCTGAAAGTCGACTGGGACCTGGGGCCGAACACCGGGCTCGACAGCCAGAAGCTGCTGGAGAGTTTCCGCAAACTGGCTGCCACGCCCGGTCGTTCGGCGAGCAAGGCAGGCGATGCAACGGCGGCACTGGGCAAAGCAACGAAGAAGATCGACGTTGAATACAGCGTGCCGTACCTGGCCCATGCGCCGATGGAGCCGCTCAATTGCACGGTGAAAATCTCCGAGGACAAGTGCGAAATCTGGACCGGTACGCAGTTTCAGACACTGGATCAAATGATCGCGGGCAAGATCACCGGGCTCAAACCCGAACAGGTGGAAATCCACACCGAATTCCTCGGTGGCGGCTTCGGTCGCCGGGCCAATCCGACCTCGGATTTTGTCGCCGAAGCCGTGCAGGTTGCCAAAGCGGCGGGCGCGCCGGTGAAAACCGTGTGGTCACGCGAGGACGACATTCGCGGCGGTTACTACCGCTCGATGTTCCTGCATCAGGCCAATATCGGCCTGGATGCCGGCGGTATGCCGATTGCCTGGAAACACGTGATGGTCGGGCAGTCGATCATGGACGGTACTGCGTTTGCGGCGACCATGGTCAAGGATGGGGTCGACAAGACTTCGGTGGAAGGTGTCGCCGACAGCCCTTATCTGGAAGACCTGGCCAATCACGAGGTGGAGCTGCACTCGCCGAAAACCGGTATCAGTGTGTTGTGGCTGCGCTCGGTCGGGCACAGCCACACGGCGTTCGTCATGGAATCGTTGATCGATGAGCTGGCCGAGGCGGCCGGCAAGGATCCGGTGGAATACCGACGAACCTTGCTCAAGAACCATCCAAGGCACTTGGGCGTGCTCAATCTGGCGGTTGAAAAAGCCAACTGGACCGCGCCGTTGCCGGACGGCCACGCCTTGGGCGTCGCCGTGCACGAGTCGTTCGGCAGCTACGTGGCGCACGTCGCCGAAGTGTCCCAGGACAACCTCAAAATCCGTGTGCACCGGGTGGTGTGCGCGGTGGACTGCGGGATTGCGGTCAACCCGATGAGCATCGCGGCGCAAATGGAATCCTGCATCACCTTCGGCCTCGGCTTCGCCTTGCACAGCAAACTGACCTTCAAGGACGGGGAGGTGGTGCAATCCAATTACCACGATTATCAGGTGTTGCGGCTCAACGAAATGCCGGTGGTGGAGGTGCATATCGTGCCCAGTACCGAACGGTCCGGCGGCATCGGTGAGGCCGGCGTTCCACCCACCGCACCGGCCGTCGCCAACGCAGTGTTTGCCCTGACCGGGCAGCGCTTGCGCGAGCTGCCGCTGCAACTGTCGGGGGTGTGACATGAAACGACATCTGATGTTGGGCGCGGTGCTGTTGATTGGTCTGGCGGGCTACGCCGAAGACCTGTTTGCGGACGACAAGGAAGCGATCAAGGCATTCGATACGGTGCAGAAAGTCTTTCAAAGTCCGCGTTGCCAGAACTGCCACATTCCGGGGGATTCGCCGTTGCAGTTTGATGCCGGAACCCCGCATGCCATGAACGTGGTGCGCGGGATGGACGGCAAGGGCGCGGCCGGACTGCCCTGTGCAACCTGTCACGCCGAGGCCAATCCGCCGGCCAGTTACGGGCCGCACGCGCCACCGGGCGCGCCGCACTGGAGCCTGCCGCCCGCGTCGCACAAGATGGCCTGGATCGGCCTGCCGGCGGACAAACTGTGCGCGATGATCAAGGACCGCGCCAGCAATGGCGACCGTGATTTCGCTGCACTGATCAAACACGTCAGCGACGACAAACTGGTGCTGTGGGGCTGGAATCCTGGTGAGGGCAGGGCACCGGTGCCGGTGCCGCACGACATTTTTGTCACGCAATTCAAGCTGTGGGCCGAGGCGGGTGGCCCTTGTCCGGTGCTGGGTAGCTGACCGGCGGTCCGTTAACAGGGAGTCAATGCAGGTATGGCCGACTCTAAAGACCATACCCGCCACTGGAGTGAGTCATGTTGATCCCAGGCAAACCGGTGAAAAACGGCGTTCGCGCTGATCCATTGCGTTCGCCACAACAGGAGCGTCAATTACTGCGCGACCTGGCCCACAAGGCTGAGCAAGAGCTGATGGGCGTGCAGATGGCGAGCATGGATGAGTTGACGCTGCTGCCCAACCGCCACGGTTTCACAGTATTGGCCCAACAGGGGCTGGACGCCTGCCAGCAACTGGACAAACCGACGACGCTGTTGCATTTCAAGCTCGATGAGCTCAAGCACATCAACTATCTGTATGGCCGCGCCGAGGGCGACCGTGCGCTGAAAACCTTCGCGGATGTGCTGCGAATCGCGTTTCGCGAAAGCGATGTGGTCGGCCGGCTCGGCAGCGACAAATTCGTTGCCTTGCTGCTGGGTTCAAGCATTGTGGATATCGCCGCTATCCGGGCGCGACTCGAAGAAATACTCGCTGAGCGTAACGCCACGGTGCATCGCCGTTCTGACCTGCACTTCAGTCTCGGACAGATCGAATGTGAGCAGCAGTTGCATCAGTGCGCGGAAGAACTGCTGGCTGTGGTCGATGAGGCCATGCGCGCTGGAAAATCGCTGTCAATTCAGGGTTGAGCGATACTTTGCAAGTCCGCGGCTACGTGCTCGGCGGTACGCAATAAGTGACCATCGTCTCTGAACCGTCCGATCAGCTGTAACCCGATCGGTAGACGACCTTCGACGCGATTCAAGGGAAGGTTGATCTGCGGCCAGCCAAACGCTCCCCAGAACTTGATGAAGTCTGACGGTCCGGTGCTTTCAAGGCCGACAGGCGCGACCATCCCGCAGGAGGCGCCGAGCATGGCGTCGAAGGGTTGGCAATGCTCTTCCAAAACTGGTGCAAGTCGGGCCAGACGTGCCTTGGCAGCTGACTCCTGTTCCCAGCTGGTCGCCGCCGCTCGCTCGAACATGGCCAATGTCGAAGGGCTCAATTGAGTCCGGTGCCGTTGAAATTCCTTTGCCAGCGAACGGGCGCCTTCGCAGTCATTGATCAGTTGATGGTCGTCGAACACCCCGGCAAATTCATCGGGTAGCCGGACGTCGCTCACTTGATGACCGGCGTTTCTTAGCTGATCCGCAGCCTGTTCCAGAGCTTGAGCCACTTGCCGGTCCACTTGATCCCAGCGTGATGTGCGGCAGAAACCCAATCGCAGTGGACGCCGCTCGACGTCAGGTACGACGAAACCAGGGATCAGCACTCGCGCCACCAACTGCAGATCGCGCACCGATCGACCATACCAACCCACGGTGTCGAAGCTCGGCGCCAGCGGTTTTACCCCTTCCAGCGACACCAGCCCCAGCGACGGCTTGAAGGCAAAGAGGCCGCAGTAGGACGCCGGCTTGAGCAATGAGCCAGCGGTCTGGGTGCCCAGCGCCAATGCAAAGAAACCCGCTGCCATCCCTGCAGCCGAACCCGCGCTGGAACTGCCTGGCGTGCGAGCGAGGTCATGGGGGTTGCGGGTTGGACCGGTCTGCATATAGGCAAACTCGGTGGTGTGGGTCTTGCCCATGATCAGCGCGCCGGCCTGGCGCAGCAGTGTAACGACGTGGGCATCCCGGGACGGTTGATGGCCGGTATAAATGGGTGAGTGAAATTGCGTGGGGTACTCAGCGGTGTCGAAGATGTCCTTGATGCCCACGGGCACGCCGGCCAGCAGCCCTTGACCCTTGTTCTGCGCGGCATCGGCGCGTACCTGTCGGGCGTCGAACGAGACGAAGGCCTGAATATCCGGTTCCTGCGCAAGAATGCGCTCGATCATCGATTCTGCAATGGCGAGAGGCGTCGTCTCACCGTTGATCACCGACTCGCTGAGACGCGTGGCGTCCGGGGCGAGGCGGGTCATTTGGCAAACAACTGACTGATGTCCTTGAACGCCTTGAACTCCAGCGCATTCCCGCAAGGGTCGAAGAGGAACATGGTGGCTTGTTCGCCCACCAGGCCCTGAAAGCGAATGCCCGGTTCGATCACGAACGCCGTGCCCAGCGCGGTCAGCCGCTGCGCCAGCGCTTCCCATTCATTCATGCTCAAGACCACGCCGAAATGCGGGACAGGCACGTTATGGCCGTCCACGGCATTGGTGTGCGCGGCTTCCTGAGAAGCGTTTTTCGGCGCGAGGTGAATCACCAGTTGATGGCCGAAAAAGTTGAAATCGACCCAGTGATCGCTGGAACGACCCTCTTCCAGGCCAAATACCTCACCGTAAAAATTTCGCGCGGCGGTCAGGTCATACACCGGGATCGCCAAGTGGAAAGGGGACAATTGCATCGATCAAGCCTCGGATGGTCGTTGTGTGACGCTGAGTTTAGCGCTGTGCTTTTTGATTAAAAGACGATAGTTTTTGCGTCGAGCTCAAATTATTTCGATCAATCAGGGGCGATCATGCTGCGCGAACTCAAGACGTTCATTGCCGTGACGCGGTACGGCACCTTTGCGGCGGCCGGGATGCACATTGGCCTCACGCAGTCGGCGGTCAGCGCGCAAATGCGCAATCTGGAGCAGGCGCTGGGTATCCGGTTGTTCGACCGTACGGGGCGCCAGGCGATTCTTAATGCGGCGGGGCAACGGGCGTTGCCGATGGCCAGGGAGATGCTGGAAACGTTCAGCCGCATGGCAGTCAGTGATGACGTCAGCGAGTATCGCGGCGAGTTGAAGATTGGTGCTGTGGCCACGGCTCAGACCGGGTTGTTGCCCCAGGCGTTGTTGCGCTTGAGGCAGCAGGCACCGCTGCTGGAGCCGAAACTGGTGCCGGGCGTGTCGCTGAATCTGTTGAGTCAGGTGGACACCAGTGAGGTGGACCTGGCCATTTTGATCAAGCCGCCGTTTGAGCTGCCCAAGGAGTTGTCGGCGCAGGTGATTCGCCGGGAACCGTTCGTGCTGATCGTTCCGATGGACCTTGAGGGCGATGACCCATTACACATCCTCGCCAGTCATCCGCATGTGCGCTATGACCGCAACTCGTTCGGCGGACGTCTGGTGACACGGTTTCTGCGTGAACAGCAGATTGACGTGCACGTGGCGCTGGAGCTGGATGAACTGGAAGCCATTGTGAAAATGGTTGAGTGTGGGTTGGGCGTGTCGCTGCTGCCGGAAGCGGGATTGTGGCTGGAGTATGGGGCGAAGGTCAGGATCATTCCGTTGGGTGAGTTGACGTTTTATCGGGAGATCGTGCTGCTGCAGCGTTATAGCCAGCGTACGCAGCCGATCCAGCAACTGTTCGCCCAGTGCCTAAACACAAATCCCGTGTAGGAGTGAGCCTGCTCGCGATAGCGGCCTAACATTCAAAACAGATGTCGACTGATACACCGCTATCGCGATCAGGCTCACTCCTACAGTGGGATCGCATGGTTTCTGGAATCGCAGGCAAAAAAAACCCGCCAGATCGGCGGGTTTTTCACGACTAACCGAAGATCACTCTTCGATGTTGCCCATGGCGGTGGTGTTGAAGCCGCCGTCTACGTACATGATTTCGCCGCTGATGCCGGACGCCAGGTCCGAGCACAGGAAGGCGCCGGCATTGCCGACTTCGTCGATGGTGACGTTGCGACGCAGCGGGGTTTGCGCTTCGTTGGCAGCCAGCATCTTGCGGAAGTTCTTGATGCCGGAAGCGGCGAGGGTGCGGATCGGGCCAGCCGATACGCAGTTGACGCGGGTGCCGTCCGGGCCCAGGGAACCGGCCAGGTAACGTACGCCAGCTTCCAGCGAAGCCTTGGCCATGCCCATGACGTTGTAGTTCGGCATGGTGCGCTCGGCGCCCAGGTACGACAGGGTCAGCAGGCTGCCATTGCGGCCTTTCATCATTTCGCGGCCGGCTTTGGCCAAGGCCACAAAGCTGTAGGCGCTGATGTCGTGAGCGATGCGGAAACCTTCACGGGTGGTGGCTTCGGTGAAGTCGCCGTCCAGTTGGTCGCCCGGAGCGAAGCCGACGGAGTGCACGATGCAATCCAGGCCGTCCCACTTCTTGCCCAGTTCAACGAAGACCTTGGCGATTTCTTCATCGCTGGCCACGTCGCACGGGAAGCACAGGTCAGGGTTGGAACCCCAGCTCTGGGCGAACTCTTCGACACGACCCTTGAGTTTGTCGTTCTGATAAGTGAAGGCAAGCTCAGCGCCCTCGCGATGCATGGCGGCAGCGATGCCGGATGCGATGGACAGCTTGCTGGCGACACCGACGATCAGTACGCGCTTACCGGCGAGAAAACCCATGTGTTGCTCCTCTCTTTCAGGTTATTACGCAGTGGCTGGTGCCAGGAAAGCGGCTTCCAGCAACTGCTGTGTATACGGATGTTGGGGGGCGGCAAAGATACTTTGCGCGTCTCCCTGTTCGACCACTTGGCCATGCTTGACCACCATCAGCTGGTGGCTCAGCGCTTTGACGACAGCCAGGTCATGGCTGATAAACAAATACGTCAGGTTGTACTTGGTTTGCAGTGAACGCAGCAGCTCCACCACTTGGCGTTGGACGGTGCGGTCGAGGGCCGACGTCGGCTCGTCCAGCAAAATCAACGCCGGTTTTAGCACTAATGCCCGGGCAATGGCGATTCTCTGCCGTTGCCCGCCGGAAAATTCGTGGGGGTAGCGGTGCCGGGTTTCCGGATCCAGACCTACCTCCTTCAATGCCGCAATAATCGCCTGTTCCTGCTCCGCCTCGGTGCCCATCTTGTGGATCCGCAGGCCTTCGCCAACGATCTGGCTCACGCACATCCGCGGGCTCAGGCTGCCGAACGGGTCCTGAAACACCACCTGCATCTCGCGGCGCAACGGTCGAACTTCGTTCTGCGTCAGGCAGTCTAGCTGCTTGCCTTCAAAACGGATCGTGCCTTTGCTGCCGATCAACCGCAAAATCGCCAGGCCGAGCGTCGATTTGCCCGAACCGCTTTCACCCACGATCCCCAAGGTCTGCCCCTGAGGCAGGCTGAAATTGATCCCGTCCACCGCTTTGATGTGGTCAACGGTCTTTTTCAGCAGGCCTTTCTTGATCGGGAACCAGACTTTCAAGTCCTCGACTTGCAGCAATGGCGGCCCGATAACATTGGTCGCCGGCGTGCCGCTGGGCTCCGCTGCCAGCAGTAACCGAGTGTACGGATGCTGCGGCGCGCGGAACAACTCTTCGCACGATGCCTGTTCGACGATGCAACCGCGCTGCATGACACATACGCGATGTGCAATTCTTCGCACAAGGTTCAAATCGTGGCTGATCAGCAGCAGTGCCATGCCCAGACGGGCCTGTAATTCCTTGAGCAATTCGAGGATTTTCAGCTGAACGGTCACGTCCAGCGCGGTGGTCGGCTCGTCGGCGATCAGCAATTCCGGCTCATTGGCCAAGGCCATGGCGATCATTACCCGCTGGCGCTGGCCACCGGACAATTCGTGGGGCAGGGCTTTCAGGCGTTTTTCCGGCTCGGGAATCCCGACCATCTCCAGCAGTTCCAGGGTGCGCTTGGTCGCCACTTTGCCGATCAGGCCCTTGTGGATGCCCAGCACCTCGTTGATCTGCTTTTCGATGGAATGCAGCGGGTTGAGCGACGTCATCGGCTCCTGGAAGATCATCGCGATCCGGTTGCCGCGGATGTGGCGGATCGTCTTCTCTCCCATGTTCAGCAGGTTGTGCCCGGCGTACTCGATGGTGCCGGTCGGGTGCCGCGCGATCGGGTAGGGCAGCAGCCGCAGGATCGAGTGGGCCGTGACCGACTTGCCGGAACCGCTTTCACCGACCAGCGCCAGGGTTTCGCCGCGGCGGATGTCAAAGCTCACACCTTCGACCACGCGCTGAGCACGCTCGCCGATACCAAACTCGACGGACAGGTCGCGCACTTCGATCAGATTGTCCTGATTCATTTCACTTCCTCGGGTCGAAGGCATCGCGAGCGGACTCGCCGATAAACACCAGCAAACTCAACATCAATGCCAGCACCGCAAACGCGCTGATGCCGAGCCATGGGGCTTGCAGGTTGGATTTGCCTTGGGCCACCAGCTCGCCCAGCGACGGCGCGCCGGGCGGCAAGCCGAAGCCGAGGAAATCCAGCGCGGTCAGGGTGCCGATGGCGCCGGTCAGGATGAATGGCATGAAGGTCATGGTCGAGACCATGGCGTTGGGCAGGATGTGGCGGAACATGATCGCGCCGTTCTGCATCCCCAGCGCCCGCGCCGCGCGCACGTATTCGAGGTTGCGCCCGCGCAGGAACTCGGCGCGCACCACATCCACCAGGCTCATCCACGAAAACAGCAGCATGATCCCCAGCAACCACCAGAAGTTTGGCTGCACGAAACTGGCGAGGATGATCAGCAGATACAGCACCGGCAACCCGGACCAGATTTCCAGGAAGCGTTGCCCGGCGAGATCCACCCAGCCGCCATAAAAGCCCTGCAAGGCCCCGGCAATCACGCCGATGATCGAACTGAGAATGGTCAGGGTGAGGGCGAACAACACCGAAATGCGGAAACCGTAGATCACCCGCGCCAACACATCGCGCCCCTGATCGTCGGTGCCCAGCAGGTTATCCGTCGACGGCGGCGCCGGGGCCGGGACTTTCAGGTCGTAGTTGATGCTTTGATAGCTGAACGGAATCGGCGCCCACAGCACCCAGGCGTCCTTGGCCTTGAGCAGTTCGCGGATGTACGGGCTCTTGTAGTTGGCTTCCAGCGGGAATTCGCCGCCGAAGGCGGTTTCCGGGTAGCGCTTGAGCGCCGGGAAGTACCAGCCGTTGTCGTAATGCACCACCAGCGGTTTGTCGTTGGCGATCAGCTCGGCGCCGAGGCTCAGGCCGAACAGCAGCAGAAACAGCCACAGCGACCACCAGCCACGCTTGTTGGCCTTGAACAGTTCGAAGCGACGTCGATTGAGCGGGGACAGGTTCATCTCAATGCTCCCGGCTTTCGAAGTCGATGCGCGGATCGACAAAGGTGTAGGTGAGGTCGCCGATCAGTTTCACCACCAGGCCGAGCAAGGTGAAGATAAACAGCGTGCCGAACACCACCGGGTAATCGCGATTGATCGCCGCTTCAAAACTCATCAGCCCGAGGCCGTCGAGGGAGAAAATCACTTCCACCAGCAACGAGCCGGTAAAGAAAATCCCGATGAATGCCGACGGGAATCCGGCGATCACCAGCAACATGGCGTTGCGGAATACATGGCCGTACAGCACGCGATGGCGGGTCAGACCCTTGGCCTTGGCGGTGACCACGTACTGCTTGTTGATCTCGTCGAGGAAGCTGTTTTTGGTCAGCAGGGTCATGGTCGCGAAGTTGCCGATCACCAGCGCCGTCACGGGCAAGGCCAGGTGCCAGAAGTAGTCGAGGATCTTGCCGCCCATGCTCAGTTCGGCAAAATTATTCGAGGTCAGCCCACGCAACGGGAACCAGTCGAAATAGCTGCCGCCGGCGAACACCACGATCAGCAGGATCGCAAACAGGAACGCCGGAATCGCATAGCCGACGATGATCGCCGAACTGGTCCAGACATCGAAGTGGCTGCCGTGCCGCGTCGCCTTGGCGATCCCCAGCGGGATCGACACCAGGTACATGATCAGCGTGCTCCACAACCCGAGGGAGATCGATACCGGCATCTTTTCCTTGATCAGGTCGATCACCTTGGCATCGCGAAAGAAGCTGTCGCCGAAGTCCAGCGACGCATAGTTCTTCACCATGATCCACAAGCGTTCCGGCGCCGATTTGTCGAAGCCGTACATGTGCTCGATTTCTTTCACCAAGGCGGGGTCCAGGCCCTGCGCGCCGCGATAGGCGGAACCGGCCACCGACACTTCGGCACCGCCACCGGCAATGCGGCTGGTGGCGCCTTCAAAGCCTTCGAGCTTGGCGATCATCTGCTCCACCGGCCCGCCGGGCGCAGCCTGGATGATCACGAAGTTGATCAGCAAGATGCCGAACAAGGTCGGAATGATCAGCAGCAGTCGCCGAAAAATATACGCCAGCATCTGATTACTCCGTGCCCGCAGGGTCGGCTTGCAGTTTGGTTTCGACTTCTATCGCCGGTGTCGCGTCTGGCTTGACCCACCAGGTGTTGATGCCGATATCGTACTTGGGGGAGATTTTCGGATGACCGATGTGGTTCCAGTACGCCACGCGCCACGTCTTGATGTGCCAGTTGGGGATGACGTAATAACCCCATTGCAGCACGCGGTCCAGTGCGCGGGCATGGGCCACCAGACTTTTGCGTGAATCGGCGTTGATCAGTTGCTCGACCAATTGGTCCACCACCGGGTCCTTGAGGCCCATGGAGTTGCGGCTGCCGGGTTTGTCAGCGGCGGCCGACATCCAGAATTCACGCTGTTCGTTGCCGGGTGAACTGGACTGCGGGAAGCTGCCGACGATCATGTCGAAGTCCCGTGAGCGCACGCGGTTGATGTACTGCGAGACGTCGACGCGGCGGATCACCAGGTCGATCCCGAGGTCGCTGAGGTTGCGCTTGAACGGCAGCAGCACGCGCTCGAATTCGGTCTGGGCCAGCAGGAACTCGATGGTCACCGGTTTGCCGGTGGCGTCGACCATTTTGTCGTCGACGATCCGCCAGCCGGCCTCTTGCAGCAGGTGATAGGCCTGGCGCTGGTGGTCGCGAATCATGCCGCTGCCGTCAGTCGTCGGGTTCTCGAAGGCTTCGCTGAACACTTGCTCGGGGATCTTGCCGCGAAACGGATCGAGGATCGCCAGTTGATCGGCATCCGGCAGGCCGGTGGCGGCCATTTCCGAGTTTTCGAAATAGCTGCGGGTGCGCGCGTAGGCGCTGTTGAACAACTGTTTGTTGGTCCATTCAAAGTCCAGCAACAAGGTCAGGGCCTGGCGCACGCGCACGTCCTGGAACACCGGGCGACGCAGGTTGAACACGAAACCCTGCATGCCGGTGGGGTTGCCGTTGGGGATCTGTTCCTTGATCAGCCGGCCTTCGGTAACGGCCGGAACGTTGTAGGCGTTGGCCCAGTTCTTCGCAGTCATCTCCAGCCAGTAATCGAACTGCCCGGCCTTGAGTGCTTCGAGCGCCACGGTGTTGTCGCGGTAGTAATCGGTGGTCATCACATCGAAGTTGTAGAACCCGCGATTGACCGGCAAGTCCTTGCCCCAGTAATCCTTGACCCGCTCATAGCGAATCGAGCGTCCAGCCTTCACTTCGCTGACTTTGTACGGGCCGCTGCCCAACGGCATTTCCAGGTTGCCCTTGTTGAAATCGCGGTTGGCCCACCAGTGTTTGGGCAATACCGGCAACTGGCCGAGGATCAGCGGCAGCTCTCGGTTGTTGGAGTGCTTGAACTTGAACAGCACGGTGAGCGGGTCTTCGGCGACCGCTTCCTCGACGTCGTTGTAGTAACCGCGATACAGCGGGGCGCCGTCCTTGGTCAGCATCTGGAAGCTGAACACCACGTCTTCGGCGCGAATCGGATGGCCGTCGTGGAAGCGCGCTTCAGGGCGCAGGTAGAAACGCACCCAACTGTTGTCCGGGGCTTTCTCGATCTTGCCGGCCACCAGGCCATATTCGGTGAACGGTTCGTCCAAACCTTGCCGGGCGAGGGTGTCGTAGATCATGCCGATATCGTCGGCCGGCACGCCCTTGCTGATAAACGGGTTGAGGCTGTCGAAGCCCCCGAAACCGGCCTGGCGAAAGATCCCGCCCTTGGGTGCATCCGGGTTCACGTAGTCGAAATGCTTGAAGTCGGCCGGGTACTTCGGCGGCTCGTTGTAGAGGGTCACCGCGTGTTGCGGGGCGGCGCAGGCCAGCCCGGCGAACAGCAGTCCGCTGGCCTGCAACAGCAGGGTGCGTACGGGTTTCATTGATCTTTCTCCGAAGACTTCAGCCACCACGCGCTCAGGCCCAGGGTGTAGGGCGGCGTGGTCACAAAGGCGAACCGGTTGCGGTAGGCCAGGCGATGATAATTGAGGTACCAGTTGGGAATGATGTAGTGCTGCCACAGCAGCACGCGGTCAAGGGCTTTGCCGGCGGCGACTTGTTCGTCGCGGCTCTGGGCGGCGAGCAGTTGTTCGAGCAAGTGATCGACCACCGGGTTGGCGATGCCGGCGTAGTTTTTACTGCCCTTGACGCCAATCTGGCTGGAATGGAAATACTGCCATTGCTCCAGACCCGGACTGAGGGTCTGGTTGAGGGTCATCAAGATCATGTCGAAGTCGAACTGATCGAGGCGCTGTTTGTACTGGGCGCGGTCAACGGTGCGCAGTCGTGCGTCGATGCCAATGCTCGCGAGGTTTTCGACGTAGGGCTGGAGGATGCGCTCCAGGTTCGGGTTGACCAGCAGGATCTCGAATCGCAGGGGTTGCCCGACGGCATTCTGCAATCGCTGGCCATTGAGCTTCCAGCCGGCCTCAGCGAGCAGCCCAAGGGCTTTGCGCAGGGTTTCCCGGGGGATGCCGCGACCGTCAGTGTGCGGCAGGCTGAACGGCTCGGTGAAGAGCTTGGCGGGTAACTGCTCGCGATAGGGCTTGAGCATCAGCCATTCGTGCCCGACCGGGAGCCCGGTGGCTTCGAATTCACTGTTGGGGTAGTAACTCATCGCGCGCTTGTAGGCGCCGCTGAACAGCGTGCGGTTGGTCCACTCGAAATCGAACATCAACCCCAGGGCTTCGCGGACTTTGGTCTCGGTGAAAGTCGGGCGTCGGGTGTTCATGAACAGGCCCTGACTCTGGGTCGGGATCTGATGCGGGATCTGCGCCTTGATCACGTCGCCGCGGCGTACGGCCGGGAAGTTGTAGCCGTTGTCCCAGTTCTTCGCCTGATGCTCGATGTAAACGTCGAACTCGCCGGCCTTGAACGCTTCGAAGGCGACGTCGCTGTCGCGGTAGAACTCGACTTCCATGCGATCGAAGTTGTACTTGCCGCGATTGACCGCCAGGTCCTTGCCCCAGTAATCCTTGACCCGTTCGAAAACGATCTGCCGTCCGGGCGTTACTGATGTGATGCGATACGGCCCGCTGCCCAGAGGCGGCTCGAAGGTGGTGGCCTTGAAGTCGCGACCTTTCCAGTAATGTTGCGACAGGACCGGTAATTCGCCGAGGCGCAGGATCTGCAATGGGTTGCCGGCGCGCTTGAACACAAAACGAATGCGTTGCGGGTTAAGGATGTCGACCCGCGCGACTTCCTGAAGGCTGGTGCGGTACTGCGGATGCCCCTCCTTGAGCAACAAGCGGTAGGAGAACGCGACGTCGTAAGCGGTGATCGGCGAACCATCGTGGAACCGCGCTTCGGGCCGCAGGTTGAACACCACCCAACTGCGGTCCTCGCTGTATTCCACCGATTGCGCGATCAGGCCATAACTGGAGGTCGGTTCGTCGCCGGACGGTGCGTACTGGCCGGTGCCGACCATCAGTGGCTCATTGAGCTCGTTGATGCCGTACTGCAGGAAGTTGGGGGTGGAAACCGGGCTTGAGCCCTTGAAGGTATAAGGATTGAGCGTATCGAAGGTGCCAAACGCCATCACCCGCAACGTACCGCCCTTGGGCGCTTGCGGGTTGACCCAGTCGAAGTGGGTAAATCGGGCCGGGTACTTGAGCGTGCCGAACTGCGCATAACCGTGGCTTTCGCTGATCGTCGCGCTTGCGGGGGAGCTGAAGGCCAGGCTGATCAGGAGCAGGAGGAGGGGACGCTTCAAGTCAGAGATCCGATCCAGGCGGCTTGGGCATTGTGGCCCGTACAGTAACAGCTTGTATCGACAGGAAAAAGACAGGGGGTTAATGCAGGGTTAATTGAACTTGCGGGCCCATGTGGCAGCTGGCGAAGCCTGCGTCCGACTGCGCAGCAGTCGTAAACTGGTGACCACTATTTTCCTGAATCACCGCGCCGCCTGAATTGACGACTGCTGCGCAGTCGGACCCAGGCTTCGCCAGCGGCTACAGGGCATAGTGAAAACCTTCAGGCGAAAAAGAGCCCCTGAATTCAGGGGCTCTTTTTAGCGTGGCGAAGACACCACCAGCATCTGCCCAGGCTTCAACGCCTGGCCAACGCGCGGGTTCCAGCGCTTGAGGTGCTGCATCTCGACGTTGAAGCGCTTGGCGACGATGTACAGCGAATCGCCTTGCTGGACCTTGTACTGGGTCTGCGGCTTCTTTTTGTCGGCTTTGCTGTTGGCGGCGACGACCGTGTTGACGCGACCGTTGCTGCGCTTGGTCGTGTCCTGCATCACCAGGGTCTGCCCCGTCTTGAGGTGCTTGCCCGTCAACTTGTTCCAGCGTTGCAAGTCTTCGACGTCGACTTTATTGGCCTTGGCGATCGTGCCGAGGTTGTCGCCGCGTTTGACCCGGTAAGTGGTGCGCTTGACGCTGGCGAGTTGAACATCGTCTGCGCCTTCAAAGACCGGTTTGCGAGGCTTCTTGCTGATCAATTCTTCCGGACGCATGGTCGACAGACTGGTGGTCAGCAACTGCGCCTTGGACGTTGGCACCAGCAAGTGCTGGGGGCCATCGAGCGTGGTGCGCTGTTTGAACGCCGGATTGAGCTGGAACAGTTCGTCTTCGTCGATGTTGGCAACCTCGGCAACCTTGGACAGGTCCATGCGCTGGTTGATTTCGACGACCTGGAAGTACGGTTCGTTGGCGATCGGACTGAGGTTCACACCATAGGCTTCGGGCGACAGGACCACTTGCGACAAGGCCAGCAGCTTCGGCACGTAAGCCTGGGTTTCCGCTGGCAGCGGCAGGTTCCAGTAATCGGTCGGCAGGCCGAGCCTTTCGTTGCGCTCGATGGCCCGGCTGACGGTGCCTTCACCGGCGTTATAGGCGGCGAGGGCGAGCAGCCAGTCACCGTTGAACATGTCGTGCAGGCGGGTCAGGTAATCCATGGCCGCGGTGGTCGAGGCGGTAATGTCGCGTCGGCCATCATAGGCACGGGTCTGGCGCAGGTTGTAGTAACGCCCGGTGGAAGGGATGAATTGCCAAAGACCCACCGCGTCGGCCCGGGAATAGGCCATCGGGTTGTAGGCGCTTTCAATCACTGGCAGCAGCGCCAGTTCCAGCGGCATGTTGCGTTCTTCAAGGCGTTCGATGATGTAGTGAATGTAGAGGCTGCCGCGCTCGCCGGCGTTTTCAAGGAACGACGGGTTACTGGCGAACCACAGTCGCTGTTGCTCGATACGCGGGTTGACGCCCAGGCCGTCCTGCAACTGGAAGCCCTGGCGCATGCGCTCCCAGACGTCCTGCGGTACTTGCGGCGAGGGTTTTTCGCTGAGCCAGATCGGTTTCTGTTTGGCGCGAGCGGCGATATTCGGGGTATGTGCCGCGTCGGTCTGCGGCACATGGCTGGAACAGCCCGCCAGAGTGGCGGACACAGCCACCGCGATGGCTTGAGCCAAGCGGGTCAATGCGTCTGAATTGATGGCTTTACGAATAGATGACGACATTGGCTGGAAGTAAGTTCCGGGCAAAAATGTCGGCCGATTCTAGAAAGGGTACCCCCTGCGGTCAACCATTCAGAATTTTCATTGCAATAGCATGACGGCCTAGAACGTATCTTTCCAAGCCCGCAACGCAGCAAAAACCGCACTCGGAGCCCGGTTATCGGGACCATTCCGTTCGTCCACTTTTTCTTTAACAGATGTTTCATCAACCCTTAAAAACGGGTTGGTGAGCTTTTCCAGGGCCAGGGTCGACGGCAGGGTCATGATTCCGGCTGCGCGTTGTTGGGTCACTTTGGCGAGGCGCTCGGCGGTGTCGAGGTTTTCTGGCTCGACCGCTGCGGCAAACTTGAGGTTGCTCAGGGTGTATTCGTGGGTGCAATACACCAGCGTATCTTCGGGCAACGCCGCCAGGCGTGCCAGAGAGGTGTGCATCTGTTCCGGCGTGCCTTCGAACAAACGGCCACAACCGGCGGCAAACAGGGTGTCACCGCAGAACAGCAAGCCATGGTGGTAGTAGGCAATGTGCCCCAGGGTATGGCCGGGGACGGCGTACACGTCGAAGTCCCAGCCGAGCACGCTGACCCGGTCGTTGTCCTTGAGCGCGACGTCCCGCGCCGGGATGGATTCGCTGGCGGGGCCGTAGACGGTCGCGTCTGTCGCTTTTTTCAGCTGCTCGACGCCACCGACGTGGTCATGGTGGTGATGAGTGATCAGAATATCGCTCAATACCCAACCCGGATGCGCCGCAAGCCAGGCCTGCACGGGCGCGGCATCGCCCGGATCGACCACGGCGCAGCGCTGGGTGCGGTGGTCTTGTAACAACCAGATGTAGTTGTCGGTGAAGGCGGGCAGGGCACTGATCTGTATCATCGTCGGATTCGCCAAGCGGAAAACAATGGCGCATCTTAGAACTTCCTGGCGCGTTGGAGAATGCAATGACCGATAAAGCGTTCGCTCAGGCTGATCCCGAGTGGCTGACATTGATCAGCGCGGCCCGTGAATGGCTGTCCGGCCCTATCGGGCAATTTTTGCTGGACGAAGAACGACGCATGCTCGAAGACGAGTTGGGGCGTTTCTTCGGCGGTTACCTGGTGCATTACGGTCCGTCGGCCCAGACGCCACCGTCTGCTCCGCAAGTACAGCGCAATGTGCGCCTCGGTGCGCCATTGCCCGGTGTCGAGATCGTGTGTGAAGAGCAAGCCTGGCCGTTGAGCGAGCACGCCGCTGACGTCGTGGTGTTGCAGCATGGGCTGGATTTCTGCCTGTCGCCCCACGGTTTGCTGCGCGAAGCGGCGAGCAGCGTGCGGCCCGGCGGGCATTTGCTGATCATTGGCATCAACCCCTGGAGCAGTTGGGGCCTGCGCCATGTGTTCGCCCATGACGCCCTGCGCAAGGCGCGCTGTATCTCGCCGTCACGCGTCGCCGACTGGTTGAACCTGCTGGGTTTCGCGCTGGAGAAACGCCGCTTCGGGTGCTATCGTCCGCCGCTTGCGTCACCCGCCTGGCAAGCTCGTCTGGCCGGTTGGGAGCGCAAGGCCGGTGACTGGCAACTGTCGGGCGGCGGCTTCTATTTGTTGGTGGCGCGCAAGATTGTCGTGGGTTTGCGTCCGCTGCGTCAGGAACGACGCGAACCGATGGGCAAGCTGATTCCCTTGCCGATGGCCAAGGTCAATCGCCGTCGCATCGACCCGTAATACCTTTTATTTTCCCGGCCGGGTCAGTCCCGGCCTCGGGCATCGTCGATCACGAATCGGCGAGCCACCGCATTTTCTGGATAGATTGGCATGAGCGATAGCGTAGAACTCTTCACCGACGGCGCCTGCAAAGGCAACCCGGGCCCTGGCGGCTGGGGCGCACTGCTGGTGTGCAAAGGCGTTGAAAAGGAACTGTGGGGCGGCGAAGCCAATACCACCAACAACCGCATGGAACTGATGGGTGCGATTCGTGGCCTCGAAGAGCTCAAGCGCTCCTGCGACGTGCTGCTGGTGACCGACTCACAGTACGTGATGAAAGGCATCAACGAATGGATGGACAACTGGAAGAAGCGCGGCTGGAAAACAGCGGCGAAAGAGCCGGTTAAAAATGCTGATTTGTGGAAGCTGCTGGATGAGCAGGTCAATCGCCACAACGTCACCTGGAAATGGGTGCGTGGGCACATCGGTCACCACGGTAACGAGCGGGCTGACCAGTTGGCCAACCGGGGCGTGGATGAAGTGCGCGGCTACAAACAGGCATAAATCTACCCTGATCGTTCCCTTGTTCCGCGTGGGAACGATCAATCCCTGCAGGAGCGAGCTTGCTCGCGATAGGCAAAACGCGGTGTCTCTGAAAGACCTGGGCGAGCGTGTTAACATCGCCGCTTTTGCACGATTGACCCGTTGAGAGCTGAGCACTGATGGCCACCAGATCCGTTGTACTCGATACCGAAACCACCGGCATGCCGGTGACAGACGGCCACCGGATTATCGAAATCGGTTGTGTCGAGTTGATCGGTCGGCGCCTGACCGGTCGGCATTTTCACGTTTACCTGCAGCCGGATCGCGAGAGTGACGAAGGCGCCATTGGCGTCCACGGCATCACCAACGAATTCCTGGTGGGCAAACCGCGTTTCACCGAAGTGGCCGATGAGTTTTTCGAGTTCATCAAAGGCGCGCAGCTGATCATCCATAACGCGGCGTTCGACGTTGGTTTCATCAACAACGAATTCGCCCTGATGGGCCAGCACGAGCGTGCGGACATCACACAACACTGCTCGATCCTCGATACCCTGATGATGGCCAGGGAACGTCACCCTGGGCAGCGCAACAGCCTCGACGCCTTGTGCAAACGGTATGGCGTCGACAACTCGGGCCGTGAACTGCACGGCGCTTTGCTCGACTCCGAGATCCTTGCCGACGTTTACCTGACCATGACCGGTGGCCAGACCAGCCTGTCGCTGGCCGGTAATGCGTCAGACGGTAATGGCTCCGGCGAAGGCGCGGACAACTCCGCCACCGAAATCCGCCGCTTGCCAGCCGACCGCCCACGCGCCCGAATCATCCGCGCCAGCGAAGATGACCTGGCCCAGCATGTCGCACGTCTTGAAGCCATCGCGAAAGCCGCCGGTGCCCCGTCACTGTGGCAGCAACTGGCGGACGCCAAGGCCCAGGCCTGATTTGTAGCAGCCTCGCGGTGCTCGTCAGCTGCTACGGGGCGTGTTTGGGCTGCCGGTGACCCAGTTTGGGGCATCGCCACTCGCCACATTCGCCTCAACCCTCTACCCTGAGGGTATTGGCAGGCCACGGTCTGCCGCCTCAGGACACTGAGCCCCATGTATAAAGATTTGAAATTCCCGGTCCTGATTGTCCACCGCGACATCAAGGCCGACACCGTCGCCGGTGATCGCGTGCGGGGCATCGCCCGGGAGCTGGAACAGGAAGGCTTCAGCATCGTTTCGGCGGTGGATTACGCCGAAGGGCGGCTAGTCGCGTCGACCCATCACGGCCTCTCCTGCATGTTGATTGCCGCCGAAGACCCCAGCACCCACTCGCATTTGCTGCAGAACATGGCCGAACTGATTGGCCTGGCGCGAGTGCGGGCGCCGGACCTGCCGATTTTTGCCCTCGGCGAACAAGTGACGCTGGAAAACGCGCCAGCCGATGCCATGGCCGAGCTCAATCAACTGCGCGGGATTCTTTACCTGTTCGAAGACACCGTGCCGTTCCTGGCCCGGCAAGTGGCCCGGGCTGCGCGCAAGTACCTGGACGGTTTGTTGCCACCGTTTTTCAAGGCACTGGTGCAACACACCGCCGACTCCAATTATTCCTGGCACACCCCGGGCCACGGCGGTGGCGTGGCGTATCACAAGAGCCCGGTAGGGCAAGCGTTTCACCAGTTTTTCGGGGAGAACACCCTGCGTTCGGATTTGTCGGTGTCGGTGCCCGAACTGGGCTCTCTACTCGATCACACCGGTCCGCTGGCCGAGGCGGAAGCTCGCGCTGCGCGCAATTTTGGCGCCGATCACACCTTTTTCGTGATCAATGGCACCTCGACCGCCAATAAAATCGTCTGGCATTCCATGGTTGCGCGCGATGACCTGGTGCTGGTGGATCGCAACTGCCACAAGTCGGTGTTGCATTCGATCATCATGACCGGCGCGATCCCGTTGTACCTGTGCCCGGAACGCAATGAACTGGGGATCATCGGCCCGATTCCATTGAGCGAATTCAGCCGCGAATCAATCCAGGCCAAAATCGATGCCAGCCCGCTGACCAAGGGCCGAGCGCCCAAGGTCAAACTGGCGGTGATCACCAACTCGACCTACGACGGCCTCTGCTATAACGCCGAGTTGATCAAGCAGAACCTCGGCAACAGTGTCGAGGTGTTGCATTTCGACGAGGCCTGGTACGCCTACGCGGCATTTCACGAGTTCTTCGCCGGACGCTACGGCATGGGCACCTCGCGCAGCGAAGATAGCCCGCTGGTGTTCACCACGCATTCCACGCACAAGTTGCTGGCCGCATTCAGCCAGGCCTCGATGATTCATGTTCAGGACGGTGGGGCGCGGCAACTGGACCGCGACCGTTTCAATGAAGCGTTCATGATGCACATCTCCACCTCGCCGCAGTACAGCATCATTGCCTCGCTGGACGTGGCCTCGGCGATGATGGAAGGCCCGGCCGGGCGTTCGCTGTTGCAGGAAATGTTCGACGAGGCCCTGAGCTTTCGTCGCGCCCTGGCTAACCTGCGGCAACACATCGCGGCGGATGACTGGTGGTTTTCCATCTGGCAGCCGCCGTCGGTGGAAGGCATCGACCGCGTGGTCACCGAAGACTGGCTCTTGCAGCCCGATGCCGACTGGCACGGCTTTGGCGGTGTCACCGACGATTACGTGTTGCTCGATCCGATCAAAGTCACCTTGGTCATGCCCGGGCTAACCGCGGGCGGTGCGCTCAGCGAGCGCGGGATTCCGGCGGCAGTGGTCAGCAAATTTCTCTGGGAGCGCGGGCTGGTGGTCGAGAAGACCGGGCTGTATTCGTTCCTGGTGTTGTTTTCCATGGGCATCACCAAAGGCAAATGGAGCACGCTGTTGACCGAGCTGCTGGAGTTCAAGCGCAGCTACGACGCTAACGTCAGCCTGGCCAATTGCCTGCCCTGTGTGGCGCAACAGAGTGTCGGGCGCTATCAAGGCATGGGCCTGCGCGATTTGTGCGATCAACTGCACGCCTGTTATCGCAGCAATGCCACGGCCAAACACCTCAAGCGCATGTACACCGTGCTGCCGGAAATCGTCATGAAGCCCGCTGACGCCTATGATCATCTGGTACGGGGCGAGGTAGAGGCGGTGTCGATCGATGCCCTGGACGGGCGGATCGCTGCGGTGATGCTGGTTCCGTATCCGCCAGGCATTCCGCTGATCATGCCGGGTGAGCGGTTCACCGAGTCGACCCGGTCAATCATCGACTATCTTTCATTTGCAAGGACGTTTGATAGCAGTTTCCCAGGATTCGTCGTCGATGTGCATGGATTGCAACACGAAGACGAGGGCAATGGACGGCACTACACCGTCGATTGCATCAAGGAATGAGGACCTTTCCCAGTATGCAACCTGTCATTAATCCCAAGTACCCCGGCCTGTCGGTGCGTGTCGCCGATGACGGCTTTGCGGCCTATATCTGGGGCAGTGATTTCAGTTTTGAAGTTGCCGCCTATGGTGCTGCCGAAATCGGCAAACCAGTCGAACAGTGGTTGATTACGCCGATCACCCCTTATCGAAAGTGCTACGGCATCGACCCGGAAGAATTCAGCAGCTTTCGCGATGCCGCCGACAGTGCGATTTTCATGGCGTACCTCGACGATGAGCCGGTCGGTCATCTGGTGGTCAGCACCAATTGGAATGGCTTTGCCCATATCGACGAGCTGGCGGTGCATGCCCCGGCGCGGCACCACGGGGTGGCCAAAGCCTTGCTGGACGTGGCTCAGTTCTGGAGTCGCAAGAAAAAACTGCCGGGCATCATGCTCGAAACCCAAAACAACAACCTCGGCGCCTGCCGGCTCTATGAGCGTTGTGGTTACGTGATTGGCGGGATGGATCATCTGCGCTATCGCGGAATCGATCCGAACACTGCCGAAGTGGCGCTGTTCTGGTATCGCTTGTTCGATAATGCGCTGGAACACCCGATCAGTTCGCCAGCATCGCCGCGGCTTGTTCCGTGACAATGTCCAGCAGGGTCTGAATGGCGGCGGCTGGCTCGCCGTTTTTCAGGGACAGGGCGTAGAGGCTGACTGGCACCGCCGGGGCCAGCGGACACACATCCAGTCCACTGGTTTTGGCGCCCAGGGCGGTAAACGGGTCGACAATCGCCAGGCCTTCACCGGCCTCGACCATGCTGCGCATCATCTGATGCGTCTGCACTCGAATATGCACAACCGGGGCTGGACGCAACGCCTGCAATTTGTTCTCCAGGGCACGGCTCAGCGGATCGTGGCCTTCGAGGCCGACCATCGACTGGCCCGCCAGATCCTGCAATGAAATGTATTTCTGCTTGGGTTGCAGCCAGCCATGGGGCGCCAACAGCTGGAGCTTGCCTTGGGCAATCACCTGGCAATGGATGTCGGCGTGATCGGGATCGTGCAGGCTCAACCCCAAATCGCTTTCGCGCAACAACAGGGATTTTATGATTTCGCGGGTTGGTTGGCTCAGCAGGCTGCAAGGCGCATCGGGCAGGCGACGGCGCAGCGTGGCGATGCTCTGGGGCAACAAGTGTTGGGCGAGCGGCGGAGTGCAGATGATGCGCAGGGGCGGTGCCTGATACTGCTTGAGGCTGGCGGCCAAGCGTTGAACAGGCTCCAGCGCTTCATAGATGTGGGCGATTTGTGCCTCTAGCTCCCGCGCTTCGCGGGTCGCCTGCAAGCGCCCACGCACGCTGGAGAACAGCATGAAACCCAACTGACCCTCGGCCTCGCGCAAAATGCCTTCAACCTCGGTCACCGGCAACTGCAGCCATTCGGCGGCGGTGCCCAGGTGACCGGTCTGCACAAGCGCGTGGATCACTTCGATATGGCGTAAACGCATGCGTGAAGTCCATGTTCAGCAGGTGAGGGAATCAGTGACTGAATCCTAACTCAAGTGCGCGCATATGACTTCTGCTCATAACGCGGGGTTATGAAGCGACGTTGGCGTCCGGCACGCTACCGACGAATTTGTTGGGTTCACGCACGATGGTCACGTCCGATTGAACCAGCACAAACTGGTTGTCATCGAGTTTCCTGACGCGATCGCCAATGGCCAGTTTGTAGGTGGTGACAGGCTCCGAGCCGCCGAGGCCGTCCGCCGACGGGGTGGATTCCTCGAACTCATGCACGGAATAAACGCGGCCTTCCGCATCTCTTGCATGGAACTGACTGACAAGTACTGCTGCCATCTGTTTAGAACCTCTGGAGATAATTCACTCAATTTTCGGTTCTGTAGACCGTGGTTGGGCGAAGTAAGTTTTCCTACAAGAAAAAAATAGTCAGGGGCGGTGAAATTCAGAGCCCGCTGGGTGATTCGTCATCTATACCTACAAGTTCTCTCCATCGGACAGTCGAGACATCTTCCATGAGTAACGTCTATACGATCGCCGTCGTGGTCGGCAGCTTGAGAAAGGCATCGATCAATCGCAAGGTAGCATTGGCCCTGGCTGACCTCGCACCGGCCAATCTCAAGCTACAAATCGTCGAAATCGGCGACTTGCCGCTCTACAACGAAGACATTGATGGTGCTTCACCGCCGGCAGCCTACAGCACTTTCCGGCAACAAGTACGTTCATCCGACGCAGTGCTGTTCGTCACCCCGGAATACAACCGCTCGGTACCCGCGCCGTTGAAGAATGCCATCGACGTGGGATCGCGGCCCTATGGCCAGAGCGCCTGGAGCGGAAAACCGGGTGGGGTGATCAGTGTTTCACCCGGCGCAGTCGGTGGATTTGGTGCCAACCACCACTTGCGCCAGTCCATGGTGTTTCTGGATGTGCCGTGTATGCAGCAGCCGGAAGCCTATCTGGGCGGGGCGGGTTCGGCGTTTGACGAGGCGGGTAAATTGTCCGAGTCGGTGAAGCCGTTCCTGCAGAGCTTCATCAATGCCTATGGCAAATGGGTCGAACAACACAAAAAAGTCTGAAAACACCGTTCTCCCCTGTAGGAGTGAGCCTGCTTGCGATGGCGGTGTGTCGGCCAAATCAATGCCAACTGACACACCGCTATCGCGAGCAGGCTCACTCCTACGGGGATTAGGGGGAGGGCAGCAATCGGCCGCAGATCATCGACTCGATTTCCGCCAGCCACGCAGCCGTTTGTGCCGCCGCCGGTTGCACAGTCACGCAGTAACGCCGGCCACCCCAGGCGGTGATCAACCAGGCATCGATGATTGTATCTGACGGATGCTCAGGCAAATCACTACACGCGGCAAACGCTTCGCGCCATTTCTGCGACAACTCCTGGAACACCCGTCGGTGGTGTTTGGGTTCGGCGATCTGGTGTTCAAGGGTCATCCATTCATAGTCGAACAACGGCTGATCAGCATCCGTCGGGTCGCAGGTCATGCGGATCAAGCGTTTGATTCGCACCTGCCAATCCAGATGCGTGGGTCGTACGACCTGTTCATCGATGTGCTGTAACAGATTGTCCAGGCAGTGGCGGACATACCCTGACAGCAGCGCTTCCTTGCTCGGAAAATAATCGTACAACGTCCCGATGGCGACGCCAGCTTCCAGCGCCACCGCTCGGGTGGTCAGCCCGGACCAGCCATCACGCCGCCAAATCCGAACAAACGCCTCGTAAATCGCTTCCACGGTGAAGATCGCCCGGGCCTGACTCGGCCGTTTCAGCGGTTTGGCGCGGGGATTGAGGGTGGGCGCAGTGCCCCTGGTGTTTCCGAACCCGCTCTTCATCGGCTGCCACTACTCTGGTGCTACCCGCCACTCACTCGCAGCAGGAGTCTGAAAGATGCAAAGTCCGAGCACGGTAACACGGCTGATCACCCGCAAAAACGCCCTCGACCAGAGTCGAATCGAACAGGAGCAGCGCAGTCTCGTTGCTGCCGAAGGGGAGGTGATTCTGAAAATCGACCGCTGTGCGCTGACCACCAACAACATCACCTACGCCGCTTATGGCGATTCGATGAACTACTGGGGGTTCTTTCCTACAGGGCTTGAGGAATGGGCACACATTCCGGCGTGGGGATTTGCCGATGTGATCGCGTCAACCGTGGAGGGGGTCGCGGTCGGAGAACGCTTCTACGGCTACTTTCCGATTGCCAGTCATCTGTGGATGCGTCCCGAGCGCGTCACCGACCGAGGTTTCTATGACGCCGCCGAACACCGGCAGGCATTGACCTCGGCCTACAACCAGTACACCCGGTGCAGTTGGGATCCGTACTACAGCCCCGACACCGAAAACCTGCAGATTTTGCTGAAACCGCTGTTTCTGACGTCGTCGATGCTGGCGGATTTCCTGCAAGACAATCAGTTTTTCGGTGCGACCCGGCTGGTATCTTCCAGTGCTTCGAGCAAAACCGCCTATGGCACCGCCGTGTGCCTGGAAAACCACCCCAACATTGAACGGGTTGCGCTGACTTCGGCCGGCAACAAGACCTTCGTCGAAGCGCTCGGTTGTTATGAGCGCACGGTGTCGTACGCCGAACTGGCGAGCCTGGCCAATGATCGTCCCACGCTGTACGTGGATTTTTCCGGCGACCTGGGTTTGCGTGACCGGGTGCATCAGCATTTCGCCGGGCAACTGGTGTACAGCTGCTTCGCCGGTTCCGCGCAAAGCACCGACGAGGCACAACTGAGCGCCATTGAAGGGCCGCAACCGGTGTTCTTTTTCGCCCCGGTCCAGCTGCGCAAGCGCAACGCAGAGTGGGGAGCGGAACGGGTCAGTCAACATATCGGCGAGGGGTTGCAGCGGTTTTATGGGCAAGTGACCGCGCCTGCCAATCCACTGCTGGAGGTGGTGGAGAGTGACGGTTATGAGGCGGCGCAGACGGTGATCACACGGCTGTTCAACGGCCAGGTCGCGCCAATGCAAGGCCATGTCATCCGACTGTAACCCTCCTGTTGTAGCCGCTGACGAGCAGCGCGAGGCTGCTACACGAGCCTCGCGCTGCCCATCAACTGTTACGGGATCGTGGTGTGTCGAAATTGGGGCTTTACTCTGGTCGAGCGTTGCGGCTGAATCGCGGTTTGTTTTTCCGCGCAAGGTTGCTTTGCATGCTCATCGCCTCACTCATTTTCCTGCTGACCATCACTCTGGTGATCTGGCAACCCAAAGGCCTGGGCGTGGGCTGGAGTGCGGTATTCGGTGCCGTGCTGGCGCTGATTTTCGGTGTCGTGCACCTGAGCGACATCCCGATCGTGTGGCAGATCATCTGGAATGCAACCGGCACGTTCGTGGCGCTGATCATCATCAGTTTGCTGCTGGATGAGGCGGGTTTCTTTGCCTGGGCTGCGTTGCATGTGGCTCGTTGGGGGCGGGGCAGCGGGCGCAAACTGTTTGCTTATATGGTGTTGCTGGGGGCTTTGGTCTCGGCTTTGTTCGCCAATGACGGCGCGGCGCTGATCCTCACGCCCATCGTGATTTCCATGCTGTTGGCGCTGCGGTTCTCCCCGGCGGCGACCCTGGCGTTCGTGATGGGCGCCGGTTTCATCGCCGACACCGCGAGCCTGCCGCTGGTGGTGTCGAACCTGGTGAACATTGTTTCCGCCGACTTCTTCCACATCACGTTCAACCGTTACGCGGCGGTAATGATCCCGGTCAACCTGGTGAGCGTCGCGGCCACATTGGCGATGCTGCTGTGGTTCTTCCGTCGCGACATTCCGAAGGACTATGACCCCGAACAACTGGAGCTGCCCGCCACGGCGATCCATGACAAGGCGACGTTTTATGCCGGTTGGGTGGTGTTGGTGATCCTGCTCGTGGGCTGTTTTGCCTTGGAACCACTGGGTATTCCAATCAGCGCCATTTCCGCGGTGTGCGCCGCGTTGTTGCTGGGTATCGCCGCGCGCGGCCACAAGATTTCCACGCGCAAGGTGATGAAAGAAGCACCGTGGCAGATCGTGATTTTCTCGCTGGGCATGTATTTGGTGGTGTATGGCCTGCGCAATGCCGGCCTGACCGGGTATCTGGCGGGATGGCTCGATGGCTTTGCCCATTACGGCGTATGGGGTGCGGCCATGGGCACGGGCGTGCTGACGGCGATTCTGTCTTCGATCATGAACAATTTGCCGACGGTGCTAATTGGTTTGCTGTCGATCGATGCCAGTCAGGCCAGTGGTGTGGTGAAGGAGGCGATGATTTACGCCAACGTCATCGGCAGCGACCTGGGGCCGAAAATCACGCCGATTGGCAGTCTGGCGACGTTGTTGTGGCTGCATGTGCTGGAGCGCAAGAGCATCCGGATCGGGTGGGGGTATTACTTCAAGGTCGGGGTGGTGTTGACGGTGCCGGTTTTGCTGGTGACGTTGGCGGCGTTGGCATTGCGGTTATCCGTTTAGACCGAGTTGGCTTCATCGCGAGCAGGCACTACAAAACCTCAACCATTACCCGGCACATTCGGCCAAAGATTCGCCACCAGAAACAACCGCTCCGCTTCCTCCCAGTCCCCCTCGGCATTCTCGGTCAGGCGCACCAACAACTGCGCCGGCGCCAACGGCTCCAGAGTACCGAGCCACGCATTCAATTGCTCGACGCTCCAGGTCTGCTCCGCAGGATAATGCGCCGGCGCCAGCCAGGCATGGCGGGGCAGGGGCTGCCAGCGACCGAAAGGGCGCTGCACGACAAAATCCGCCCAGTCCTTCTGATGCAGCCAGCTACCGCGCAAATGCTGCGGATGCGCGCCGCCGGGCGGTTCGGCCTGTCCCGGCCACGGATACAGCAGGTAACCGCCGAGCCACAAGTGGGCGCTGAACTGCTGGATATCCAGGGCCGCCAGCACTTCGCGGCTTTCGACGCGGGCAGAAATGGGCAATTGATGCTGAGCCAGGTGCGCCAGTTTTCGGTCCAGTCGATCATGGCAGCCGGGGCCGAGCCACTGCGCGGTGTCGTGTCCGTCGCCATGTTGCGGCCCCAGATAGAGCTTGATCGCCAGTTCCAGGTGATGCACGCCGTCGCGATCACGCAGCAGCATGTCCAGTTCGCCCAGCGTGTGGCCTTCACGGCGAATCGGCAGGTTGGCGGCGATCAACTCGATTCCCGGCGCGTGACGCACCGCGTACTGCCAAAGCCGCTCGTAATACAGGCCCAAGCGCCGGGTTCGGGCCTGGGACAGCCAGTGCAGCAAGTCATAACTGTCACGGTCCAGTTGCCGCAACCAGCGTTCCAGGCGTTGCGGTTCTTGCACCCATTCACTGCCGGCCAGCGGATGCCGCTGCGGCCAGGGCGTATCAACGAGCATCGGCGGCGCGAGGATGACCCAGGCCAGGTCGCGCACTTCGGGGTGGCGCAACTGATGGGGCAACGAGAGCAAATCGGGAAATAGGATCATCTTGCGAGCATAGCCCTAAACATGAGTACACCCTTGTGGCTGAAAGGATTTTGTCTATCCCGCGCTTTCGCCCATAATCGTCTTTTTCGCCGTCCTTGCAGGAACCCCATGGAGCAATTTCGTAATATCGGCATCATCGGTCGCCTGGGCAGTTCCCAGGTGCTGGATACCGTCCGCCGACTGAAACGGTTTCTGCTCGATCGTCACTTGCATGTGATCCTCGAAGACACCATCGCCGAAGTCCTTCCCGGTCATGGCCTGCAAACCTCGTCCCGCAAGATGCTCGGCGAAGTGTGTGACATGGTGATTGTGGTCGGTGGCGACGGCAGCCTGCTGGGCGCCGCTCGCGCGCTGGCCAAGCACAACATACCGGTACTCGGCATCAACCGTGGCAGCCTCGGTTTCCTCACCGATATTCGCCCTGATGAGCTGGAAGTCAAAGTCGCCGAAGTGCTCGATGGCCACTACCTGGTGGAAAATCGCTTCCTGCTGCAAGCCGAAGTCCGCCGGCACGCCGAAGCCATCGGTCAGGGCGATGCCCTCAATGATGTGGTGCTGCACCCCGGCAAATCAACGCGAATGATCGAGTTCGAACTCTACATCGACGGCCAGTTCGTCTGCAGCCAGAAGGCCGACGGCCTGATCGTCGCGACGCCCACCGGTTCGACGGCCTATGCGCTGTCGGCGGGCGGACCGATCATGCACCCCAAGCTTGACGCTATTGTGATTGTGCCGATGTACCCCCATACCTTGTCGGGCAGGCCGATTGTGGTCGATGGCAACAGTGAGCTGAAAATCGTCGTGTCCAAAGATATGCAGATCTACCCGCAAGTCTCCTGTGACGGGCAGAACCACTTCACCTGCGCGCCGGGTGACACCATCACCATCAGCAAAAAAGCGCAGAAGCTGCGGCTGATCCATCCGCTTGACCACAACTACTACGAAGTCTGCCGGACCAAGCTCGGTTGGGGCAGTCGATTGGGTGGTGGAGGCGACTGATGCTCGATCCCGCGCGTAGCTACGACCTGATCGGTGACGTGCACGGTTGCGCTCTGACCCTTGAGCACTTGCTCGACCGGCTCGGTTACCACAAACAAGGTGGCGTCTGGCGGCATCCGTCGCGCATGGCCGTGTTTGTGGGCGACATCATTGATCGCGGCCCGCGGATTCGCGAGGCGCTGCACATCGTGCATGACATGGTCGAGGCCGGCCAGGCGCTGTGCATCATGGGCAACCATGAATTCAACGCGCTGGGCTGGAGCACGCCGGCGCCACCGGGCAGCGGCAAGCAGTTCGTCCGTGAACACACGCCGCGTCATGCCCGGTTGCTGGGTGAAACCCTGACCCAGTTCGAAGACCATCCCGGTGACTGGCATGACTTCCTGCAATGGTTCTACGAAATGCCATTGTTCGTCGATGCCGGGCGCTTCCGGGTGGTGCATGCGTGCTGGGATTCGGGCCTGATCGAGCCGTTGCGCGGATTGTTTCCCAACGGTTGCGTCGATGAGCATTTCCTCCAGGCCTCGGCCGTGCCGGGCAGTTTCGCCTGCACCGTGTTCGACCGGTTGCTGCGCGGCACCGACATGCGCTTGCCCGATGGCTTGACCATGACCAGCGGCGACGGTCTGGTGCGTTCGTTCTTCCGCACCAAATTCTGGGAGGACGACCCGCAAACCTACGGAGACATTGTGTTCCAGCCCGACGCATTGCCTGAGCCCGTGGCCAGGACGCCACTGTCGTCCACGGAAAAAAATACCTTGCTGCGCTATGGCGTCGACGAGCCACTGTTGTTCGTCGGCCACTACTGGCGCAGCGGCAAACCGGCGCCGATTCGCCCGAACCTGGCCTGTCTGGATTACAGCGCCGTGCTCTACGGCAAACTGGTCGCCTACCGGCTGGATCAGGAAACCCGGCTCGATCCGCATAAATTTGTCTGGGTCGATGTCGAACGGCCGGAGGTGCTGCAATGAGTGTGGTTGCCGTTTTACGCCTGCCGCTGGCGGTGGATTTGAGCGGGTTCGTCAAACTGCTGCAGCGCATGCAGGTGCCGCACCGCGTCAGCGAGGAGGCGGGCGAGCAGGTACTGTGGGTGCCGTCCAACATCAGCGAAGACGTGCGTTCGCTGTACGAACGTTTTCCGGCCGGTGATCCCGATCAGCAGCTCGACATTCCGGCAGCGCAAACCACTCGGCGCCCCGGTTTCGTCGAGCAACTGCGTTACGCCAGGGCGACCGCGGCGATTTTGCTGCTGAGTATCCTGGTGGGTGCGGTGACGCTGCTGGGCGAAAACCTCGACACGATGCGCTGGCTGACCTTCCTCGATTTTCGCGTGGTCGGCGAGTACATCCGTTTCGTACCGTTGGCCGACAGCCTGGCGGCAGGGCAGTGGTGGCGCCTGATAACGCCGATGCTGATCCACTTCGGCATCCTGCACCTGGCCATGAACGGCATGTGGTACTGGGAGCTGGGCCGGCGCATCGAATCGCGTCAGGGCAGCATCAACCTGATCGGCCTGACGTTGCTGTTCAGCCTCGTCTCAAACTATGCCCAGTATTATTTCAGTGGTCCGACCTTGTTCGGTGGCTTGTCCGGCGTGCTGTACGGCCTGCTCGGGCATTGCTGGATCTTCCAGTTGTTGTCGCCGAACCCGGCTTATCGCCTGCCGCGCGGCGTGCTGGTGATGATGCTGGTGTGGTTGGTGCTGTGCCTGTCCGGGCTGGTCTCGATGATCGGCTTCGGTGAAATTGCCAATGCGGCGCACGTCGGCGGGTTGCTCGTCGGATGCCTGACCGGTTTGTTGGGTGGTTTGTACAACCGCCGTAAACTGGCCGCCTAAATCAGTTTATGTAGTAAAGAGCGCGGAGACCCTGATGTCCTCTTTTAACGAAATGATCCAAAACATCACCCCCGAGATCTACCAGAGCCTGAAACTGGCGGTGGAAATCGGCAAATGGTCCGACGGTGGCAAACTCACCGCCGAACAACGCGAACTGTCGCTGCAAGCGATGATTGCCTGGGAAATCCAGAACCTGCCCGAAGACCAGCGCACCGGTTACATGGGCCCGCAGGAATGCAGTTCGAAGTCGATCAGCGTACCGAACATTCTGTTCAAATCGGATGCCATCCATTGATCGAGATTGGCCGCGGTGCAATCAGTAAAATGTCGTCGCGTCTTGACGGGTCCGACGTGCAGTATGCGTTTCGCCTGGGCGATGTCGAGGTGCCGGTCAATCCAATGATCGGCACCACCGTACGCCTGGAATACCTGGGGGCGATCTTTTGCTCCCATTGCGGGCGCAAGACCAAAACCAGTTTCAGCCAGGGCTATTGCTACCCGTGCATGACCAAACTGGCGCAGTGTGACATCTGCATCATGAGCCCCGAGCGTTGCCACTACGACGCTGGCACCTGCCGTGAGCCGGAGTGGGGCGAGAAGTTCTGCATGACCGACCACATCGTGTACCTGTCCAACTCGTCGGGGGTGAAAGTCGGGATTACCCGCGCCACCCAGCTGCCGACCCGCTGGATCGATCAGGGTGCCCGTCAGGCGTTGCCGATCATGCGCGTGTCGACCCGCCAGCAGTCGGGTTTCGTCGAAGACCTGTTCCGCAGCCAGGTGGCGGACAAGACCAACTGGCGCGCCTTGCTCAAGGGCGAAGCGGTGTCGGTGGACCTGGCCGAAGTGCGTGATCAACTGTTCGACAGCTGCGCCGAGGGCCTGCAAACCCTGCAGGAACGATTTGGCCTACAAGCGATTCAGACCATTGCCGACGTAGAAACCCTCGAAATCCGCTATCCGGTCGAGCAATACCCGGCCAAGATCGTCAGCTTCAACCTGGACAAGAATCCGATTGCCGAAGGCACGCTGTTGGGAGTCAAGGGCCAATACCTGATCTTCGACACCGGCGTGATCAATATTCGTAAATACACGGCTTATCAGCTCGCCGTGCATCAGTAAGGACTCCAGCATGCGCACCGAACAACCGAAGATGATTTACCTGAAAGACTATCAGGCGCCCGAGTACCTGATCGACGAGACGCACCTGACCTTCGAGTTGTTCGAGGACCACAGCCTGGTCCATGCGCAACTGGTGATGCGCCGCAATCCCGAGCGCGGCCCTGGCTTGCCGCCGCTGGTACTGGACGGTCAGCAGCTGGAACTGCTGTCGGTCACCCTGGCTGATCGCGAGCTGAGCGAAAGCGACTATCAGTTGACGGACAATCACCTGACCCTGCACCCGACCAGCACCACGTTCACGGTCGACACCAGCGTGCGGATTCACCCGGAAACCAACACCGCGCTGGAAGGCTTGTACAAATCCAGCGGCATGTTCTGCACCCAGTGTGAGGCCGAAGGCTTTCGCAAGATCACCTATTACCTCGATCGCCCGGACGTGATGAGCAAGTTCACCACCACGGTCGTCGCCGAGCAGCACAGCTATCCGGTGCTGCTGTCCAACGGCAACCCGATTGCCTCGGGCCCTGGCGAAGACGGCCGGCACTGGGCGACCTGGGAAGACCCCTTCATGAAGCCGGCGTACCTGTTTGCGCTGGTGGCCGGTGATTTGTGGTGCGTTGAAGACACCTTCACCACCATGACCGAGCGTTCCGTGGCACTGCGCATCTACGTCGAGCCGGAAAACATCGACAAGTGCCAGCACGCCATGAACAGCCTGAAGAAGTCGATGCGCTGGGATGAAGAGGTTTACGGTCGCGAGTACGACCTGGACATCTTCATGATCGTCGCGGTCAACGACTTCAACATGGGCGCCATGGAGAACAAGGGCCTCAACATCTTCAACTCCAGCGCCGTGCTGGCTCGCGCCGAAACGGCGACCGACGCTGCGCACCAGCGCGTCGAAGCCATCGTCGCCCACGAATACTTTCACAACTGGTCGGGCAACCGCGTGACCTGCCGCGACTGGTTCCAGCTGTCGCTCAAGGAAGGCTTCACCGTGTTCCGCGATGCCGGATTCTCCTCGGACATGAACTCGGCCACGGTCAAGCGCATCCAGGACGTGGCTTACCTGCGCACACACCAGTTCGCCGAAGACGCTGGTCCCATGGCCCACGCCGTGCGCCCGGACAGCTTCATCGAGATTTCCAACTTCTACACCCTGACCGTGTACGAAAAGGGTTCGGAAGTGGTCGGCATGATTCACACCTTGCTCGGGGCCGACGGCTTCCGCAAAGGCAGTGACCTGTATTTCGACCGCCACGACGGCCAGGCGGTGACCTGCGACGACTTCATCAAGGCGATGGAAGACGCCAATGGTGTCGACCTGACGCAATTCAAGCGCTGGTACAGCCAGGCGGGTACACCGCGCTTGGTGGTGAGCGAGTCCTACGACGCGGCGGCGAAAACCTACAGCCTGACCTTCCGTCAAAGCTGCCCGGCGACCCCGGACAAGGTTGAAAAACTGCCGTTCGTGATTCCTGTGGAATTGGGCCTGCTGGACGCCAAAGGCGCGGCGATTGCCTTGCGCCTGTCCGGCGAAGCCAGCGCTCAGGGCACATCGCGGGTGATCTCGGTGACCGAAGCCGAGCAGACGTTCACCTTCATCGACATCGCTGAACAGCCGTTGCCTTCATTGCTGCGTGGTTTCTCCGCGCCGGTGAAACTGAGCTTCCCGTACAACCGCGATCAACTGATGTTCCTGATGCAGCATGACAGCGATGGTTTCAACCGCTGGGATGCCGGTCAGCAACTGTCGGTGCAAGTGCTGCAAGAGCTGATTGCCCAGCATCAGGCGGGGGAAACGCTGGTGCTGGATCAGCGCCTGATTTCTGCTTTGCGCACGGTGTTGTCGGACGAGACGCTGGACCAGGCCATGGTTGCGGAAATGCTTTCGTTGCCGGGTGAGGCGTACCTGACTGAAATCAGCGAAGTGGCTGATGTCGATGCGATTCACATTGCCCGTGAGTTTGCTCGCAAGCAATTGGCTGAAGGGTTGTTTGAGGCATTGTGGCTGCGTTATCAGGCTAATCGTGACCTGTCGAAGAAGACCCCTTATGTGGCCGAAGCCGAGCACTTTGCTCGTCGCGCGTTGCAGAACATTGCGCTGTCGTACTTGATGCTCAGCGGCAGGCCGGAAGTGTTGGCGGCGACGCTTGAGCAGTTCGAGGCGAGCGATAACATGACCGAGCGCCTGACGGCGTTGGCGGTGCTGGTCAATTCGTCGTTTGAAGCAGAAAAGGCCAAGGCACTGGCGAGTTTTGCCGAGCACTTCAAGGACAATCCGCTGGTCATGGATCAGTGGTTCAGTGTTCAGGCGGGCAGTGCGTTGCCGGGTGGTCTGGAGCGTGTGCGTCAGTTGATGCAGCATCCGGCCTTCAACATGAAGAACCCGAACAAGGTACGCGCGCTGGTCGGTGCGTTTGCCGGGCAGAACCTGATCAACTTCCATGCGGCGGATGGTTCAGGGTATCGCTTCCTGGCGGATCTGGTGATCGAGTTGAACGGGTTTAACCCGCAGATCGCTTCCCGGCAGTTGGCGCCGCTGACTCGCTGGCGCAAGTATGATGATGCGCGTCAGGCATTGATGAAAGGCGAGCTGGAGCGGATTCGTGCTTCGGGTCAGTTGTCCAGCGATGTGTTTGAAGTCGTGAGCAAGAGTCTGGCCTGAGTCTGGTTTTTTCTCCCTCAGGGTTCACTCGGACCCTGTGGGAACTGACTTTTCTGCTTTGACTGCCTACTGATGTACACCGTCCAAAACTGTAGGAGTGAGCCTGCTCGCGATGGCGTCCTGACAGCCGACCATTCTCTTCCTCGGTGTACATATCCATTTCTGCGGTAACGGCCACTTGTGGTTTCGCCCTTACGGCGAGGCACTTTTTTCAAACGCCAAAAAAGTACCCCAAAAGGCTCGCCCCGAGCGTCCGGCCCCTCGCTAAGGCTCGGCGTTCCTTCGCTCCGGTATCCATCCGGGGACACTGCCCTCCGGTCTGCTTCGCTACGACCTACATGCAGCGTGTTCGACTGCGTCGAACGGCGCTACGCGCCACTCCCCGGATGCACACCTCCACTCAGCCTCCCGAGGGGGCGGGTGAATCAAAAGCCAGATCAAAAGCTTTCAGGCGAGCTAACGCTCGGCCTGTTGAGTGGTGAGGGGCGGGAGGTAATTACTGTAAGGGTTGTGGGAGGCTGGATATTTTAGTTTGGCTTTGGCTTTGGCTTTGGCTTTGGCTTTGGCTTTGGCTTTGGCTTTGGCTTTGGCTTTGGCTTTGGCTTTGGCTTTGG